>JAWKWA010000004.1:0-249507 GCA_041397765.1 Hyphomicrobiaceae bacterium | reverse complement strand
AGTGGTGGCTGGCGGTCGGGATCGGCTCGGGCCGGCCGGGCAGCGCCTCGGCCGGGGTCGGCATTCGCGTGCGGGCGAGCAGCATGGCGGTCTCCACGGTTGGCGGCTATGATGTCGGCCTTGGATATAGGGGTTCCCGTCCCGGCAGGCTCGTCAACGGCCGATCAAATGATCGGGAGTGCAGCATCCGGCTGGCTCCTCGAGGATGCCGGCGGGATCGAGGTCCCGCTAGCCACGGGCCGGCAGGAACCCGGATCGGATCTACAGAAGACGCCGCGAGGGCGGCTGCGCCGTCTCTGGTCGGGGTCATGAGCCAGCGAGCGAGGAGCGTCCGCGATGACGGAACAGGTGGAAGCGTCCGCCGGTGAGACGGCGACCGCAGGAGTGGCCGAGGTAGTGCGGCCGGCCGGCCCGCGCACGATCTACAAGACCGGCGCCGGCATGAAGTTCTGGCTGACGGCAGCCATGCTGCTGCTCGGCTTCTTCTTCGTCGCCATGGTGGCGACGCTCGTCTTCTGGCTGAGCCACGGCATTCTCGGCAACGCCCTGACCCTCGCCATCGCCATCGCGATCTATGGCGTCTGCCTGCTGCTGCTGATCGCCCATGTCGTCTACACCTATCGCAAGCGCGTCGACCTCGGCGAGACGGCGGTCGGCCTGTGCGTCCCGGTTTGGCGCGGCTCGACGCCGACCCTCTCCTATGTGAAGCGCAAGATCCCCTATGATCAGGTGGCCGCGGTCGAGACCCGGGGCGAGATCTACAAGGCGGCCGGCGTGCCGACGCTCCTCAAGGCGGCCTGCGTCGTCACCAAGGACGGCGAGCGCATCCATCTCGGCTACCAGCACGAGACCTCGGAGGATTCCAGCTTCAAGGTCGGGGAGATCGCCGAGGAGATCGCCCGGCGGGCCGGCGTTCCGGTGTCGGACAAGGGCATCGTGCGGGTCGGCAGCCATGCGGTGGCGGCCATGCACGGGACCACCCCGCCCTGGGACAAGGCCGGCGAGATCACCGCGGCCGGCCAGCCGGTCACGGCCGAGCAATATGAGCGGATGATCTCCGGCAACCACAAGCTGATGTACTACATCGCCTTCGTGGTGCTCGGCCTTGCGCTTCTCGGCTTCGTGGTCGACCTCGGCCAGAGCGGCTATCTGAACTGATTGCGAGCCCGATCGGCCGAATTGCGAGCGCCGAGGGCATCGAGGCCGTGAACATCACCGCCCCGCCACCGGGCATCCCGGAAGCCGCGCCAACGGCTGTCCGGGATCTCGGCCCTGGTCGATACCGACCAGGATGCTCATCTGAGGGGAAGGGACCGCCACCCGCCGCGACCGGCGAGCGAAAGCATGGCGCTCAGCCGCCGACGCACCTGTTCACACAGGACGAGTAGGCCTGTTTGCAGCTCTGCGCGCTGCCGCCGCCCTGCAGGCACTGCGAGAGCTGCGCCCGGCAGCTCGACGTGCAGCTGTTGCCTGCGTTGGCCGGCTCGCCGAACCTGAGCACCGAGATGCCGAGGGCTCCCGCGAAGATCAGGAACGCGATCACCAGCCAGAGAATGTCGTTGCGTGCCTGCCTGGACTTGCTCATGTCGTCTCCCCGCTCGTATGCGAGGTCCCGCTTCGTTCTTGTTTCTGCTCGCCTCGCCGGGCATCCCGCCGCGGCCGGCCGCATCCGTCCTTTGCGCGTCGGTCCCTGGCAGCCGCTTCGGCCCTTGCCGTCGTCTGACCCGCCAATCGCGATTTTTCTTATAATCCCGTTCACATGAACGCCGTCTGAATGCTCCGGACGTCCGCACCGTGCCTGGAGAGCGGTCGATTGCGGCCCTCGCATGGCGGAACGGGCGAAGGCCCGCCCGGAATTGCGGGCAGGGGGCAAATCCGTCACAGGCCCTCGTCCGATCGCCGGACTTGCCGAGGCCGCGGTGTGAAACTAGTGTCGCGCCCCAGCGGGACCGCCAACGAATCGAGCTTCGACGATTTCCCCATGACCACTTCCGCCACCTGGCGCGAACGGATCGTCAATCTGGGGCGCTACCCCAAACGCGCGGTCCTGATCGCGAACGATTTCGCGATCCTGCTGTTCTCGCTGTGGGCGGGCTTCTCGCTGCGCCTCAGCGTCTTCTACGTGCCCGAGAGCCTGACCTTCGCGCTGGTTCTCCTGATGGCGCCGGTGATCGGCATCGTCACCTTCTACTATATGGGCCTCTACCGGCTGGTGACGCGCTTCATCGGCCCCCACGCCGCCACGCGCATCTTCACCGCCGTCGGCGCCGCCATCCTGCTGTGGAGCCTGTTCTACCTGCTTGCCGGCGTGAAGGGCCTGCTGCCCCGCTCGACCATCATCATCTTCTTCGTCCTCTCCGCCAGCCTCGTCTGGGCGAGCCGGCAGGTCGCAGCGTGGATACTCCTCAAGGGCATTCCCTATCCGATCTATTCCCCGACCGGCATCAAGCGGAACGTGGTGATCTACGGCGCCGGCACAACCGGCGTGCAGCTTGTCCACGCCCTCAAGACCTCCAACGACTACAACCCGGTCGGTATCATCGACGAGAACCGCACGCTCTGGGGCCAGATGGTCGCCGGCCTGAAGGTCTACCGGCCGCTGAAGATCGCCAAGCTGATCGAGCGCGAGGGCGTCAAGGAGGTGCTGCTCGCCATTCCCGAAGTGTCGCGGCGGCGCCGGCGCACCATCATCAAGCGGCTCGAGAAATACCCCGTCGTCGTCAAGACGCTGCCGGCCATCGAGGACATCGCCTCGGGCAAGGTCGAGGTCTCGGATTTGCGCGACATCAGCGCCGACGACCTGCTCGGCCGTGATCCGGTACCGCCCGATCCGGCCCTGCTCGAGCTGACGATCAAGGGCAAGTCGGTGCTCGTCACCGGCGCCGGCGGCTCGATCGGCTCGGAGCTGACCCGCCAGATCCTGAGGCTTCAGCCCAAGCGCCTCGTGCTGCTCGAATTGTCCGAGGCCGCCCTCTACCAGATCGCCCAGGAGCTGAACGAGGCGGCGAGCCATCTGCCGGTCGAGCTCTCCGAGGTGCCCGTCGAGATCGTCTCGGTGCTCGGCTCCGTGCTCGATGCCGGCCTCGTCGCCGCCACCATCGACGACCATCGCATCGACACGATCTTTCACGCCGCCGCCTACAAGCACGTGCCGATCGTCGAGCTGAACCCGGTCGTCGGCATCAAGAACAACACCTACGGCACCAAGGTCGTGGCCGATGCCGCGCGCGAGGCCGGCGTCGAGCGCCTGGTGCTGGTCTCGACCGACAAGGCGGTCCGGCCGACCAACATCATGGGCGCCAGCAAGCGCATGGCCGAGTTGATCCTGCAGGCTCATGCCGCCGAGCCCGGCTGCCGGACCGTGATGACCATGGTGCGCTTCGGCAACGTGCTCGATTCCTCGGGCTCCGTCGTCAAGCTGTTCCGCCGCCAGATCCGCGACGGCGGGCCGGTCACCGTCACCCACCCGGAGATGAACCGCTATTTCATGTCGATCCCCGAGGCGGCAGAGCTCGTCATCCAGGCCGGCGCCATGGCGAAGGGCGGCGAGGTCTTCGTGCTCGACATGGGCGAGCCGGTGAAGATCGATACCCTTGCCCGCTCGATGATCCGCCTGATGGGTCTCGAGGTGAAGGACGACAAGAACCCGAACGGCGATATCGCCATCGAGTACACCGGGCTGCGCCACGGCGAGAAGCTGACCGAGGAGCTGCTGATCGGGGAGAACACCACCGGCACGCCCCATGCCCGCATCGGCCGCTGCTGGGAGCCCTCGCTGACGACCAAGGAGGTCGAGCGCGAACTCGAGGCGCTTTCCACCGCCATGGCGCTCGACGATGTCGAGGCGATTCATGTCGTGCTGAAGCGCACCGTCGAGGGCTACACGCCAGAGACGCGCCATCTGCAGAAACCGATCGAGGCGCGGATCGAGGCGCCGGCCGGTCGGCGCACGCTGCACTAGCCCGCGGACCGGCCATGACGGCACGCGGCAAGCGTCTGGCGATCCTCGCCTCCTACGCCCCCTCGCTCGTCAATTTCCGCGGCGAGCTCCTGAAGGAAATCAGGGCCGCCGGCGCCGAGGTGCTGGCGCTCGCGCCCGAGTTCGACCGGCCGACCGAGGAGCGGCTGAAACGCGAGGGCATCGCCTGCCGCACCGTTCCTCTCGAGCGCACCGGGCTCAACCCCTTCGCCGACCTGCGCACGCTGCGCAACCTGACGGCCATCTTCCGCAACTGGCGGCCCGACGTCGTCACCGGCTACACGCCCAAAGCCGCCATCTACAGCGCGCTTGCCGCCGACCGGGCAGGCGTTCCCCACATCGCCCCCATGGTGACCGGGCTCGGCTACGCCTTCCTCAAGGAGCCCAGCCTGAAGCTCGCCCTCGTCCGCCAGGTGACGAAGCAGCTCTACCGCTCGGCCTTCCGCGTCAGCCACGCCGCCATCTTCCACAATGACGACGACCGCCGGCAGCTCCAGGGGCTCGGCCTCGTTCCCCGTCACCTCGCCCTCCATGTCGTCGGCGGCTCGGGAGTCGACCTGCGGCAGTTTCCCGAGCAGCCGCTGCCGCCGCTCAATGACGGCCTCACCTTCCTGATGATCGCCCGCCTCGTCCGCTACAAGGGCATCTTCGAGTACTGCGAGGCGGCCCGACGCATCCGCGCACGGGGCGCCCGCGCCACTTTCCGGCTCATCGGGCCGAGGGAAGGAGGCCCGGCGGGCTTTGGCGAGAGCGAACTCGCCCACTATGCCGGCGATGTCGCCTATCTGGGACCCCGCAGCGACATCGCCGCCCAGCTCGGCAGCACCCATGTCTACGTGCTGCCCTCCTATGGCGAGGGCATGCCGCGCACGGTTCTCGAGGCCATGGCGGTCGGGCGGCCGGTCATCACCACCGACGCCAATGGTTGTCGCGACACGGTCGAGGAACTGGTCAACGGCCTCAAGGTGCCGGTCGCCGACACCGATCGCCTCGTCGAGGCCATGGAGTTCTTCCTGAAGCGCCCCGATCTCATCGCCTCCATGGCGCGGGCGAGCCGGCAGCGCGCCGAGCGGCTCTACGATGTGCGGATGGTCAACCGGAAGACCCGGATCGCGCTGCAGCTCGAGGATTGACCCGGCCTGCCAACCTGCGTCGCAAGTGGGGCGCGGGATGTTCCCTCCGCCAGTTGGCACGAACGGTCCGGCGGGCTATGGATCGGCAGGACGGCTCGGCCGAATCCATGGGTTTGCCCGTTCCTCGACGGGCGGTCGCGGGGAGAACGAAAGCGTGCAGAGGCACAGGCTCCCTGATCAGGCCCCCGTTGCGGACGTTCCCGGATCGCGCCCGGCGGCTCCGGCCGCCTCGACCTGCAAGGCAGGCGGCGCCGCCGATGACGCAGCCGTTTCGCCGCCCCTCTCCTGGCCCCGCTTCGAGGCCGACGAGATCGCCGCCGTCACGCAGGTGCTCGCCTCCGGCCGTGTCAACCAGTGGACCGGCGGGCGCGTGATCGCCTTCGCGGATGCCTTTGCCCGCCATTTCGGCGCGGATCATGCCATCGCCGTGTTCAACGGCACGGTCGCCCTCGAGCTCGCCCTGATCGCCCTTGGCATCGGCCCCGGCGACGAGGTCATCGTCACCTCGCGCAGCTTCATCGCTTCCGCCTCGGCGGTCTCGACCGTCGGTGCCACGCCGGTCTTTGCCGATGTCGAGGCCGCCTCCGGCAATATCTCGGCCGAGACGGTCGCGCCGCTCGTGAATGGCCGCACCCGGGCGATCCTGCCCGTTCACCTCGCCGGCTGGCCGGTCGACATGCTCGCCATCATGGCGCTCGCCCGCCGTCATGGCCTCCTCGTCGTCGAGGACTGCGCCCAGTCGCACGGCGCCACCATCGAGGGGCGCCATTGCGGCACCTTCGGCGACGCCGCCGCCTTCTCGTTCTGCCAGGACAAGATCATGACGACCGGCGGCGAGGGCGGCATGGTGCTGTTCGCCGACGAGGCCGCCTATCGACGCGCCTGGTCCTACAAGGACCACGGCAAGGATTTCGAGCTCTCCCGGCAGAAAGGCGCGGCGCCCGGCTTCCGCTACGTGCACGGCTCGATCGGCACCAATTGGCGGATGCTCGAGATGCAGGCCGCGATCGGCCTCGTCCAGCTCGGCAAGCTCGAGCGCTGGACGGCGGCCCGCACCCGCAACGCCGCGATCTGGCGCACGGCGCTCGCCGGGCTTGCCGCCCTCGACCTCCCCGAGCCGCCCGCAGGTTTCGCGCACGCCTATTACAAGCTCTATGGCTATCTGCGCCCCGAGGCGCTGAAGCGGGGTGCCGATCGCGACGCCATCCTCGCGGCGCTGCGGGCCGAGGGCCTGCCCGCACTCACCGGAAGCTGCCCGGAGATCTACCGCGAGGCGGCGTTCGCCGCGGCCGCGGTCGCCGAGCGTCCGACCGCCCATCGGCTCGGCGAGACCAGTCTCATGTTCGAGGTCCACCCGACGCTCGATCCGGACGCGCTGGCCGAGACAGCGCGCCGCGTCGCCGGAGTTGTCGGGTGCTATTCGCGGTGACGGCCGCCGCCATCGGTGCGGCGACAGTAGTGGAGCTCCGACCATCCCCGCCGACCGTCCATCCTGATCCTGGCCCGCACCCTCGATGTCGGCGGCACGGAGCGGCAGATCGCCATGCTGGCGCCGGGCCTCGTCGCGGCCGGCTTCGCGGTCACCGTGCTGCTCATCGGCAAGCGCGGCGCGCTGGCCGGCGCGCTCGCCGCGGAGGGTGTCGAGATCGTCGGCCCGCCGCTCGTCTCCGACGCCCGGATCGCCGCCTCGCGGCTTGCGCGCAGTGCCGCGCTCGGCCTCGGCAGCCTGCGCGCGCTCGCCGAGCTGCTGCTGCGGCCGCCGGCGGTCGTGCATTTCTTCCTGCCGCATGCCTATATCGCCGGTGGCCTCGCGGCCCGCCTCGCCCGACCGCCGGTGCGCGTGATGAGCCGCCGCAGCCAGAACGACTACCAGGCAAAGCATCCCCGCCTCTCCCGCATCGAGCACCGGCTGCACCGGGACATGACCGCCATCATCGCCAATTCCCGCCGCGTGGCCCGCGAGCTCGTCGACGAGGGCGCCGACCGCGAGCGCCTGCGGATCATCTACAACGGTGTCGACCTCGCCCGCTTCGCCGCCCCCTTCGATGCGCTCGCCGCCCGAGCCCGGCTCGCCATTCCCGCCGGCGCCCTGGTGATGGTGACGCTCGCCAATCTCATTGCCTACAAGGGTCATGCCGACCTCATCGCCGCCCTCGGACGTATCCGCGACAGCCTGCCGCCGATCTGGCGCCTCCTCGTCGTCGGACGCGACGACGGCATCGGCGAGGCGCTGAAGGAGGCCGCGACCCGCGAGGGCATCGGCGAGCGCATCCTCTGGCTCGGCCTCAGGGACGACGTGCCCGACCTCCTGAGGCTCGCCGACATCGGCATTCTCGCCTCGCACGAGGAGGGGTTCTCCAACGCGGTGCTGGAGAGCATGGCAGCCGGCCTCGCCATGGTCGTCACCGATGTCGGCGGCAATCGCGAGGCCGTCGGTGCCGGCGAGGCGAGCGGCGAGACCGCGCGGCTGCCGGGCCCCGAGGCGGCGGAGGCCGGTCTCCTCGTGCCGCCGCGCGCTCCCCACCTGCTCGCCGAGGCGATCCTGACGCTGACGCGCGACCGCGAGCGCATGCGCGCCATGGGGGTGCGGGCGCGCGAGCGGGCCGGCAGCCTGTTCTCGCGACAGGCGATGATCGACGCCCATGTCGCGCTCTATGAAGCGCTGATCGAGGGCGATGCACCGCCCGGCGAGCCGCCGGCAGGGGAGGACGGATCATGTGCGGCATAGCGGGTTTCATCGACCGGCGGGGCGGCCGCTCGACGGGCGAGCTCCACGCCATTGCCGCGGCGATGGCCGATACGATGGTCCATCGCGGCCCCGACGACGGCTCCAACACCTACGCCGACGAGCTGCACGGCGTCGGTTTCGGCTTCCGCCGCCTCGCCATCGTCGATCTCTCGCCGGCCGGTCGCCAGCCCATGCGCTCGGCCTCGGGCCGCACCGTCATCTGTTTCAACGGCGAGGTCTACAACGCCGAGGCGATCCGCAAGGACCTGCCGGCGCCGGAAGGCGGCTGGCGCGGCCATTCCGACACCGAGGTGATGGTCGAGGCGATCGAGCGCCTGGGGCTCGAGAAGGCGGTCTCGCGCTTCATCGGCATGTTCGCCATCGCGCTTCTGGAGCGCGACAGCGGCCGCCTCTGGCTGGTGCGCGACCGGCTCGGCATCAAGCCGCTCTACTGGACGATGGCGGGCGACCGGCTGCTGTTCGGCTCCGAGTTGCGGGCCTTGCGCGCCCACCCCGATTTCGATGGCCGGATCGACCGCGACGCGGCTGCGCTGTTCCTGCGCCACAACTACTATCCCAATCCGCTGACCGTCTATCGCGGCGTCCGCCAGCTTCCCCCCGGCCATGTGCTGCGTCTGGAACCGGGCAAGGAGCCGGTCGAGCATGCCTACTGGTCGCTCGCCGAGGTCGTGGCCGCGGGCCGGGCCGATCCCTTCTCCGGCAGCGAGGCCGAGGCGACCGATGCCCTCGAGGCGCTGTTGCGGGATGCCATCGGCCAGCGCATGATCTCGGACGTGCCGCTCGGTGCCTTCCTGTCGGGCGGTTATGATTCCTCGACCGTCGTCGCCCTGATGCAGGCCCAGTCGAGCCGGCCGGTGCGCACCTTCTCGATCGGCTTTCACGAGGCCGGCTACGACGAGGCGCGCCACGCCCGCGAGGTCGCCGCCCATCTCGGCACCGAGCATACCGAGCTCTACGTCACGCCCGCCGAGGCCCAGGAGGTGATCCCGCAGCTCGCCGATATGTTCGACGAGCCCTTCGGCGATTCGTCCCAGATCCCGACCCATCTCGTCTCGGCGCTGGCCCGCCGCCACGTCACCGTCGCGCTCTCGGGCGATGGCGGCGACGAGGTCTTCACCGGCTACAACCGCTATGCCCAGGGCGATCTCTATGGCCGCTATGTCGCGCGCGTGCCGCGTGGTCTCAGGGCGGCCGGCGCCTCGGCCATCGAGACGCTCTCGCCCGCCGCCTGGGACCGGCTGTTCGGCCTCCTGCCGGCCCGCGTCCGCCCGCGCCTTGCCGGCGACAAGATGCTGAAGCTCGCCGGCGTCCTTGCCGAGGATGCCGACGGCTTCTACCGCAAGCTGACGAGCCACTGGCTCGAGCCCGACAAGGTCGTGACCGGCGCCCGCGAGCCGCAGACCCGGCTGACCGATCCGGCGGTGAAGACGGTCGTGCCGGATTTCATCGAGCGCATGCAGCTCCTCGACACCCTCACCTACCTGCCCGACGACATCCTGACCAAGGTCGACCGCGCCAGCATGTCGGTCAGCCTCGAGGCGCGCGTGCCGATCCTCGATCACCGGGTCGTCGCCTTCGCCTGGTCGCTGCCGATGGCGATGAAGCTGAAGGGCCGGTCGCGCAAGCGCATCCTGCGCGAGGTGCTCTATCGCCACGTCCCGCGCGCACTCGTCGACCGTCCGAAGATGGGCTTCGGCGTGCCGATCGACAGCTGGCTGCGCGGTCCGATCCGCGACTGGGCGGAGGACCTCCTGAGCGAGCGGAGCCTGAAGGCGGGCGGCATGTTCGAGGCAGCGCCCGTGCGCGCCCGCTGGCAGGAGCATCTGTCCGGGCGGCGCAACTGGCAGCATCCGCTCTGGAACGTGCTGATGTTCGAGGCCTGGCGGCGGCGCTGGGCGCCGGGGGGCACATGATGCGGCCGAGCCGTGAAGCGCGCCGGCGCGTAGAGCCCATGCCAGCAAAAGGGCCATCGCCTTCGTCGCCATCGACCGGCGGAGGCCAGCGATGAGGATCGTCGCAGGGCGCTTCCGCGGCCGCCGGCTCGCCGAGCCGTCCGACCAGGCGATCCGTCCGACCTCCGACCGCGTGCGCGAGGCCGTCTTCAACATTCTCCGGCATGGCCTGCCGGGCTTCGAGCACGCGGGCACCGGTGCGCTCGGCTTCGAGGCGATCTCGCAAGGGGCGGCGGACTGCCTCTTCGTCGAGGAGGCGGCCGAGGCGCGCGGCCTCATCCGCGAGACGATCGAGGCGCTCGGCCTGACCGGTCAGACCCGCATCTTCCGGCGCGACGCCACCGCGCTCGGACCCGCCGGCCGGCTCGGCCCCTTCACCCTCGTCTTCGCCGATCCGCCCTATGGCCGGGGGCTCGGCGAGCGGGCGCTGGCCGCGGCCATCGAGGGTGGCTGGCTCGCCGAAGGCGCCGTCGTCGTGCTCGAGGAGCGCGCCGATGCCCTGGAGCCGGCGGTCCGCGGGCTCGTCGAGCTCGACCGGCGGATCTATGGAGACACCAAAGTCAGGTTCTTCCGGAGCGGCGTCTCCGGTACGACGGGCGAGGGTTCTGCCGATGCGACGGCCTGACGATAAGCTTGTGGTCTCCCCCCATGCGGCGGCCAGAGCATTTTCCGACGAAATGGGCACCGGTCAGTCGGGAGGTCATGCGGAAGGGCAGAGGCCCCGGGCGTCGGCAACGGCGTCGCATGCCACGGGCCTCCCGGCCGATCCGCCGCTGCGCTTGGTCATGCGCCGTGCGCTCGGCCTCTTTCTGACCGCACCGCTCTATGGCATCTCGAACGGGGCGATGTTCCCGCTGATCGTGCTCGCTCTGTCGGCAGCCGGTGCGAGCGACGGCTTCATCGGCGCCGTGCAGTCGACCTTCTATATGGGCGGGCTCGCCTCGGCCCTGACCTTCGGCTTCCTCGTCCGCCTGTTCGGCTACCGGATCAGCTACTTCCTCTGCGTGGCGCTCGGCGCGCTCGCCGCGGCTGCTTTCAGCCTGCCGCTGCCGCACGAGGCCTGGCTCGGCCTGCGGTTCCTCTACGGCTATGCCGGGGTTGCCTTCTATGTCGTGATCGATGCCTGGATCGGCGGGCTCGCGACCTTGCGCACGCGCGGACGCATGCTGGGCATCGACGAGAGCCTGCGGATCGCCTTCATGGTCGCCGCGCCCTATGTGACGCTGCTGGTGCCGGGGCCGGACGGCTTCCTGGTGGCGGCGGGGGCGATGGCGCTCGCCGCGCTCCCGGTCGTCTTCGTGCCCGAGCCGGCCCGTCACCCGGCCCCGCCCGCCGTCGGCGAGGGCAGCAGCCGGGCCTCGGCGCTCGGCTTCGTCGGCCGCAATCTGCGCGTGCTCGTCATCGCCTCGCTCGCCGGCCTGTCGATCTCGGTCGGCGCCTCGCTCGGCGCGCTCTACGCCAAGGGCATCGGCTTCTCGCAAGGCGAGGTTGCGACCTATCTCGCCGTCACGGTCGTCGCCGGCGCGGTGTCGCAGGTGTTTCTCGGCGCCGCCGCCGACCGCTTCGGCCGCATGCGCGTGCTGACCGGCACATTCCTCGCCGGGGGAGCGTTCTCGCTCACCATCGCGCTCATCCCGGCGCCGTCCTTTCCGGTGGTGCTGCTGTTCGGCACCTGCGTCATCGGCACGACCTTCCCGCTCTATGCGCTGACCATCGCGCGGCTGATCGATGTCGCGAGTGCGAGCGAGGTGGTGGCGGCGACCAGCCTCGGCCTCATCGCCTACACCGCGGCGGCGAGCTTCGGACCGTTGATCGCCGGCCATGCGATGGGCGCGGTCGGCCCGTCCGGCTATTTTCTCTATCTCGCCGTCACCCTGTCGCTCGGCTGCCTGATGTCCCTGGCCGAGCTGACATTCGGGCACGACATGGTGCGTCTGCCGGATTGAGGTTCACCGCCGGCAATCGCGCTCAAGCGGGCCGGCGCGCCCGTGTCCGCGTGGCGATGTAGATGCCGCTCATGACGATGATGGCGATGCCGGTCCAGGTCACCGCATCGGGGAAGTCGCCGAACACGATCCAGCCCATCACCGTCGCCGAGATCATCTCGGAGTAGCCGAAGGGGGCGAGCACCGCCATGTCGGTCTTGTTGCAGGCGATGATCGAGCCGAGCTGCCCGGCCGCCGCCAGCGCCCCGATGAGAACGAGCAACCCGACCTCGAAGCCTGTCGGTGCCTGCCAGACGAAAGGCAGGGCGAGCGTCAGCACGGCCGCCCCGGTCCCCGCCGTCCAGGTCGCCGTGACGGTCGCCGGCGATCCGACAGAGAGCCGGCGCGTCACCAGCAGCGTCATCGCGAAGGAGAAGCCGGCGACGAGCGCCATCAGCGCATGGACGTCCACCGTGTGGAAACCCGGCCTGATCACCACCATGACGCCGACGAAGCCGGTCGCGACCGCGATCCAGCTCGCCAGCCGCACCCGTTCCCCGAGCACGACCGGCGCCAGCGCCGTGACGATGAAGGGATAGACGAAGACGATGGCGAGCGCGTCGGCGAGCGGCATGCCCTTGACCGCGAAGACGTGTCCGATCGAGGCGACGACCAGCAGGAGGCCGCGCACCACGTTGAGCAGCGTCCGCTCGGGCACCAGCACGCTCCGGCCATTGCGGGCGAGCGCGATCGGCACCATCACCGCGAAGGTGACCGCGTAGCGCCACCACAGGATCAGCGGCACCGGCATCTCGCCGGAGAGATATTTGGCAACCGCGCCTTGGCCGGCCCCGATGGTGAGGGCGCCGACGAACAGCAGGATGCCGGTCTCCTGCGGGGCGAGGCGCCACGCGCGGACGGAGGTCCGGCTGCGACCGGCGATGCTCAAGACGGGCGTTCTCCTCCTGAAGGGCGCCTTGCGCTGGGCCGGCGGCGCCGTATCCCTTCTCCATCGCACGACAAGGGCGCGGGCGACCACTGCGATTGTCGCAGTTCTTTCATGAGCCCCGATGGCCGGGGCCGCGCCCCTCGCGGTAACCCTCGGTCGTCCCTTGCGGTTCGCCCCGATTGACAGGAGCCTCGGCCCCCTCCTACGGTCTCCCGCATTGCAGCAAGGTTCAGGCGATTCCGACCCTGGAATCGCGCCACGAGGCAGGTCCGAGATGATGACTTCCACGAGGTCGGCGGCGCTGGCCGTCACGTTGGCTGGGCTGGCCTTCGGCCTCGCCGGCTGCGGTGGCGGCGGCGCAGGCGGCGGCATGCTCGGATTTTCGCCCTCGACGACCGCGGCCGTCAGCCCCGCGGCGATCCCGGCCTTCGCCAACGATCCCCAGACCCGCAGCACCCAGGTCGCCTGGAACGCGGTGCGCGCCAGGAAGTGCAGCTTCATTCTCGACGAGCCCGCCCTCAAGGCTTCCTATCTGCAGTGGGAAGGCCAGCTCGGTGCGACGCCGGACGACCTGCAGCGCATCGCCTCCAACTACGAGAACGCCAAGATCGCGGTTGCGCAGCGCGTGGCGTTGAAGCCTGCCACCGAATATTGCGACGCGGCCACCTTGAAGGAGATCCGCGCGGTGATGGCGAGGTACCGCGTCGGCGACTACAGCGCCGAGCAGATCGAGCGGCCGGCGGTCGCGGCCGAACAGTCGTCCGGCCCGACGCAGTCTGCCACCGCGGCCCTGAAATCGATGTCGACCGATTGATACCGGCGAGGCTGATGGGCGGCCGGCTCGCTCTGGACCGGTCTATGCTCGGCCGGCCGTTGGACGTCAGCCAGCTCTTGAAGGCCCCATGCTGCTCGATCAGGTGCTCTGGCTCGACGCCCTGCTGAAGCTCGTCGCGGGCATGCTCCTCCTCGTCGCGCCGGGACCGCTCGCCGCCGCGCTCGCCCTGCCCAAACCCGGCTCGGCCTTCTATCCGCGGCTCCTCGGCGCCACCTTCGCCGGCATCGCCCTTGCCATCGCGTTGCCCCGTATCAGCTCTTTCGCGAGCGGCCTGGGTGCCGGCGGCGCGGCCGCGATCAATCTTGCAGGTCTCCTCGCCCTGCTTCTCGCGACGCTCCTCTCGCGCACCAGCCTGCCCTATCGCGGCCGGGTCCTGCTCTGGCTGCTGACGCTCGCCCTCGGCCTGCTCGGCCTCGCCGAGATCCTGCTCGCGGTGTGAGCGCGGCGATCGCCGGCCCCCTTGCTTGTGGCACGCTTCTTGAACGATCCGCTGCGTGTGCCCGGCTGCCCTTGCTGCCGGGATCTCGTTCGAACCGCGGGTCACCATGCGCCGATCGACCGCTTCTGAAACGCTCCTTGCCGTGTCCGCGGGACCCGCCGAGGCCAGCCCCGGCCGTCTGACCGTCGAGCTCGTCTCGACACGCACGGGAATGGACCTGCTCGAGCAGGAATGGAACGATCTGTTCGAGCGGGCCGGCGAGCCGCACCAGATTTTCCAGTCCTTCAACTGGAACTGGCACTGGGCGAACCATTATCTGGAAGCCGGCGGGCGAGCCTGCGAGCGACGCCGGCTGGCGATCGTTGCCGGCCGGATCGAGGGTCGCCTCGCCATGATCTGGCCGCTGATCGAGGTTCGCCGCTTCGGCTGCCGCGTGCTCAAGTGGATGGGCGACCCGGTCAGCCAATATGGCGATGTGCTGGTCGAGGCCGGCGCCATGCGCATGCGTCTTCTCGAGGCGGGCTGGTCCCTCCTCAAGCGCTCGGGCTTCGATCTGGCAGCCCTCGGCAAGGTCCGGGCCGATGCGGCGGTTGCAGGCCTGCTCGGCGCCAGAGGTGCTCTGCGCCGCGACATCCAGGTCGCGCCCTATCTGGATCTGTCGAGCGCCACCGGCTTCGAGGCCTATGTCGCGCGCTATCCCGCCAAGGACCGCAAGAACCGCCGCCGTCACATGAAGCGCCTCGCCGAGCGGGGCGAGATCGCCTTCGAGCGTCTCTCGACCGGCGAGCGGGCCGCCGCCCGCGCTGTCGAGGCGATCGGTCTGAAGCGCGACTGGCTCCTCTCGAAAGGCCTCGTCTCGCGCGCCTATGTCGGCCGACGCATGGAGGCCTTCTTCCACGACATCGCCGCCTCGACCTGCCATCCGGTGCCGGTCCGCGTCTCGGCCCTGACGGTCGGCGGCGAGGCCGCCGCCATCGAGATCGGCGTCGCGAGCAAAGGCTGCTTCGCCGCCCATGTCACCGTCTACCACCCCGACTACGAGCGCAACAGCCCGGGCAGCCTCTTGCTCGAGGACAGCATCCGTCACTCCTTCTGCGAGGGCATTGCGCGCTACGACCTGCTCGCGCCCGGCGACACCTACAAGCTCAACTGGTCGGACGGCGTGGTCGAGACCGCCGACTTTGCGCTGGCGCTGAGCCCGGCCGGCCGCCTCTACCGTGCGCTCGTCGTCTCCAGCCTCAAGGGTCGCGCCAAGCGCTCGCTCGCCGCCCTGCCGCGATCGCTGCGGCGGGCCTTCGCCGCCTCCTTCCTCACCCGCCAGGACGGCCCGGAGGTCGGCGGAGCCGTGCAATAATCTCATGGCTCGATGAGCCGCCGGGCATGCTAAGGGAGCCCGATGAGCTCTCCCGACACGATGCCGCGCGCGCCCTATCTGCGGCTGCTGCCACGCTTTGCCATGACGCCCATCGGCCTCCTGATGCTGATGGTGGTGGCCAACCAGCTGTCGTTCCAGACCTGGATGACGCTGCTCAACAATTTCACCCACGCCGAGGCAGGCTTCAAGGGCAGCGATATCGGCCTCCTCCAGTCGGTGAGGGAGATCCCGGGCTTCCTCGCCTTCGGTGCCATCCTCCTCATCGTCTTCATGCGCGAGCAGACGCTCGCCATCGTCTCGCTCGTCATGCTGGCGGCCGGCACCGCCCTGACCGGCCTGTTCCCGACGACCTCGGGCCTCCTGCTGACGACGCTGCTGTTTTCGACCGGCTTCCACTATTTCGAGACGATGCGGCAGTCGCTGTCGCTGCAATGGCTGCCCAAGGGCCAGGCCGCGCTCGGCCTCGGCCGGATCATCTCGGCGGAATCCTTCGCGGCCCTCGCCGCGTTCGGCTTCGTCTATCTGACCTTCACCGTTCTGGGGCTCGGCTATGCGCGCGTCTACGCGCTCGCCGGGGCCATGACGCTCGCCCTCGTCGCGGTGGTGGTGCTCGGCTATCCCTATTTCCGCCAGGACGTGAAGCAGCGCACGCATCTGGTGCTGCGCGGCCGCTACTGGCTGTTCTACGCGCTGACCTTCCTCGACGGTGCGCGGCGGCAGATCTTCGTCGTCTTCGCCGGCTGGATGATGGTCGAGAAGTTCGGCTATTCGGTCGGCGCGCTGACGACGCTGTTCGTGATCAATCACCTGTTCAACATGGCGCTGGCGCCGCGCATCGGCCGGCTCGTCATGCGCTTTGGCGAGCGGGCGGCCCTGCAGATCGAATATGTCGGCCTCGCGCTCGTCTTCGCCGGCTATGCCTTCGTCGAGGACCACCGCATTGCCGCCGGCCTCTATCTCGTCGATCACGCCTTCTTCGCCATGTCGATGGCGACGGCCTCCTACTTCCAGCGCATCGCCGACCCGGCCGACATCGCACCGACCGCCGCCGTCTCATTTTCGATCAACCACATCGCCGCGGTCTTCCTGCCGGTGACGCTGGGGCTCGTCTGGCTGCGTGATCCGGGTCTCGTCTTCCTGCTCGGCACCGGGCTTGCGATCGGCTCCATCGTGCTGTCGAGCCTCATCCCACGGACTCCGGCCGAAGGCCATGAGGTGATCTGGCGGCGCCAGGCGGTCCCCGCCGAGTAAAGAATGCGGTCCCCGCCGAGTAAAGAATGCGGTCCCCGCCGGGTAAGGACAACGGTTCCCGCCGGGCTCACGAGGCGGCGTCCGCGGGCATCGGGCGTCGGGGCTTGCGGCGACCCTGGCGCGGCATGCGCGGCCGATCACAAAACCTCTGGCTCGCGCGGGGCGCTCTGACTAGATTGGCGCGTCCCGGCCAGGCGGCCCCGGACAGGCGGATCGCGGCGGCCCTTGTCGCCGTTCTCATGGCATGTCGGCGAGAGCAAAGGTCGAGATGAGCGACGGTGGCCACGCGAGATCGATCGAGGTCGTCGGTGATCTGGCCGGCGTGCCCGATCACCTGAAGGGCGGCGCCATCGCCATCGGCAATTTCGACGGCGTCCATCGTGGCCATCAGGCGGTGCTGGAGCGGACGCGCACAATCGCCAAGGAGATCGGCGGTCCCGCCGGGGTCATGCTGTTCTCGCCCCATCCCCGCCAGTTCTTCCGTCCGGCCGATCCGCACTTCACGTTGACCCCGCTGCCCGAGCGCCTCAGGCTTCTCGAGGCGCTGGGCCTCGACCTGGCAGTGGTGCTGCCCTTCGACGAGAGGATGGCCGGGCTCGATGCCGAGAGCTTCGTCACCGGCATCCTCGTCGAGAAGCTCGCCGTCCGCCATGTCGTGATCGGCTACGACTTCCATTTCGGCCGTGGCCGCACCGGCTCTCCCGACGTCATGCGCGCGCTCGGCGCCCGCTTCGGCTTCGGTGTCACCGTCAGCGATCCGGTCGGCGAGGCAGGCGAGGTGTTCTCCTCGAGCCGGGTGCGCGCCCTGATCGCCGCCGGCGACGTTCGCGGCGCGGCCGAGGTGCTCGGCCATTGGTGGCGCGTCGTCGGCCGGGTGGTGGGGGGCGCCCATCGCGGCACCGGCATGGGCTTCCCGACCGCCAATCTGCGTATGGAGCCGGGCTATGTGCTGAAGCACGGCATCTACGCCGCCCGGGTCGTCGTCGACGGTGTCCGCCATGGCGCCGCCGCCTATCTCGGCACCCGTCCGACCTTCGACAACGGCGCTCCCGTGCTCGAGGTCTTCCTCTTCGACTTCGACGGCGACCTCTACGGCCGCGAGATCGCCGTCGAGATGATCGCCCATCTGCGCGACGACAGGGCCTTTCCCGATGTCGAGGCGCTGATGCGGCAGATGGAAAAGGACTGCGACGCCGCCCGCTCCATCCTCGCCGCCGTCGCCGCCGAGGATCCCATGCAGCGCTTCCCGCTCGGCCGGGCGCTCGCCGCCACCGCCGGCTGAGGCCGGCGAGCGGACGCTGCGGAACGGTCCTCCCGCCGGGGCATCCTGGCCCGGTGCCACGGCCGCGCCGGCCGCACCATATTCCCCATTTCGCCGAACCCCTGCCCTATTGCTCTGGCAACTGATAACGGCTGCCGGCGCGGATTTCGGGCTCGCGACAGGCGGCCGCGAATGCACCCCCTCCCACTGCCTTGCGGGCGGCCGAAATGTCGGTGCTTGCGCTGGCACCTCGGACGGGTGTGAACTGGACATGCGATCTCGTGGCGCCGGCGGTACGGCGTCGACGAATGGAAGGAGCAGGACGTGCAGCAGCGCAGGCAAAGCGAGGATCTCGGCACCGGGATCGTGGCCGCCGGCCGGGCGGTCTGCCATGTGGTGGACAGCGGCCAGGGCCGGAGGGACGCGCTCGGGCGGGTACTGGCCGAGGCGGGGCTGAAGGCGAGCTTCATCGACGGCCGGGCGAGCCTGCTTCAGCAGATCGCCGATCTCGCCCCCGGCTTCGTCCTGCTGTTCGAAGCCGATCTGCGCATCGACTGCATGGCCCTGATGACGGAGATCTCGCGCAAGCGGCGGGATCTCGTCCTGATCCTGGTTGCCAGGGATGGCGGTGGCGCCCTCGCCCTCGGTCAGGTGATGGACCGGATCGACCAGGAGAGTCTGCCGCCCTTTCCCGACGCCGTCATGAAGCGCATCCTCGCCGTCCTGGCCTCGCCCTCTCCTGCATCCGGGCGGGCCGAGCCGCGCGCCGGCTCAAGGTTGGCAAAACCGGTGGAGGAGACGGCCAGCGATCCCCTCGCCATTCTCTCCAAGCGCGAGCGCGAGGTGCTCGAGGGTCTCGTCGAGGGGCTCGCCAACAAGGCGATCGCCTTCCGCCTCGGCATCAGCCAGCGCACCGTCGAGGTGCACCGGGCCAATATCATGCGTCGTCTCGGCGTCGGCAGCTTCGCCGAGCTCATCCGCCTCGCCATCATGGCGGGCAACGGCCGTCCCGATCCGCTTCATTGAGGCATGTTCCCACCTAAGACCCGCAGCGGCTTGCGTCGGGCTGCAGACCTGTCAATATGCACATCTCGGAGCATCGGCTCGGCGGAACGGTAAGTGCTTGCATTTGCTTGCATTTGCCGCACGGCGACGTACCGCCCGGCTGATCTCTCGGTTGCGACGGGTGCAGGGAGGTTCTGTTTACGTGTAATCACTAGCTGGCCAAGCGCTCCGCAATCCGACTAACCACCTGCTAATGTGGGGCGGACTTCCGTCCGTGAGCGGCCGCCGCGACGGTAATGCTCGTTCTCTAGCGCCGAATGCGAGACATGACCGGGAAAGACCAGCGCCGCGTCTATGTTCTTGACGACGACGTCGAACGACGGAGCCGCACGGTCGATCATCTGACCGCTTCGGGCTTCGAGGCGGCCGCATTCGGCAGCGTGTCGCGCTTTCTGACCGTCCTCGAGGAACTGCCTCAGGGCTGCGTGCTGATCCAGGTTTCCGACCGGCTTGCCGAGACGCTTCAGGTCGTGCCCGCGGTCGCCAGCCGCCGGCCCGATCTGGCCGCCGTGATCGTCTCGGCGGCCACCCCAATCGTCGAGACCGTCGATGCGATCAAAAGCGGGCGGCCGGTCTTCCAGCGCGACGGGGCCGCGGACCGGCCCATCGTCGATGCCATCTCCGACGCCCTGTCGGCGACCACCCGGCCGCCTCAGACGGGCGGCGGCGACCGGCGCCGGGGCGATGTCCTGCAGCTCCTGTCCCCGCGCGAGCTCGAGGTCCTGCGCCTTCTCTTGCTCGGCCATCCCAACAAATCGGTGGCGCAGATCCTCGGCATCAGCCCGCGGACCGTCGAGGTGCACCGCTCACGCATGATGCAGCGCCTCGGCGTCAGGAGTTTCGCCGAGATGATCCGTCTCGCCGTCGAGGTGGGGTTGGGCAAGGGGATCACCTAGTTTTGCAATCATTGGTTGCAATAGGCGTAAATATGCAACTTATTTGCGCCGGGTGCACCGGACTTTCCTGTCGGCGGGCTGTGGCATTTGTGGACTTTTCCACAGGCACACGGCGCATTGCGTGACTCTACGGATAGACCCCGGCGGAGCTCCCGGCGCATTTTTTCCCCTGTCTTGTGAGCGGGTTCGCCGTCGGTGGCGTCGTCCTCGCGCGCAGGATCGGGGGCCGGATCGGTGAGGGCAAATGCCGATGCGGCCCGCGAGTATCGAAATCAACTGCGGCTCCGGGCGGAGAGGGATGTTGCCCGGCGTCGATAGCGAGCGGGGTAACGAGTCATGTCGAGTGAGCTGCTGCGCGCATTTGTCACGAGCTCGGTCATAACGGCCGGCTTCACGCTCCTGGTCGGGACGGCTCTCGTCTACGTCTATTTCTGACGGGGTGGGGCAGGCGAACCAGAACGTAGCACGCGGGGCATGTCCCGTAGCGGTCTCTGCTCGCCATCCTGCAAGCAGCCTCGATCGATCATGCCATCGCTTTGCGACGGTGTTGCGAAGACGCTCTGGCGGTCGAACACGCTCTGGCGGTCGGTCAGGGTCTTGCGGTCGGTCACGGTCTTGCGGTCGGTCAGGGGCCGACGGTGGATGACGGTCTGACGGTGAGCAATCCGGAGCCGTCACGAACCGTTTCGTGACCGCCGTTTCGGGCGAGGGCCTTGGATCCCTCGCTTCTGGTCTTGGTCGGGGCCTCGCGTGCGCCTGCGACCTTCGGTTTCGGTCCCGCCTTGAGGGCTTCAAGGGCAGGATCGATCGGCTGCACCCCCGTGTGGCGGGCACGGGGTGCGCCCTCCTGCCGTCCCGAACTCCTCTGGAGCTTCGGGGCGGCAGGACGACGTCGGTGGCCGCGTTCCGTTCCAAGGCGCGCCGGGCCGGACAGATTTCGGCACGGATCTCGGCCGAGACCTCTCGCCAGGCTCGCGCCCCCCGTCTCCTCCCACCCGTCTCGCCCCACTGGCTCGCCGTGCGTTCGACCCCATCGATGCGATTCCATCCGGGTCGAACATGCTCTAGAACCTCGGCCAGAACGACAGGCGCCGAGCCGCGTCTCCCGCGAAGGTCCAGGATATGTCAGAGAAGAAACCGGTCCGGCCCGCCGCCGGCACGAAGGCGAGAGATACGGCGCGCGCAGCGTCCCCGAGGCGACCGCCATGGAAGGCACCTCCGGCCGCGACTGGAGCGAGACCCTCTTCCTGCCCAAGACCGATTTCCCGATGAAGGCCGGATTGCCTGCCCTCGAGCCCCGGCTGCTCGAGCGCTGGGAGCGCATGGGGCTCTATGAGCGCCTGCGCGAGACCTCCAAGGGCCGCGACAAGTTCCTGCTCCACGACGGCCCGCCCTATGCCAACGGCAACATCCATATCGGCACGGCGCTCAACAAGATCCTGAAGGATCTGGTGGTCCGCTCGCAGCAGCTTCTCGGCAAGGATTCCAACTATGTGCCGGGCTGGGACTGCCATGGCCTGCCCATCGAATGGAAGATCGAGGAGCAGTATCGCGCCAAAGGCAAGTCCAAGGACGACGTGCCGGCGGCCGAGTTCCGCAAGGAATGCCGCGACTTCGCCACCCACTGGCTGAACGTCCAGCGCGAGGAGTTCAAGCGGCTCGGCGTCGTCGGCGACTGGGACCACCCCTATATGACCATGGCGCCGAAGGCCGAGGCGACCATCGCCGGCGAGCTCATGAAATTCGCGCTGAACGGCCTGCTCTATCGCGGCTCCAAGCCCGTCATGTGGTCGGTCGTCGAGCGCACCGCCCTTGCCGAGGCCGAGGTCGAGTACCACGACTACCAGTCGGACACGATCTGGGTGAAGTTTCCGGTCGTCCCGGACCACGCTGGCGGCTCGGGCGCTATCGTTCGTGAAAAGGGAGCAGAGCCGGGCGCACACGATCTCGTCGGGCGTCTGTTGGGCGCCTCGATCGTCATCTGGACGACGACGCCCTGGACCATCCCCGGCAACCGCGCCATCGCCTATTCGTCGCGTATCGCCTACGGCCTCTACGAGGTGACGAAGGCGCCGGACGGCAATTGGGCCAAGGCCGGTGACAAGCTCGTCCTCGCCGATACGCTCGCCGCCGAGGTCATGAAGGCGGCGAAGGTCGAGGAGTTCCGCAAGCTCGGTGCCGTCGCCGTCGACGAACTCGAGGCGATCACCTGCGCCCACCCCTTGCGCGGCCTCGCCGGCGGCTACGCCTTCGACATCCCCCTCCTCGACGGCGACCACGTCTCCGACGACACCGGTACCGGCTTCGTCCACACCGCGCCGGGGCACGGCCGCGAGGACTTCGACATCTGGACCGCCAGCGGGCGCGAGCTGCAGGCGCGCGGCATCGATACCGCGATCCCCTTCACCGTCGATGCCGACGGCTGCTTCACCAAGGATGCCCCCGGCTTCACCGGGCACCGCGTCATCGACGACAAGGGCAACAAGGGCGACGCCAACGACGCTGTCATCAAGGCGCTCGTCGCCGCGGGCGCCCTCATCGCGCGTGGGCGCCTGAAGCACCAGTACCCGCATTCCTGGCGCTCCAAGAAACCGGTCATCTTCCGCAATACGCCCCAATGGTTCATCGCCATGGACAAGGCGATCACGGATGAGGGGATCGACCTGCTTTTTGCTGGAGAGGCTAGAATTGGAGACGGTCACCTGAATGCAAAGGTGGATACTCTCCGTTTTCGTGCATTGAAGGCCATCAAGGACACCGAATGGGTGCCGGCGGTGGGCGAGAACCGCATCACCGGCATGATCGAGGCCAAACCCGACTGGGTGCTGTCGCGCCAGCGCGCCTGGGGCGTGCCGATCACCGTCTTCGTCCATCGCGAGACCGGCGAGGTGCTGCCCAACGGCACGAAGCAACGGGCGAAGCTGTCCAGGTCGCTCGTCGAGCGCATCACCTCGGCGATGGCCCGCGACGGCGTCGAGGCCTGGTTCGCCGACGGCGCCCGCGAGCGGTTCCTCGACGGTCTCGTCGATGATCCCGCCGAATGGGACCAGGTGACCGACATTCTCGACGTGTGGTTCGAGTCCGGCTCGACGCACGCTTTCACCCTCGAGGACCCCGAGGCCTTCCCCGGCCTTGCCGGCCTCAAGCGCGTCCGCGACGGCGGCCGCGACCGCGTGATGTATCTGGAAGGCTCCGACCAGCATCGCGGCTGGTTCCACTCCTCGCTGCTCGAGAGCTGCGGCACGCGCGGCCGCGCCCCCTTCGACGTCGTGCTGACGCACGGCTTCGTGCTCGACGAGAAGGGGCAGAAGATGTCGAAATCGCTCGGCAACACGGTGGCGCCGCAGGACGTCATCAAGCAGTCCGGCGCCGATATCCTGAGGCTCTGGGTTGGCGCCTCGGACTATTCCGACGATCTGCGCATCGGCCCGGAGATCCTGAAGACCTTCGTCGAGTCCTATCGCAAGATCCGCAACACCTTGCGCTGGATGCTCGGCACCCTCGCCCATCACGAGACCGGCGGAAAGCTGAAGGCGCCCAAGCACTATCCAGAGCTCGAGCAGCTCATGCTGCATCGCCTCCACGAGATCGGCGAGACGGTCGAGGCCGCCTATGCCGCCTACGACTACAAGACGGTGATCGGCACGCTCGCCCCTTTCATGAACACGGCTCTGTCGGCCTTCTATTTCGACATCCGCAAAGACACCCTCTATTGCGATCCGCCCTCGAGCGGGAAGCGCCGGGCCGCGCTCGCCGTCATCGAGCAGATCTTTCGTTGCGTCACCGTCTGGCTGGCGCCGATCCTCTGCTTCACCGCCGAGGAGGCCTGGCAGAGCCGCTACCCGGACGAGGCCGGCTCGGTGCATCTGGAGACGCTGCCGAAACTGCCGCGCTCCTGGCGCAACGAGAAGCTCGCCGACAAATGGGAGGCCGTCCGCCGCATCCGCTCGGCCGTCACCGGCGCGCTCGAGATCGAGCGCCGCGAGAAGCGGATCGGCTCGAGCCTCGAGGCCGCTCCCGTCATCACCATCGACGATGCTGAGACCGCCGCGGTGCTGGACGGCATCGATCTTGCCGAGCTGTGCATCACCAGCCAGGCGACCCTGAAGGTCGGCAAGCTGCCCAAGGATGCCTTCCGCTCCGACGAGGTGCGGCATGTGGCCGTCGAGCCGCGCCGCGCCGAGGGGCGCAAATGCGAGCGCTCCTGGCGCGTCCTGCCCGAGGTCGGCAGCGATCCCGACTATCCGACGCTCTCGCTTCGCGATGCCGCCGCCATGCGCGAGATCGACGGGCGGCCCGCCGGCCGGGGGCGGAGCTGATGGCAGGGGCGACGTCTGCGGGCGGGCGGCTCGGCCTCGGCCTGGGTTGGCCATTTTCGCCCTCCTCGCCGATCAGGCGCACAAGCTCTACATGCTCGAGGTCTTCGACATCGCCGATCGCGGCCGGGTGACGCTGACGCCCTTCCTCGACCTCGTCTTCGTGCTCAATCCGGGCATCAGCTATGGCCTGTTCGAGCAGTCGAGCAAGACCGGCCAGCTTCTGCTCGCCGCCTTCTCCGTGCTCGTCGCGATCCTCTTGCTCGTCTGGCTTTCCCGGGCGACGACGGCGATGAAGGCGGTGGCCATCGGCCTCCTGATCGGCGGCGCGCTCGGCAATGCCATCGACCGGGTCCGGCTCGGCGGCGTCGCCGATTTCTTCCTGCTGCATGCCTTCGATTTCAACTGGTACGTGTTCAACATCGCCGACGTGGCGATCGTTGCCGGCGTGCTCCTGTTGCTGTATGACTCGCTCTGGACGAGTCGGCAAAGCGCCGCAAAGACAACATAATTCCGGAGCCTTAGGTCAGGAGGGTCGTGACCGTCGCGGCATCGCCGGAGACGGGACCGATGGTTCAACCGCCGGGAGTTCGACGAACCATGCATCACCTGAACGAGGCCTCCCGGACGCGCCGGGCCCTACGGATTCGCCACCTGCTCAAAGTGGCGCCCGCCGTCGTGGCCGGCTTTGCCCTCATGGGCTGCGCCGACGGCGTCGAGTTGAACGGCAAGATCTTCGACGCCATGGGCGTCAGCGGCTCGGCCCTCTCCAAGCGCAAGGCCGACCCTGTGGTCGCCGAGCGCACCGGCCTCGTCGTGCCTCCGACCAGCGACCTGCCCGAGCCGGGCACCGGCGCGGCGCCGAGCGCGGTCGCGACGGCCGACCCGCAATGGCCGTCCGATCCCGAGAAGCAGATGGCGGCCATGAAGGCGCGCGAGGAGGCCGACCGTAAGGAGAAGTGCTCCTCCGGCGCCTACAAGCGTCAGGCCGCGGCCGAGGGCGATCTGAAGGATTCCGGCTGCGGCAGCATCTGGACCATGCTGTTCAACTCCGGGATCGAGCAGCCCGATACGCTGGTCGAGGAAACGGGCTCGCCGGCCAGCCTGCCCGCCGGCACCTCCACCGGCGCCGCGTCGACCCCCCAGTGAGTTTCTTGCCCCCAAGAGTGACGTCTTGCCCTCATTGATCGCGGTCTCCTGAAGCAATGGAGCGGCCGCGGCCGACGGAGTCTGGCCGGGTCAACCCGGCCATCGGGTGGCCGGTGGGTGGCCGGTGTCGCCATATGCCTGACGGCAACACTCCTGCGACGAAGCATGAACGATAAGTAATTTGACTGCGGGCGCGGCCCATCGGACACAATCCGATCATGTCCCATCGCGCCCGACCGGCCACGCCGGCATTTGTCGCCGCCCTCCCGATGCCCGGCCGGGAGCCTCCCCTCCCGGGCGGATGGGCGGCCGTCGCGCCGGGTCCGGCCCGGGCCCACTCGAAGGCGTCACGAATGAACCCTGTCACGCGCCGCCCCCTGTCATCGGGCTCGATTGCCCGCCTCGCCCTCCTCTCCCTCGTCCTCACGCTGGTGACCATGGCCGCAACCGCACTTCGCTCCGCTCACGCCGTCGCCGCCGAGCCGCGGGCCGTTCTCGGCGTTCTCGACAACGGCCTGCAGGTCGTGGTGATCCCCGACCACCGGGCGCCGATCGTCAATCACATGGTCTGGTACAAGGTCGGCGGCGCCGACGAGCCGCCGGGCGAATCCGGCATCGCCCACTTCCTCGAGCATCTGATGTTCAAGGGCACCGAGCAGATTCCGGTCGGCGAGTTCTCCAAGATCATCGCCAGGAACGGCGGCCAGGACAACGCCTTCACCAACAACGACGTCACCGCCTACTACCAGAGCGTCGCCCGCGAGCGGCTGCCGCTGGTCATGCAGATGGAGGCCGACCGCATGGTCAATCTCCGTCTCGACGAGAAGGACGTGCTGACCGAGCGCGACGTCATCCTCGAGGAGCGGCGCATGCGGGTCGACAACAACCCCTCGAGCATCCTCTCCGAGCAGATGATGGCCGCGCTCTACCTCAATCACCCCTATCGCATTCCGGTGATCGGCTGGCAGCACGAGATCGCCGCCCTCTCGCGCGCCAATGCGCTCGCCTACTACCGCCGCTTCTACGCGCCCAACAATGCCATCCTGGTCGTCGCCGGCGACGTCGAGCCCGATGAGGTGATGCAACTCGCCCGCGACACCTACGGCAAGATCCCCGCCAACCCCGATGTCGCCCGCGCCAAGCGTCCGACCGAGCCGCACGCCGTCGCCCCCCGCCGCGTCGACCTGACCGACCCGCGCGCCGGCCAGCCGACCTTCGAGCGCGACTACCAGGCGCCGAGCTACTCGACCGCCAAGCCCGGCGAGGCCGAGGCGATCGACCTGCTCGTCAAGGTGCTGGCCTCCGGACCGACCAGCCGGCTCTACAAGGCGCTCGTCGTCGGCGAGCGCAAGGCGGCGAGCGTCGGCGGCTATTTCACCTCGACGGGCCTCGACGGTGCGCGCATCTCGCTCTATGCGATCGCCGCCCCAGACGCCACGCTGGAGGATGTCGAGGCCTCCATCGACCGTGTGATCGCAGAGGTCGTCAGGGACGGCATCACCGAGGCCGAGCTCGAGCGCGCCAAGCGCTCCTACATCGCCGACTATGTCTATGAGGCCGACAGCCTGACCAATCTCGCGCGCCGCTACGGCTGGGGCCTCGCCACCGGTCAGACCATCGAGGATATCGAGGCCTGGCCCGACCGCATCCGCGCCGTCACGCTCGAGGACATCATGAAGGCCACCGCCTATCTCGATGTCCGCGATTCGGTGACGGGCTTCCTGAGGCCGTCGCCGGCCGCCGGAGCCGAGGCGACGCCTGCCTCGAGCGGTGGCTGAGCGAACGGGCTGGTGAACAGCGTCAACGAGGTATCCCCCGCGATGTCCCTCATCCCCCCAAGGCGAGCCTTCGCGCTCGTCGCCATCCTCCTCGCCGGCTTTCTCGCCGGCCTTCTCCCCACGGGTCCGGCTGCTGCCATGAAGATTACCGAAGTCACCAGCCCCGGCGGCATCAAGGCCTGGCTCGTCGAGGAGCACAGCCTGCCGCTCGTCACCATGTCGTTCGGCTTCACCGGCGGCTCATCGCAGGACCCCGCCGACCGCGGCGGCGTCGCCAATTTCCTCACCGCCATGCTCGACGAGGGCGCCGGCGACATCGACTCCGCCGCCTTCCAGGAGCGGCTCGAGGATCTTGCCGTCAAGATGTCCTTCGGCGCCGACCGGGATTCGTTCACCGGATCCTTCCAGTCGCTGACCGACACGCTCGACGATGGGGCACGGATGCTGGCCCTGGCGCTGACCAAGCCCCGCTTCGACGCCGAACCGATCGAGCGCATGCGCGCTCAGCTTCTCGCTTCGATCGCTTTCGACGCCCAGGACCCCGACAAGGTGGCCAACGCCGCCTGGTACCGGCTCGCCTTCGGCGGCCATCCCTATGCCCTGCCGGTGAGCGGCACCGCCCAGTCGGTCGCCGCCGTGACGGCAAAGGACCTGGAGGCCTACCGCTCGCGCGTCTTTGCCCGCGACAACCTGCTCGTCGCCGTCGTCGGCGACATCGACGCGGCGCGCCTCGGCCCCCTGCTGGACACCGTGTTCGGCGGTCTTGCGGCCAAGGCCGCGCTCGTCGACGTGCCCGCCTTCGAGCCCGGCACCGGCGAACATCGGGAGGTCGTGCAGATGGACGTGCCGCAGGCCGTCGCCCAGTTCGGCTTCGGCGCCATCGACCGCAAGGACCCCGACTTCATGGCGGCCTTCGTCCTCAACTACATCATCGGCGGCGGCGGCTTCTCCTCCAAGCTGATGGAGGAGGTGCGCGAGAAGCGCGGCCTCGCCTATTCCGTCTACAGCTATCTCCAGACCTACCAGCGCTCGTCGATCTATGTCGGCGGCGTCGCCACCAAGAACGAGGGCATCGGCCAGTCGCTCGACGTGATCCGCGACGTGCTGAAGCGGATGGCCGAGGAAGGTCCGAGCGACAAGGACTTGGCCGACGCCAAGCAGTATCTGACCGGCTCCTACGCCCTGCGGTTCTCCTCCAGCCAGCGCATCGCCGGCCAGCTGCTCGGCATCCAGTTCGACGATCTGGGCATCGACTATGTCGACAACCGCAATGGCATGGTCGAGGCTGTCACGCTGGAGGACATCCGCCGCGTCGCCCGCCGCTTCCTGAAGCCCGAGAACCTGATCGTCACCGTGGTCGGCAAGCCGACCGGTCTCGTGCCGGCCTCGGCGGGCGAAGGTGGCTGACGGGGGATACGTCCGTGACCTTCCTGTCGGGGGGCTTGAGCCGGCCCCCCGAGTCGCGGGATAGTTGACCCAACGGGCCCCGTCCGGGCCGCAGCCCGTGGCCCCGACCGCTGAGGCCGGAGGAACCATGGCGCCGACGACCGAGCCCTATAGCCAGTCGATCGAAGGCTGCCTCGCATCGGCCCTCGGCCGGCACGGCCTTGAACGGGGCGAGCTTTCGCGACAGCTCGCCGCCCTCGAGGCTCCGCTCGATCAGCTCCGGCGCGACGCCGAGACGGGTGCGATCCCCCTTCTGGCCGTACCCCGCCGCGACGAAGACATCGCCCCCGCCGAAGCGGCGATGAGGCGCCTCGCCGAGGGGGCCTCGACCATCGTCTTCCTCGGCACCGGCGGCTCGAGCCTCGGCGGCCAGACGCTTGCCCAGATTTCCGGCTGGGGCGTGCCGGGCGAGACCTGCGGACCCCGGCCGCGCGTCCTCTTCTTCGACAATCTCGACGCCCTTTCCCTCGAACGCTTCCTCGGCGTCGCCGATCTGCCGACCTGCCGCTTCGTCGCCATCTCGAAATCCGGCGGCACGGCCGAGACCCTCGTCCAGACCATCGCCGCGCTCTCGGCCGTCCGTGCCCGCCATCCCGGCCTCGATCCCGCCGCGCTCTTCCTCGGCCTGACCGAGCCCGACACCGCCGCCGGGCCGAACGGCCTGAAGCGCCTTCTCGCCGGTTTCAACATCGCGACCCTCGACCATGATCCGGGCGTCGGCGGCCGCTTCTCGGTGCTGACCAATGTCGGCCTTCTGCCAGCCATCGCCATGGGGCTCGACCCGCGGGCCGTCCGCCGCGGCGCCGCCGGCCTGCTCGACCGGCTGCGCTCCTGCGCCCGCCCGGCCGATTTTCCCCCCGCCGTCGGCGCCGCGGTCGCCGTCGCGCTCGCCTCCGGCCGGGGCGTCGTCGTCGAGGTCATGATGCCCTACGCCGACCGGCTCGAACGCTTCGCCGCCTGGTTCGCCCAGCTCTGGGCCGAGAGCCTCGGCAAGCAGGGCCGGGGCACGACACCCCTCGCCGCCCTCGGCCCGGTCGATCAGCACAGCCAGCTCCAGCTCCTGATGGACGGACCACGCCACCATCTGATCACCGTGCTGCGGGAGGCCTCCCCCGTGCCGGGGCCGATCGTCGAGGGCGCACTCGCGGCGATGGCGGGAATCGACTATCTGGCTGGAAGAAGCATCGGCGATCTGGTCGCGGCTCAGTCCCGTGCCATACCCGATGCCCTGATCGGTGCCGGCCGTCCCGTTCGCGTCGTCGAGCTCGCCCGGATCGACGAGGAATGCATCGGCGCCCTCCTCATGCATTTCATGCTCGAGACCATTCTGGCGGCACGCCTCATCGGCATCGATCCCTTCGACCAGCCGGCCGTCGAGATCGGCAAGCGCCTCGCGCGAAAGCGGCTGACCGGCCCGGCCTGAGGGCCCCTTGCCCCTGGGAGAGACGCCTGATGGCCATCCGCCAGCTCGCCCCCGAGACGGTCAACCGCATTGCCGCCGGCGAGGTCGTCGAGCGGCCGGCGAGCGTCGTCAAGGAACTCGTCGAGAACGCCATCGACGCCGGTGCCCGCCATATCGAGGTGCTGGCGGCCTCGGGCGGTCTGTCGCTGATCCGTGTCGCCGACGACGGCTCGGGCATGGACGCCGCCGACCTCGCCCTCTGTGTCGAGCGTCACGCCACCTCCAAGCTCGACGGCGAGGACCTGCTCGCCATCCGCACCCTCGGCTTCAGGGGCGAGGCCCTGCCCTCGATCGGTTCGATCGCCCGGCTCGCCATCGCCACGCGCAAGGCCGACGGCGAGGGCGCCCGCATCGTCGTCGACCGCGGCGCGAAATCGGCGGTCGGGCCGGCCGCCGTCAATCGCGGCACCATCGTCGAGGTGACGGATCTCTTCTCGGCGACCCCCGCGCGGCTGAAATTCATGAAGTCGGAGCGCGCCGAAACCCTGGCGATCTCCGACGTCGTCCGCCGCCTCGCCATGGCGCATCCCGACAAGGGCTTCACGCTGCAGACCGGCGAGCGCGTCGGCCTGCGCCTCGATCCCGAGCCGGCGGGCGCCGGCGGGCTGCTCGCCCGTCTCGGCCGCATCATGGGCCGCGAGTTCATGGACGATGCGCTCGAAGTGATGGCCGCGCGCGAGGGTGTGCGCCTGTTCGGCTTCGCCGGCGTGCCGACCCTGCACCGCGCCACCGCCGACATGCAGCATCTCTTCGTCAACGGCCGGCCGGTGCGCGACCGCCTCGTCGTCGGTGCGGTGCGCGCCACCTACGGCGATTTCCTGCCGAAGGGCCGCCACCCGATGCTGGCGCTCTTCCTCGATGTTCCGCCCGAGGAAGTCGACGTCAACGTGCATCCCGCCAAGACCGAGGTGCGCTTCCGCGACCAGGCCCTCATCCGCGGGCTCATCATCGCGGCATTGCGTGACGTCCTGGCCGCGGCCGGCCATCGCGCCACCCTCGCCGGCGGTGTCGCGGCGCTCGGCCGGCTGTCGGCCGCGGCCGCCCCGGTGCATGACTGGACGGCGGGCGAGGTCGGGAGCGCCCCTGCCGAGGCGCGCTCCTCGCCGGCCGGTGCCCTCGGCGGCGTCTGGCGCGGCGGACGCGGCGCCTACCCCACCAACTCCCCCTCCGGCGGCCTGCCGCGCGGCTTCGGCGAGGCCATGCAGGCGCCCCTCGACGGCCTCTCGAGCCCCTCCGCCGACACCCGCGCCTCCGACGAGGCCGAACTCGCCGCCCCCGCCGGCCATCCGCTCGGCGCCGCCCGCGCCCAGCTCCATCTCAACTACATCATCGCCGAGACCGCCGATTCCCTCGTCATCGTCGACCAGCACGCCGCCCACGAGCGCCTCGTCTACGAGCGTCTGAAGGCCGCGCTCGCCCAAGGTGGTGTCAGGCGCCAGATGCTGCTGATCCCCGAGATCGTCGAGATCGGCGAGGACGATGCCGCGCGCCTCGCCGAACGGGCCGGGGATCTGGCCGGCCTCGGCCTCGTCCTCGAGCGGTTCGGGCGCGAGGCCGTGGCGGTGCGCGAGACGCCGGCCATGCTCGGCGATCTCGACATCAAGGGGCTGGTCCGCGATCTCGCCGACGAGTTGCGCGAGACCGGGGCCGCCTTCGCGCTCGAGGACCGCCTCGCCCATGTCGCCGCCACCATGGCCTGTCACGGCTCGGTCCGTGCCGGCCGCCGCCTGACCGGCCCGGAGATGAACGCGCTCCTGCGCGATATGGAGGTGACACCCCATTCCGGCCAGTGCAATCATGGCCGCCCGACCTATGTGGAGTTGAAGCTCGCCGATATCGAGCGCTTGTTCGGGCGCCGCTGAGAGCGCGCGAGAGGGAGCAGGGACAATGGCCGTCAGGGTAGCCGGGCGCTGGTTCGACATCGAGCGGCTGTCGGACGGCGTCACCTTCATGACCGAGCCGCATGTCGATCCGCTGCTGCGCTGCAACATCTGGCATGTGCGTGGACGCGACCGCGATCTCTTCATCGACACCGGCCTTGGCGTCGCGAGCCTGAAGGAGGCGGCGCGCGACCTGCTCGACAAGCCGGTGACCGCCGTCGCCACCCATGTCCATCTCGACCATATCGGCAGCCACCACGAGTTCGCCGACGTGATCGCCCATACCCTCGAGGCCGACGGGCTGCGGACCGCCACCAAGGAATGGTCGCTGGTCGGGCCTGAGTTCGATCCGCGCGATCTCGCCACCATTCACATCCCCGGCTATCCGACCGAAGGTCCGATGCTGACCGCCCTGCCGCACGCGGGCTACGACGTCGCCACCTTCCGCGTCCGTCCCGCCCGTGTGACGCGCGAGGTCGAGGATGGCGATGTCGTCGATCTCGGCGACCGCCATTTCGAGGTGCTGCATCTGCCGGGACACTCGCCCGGCTCGATCGGTCTCTACGAGAAGGCGACGGGCATCCTGTTCTCGGGCGATGCGATCTACGACGGCGAGCTGATCGACAGTTACCATCATTCCTCGCGCACGGATTATGTCCGGACCATGCGGCGGCTGCGCGAGTTGCCGGTCGCCCTCGTCCATGCCGGCCATTGTCCGAGCTTCGGCCGCGACCGGCTCGTCGAGCTCATCGACGCCTATCTCGCCGCCCGCGAAGGCTGAGCGCAATCATTCCAGCCATCGGCGCCCGAGCGCCCCTGCCGCCGCCCTGGCTGGACTGTCGTCCGCCTGGACCCGCCGCGACCGCCGGGCGCCGCTTCCAAAGTCACTATTCGTCCCGCGCGGGAGAATATATACTTAAAATGGCGGAGAAAAATCTCAATATATCTTGGATTGAAATTCAATAATGAAACGCCATTAACCATTTGTAGACTGTAAAGAGATTATTTTATCTACGGATAGCCGAAAGAGTTTTCCTGGTCCCCTGCGTCCCCCTGGCCGGGGGCGACGCGCCCTGTCCGTTCTTTTGCTCATTGGAGCCGCTCGCATGCTGAAGTCCGATGCTTCCGCTGATGCACTTGTGTCAACCGACGCCCATGCCGAGGGCGATGCGCAGCGCCCCTCGCGCGCGCATGGACATGCGGCGGTGGACGAGGCCTCTATCGCCGCCGTCATGGGCGAGGATGGCGGCGAGCTTTCCGGGACGGGCGCGGCGCTCGGCGAGGGCACGGTCGTCGCGACCGCAGAAAGCGCGGACGGCGGCGGGGACGAGGCAATTGACGACACCGGCGACGATACCGGCGACGACTCTGACGACGTTTCCGACGAGACCGTCGACGACGATGCCGACGAGGACATCGACTTCGACGACGACGGCAATCAGATCTCGGGCGCGCCCGGCGGCGTGCCACTCTCCACCGCCGATTTCAACACGCCCTTCGATCCCGGGCACATCGACCGCGCCATCGGCCATCTTCAGCCCTTCGACGAGCCCGATTCGGGCGACAGCCATCTCGATCTCGACAATGTCGGTGTGCGCTCGCGCTTCGACGCGCTGGGCTCGTTCGTCGAGACCGGCATCGACGGCGTCGCGGCCGTCGGCGAGGCCTTCGACCATCTCCTGCCGATGGGCGACGACTACCATCCCGGCACCGGCTCCGGGCGTCTCTATTCGTCCCATGGCGGCGAGACCTCGGGCGCCTCGGGATCGTCCCTGCTCGGCGCCGCTGCCGTGATCGTGCCGCCGGTGCCCGCCGACGAGCTCTATCTCATTCGCGAGGATCACGCGGTCAGCGGCAATCTGCTCGACAACGACACGCTGCCGAACGGCTACACCGATCTGCGCGTGCATCCTCCCGCCCTCGGCGACCTCAAGGTCGACGGCCGCGGCAACTTCACCTTTACGCCACCCGAGCATTTCTCCGGCACCGTCGTCGTCACCTACTCCTACAAGGATCCCGTCACCGGCGAGCGGTATCATTCGACCGCAACCATCGAGATCGAGGCGGTCGCCGATCGTCCCGACGTCACCGCGCCTGCGACGCCCTACACGACCGACGAGGACACGCCCGTCAGGCTCGACGGGCTCGGCGGCGCGCTCGTCGACCGCGACGGCTCGGAGGTGCTGACCTACCGCATCGAGAAGGTGCCGCCCGGCGCGAGCTTCACCAACGGCGTTGGCGTGCCCGTCGGTACCGATCTCGGCGGCGGCGTCTGGGTGTTCACGCGTGGCGAGCTCGAGCGCGGCCCGGTCTTCGTTCCCCCGACCGATCTGCACGGCACGATTCCCCTCCGCCTCGTCGCGGTCGCGACCGAGCGCTCCAACGGCGACGAGGCCGAGCGGGCGACGCCGTTCTCGATCGTCATCGCGCCGGTGCCCGACGAGGTCACGCTGTCGCCGAACGAAGGCGCCGGACCGACCGGCAGTGGCGGGCGTTCGATCACGGCGACCGACGAGGACACGCCCGCCGCCTTCGGCGCCACCATCGAGGCGGCGCTGAGCAAGGCCGATTCGACGGACGGCTCGGAGCACTTCGCCGCCTTCACGATCTCGGGGCTGACCGGCACGCTCGACACCGGCACGCCGACGCCGGGTGTCGATGTCGTCTACGATGCGCTCGCCGGCACGGTGTCGCTCACCCTGCTGCCGGGCGGCACCGAGAGCGATCTGCGCGATGCGCTCGCCAAGCTGCAGTTGACGCCGCCCAAGGACAGCGACGCCGACATCCCGCTATCGATCACCGTCACGACCGACGATGCCGGCGTCACCGGCACCTTCGTCGTCGCGCACACCATCACCGTCGCCGCTGTCGCCGATCCGCCCTCGATCGTCGTTCTCGACGGCGGCGGGTCGCCCGCCGTCATGCCGGTCGAGGGGCTCGAGGACACCAACCTGCCGCTTCCCATCGCGGTCGACGTGACCGACACCGACGGCAGCGAGAATCTCGACCATGTCCGGATCGAGGGATTGCCGCCCGGCTTCGCGTTCCAGGGCCTGACGCCCGAGCCCGACGGCAGCTATCTGATCACCGGCACGACGGCCGCCATCCAGGCGACGCTCGCTGCCCTCGTCATCGTGCCGCCCGCCAATGCCGACGACGATTTCACGCTGACCGTCACCGTCGTCTCGCGCGAGACCGATCCGACGACATCGGGAGGCGATGCCGGCGAGATCGCCGTGCCGACCGCCGAGACCGTCATCACCATTCCCGTCGTGTTCAAGGCCGTCTTCGATCCCGCGACGATCACCGGAACGAGCGCGGTCGACGAGGACCACACCGTCAATTTCGGCGCCAACATCGTCATCACGCGCGACGACGTGGCGGACGGCTCGGAGACCATTACCAAGGTCGTCGTCGCCGACGTGCCGACCGGCGCCGCCATCGGCTATCCCGGTGACGGCACGATGCCCGCCGTTCCAGGCGCGGTCGTCACCATCACCACCGATGGCCTCGGCAATCCGGTGATCACCATCGAGCGCACGGTCGGCGGCACCGAGGCCGATCTGCTCGCCGCCCTCGCAGACCTGACGCTGACGCCACCTGCCGACAGCGATCGCGACATCACGCTCTCGATCGCCGTCACGACCACCGACAACGACGGCGTGACCAACACCTCGACGGGAAGCCACGACATCGCCGTCGCCGCCATTGCCGACCCTGCGACGCTCGACATCCCCTCGCCGATCGTCGGTCTCGAGGATCAGCCGATCCCGCTCGCCTTCTCGGTTGCCCGCTCCGACACCGATCCTTCGCAGGCGACCGCGTCGGAGGCGATCGAAACCGTCGTCATCGGCGGCATTCCGACCGGCTTTGTCCTCACCAGCACCTCGACGGCAGCGACGCTCACGCTCAACCCCAACGGCACGGTCACCGTCACGGGACCCGATCTCTCCGATCCGGTCGCCAACGACGCCGCCATCAATGATGTTCTCGCCAATCTCGTCCTGACGCCGGCGCCGGGCGGTGTGCGCACCCATGTCGACGACGACTTCACGCTTTCGGTCGCCGTCACCACTATCGAGACCAATCTCGACGGCGGACAGATCACGACGGAGCGCGATACCCGGTCGTTCGCGGTGCCGGTCACGGTCGATCCGGTCGCCGATGCGGTCACCATCGCGGGTGCGAGCACGGTCGTCGAGGATCACTCGGTCAATTTCGGCGCCGACATCACCCTCACGCGCACCGATGACAATTCGGCGCTCGCCTCCGGTCCCTCCTCCGAGACCATCACCGGAATCGTCGTCACCGGTATCCCGGCCGGGGCGGTGCTGGACACCGGCACGGCGACGCCCAATGTCGCGGTCGATACCTCGGTTGCAGGCGAAGTAACGCTGTCGCTTCTTCCCGGCGGCAGCCAGGGCGACATGGACGCCGCGCTCGCCAAGCTCACCCTCACCCCGCCCGACGACAGCGACGTCGACATTGCCCTGTCGCTCGCCGTGACGACGGTCGACCGCTTCGGTGCGCCCGAGCAGTCCGCGCCCGTGACCACGACCGGTCTCACCCATGTCATCACCGTGACGGCGGACGCCGCCGGCGACGAGCCGACGATCTCCGGCGCCGCCTCCGGCATCGAGGATACGACCTTCGCTCTGCCGATCACCGTCACGCTCGGCGACACGGACGGCTCGGAAGTGCTCGACAAGGTGTCGATCACCGGTCTTCCGGCCGGTGCCGCGATTTCCTGGAACCCGGCAGATCTCCCCGCAGGCGTCACGGCGACGGCCGTCGCTGGCGGCGTGTTGTTCGACCAGACGAATGCCAGTTTCGTGACGACCAATGCGCTGATCGCGTTCCTTCAGGGCAAGCTTTCGGTGACGCCGCCGCCACAGAGCGCCGCCGACTTCACGCTGACCGTCGAGGCCTTCAACATCGAGGCCAATCTGTCGGGTGGCGGCGGCGCCACGGCAGCGGCCCCCTCGACCGTGGCGAGCGTCGACGTCGTCGTGGCGCCGGCCCTCGATGCGGTCGTGCTCGCGCCGAGCGTGACCACCGTCAATGAGGACGAGGACCGCGCCCCCGTGCTCTCGGACGGCTCGGCGCCGTTCGTCACCAACATTCCCGGTTCGGTCGTGTTCGGAGCCGCCATCGAGACGGCGCTTTCGCGCAGTGCCGACAAGGGCGAGTTCGATGCCGCCGACGTTTCGGAAGGCGTGAGCGCCGTCACGCTGTCGGGCTTTCCGGCGGGCGGCAGCGTCACCTGGACCGATACGACGGGCGTGCTGGTGACGGCTGGCCCCGCCGGCACCTTCACCCTCGCCGTCGATCCGGGTAACCCGCCGGCGGACCCCGCCGCTCTCGAGGCGGCCATCCGCCAGGTGCTCGCCACCTTCACCTTCGGTGCGCCCGATCACGATGCGAGCGACGTCACGGTCTCGATCGCCGTCACGCGACAGGACGTCGATCCCGACACCGGCGCCGTACTCTCCTCGGTAGCCGCCACCGGCTCCCACGTCATCACCGTCAACGCCGTCGCCGATGCGCCGATCGTCACGGGCGATACCGAGACGACGCGCGAGGACGTCGCCGTCCATCTGAACGATCTCTCGGCCGTGCTGCGCGACACCGACGGCTCGGAGACGCTGAGCATCATGATCAGCGGCGTCGATTTCGACGTGCGCCTCACCGACGATCTGGGCGCCGAATACACCTTCGGCATCGCCCTCGACGGCACCAAGACCTACGAGGTGGCCCCGGCGGCGCTCGGCAATGTCTGGTTCCATCCGCCGGCCGAGGCGCACGGCACCTACAACATGACGATCATCGCCACCGCGACCGAGGCGACGGTGGCGGGCGAGCCGACCGCCGACGATGTCGCCATGGTCGAGGCTCCGATCACCGTCATCGTCACGCCCGTGGTCGATCCGGTGGTTGCCGCCAGTTCCGGCTCGGTCGTTCAGGAGAACGGCACCTTCGCGCTCGGCGCCAACATTCTGGAGAGCCCGCTCGACGGCGACACCGTCGCGGACTTCTCGCTCACCGATCTCGACGGCTCGCAGAGCCTGACGATCGTCATCACCGGCTTTCCCGCTGGCGTCACCGCCTTCATGGCGCCGGGCTTCGTGCTCCCCGGCGGCGTCAGCGCCAGTTTCAATGCCGGCTCGGGAGCGTTCACGCTCGGTGGCGCCGTCGCTGCCGACGTCCTTGCCGCGCTCGCCCAGGTGCGTTCGACCGTCACCGAGGATGGCGACCAGAACTTCACGCTCACCGTCGCGGCGACGACCGACGAGAACGCGCCGGTCAGCGAGGTCGGCGACCTTGCTGCGCAGACGACGACGATCAGTCACGACGTACGCGTCGAGGCCGTGGTCGACACGCCGACGCTGGATGTCGGGGCAGCGCTCAAGTCGGCGGTCCTGGAGGATTCCCCCTTCGTCTCCTATCCGGTGACGACGGCGCTCAACGACAATGACGGCTCGGAGACCTGGTCGAGCGTGGTCGTCGAGTTCTGGAGCGACGGCGCCGGCAACCAGCCGGAGATCCAGTTCACCACCACGGCCGGCGTGACATTCGCGACGCCGGTCGCCGGTCGCGTGGTCCTGACCGGCTCCGCGAGCGACGTCAACGCCGCCATGCTGTCGCTCCAGGTCCGTCCGGGCGCCGAGAATGACGCCGACATCAATGTCCGCGTCACCGCGACAGCCGTCGAGAGCAATCCGAGCGAGCCGAACAGCGGCGGACCGGGCGCGGTCGGCGACGAGATCGCCGATCCTGTGGCGGCGGTCACCCAGACCTTCGTCATACCGGTGGCGGCGGTCGCCGACACGCCGACCCTGAGCGGCAGCGGCACGGGTCTGGAGGACACCGACATCGCCGTTTCTCTCTCGGCCGGCCATCCCGACAGCGCCGACGGCAGCGAGACCATCAAATCGGTTGCCATTGCCGCCGTGCCTGACGGCTTTACGTTGAGCGAATCCTCGCTCGGCGCCGGCACGCTGACGGCGAATCCGGACGGCACCTACACCGTGACCGGCCCGTCCGACGCGGCGATCAACGACGTGCTGCAGCATCTGACGCTCGTCTTCGTGCCGGGCGGCGCGCGCCAGAATCTCGATACCGAGTTCGATCTCAGCGTCACCGTCACCACCATCGAGAGCGCGCCGAGCGAGGCGGGTGCCGGCCAGGTGTCGGTCGCCGAGACCTCGAAGACCTTCGCGGTGCCGATCACCGTCACCGCCGTCGCCGACGGCGTCACCGCCACCGCCGCCTCCACGATCGTCGAGGACGAGGCCGCGATCATCGGCGCCGACATCACCATCACCAAGATCGACACGGACGGCACCGAGCAGATCACCAGCATCGTGGTCGACGGCTTCCCCGTCGGCGCCACGATCGCCTACACCGATGTCGCCGGCGCACCGCAGAGCTTCGTATCGACGGGCGCCGAGACCGTCACGCTGTCTGGCGGCACTGAGGCCGCCATCCGCGCCGCGCTCGCAACGCTCGCCGTCACGGCGCCCGCTCATTCCGACACGAATTTCTCGCTCGGCCTCACCGTCGTGACGTCGGACAACGACGGCTCGACCAAGACCGACACCTTCACGCATCCGATCGTGGTTCAGGCGGTCGCCGACACGCCGGCCGTCGGCGCCGACGCCCTGGTTCTCGACGAGGACACCACGGCATCCATCGTCATACGTCCCGACCGGAGCGCCGACGACGACGGCTCCGAGACACTGTCCGTGCGCATCACCGTGCCCTCCGATGGCAGCGGCCCGATCGGCACGCTGGTCGGCGCGGCACCCGTCGGGATCGTCGTCACCGACCTCGGCGGCGGCGTCTATGTCGTGACGGCATCGGCTGTGACGCCGGCCGACAGCGAGGCCGCGCTCGACGCTTTCCTCAACGGCGGCCTGAAATTCAGTCCTCGTGCCGAATGGTCGGGCGTGCTGACGGGCACGTCGGGCATCAAGGTCGAAGCCATCTCCACCGAGGCGGCGACCGGCTCCGAGCTCGCCGACGCGAGCCATGGCGGTGCCGACGGGACTTCCAAGACCGAGACTGCGACCACCTTCATCGACGTGACGGTCAATCCCCTCGCCGATCTGCCGACGCTCGCCAATGCCAGCACCATCGTTCGGGAGAACAACAACTCATCGAGCACCAGCGACCCCGACCTCGTCGTGTCGATCGGCGCGAGGCTCGGCCTTGCCATGGACGACGCGGACGGCTCGCAATCGCTGTCGCTGACGCTGACCGGCTTTCCCCTCGATGCGCAGGCACTGACATTCGGGACGACCATCGGCGGCGTCACGACGTCAACCGATCTCGCGACGGGAACCGTGACCGTATCGGGTGCCAACTCGGCCGACGTGCTCGCCGTGATCGGTTCGCTCTCGGTGACGCTGGCGGATGACAGCGACGTCAACTTCACCGTGACCGTCAATGGCAGCACGACCGACAGCAATGGCGCAACGAGCCCGACGGCGGCCTTCACGCTCTCCCACGACGTGACCGTTCAGGCGGTCGCCGACACGCCGACCCTGACCGTTGGCGCGGCGACCAAGCCCGCGGTTGCCGAGGATTCGGGCTTCATCACCTATCCGGTCACCGTCGGTCTCAACGACACGGATGGCTCGGAGAGCTATGCGAGCGTCGTCGTGCAGTTCTCGACGCCCGGCAGCGGTGCGGCACCCGAGGTGCAGTTCGGTGTCATCGCCGGTGTCACCTTCGACACATCGGTCGCGGGCCGCGTCACGCTGACGGGCGCCGCCGCCGACATCGAGGCGGCCATGGGCTCGCTGCAGGTGAGACCCGGCGCGGACAATGGCGAGGACATCACCATCCGCGTCACCGCGACGTCGATCGAGAGCAATCCGAGCGAGCCGAACAGCACCGGACCCGGTGTCGCCGGCACCGAGATCTCGGTACCGACCGCCTCGCTCGTGCGCACATTCGTGATCCCGGTCGATCCGGTTCCCGAGACGCCGAGCACGCTCGTCCTGCCGGCCGCCGCAACCGGCACCGAGGACACGCTCCTCTCGCTCGGCGCGTTCTCGATCACCATTCCCGCCGATCCGGACGGCTCGGAGCAGCAGTTCATCGAGATCGATACTTCGAGCTACCCCGCCGGCACGCTCTTCCAGTCGGCCGGCAGCAGCATCGGCTCGGTGGTGACGGCCGGCTGGCTGCGCATTCCCGCCACGGCCTTTTCCTCCCTCGATGTCGTGCCGCCCGCCAATTTCAGCGGAACCATGTCGCTCTCGGTTCGCGGCGTCATCGTCGACACGTCTTCGAGCGGCTCGGTCACGGTCACAACGGCCGCATCGCCCCTCACCCTCACCTTCGATCCCGTCGCCGACCCGCTGTCGACGCCGTCGGCTTCGCACGGGGTGGAGGACCTCGGCGCCGTCGCCTTCGGTGCGGATCTCGCAGACGCGACGACCGGAATTCGTGTGACCGATGCGGGCACCGGCACCGGCAACAATGCCGAGACGGAGACGCTGAGCCAGGTGGCGCTGAGCTTCCCGGCGGACACCGCGTCACTCACCTATACGGTGACACCGGGCGCGACCGTCGGCAGTGCGGCGGTCGCCTTCGACGGGCCGTCGCGGACCTTCACCATCACCAGCAGCATCATTACCGGCGCCGCCGACGTCGCCCTGTTGTCGATTGTCGATCGCGCCCAGGCGGAGGCCGACATCCGCGCGACGCTCGCCGGTTTCGCCGTGACGATCGGGCCGGCCAATACCGATCTGAATGGCCTCGTCACCGTCACCGCGACCGCGCTCGACGTCAATGGCGGCGTGGCGGACACCACGGACACGACCTTCGGCCACACGATCCGCATCGAGGCCGTGGCTGATACGCCGACCGTCGCGGTCGTTGATCCGCTCGGCTCGATCGCCGAGGATTCCGCCGGCTTCGCCCTCGTCATCGATCCGGGCAACAGCGCCGATGCCGATGGCTCGGAGACGCTTTCGGTCCGCATCACCGTGCCCTCCGACGCTCTCGGACCGGTCGGCAGCCTGAGTGGCGGCGCTCCCGGCGGCGTCACTTTCTCGAGTCTTGGCAATGGCGTCTACCTCGTCACCGCGGCTGGTGCCGACAGCGCGGCCCGCGAGGCCCTGCTCGACGGCTTCCTCAACGGCGGCATCACTTTCACGCCACGCACCAACTGGTCCGGATCGCTGACGGGCACGAACGGGATCGCCGTCGAGGTCATCTCGACGGAGGCCGCGACCGGCATCGAGCTCGCCGACGACGCTTTCGGTGGTGCCGATGGAACGTCGAAGACCGAGACGGTCGTCGATCACATCGACGTCGTGGTCACCCCGGTCATCGATGCGCCGACCGTCAAGGGCAACGGTGTCGGCACCGAGGACACGCTCATTCCAGTGCCGATGAGCGTGACGCTCGCCGACAAGGACGGCTCGGAGACGGCCGCGATATCGCTCACGGGCGTCGTGCCGCCCGGCACGCGCATCTTCGGCGAAGGCGGGGCCGAGATCCTGCCCGACGGCTTCGGTGTCTGGTCTTTGACGATGGCCGACGTCGCCGCGCTCGCCGTGCTGCCGCCGGCCAACTACTCCTCCGCCCTCAGCGGCGACATCGTGCTGACGGTTGCGACCGTCGTCACCGATGCTTCAGGCGCCTCGTCATCGACGGCGACCTTCGTCAACGACATCCACGTTTCGGTCACCGGTGCCGCTGACCAGCCGGGCACGCGAACCGTGTCCGTCGGCTCCGACGAGGACCAGGACATCGCCATCGGCGCGGCGGTGCTGGCGAGCGTCGGCGGCGACATGAACAATTTGCTTGTCGATACCGACGGCTCGGAACGGTTGTCATTCGTCCTTGGGGGCTTGCCGGCCGGCGTCATTCCTGCTTCCGACGTGCCATCCGGCGTCATCTATCTGGGTGGCGGCGCCTGGAGCGTGTCGGCCGCGGCCATGGAGACGTTGCGTCTCCCCGCCGTGCACAATTTCTCCGGCGAGAATCCCTACGCCGGTGTGACGCTGCGTGCCGTCACCCAGGAGATGGATGGCGACCAGGCGACATCGGCCGACTGGCCGGTGACGATCGCGGTCACTCCCGTCATCGATGCGGCGACGGTCGACGGCTTCGCATCCTGGAGTATGGGGGAGACCGTCACCGAAGGCGCGCTCGAGGCCGCGGGCGGCATCAGCCTCGCCAGTGCAGCCAACCACGTGCTCGTCGACGACGACGGCTCGGAGACGGTCGTCAGCTACACGTTCGATCTGAGCGGCATCATCGCGGATGCCGGGATCGCCGTCCGCCTCGAGAGCCTTGAAGGTGTCGGCGCCGGACTGGACGAATTGGTCGCCGGTCACATCACCGGCGTCTTCACATACGATGCCGGCGCCGGCACGATCACCGTGGCGGCCGCCGATCTTGCCGGTGTCGCGCTGTCGGGCGATCTGTTCCTCGATTCCAACATCGATTTCTCCATTCCCGTTGCGGCGGTCGTGCGCGACAGCGCCACGATCGGCGGCGGCACTGTCAGCGTCGACAAGGTCGAGACCGGAAACCTTGCAATCGATCTCGTCGGCACGGCCGACACGCCGACGGCCTTCGCAAGCTCGGCTTCGGGAAGTTCTGGCACCGAATTGGCGCTGACCCTCGGCGGTATCTCCACCGATACCGACGTCTCGCTCGGCCGCGTGGTTTCCGAGGACGTCTACTATGTCGTGTCGGTGCTGAATCCCGGCACCGCGCCACCGCTCGGCTTCACCGACGGCGCCGGCCACATCGTCGGTCTCGACAATGGCGACGGTACCTGGATCCTGACGCCGGCCGAGCTCGTCGGTCTCCACGTCAAGACGCCATCAGGCGCGTCCGGCACCGCCAATCTGAAGCTGACGACCATCGCCGTCGAGAATGACGGCGACACGGCCTCGGCTTCGGCGAATTTCGATGTGATCGTCAGCTCGACGCCGGGAGGCGGTGGCACGCCGCCGCTGCCGCCATCCGTCATCGTCGGCGCCAATGCCTGCAATGAGGACGGCTCTTTCGATCTGAGCGTCATCGTCGCGCCCGCGCCCGGCGACACGACCGCCCCCTCGGTCGCCATCATGATCTCCGATCTTCCCCCCGGCGCCGAGGTTACGGGTGCGCGTTTCAATCCCGAGACCGGCCGCTGGGTCGCGAGCGCCGCGGCCGTCAATCTCGGTCTCGTCACCATTTCGCCGCCGCCCGATTTCTCCGGCACGATGACGATCACCATCGAGGGCGTTGCCACCAATGCATCGCTGGTCAAGGCGACGACCTCGCCCATGTCGGTTCCGGTCGAGGTCGATCCGGTCGCCGATGGCGTCGCGATCACGGCATCGCCCGCCGCGGGCCTCGAGGATACGGCGACGGCACTCGGCATCCAGCTCGCCGAGATCGACATCGACGGCAGCGAGTGGATCGATGTCAATACCTATGTCCGGCTGTCCTCGGGCGCAACTCTGGCGGGTGGCTATGCGGTGGTGACCGGCACGGACGCGGACGCATCCATCGCCGGCGCGAATCTCGTCGGCTATTTCCGCGTGCCGACGGCCGACGTGCCCTCGCTTCAGATCGTGCCGGCTGCGAACTGGCATGGTACCGTCACCGTCGAGGTGGCGGCCGCCTCGGTCGAGCCGCTCGACGACAATGACGGCGACAGCATCGTCATGAGCACCGGCAGCTTCACGGTCGATGTGGCAGCCGTGGCCGATGCGCCGCTGGTTGCCGCACCCGCGTCGGTCGCCGGCATCGAGGGTGACACGATCGCACTCGCCGGCCTTTCGGCGAGCCTCGTCGACACCGTCACGGACAACGGTGCCGAGGTCCTCTCCGTGAAGATCTCGGGCGTGCCGGACAACAGCTTCTTCTCCGCCGGCTCGAACAATGGCGATGGAAGCTGGACCATTCCGGTCGCGAGCCTCGCCACCCTCGAGTTCACGCCACCTCGCAACTATTCCGGTAGCATGGCGCTGACAATGACCGCGATCGCGCTCGAGCTCGACGGCGGCAGCGAGGCGCAATCCTCGGTCGGTTTCGTGGTCGATGTCGCGCCCAAGGCCGACAAGGTCGAGGTCCTCGCCGACAATGTCGCCATCGACACATCGCTCGAGGTCGCGCTCGATCTCAGCATCCGCACCCACGATCATCGTGGCAACCTGCCCGGCGAGAATCCGCCCGAGCTCGTCCAGATCGATTTCTCCGGCGTGCCCGGCGGTGTCTCGATCCTTGCCGACGGCGGCGGAACGGTGACCGATCTGGGTAGCGGCAGCTGGCGCTTCCTCGGCACCGAGGATCAGTCGAATGCCCTGAAGGCCACGATCGGCGCCGATGCCGTCGGTGGCACGCATGTGATCGCCATGTCGGTCGTGACCATCGATGCGACCGACGTGCTGGCGACGCCGGCGACCGATTCGTTCCAGCTCACCATCCCGAATCTCCTGAAGGGATCGGCAGGCATCGACGCGCTGACCGGTGGCGGTGCCAGCGACATCCTGTTCGGCCTCGAGAGCGCGGATCTGCTGACCGGCGGCGGTGGGACAGACCGTCTCGTCGGTGGCGACGGCGACGACACGCTGACCGGCGGCACCGGCAGCGACATCCTCGACGGCGGCGCCGGCTCCGATCACTTTGTCTGGCACGCCGGCGATGATGCCGGGGCCACCGACACCATCGTCGGCGGCTTCGACGCGACGGCGAGCGGCGACGTGATCGATCTCAGCGAGCTGCTGCCGGGCTATGTCGAGGGCGTCAGCGACATCGCCGACTTCGTGCAGGTCAGCGACAACGGCGCCGACACCTCGGTCAAGATCGACGCGGGCGGAACCGGCAATTTCGCCGGCAGTCCCGATGTCGTCACCATCGAGGGCGTCACCGGTCTCGACCTCAATGTCCTGAAGGCGCAAGGCAACCTCGTCGCCTGAGGGGCCGCATGCGCCCCCGCGCGCAGTTGCTGTCACGCTCGCGGGTAAGGCCTGCACTTCCTTCGCGCGTCCCGCCCGGCTGTCTCGATCGGCCGGGCGGGACAGTCCGTCCCGAGCGGAAGGCGAGCCGATTCGCCCGTTGGCGCCAAAAATCGGTGTGCTGCGCGTCAATATCTTTCCATTTGCTGCCGATGTGATTTTTCGGCGGAACGGCGAATTGGATACGCTTGCTGGGCGATTGCTTTCCCGCTTCCTGAGGTTATCCACCGCATCTTCGATCGAGGTGAGCTTTTCGCCCTGAGGTTTCTGGACTGGGAGCCCGGGTGTGCGGAAAGATTTTCTCCGAATCGAGGGCGATGCGGGCGGGGGGCCCGAAAGATGATGCTGTTTCGGATCGGACGATTGAATGCGGGTCTTGCAATCGCGTGCATCTGCCACCTTGCGGGTGTGACGCAGTCGCAGGGTGAAACGCTGCAGAGCGTCGTGCAGCGCGCGGTGATGTCGAATCCCGAGGTGGCTGCCTTGCAGGCCAACCGCCTTGCGACCGACGAGGAGCTGGCCGCCGCGAAGGGGCTCGGCCGCCCGAAGGTCGATGTCGAGGCGGGTACCGGCTATCTGACGCGCGACGAGACTGGCAGCGCGGGCTCGGGCTATGCCGCCGATACCTGGCACACCGAGGTATCGGCCAATGTGTCTGTCCCGGTCTTCGACGGCTGGAAGACGCACTACGAGGTGACGCGCCAGGGCAGTCGCGTCGAATCCGCCCGCCATCGCGTCGCCGACACCGCGAACTCGATCGCACTGCAGACCGTGCAGGCCTATCTCGAGGTGCAGCGTTCGGGCGCCGTCGCCGATGTCGCCGAGCGCAATGTCGCGGCGCTGCGCGAGATTCTCGAGCGCGTGCGCTCGCGTGCCAGCGCTGGCCGCTCCGCCAGCGCCGAGGTGACGCAGGCGCGTGCCCGTGTCGACGCGGCCGAGGCCATGCTCGTCGAGGCGCGCAGCCGCTACTACGATGCCATGGCGCTCTATGTGTCGGTTGTCGGCGAGGCGCCGAGCGATCTCGCCCGCGTCGGTCTGCCGATGGCGATGATGCCCGCAACCGTCGATGAGGCGGTCGAGCGCGCCCGCATCGAGGCGCCGTCGCTGGCGGCGGTGCATCATGACGTTCTTGCCGCCGAGGCCGCTGTCGGTACCGCCTGGTCGGAGTTCTATCCGCGCCTCGACCTGGAGTTCTCAGGGCTTCACCGCAACGACTCCGACGTGAATTTCGGCGACAACGACGAATTCCAGGCGATGGTCGTGCTGCGCAAGAACCTCTACAATGGCGGCATCGACACCGCCCGCGTGCGCGAGGCCGAGCACCGCGTCGATCAGGCCGAGGCGATCGCGGCGAGCGCGGCGCGGGTGATCGAGAAGGAGGTGCGCCTCGCCTGGCTCGCCATGCATTCCGCGGCCGATCGCTCCGGCTATCTGGAGCGCCAGCTCGAGAGCAATCGCGCACTCGTCTCCGCCTACGACAGCCAGTTCGAGATCGGCCAGCGCACGCTGCTCGACATTCTCGATCTGCGCAACGAGATCTTTACCGCCGAAGCCGATCTCGTCACCGAGCGCTTCGCCAATGTGTACAACGCCTACCGGCTGCTTGGCACGATGGGCGTCTTGTGCGCGGAGCTCGGCATCGCGCTGCCCGAGGAGGCGTTGATCGAGCCCGATCTGGAGCGTTTCCCGTTGCCCTGAGTGCCGCGCGATCATCTGGATCGCCAACTCGCTGCCTCGCGCATCCGGCGCGAGGCGCCGGCGGCGTGGCGGGCGGCGCGTTTCCCGGAATGGCTCCTCCCGGCACAGATTTTTAAGCAGGATCGTCTTACAAGCTATTCTGGCTTCGCCGTGCATGCCTTGCGTGCCGGCAGGACGGGATAGGCAGGATGAAGCATCCGGTACCAGGTAATGCGCGCGCACTGATCGACGAGGTGGCACGCGCCTTTGGCGCGCCGGACGCGGCGGTTTCAGCAGCGCCGCCGGCGGACGACGCCCCTGCTCAGCCGCGTCCGCGCGATCCGCTCATCGAAGCCCTCGCCGTCATCGCGCGTCACCACGGGCTTTCCATCGACCCCGCCACGGCGATCGCCGGCCTCCCGCTCGAGGACGGCCGCCTCGCCGCGAGCCGCATCGAGGAGGCCGCCGAACGCCTCGGACTTCGCCTCGGCGCGAGGCCCCTGTCTGCGCGCGCGCTGAAGCCGCACCATTGCCCGGCCCTCGCCATCGCGCCCGGCGGCTCCGTCTCGCTCGTGACCGGCATGGCCGCGCGGGGTGACATCGAGATCATGCCGTTCGACCAGCAGGGGGTTGCGAGGCGTGTTCCCCGCCGCGAGCTCGCCCATCACCGCATTCTGCACGTGCGGCCGGCCAACCCCAACCTCGAGGCGGGCGATGGCGCGGCGTCGGCGTTTCTGTCGCCGCGGATCGTGATCGCCAATCGCGCGCTCTACAGCCAGGCCATCGTCGCGACGATCGCGCTCAACATGCTGTCGCTCGCCGTGCCGCTCTTCACGATGAACGTCTACGACCGCGTCCTGCCGAACAACGCCGAGACGACGCTGGCGGCGCTCGCCATCGGCGCGCTTCTCGCCATGACATTCGAGTTCGTGTTGAAGACGCTGCGTGCCAGCCTCATCGACACGGCGAGCCGGCGCGCCGATCTCGTGCTCGCCATGCGCGTCTATGATCGCGTGCTCGGCGCCCGTCTGACCGGGGCCGGCCAGACGGTCGGATCGCAGGCGAACACGCTGCGCGAGATCGAGACCATCCGCGAGTTCAACACCTCTGTCACGCTCGCCGCGCTCGGCGATCTGCCCTTCGCGCTGTTCTTCATCGCCATGATCGGCTTGATCGGCGGCCCGCTGGTCGTCGTGCCGCTCGTGGCGGTGCCGCTGCTCTTCCTCGCCGTGCTCGTGCTGCAATGGCCGCTCGAGCGTCTGCACGAGACCACGTTCCGCCAGATGTCGGCCAAGAGCGCCGTTCTGGTCGAGGCCCTGACCGGGCTCGAGACCATCAAGGCGGCGGCGGCCGAAGGCTGGGCAGCGGCCAAATGGGAACGCGCGGTCGCCGACCAGCTTCGCCAATCGACCACCATGCGGCTCCTCGCCGGGCTCGGCATGAACATCGTCGCCATGGGCACGGCCGCGGCGACCGTCGCGATGGTCGTGCTCGGCGTGTCGCTGGTCGGCGAGGGGGTCATCACCGCCGGCGCGCTGATGGGCTCGATGATGCTGCTCGGCCGTGCCATGTCGCCGATCGCCCAGGTCGCCGCGCTGATCGGCCGCCTCCATTCGGTTCGTCAGGCGCGCAAGGCGCTCGGCACCGTCCTCGACGCGCCCCAGGAGCGGCCGGCCTCGACGCGCCTCCTTGCTGTACCTGCGATCCGCGGCAGCGTCGCCTTCGAGGATGTGACGTTCCGCTACCTGCCGGACACGCCCGCAGCGCTCGAGGGCATCAGCTTCTCGCTCGCGCCCGGCGAGCGTGTCGGCGTGCTCGGTGCCATCGGCTCGGGCAAGAGCTCGCTGCTGAAGCTCATCGCCAATATCCACGAGCCGCAGTCGGGCCGCATCCTCATCGACGGGCTCGGCCTCGGCGGTCTCGATCCCGTCTCGCTCAGGATGCGCACCGGCTATCTGGCGCAGGACGCCGCGCTGTTTCGCGGCACCATCCGCGAGAACATCCTGATGCACCGGCCGGGCACGGGCGATGCCGAGATGATTGCCGCCGCGCGCGAGGCCGGCGCCGACGCCTGGATCGGACGGCTCGGCCAGGGCTTCGACACGCCGGTCGGCGAACGTGGCGCCGGTCTCTCCGGTGGCCAGAAGCGATCGCTGGCGCTGGCGCGCGCACTCGTCGGTCGACCGCGGCTGCTGCTGCTCGATGAGCCGACCAGCGAGATGGACATGATGACCGAGCGCGTCGTGCTCGAGCGTCTCGCCGCCTCCATCGCCGGTCGCACGCTGCTCCTCGTCACGCATCGCCACACGCTCCTGCCGCTCGTCGAGCGGCTGATCGTGATCGATCGCGGCCGCATCGTCGCCGATGGCCCCAAGGCCGACGTGCTGAAGCGGATCGGTGGACAGCTCGGGCCGACCGTCACGCGCCTGCGTCAGGAGACGAGGGCATGAGCGACGTCTCTGTTTCCGCATCCGCGCCGGCGCTCGCGGGCCTCGCCGCCCACCGTCGTCTCGCCGATCCGACCGCAAGCAGCGCCGACCTGCTCGCCGGTGCCCCTCGCCTCGTCCATGCCGCCACCCTCGCCCTCGTCGCTCTCGTTGCCGCCTTCGTCCTCTGGGCGGCCTTCGCCCGCATCGAGGAGGTGACGATCGGCCAGGGCCGGGTCATTCCCGCCAGTCGCATCCAGCTCGTGCAGAGCCTCGAGGGCGGCATCGTCAAGGCGATACATGCCGGCGAGGGCGCGCTCGTCGAGCGTGGCGACCTGCTCATCCAGATCGACCCGACCGGCTTCGGCTCCAATCTCGACGAGGCACGCGAGAGGATCGCCGCGCTGAGGCTGAAGCGTGCGCGCTTGATCGCCGAGGCGACCGGCGCGAGCCCCGATCTGCCCGCCGATCTCGCCGCCTCCCATTCCGAGGCGAGCACCCGCCAGATGGCCGAGTACGAGGCCCGGCAGAGCGCGCTCACCTCGGCGCTCGCGACGTCGGCCGAGCGCGTCAGCCAGCGCCGTCAGGAAATGGCCGAGAGCCACGCCCGCATTGCATCCCTGGAAGAGTCGCTGCGCCTCGCCCGCGCCGAGCTCGACCTGACGCGCCCCCTCCTTGAGAGCGGTGCCGCGGCCAAGGTCGAGGTGCTCCGTCTCGAGGCCCGCATCGTCGAGCTCGAAGGCTCCATCGAGGCGACCCGCCTCGCCATTCCCCGGCTCGAGGCCGCCGCTGCCGAGGCCGCGAGCGAGGCCGACGGACGCAAGGCGACCTTCCGCGCCGACGCGCTGAAGGAGCTCAACGCCACCGATATGGATCTAGCCGCCATCGAGCAGTCGATGCGCGCCGATGCCGATCGCGTCGCCCGCACCGATCTGCGCGCGCCCGTGCGCGGCATCGTCCAGCGCCTGCACGTGACGACGGTCGGCCAGGTCGTGCGGCCGGGCAACGACATCGTCGAGATCGTGCCGGTCGACGACACGCTGCTCGTCGAGGCGCGCATCACGCCGCGCGACGTCGCCTTCCTCAGGCCCGGCCAGCAGGGGATCGTGAAGATCTCCGCCTATGACTACGGCATCTACGGCTCGCTCGAGGCGCGGCTCGAGCGCATCAGCGCCGATGCGATCACCACCGAGAAGGGCGACAGCTACTATCTGATCGAGGTGCGCACCAGCCGCGCCTATCTCGAGCGGAACGGCAAGCGCCTGCCGATCATGCCCGGCATGGTCGCCGAGGTCGACATGGTGACCGGCGAGCGCACGGTGCTGCAATATCTGATGAAGCCCTTCACCCGACTGCGCGCCGAGGCTTTGCGCGAGAGGTAGCGTCTCGCCAGGAGGCACATCGAACGCACCAGCCGTTGGCGGACGGAGCAGGCCTGACGAGTGTGCAGCCGGCGCATCTCTGGCCTGCCGGCCGCGCGGGGCTGTGTCCCGCCCGGCCATGCCGGCGCTCGCTGTACCGCCCGAAAGCTCCTGAATCACGCGCGCCGGCGTCCTGCCGCGATCATCGCCGCCGAGCCCGCCCACCGGCTCCGCCAGTGACCCGCGGTCGTTGCCACCTCCGGTCGGGCATCGTAGCTTCGTACCAGGAGAGGAAATGGCGCCGGCCTGCTGGCGCTTGGCATGGAGAGCCGTGCTCCCTGCCGTGACGACCAAGGGGGATGATATGGCGACCGGCTTCGTGTTCCACGAGCTCTATCTCTGGCACAACACGCAGAACTGGGCGCAGGTGTTCGAGCCCGGCCTCACCATCCAGCCCGGCGAGCATGCCGAGAATCCCGAAACCAAGCGCCGTTTCCGCAATCTCGTCGAGGTGTCGGGCCTCAGCGACCATCTCGTCATGCTGAAGCCGCGCTATGCGACCGACGACGAGATCGCCCGTTTCCACACCCGCGAGCACATCGCCCACATCAAGGCGCTGAGCGAGATCGGCTATGGCGACGCCGGCAAGAATCTGACGCCGATGGGCAAGGGCAGCTACGAGATCGCGCTTCTGGCGGCAGGCGGCGCCATCGTCGCCTTCGACGCCGTGATCGAGGGGCGTGTGCGCAACGCCTACGCGCTGATCCGCCCGCCCGGCCATCATGCCACCGCCACCACCGCCATGGGCTTCTGCCTGTTCGGCAATGCCGTCGTCGCCATCCATCATGCCCGCGTGAAGCATGGGCTGAAGCGCGTCGCGACGGTCGACTGGGACGTTCACCACGGCAATGGCACGCAGTCGGCCTTCTACGCCGATCCCGGCGTGCTGACGATCTCGCTGCACCAGGACAATCTCTTCCCGCCGTCCTCAGGCAGCCTCGCCGAGACCGGGCAGGGCGCCGGCCAGGGCTACAACATCAACATTCCCCTGCCGCCCGGCTCGGGCAATGGCGCCTATGTGGCTGCCTTCGAGCGTGTCGTGCTGCCGGCGCTCAAACGCTTCCGGCCGGAGCTGATCGTCGTGCCCTCCGGATTCGACGGCTCGGGCGTCGATCCGCTCGGCCGGCAGATGATCTCCTCGGATGCCTATCGCGCCATGACCCGCATGCTGCTTGAGGCCGCCGACGAGTTGTGCGGCGGTCGCCTCGTCATGACCCACGAGGGCGGCTACTCGGCGACCTATGTGCCCTATTGCGGCCTCGCCGTGCTCGAGGAGATGTCGGGCATCCGCACCCATGTCCAGGACCCCTGGGCGCCCCTGATGGCCGAATGGGGCTATCAGGATCTCCAGCCGCACCAGGCGGCCATCATCGACAAGGCCGCCACCCTCATCGAAGCGATCGCCTGAGCGACGCGCCTTCACGAGGCGTATCGCCAGGTTCAAGTCCGCCGCAACACCAGGCTCCAAGCGAGCAACAAGGGAGAGGTTCATGTCGTCCAGCGAGAAAGGCGTATCCCGTCCCGCCGTCATTCCGAGCCGTCGCGACATGCTGAAAGGCGCGGCCGCGGTCGGTGGCGGCGCCATGCTGCTCGCCTCGCTCAACGACGGCGCGCGCGCCGCCGGCGATCCGATCCCGGTCGGTCAGGCCGCGCCGCTGACGGACTTCGCCGCTGCCGACGGCGTCGAGTTCAAGAACGGCCTGACGCTCGCCTGCGAGGAGATCAACGCCCTCGGCGGCATTCTCGGCCGCCCCCTCGAGCCCTATTTCGAGGACACCAAGCAGATGGGCGATGCGACGAACGTCCAGGCCGTCCAGCGCCTGATCGACCGTCACGCCGTGCACGCCATCATCAACGGCTACAATGTCGGCTCCGGCACCGCCGTCCAGGAGACGATCGCCGATTCCGGCATCGTCTACATCCACTACGACACCACGATCGGTCACAACAACCTCATCAAGTCCAATCCCGATCGCTATTACGGCTCCTTCCAGGGCGATCCGGCCGAGTATTGGTACGGGCCGGGCTTCCTCAAGTTTCTCGAGGGGCTCGAGGCCCGCGGCGAATGGAAACGCGCCAACAACAAGATGGCGGTCATCACCTCGGCCGGCGTCTACTCGATCAACATCGCCAACGCGGTGAAGGAGAAGGCCGGCGACTACGGCTGGGAGATCTCGCTGTTCGAGACCGTCAACGTGCCGATCTCCGAATGGGGACCGACGCTCGCCAAGATCCGTCAGGATCCGCCCGGCGCCATCTGCATCACCCATTTCTATCCGGCCGACCTCGCCCAGTTCATGACGCAGTTCGTGCCCGATCCGACGCCCTCGCTCGTCTACATGCAGTACGGCCCCTCGCTGCCCGCCTTCCGCGACCTCGGCAAGGAGGCGGTCAACGGCGTCCTGTTCTCGACGGTTGTCGGCGTGCCGCCCGACGAGATCGGCAGCGCCTTCATCGCCCGCTACCGGGCGCGGTTCGGCGATAATGCCGGCTACAACTCCGGCTGCCAGCCCTATGACGCCGCCTATATCTGGGCGACGGCCGCGGCGCTCGCCGGCGGCACCGGCGAGCCCGGCAATGACGAGCAGAACCGCAAGGTCGCCGACCGCATCCGCTCGATGATCTATCGCGGCGTCAACGGCACGACGCGCTTCATCCGCGACGAACAGGCGGCCTACACCTTCCCGACCCAGACCAAGGATCCCTCGCTCGGTATGCCGCACGAATATCTGCAGATCCAGGACTTCACCAAGGATGCAAGCCTCGTCGCCCCCGATCCCTATACGGCAGCGAAGTTCATGATGCCGCCCTGGATCAAGTCCTGACCTCGCGCGCCCGGGTCCCCGTCGCGATGGACGAGACCGTGAGGCCGAAACGATCGGATGGCGAGGGCGAACCCGCGAAGGGCGCCCCTCGCGCGGCCGCCGGCGGCGTGCCGGCGCTCCTCTCGGTCGAGGGCGTCTCCAAGCATTTCGGCGCGCTTGCCGCCGTCGACCATCTGTCCTTCGAGGTGATGCCGGGCGAGGTGCTGGGCATCGGCGGCCCCAACGGTGCCGGCAAGACGACGTTGTTCGAGGTGATCTCCGGGCTCAATCCGGCGACCAGCGGCCGCGTCATCTTCGACGGACGCGACATCACCTCTCTGTCGCCCGAGGCGATCTGCCATGCCGGCATTGCGCGCACCTTCCAGCTCAATGCCGGTTTCGACACGCTGAGCATCGCCGACAATGTGCGCGTGGCCGCCTATTTCGGCCGAAGCGATCGCCTGTGGCCCGGCCTGCGCATCGATCGCGCCACCGAGAGCGTCGTCGATGAGGCGCTCGCCACGGTCGGCCTCGATGGCCGCGGCCACCTTCTCACCGGCAGCCTGCCCGTGCTCGACCGCAAGCTCGCGATGCTGGCGAGCGCGCTCGCCACGCGCCCGAAGCTGCTCCTGCTCGACGAGCCGGTCGGCGGCCTCAATCCGAGCGAGATCGACCGGGTGATGGCGGTGGTCGGCGAGGTGGCGCGAAGCGGCGTCACCATCATCCTGATCGAGCACATCATGCGCTTCCTCGTCGAGCTCTCGACGCGCGTCCTCATCATGCACCACGGCGAGCGCATCTATCAGGGTCCGCCCGGCGGTCTCGTGCGCGACCGCACCGTCGTCGATGTCTATCTGGGGGCCGGCGCCTCCGAGCGCCTCGGCACGCTGCTCGCTGAGAAGGGCAAGGCATGACGACGCCGCTGCTCTCACTTCGGCGCATCACCGCCGGCTATCGCGGCAATGTCGTGTTGCGCGACATCTCGCTCGACCTCGCCGAGGGCTCGCTGGCGGCCATTATCGGCCCCAACGGCCACGGCAAGTCCACGCTCTTGCGCACCGTTTCGGGGCTCTTGCCCTTGCGCTCCGGCGAGATCCGCTTCGGCACGGCGCGCATCGACCGCCTTCGGCCCGACGAGATCGTCACCAAGGGGGTCGTGCACGTGCCGCAGGGCGACATGCTCTTTCCCGAGATGACGGTGCTCGAGAACCTGCAGATGGGTGCCTATGCCTCGCCCTCGCCGGCCGAGACACCGCGCCGGTTGGAGATGGTCTTCACGCTGCTGCCCCGTCTCGCCGAGCGCCGCCACCAGGTCGCCTCGACATTGTCGGGCGGCGAGCGGCGCATGTGCGGCATCGGCCGCGGCCTGATGACCGAGGCGCGCCTGCTCATGCTCGACGAGCCCTCGCTCGGCCTCGCCCCCATCATCATCGACCAGATCTACATGCTGATCGGCGAGTTGCGCCGCGAGCGCCGGACCATCCTCGTCGTCGAGGAGAACGCCTCGCGTGTCGCCGATCTCGCCGACCAGCTCCATCTCCTCGATCATGGCAGCTTCGTCTGGTCCGGACGCGGCGACGAGTTGATGGCGCGGCCGGAGATCCTCTCGACCTATCTCGGCGGTTGAGCGGGAGGGAGCTGGGATGACGATCGGGATCGGAAGGCGCGGCATCGGAACGTGCGGATGTGCTGGGCAAGGCGGGCGGTCCGGGGCTCGCGCGACGCGCCAGGATCCGCCGGCGGCAATTCATCGGGCGGAGGTCGCATCATGGATGTGCTGATCCAGGTCCTCGCCTCCGGCCTGACGCTCGGCGCCATGTACGCCGTCTCGACCATCGGTCTCGCCCTCGTCTACGGTTCGCTCAACATGCTGAACATGGCCCATGGCGCGCTGCTCGCGCTCGGCGGCTATGTCTCCTACCATGTCGCCGCGACGCTCGGTCTCAACCCGGCGCTCGCTGTCCTTGCGGCCGTCGTCGTCTGCGGACTCGCGGGTCTTGCGATCTATCTCGTCGCGGCCCGTCCGATGCTGCGCGCACCGGAGTTCGAGACGCGCATCTTCATCGCCACCATCGGTCTTGGCGCCGTGATCGAGAACATGATCCTAAAGGTTTTCGGCCCCCAGCCGCTGCCCCAGCCGCTGAAGGCGCGCGGCGACATCGTCGTCGGCTCGGTGCACATCCCCGATCAGAACCTGCTCATTCTCGCCGTCGCGCTCTTCCTGATGGCGGCGGTCGCCCTCTTCTTGAAACGCACGCCGACCGGGCGCGCCATCCGCGCGACGGCGCAGAGCCGCGACGCGGCGATGCTGATGGGTGTGCGCGTCGGCCGCGTCTATGCCATCGTGCTCATGCTTTCGGGCGGGCTCGCGGCGATCTCGGGTCTCATGATCTCCTCCCTCACCGCGCTTTCCCCGACCATGGGCGGCGAGCCCATGCTGAAGGCTTTCATCATCTGCATTCTCGCCGGCCTCGGCAACGTGCCGGGCGCCGTCGTCTCGGCGCTCGCGCTCGGTCTCATCGAGGCGAGCGCACAATATCTGCTCGGCGTGCGCTGGAGCTTTGCGCTGCTCCTGCTCATCGTCATCGCGGTTCTGGTTTGGCGGCCCTTTGGTCTCTTCGGCCGCAGACAGGTGGTGCGGCTGTGAGCGGCTGGCGGCGCGATCTCGTCATCGGCGGCGTGCTGGTGGTGCTGGCGGCACTGCTGCCGCTGCTCGTCCCCACCCGCTACGTCGTCACCCAGATGACGCTGTTCTTCATCTGGGCAACGGTCGTCTCGCAGTGGAACCTCGTGCTCGGGGTCGCCGGCATCTTCTCGCTGGCGCAGATGGCGCTGTTCGCCGTCGGCGCCTATGCGACGGCCATGCTCGGCTTCTATCTGGGCGTTCCGATGCTCGCCGCCATGCCGCTCGCCGCGCTGTTCGCCGTCGTCGCCTCCCTGCTGATCGGCCTCGCCTGTCTGCGCCTGCGCGGCCCCTATGTCGCGCTGCTCACCCTCGCCATCGCGCAAGTCGTCTACGTCCTCATCATCAACGACACCGATTGCTTCACCACGGCCCAGTCCGGCTGCATGCCCTTGCTCGGCGGCGTGCGCGGCATCAACCGCTTCGGCGATCTCGGTTTTCGCGCCCTGCTCGGCTCGCGGTGGTATGTCGCCCACTACTATGTCGGGCTCGGCCTCGCCCTTGCCGCCGTCGCCTTCTCGATCCTCGTCATCCGCGGCCCTCTCGGGCTCGCATTCCAATCGCTCCGCGACAATCCCGGCTATGCCATGGCGCGCGGTATCAGCCGGTTCCGCTACCAGCTCTGGGTGTTCGGCGCCTCCTCCTTCTTCACCGGGCTCGCGGGTGCCTTCTACGCGGTCCAGTTCGGTGTCATCGGCCCGACCATCTTCTCGGTGCCGCTGCTCCTCTTCCTGCTGTCGATGATCGTCGTCGGCGGTCTCGGCTCGATCTACGGGCCGATTCTTGGCGCCGCCCTGCTGATGCTCGCCGACGAGGGCATGCGCGAGATCGGCGATTGGCGGGACATCGGCCTCGGGCTCATCCTCGCGATCTTCGTCATCGCGCTGCCCCGCGGCCTGGTCGGGGCCTTCGGTGAGGCGGCGGGCTGGCTCGGGCGACGTCGCAGCGCCACCGCCCGGTCCGAGACGACCGAGCCGTCGCCGCCTTGAGGACCCACCCTCCAGGCCGGCCGCAAGCCATCCCCTCGACGTCCGTTAGGGGCCATCCGCCGCCCTTCATCGCCGGCCGCTGCGCAATCCGACCTGCCGACGGCGCATTTGGCGAACCCGAGCCGTCTGTGCTCATGTATCAGCGGGACCCGTTGCCGGGCGGCCGGCAGACCCAAGCGGGATGGACACGCCATGGTCAGCGTCTTCGACATCTTCAAGATCGGCATCGGCCCGTCGAGCTCGCACACGGTTGGCCCGATGGTGGCGGCTGGCCGCTTCCTGACGCGGCTCGACCGGCTCGGCCGCACCCATGACGTCGCCCGCGTCCGCGCCGTGCTCTATGGCTCGCTGGCCTTCACCGGGCGCGGCCACGGCACCGACACGGCGGTCCTGCTCGGCCTCTCCGGCGAGCGCCCCTCCGAGATCGACCCCAATCGCATCCCGGCCATCGTCGAGGCGATCCGCGCCTCCGGGCGCCTCAGCCTCGGTGGCCGCCACGAGATCCAGTTCTCCTCCGCCGAGGACGGCGATCTCGTCTTCGACTTCAAGACGCCTTCGCCCGGTCATCCCAACGGCATGCGCCTGATGGCCTTCGACCGCGACGGCAACGAAATCGCCAACCGGGTCTATTTCTCGGTCGGCGGCGGCTTCGTCGTCTCGGAGGACCAGGATGTCGCCAGCCAGCCGGCCGGCGGCGGTCTCGACGGGCGGAACGTCCGCTATCCCTTCCGCAATGCCCGCGAGCTGCTCGACATCTGCGAGCGCGAGGGCCGCTCGGTCGCCGAGATCGCGCTGGAGAACGAGCGCTGCCTCAGGCCCGCCGACGAGGTCGATGCCGGCCTCGATCGCATCCTCGATGCCATGATGTCCTGCATCGATCGTGGCCTCGCCGCCGACGGCATCCTGCCGGGCATGCTGAAGGTCCGCCGCCGCGCCCGCTCCGTGCTCGAGAAGGCCCGGGCCGACGAGCAGCGCAACCTCACCTATCCCCACCAGTGTCTCGACAAGGTCAGCGCCTTTGCCATCGCCGTGAACGAGGAGAATGCCGGCGGCGGCCGCGTCGTCACCTCGCCGACCAATGGCGCGGCCGGCGTCACCCCGGCGGTCATCCGCTACTACCGCGACATGTGCTCGGGCGCCGACCGTGGCGGCATGCACCGCTTCCTGCTGACGGCGGCCGCCTTCGGCGCGATCATCAAGATGAACGCCTCGCTCTCGGGTGCCGAGGTCGGCTGCCAGGGCGAGGTCGGCTCGGCCTCGGCCATGGCGGCGGCGGGCCTGTGCGCGGCGCTCGGCGGCACCAACGCCCAGGTCGAGAACGCCGCCGAGATCGCCCTCGAGCACCATCTCGGCATGACCTGCGATCCCGTCGGCGGCCTCGTCCAGGTGCCCTGCATCGAGCGCAACGCCATGGGCGCGGTGAAGGCGATCAACGCCGCTTCGCTCGCTCTGGCCGGCGATGGCCGACATATCGTCTTCTTCGACACCGTGGTCGAGACCATGCGTCAGACCGGCCTCGACATGCAGTCGAAATACAAGGAGACCTCGCAGGGCGGGCTCGCCGTCACCGTGGTCGAGTGCTGAGGGCACGGGTGGTGGCGTGCCTCGGCACCGGGCGGGCAGCTCGTGTCGCCTGCCCGGATAGGCAAGAAATGCGACTATTGCCACGGCATTTCATTGTATCCCCTCCCGTTACATAAAATATCGATCCGTCGGCGGCGTGTTGTTCCCTGCGTGACCGATCTTGAGATGAACAATCGTTGAATGAACTATGATCGCCCTTATGTCCTCGTCGGGGAGAAAAAACCGAGAGGACATGAAAGATGGCGACGATATTCTCAGCATTGGTGGACATCGCCGAGGCGCTTCTCGGTGTGAGGAAGCAGGTTCCAGCCCCGCGCGACGAGGGGCAGCGTCCCGAGGAATGGACGCTCGCCCAGAAGCCCCGCAACTTCGGCGGGCCCGGGCGGGATACGCCCGAGGAGCCGCGGCGCGACTCGGATGACGACCGCTCCTGGCGCATCGCTGCGGAGTAGCGTCAGCAAGAAAGCTGCGGAGGTGCGTCAGCAAGAATGCTGCGGAGGTGCGTCGGCCAAAATCTCTGCTGAGGCGAGGAAGGACGGGAAGGGGGCACTCGGCAAGCGCCCCCTTCCTCGCTCGCTGATATCACTCCAGGATGATGCGCCCCTCGACCCTCGGTGCCACCGTTCCCGCTTTGCGGATCGCCGCCATGACCACATTGGCGAGCAGCGGGCCTTCGGTGTCGTCGAGCAGCACCTTCTGGTGGGCGAGCACCTGATAGCCGTCCTTGCCGCGGGCGAGGAAATCGATGACGGCCAGCCGGTAGGTGGCGGCTGGATCGAGCGGCCGTCCGCCGATGGTCGCCTCGGCGATGCGGTGGCCGGGCAGGGCATCGCGCTTGACGCGGATCGTCGCTCCCGAGATCTGGGCGAAGCGGCCTTCCGGCTTGCCGGCGAACCACACGCCCGTCTCGAGCGCCTCGAGGAGATCGGCGCCGGAAATCTCCAGCAGCATCGTCTTGTTGCCGAACGGCAGCTCGCTCAGCACATCGCGCCGCGTGAGGCTGGCGCCCGCCTCATAGATGCGGTCGCCGCGGATGCCGCCGCCGTTCATCATCGCGATATCGGCCCCGAGCGCCTCGCGCAGCGCATCGGTGACGAGATTGCCGATCGCCGTCTCCTCGCTGCGCACCAGCGTCTTGCGGCTGTCGAGAGGCGTCGACGTGGTGCCGAGGACGACGTCGAGCTCCTTCGACAGCGTCTGGCCATAGGCCTCGACGCGGGCGAGCACGCCGGGATCGGGCGTCACGTCGGCCGTGTCGATGACGCGGAAGCGCGGCCACCAGGAGACCTGCCGCCGGCCTTCCGCCTCGCCCCGGACCGTCACGGCGAGGTCGACGGCGATCATCTGCTGGCCTTCCTCCTTGGCCTCCGCCAGCACCGTCCGCCCGTCATAGAGCAGCATCAGGTCGTGATCGTGCCCCGACAGCACCACGTCGAAGACGCCGCTGGAGGCGAGCCTGAGGTCGGTCTGCCAGGGCGAATGGGCAACCGCGACGACGATGTCGGCACCCTCGCCCCGCAGTTTCTCGGCCATCGCCCGGCCGGTCGCGACGGTCGGCTGGAAGGTCAGCGATCCCGGGCTCGAGCGCATCGCCGAGTCCTCGTCGGTGAGCCCGATGAAGCCGACCTTGACCCCGTCGATGTCCATCATGCGCGTATCGGCATAGCCCGGCACCGGCCGGCCGTCCTTGTCGCGCATGTTGGCGGCGAGCAGCGGGAAGCTCGCCTCGGCCATGCGGGCATGGAACACTTCCTCGCCGAAATCGAACTCGTGATTGCCCGGCACGAAGATGTCGACGCCGACCATGTTGGTCAGCGAGACGATCGCGCTGCCCCGGTCGAGGCCGGACAAGAGCGAGGGCGAGAGCGTGTCGCCGGCATCGACCACGACGACATTGGGCCGGCTCGCCCGTTCGGCCTTGGCGGCGCCAGCGACCCGCGCAAAGCCGCCGCGGCCGCCCGCTTCGGCGATCTCGTAGATGTCGCTGAAGAGCAGGAACGTCATGTGCACCGTGCGCTCGCCGGCCTCGCACCGCACCGCACCCGCCGCCATCGCGATGAGTGCGGCCATCGCCGCGACGAGTGCCCGATGCAACACGCCCGTGCCGGCCGCGACCGACGCTCCTGCCCGCCCCGTCATGGTCCTGTCTCCCTCGATCGCGCCGCGACGCATGGCCCTTGCCACGTTGCGCCTGCTCAGTCCGTCCGCATCCGGTCGGCGATGAGGCCGATGATCTCGAACATGATCGCCGCCGCCACCATGGCAGTGATGTTGTTCGGCTGGTCCTTGGTCGGCATCAGGCAGACGACGTCGCCGCCGATCAGGTTGCGGCCGCGCACCGATCTGAGGAGCTCCACCGCCTCGTTCATGCGGAAGCCCTCGACGCCTGCCTCCAGATTGGAGACGGCCGGCGCGACCGAGGGGTCGAGGCAGTCGAGGTCGAAAGTGATGTAGAGCGGCGCGTCGCCGATCCGCTCGCGGATGATGTCCTTGCAGCGCTCTGGCCCGAGCTCCCGGTAGCGCTCGATGTCGATCACCTCGTAGCCGTGCCGGCGCGAGACCTCGAGCCATTCGAGCGAACGGGTATTGCCGCGCATGCCGATCTGGACGGAGCGCTCGGCATCGACATGGCCTTGCTTGACGAGATAGCTCGCCCAGTGTGCCGCCGACTTCCTCGCCCCCATCCAGTGGTCGAGATTGTCGTAGCAGTCGGTATGGGCGTCGAGATGCAGGATCGCCGCCTTCCGGCCCCTGTCAGCTTCGAGCCCGCGCCTGCGATCCCCTGCAGGATGCCGCCGGTGATGCCATGATCGCCGCCGATCGAGACCGGGCGGGTGCCCTGGTCGGCGACGCGCTTGAAATAGGCGGTCATCCGCTCGACGCAGGCCTCGTTGTTCATCGCCTCTGGGAACGGCACGTCGCCGAGGTCGTGGATGCGCGCCGTCGTCCAGGGATCGAAGCGGAAGGCGTTGTGCATGCGCCGGTTGTGCGCCGAGACGTTGCGGACGGCGCGGGGGCCGAGATGCTGGTCACGCTCCGTCGAGCCGTTGCCCGAGGAATGCGGCACGCCGACGAGCGCGATGTCGCAATGGCTCGGGTCGGGATCGACCGGACAGCGGAACAGGCTCGCCACGCCCCACCAGTAGAGCGCGTCCATCATCCGCTCGGGCGGGTATTTCTCGATCTCGTCGGTCATCTGAGGCCTCCCGGGGTCACGAGGTGCCAGCATAGCCGGAGCGCCGTGCGGCTTGAAAGCGGTTGCGGGCGGGTTCCCACGGGTGCGGACCGGCGATGTGGCCGAGCGCCGCCCTGGCCATCGGGTGCCGGCGGCCGTGTCGGCGGCATTTGGAATGCCTGGCGGGACTTGGCGAGCCCGGGGTGCCCCCGAACGACCGACGTCTCGACAGACCGGCGATCGTTGAGGGATCGGCGATGGCCAGCGGCTCGGCTACCGCCCGCGAGCGAGGGGCCTACTCCTTTGCCGGGACCGGACCGACGCTGCTCCGGACGAGGAGGTAGCTGAGGCAGGCGAGCACGAAGGAGACGGTCAGCGCCAGCACCATCACATGGCTTCCGAACTCGACGAAATGCCCGATCACCGAGAGGATGACCGCCGAGACCGCCATCTGCGCGGCGCCATTGATGCCCGAGGCGGTGCCCGCCAGCATCGGCTGAACATTCATCGCCCCGACCGTGGCGCTCGGCAGCGTCACGCCGTTCGACAGGGTGATGAAGGCCATCGGCACGAACAGGGCGAGCGGATGCATGATGTCGATGAGCAGCCAGAACAGCGCGATGCCGATGCTCGCGAAGATGACGCCAAGACCGAGCATCCGCCGCGGACCGAGCCGTGCCGACAGCCGCCCCGACAGGAAATTGCCGAGCACATAGCCGCCCGACATGATGAGGAAGTAGAGGCCGTAGTCGGTCTGCGGCCGGCCCATCACCTTCTCGACGAGATAGGGGGCGATGCCGATGAAGGAGAAGAACATGCCCGATGCGAAGGCCGAGCAGCCGCAATAGCCGAGGAAGGCCGACATCCGCAGCAGCCGGCCGCCCTCCCGCGCGATCATGGCGAGCGTGCGCCCGCTCCCGGCATGCCGGTTGGTCTCCTTCAGGAACAGCGAGGTCGCGAGGAACACGACGATCCCGATCGCCACGATCAGCCAGAAGATCGCCCGCCAGCCGAGCGTCTCCGACAGAAAGCTGCCGGCGATCGAGCCGGCCATCGGCGCCAGCATCATCGCCATCACCATGTAACTGATGGTGGTGGTGGCCGCCGCCGGCTCGCGGGTGTCGTGGACGATCGCCCGGGCGAGCACGAAGCTGGTGGCGCCGCCGGCCGCCTGCAGCACCCGGCCCGCGATCACCACCCAGGTGGCGGTGGCGAGCGCCGAGACGAGGCTGCCGCAGGTGAACAGCACGAGGCCGCACAGGATCACCGGCCGCCGCCCGAAACGGTCGGACAGGGGGCCGACGACGAATTGCGCGCTTCCGAAGGCGACGAGCGCCAGCGTCAGGATGAGCTGGATGACCGCGTAGGAGACGTGGAAGTGCTCGGCCATTGCCGGCATGGCCGGGGCCAGCGCATGCAGGGCGAATGGACTTGCCGCGGACAAGGCGACCAGCAGCACGAAAGCCGGCGGGGCGTGCCGGAGTTCAATGTTGCTCGTGTCGTCTACGGTGGAATAGCTTTCGGGATTTGGTTTCTTCACTCCGCCCCTTTTCCTTCCCGCAGCATCTGCTCGCGATCCATATAGGCCGGTAACATGGAGCGCATGCGGTTTCCGCATGTTATTCTTCTGGAGAGCCTTATGACACCTCGCAATAGTCGGGGCGACTAGGCCTTTACCCTCTTGGCCTCGGGATCGTACATCGGTTTGAGGCTCGCTTCTGCGGCGACCCTGGTACCGCCGACGTCGATCTCGAACTTCGAGGCGAGTATGCTTGCCGGTTTCTCGTTCGGCTCATGCTTCACATAGCCGAGCGCGACGGCGCCGCCAAGGTGGTGCCCGTAGTTGGCGCTGGTCACATAGCCGCAGATCGTCCCATCACGGAGGATCGGCTCGTGATGATAGAGCAGCGGCTCGGGATCCTTCAGCTTGAACTGGATGAGCCGCTTGGAGAGCCCCTTCTCTCTCAGCGCCATCACCGCCTCGCGGCCGATGAAATCGCCGAGCCGTCCGGCCTTCTTGTCGACCTTGACGGCAAAGCCGAGGCCCGCCTCCAGCACGTGCTCTTCATCCGACATGTCGTGGCCCATATGCCGGTAGGCCTTCTCGATGCGGCAGGAATCGAGCACATGCAGTCCGCAGGGCCTGAGGCCCATCGGTGCGCCCGCCTGCCAGATCGTGTCGAAGACGTGCCGGGCCATGTCGGCGGTCGCATAGATCTCCCAGCCGAGCTCGCCGACGAAGGTGACCCGGTGCGCCCTGACACGGGCCATGCCGAGCTCGATGGTCTGCATGGTGCCGAAGGGGAAGGCCGCATTGGACAGATCGGTCTCGGTCACCTTCGAGAGCAGCTCGCGCGATTTCGGCCCCATCACCGGGATCACGCATTCCATCGGCGTGATGTCCGTCGCCACCGCATGGGCGCCGTCGGGAATGTGGCGCTTCAGCCAGGCGAGATCGCGCTGGGTCGCAGCCGAGGGTGTCACCACCAGGAACTCGGTCTCCGACAGCCGTGTCACGGTGACGTCGGCCTCGACGCCGCCGCGCCGGTTGAGCCACTGCGTGTAGACGATACGGCCCGGCTCGACGGCGATATCGTTGCCGCAGATGCGCTGCAGCACCGCTTCTGCGTCCCGTCCCTCGACCCGGATCTTGCCGAACGAGGTCATGTCGAAGAAGCCGACGCCCTCGCGGATCGCTTTGTGCTCGGCGGCGGCATGGGGGAACCAGTTCTGCCGCTTCCAGGAATAGCGGTATTCGGGCTTCTCCTTGCCGATCCGCTCCTTGGGCAGGAACCAGTTGGCGCGCTCCCACCCCGCCGTCTCGCCGAAGCAGGCGCCGAGGCTCTCCAGCCGCTCGTGCAGCGGCGACTTGCGCACGCCGCGCGAGGTGGTGAACTGCCGGTAGGGCCAGTGATGGTCATAGAGCAGGCCGAGCGTCTCCGAGACGCGATCGACCAGATAGTGCTTGGTGCTCTGGAACCCTTGCATGCGGCGGATGTCGACCTCGCCGAGATCGAAGGGCGGCTCGCCGTCCTCCATCCACTGGGCGAGCGCCATGCCCGCGCCGCCGGCCGAGACGATGCCGATCGAGTTGAAGCCGCAGAGCATGTAGAAGTTCTTCAGATAGGGCGCCTCGCCCATCTGCCAGCGGTCGTCCGGCGTGAAGCTCTCCGGGCCGTTGAAGAACTTGCGGATGCCCGCCGTCTCCAGCACCGGCACGCGCCGGAATGCCGCTTCCAGCACGGGCTGGAGATGCTCGTAATCCTCCGGCAGCTCGATGAAGCTCGAATCCTCCGGAAAGCCGTCCATGCCCCAGGGCTTGGCGTTCGGCTCGAAGAACCCGAGCAGGATCTTGCCGGCGTCCTCCTTGTAATAGGCGCACTCTTCCTGGACGCGCATCACCGGCAGGTCGCGCGGCAGCCCCTCGATCGGCTCGGTGACGATGTAGAAATGCTCGCAGGCCTGCAGCGGGATATCGACGCCCGCCATCCGCCCGATCTCGCGTCCCCACAAGCCGGCGCAGTTGACCACATAGTCCGCCTCGATCGGCCCCTGGTCGGTGGTGACGCCGGTGACGCGGCCGTTCGCCCGGTTGATGCCCGTCACCTTGACGTTCTCGATGATCCTGGCGCCGCGCATCCGCGCGCCCTTCGCCATCGACAATGCCACATTGGCCGGATCGGCCTGGCCATCGCTGGGGATATGGAAGCCGAGATGGGCGTCTTCGACATCGAGGAGCGGATAGAGCGCCTTGCATTCGCCCGGCGTCAGCAGGTGGCAGTCGAGACCGTTCATCTTGACCGAGGAGGCGAGCCGCCGCACCTCCTCCGCCCGCTCCGCCGAGATCGCGACCAGCAGCGAGCCGCAACGCTTGAGACCGGTCGAGAGCTCGGTCTCCTTCTCGAGCGCCTCGTAGAGATTGGCCGAGTACATGGTGATCTTCTGCATGGTCGGGCTGGCGCGCCCCTGACCGATGAGACCGGCGGCATGCCAGGTCGTGCCCGAGGTCAGCTGCTTTCTCTCCAGCAGCACGACGTCCTTCCAGCCGAGCTTCGTCAGATGGTAGGCGACGCTGGTGCCGGCGACGCCGCCGCCGATGATCACGACGCGCGCCTTGGCGGGAAGGGCGACCGACATGGCCAATCTCCTGTTGCAGTAAAGGGCGGCGGCGCCATGGCCGACCGCGGAACGTGGCGGGGCTGACTGCTGCATAGCGCGGCTTTGCCCGCTCGGCCAGTCGGCGCGTGGCGGGGCGCCATGCTTTGCCGGCCCGGTGGGGTGCAATCGCGGCGGTGGCGGCGGGCCGGCGGACATGCGACAGTCGCGCCGATCGGAGGCTCGAGAGGAAGAAGGTCCTGCGGCTGTTGGTCTTCCAGCACATCGCCTGTGAGCATCCCGGCCAGTTGCGCCGCTTCCTCGCCGAGGACGGCATCGTCTGGCGCGCCGTCGAGCTCGACGAGGGCGAGCCGATCCCTCCGCTCGAGGATTACGACGCCCTCTGGGTGATGGGCGGGCCGATGGATATCTGGGACGTCGAGGAGCATCCCTGGCTCGTCGCCGAGAAGCGCGCCATCCGCCATTTCGTCCGCGAGCTCGGCCGGCCCTATCTCGGCCTTTGCCTCGGCCACCAGCTTCTCGCCGATGCGCTCGGCGGCACCTGCGGCCCGCAGCGCCCGCCCGAGATCGGCGTGCTCGACGTCGAGCTGACCGACGAGGGCCGGCGCGATCCCATTTTCGCCGGCATGAAGCTCCGCCAGAAGGCGCTGCAATGGCATTCCGTGCGGGTCGCCGAGCCGCCCGAAGGGGCGATCGTGCTCGCCTCCTCGCCGGCCTGCCGCGTCCAGGCGATGCGCGTCGGCCGCCATGCCTGGTCGATGCAGTATCATGTCGAGGTCGAGCCCGACACGGTCGCGACCTGGGGCGAGGTGCCCGCCTACCGGCAGGCGCTGGTCGCAACGCTTGGCGAGGCGGCGCTCGGCACCATCAGGACCGACGCCGCCGCCGCCATGGACGGCTTCCTCGAGAGCTCGCGCCAACTCTACCACAACTTCATGGCGGCGATCGGCTGACATCCCCGGCCCCGCTGACCGGCGGGTGTGCGGTCGAGCTTCCGCGACAGCCAGATCGTTCGGTTTCGAGCAGGACCGAGCCTGCCCGACCGCCCGCTCAGGCGGCCGCCGGCACGCCCGCAGGGTCGTCGCCGCGCTCGGCTGCCCGCGCCCGCGCCGCCGAGAGCGCCGCCCGCTTCTCCTCGCGCCGCTTCAGCACCTCGAAAGTGATGGCCCCGACGAGCGTGACCGAGATGATGATGACGGCGAGCGCGCTGAGCTCGGGGTTCGTGCCTTGCCGGACGCGCCCGGCCAGCACCGTGACGAGGGTCTTGTCGGCGAGGATGGCGAAGGTCGTGGTGTTGTAGTTCTCGAACGAGGACAGGAACGAGATCACCGCCGCCGAGAACAGGGCGGGCCTGAGGAACGGCAGCAGGATGTGCCAGAACACCTGCGGATAGCTGGCGCCGAGGTCGAGGGCCGCCTCCTCCTGCGCCCGGTCGAAGCGCTGCAGCCGGGCGAGGATGATGAGCATGCAATAGGCGCAGATGAAGCTCGCCTGACCGAAGATCGCCAGCACCATGCCCTTGTAGAACACCGACTTGGTGCCCGACAGCTCGCTGAAATCCTTCCAGAAGATCACCGTCGAGATGCCGATGATGACGCCCGGCGTCAGCACCGGCGAGACCGTGATGAGATAGAACAGTGACCGCGCCTTGGCGTAGATCTGCGTCATGACGATCGAGGCGGCGAGCCCGACCGGCACCGCGAGTGCCACGACGCCGAGCCCGATGATCGCCGAGTTCTTGAGGCCCTGCATCATGTCGCGGTCGTTCCACAGGCTGACGAACCAGTCCGTGGTGAAGGCCTCGAACGGATAGGCCTGCGGATAGCTGGGCGTGTTGAACGCGGTGATGCTCATCACCACCAGCGGCCCGAACAGGTAGCCGAAGATGAGGAGGAAATAGAATCCCATCATCAGCCGGAAGACGAGCTTCGACGTCATCGCGCGATCTCCGCCAGGCTGACCTTGAAGATGCGCATCACCAGGAGCACGAAGGCGATGCAGGCGAGCAGCAGGATGAAGGCATAGGCCGAGCCGCGCGGCCAGTTGAACGCCTGGAAGAAGAAGTCGTAGACGATCGAGGTGAACCAGAGCGTGTTGGGTCCGCCGAGGAACTGCGGCGCCGCGAGCGAGCCAGCGGCCAGCATGAACACCATGGTGCAGCCGGACGCGATGCCGGGCTTGGCATAGGGGATGACCACGTCCGAATGGATGCGCCACCACGGCGCGCCGAGGTCGCGCGCCGCCTCGATCTGGTTCTTGTCGAGGCTTTCGATGGCGTTGTAGAGCGGGAACACCATCAACAGCAGATAGGCGTAGGAGAGGCCGACATAGAGGCCGACATTGAGCCCGAGGAAGTCGACCGGCGTGTCGAGAAGGCCGGTCCCCATCAGGATCTGGTTGATCAGCCCCTTGGTCGCCAGCATCAGCCTGAGCGCGAAGGCCCTGAGGATCTCGTTCACCCAGAACGGCACGATCAGCATCAGCACCAGCACGCGCACCTGCTTGTTGGAGCCGACCTGCGCCATGTAGTAGGCGAGCGGGTAGCAGATCGCGAAATTGAGCGCCGTCACCAGCACCGAGACGAGGATCGTCAGCAGGAAGGCCCGCATATGCAGCCAGTTCCAGTCGCCCGAGGTCTGCTCGACGACGAAGGACTTGTACTGCTGGATGGTGAGGAAATCCTCCGGACCGCCGCGTTTCAGGGGCGGCAGGCGGGGATGGAAACTCTCAACCACCATGTAGAGATAGGGCAGCGCGACGAGAAACAGCGTCCAGAACGCGACGAGTGCGATGAAGGTGAACCCCATCACATGGCCGTTGCGCTCGAAGAAGGTCTTCTGGCTCGGATCGTTGGACCGCCGGCGGTCCATGCGCGCCATGAACCAGAAGATGGCGATGACGGTGAAGGGCACGAGGTAGACGAGGTATCTGCTACTCACGGGCGAGCCTCCCCTCGGGCAGCGCCAGGCCGAGCGCCGTCGGATAGCTGAGAACGGCCGTCTCACCCTCCTTGGGGATCGCATCGCCCATGTGCCGGCCGACCGTCATGGTGATGTCCTTGGCGGTCGCCCCTTCAGGTAGACATGCGTGACATTGCCCTCGAAGGCGACGCTCAGGACCCGGGCCTCGATCCGGTTCTCCGCGCCGCTCTTCGACAGTTTCAGCGATTCCGGCCTGACGAACAGGATGGCGCCATCGCCCGCTTTCAGCCCGCGCGGGTTGTGCCCCTTCAGCCGTCCGAACGCCGTGTCGATCACCGCGACATCGCCCTCGATCCCGGCGACCTTGCCGGCGAACGGGTTGTTCTCGCCGACGAAGGAGGCGACGAACGAGGTCGAGGGCGCATCATAGACCGCCTGCCCGTTGCCGATCTGCTCGATGACGCCCTCGTTCATGACCGCGATGCGGTCCGACATGGTGAGCGCCTCGCCCTGGTCGTGGGTGATGTAGATGAAGGTGATGCCGATCCGCTTCTGGATCTCGCGCAACTCGTTGCGCATGTGCTGGCGCAGCTTGAGGTCGAGCGCCGACAGGGGCTCGTCGAGCAGCAGCACGTCGGGCTCGACGGCGAGCGCGCGTGCGATGGCGACGCGCTGCTTCTGCCCGCCCGACAGCTCCGAGACCAGCTTGTCGCCCTGGCCGGGCAGGGCGATCAGATCGAGCAGCTTGTCCGCCGTCTTGCGCCGCTCGCGCTTGGAGATGCCCTGCACCCTGAGGCCGTAGGCGATGTTCTCGGCCACCGTCATCAGCGGGAAAAGGGCGAGGTTCTGGAAGATGAGCGCGGTCGGGCGCTTGTTGGGACCGATGCCGGCCATGTCCCGGCCGCCGATCCTGACCGTGCCTTCCGAGGGCGACAGGAAGCCCGAGACAGTCCTCAGGATCGTCGTCTTGCCGCAGCCCGACGGTCCGAGGAAGGAGAAGAACTCGCCATTGTTGATCTTCAGCGAGGCCCGGTCGACGGCCGTGAAATGGCCGAACCGGATCGTGACATTGTCGAGCTCGACGTCTGCACTCATCTGGAACGCTTCCCCCCATGCCCTTGGCGCTCTTCTGGTTTTAGGGTGCGCGTCGAGGCCCGGCAAGGGTGACGCGGCATCATTGCGGCCGGCAAGTACCAAATCGGCCTTTCGTGACGGGCCAATGGGGAAGCAAGAGCGGGATGCCGGGCCCTGAATGCTCCGGGATGGCGAGCACGAGATGCCCGGATCGAGGCGGCATTGACGGGCCGACGGCCTCGCCGCCGCAGGCCGGCCCATAAAAAAACCAGCCCCGGATCGCTCCGGGGCTGGTGGAATGTCTCGTCACGGACTGAGCGCGGCCGGATCGCCCGGCCGGCCCGTCACGCCGCCTTGAACTTGTCCGCATACTGGCTGCGGATCTCGGCATACCAGGCCGGCTCGACCGGCCAGGGCCACAGATTCTGCAGCGCGTCGCCGGGGAACGCCTCCTGGAAGTTCTTCTTGGCGACGTCGGAGAGCAGCGCGTCGGCGCCGGCGATCACCGGGTTGTAGCCCGAGCCCTCGGCGACGGCGGCGGATGCCTCCGGCGTGTGCAGGTAGTCCAGGAAGGCATAGGCCTGCTCGGAGTTCTGCGCGGCCTTCATGAGCGACAGACCGTCGACCCAGGCGATCGCGCCCTCCTTCGGAGCCGTGTAGTTGACCGGCTTGCCTTCCTTCTTCAAGGACAGCGCCGGGCCGTCCCAGGTCAGGCCGATATAGACGTCGTTCTCCATCAGGCCCGACTTCGTGTTGTCGGCCGAATCCCAGAACTGCTTGATGAACGCCTTGTTCTCGATGGCGAACTTCAGGATCGGGTCCCAGACTTTCTTGAAGCTGTCCTCGTCCTTGTAGCCGTCGAGCATGCGGTTGGAGGGCATCTTGCCCGAGGCATCCCACCACAGGCCGATCGACAGCAGGAAGGAGTGCGGACGGCCCTGGACATGGCCCTTCACGCCCTCTTCCCACATCGAGCCGTAGCTGATCTGCGCCGGATCGCCCTTCCACAGGTCGGTGCGATAGGAGAGCGCCTCCGAGCCCCAGCAATGCGGCAGGTGGTGCAGGCCGCCGTCCCAGGTCCACAGATCGGCCGAGCCCTTCATCATCGAGGGCAGGATGGCGCCGGCATTCTTCAGCTTGCCCATGTCCCACGCCGCGATGACGTCGAGATCATGATACTGCGGCGCCCGGTTCAGCGTCGGCTGGCACAGGTCGAAGCCCTCGCCGCCCGTCGCCTGGAGCTTGTTGATCTGCTCCTCGTTCTGCGAGAAGGGCGTCTGGTTGACCTTGATGCCGGTCGCCTTCTCGAAATTCGGGATCACCGGATCGGGGAACTCGTCCGACCACATGAGGAGGTTGAGCTCGCCCGAGGACGAGCGGGCATTGCGCACGAAAGCGGGCATGCCGATCGTCACCGCACCGACCGCCGCGGCGCCCTTCAGGACCTGGCGGCGATGGAACCGGCCGGCGGCCTTCAGCGTCTCGGTCGTCTCGCGCACGACGCTATTCTCGGTCTTGTCCATAGGCATTCACACTCCCTTGCTGCCGGGCGCATTCGAGCGACCGGCATCTTGCTGAACGGTTATGACCACCTTTATCGGGGCACTTGTGACGCTACGCTTTGTTGCCGGCTCGGCGGGATCCGCGAGGGTGCCAGATCGCGGGACCTTCGATGCTGCAGAGCCGGAGATCGAGCCTTTGTCATATTGCAGACCGGCAGGTGCCGGTCAAATGGCTGCGGGATGGGAGGCGGAGCCGTCTCTTGGCAGATGTCGTGACCGTCCCCTCCCCGCGGCCAGTCGGTCGGCCGGGCCGGCACGCCCGGCGGGCCACCGGTTGATTTCGATTCGCGGCGGACTGAAATGATCCGCAGATCGTGTCGGCGTGATGACGTTCCTGGACTGGCCCTGCAACCACAACAGTGAAAAACCCCGGCAGGGTGGCCCTGCCGGGGCTTCGGTGCGCATCAGGCCATCTCGGCGACGGTCCGGCGGAACTTCTCGATGAGCTCGTCGATATGCGATTTGTCGGCGACGAGCGGCGGGGCGACACAGGCCGTGTCGCCGGTCCACTTGATGTGCAGCCCGTTCCAGAACATCCGCTTCTGCAATTCGTTGCCCCTGAGGCCGGGCGCCTTGCCCGGCTTCACGTCGACCGCGCCGAACAGGCCGTAGCCGCGGATGTCGGAGACGATGTCGAGATCCTTGAGGCCCCACAGCTTGTCGAGGAAGTAGGGGAGAGCTCGGCGGCGCGCTCGAACAGCTTCTCGCGCCGGTAGATGTCCATGGTGGCGAGGCCCGCCGCACAGGCCGCCGGATGGCCCGAATAGGTATAGCCGTGGAAGAACTCGATCATGCCTTCCGGGGCATTGTCGACCACCGTGTCGTAGATCTCGTCCTTGACCGCGACCGCACCCATCGGCTGGGCGCCGTTGGTCAGCGCCTTCGCCATGGTCATGATGTCCGGCTTGACGCCGAAGGCCTGGGCCGCGAACGGCGCGCCGAGCCGGCCGAAGCCGCAGATCACCTCGTCGAACACCAGCAGGATGCCGTACTTGTCGCAGATCTCGCGCAGGCGCTCCAGATAGCCCTTGGGCGGCACGAGGCAGCCGGTCGAGCCGGCGATCGGCTCGACGAATACCGCCGCGATGGTGCCGGGGCCGTAGGTCAGCGCGATCCGTTCCAGATCGTTGGCGAGCTCGACGCCCATATGCTCGCCCTGGCCACGCTGGAAGCGGTTCTCCGGCACATGCGTGTGCCGCATCAGCGCCACATAGGGCATGACGCCCGTGAAGCTCTCGCGGTTGCGCACCATGCCCGACAGCGAGACGCCGCCGATATTGACGCCATGATAGGCGCGCTCGCGGCTGACGAAGCGGTGGCGCTTATAGTCGTTGCGCGCGGCGTGATAAGCCATCGCGATCTTGAGCGCGGTATCGATCGATTCCGAGCCGGAATTGGTGAAGAAGACATGGTTGATGCCGTCGGGCGTCAGCTTCGCCACTTCCTTGGCGAGCGCGAAGGAGCCCGGATGGCTCATCTGGAAGGGGGCGGAATAGTCGTTGGTCTGGAGCTGCTTGTAGACCGCCTCGGCGATCTCCTTGCGGCCGTGGCCGCAGGCGACGTTGAAGAGTGCCGACGAGCCGTCGAGGATCTTGCCGCCTTTGTGATCCCAGTGATAGACGCCCTCGCTCTTGACCACGAGGCGCGGCTCGGACTTGAACTCGCGATTGGCGGTGAAGGGGACCCAGTGCTCCTCGAGGGAGTTCGGTGTCGGCGTGAAGTCGTTGAGATCCATGGTGCCACCTCCCTGGGGGCGGTTGGATTGGAGCAGTCGGCAGGGTTCCGGCGCGAGGTGCGCCATCATCCGCGGGGCAAGGCGCAGGGGCCGGCCCGGCTGGGGCTGGCGGTGGCATGGCCTAGCATGGGCCGCGCCCGCTTGCCACACCTGGGCGGTCACGCTAGCGTCGGGTCTGGAACCAACCTAGCGCCACTTGGCAGTGTTGCGTAAGGCCAGTGCGTAGGGCCAGGAATGCGCGATCTCCTCTTCCAGTTGCAGACAGCGGCGCCCACCAGCCTGCAGGCGCAGATCCGCGAGAAACTGGTGGCGGCCATTCTCGGCGGCCATCTGCCGGCCGAGGAGCGTCTGCCCTCGAGCCGCCAGCTCGCCAAGGCGCTCGGCGTCTCGCGCAACACCGTGACGCTCGCCTATCAGGGCCTCGTCGACGACGGCTATCTGCTCGGCAAGGAGCGCAGCGGCTATTTCGTCAACCCCGACATGCTGGTCGAGGGCGCGCGTCCTCAAGCCGCTCGGCCTGCAAGCCGCATCGACTGGCAGTCGCGCCTGAGGCTTCATCCGGCCGAACAGGCGAATGTCACCAAGCCGCTCGACTGGCAGACCTACGCCTATCCCTTCATCTACGGCCAGGTCGACCACGAGCTGTTCCCGATCAACGAATGGCGCGAATGCGCCCGCGACGCCCTCGGCAAGCGCTGGCTCGGCACCTGGACCAACGACACCTGGGCCCATGACGATCCGCTCCTCGTCGAGCAGATCCGCCGTCGCATCCTGCCGCGCCGCGGCATCATGGCCGCCGACGACGAGATCCTGGTGACGCTCGGCGCCCAGAACGCGCTCTATCTGCTCGCGAGCCTCCTCGTCGGCGCGGGCACCCGCGTCGCCATGGAGGATCCGGGCTTTCCCGACGTGCGCAACATCTTCCGCCTGCGCACCGAGGACTTGCGGCTCGTGCCGGTGGACGAGAAGGGGCTGACCCTCTCGCCCGCGCTTTCGGGCGCCGATGTCGTCTTCGTGACGCCGAGCCACCAGCTCCCGACGACCGCGACCATGCCGCTCGAGCGCCGGCTCGAATTCCTCGAGCTCGCCTCGCGCGAGGATTTCCTCGTCATCGAGGACGACTACGAGTTCGAGACCAACTACGTCAACGAGCCCTGCCCGGCGCTCAAGTCGCTCGACGACGAGGGCCGCGTCATCTATGTCGGATCGCTGTCGAAATCGCTGTTCCCGGGGCTGAGGCTCGGTTTCCTGGTCGCGCCGCGCCGGCTGGTCGACGAGGCTCGAGCCCTGCGCCGCCTCATGGTCAGGCATGCTCCCAACAACAATCAGCGCACCGCCGCGCTGTTCCTTTCCCTCGGCCACCACGATACGCTGATCCGTCGCCTGCATCGCGCCTATCGCAGCCGCTGGGAGACCATGGCCAAAGCACTCGAAAGGCACCTGCCGGATTCGGCCCGTGCGCCGGCCTTCGGCGGCACCAGCTACTGGGTGCGCGGTCCCGAGGACCTCGATGCCGACCGGCTGGCCGAGCGGCTGAAGCCGCGTGGCGTGCTGATCGAGCCGGGTGCCATCAATTTCGGCGGCCCGCAGGTGCCCCGCAATTTCTTCCGCCTCGGCTTCTCCTCGATCGACGAGCGGCGCATCGAGCCCGGCATCGAGATTCTCGCCGATACCATCCGCGCGACCCGCGCCGGCCGCGGACGCTGACGGCGATGGCGCGCGACGGCTCCACCACAGGCGATGTGCGTCCGGCGATCGCGGGCGACCCTGCGACGGGCGACCGCTCGTCGGGCGACGCCGACGCCTCCCTCGAGCCGGCGCTCGGGCCGCGCTCGGCGGCGAGGGACCCCGCTCCCGCCGTTTCGGGCGACAGCCGCCCCCTCGCCGTCCTCGCCCTCGTCGGGGCCGTCGGCCTCGCCGCCTCCCAGGACGCCATCGTCAAGTCGATGAGCGGCGGCTATCCGGTGCACGAGATGCTGTTCTTCCGCTGCATCGTCTCGCTGCCGGTCATCCTCGTCATCCTGGTCGCGAAAGGCTGGCTCGCCGGGCTCCTCACCCGCCATGTCGGGCGCGCGCTGATGCGTGCCCTCCTGCTCTGCACCGGCTACTGCTCCTTCACCCTCGCCATCGCCGCCATGCCCATGGCCGATGTCGTCGCCATGTATTTCACCATGCCCTTCTTCGTCGCCGCCCTCGCCGGCCCCTTGCTCGGCGAGCGCGTGCCGCCGCACCGCTGGCTCGCCATTCTCGGCGGCTTCCTCGGCGTCCTGGTGATGATCCGGCCCGGTATCGGCGTGACCGAGCCAGCCGCCTTTCTCGGCCTCTTGTCGGCCGCCGCCTACGGTCTTGGCCAGATGATGGGCCGGCCGCTGGCGCGCCGCGTCGAGCCCATGGTGATGGTGTTCTACCAGAACCTCACCTATCTGACGGTCGCCTTCGTCCTGGCCGCACTCTTTGCCCATGGCGAGGTGGCGGAGGGCACACACCGCTCGATCGCCTTCCTGACGCGCCAATGGGTCTGGCCGCATGAGGGCGACTGGCCCTATCTGCTGGTGCTCGGCCTGCTCGCCACCTTCTCGATGATCCTTTTCACGACGGCCTACCGCCTCGCCGAGGCGAGCTTCGTCGCCCCCTTCGAGTACACCGCCATGTTCTGGGCGGTCGGCTACGGCCTCGTCCTCTGGGGCGACGTGCCCGGCCTCTACACCGTCCTCGGCGGCGGCCTCGTGGTCGGCGCCGGCCTCTTCATGCTCTGGCGTGACCGCGTGCCGGCGCCCGCTCGAAAGGGGGCCGCGTGATCGCCCTCGACCGCCGCCTGACCGCCGCCCTCGCCATCGGCAGCGCCGCCTGCATCACCTCGATCCAGGACGTGCTCATCAAGTGGATCAGCGGCGAGTATCCCTTCCATCAGATGCAGACCATCCGCTGCATCGCCGCCATGCCGATCATCCTCGTCTTCCTGCTGTGGGACGACGACATGCGCGCGCTGCTGACGCCGCGCTGGGCGCTGGTCTCGCTGCGCAGCCTGACCTATGCGACTGCGAGCGTGCTGTTCTATCTCGCCGCCGCGGCAATGCCTTTTCCGGAGGCGGTCGCGCTCTATTTCACCATGCCGGTGCTGGTCGCGCTCCTCGCCGGACCGGTCCTCGGCGAGAAGGTCCGCTGGCACATCTGGGGCGCGGCCCTGATCGGTTTTGCCGGTGTCGTCGTCATGGTGAAACCCGGCAGCGCCGTCTTCAACTGGTCCTCGCTCGTCGGCATCGGCTCGGCGACCCTCTACGCCTTCGGCCACATGATGACCCGCCCGCTCGGCCGCACCATCAGGGCGGCGCCGCTCGCGGTGCACCAGAACCTCGGCTACATCGCCATCGCCGGCATTCTCGCCGCCGTCTTCGGCTCGGGCGATCTCCACGTCACGGGACAGCCGAGCATCGACTATCTGACGCGAGGCTGGGTGATGCCGGCGCTCGACGACCTGCTCTTCATCATGTTCCTCGGTTCATCCACCGGCCTGCTCATGGTGCTGATCACGCTCGCCTACCGCCTGGCCGATTCGAGCTTCGTCGCGCCCTTCGAGTACACCGCCATGTTCTGGGCGGTCCTGTTCAGCTTCATCGTGTTCGGCGACTGGCCGACGCTGGAGGCCTTCATCGGCATCGGCCTGATCGCCGGATCGGGACTGTTCATGCTGGCGATGGACGGCTATGTGTTGGCGCGTCCCCCGACAGAGGCGCTGCCGTCCTGGCACGACGCCAGCGGCCCTTCTGGACCTACCTCGTCCGTTCGGGCGGCGGCTATTCCAGCCGTTCAGGTTCAGGCACCGGGCGCCACGGCCGCAGCGCCTTTCGCCGCCCCCCGCAAGGAGTCATCAGATGCTCATCGGCGTTCCGAAGGAAATCAAGAACCACGAGTATCGCGTCGGCATGACGCCGATCAGCGTGCGCGAGGCGGTGCACAAGGGTCACCAGGTCATCGTCCAGAAGGACGCGGGCAGCGGGATCGGCGCGAGCGATGAGGACTATGCCGCCGCCGGCGCCACCATCATCCCCGCCGCCGAGGAGATCTTCGCCAAGGCCGACATGATCGTGAAGGTGAAGGAGCCTCAGGCCGGCGAGCGCAAGATGCTGCGCGAAGGCCAGATCCTCTACACCTATCTGCATCTCGCCCCCGATCCCGAGCAGACCCGCGACCTCGTCAATTCCGGCGCCATCTGCATCGCCTACGAGACCGTGACCGGCCCGCGCCCCGGCAGCCTGCCGCTGCTCGCCCCGATGTCCCAGGTCGCCGGCCGCATGTCGATCCAGTCGGGCGCCCATTGCCTGGAGAAGGCGCAAGGCGGCCGCGGCGTGCTGCTCGGCGGCGTGCCGGGCGTCGCCCCCGCCAAGGTCGTCATCCTCGGTGGCGGCGTGGTCGGCACCAATGCCGCCGCCATGGCGCTCGGCCTCGGCGCCGACGTGGTGATCCTCGAGAAGAGCCCCGACCGCATGGAGGAGCTCGTCGCCCGCTTCGGCACCGGTCTGAAGACGCTCTACTCCACCCAGGGCGCCGTCGAGGACGAGTGCGCCAACGCCGATCTCGTCATCGGCGGCGTGCTGATCCCGGGCGCCGCCGCGCCCAAGCTGGTGACGCGCAAAATGCTCGCCGACTGGAAGACGGGCTCGGTGCTCGTCGACGTCGCGATCGACCAGGGCGGCTGCGCCGAGACCTCCAAGGCGACGACCCATGCCGACCCGACCTACGTCGTCGACAACGTCATCCACTACTGCGTCGCCAACATGCCGGGCGGCGTCGCGCGCACCTCGACCTATGCGTTGAACAACGTCACGCTGCCGCTGCTCCTGCAGATCGCCGGCAAGGGCTACAAGCAGGCGCTGCTCGACAATCCGCACCTCATGGCGGGCCTCAACGTCTACAAGGGCAAGGTCACCTACAAGGCGGTCGCCGACGATCTCGGCTATGCCTATGTCGATGCCGCCAAGGCGCTGGCCGCCTGAGGGCGCGCCTTCCCGGCCTGATCCCTCGAGGCTCGACGGCACTCATTGCCCCTCGCGAGGTCCGGCCGATCGATGAGCGCAAGCCCCGACAGAACGATCGAGATGGCCGTCCGCAGTCATGCGGACGGCCGTTTGCGTGGCGCGGTCGCCATCTGCCTCGGCGCTCTCGCCTTCAACGGCGTCGACGTCATCATCAAGCTGCTGAGCGGGGCCTATCCGCTCTATGAGTTCCTGCTCGTCAGGGCCTTCGCGACGCTACCCTTTGTGTCTCTCGCGCTCCTCGGCCGGGGCGGGTTGCGCGGTCTGCGTCCGGTGCGTCCGGGGCTCGTCCTGCTGCGCTCGCTGCTGATGTTCACCGGCAGCGTGCTTTTCGCGCTCGGGCTCGCCACCATCGCGCTCGCCGATGCCGTCTCGATCTATTTCATCCTGCCCATGGTCGTCGCAGGTCTCGCCGGTCTCGTTCTCGGCGAGCGCGTGCCGGCCTATCGCTGGGCCGCCATTCTCGCCGGCTTCGTCGGCGTGCTCGTCATCGTCCGGCCGGGCTCCGGCATCTTCGAATGGGCGGCCCTCCTGATCGTCGCCTGCGCCGTCGTCGAGGCGCTCGGCCAGGTCATCGCCCGCAAGCTCACGGGCGAGACGACGGCCTCGGTCGCCTTCCATCAGAATGCGGTGGCGCTCGTCGGCGCGCTCGCGATGGCGCTGGCTTTCGGCGGCGGCGGCGCCCACGCCGATCTCCATCCGAGCCTCGCCTTCCTGGTGCGGCCCTGGCAGACCCCGACAGCCGCCGATCTCGCCCTCATGATCGCCGCCGGCCCCATCACCGCCGCCGCCATGCTGCTCTATGTCGAGGGCTACAAATCGGCGCCGGCGAGTTTCTCGGCTTCCTTCGAATATGCCGGCCTCATCTGGGCGACACTGCTCGGCTGGCTGTTCTTCGCCGACTTGCCGACGCCCTCCGTCCTCGCCGGCGCGGCGATCATCGTCGCGGCCGGCCTCTTCATGCTTCATCGCGACAGCCGGGCGCTCCGGCTGTAGCGCGCGCCGATCCCACTGCCGCCCGCAGGCGGCCCCATCAGAGGAGATTTGAGAGCCATGTCCGAGACCGGCACCGCCAAGGGCACCAAGCTCATCGACAACGACCGCGTCGCCGTCTGGGAGTGGCGTTTCATGAAGCCCGGCGACAACACCGGCTGGCACCGCCACGGCCACGACTATGTGGTGGTCCCGCTGATGGACGGCCGCCTGCGTATCAAGACCAAGGATGGCGAGACCACCGCGGAGATGAAGGCCGGCAACCCTTATTTCCGCCAGGAGGGCGTCGAGCACGACGTCATCAACGCCTCCGAAGGCGAGTATGTCTTCATCGAGGTCGAGGTGAAGTGACACGGGCGTCTCGAACGCTTCCGGCCGGACGCCGGCTCAGGTGAAGGCGTCCGGCAGGAAATACATGATGGCGACGGCCAGGATCGCGAGCATGGTCAGCGCCGGCTGGACCGGCGCCAGAGCGATGCCGATCACATAGACGGCGATGGCGATGGCATTCTTGCGCGTGGCCCGGTGGCCGAGCGTTCGGCTCGCCGCGCTATCGGGATTGGCCGCGAGTATCGCCCGGTGAAGCCCCCAATAGGTGAGTGCCGGCAGCAGCATGGCAAGGCCATAGATCGCCGTCGGGAAGGTCTCCAGATGGTTCTCGCCGACGAATGCCGTCGCGAACGGGATCAGCGAAAGGAAAAACAGCAGCAGGAGGTTCCACCAGAGTACGGCATGCGAGGCATGGCGGACATGCTTCAGTAGACGCTGGTGATTCATCCAATAGACCGCGACCAGCATGAAGCTGAGCGCATAGCTCGTGAATGTCGGCCAGAGTTCGAGGAGCCCGCCCGGGGTCGGGTCGTGTGGCACTTTCAGCTCGAGCACCATGATGGTGATGATGATCGCCATCACGCCGTCGGAGAATGCCTCCATGCGGCCGGGACCATTGATCTCGGTCTCGCTTCCTCTCTCATGCGGCTCCATGGTCTCGCCTCCCTCAATCGCTCAGATCGGCGCGGGTTCCCGCTTGACGGGCCCAGAGGAGCCGCCCCCGATCGCGTCCGCCTCTCTGCTTAGATCAGGTGCCGTCGAGCTGAAAGGGGTGCCGGCGAAGAACCGGTCAGCCCTTGCGGGCCTGGACCATGGGCCGCAAGGGCCGCAGCGGATACCGGCCGATTGTCACTAGGCAGCCGCCGGACGCTCGGGCATAGTCGCCGCCGATCGAAGGGTTGGATGGGGGTGCCCCGGCTGGGCGCCCGGCGTCATTTGGCCATGGACTGTCGTATTCTGAGGGCGCGGCACCGTTGTCGCCGCCGCAGACGGTCTGTCCGGGGAGTGTTTCGGATGTATCTCGGGTTCTTTTCGCCGCGCGATCGTGGCTGCGTGCGTCTCGGCCGTCGAGCCGGGCTCGCGGGTCTCGCCATGCTCACCCTCGCAGCGCCGCTGTCGGCCGCCCTTGCCCAGTCCTCCGGCTCGCCCGGCGGCATGATCGGCATCGCGACGACCGCCCTGAAGCGCTCGGACGAAAAGCCGGCCGAGCCCGCCGTCGTCGAGCCGGCCGCCACCTCGGCGACGGGCGCGACGGAGACGTCCGCGACGGCCGCTTCCTCGTCCGCCGCAACCCCGGCATCCTCCGCTCTGGAGCCGGTGACATCGGCCTCCTCGCTGCCCGATCCCGTCGCCGAGGCGACCGCGGCGGAGAAGCCGGCCTCCAGCGACGCCGGCGCGACATCGGCGACGCCCGCCTCGTCGGCGACCCCGGCCTCGACCGCCAAATCGGCCTCGGTCTCTGCTTCCCCGACCTCCACGACCACCGCGACGGACACGGCCGAGCCCGCGGCCAAGGACGCGGACGCGGCCGCAGCGCCTGCGAAAGCCGCCTCGGCCGCCGCGGCGAGCGACGAGACCGGCTCGATCACCAAGCCGGCCAAGCCTGCGGTCAAGCCGGCCGGAACACCTGCCACCGCCGCCGTGGCGACGCCGGGCACCGCCACGGCCGTCAAGGGCAAGCGCTGCATCCGTCTCGGCTTCAGCGTCAACGACTACGGCAAGGAGGGGCCGACTCGCGACGCCCAGCGGCTGCTCGACGAGTTCATCCCCAAATGGGCCGATGCCAACGGCATCAAGACCTACAAGGTCGGCAAGAAGTCGGTGAACTGCGAGCTGTTCCTCAATTTCATCGTCTTCGACGAGCACACCTGCCGCGCCGAGACCGACGTCTGCTGGTCCGGCGGACCGGTCGCCGAGGAGACCAAGTGCCCGGACGGCAAGATCGAGTGCGGGCAGTGAGGCAACGGGGCGGCCGCAGCGCCTGAGCGGGCCGTTGCGCCGCCCTGCCTTGTCGCATCGCCCTCGTTTGTCGGACCGCCCTCTCTTGTCGCATCGCGCCGTGACTTCCTGTTGCAGGGCTGGCGCCGGCGATACGTCTTGGTGGCCCGTGAGGCGCCGCCGCGCCGTCCGGCCTTCGGTCTCGGCCTTCGGGGCCCGCCGGGCCTTCGCGGCGGGCGAGCGACTTTTCCTGACCTGACTGCTCACCAGCCTGCCTTCATCCCCTCCCCAAGGACACGGACGCATGATGATCCTCCGCTCGTCTCCCCCTTCGCCGTTCGGCCGCAAGGTCAAGCTCGCCGCCAGCCATCTCGGCCTCATGGACCGCATCCGCGTCGAGGTCGCCGACACGACCGACCCCAAGGACAGCCTCGTCGGCCAGAATCCGCTCGCCAAGATCCCGACCCTCGTCCTCGAGGACGGCACCTGCCTCTACGACAGCCGGGTGATCGTCGAATATCTGGATTGGCTGGCGGGTGGTGGGCGGCTCATCCCGGCCGCTCCCGCTCGCTGGCGCGCTCTGCAGCTCGCCGCGCTTGCCGACGGCATCATGGAGGCGGCACTCTTGCTCGTCTACGAGAAGCGCATTCGCCCCAAGGACCAGTGGAACGCGCAGTGGATGGACAATCAGCAGGGTAAGATCGCCCGCGGCCTCGCCGCCCTCGAAGCCGCGCCGCCCCCGCTGGCGGTCGAGGTCGGACAGATCGGGCTCGCCTGCGCGCTCGGCTATCTCGACCTGCGCCACGAGGGCGCCTGGCGCACCAGCTCTCCTCGTCTCGTCGGCTGGCTCGACGGCCTCGCCAACCTCTTGCCCGCTTTCGAGGAAACCCGGGTAAAGACCTGAGGCAGGATTGGTTCGGCAACTTAGGGCTTGTGCGGACGTGTCGCTTGGAACATAATGAGAACAAAGCCAGTGAGGATCAGCCATGTCGGGCGGACTTGACGCAACGCTGAGAAAGATCGCCGGCACTGCGGACGAACGGCTGAAGAGGCTCTTCGAGCTTCTGCGGATCCCGAGCATCTCGACCGATCCGGCCCACAACGCCGACTGCGACCGGGCGGCCGCCTGGCTCGCTGGCGACCTCGCCTCGATCGGCTTCGATGCCGGCGTGCGCAAGACTTCCGGCCGGCCGATGGTCGTCGGCCACATGAAATCCGGCGGGGGCAGCCGGCCGCACGTGCTGTTTTATGGCCACTACGACGTCCAGCCGGTCGATCCGCTGGCGCTGTGGTCGCATCCCCCCTTCGAGCCCTCGCTCGGCGAGGATCCGGTCAATGGTCCGGTCATCCGTGGCCGAGGTGCCTCGGACGACAAGGGGCAGCTCATGACCTTCCTCGAGGCCTGTCGGGCCTGGATCGCGGCGACCGGCGGGCTGCCGATCGATGTCACCGTCCTGCTCGAGGGCGAGGAGGAATCGGGCAGTCCGAGCCTCGAGCCCTTCCTGGCCGCCAATGCCGAGGAGTTGCGCGCCGGCCTCGCCCTCGTCTGCGACACCGGCCAATGGGACCGCACGACCCCGGCCGTCACCACCATGCTGCGCGGCATCCTGCATACCGAGCTCATTGTCACGGGACCGAGCCGCGATCTGCATTCGGGCATGTACGGCAGCGCCGCCATCAACCCGATCCGTGCGCTCGCCCGCGTGCTCGGCGCCATGCACGGGGCCGATGGACGCGTCGCCATCGAAGGTTTCTACGACGGCATCGTCGATCCGACGCCGAAGCAGCTCGCCGATTGGGCGGCCCTCGGTTTCGACGAGGCGGAGTTCCTCGGCGAGGTCGGCCTGAAGCATGCCGCCGGTGAGGCTGGCCGGAGCGTTCTGGAGCAGATCTGGTCACGCCCGACCGCCGAGATCAACGGCATCTATGGCGGTTATCAGGGGCCCGGCTCCAAGACCGTCATTCCCTCGAGCGCCGGTGCGAAGCTGTCCTTCCGTCTGGTGCCGGGCATGGACCCCGATCATGTGCTCGCCGCCTTCAAGCGCTTCGTCGCCAGCCACATGCATGCCGATTGCCGGGTCGAGTTCCTCGGCGACCATGGCTCGCCCGCCGTCGGCTTCGACACCGATGCGCCCTACATGAAGGCGGCCTCGGCCGCCCTCGCCGCCGAATGGGGCAGGCCGCCGGCGATGATCGGCTCGGGCGGCTCGATCCCGATCGTGCGCGCCTTCAAGGAGCGGCTCGGCATGGAATCGCTCTTGATAGGCTTTGCCCTCGACGACGACCGGATCCATTCGCCGAACGAGAAATACAACCTGTCGAGCTTCGAGGGTGGCGTCAGGAGCTGGGCGCGGCTGATCGACGGGCTCGCTGTCACGGGCCGTTCCGCCTGATCGCAAACGGGAGTCTGAGGGATGCCGACACGCGCGCTTCGATCCTTGGCGATGGCCGTGCTCCTGCTCGCGGCCGCGGTGGCGACGGCGGTGGCGCCGGCCTCCGCCGAATCCGGTCGGCCCGGCGACTTCGACTATTATGCGCTGGTGCTGAGCTGGTCACCGACCTACTGCGCCGACCGGGGCACCTCCCGCAACGACCCGCAATGCTCTTCCACCCGCCCCTATGCCTTCGTCATGCATGGCCTCTGGCCGCAATATGAGCGCGGCTGGCCCGAGTTCTGCCGCATCGGCAAGCGCCCCTGGGTGCCCAAGCGCACCATCGAGGGCATGCTCGACATCATGCCGAGCCCCGATCTGGTGATCCACGAGTACAAGAAGCACGGGGTCTGCTCGGGTCTCGACGCGGACGGCTATTTCGCCTTCGCCCGCCGCATCTTCGAGCGGGTGCGCATTCCTCCCCAATTCGTCGACACCACTACCGAGATCCGCACCTCGCCCGATGCCGTCGAGCGCGCCTTTCTGGCTGCCAATCCCCGCCTGAAGCCCGATATGATCTCGGTTGCCTGCGGCCGCCCCGACCGTCTGCGCGAGATCCGGATCTGCTTCTCGCGCGAGGGTGAGTTCCGTACCTGCGGCCGCAACGAGCAGCAGGACCGGCTCTGCCGCGCCCGCTCGATCACCATGCCGCCGGTGCGCGGCGCCGGTGCCACCGGCTCGGGGAGCGTCGGGCGCAAGAGCGGCAAGGCCGGGAACGGCAAGGCGGAGGATGGCGGGGCCGAGGTCGGCCAAACCCCGATCTGACTTCCCAGGCCGGTCCGCCATTGCGCGCCGGCGCGCGCATTCCGCCCGCCGGGCCGGTCACGGCCGGAGACGACCGGCTGCCGGTTCCTGCGACCATTGTGGCCGCTTTGAGGTGTTGATAGCCCTCTGGCCCTCATCGGGATTCGCCGCTAGATGATCCCGATCTGAATTTTCCGAACGGCCAATTGCGAGGACCGACCCGACATGACGAAGACGCTCGAGGACATTGCCATTGCCATGGTCGCGCCCGGGCGCGGCATTCTCGCCGCCGACGAAAGCTCAGGGACCATCAAGAAGCGTTTCGATGCCATCGGCGTCGAGAACACCGAGGACAACCGCCGCGACTATAGAGAGCTGATGTTCCGCTCCAGCGAGGCGATGAAGAGCCACATCTCCGGCGTCATCCTCTACGACGAGACGATCCGGCAGAAGGCCAAGGACGGCACGCCGCTCGTCAAGCTGATCGAGGCGGCCGGCTCCATCCCCGGCATCAAGGTCGACGAGGGCGCCAAGGATCTCGCCGGCTTCCCTGGCGAGAAGGTCACCGAGGGCCTCGACAAGCTGCGCGAGCGCCTGAAGGCCTATCACGCGCTCGGTGCGCGCTTCGCCAAATGGCGGGCGGTGATCGACATCGGCCGTGGCGGCGACCGGGCCATGCCGTCGCGCTTCTGCATCGCCGCCAACAATCACGCGCTCGCCCGCTATGCCGCCCTGTGCCAGGAGACCGGCATCGTGCCGATCGTCGAGCCTGAGGTGCTGATGGACGGCGACCACGACATCGACCGCTGCGCCGAGGTGACCGAGGCGGTGCTCGCCGATCTCTATGGCCAGCTCCACGATCATCGCGTCCGCCTCGAGGCGACGGTGCTGAAGCCCAACATGGTGATCTCCGGCAAGCTCTGCCCGCGCCAGGCTGGCGTCGAGGAGGTTGCCGAGAAGACCGTCCGCATCCTGACGCGCACCGTCCCCGCCGCCGTTCCGGGCATCGCCTTCCTGTCCGGCGGCCAGTCGGACGAGGATGCGACCGCCCATCTCTCGGCCATGAACGCCGCCTTCAGCCTGCCCTGGAAGCTGACCTTCTCCTATGGCCGTGCGCTGCAGGCGGCGGCGCAGAAGGCCTGGTCCGGCAAGAGCGAGAACACCGCCGCCGCGCAGCGTGCCTTCACGCACCGCGCCAAGATGAATGCCCTCGCCACCCTCGGCAAATGGCAGAAGGGCCTCGAGAAGGCCGCCTGATGCGGCATTGCGGATGCGCAGCCGGTCGTGCTGTCGGTTCCCGATGGCGCGGCCGGCCGCACACGCCCGTCTCCTGCGTACTCCCGTCGCCCGGGCAAAATCGTCACCCGGGCACCCTCGCTACCCGGGTTCCCTCTTGACCCGGCGCTCACGCGACTTGAGCAACCTTGTGGCTTTCGCGGCCCCGCCGGCCGGGCAGCCGGCCGTCTCGCGCCCGTCGCCGCCCGCTCACGCCGCCACCGGCAGCCGGAGCAGAGTGCGTGCCTCCGCCACGCTTGCGACATGGCGTTCGTAGGTCCCGCACAACTCGGCGCAACGCTTCACCAGCGCGGCATTGGAGGGCGCCAGCGTCTCGCGGTCGAGCCGGACATTGTCCTCCAGCCCCGTCCGGCAATGGCCGCCGAGCTCGAGCGCCCAATGGTTGAGCGTGATCTGGTCGCGACCGATGCCCGCGCCCGTCCAGGTGGCATCGGGTGCGAGGCGCCGGACAGTCGCGACGTAGAACTCGAATGTCTCGCGATCGACCGGCATGGCATTCTTCACGCCCATCACGAACTGCACATGCAATGGGCCCGCTATGCGCCCGGCCCGCGCCATCTCGACCGCCTTGAACAGCATCGACAGATCGAACACCTCGATCTCGGGCTTGACGCCATGGACGATCATCTCGTCGGCGAGCCAGTCGACGAGGTCGGGCGCATTCTCGTAGATCCGCGTCGGGAAATTGCACGAGCCCGTCGACAGCGAGGCCATGTCGGGCTTCAGCGGCAGCATGCCGCCGCGCTCCCGCCCGGTGCCCGAGCGCCCACCCGTCGAAAGCTGGACGATCATCCCCGGACAATGCCGCCGGATGCCCTCCATGAGCCGCTGGAAGCGCTCGGGATCGGATGTCGGCGTGCCGTCGTCCTTGCGTACGTGGCAATGTGCGAGCGTGGCGCCGGCCTCGAAGGCCTCCTGCGTCGATTCCACCTGCTCGCTGATCGAGATCGGCACGGCCGGGTTGTCCGCCTTGGTCGGCAGGGAGCCGGTGATGGCCACGGTGATGATGGCAGGCGTCGTCATGCCGGTTCCCTCGCGAATACCCGATGGAGCGGCCTCACCGCTCCGCCGGTCCGTTGATAGCACGGCCCTCGGGCGGCCTGCCGCTCCGGTGCCGGCCTCGCCCGCATGCCGACCAGATCCCGCCGGCCGGTTGATTTCGCCGCACGAATGTGACTGATGGGGTCACCGTTCCTCATGAGGCGCAGGCCTGTGCTGCCTGAATGCCATGGAGACACCGATGACCGGAAATGTCGACGCCATACGCTGGCGCGAGGGCCTCGTCTTCCTCGCCCTTTTCACGCTTTCGATCCCGGCCGCCAACTGGATGATCGGCCATGTCGGAACCCTCTGTCCGCCCGACAGTCCTTGCCTCGTGCCCGTCGCCCCCGGCCTCATGGCGCCCTCGGGCGTCATCATGGTGGGCTTCGCCCTCGTCATGCGCGATCTCGTCCAGCGCCGGCTCGGCCTTCTCTGGTCGGTGCTCGCCGTGCTCGCCGGCGGCCTCGTCTCCTGGGCGATCGCCCCGCCCGCCCTCGCGCTCGCCTCGGTCGTCGCCTTCCTCGTCTCGGAATTCGCCGACCTTGCCGTCTACACGCCCCTGCAGCGGCGCGGCCTCGTCCTCGCCGTTGTCGCCTCCGGCCTCGTCGGTCTCCTCGTCGACACCGTCGTCTTCCTCAAGATCGCCTTCGGCAGCCTCGACTTCATGGCCGGCCAGATCGTCGGCAAGGGCTGGATGATCCTGCTCGCGCTTCCGGTGATCGCCTGGATCAGGCGGCGCGACGAGCGCATCGGCCTGACCCCCGCGGGAGCAACGCCATGACGACGCGCACCGAGGGCCTGACCCAGCTCGGCCGCGCCACCGAGCTGCCCGCCTCGCCCGAGGCGGCCCGCCTCGAGCGGGTGCCGAACCCGCAAGGCGACACACACTATGTCGCCCGATTCACCGCACCGGAGTTCACCTCGCTCTGCCCGGTGACCGGCCAGCCCGACTTCGCCCATCTCGTCATCGACTACGTGCCGGATCGCTGGCTGGTCGAATCGAAATCGCTGAAGCTCTTCCTCGGCAGCTTCCGCAATCACGGAGCGTTCCACGAGGATTGCACCGTGGCGATCGGCCGGCGCCTCGTCGCCGAACTCGCGCCGCACTTTCTCAGGATCGGCGGCTACTGGTATCCCCGCGGTGGCATCCCGATCGACGTGTTCTGGCAGTCGGGCAAGCTGCCGGATGGCGTCTGGCTGCCGGACCAGGGCGTCGCGCCCTATCGCGGGCGAGGCTGACCCCGCCCGCCCTGCGGGCCGCTCGACGCGCACATGCGCCTGTCAGAACGACCGAACTCTCAGGCGACCGAACTCTCTGGCGATCACGCTCTCAGGCGATCGGCTGGCCGCGACCGAGCCTGTCGATCGCCTCGGTGATCCGCCGGAAGCTGGCGCGCGCCTTGCCGCTCATGTGGCGCGCCCTGATATAGCCGTGCACGAGACCGGGCTCGTTGATCCAGACGGCCTGCACGCCCGCCGCGCCGAGTCGCTCGACATAAGCCCTTGAATCGTCGCGCAAGGGATCGATGTCGGCGCTGACGGCGACGCAAGGGGCGGTGCCGGCATAGTCGCCCGCCGCCAGTGGCGCGAAGGTCGGATCGTCCTCAGGCGGCGGTCCGCCGGCGCGTACCGCCTTGTAGTAGAGCACGTCCTTCACCGTCAGATGGATGGCCTCGGCGTGCTCGGCATAGGAGGCGAGCCCGAGCGCCTCGCCTCCAAGACCTGGATAGATCAGCACCTGCCCGGCCGGTTGCGGACCGCTGCCGCGCACCGCGAGCGCGACAGCAGCGGCAAGATTGCCACCCGCCGAATCCCCCGCGAGCACGACCGGCCGCCCCTCCGCCGCGATGGCTCGGTAGGATAAAAGGGCGTCCTCGAAATGCGCCGGGTGCACATGTTCGGGCGCCAGCCGATAGTCGACCGAGACCACCCGGTGCCCTGTCGTGCCGCAGATCTCCGCGCAGACGCTGTCATGGCTGGCGAGCCCGCCGACCACGAAGCCGCCGCCGTGGAAATAGACGACGCTCGCCGGTCCCTCGCCGCCCTCGCGGTGATAGCGGCGCACCGGGATCGTCCCGCCCGGCCGGGCAAGAGTGTCGTCGAGCGCCCGAACCCCCTTGGGATGGGCGGGCGAGAAGGCGCCGCACAGATCGTCATAGACCCGCCGCTGGCCGTCGGCGTCGAGATCGACGGCGTCGGGTGGATAAAGGCTGTCCACCTTCTCGACGAAGGCCTGCATCTCGCTATCGAGCATCCGATCGGTCCTCCCTCGCCAATTCGACGACAGCCGCCGTCACGGCAGCGGCGCCAACCCGGCCTGCACCTTCTTCGGCAATCCGCCACGGATCAGCCGATAGGACGCCATCACCCGGTAGCCGAGCTCGTCCTCGGCCGTGCCCCAAGGTAGATTGACCCAGGAGGCGTGGAAATAGGGGGCCTTCACCGCAACGCCGGCCGCGATCAGCATCTCGGCCGTCTCGACGCTGTCCGTCTTGACCGACACGCCGGGCTTGACCGCACCGATGCAGGCGAACATCCGCCCACCGACCTTCCAGGCATCGTGGCCGCCGCCCCAGGGATCGGAGACCTCCGCGCCGGGGAGCGTTCGGCAGATGGCGTTCACGAGCTCGCGGCTCATCCCGAACGGGCTCCCTGGCGAAATGCCTGTGGTTCGATTCCGACATCTGCATCCCGTTTCAGAACCCGTGAGAGCAAACGTCGGACTCATGAGAACCACTGGCAAGCTTATGATTCTAGTGGAGCTTTTGAATTTGACACTCGAGAACGCACCTCGCGGCAACCGGGACACGAAGTGTCACGCTCCACTAGCGAAAGCGGGCGGGCGATACCTTCTGTGCCGACACGCCGAACGTCGCGAGCGCGGGCGGCACGCCCCCGCCCCCGACCAGCGAGGCGGCGAGCCGCGCCGCGCCGGCCGAGCTCTGTATGCCGTAGCCGCCCTGGCCGGCGAGCCAGAAGAAGCCGGGCACCTCCGGCTCGTATCCGATCACCGGCTCGCCGTCGGCGACGAAGCTCCTGAGGCCCGCCCAGGTCCGGCCCGGCCGCCTGACCTCGACCGTCGTCGCCGTCATGAAGCGGTCGATGGCGACGGCGATGTCGATCTCCTCGGGCTGGATGTCCTGCGGCGCGACCGGCGTCTCGTCGGCCGGCGAGAGCATGAGGCGCCCACCATCGGCCTTGAAATAGAAGGTCGAGGCGACGTCGCCGACGATCGGCCAGCCGGCGCTGCTGACGCCCGCCGGCAGGTCGATCATGATGCCGGTGCGCCGCTTGGGCTGCAGCCCGACCCTCGCCACCCCGGCAAGCGCGGCGACCTCGTCGGCCCAGGCGCCCGCCGCATCGATCACCACGCGCGCCGTGATCGGATCGCGGCCCTTGAGGCCGATCTGCCAGCGCCCGTCCTGGCGCCTGAGCGAGACCACCTCGGCCCGCGTCTCGATCCGCCCCTTCTCGCGCTTGATCAGCCGGAGCCAGGATTGCAGCACCCGGTCGACGTCGATCGCCATGGCGCCCGGCTCGTGCACCGCCGCGATCAGCCGGTCGGCCCGCATGATCGGCACGCGGGCGACCACTTGCGCGGGCGTCCAGATCTGGATCTCGCTGCCGGTCAGTTTCGCTTCGGCGACCAACGCCTCGATGCGGTCCTCGTCACCCTCATAGCCGACGAACAGCGAGCCACAATCCGACAGATAGGGGCCGTCGGCGAGATCGGGCGCGGGGTTCATGAACCAGTCGCGCCCCGCCCGCGTCAGCCGGCGCATCTGCTCGGGGCCATAGGTCTCGATGAACATGGCGGCGCTGCGCCCGGTCGAGTGATAGCCCGGCTGCTCCTCGCGCTCGAGCAGCAGCACGTCGGCGCCCCGGCTCGCAAGCTCGCCCGCGACCGAGGCGCCCGCAATGCCTGCGCCTATGACGACGATGTCCGCACCAGATGTCATGATCTTGCCTCGACTGCGATGTCATGCCGGTTGTTGTCGCACCCAATGGGCGGGATCGGCGCCGTCTCATCCTCGTGCCGTGGCCGACCGGCGGCGCTCACCGGGCGGTCGCCGCCGCACTTCCCGGACGGATCGGCGGAGGTGCCCTAAGACGCCTTCAGATAGGTCTCGGCGAGCGTCGTCCAGTAGGCCGCGCCCGTCGCGATGATCCCGTCATTGAAGTTATAGCGCGGATTGTGCAGCGCCGGCCCCTCGCCATTGCCGATGAGCAGGTATGTCCCGGGCTTCTCCTCCAGCATGTAGGAGAAGTCCTCGCTGCCGAGCATCGGCTCGGTGATGTCGACGACGTTCGAGGCACCGACGAGGCCGACGGCGCAGGTTCTGGCGAAATCCGTCTCGGCCGGCTCGTTGACGGTCACCGGATAGCCGATCGAGCTCTCGATCACCGCCCGGCAGCCGAAAGCGGCGGCGGTGCCCTCGGCAAGCGCGCGGATGCGCTCGCCGATCAGCCGTCCCGTCTCCCTGTCGAGGAAGCGGTAGCACAGATCGAGGAACGCCTCGTCGGGGATCACATTGCAGACATCGCCGGCGCGGAAGCAGCCGACGGTCACGACGCCGGGCCGGAGCGGGTCGATGTTGCGCGACACCACCGTCTGCAGCGCCATGACGAGGCTCGCCCCCGCCACCAGCGGATCGATGGTCTCGTGCGGCGCCGCGCCGTGCCCGCCCCGGCCGACGAGCCGGATGCGCGCCACATCGACCGCCGCCATGATCGGCCCCTTGCAGAAGGCGAGCTGGCCGGCCGGCCGGCCCGGATCGTTGTGCCATCCCAAAGGGCGGCGTCGCACGGGAAGAGGCGGAACAACCCCTCGTCCATCATGATCTTGGCCCCGCCCTCGTTCTCCTCGGCCGGCTGGAAGATCAGGTGGATGGTGCCGTCGAAATTGCGTCGCTCGGCGAGCTTCTTGGCGGCGCCGAGCAGCATGGTGGTGTGGCCGTCATGACCGCAGGCATGCATCCGGCCGGCATTGCGGCTCTGATAGTCGAGGCCGGTCGCCTCCGCGATCGGCAGCGCGTCGATGTCGGCACGGATGCCGATCGAGCGGCCGCCCGAGCCGACCTTCAGCGTGCCGACGACCCCGGTCCGCGCCAGCCCGCGATGCACCTGATAACCCCATTCGGCGAGCTTGCCGGCGACGATCTCGCTCGTCCGGTGCTCCTCGAGCCCGATCTCGGGATGGGCGTGCAGGTCGCGCCGGATGGCGGTGAGCTCGGCCTCGTCGGCCGCAAAAACCTCGATGAGCGACCGGTTGGCGATCATGGGGTCAGCCTCGCTTGATGGGCACACCGGGTCAAGATAACGGAACAACAGCACCACGATGACGGTCAGCGTCATGTAGATGAACGCCCCGAGCAGCAGTGGCCCGTAGATGATGTAGAGATCCTGGCGGATCTTGCCGACCATGCCGAACAGGTCGAACATCAGATTGTCACCCAGCCCAGCGGCGTCGACTTGAGCTGCAGCACCACCTCGCCCGACAACGTCGGCAGCGCCTGATGGATGGCGCGTAGCAGCCAGATCCGCCTCAAACTGTTCGACATGCCGAAGGCGCTGACCTCCAGCTCACCTTTGGAACGCGCGGCGAAGGCGCCGCGCATGATCTCGCCACCTCACTAGCCCGCGAGCTCAGCGTGAAAGCGAGCAGCGCATGAGGCATACCTCGATCCAGAAAGGGCCAGATCCATGTCTGGCGCAGGCCGGGGATCGAGGGAAACAGCGATCCGATACCGTAATAGAGCAGCCAGAGCTGGACCAGCAGTGGCGTGCCGCGGATGACCGTGCAGAACCCGAGCGATCGCCGCGAGCCAGGCCGGGCCCGTCACCTGCACGAGGCCGATCGGGATGGCGAGCATGTAGCCGAACAGCACCGAGAGCACCAGCAGCCAGATGGTCCGCCAGATGCCGACGAGCAGCAGGTGCGGGTAGTCGAGCTTGGAGCCGATCGCGGTGGTGAAATTGGAATCGGTAGCTCCAGTCCATGAACCAGATAGGCCGGGATGCCGACCGCCAGCCGCGAGACGACCACGCGGAGACGATGAGGATCTTCCTCGCTCGGCGGCGCCGGCCGAGCCGGGCTTGGCACCGTGGCGGTCGCCGCCTCTGCTGCCTCGGGCGTGATAGTGGCGTCGGTCATGCTGGTATCCCCTCAGCTCAGCTTCGGCATGCCGCGCCGGAAATGCTTCTCGATGGCGCGGAACCCCGCATTGGAGACGAGGCTCAGCAGCAGGTAGAGAAAGAAGGCCGCAATCAAGAACAAGAAGTACTGCTTGGTCGCGCCCGCCGCCTGCCGGGTGGCGAGCGCGAGCTCGGACGGATCGATGCTGACGACGGCGAGCAGGGCCGTGTCCTTGGTGATGATGAGCCAGAGATTGGCGAGGCCGGGAATGGCGAAGGGGACCATGGCCGGCAGGATCACGCGCCGCAGCCTCAGCCAGAACGGCATGCCGAAGGCACGGGCCGCCTCGATCTGCCCGGCCGGGATCGCCTGGATGGCACCGCGCAGCACCTCCGTCGAATAGGCGCCCTGCACGAAGCCGAGCACCGCGACGCCGGCGATGAAGCCGTTGATGGTGACGCGGCCATAGCCCCAGCTCGCGAGTGCCGAAGTGAGCGCCTGCGTGCCCGCATAGAACAGGATGAGGATCAGCACGAGCTCAGGCACTGCTCGCACGATGGTCGTGTAGCCCTCGAGCAGGCTCTTGATGACCGGCCCGCCATAGAGCTTGCCCATCGCCCCGCCGAGCCCGAGCGTCAAACCGAGCAGATAGCCGCCGAGCGCGATCTTCACCGTCTGCAGGAGGCCGCGCAGCAGCACGCCACCCCAACCGGGCGGCTCGAGCGCGAGCAAGTCCCAGCGGATGGCCAGCAACCGTGGCTCGCCGAGATGCAATCCGGCGATGACATGAGGGATATCCGGCAGGCTCGCGGCGAGCGCCAGGGAGGTGACCATCGGGACGTTTCCTTGCCGCGCCCCGATTTGACGATCCCCAAGCACGCGTTTCCACGAATGGCCGGCGGCCGGCCGTGAAAACGTGGGCTGAGGGCCCTTGGAGCGTCTTGTCTTCGACTGTATCTGTCTTCGGTCGGCATGTGCCGGCTGGCTGCCGGTCTGTTGTCGGTGTCGGGTTCGGCTCAGTCAGGGTTCGGCTCAGTCAGGGTTCGGCTCAGTCAGGGGTTCGGCTCAGTCGGGGTTCGGCTCAGAAGTCAGGGTTCGGCTCAGTCAGGGGTTCGGCTCAGCGGCTCAGTCAGGGTTCTGCTCTGCCAGGCCGGCGGTTCGGGCGGCAAGTCTCCGGATCAGCCTCGTCGAGCGCAGTCGGCCAATCCGCTGCCGCCGCCTGAAAACCCTGGCCATGCCCCGACCCTGCAGATCCTGGCAAGGACCGCTGCCCTCTGCGGTCCCGCCATCCGGGCCCAGCCAAAGCGGCGGACAGCGAGGTGACGGCCGAAAGGGCTGCTGTAGGCCTGCCAGGTGCCGATCCGCCTGCTTCTGCGCGATCGACTTCGTCTTCGATGGCGTTCTCCATTGATCGCCAACGCCTTCGATCCTCGCACCTTCGATCGCCGCGCCTTCCCGATCGCCAACGCCTTCGATCGCCAACCTTCGATCGCCAACGCCTTCGATCATACCTTCGATCGCCAACGCCTTCGATCGCCAACCTTCGATCGCCAACACCTTCGATCATACCTTCCCGATCCTTAAGCATAGCCCCCTACGTCGCCAGCACCATTGATCGCCAACGCCTTCGATCGCCAACCTTCGATCGCCAACGCCTTCGATCGCCAGCGCCTTCGTCGCCAGCGCCTTCGATCGCCAACGCCTTCAATCACCAGCGTCTTCGAACGCCAACGTCTTCCACCCACGTCTTCGATCATCCGCCGTCGGCGGCCGTGGGCGAGGCAGGCCGATCGCTCGGCCGCCCCGCGCCATTCCGGTCGTCAGTTCGTGGGCGTGATCATCTTGCCGACGAGCTCGGGATATTTCTGCGTGATCGCGTCGATCCCGCCGGAAGCGCCGAGCGCATGGATCGCGGCGTTCAGCTTGCCCTTCAGCTCGGTATCCTCCTTGCGGATGCCGCCGCCGACGCCGAGGCCGAGGGTCTCGGGATCATCCGGCACCTGGCCCTTCAGCTCGCAGCAGGCCTTGCCCTGCTCAGACTGCAGGAAGGCGTCCATGGCGCTGCCGTCGCCCTGCACATAGTCGAGACGGCCGGCCGCGAGATCCTGGTTGTGCTCGTCGAGCGTCTGATAGGTCTTGATGACCGCGCCCGCCGGGCCGAAGAACTTCTCCGCATAGCGCGAATGCGTGGTCGAGACCTGCACGCCGATCGACTTGCCGCTGAGATGAGCCGGCGTGATGTCCATGTCGCCGTCCTTCGGACCGACGATCACGGTGGGCGTGTTGTAGTACATGTCGGTGAAGTCGATCTGCTTCATCCGCTCCTCGGTGATCGACATCGACGACCAGATCACGTCGATGTTCTTGGCGAGAAGCGCCGGGATGATACCGTCCCAGGCCGTGGCGACGAGCTCGCACTTGAGCTTCGCCTCGGCGCAGACCGCATCCATGAGGTCCATCTCCCAGCCGACCCACTTGCCCGACGCATCCTGCGACGAGAACGGCGGATAGGGCTCGGCGGCGACGCCGAACTTCACGACATCTTCCGCCGAAGCGGCACCGGCACCGAGACCGACCGCGACGGCGGCGGCCGCCAGGGTCTTCACGAACGTCTTCATGCAATTCCTCCCTTGGGATCGGGCCGTCGGCCCGCACTCTGCAGTCCTCGCCCGACGCGTTGATTGAGCTTGCGCTCCGGTCGAGGAGAATGCCCCCAGATTAGGGGCCTTCGCGCCAGCTTGCAAACACCTGAAAGCGGGCGGAATTCGGAATGCCGCACCGACACGGCGGCTACTTGTGCATGGAGCTGATGAACTGCCGGAAGCGCTCGCTCGAGGGATTGGCGAAGATCTGCTTGGGCGGCCCTTCCTCCTCGACCAGTCCCTTGTGCAGGAACATGGTATGCGTCGAGACCTCGCGCGCGAAGGCCATCTCGTGGGTGACGAGGATCATCGTGCGGCCCTCCTCGGCGATGCCGCGGATGACTTTCAGCACCTCGCCGACGAGCTCGGGGTCGAGCGCCGAGGTCGGCTCGTCGAACAGCATGACCTTGGGGTTCATGGCGAGCGCGCGGGCGATGGCGGCGCGCTGCTGCTGGCCACCGGAGAGAAACGCCGGATACTGGTCGCGTTTCTCCCACAGGCCGACCTTGTTGAGGATCTCCTCGGCGCGCCCGACCGCCTCGGCGCGCGGCACCTTGAGGACATGCACCGGCGCCTCGATGACGTTCTGCAGGACCGTCATATGGGCCCACAGATTGAAGCTCTGGAACACCATGCCGAGCCGGGTGCGGATCCGCTCGACCTGACGGATGTCGGTCGGGACGAGATTGCCGTCCTTGCCCTGCTTGAACTTGATCGTGTCGCCGGTGACGGTGATCGAGCCCCTCGAGGGCTGCTCGAGCAGGTTGATGCATCTGAGGAAGGTGCTCTTGCCCGATCCGCTCGCGCCGATGATCGACACCACGTCGTGCTCGCGCGCGGTCAGCGAGATGCCCTTGAGGACCTCGAGTGGCCCGAAACTCTTGTGTAGGTCGCTGACGACGACCGCCTCGGCTACCTGCGAATTGCCTGCCTTTGCGGCGGACGCGCCGGAATCCATGTCTCGAACTTCCTCCCTTGGGCCGGTCTTGTCGCCGGCTCCGATGATCTGACGCCACTATATCTGACGATCGACTTTCGACAACCTCGATCAGCCGGTCCTGCGGATGTCCCCGGCCGCCCCCTCGGCCGCCGCGGCGAGGCGCCGGGAAAATCGGGTGATGCGGCGGGCGGCCTCCGCGAGCTCGGCCTCGCCGATCGTGAAGGCGACGCGCAGGAAGCCGCGGGCGCTCGGCCCGAACGGGCTCGCATCGAGCACGCCGACCCCCTCCTCCCGGAACAGCGCCCAGGAGAACTCGTTGGCCGAAAGCCCGCTCGCGCCGACGTCGATCAGCATGAACATGCCCGCCTCCGGCGTCAGGCAGCGGATGAGCGGGGCGTCCTTCAGGGCGTCGAGCATCAGATCGCGGCGACGGCGATAGATCTCGCGCATGCGCGCCACCTCCTCGTCGCCTTCGCGCAGCGCCGTCACCGCCGCCTCCTGGATGAAGCCGGGGAGGCCATAGGTCATGGCGAGATTGAGCCGGCCGACATGCTCGACGAGGTCTCCCGGTCCGATGATCCAGCCCGATCGCCAGCCGGTCATGGCGTGCGACTTGGACAGGCTGGAGAGCGTCGCCGTTCGCTCCGCCATGCCCGGCAGGGCGGCGATCGAGACGTGCTCGCGCTCGAAGGTGAGATCGGCATAGACCTCGTCGGCGACCACCCAGATGTCGTGCCGCCGGGCGATCTCGGCGATGCCCTCGAGTTCGCCGCGCGTCATCACCGCCCCGGTCGGATTGTTCGGCGTCGCGAAATAGATCGCCCGCGTCGCCGGCGTGATGCACGCCTGGAGGGCTTCGAGATCGACACGAAAGCCGGTCTCGGGCCGCTGCGGGCTCGTCACCAGCCGTGCCCCCGTCGCCCGGATCGTTGCGTCATAGGTGACGTACATCGGCTCGAGCACCACGATCTCGCATTCCGGCTCCGCCAGACACTGCGTGACCCCGAAGAGTGCGTTCTGGCAGCCCGCCGTCACGACGACGTTCTGCGGCCCGACCGCGACGCCGGTACGCGAGGCGAACCTCTCCGCGATGGCGGCGCGAAGCTCGGGACGTCCCTCGACATCGGCATAGTGCGTGTCGCCCGTCCGCATCGCCTCGACAGCGCGGTCGATGAAACGCGCCGGCGTCGAGAAGTCGGGATCGCCGATCGACAGCACGATGACGTCCTCGCCTCGCCGCTTGGCCTCCGCCGCCGCCGAATGGATCGCCCAGGCGTCGGTGGCCTCCCCTTGGATGCGCTCGACGAGTGCGGAAAATTTCATGGGCATCGGCTCCGTTGTGGTCGGTCCTGGCGGGGCCGCGGCGGTCGGCGCGGCCTCGGCCGGTGGCGGGCAGGAAATTGAACGAGCGTTCAAATATATATCACGCCCGGTGACGTCGCAGCAATAGCCTAATCATCTGTTGCGGACTAAGCTGTCGAGAATCCCGGGGGATCCTGGGGCCATCCTGGGGCCATCCGGAGCTTTGAAGGCAAGGTGCAGACAGCCGCCGATGAGTGAGACCAGCCATCCGAGCGAGAGTGCCGGCGCGGACCTGCGCCGCGCGGCCGAGCCGACGCGCAAATTCGAGCGCCAGCTTCCCGACGACCGGCGGCGCGAGCTCGTCGCCGCCACCATCCGCTGCCTTGCCCGCGAGGGCCATGACGGCCTCTCCATCCGCCGCATCGCCCAGGAGGCCGGCGTCTCGATCGGCCTCATCAATCACCATTTCCCGAGCAAGACGGCGCTCGTCGCGGAAGCCTATCGCTCGCTGGCGCACAGCCTGTCGGGCGTGTTCGCCGCCGCGCTCGCCGAGGCCCCGCCCGGCCCTCGCGCCCGTCTCAGCGCCTATTTCGCCGCCTCCTTCTCCGACGCCAATCTCGACCCCGACATCCTGCATATCTGGACGGTGTTCTGGAGCCTCAGCCGCCACCAGCCCGAAGTCGCCGAGGTCCATCACGAGACCTATCGGGCGACCCTCGAGCTGCTGACGCGGCTGATCGGGGACCTGACGGCCGAGGCCGGGCTGGCCGACATCGATCCGGCCCTCTCGGCGATCGGCCTCAATGCCATGCTCGATGGCCTCTGGCTCGAATGGTGTCTCAATCCGCGGACCTTCTCGCCGGCCGAGGGGTTGCGGCTATGCGAGCGCTGGGTCGATCAGATGATCCTCGGCGCCGGCCAGCCCCTCGCACGCTGTCCGGGCTGAGGCGCCGCGAGCGCCCGCGACGCCTCCCCATCCCCGAAGCGAGCGCTGTCGTTCCTCACGCCTTCATCCACGGGCCGGCCTCGATCATGAGGGGCTCGCGCGAAGCGGGATCGCGGGCGCGAAGCAGACCAGAAAGCTCGTCCATGCTTCCGACCCGGACCCCGGGAATGCCCACCGCCTCGGCGGTCTTCATGAAGCTCGGCGGCCCGACATCGACCGCGATCGGCTCGATCTCCTTCCTCACCATGTGATCGCGGATCTCGCGATAGCCCTCGTTGTTCCACACGAGCACGATGATGCCCGCGCCCGCCTCCTTGGCCGACATCAGCTCGGGCAGCGTGAACTGGATGCCGCCGTCGCCGGTCATCGCCACGACATGGCGGTCCGGGCAGGCGATCTTGGCGCCGATCGCGGCGGGAAGCGCAAAACCGAGCGTGCCGAATCCGGTGGCGGCCGAGAAGAAACCGCGGGGCCTCGCCGCCCGGTAGGTCAGCGTGGCCCGATAGGCCGGCTTCGTCGAATCGCCGACCAGGATCGGCGCATCGAGCGCACTGCCGATCGTCGCGAGCAGCGCGTCATAGAGTGGATCCTCCGCCTCGCGGACCCGGGTCGCGATCGTCTCGAACCGTTTGACGAGGCTCACCGCCCAGCTCTCGTCGCGCTCGCCCGCCGCGATGGTCCCGAGCGCCCGATCGAGGCCTCGACCGCCAGCCCGCTGTCGGCGACGAGGCCGACGGCGGCTCGCGGTCCAAGCGCGATCATGCGCGGATCGATGTCGATCCTGACGAGCGGCGCCTTGGGCCGCAACGGGCCGCTCGAATAATAGTCGTAGTCGGTCTCGCCGAACTCCGTGCCGATGGCGAGCACGGCGCCCGCCTCGTCGAGCACGGCGCGTCCCTCGTCATAGGCGATGCCGAAAAGGGCATTGAGCGGATGGTCGACGGGCAGGAGGCCGCGCGCATTCGTCGTGGTGACGACCGGTGCCTTCAGCCGCCCGGCGAGCCGCGCGACCTGATCGGCGGCCTTGACGGCGCCACCGCCCGCGAGGATCGCCACGCGCTTCTGCGCCTTGAGGAGCGCGGCCGCCTCCGCGATCGCGGCCGGATCGGGGCCGGGCGCCGTCGTCCGTACGGCCCGGGCGGCAGCCGGATCGAACTCGTCCTTCGATTCGCCGATGTCGATCGGGATCTCGATATTGACCGGCCGCGGTCGCGACGAGTTGAACACCGCGAAAGCGGCGGCGAGCACGTCCTCTAGCTCGCTCGCCCGCTGCAGCGTATGCGTAAAGGCCGTGACCCCGGCCGACAGGTTCCGCTGGTTCTGCAGCTCGTGGAGATAGCCCTTGCCGAGGCCGAGCTCGTGCCGGCGGTTGACGCTCGAGATCAACAGGAGCGGCACCGAATCGCCATAGGCCTGTCCCATCGCCGTGGCGATGTTCGTCAGGCCCGGACCGGTGATGACGATGGCGACGCCGGGGCGTCCCGAGGCGCGCGCATAGCCGTCCGCCATGAAGCCGGCGCCCTGCTCGTGGCGAGGGCTGACATGGCGGATCCCGGTCTGCCAGAGCCCGCGATAGAGCTCGACATTGTGCACGCCCGGAATGCCGAAGACATGCGAGACCCCGTAGGTCTCGAGGAGATGTGCGAGCTTGCTGCCGCAGGTCATGACGGGCATGGGCGGACCTCGGGAAGAGAGGATCGGCTCTTGAGAGGAAGGGGGCGGGAGCCGTCGACCGCGAATGAGGCGGCCACGCTACCAGCCCTCCGCCGCTTGGCAAGGGGCCGCCATCGCCATGCGCCCGCCGGCCCTCAGCCGTGCGCCTTCACCGCTTTCTCGAAAGCGGCCTTCTTCTCCGCGCTCGCCTCGCTCTGGTGGAGACGCCGCCAATCCTCGTAGGGCATGCCGTAGATCCGCTCGCGCGCCGCCTCCTTGCCGATCGGATGGCCGTCGCCCGCGGCCGCCTCTTCGTACCAGCGCGCAAGGCAGTTCCGGCAGAAGCCCGCGAGATTCATGAGGTCGATGTTCTGCACGTCGCTGCGTGTCTGCAGATGGGTGACCAGTCGCCGGAAGGCGGCCGCCTCGAGGGCCGAGGCGTCTTCTCCCGCCTGCTCTGTGCCACCCGCCCCGTCGCTCCAGGAGCCGTAGTGGCGGACCGTCGCCATCGGTCCGGTCAGCGCCGGATCGTCGAGGATCGCCTGCAGGATCGCCGACAGCCGCTCGGTCCAGCCCTCCTCGCCCGCGGCATCGCCGATCAGATCCTGCCGGATCTCGATGATCGCATGGGCAAGGCCCCTGACCGTGCCGTGCCGGTGCATGCAGTCGCCCTTGAGCGCCCCGTGATAGGGCTCGTTGTCGCCGACGGTGAGGTCGCCTTCGCGCTTCAGCATGTCGATCAGCGGCCGGGCGAGCCGTGGATCGCGGTCCCACAGGATCGCCGCGTGCCAGGGCCGCGGCACGCCCTTCCAGTTGTCGGTGAAGCTGTGGATCGAGAACAGGATCGGCACGATGCCGCGGGCGAGCCGGTCGTCGATCTGGCGGGCGATCTCCTCGTGATAGGGCCGGTGGTAGAGGCGCACGCGCCTGTCGATTTCGGTGGCATCGACGGTGCGGTTGCCGGGCACGATCGCCCCGTCCGACAGGCGCATGACGAGCGTCGGGTCGTCCTCGCCGCGATTGGGATCGATGAGGAGCCGCGAATAGCGGGTGAGCACCGCCGCCGCGCCGAGCCGCCGGGCGAGCCCGCGCGTCACCGAGGCTGCTCCGATGTCGTAGGCGATATGACGGGCGAGCTGGCCGGCCGGCAGCCCGAGCGTGCCATAGCCCTCAGGAAAGGCGTTGCCGGCGTGGTCGCACAGGAGGATCAGGCGCTCCTCGCCCGACGCGGCGATGGTCTCGAATGGGGTGGTTTCTTCGCGCGTCATGGCCAAGCCGTCTCTCGCTGCGGACTGGCCGGCGACTATAGTCAGGCCGTTGCCCGAAGGCTACTGTCCGGCCCGCGCGACGAGGGCATGGCTGGAGACGACGGAGGGCCGCGGGCCGATGGCCGCAACAGTCAGGGCAAGGCTTCAGGCGCTCCTCGATGCCGCCATCGCGGCCGCCGATCCGTCCGCCTGCCTGCCCGCTCATCTCCCCGGCATTCCCCCTGGCGGCCGCCTCCTCGTCACCGGTGCCGGCAAGGCCGCGGCCGCCATGGCGCGCGCCACCGAGGCCCACTACGAACGCCTCGGCTGTCTCGACGAGGTGAGCGGGACGGTCGCGACCCGTCACGGCTATCGCCTGCCGACGGCGCGTATCGCCGTCCAGGAGGCCGGCCACCCGGTGCCCGACCGGGCGAGCATCCTCGCCGCCGAAACGGCCCTCGATCTGGTGTCGGCCGCCACGCCTGCCGACACCGTTCTTGTTCTCCTTTCGGGCGGCGCCTCGGCCATCTGGTCGAAGCCGGTGGCGGGCGTCTCGCTCGACGACAAGCAGGCGGTGACGCGGCTATTGTTGCGCAGCGGCGCGCGCATTCACGACATCAATGCCATCCGCAAACACCTCTCCGGCATCAAGGGCGGTAGGCTCGCTCACGCCTCGCGCGCCGGCGCGTTGCTGACCCTCGCCATCTCCGACGTGCCGGGCGACGATCCGGCGGTGATCGGCTCGGGCCCGACCGTGCCCGACCCCTCGACGCTCGCCGAGGCGCATGGCGTCCTCGCCCGTCTCGGCCCGTCCGTGCCGGCCGCGGTGCTGGCCGCGCTCGCCGATCCCGCGAACGAGACGCTGAAGCCCGGCGACCCGGCTTTCGCGGACGCCACCTACCGCATCGTCGCCGCGCCCCGCCTGTCGCTCGAGCGGGCGGCCGATCTCGCCCGGCGCTGGGGCTATGAGGTCGAGATCCTCGGCGATGCGCTGGAGGGCGAGGCGCGCGATCTCGCCGCCGCCCACGCCCGGCTCGCCCGCGCGGCCTGCGCCGCCGGCCGCCGCGTCGCCCTGCTCTCGGGCGGCGAGGTCACCGTCACCGTCGCCGGAAACGGCCGGGGCGGCTCCAACCAGGAATATGCCCTCGGCCTCGCCATCGCCCTCGACGGGGCGCCCGGCATCGCCGGCCTTGCCGCCGATACCGACGGCACCGACGGCGGCAGCGGGGCGGCCGACGACCCCGCCGGCGCCCTCGTTTTCCCCGATACGCTTGACCGCGCGCGCGCCTTCGATCTCAATCCGGCCGGTTTTCTCGCCAACAACGATTCGGGCGGGTTCTTCGCCCGGCTCGGCGATCTTCTCGTCACCGGCCCGACCGGGACCAATGTCAACGACTTCCGTGTGCTCCTGGTCGATCCCTGACCCAGGCGGCGCCATCTGCGAATTGAGGACGGCTGAAGCGTGCGTGCGATGCGCCATGGCAGGCCATGCAATCGGACCGCCGGGCGAGGTGCGGCGCGCGGCCTCCTCGTCGGTGTCCTTGCGCTTGCGGCCTTTTCCGCCCCCGCCCGGGCCGACCTCAAGCTGTGCAATTTCACCTCGAGCCGGATCGGCGTCGCCGTCGGCTACAAGGACGCCAAGGCCGGGGAATGGGTGACGGAAGGCTGGTGGAACGTCCTCTCGCATTCCTGCGAGACGCTGCTTCCGGCAATCTCGGCAGCCGCTTCTACTACATCCACGCCGTCGACTACGATCGTGGCGGCGGCTGGTCCGGCAAGGACCATATGTGCATCGCCGACAAGAGCTTCACCATCAGGGAGCCGCCGACTGCGAGCTGCGCGGCTTCCGTGACACCGGGTTCTCCGAGGTCGACACGGGCGATGCGACCGACTACACGATCCGACTGGTCGACCCGCCCGACGAGGCAGGCGGCAAGGACCAGTGACCGGGATCGCGTGGTGCGGGGCCGTCGTGCCCCTTGCGCCGCCGGCTGGAGCGAGCGGGGAGAGACACGCCCGCCGGTCTCCTCGGTCGAGGGCATCGGCGGGACTGGATCATGCGCAATCGACGGGTCAAGATCATCGCGACACTCGGGCCCGCGACGGCGGACGAGGCGATGATCGGACGGCTTTTCGCGGCGGGCGCCGACGTCTTCCGCATCAATATGAGCCACGCCTCGCACGAGGGCTTGAAGGCCCAGCACCGGGCCATCCGCGCGGTCGAGCGCCTGGTGCGCCGGCCGATCGCGATCCTCGCCGACCTGCAGGGTCCCAAGCTCAGGGTCGGCGAGATCAACGGCGGCCGGGCGCTCCTGACCGAGGGGCGCCGCTTCGTCCTCGACCGGACCACTGCGCCGGGCGGGATCGACCGCGTCCACCTGCCCCATCCCCAGATTTTCGCCGCCGTCGAGCCGGGCCATAACCTGCTGCTCGACGACGGCAAGCTGCGCCTCGTCGTCCTCGAGAAGACGGAGGATCGCATCCTCACCGAGGTCGCTGTCGGTGGTCCGCTCGCCAGCCGCAAGGGCATCAGCCTGCCCGACACGGTGCTGCCGCTCGGGGCGCTCACCGACAAGGACCGCTCCGACCTCGCCCAGGTGCTGGAGCTCGGTGTCGACTGGGTGGCGCTCTCCTTCGTGCAGCGCGCCGACGACGTCGCCGAGGCGCGCAAGATCGTCGCCGGCCGCGCCCGTCATGGCCAAGATCGAGAAGCCGTCGGCCATCGGCGACCTCGAGCGCATCATCGAGATATCGGACGGTCTGATGATCGCCCGCGGCGATCTCGGCGTCGAATTGCCGATCGAGAAGGTGCCGGGCCTGCAGAAGCGCATCACCCGCCGGGCCCGCCGCGCCGGCAAGCCGGTCGTGGTCGCCACCCAGATGCTGGAATCGATGATCTCCGCCCCGGTGCCGACCCGTGCCGAGGTGTCCGACGTCGCGACCGCCGTCTTCGAGGGCGCCGACGCCGTCATGCTGTCGGCCGAATCGGCCGTCGGCCAGTTCCCGCTCGAGGCGGTCGCCATGATGGACAAGGTGGCGACCGAGGTCGAGACCGACGCGCTCTACGAGCCGATCATCCACGCCCAGCGGACCGAGCCCGAGCCGACCGGCCCCGACGCCATCGCCGCCGCCGCCCGCACCATCGCCGACACGCTCGGCCTCGCGGCCATCGTCTGCTATACTGCAACCGGCTCGACGGGCCTCAGGGTCTGCCGGGAGCGGCCGCGACAGCCTGTCGTCGCACTGACGCCGAACGCTTCGACCGGCCGCCGCCTCGCACTCGCCTGGGGATTGCACAGCGTCCTGACGGAGGACGCCAAGGACTATGACGACATGGTCGCCAAGGCCTGCCGCATCGCCCGCGAGGAAGGTTTCGCCGCAGCCGGCGAGCGCATCCTCATCACCGCGGGTGTGCCCCTCGGCACCCCCGGCGCGACCAATATGATCCGCATCGCTTTCGTTGGTCGCGACGGCGAGGAGCATGGCTGAAGCTCGAGCCCCGGTGAAGCGCGTTCGACACTTCGGTGCCGCGTGCTGCCGGGTGCATTCTCAAATGTAGAATTCCTCTAGAAGCATAGGTTTACCAGTGGTTCCTGTGATCCCGGTATCTGCTCGCGCGGCTTTCGATAGGGCAAGCGAACGTCGGAATTGAACCACCAACCGACTTGGAGGAGTGTCATGGCCAAATGCCTGGTTTGCCTTTGGTTCGACAAGGACGCCGAGGCCGCGGCCCGCTTTTATGCCAGTGTCTTTCCCGACAGCGCCGTCCACGCCATCCATCATGCTCCAGGCGATTATCCCTCCGGCAAGGCCGGTGACGCGCTCGTCGTCGAGTTCACGGTGGCGGGAACGCCGTGCATCGGGCTGAATGGCGGGCCGGCCTTCAAGCACAGCGAGGCCTTCTCGTTCCAGATCGCGACCGAGGATCAGGCCGAGACCGATCGCTACTGGGACGCCATCGTCGGCAATGGCGGCGAGGAGCACGCCTGCGGCTGGTGCAAGGACCGATGGGGCATCTCCTGGCAGATCAGCCCGCGCGTGCTGACCGAGACGGTCGCCGCCGGCGGCCCGGCCGCCTTGCGCGTCTGGACCGCGATGATGGGCATGAAGAAGATCGACGTCGCCGCCATCGAGGCGGCACGGCGGGGCTGAGCGCCACCGCCCCCGGCGGCGCCGGGCGGCGGGATGGCGGTCAGTGATTTCGGGGCGGATCATCGGAGCTTGGAACATGACGAAGGCGCGGCTTGCGTGCGTGCTGGCGGTGCTTGTCCTTTGTGCGGGCGGACCGCTCTCGGCGGCCGGGGGCGATCTCACCCTCGTCTGCGGCCGGGCGGATGTGTTCAACCCGCGCTGGGACGCGCCTCTGACCTTCGCCTATACGGGGGACGGGAAGGGCGCGATCGAGGTCAGCGGTCCGTTCGGGAGCTTCTCGGTTCCCGCCACGCGTTCGCCGATCGAGATCGGTGAGGGGGTGACCGGCGAGGCGATCGACGGAATCGCGACGGTGCCGGCGGTCCTGCCGGCACTCGCCGATCTCGAGGCCTGCATCGACAAGACCCGCGATCCCGCCGACGAGAACGCGGGGGACGCCTTCCTCAATGCCCGCGACGCCTGCCTGCGCAATCTCGAGGCCGGTGCCGCACCGGTTGAAGCCGTCGCCCAGATCTGCATCGGCCTGACCCCGGAGGAGGACGATTCGAGCGGCGAGGACGCCTTCGTCGTCTTCAAGCTGCGCTATGCCGAGGCGAGCCGCGCACCGGGCGGCAAGATGGTGCTGGAGGCCTTCCCCGCCCAGTGTCGGTTGAAGCGCTGAGACGACGCGGCGGAAACTCCGGGCAGCACGCGGCGTTTGACATTGAGTGGGTCGCTGCCCGCGGGTGATCCCTGCGGGCCTGGTGCCCGCCGATGGACCCGCGTCGGGTCGGATGCGCCGGAGCGGCTGGCTGATCGCCGACAAGCGCTGCATCGAGGCCCGGCGATACGCGAAAGCGCCGTCTCGATGCCAGCTTGGCTGCATACACTCGCCATCCTCATGCTGATGGCTGGCGCCCTGTCCGCACTCTACATCCTCCTGGACGTCGCCCGTCATCCGCAGCGGATGGCGGTCATGACGCTGGTATGGCCAGCAACAGGGCTCTATGCCGGTCCGCTCGGAGCATGGGCCTACAGCGCCTGGGGACGTCAGACGGCTGCGTCGGATGGCGAGGGTATGGAAAGCCCCGCTCCGCCCTTTCCGGTCATGGTCGGCAAGGCGGCATGCCACTGCGGTGCCGGTTGCACGTTCGGCGACATCCTGGCCGAGTGGCTGGCTTTCTTCGTGCCGGCAGTCACCGTCTGGCTGGGCTATGGGACACTGGTTGCAGACCGCATCTTCGCTGTCTGGATCCTCGACTACGCTCTCGCCTTCCTCATCGGCATCGCCTTCCAGTATGCGACCATCGTGCCGATGCGCGATTTGTCGCCCGGCCAGGGCATCATTGCGGCCGTGAAGGCCGATGCCCTGTCGCTCACCGCCTGGCAGGTCGGCATGTACGGGGCCATGGCGGTCATGCAGTTCTGGGTGTTCGGCACGCTGCTCGGCAGGCGCCTCGAGGTCGATACCGTGGAGTTCTGGGCCGCCATGCAGATCGCCATGATCTGCGGCTTCCTGACCTCCTATCCGGTCAACTGGTGGCTGATCCGTCGCGGCATCAAGGAAGCGATGTGAGGGATGGCATAGCCGGTGGAACGATCGATGCGGCGCACCAAGCGGGCAAGGACGCCTTCGCTCGCCCCGGCTCGGCTCAGTTCGCGCGCGAGCGCTCCGCCTCGGGACGCGACGGCGCCCGGCGCCGCCGGCCGGCGCGCCCCGGCTTCGGCATCGCCTTGCGCCAGACCCGATAGCCGAGCAGCACCGCCACGATCCCGGCATAGACCATGGGCTCGGGCGGCCAGCCCTTCACCACCATGACGAAGTGCAGGACACCGAGCGCGACGGCGGGATAGACGAGCCGGTGGAGCCGGCTCCAGGCCGCCGCGCCGAGCCGCTTCACCATGGCGTCGGTCGAGGTCGCCGCCAGCGGTATGAGGAGAAGGAGCGCGGCGAGCCCGACCGTGATGTAGGGCCGCTTCAGCACGTCGGCGAGGATCGCGGCTGGATCCAGGCCCTGGTCGAGACCCAGATAGACGCCAAGATGCAGGAGCGCATAGATGAAAGCGAGGACGCCGAGTGCGCGGCGGTAGCGGATGAGCCGCGGCCAGCCCAGGTCGCGCAACGGCGTCACCATCAGGCCGAGCACCAGGAAGCGCAGCGCCCAAAGGCCGAGCACGTGCTCGAGCGCGCGGACCGGGTCGACGCCGAGCCAGCCCATCGCCGCCGAAACGGCGAGCCAGGCCGCCGGCACGAGCCCCGCGAGGTAGACCGCCGACCGGTCGGTGAGCCCGAACGGACCACCCCGGCGACGCCGGGCGCCCGCCTTGCCTTCGCTGCGCCCGCCGGCCACGATGCGTCCTCCGCCATCGGCCATCAGAAATAGACCTTCAGATCCATGCCCTGATAGAGGCTCGCGACCTCCTCGCCATAGCCGTTGAACTTCAGCGTCGGCTGCTTGGAGCGGAACAGCGTCGAGCCGCCGTCGATGCGCGTCTCGCGCGCCTGGCTCCAGCGCGGATGGTCGACCTCCGGATTGACGTTCGAGTAGAAGCCGTACTCGTTGGCGCCGAGCTCGTTCCAGGTGGTCTTCGGCTGCGTCTCGACGAGGCTGATCCTGACGATCGACTTGATGCTCTTGAAGCCATACTTCCACGGCACGACGAGGCGGATCGGCGCGCCATTCTGCTTGGGCATGGTTCGCCCATACATGCCGGTGGCGAGGATCGTCAGCGGATGCATTGCCTCGTCCATCCGCAGTCCCTCGATATAGGGGTAGGGGATGGTCGGGAAGTAGGAGTTCTGGTCGCGCATCTCCTCGGGCCGCTTCAGCGTCTCGAAGCGGACGAATTTTGCACTTCCCTGCGGCTCGACACGTTTGAGGAGCGTCGCCAGCGGAAAGCCGATCCACGGGATCACCATCGACCAGGTCTCGACGCAGCGGTGGCGGTAGATGCGCTCCTCGAGCGCGATCGGCTTCACGATGTCCGCGAGATCGTAGGTGCCGGGCTTGCCCACCAATCCGTCGACTGCGATCGACCACGGGCTCACCGTCAGCGCCTCGGCATAGTAGGCCGGGTCGGACTTGTCGGCGCCGAACTCGTAGAAATTGTTGAAGCTCGTCGCATAGTCGAACGGCGTTTCGGTCTCGGTCGTCGAGAAGGGGCTCGGCGCGCCCTTCAGCGTCGCCGCCTCGGCTGGGCGGGTCGGCAGGAGCAACGGGGCCGCAGCCGCACCCGCCGCACCAGCGATCAGCGCGCGGCGTGTGAGATAGACGCGCTCGGGCGTGATCTCCGACGATTTCAGCGGGCTCGGCCTTCCGATCAGCAAGGCATGTTCCTTTCGATGAGCGGGATCTCACGGCGCGGCGGAGGGGCGTCGACCCCCGAGGCTCCGACGCATGCCATGCATATAGGGGAGAGTCTGGGCCAGGACATGTCACGAGACGGTCGCGGCCGATCAAGCCTTTGCGAGACGGCCCGCCAGCTCCCGCCCTTCGCTGGCGATGAGGCCGAGCACGAGCACCCGCGACGGCCCATCCGGCACGAGAGCGGCCGCCGTGTCGAGTGCCAGGACGAGCGTGTCGCCGGTCGCCATCGCCTGCCCGCCGATCTCCACCTGTCCCTCGAGCCCGTGCACCAGCATCGTCCAGGGTTGCGCGCCGATGAGCAGCGGCTCGCCGGTCGCGATCACCTCGACACTTGGGCGGATACGGTCGCGCGCCACCATCAGGTTGAGTGCCCGGCAGGGACCGGCCGCAAGCCGGCAGGTGGCGGCATCGTCGCCGGCAAAGGCGACCGGCTCGAACGGCCGGGCGACCGTGATCTGCGCCCCGCTGGCGAAATCGAGCTGAAGGCCGCCGCCCTCGATCAGCGTGAAGATCCGGTCGACCGCGCCATAGACCGAGAACGCGCAGTCGCGGTCGATCTCGGCGACCGCGAGCCGCCACACGAACGGTTCGCCCGGCCCCGCGACCGCAGGCTCCGAGACGATCTCGAAGGAGCGGCCCTGCCCGTTCAACCAGCGGCTCTCCCGCCACTCGCCCTTTGCGATCCTCAGCATGCCCACAGCCATCTCTCCCCGGCCGCTCCGGGCGGGCTCGTGCCATCCCGCCTCCCGCGAGGGGCGCACGGCTCCCCCTGCTTTCGGCCGCTTGCGCGCCCTCCCTCACATGCTATCACCGGCCAGGCCGCCGTGGCAGGCGGGAGGAGGGGAGCCCATGAAGGACATCATCGAGGAGCTCGAGCGGCGCCGTGCGGTCGCCCGTCTCGGCGGCGGCGAAGCGCGCATCGAGGCCCAGCACAAGCGCGGCAAGCTGACCGCGCGCGAGCGCATCGAGCTGCTCCTCGACGACGGCTCCTTCGAGGAGTTCGACATGTATGTCGAGCACCGCTCCACCGATTTCGGTATGGAGAAATCGAAGATCCCCGGCGACGGCGTGGTGACCGGCTGGGGCACCATCAACGGCCGCGTCGTCTATGTCTTTGCCAAGGATTTCACCGTGTTCGGCGGCTCCCTGAGCGAGAGCCATGCAAGGAAGATCACCAAGATCCAGGACATGGCGCTGCAGAACCGCGCGCCGGTCATCGGCCTCTTCGATGCCGGCGGCGCCCGCATCCAGGAAGGCGTCGCCGCGCTCGGCGGCTATGGCGAGGTGTTCCTCAGGAACGTGCTCGCCTCGGGCGTCATCCCGCAGATCTCTGTGATCATGGGCCCTTGCGCCGGCGGTGACGTCTATTCGCCGGCCATGACCGATTTCATTTTCATGGTGAAGGACACGAGCTACATGTTCGTGACCGGGCCGGACGTCGTGAAGACGGTGACCAACGAGACTGTGACGGCCGAAGAGCTCGGCGGCGCCTCGGTCCACACCACGAAGTCCTCGATCGCCGACCGGGCCTATGAGAACGACGTCGAGGCGCTCCTGCAGATGCGCCGGCTGATGGACTTCCTGCCCTCCAACAATCTCTCCGGCGTGCCGGTCCTGCCGACTCGCGACCGCCACGACCGCAACGAGCCCTCGCTCGATACGCTGATCCCCGACAATCCCAACAAGCCCTACGACATGAAGGAGCTGATCCTGAAGGTCGTCGACGAGGGCGACTTCTTCGAGATCCAGGAGACCTTCGCCCGCAACATCGTGACGGGGTTCGCGCGGATCGAGGGGGCGACCGTCGGCATCGTCGCCAATCAGCCCATGGTCCTCGCCGGCGTCCTCGACAGCGATGCCTCGCGCAAGGCCGCCCGCTTCGTTCGCTTCTGCGACTGTTTCTCGATCCCCCTCGTCACCTTCGTCGACGTGCCGGGCTTCCTGCCGGGAACCGCCCAGGAATATGGCGGCCTCATCAAGCACGGCGCCAAGCTGCTCTTCGCCTATTCCGAGGCGACCGTGCCGAAAGTGACCGTCATCACCCGCAAGGCCTATGGCGGCGCCTACGACGTCATGAGCTCCAAGCATATCCGCGGCGACGTCAACTATGCCTGGCCCTCGGCCGAGATTGCGGTGATGGGGGCAAAGGGCGCCGCCGAGATTCTCTATCGCTCCGAGCTCTCCGACCCCGAGAAGATCAAGACCCGCATCGAGGAGTATCAGCGCCGCTTCGCCAATCCCTTCGTCGCCGCCGAGCGCGGCTATATCGACGAGGTGATCATGCCCCACTCGACCCGCCGCCGCATCGCCCGCGCGCTCAACATGCTGAAGGGCAAGACCGTCGAGAATCCCTGGAAGAAGCACGACAACATCCCGCTTTGACGCCAGCGCCCGCAGAGCCCCTCGTCTCAGTCCTGATGCCGGCCCATGCGGCCGGGGCGACGATCGCGGCCGCCGTCGCGAGCGCTCTCGCCCAGACCTGGACAAGGCTCGAAGTAGTCGTCGCCGCCGACGATGAGCTGGATTACCGGGTCGTTCTGGCCGCCTCCGGCATCCGCGATCCCCGCCTCGTCTTCACGCGCACCGAGAGGCCGCGCTCGGGTCCGGCGCGGGCCCGCAACCAGGCAGCCGCGGCCTCGGCTGGCGACTATCTCGCCCCCCTCGATGCCGACGACCGCTGGCATCCCGAGAAGCTCGCCCGCCTGATCCCGCTCGCCCGCCGGCACGGTCTTGCCGCCGACAATGTGCGGACCCTCTCGGCCGCGGGCGAGGAGATCGGCACGGCCTTGCCGCGCCGCACGGCGCCCGCCATGCTCGACCGGTCAGGCCTCGCCGCGCTCGATTGCCCGCTCTTTCCGCTGATCCGCCGCGATCTGTTCGCGCCCGGCTACGACGAGCGCCTCGGTGTCGCCGAGGACGTCGCCGCCAACATCGCCTTCATCGCCCGCGCCGGCGGCGCGATGCCGGTGCTCGCCGAGCCGCTGACCGACTATGTCCAGTCGCCCGCCAGCCTCTGCAACCGGCCCGGGAGCTGGCGGCAGTTCGAGGCGGCCTATCGGCGCATCATCGCGGACGTGGCGGGCGAGCACTCGCCCTCGCTCGCCGACGCGGCCCGCCTCCTTGCGGTCCTCGTCGAGAAGCGCGAGCGGAACCGTCGGTTCGGCGCGGCGGCTGAGGCGGAGCCGGGACTTTCCTTTCAGGATTTCGCCGCCCGGCAGCGTTCCTGAGGCCCATCGAACGGACCGGCATATGCCGTGAGTGGCGCTTGGCCCCCGCGCCGAGGCCGGCCTCGAGCGATTTTCTCCCGACGGTGGTTAACCGAAGGTTGCGGTCCGTCTCGCCCTATGTTCACTATGCTGTACAAGATTGATCCCCGTCATTCGAAGGGGGCGGGCGATCGGGGAGGGAGCGCGGCCGGCGACAGCCATCTGGCACCGTCGTTGCAACGGTCCGACGCTTAGCGGCACGATAGTCAGTCAGGAGTGTGGGCATGGCGTTTGCGGCCAATTCCGGTCTCTTTCCGACCGGCAACGTCTATTACAACGCGGTCGCCTGGGGCGGTTACCGCTGGTACGACAACTTCAATCCCGCCACGACGCCGACGGTCACCTACACATTCGCACCGGCCGGCTCCTACACCCTGCCCGTCGATGGCGGCGGCAACCAGCTCTCGATCGCCTATGAATGGACCTCGGCGGAAAAGGCGGCCTACCGTGCCGCTCTCGCCACCTGGTCGTCGGTCGCCAACATCAAGTTCCAGGAGGTCGCCACCTTCGGTCAGGCGAACTTCGTCGAGTTCATGACCGGAGCGTCCTATTTCGGGGCGAACGGGCCGATCGGCGTCCACTTCACGCCCCAGAGCGCGACGACCACCGGCAATCAGGTGATGGGCGCCTACAATCGCGATTTCGGGCTGATGGCCCCGCAATACCTCGTCAAGGGTGGCGGCGGCTTCCAGACCCTCGTCCACGAGCTCGGCCATGCGGTCGGCCTGTCCCACCCTCATGATTCCGCCGGCGGCTTCTCGACCCGCTTTCCCGGCGTCGGCGAGAACCAGTCGACCGCCCTCGGCACCCACGCCCTCAACCAGGGCCTCTATACGGTGATGAGCTACAACAACGGCTGGGCCAGCCGCTATGGCGATCCCCCGACCAACCAGTCGCACAGCTACGAGAAGGGGCCGATGGCGATCGACATCGCCGTCATGCAATATCTCTACGGACCCAACACCACTTATCACAAGTCGAGCTCGAGCTATAATCTTCCCGGCACCACCAAGTCCGGCGTCGGCTGGCAGGCCATCTGGGACACCGGCGGCACCGACGTGATCAAATACTCCGGCTCGAAGGACGCGGTCATCGATCTGAGGCCAGCGACACTCGACGGCGGCAAGATGACCGGCGGCATGCCTTCCTATGTGAAGGGCGTTCACGGCGGCTACACCATCGCCCGCGGCGTCAAGATCGAGAAGGCCTATGGCGGCAAGGGTGACGACAAGATCACCGGCAACGACCACAACAACGTCATCAAGGGCGGCCGCGGCAACGATAAGCTCGCCGGTGGCGACGGCCGGGACAAGATCTACGGCAACGACGGCAACGACAAGCTGTTCGGCGGCCTCGGCGACGACAAGATGTACGGCAATGACGGCCGTGACGATCTGCGGGCCGGCTACGGCAAGGATCGTCTTTATGGCGGCCACGATGCCGACGACTTCATCCTCGGCAATTTCGGTGGTCGCGACACGATCGTCGATTTCGAGCCGGGCGAGGACAAGATCAATGTCCGCGACTTCGACTACAAGAGCTTCCGCTCGCTGATGAAGGACGCGCACAATTCCGGTCGCGACGTCATCATCGATTTGGACGGCAACGACTCCGTGCGCATCATCGGCGTCCACAAGGCAGACCTCGACGCCCACGATTTCCTGATCTGAGGCACAGATCTCCTCGAATTGGGACGCGACGTCGTTCCGGCGAGCGCGGGGGCCCGCCCCGCGCTTCTGCGCCTGCCCGCCATCGGACTGCGGCATGGCCCAGCCGGTTGTGCGCCTGCGAAATGGCTCCTAGAAAGAGGGCGCCCGGAGCGCTCCGCTGTCCGGGCGCCCTGCGCAGCCCTCCGACGACCGGCGAGGCCATGTCCCACCAGAACCGTCCGCGAACGCTCGATTCCTCGCGCCTCGACGCGCTCGCCGCCTGGCTCGCCGCCAGCATCGGCGCAAGGGCGGTCGTCTTCGATCAGGTCGAGCTTCTGTCGGGCGGCGCGATCGGCGAGAACTGGCGGCTCGACCTGTCCGTCACGGACGGCCCGCGAGCCGGTCGCCATGCCTGGGTGCTGCGCACCGACGCCGCCTCGCGCATGGCGATGTCGCACGACCGCGCGAGCGAGTTCGCGCTGATCCGTGCCGCCGCTGCCGCCGGCGTCCGCGTTCCCGAGCCCATCGCCGTCATGCCGGACGCCGCCCTCATCGGCGCGCCCTTCATGATCGTCGGCCATGTCGCCGGCTCTGCCCAGGCCCGCAGGATCGTCCGCGATCCGCGGCTGCCGGAATTCGGTGACGACCTCGCCCGCAGCCTCGGGGCCGAGCTCGCCCGTCTCCATGCCATACGCCCGCCGGTCGCCGATTTGGCATTCCTCGCCCTGCCCTCGCGACCGCCCGCCCGTGCCGCCGTCGCCGCCATGCGTGCCGATCTCGACCGCTGCTCCGAGCCCCGGCCCGCCCTCGAATATGTCCTTGGCTGGCTCGACCGCAACGCGCCCGACCCGCAGGGCCTCGTCCTCGCCCACGGTGATTTCCGCACCGGCAATTACATGATCGACGGTGGCCGCCTGACCGCCATCCTCGACTGGGAGTTCGCTCATTGGGGCGACCGCCACGAGGATCTCGGCTGGTTCACGGCGCGCTGCTGGCGGTTCGGCGCCGACGAACGCGAGGCCGGCGGCATCGCCCGCGCCGAAGCGCTCTATGAGGGCTATGAGAGTGCAGGCGGCGATCCGGTCGACCGGGCGGCGATGCCCTATTGGCGGATCCTCGCCTCGGCCCGCTGGGCCGTCGTCGCCCTTCTGCAGGGCGAGCGCCACCTGACGGGCGGCGAGACCTCGCTGGAACTGCTGCTGACCGGCATGATGGCGCCCGAGATGGAGTACGACGCGCTCCTCGGCATCGAGGCGCTGGAGGAAGGAGCCCGCTGATGCCACTCGAGGACCTCAGCGCCGAGGCGCTCCTCGCCATCGCCCTTGCCACCTATCGCGACGAGATCCTGCCGGCGCTGCCGCCGGACAAGCGCTATGTCGGTGCCATGGTCGCCAACGCCCTCGACATCGCCGCGCGCAGCCTGCCCGCCGATCTCGCCACCCGCGAAACGGAGCTCGCAGCCGCCCTGACCGGCTCGCCCGGCGATCTGGGCGAGCTCGCACGCCGCTTCCGCAAGGGCGAAGTGCCGGGTGGCGATGAGGGCGCCCGGCTGCTGCTCAAAGCCTGGCTCGAGCGCGAGCTCGCCGTGCGAAATCCGCGCGTCCTGGAAAGTCGTCTGAAGGGCTGATGCCGGCGCGCATGAGTTTCGGCTCGTGATCCAGTTGGAGGCGCGCCGGTATCTCGCTTGTTTGCGCGCGGCCGTCCCGCCCCGTCAGGGCGAGAGCCGCGCCATCCGCTCGCCACACCGTGCCGGATCGAGATCGTTCGCCAGCCGCTCCGCCAGACCATTGAGAGCCCGCGGAAAGCGCTTCCAGAACCGGGCGTCGAGCCCGAACAGGACGCGGTCGAGCGGCTCGTCGATCTGCGGGCGGAAGCAGGACAGCCGGTACCAGGCGCCGAGTGCGAAGACGCGCTTGGCATCGCGGCCGGCAAACTTGCGGAACCGCGCGACGCCGGGGTCGATCGTGCGACGCAGGCGGGTGCCGCCCGCTCCGTCCGCCACGATGAGTGTCCTGTCGGCGATCGCCGCGATGCGGGCCATGTCGGTGGCCGAGAAGACGCTGCCGGCGCGGTAGGCCGCGAGCGCGAGCTCGATCGAGACCGAGGCCTTCCAGAAATTCTCCGCCGGTCCCTGCATGTGTCCGGGCTCGGGCCAGTAGGGCCAGGACATCGTGCCGTTGCCATTGACGGTCGCGGCCGCCTTCATGGTCCGCGCCACGCCCTCGGCCATCTCGCGGTAGTCGTCGCGGCCGGCGAGATCGGCAAGGCCGAAGAGCTGGGCCGCGAGGATGCCCATGCGGTTGATCGGCTCCACCCGCCCGCCATGGCGGGCGCCCTCGGCGATGAGGAAGAAGCCGTTGTCGCCGTCGCGACGATAGAGGCGCTCCAGCCCGGCGATGCCCCTCACGGCAGTGTCGAGGATCGCCTCCCGCTCGCCGGCGACGAGGCGCTCGAGGGCCGGATCCCGGCGGGCCGCTTCGAGCAGCTCGACCATCGGCGCGACCACCAGCCCTGCCACCGTCACCTCGCGATAGAGCGTGCCGCGGCCCGGGTCGCGTGTATACCAGCCGAAGCCGTCGATGCCGGCGTGAAGCGCTGCTGCCTGCCGGTAGGCGCGGATGCCCGCCAGCACCCCTTCGATCAGTGTGCGATCCTTCGTGATGCCGTAGAGCGTGATGGCCGCGCGCGCCTCGAACGACCAGTTCCAGGCATAGCCGCGCCCGACATTGCGGCTGTCCGGCTCGCCCTCGATGAGCGCCACCGAGACCCGGCCGAGGCGCGCCTTCACATGGCGGACGAGCGGCCCGACGAGCCGGCGCGGACGCTCGGGCGCGGAGAGGCCCGAGAGCGGCAGCGCGACGGCACCGGGGATCGCCGGCGAAATCCGGTCGCGTGACACCGCCCGGCTCGGCCACAGCGTGCCGCTGCCGGCCAAGATGATGACGACCGCCACGAGGACGGTCAGCAACGCACCGCTGCGCACTTGCCTCACTCCGACTACGAACGCCCCGCACCGATCCGGCTGCAAATCGATGCGGAAGAGACTCTTCCAACAGTTGGGCCCCGTGAGGTCGCCGGCATGGCGGAAAGACGTCCGCCCATGCATCGCCAACCCATGGCCCGGCCCGGCGATCGTTCCCGTCATCGGTAGCCGGCAATGGCGCCCGATGGCCGAGGCGATCGCTCGCGAGCTTGCCGCAGCGGTCTCAACAGGTGCTTAAGGAACGGCTGGGATCGGCACGGCGCGGCCGCCGGGGCCGGCGGGAACGGCTCCAAGATCGTCGGGCATGGTTCCAGGACCGGCGGGCATGGTCCGACTGAAACGCATTCACCACCCTGGCCTGCGATCGGTGTGCCCGGGAGACGTCACAGGATCAGGACGCCAAAGGATCAGGCCACTGCCGCGGTCCGTCCGAGCGGCACGGACTTGTTGCGGCGTCGCGCTTTGCGCTCCTCGGCGGGAGCGATGGTCCCGCCCTTCTCGTCGCGTGCCGCCGCGATCGCATCGCTGAGGCGAATGGCAAGGCGACGCTCCGGGGCGTCGGGAATGGCGGCGCCGGCGACATCTGCGAGACGTGCGGTGAGCGACCTGTGGCGCGAGGCGGGCGGCCGGCTCACCACAGCCGCAACCGCCGTCTCGGTGACCGGTACCAGCGCCCGGCCGGGATTGCCCGGCAGAGCGAGATCGGTCCCGCTCGGCTTTCGGCGACGACCCGTCCGTCCTTCGCCGGCGCAGGCACGCGGCGTCAGCCGCCGCGACAGGAATGACACGAGAAGTGCGATTGCTTCACTCTCGGCGCGCCAGATCGGCCGCTCGCCGGTCGCCACCTGCCCGGCGAAACCGGCCTTGGCGAGGGCACAGAGCTGGCGCTTCACCGTCCGCGGGGAGAGGCCGGTGCGCCGCTGCAACTCGGCAATGCCCATGCCGTCCTCGCCCGCGGCCGCGAGCGCCGAAAGCACGGCGAGGCGCGGCTCGCTCGCCAGCACCGACAGGGACTTCGCAGCCTGGGACACATACATGATCGGCGACCCGCTGAACTCGATCGAACGATACTGCGACACGACTGTCGAGCTCTGGTCGCCGGGCCGCGAACTACCTGCACCGACCGATCTCCGGAGCCCATCCTGCGATTTTGCCGCAGTTCCGCCTCATTGCCAACCCTCTGTCGGTGCGGGGCGCCGGCCGGCCTTCCCGATACCGGGATTTGCGCGCGTCCTGCCGCTGCGGATGCCTTGGTGCCGTTCCCAGAGGGCGAGGGGGCGCGGGTCTTGTCCAGCCCCCATTCCAGCGCCCGATTCACCACCAAAATATCTTCGCTGCCGTGTTGACCAATCGGCACCTCCGGGATATACACCGTCCACCTTGCGGCAGGCGGTAGGCCCGCGTGCACATTCGCGCCCCCGGGTGCGACATTCGGCCTAGACGCTGCCGCTCAGATACCGAACGACAGATCAGATCCATGATCTCGGCCTCTTCGAGTGGCTTGAGATCCTCTGATTGTTGGCCGAGCGCGCCGGATCACGGGCGAGCCGCGGCGGCGTTTGCCGTGCGGACGAGCCGACCGACGCGCGGCCGGATGCGCAACTTGCCGGCCGGCGAGCGGCCGGACACGAAACCCCTCCGGCGTTCGGCCGGATACGAAACTCGGCCGGCGTTCGGCCGGACACGAAACTCGGCCGGCGTTCGGCCGGACACGAAAGTGGTGATTGGCTCATGCCGACGATACAGCAGTTGATCAGGAAGCCGCGCCAGAGCCCGGCGACCCGCAACAAGGTGCCGGCGATGCAGGCCTGCCCGCAGAAGCGCGGCGTGTGCACCAGGGTTTATACGACGACGCCGAAGAAGCCGAACTCGGCGCTTCGCAAGGTCGCCAAGGTGCGCCTCACCAACGGCTACGAGGTGGTGAGCTACATCCCCGGCGAGGGCCACAACCTGCAGGAGCACTCGGTGGTGCTGATCCGCGGCGGCCGCGTCAAGGATCTGCCGGGCGTCCGCTACCACATCATCCGCGGCGTGCTCGACACCCAGGGCATCGCCAAGCGCCGTCAGCGCCGTTCGAAATATGGCGCCAAGCGGCCTAAGTGATTTCGCGCATCGGTGGGCCGCCCGGCTCGAGCCGCCTCCTGGGAGGATGGCGTCGCGGGGCAGCCGGTGAGGATCAGGATCCACGGACCAGGGCCGGGATCTGAAAGCCAGGATCTGAAGGGCAGAACAGCATGTCCCGTCGTCACAGCGCCGAGAAGCGTGAGATCATCCCGGATCCGAAATTCGGCGATCTCATCGTCGCCAAGTTCATGAACTCGGTGATGAAGGAAGGCAAGAAGTCGGTCGCCGAGCGCATCGTCTACGGCGCCCTCGACACGCTCGAGAGCCGCGCCAAGCGCAATCCGATCGAGATGTTCCACGAGGCGCTGCGCAATGTCATGCCCTCGATCGAGGTCCGCTCGCGGCGCGTCGGCGGTGCCACCTACCAGGTGCCCGTCGAGGTCCGGCCCGAGCGCCGCCAGGCCCTGGCGATCCGCTGGATCATCTCGGCCGCCCGCGGCCGCAACGAGAACACGATGGTCGAGAGGCTGTCCAACGAGCTGCTCGACGCAGCCAACAACCGCGGCACGGCGGTGAAGAAGCGCGAGGATACGCACCGCATGGCGGAAGCTAACCGCGCCTTCTCGCACTACCGCTGGTAACGGAATACTGGAGCATCGACATGCCCCGATCGCACAATATCGAGGACTACCGCAACTTCGGCATCATGGCCCACATCGATGCCGGCAAGACCACGACCACGGAGCGGATCCTCTACTACACCGGCAAGAGCCACAAGATCGGCGAGGTCCATGACGGCGCGGCCACCATGGATTGGATGGAGCAGGAGCAGGAGCGCGGCATCACCATCACGTCGGCCGCGACGACCGCCTTCTGGAATGACAAGCGCCTCAACATCATCGACACGCCCGGCCACGTCGACTTCACGATCGAGGTCGAGCGCTGCTGCGCGTGCTCGACGGCGCCGTCTGCGTGCTCGATTCCAACCAGGGCGTCGAGCCGCAGACCGAGACGGTCTGGCGCCAGGGCGACAAGTACAACGTTCCGCGGATCGTCTTCTGCAACAAGATGGACAAGATCGGCGCTGATTTCTACCAGTGCCTCGACGACATCAAGAAACGCCTCGGCGCCAAGCCCGTCGCCATCCAGCTGCCGATCGGCGCGGAGAGCGCCTTCAAGGGCCTTGTCGATCTCGTCCGGATGAAGGGCATCGTCTGGGAGGACGAGAATCTCGGCGCCAAGTTCCACGATATCGACATTCCCGCCGATCTGGCGGACAAGGCGGCCGAGTACCGGCTCGCCCTGGTCGAGGCCTGCGTCGAGCTCGACGAGGCGGCGATGGAGGCCTATCTGGAGGGCAACGAGCCCGACGAGGCGACCCTCAGGAAGCTGATCCGCAAGGCCGTGGTCGAGGGCCACTGGTACCCGATCCTGTGCGGCTCGGCATTCAAGAACAAGGGCGTTCAGCCGCTGCTCGATGCCGTCGTCGACTATCTGCCGAGCCCGCTCGACATTCCCGCCACCACCGGCGTCGATGTCCGCAGCGGCGAGGAGGCGACGCGCGAGGCCAAGGACGACGCGCCGCTGGCGCTGCTCGCCTTCAAGATCATGGACGATCCCTTCGTCGGCTCGATCACCTTCTGCCGGATCTATTCGGGCACGCTCGTCTCCGGCACCGGCGTCCTCAACTCGACGCGCGACAAGCGCGAGCGGATCGGCCGCATGCTGCTCATGCATGCCAACAACCGCGAGGACATCAAGGAGGCCTATGCCGGCGACATCGTCGCGCTCGCGGGGCTGAAGGAGACCATCACCGGCGACACGCTGTGCGATCCCAACAAGGCGATCGTGCTCGAGCAGATGAACTTCCCCGAGCCGGTCATCGAGATCTCGATCGAGCCCAAGTCGAAGGCCGACCAGGAGAAGCTCGGCGAGGCGCTGTCGAAGCTCGCCAAGGAGGATCCCTCCTTCCGCGTCTCGGTCGATCACGAGTCGGGCCAGACCATCCTCAAGGGCATGGGCGAGCTCCATCTGGACATCAAGGTCGACATCCTGCGCCGCACCTACAAGGTCGACGCCAATATCGGCCAGCCGCAGGTCGCCTACCGCGAGACCATCTCCAAGCAGGCGACGGTCGACTACACGCACAAGAAGCAGACCGGCGGTTCGGGCCAGTTCGCCCGCGTCAAGCTCGTCATCGAGCCGGGCGAGCCGGGCTCTGGCCTCGTCTTCGAGAACCAGATCGTCGGCGGCGCCGTGCCGAGGGAGTACGTGCCGGCCGTCGAGAAGGGCGTCAAAGCGATGATGGACACGGGCGTGCTCATCGGCTTCCCCGTGCTCGACGTGAAGGTCGCCTTGATCGACGGCGCCTATCACGAGGTCGACTCGTCGGCCATCGCCTTCGAGATCGCCACCAAGGCCGCCATGAAGGAAGGTTTCCAGAAGGCCGGCCCGAAGATCCTCGAGCCGATCATGGCCGTCGAGGTCGTGACGCCGGAGGAGTACACTGGTGGCGTCATCGGCGACCTCAACTCGCGGCGCGGCCAGATCCAGGGCCAGGACATGCGCGGCAACGCCAATGTGGTGAAGGCCATGGTGCCGCTCGCCAATATGTTCGGCTACGTGTCGACGCTGCGCTCGATGAGCCAGGGCCGCGCGCAGTTCACCATGCAGTTCGACCACTACCAGCAGGTTCCCTCGAACGTGGCGGCCGAGGTTCAGGCCAAATACGCCTGATGACGGTCCGGCCCGCGCCGTCGGGCCGGCGAGCCGTCGATCGGACGCAGCGAGACAGCGAATAGGATTGGAGACTTCCGATGGGAAAGCAGAAGTTCGAGCGGACGAAGCCGCACTGCAACGTTGGCACGATCGGTCACGTCGACCATGGCAAGACGACGCTGACGGCGGCGCTGACCAAGGTCTCGCACGACAAGGGCTGGACGACGACGGCGATCTCCTATGACCAGGTTGCCAAGGCCTCCGAGAGCCAGGGCCGCCGCGATCCGACCAAGATCCTGACGATCGCCACCAGCCACGTCGAATACGCGACCGAGAACCGCCACTACGCCCATGTCGACTGCCCCGGCCACGCCGATTATGTGAAGAACATGATCACCGGCGCCGCGCAGATGGACGGCGCCATTCTGGTCGTCTCGGCGGTCGACGGCCCGATGCCGCAGACCCGCGAGCACATCCTGCTCGCCCGCCAGGTCGGCGTGCCCTACATCGTCGTCTTCCTCAACAAGTGCGACATCGTCGACGACGAGGAGCTGCTCGATCTCGTCGAGATGGAGGTGCGCGAGCTGCTCTCCAAGTACAACTTCCCCGGCGACGACGTGCCGGTGATCCGCGGCGCCGCCATCAAGGCGCTGAACGGCGAGAAGGGCCCGCTCGCCGACGAGGCGATCCTGAAGCTCTACGAGGCGCTCGACACCTACATCCCGCTGCCCGAGCGTCCCAAGGACAAGCCGTTCCTGATGCCGATCGAGGACGTGTTCTCGATCTCCGGCCGCGGCACGGTGGTGACGGGGCGCATCGAGCGCGGCATGATCAAGGTCGGCGAGGAGGTCGAGATCGTCGGCCTGCGCGACACGCAGAAGTCGATCGTGACCGGCGTCGAGATGTTCCGCAAGCTGCTCGATGCCGGTGAGGCGGGCGACAATGTCGGCTGCCTCCTGCGCGGCATCGACAAGAACGCGGTCGAGCGCGGCCAGGTGCTGTGCAAGCCCGGCTCGATCAAGCCGCACAAGAAGTTCACCGCCGAGGCCTACATCCTGACCAAGGAGGAGGGCGGCCGTCACACGCCGTTCTTCAACAACTACCGTCCGCAGTTCTACTTCCGCACGACGGACGTGACCGGCATCGTCGAGCTCGCCGAGGGCACCGAGATGGTGATGCCGGGCGACAATGTCAGCTTCAAGGTGGCGCTGATCTCGCCGATCGCCATGGAGGAGAAGGTCCGCTTCGCCATCCGCGAGGGCGGCCGCACCGTCGGCGCCGGCGTCGTCACGGGCATCATCGAGTAGGACCGACAGCAAGGAGCGCCCCCGGAAGTGGGGCGCTCCGTTTTCCGACAGCACCCGAGTGAGAGCCATGCAGGGCCAGAACATCAGAATCCGCCTGAAGGCGTTCGACCACCGCATCCTCGATGCCTCGACCCGCGAGATCGTCAACACGGCGAAGCGGACGGGCGCCGAGGTGCGCGGTCCCATCCCGCTGCCGACGCGGATCGAGAAGTTCACGGTGAACCGCTCGCCTCATGTCGACAAGAAGAGCCGCGAGCAGTTCGAGATGCGCACGCACAAGCGCCTGCTCGACATCGTGGACCCGACGCCGCAGACCGTGGACGCGCTGATGAAGCTCGACCTCGCCGCCGGCGTCGACGTGGAGATCAAGCTCTGAGGACGCCGGGGCTGGTCCCTCGGACTGGCCCGATGATCCGCAGGAATGGCTGGCCGGGTGCCTGCCGTGTCGTTGCCGGGCAGGTGACGGGCGGCGGTGGCTCTGCCGGGAGCCGGAGAAGGATGAACCCATGCGCTCAGGTCTGATCGCGCAGAAGATGGGAATGACCCGGATCTTCACGGGGGCGGGCGAGCACGTGCCGGTGACGGTGCTGCGCGTCGAGAAGTGCCAGGTCGTCGCCCAGCGGACCGAAGAGAAGAACGGCTATACCGCGCTGCAGCTCGGCGCCGGCACCGCCAAGGTGCGCAACGTGTCGAAGCCCGAGCGCGGCCACTTCGCCGTCGCCAAGGTCGAGCCCAAGCGTCGCGTCGCCGAGTTCCGCGTCAGCCCCGACAATATGATCGAGGTCGGTGCGGAGATCACCGCCGATCATTTCGTCGAGGGCCAGAAGGTCGATGTCACCGGCACCTCGACGGGCAAGGGGTTCGCCGGCCCGATGAAGCGCTGGAATTTCGGCGGTCTGCGCGCCACCCACGGCGTGTCGATCAGCCACCGCAGCCACGGCTCGACGGGCGGCCGGCAGGATCCCGGCAAGGTCTTCAAGAACAAGAAGATGGCCGGACATCTCGGCGACGAGCGGGTGACGACGCAGAATCTCGAGGTGGTGAAGGTCGACATCGAGCGCGGCCTCATCCTCGTCAAGGGCGCGGTGCCTGGCACCAAGGGGAGCTGGGTCACGGTGCGCGACGCAGTGAAGCGCGCAGCGCCCGGCAACGTGCCGCGGCCCGGTGCCTTCCGCAAGGTCGAGGCGGCCGCCGCGGCCGACAAGGGAGGCGAGTGATGAAGGCCGAGGTGAAAACGCTCGATGCCGGCTCGGCCGGCGAGATCGAGCTCGCCGACAGCATCTTCGGGCTCGAGCCGCGCACCGATCTGCTGCAGCGCATGGTGCGCTACCAGCTCTCGAAGCGCCAGGCCGGCACCCATCATGCCCAGGACCGTTCCGAGGTGAACGTCACGGGCAGGAAGATGTACAAGCAGAAGGGCTCGGGCGGCGCCCGGCACGGCGACAAGTCGGCGCCGCAGTTCCGCGGCGGCGGCAAGGCCTTCGGGCCCAAGCCCCGCAGCCATGCGCACGACCTGCCGAAGCGCCTGCGCGCGCTCTGCCTGAAGCACGCTCTCTCGGCCAAGGCGAAGGCCTCCGAGATCATCGTGCTCGACGAGGCGGCGGCCGGCGAGCCGCGGACCGGCCGGCTCGCCGAGCGCTTCGGCAAGCTCGGGCTGAAATCCGCGCTCATCGTCGGCGGTGCCGAGATCGAGCGCAATTTCACGCTCGCCGCCCGCAACATACCGAACATCGACGTGCTGCCCGTGCAGGGCATCAATGTCTACGACATCCTCCGGCGCGAGACGCTGGTGCTGACGCGCGCCGCGGTCGACGCGCTCAACACCCGCCTCGGCGACGAAGAGAAGGCCTGAGGGAGCGCCGATCATGAAGACCATCGAGGCCTATGACGTGATCGTCGCTCCGGTCATCACCGAGAAGTCGACCATGGTCTCCGAGCACAACCAGGTCGTGTTCAAGGTGAAGAAGGACGCCACCAAGTCCGAGATCAAGGAGGCGGTGGAGAAGCTGTTCGGCGTCAAGGTGACGGCCGTCAACACGCTCGTGCGCAAGGGCAAGGTCAAGCGCTTCCGCGGCCGGCTCGGCGTGCAGGGCGACGTGAAGAAGGCCGTGGTGACGCTGGCCGAGGGCAGCACGATCGACGTGACGACGGGACTTTGATGGCCGGCTCGGCCGCGATCGCGCGGCCGGGGGCATGCACGGGCTCCGGATCGGACGAGGACACGCGGCGCGCCAGATGGGAAGCGCCGGCAACGAGTAGAAGACGATGGCACTGAAGACCTACAATCCGACGACGCCCGGCCTCAGGCATCTGGTGCTGGTCGACAAGAGCCACCTGTGGAAGGGCAAGCCCGTCAAGACCCTGGTCGAGGGCAAGAGCCGCTCGGGCGGCCGCAACAACCATGGACGCCTGACCGCGTTCCGCAAGGGCGGCGGCCACAAGCAGGCCTATCGCATCGTCGACTTCAAGCGGCGCCGCTTCGACGTGCCCGCCACTGTCGAGCGGCTGGAATACGATCCCAACCGCACCGCCTATATCGCGCTCATCAAATATGAGGACGGCGAGCTCGCCTACATCCTGGCGCCGCAGCGTCTGGCCGCCGGCGACACCGTCGTCTCGGGCGCCAAGGTCGACGTGAAGCCGGGCAACGCCATGCCGCTCGCCGCCATGCCGATCGGCACCATCGTGCACAATGTCGAGATGAAGATCGGCCGCGGCGGCCAGCTCGCCCGCGCCGCCGGCGGCTATGCCCAGCTCGTCGGCCGCGACCAGGGCTACGCCATTCTGAAGCTGAACTCGGGCGAGACCCGTCTCGTGCGCGCCGAATGCATGGCGACCGTCGGTGCGGTCTCCAACCCCGATCACATGAACCAGGTGATCGGCAAGGCCGGTCGCAGCCGCTGGATGGGCAAGCGCCCGACGGTGCGCTCGATCGCCATGAACCCGGTCGATCACCCCAACGGCGGCCGCACCAAGGGCGGCAAGCACTGGCTGACGCCCTGGGGCATCTCGACCAAGGGCAAGAAGACCCGCCACAACAAGGCGACCGACAAGTTCATCGTGCGCAGCCGCCATCTGAAGAAGAAGCGCTAGGAGAGCACAACCGTGACCCGTTCTGTCTGGAAAGGTCCGTTCGTCGACGGCTATCTCCTCAAGAAGGCGGAGAAGGCGCGCGCCTCAGGGCGCAAGGACGTGATCAAGATCTGGAGCCGTCGCTCGACGATCCTGCCCCATTTCGTCGGCCTGACCTTCGGCGTCCACAACGGCAACAAGCACATCCCGGTGCTGGTGTCGGAGGACATGGTCGGCCACAAGTTCGGCGAGTTCGCCCCGACCCGCACCTTCCGCGGTCACTCGGCGGACAAGAAAGCAACCAAGAAGGCCTGACGCCATGGGTAAGGAAAAGCGCCCGCGCGCGCTCGCCGACAACGAGGCGAAGGCCGTCAACCGGCTGATCCGCTCCAGCCCGCAGAAGCTCAACCTCGTCGCGCAGCTGATCCGCGGCAAGAAGGTCGATCGCGCCATCGCCGATCTCACCTTCTCGCAGAAGCGTGTCGCCGAGCAGGTGAGGAAGACGCTGGAATCGGCCGTCGCCAATGCCGAGAACAATCACCAGCTCGACGTCGACAGCCTGATCGTCGCCGAGGCCCATGTCGGCAAGCGCATCGTCATGAAGCGCCTGCACGCCCGTGGCCGCGGACGCGCCGGCCGCGTCGAGAAGCATTTCTCGCAGCTGACCGTGGTCGTGCGCGAGACGGACGAGGATGCAGGAAAGCCGCGTCGCCGGCGCGGCCAGCGTGCAGCCGGCGGCGAAGCGGCAGCCAAGGAGTAAGCCATGGGACAGAAGGTCAATCCGGTCGGGCTGCGCCTCGGCATCAACCGTACCTGGGACTCGCGCTGGTTCGCGGGACGGGGCGAGTATTCCAAGCTGCTGCACGAGGATTTCAAGATCCGCGACTTCATCATGCAGCACCGCCGTCAGGCCGGCATCTCCAAGGTCGTGATCGAGCGCCCGCACAAGAAGTGCCGCGTCACCGTTCACACCGCCCGTCCGGGCGTTCTGATCGGCAAGAAGGGCTCCGACATCGACAAGCTCCGCAAGGATCTGTCGAGGATGACCTCGAGCGAGGTGTTCCTCAACATCCTCGAGATCAGGAAGCCCGAGCTCGACGCCACGCTCGTCGCCGAGGGCATCGCCCAGCAGCTCGAGCGCCGCATCGCCTTCCGCCGCGCCATGAAGCGCGCCGTGCAGTCGGCGGTCCGCATGGGCGCCCTCGGCATCCGCATCAACTGCTCCGGCCGGCTCGGCGGCGCCGAGATCGCGCGCATGGAGTGGTATCGCGAGGGGCGCGTGCCGCTGCACACGCTGCGCGCCGACATCGACTACGGCACCGCGCTGGCGCGCACCGCCTATGGCGTGATCGGCCTCAAGGTCTGGATCTTCAAGGGCGAGATCCTCGAGCACGATCCGATGGCGCAGGAGCGCCGCGTGACCGAGGTGCAGGAAGGCGGCGGCGGTGGCCGGGGCTCGAGGCGCGAGGCGCAGGCCGGCTGATCGGCCGGACCTGCGAGGCTTCTCCGTTAGGGAATTGATGTCATGCTGCAACCCAAGCGCACCAAATTCAGAAAGGCCTTCAAGGGCCGCAACCGGGGCGTCGCCAAGGGCGGCACGCTGTTGAACTTCGGCTCCTACGGCCTGAAGGCGGTCGAGCCCGAGCGTGTCACGGCCCGCCAGATCGAGGCCGCCCGCCGGGCCATCACCCGTCACATGAAGCGCGCCGGCCGCGTCTGGATCCGCGTCTTTCCGGACCTGCCGGTGACCAAGAAGCCGACCGAGGTGCGCATGGGCTCGGGCAAGGGCAGCCCCGAATTCTGGGCCGCCCGCATCCGCCCCGGCCGCATCATGTTCGAGATCGACGGCGTCTCCGCCCAGGTCGCCCGTGAGGCGCTGACGCTCGGGGCCGCCAAGCTGCCGATCAAGACGCGCATCGTGGCGCGCGTCGGCGAGACCGGCTGAGCGCCACCTGGAGGATCGACGAGATGAAGGCCGGCCAAATCCGAGATCTGACGCTCGACCAGCTCGACGACGAGCTGGTGAAGCTGAAGAAGGAGCAGTTCAATCTGCGTTTCCAGCGCGCCACGGGCCAGGCGGAGAACACCGCCCGCGTCCGCGAGGTACGCCGGAACATCGCGCGCATCATGACAATCCAGCGCCAGAAGCGCACCGCCGATGCGAAGGCCAAGGCCTGACGACGGGCTGACGGCTGAGACGGCGGCGGACGGCCCGGACCGGGCGAGATCAGGAAAGACAAGAGAAAGCACATGCCGAAGCGAGTTCTGCAGGGCGTCGTCGTCTCCGACAAGAACGACAAGACGCGGGTCGTCCGGGTCGAGCGCCGCTTCACGCACCCGGTGCTGAAGAAGACCATCCGGCGCTCGAAGAAGTACCACGCCCACGACGAGGCCAACGCCTCCAAGGTCGGCGACACGGTGTTCATCGAGGAGTGCCGGCCGATATCGCGGCTCAAACGCTGGGTCGTGCTGAAGGGCGACGCGGCGAGCGCCTGAGACGGGACCGCCGGCATCGCGGATCTCGCGGCAGGGGCCCGGGTTCGGGCGATCGGCGCGGATGCGGCGGTAGACGGCGGTAGGCGGCGGTAGGCGGTAAGGATCGAGGCGCAGCGGTGCCGAGGCGACGACGGGGTCGCGGCGACGGGCTGAGCCGAGGCGACGGGTCCGGGGAACGAGGCGCCCCCAACGAGGCGCCCCCGGTGAAGGATCGGGTCCCGGAAGGGCCCATGAAGAAGGCGGAACTTGAGATGATCCAGGTCGAATCGAACCTCGACGTCGCCGACAACTCGGGCGCCCGGCGCGTCCAGTGCATCAAGGTGCTCGGCGGATCGAAGCGCCGCTATGCGACGGTCGGCGACACGATCGTCGTCTCCGTCAAGGAGGCGATCCCGAAAGGGCGCGTCAAGAAGGGCCAGGTGATGAAGGCGGTGATCGTCAGGACGGCGTTCCCGATCCGTCGCGCCGACGGCTCGGCGATCCGCTTCGACCGCAACGCCGCCGTGCTGGTCAATGCCCAGGGCGAGCCGGTCGGCACCCGCATCTTCGGGCCCGTCACGCGCGAGCTGCGCTCGAAGAACCACATGAAGATCGTCTCGCTGGCGCCGGAGGTGCTGTAATGGCTGCCAACAAGGTCAAGATCCGCAAGGGCGACCACGTCGTCGTGCTCGCCGGACGTGACAAGGGCAAGAAGGGCGAGGTCCTGAAGGTGCTGCCTTCGGAGAACCGCGCCATCGTCCAGGGCGTCAATGTCGTGCGCCGGCACCAGAAGCAGTCGGCGCAGCAGGAGGGCGGCATCATCGCCCGTGAGGCCCCGATCGACATTTCCAACCTCGGCATCGAGGACCCCAAGGACGGCCAGCCGAGCCGCATCGGGTTCAAGATCCTCGAGGACGGACGCAAGGTGCGCGTCGCAAGGCGCTCGGGAGAAGTGATCGATGGCTAAGCAGGCACAGGCCGTGGCAGACGGCAAGGGCGCGGCGAAAGCGGGCGCGGCCGGCAAGGGCGGCAAGGCGAAGGCGGGCAAGCCCGCGGCCGCCGCCGAGGGCGAGGAGCAGCGGATCGACCGCTCCGGCTACACGCCGCGCATGAAGACGCAGTACGAGACGGTCGTGCGCAAGGCGCTCGCGGAGAAATTCGGGTACAAGAACCCGATGCAGATCCCGCGCCTGACGAAGATCGTCGTCAATATGGGCGTGGGCGAGGCCGTGGCCGACCGCAAGAAGGTCGATCTCGCCGCCGCCGATCTGGCGCTCATCACCGGCCAGAAGCCGGTGATCACCCGTTCGCGCAAGTCGATCGCCACCTTCAAGGTGCGTGACGGCATGGCGCTCGGCACCAAGGTGACGCTGCGCAAGCAGCAGATGTACGAGTTCCTCGACCGCCTGGTGACCATCGCGCTGCCGCGCGTCAAGGACTTCCGCGGGCTCAATCCGAAGAGCTTCGACGGCAACGGCAATTTTGCGCTCGGTCTCAAGGAGCACATCGTGTTCCCCGAGATCGACTATGACAAGGTGGACCAGATCTGGGGTCTCGACGTGATCGTGTGCACGACGGCGCGCACCGACGACGAAGCCCGTGAACTGCTCCGCGGCTTCAATTTCCCGTTCCGCACCTGACCGGACTGAGCGCCGGTGAGCGGCGAGGAGGATTGCATGGCGAAGAAGAGCTCGATCGAGAAGAACAACCGGCGGCGCAGGCTCGCCAAGCAGTACGAGGCCAAGCGCGCGCGCCTGAAGGCGGTCGCCGAGGACATGTCGAAGCCGTCGGAGGAGCGCTTTGCGGCGCGCCTGAAGCTGGCCGAGCTGCCGCGCAATTCCTCGCCGACCCGCATTCGCAACCGCTGCGAGCTGACCGGCCGCGCGCGGGCATATTACAGGAAGCTGAAAGTCTCGCGCCTTGCGCTCCGTGACCTCGCCTCGAACGGGCAGATCCCGGGCATGGTCAAGTCGAGCTGGTAAGGCGAGCTGAGGAAAGAGGAAGGGAAACGATGTCCGTGACCGATCCCTTGGGCGACATGCTGTCCCGCATCCGCAACGCGCAGATGCGCAAGCGGCCGAAGGTCTCGACGCCCGCGTCGAACCTGCGCGGGCGCGTGCTCGACGTGCTGGTCGAGGAAGGCTACATCCGCGGTTATTCGCGGGTCGACTACGACGGCGGCAAGTCGGAGTTCGAGATCGAGCTCAAATACTACAACGGCGAGCCGGTGATCCGCGAGATCGTGCGCGTGTCGAAGCCGGGCCGGCGGGTCTACTCCTCGGCCAAGACCCTGCCGAGCGTGTCGAACGGTCTCGGCGTCGCGATCCTGTCGACGCCCAAGGGCGTGATGTCGGATTCGCAGGCCCGCGCCGAGAATGTCGGCGGCGAGGTCCTCTGCAACGTGTTCTAGGTCGGGGAAGCGCCGTTCGGCGCGTGCTCCGCGAGGAAGGATTGAGATGTCGCGCATCGGAAAGAAGCCGGTCACGGTCCCCAAGGGCGTCGAGGCCCGGGTGGACGGCCAGACGGTGAAGGCCAAGGGGCCCAAGGGTGAGCTGTCGCTGACCCTGGTCGACGATGTCGAGGTCGCGCTCGAGGACGGTGCGGTGACGGTCAAGCCGCGCAACGAGTCCAAGCGCGCCCGCTCCATGTGGGGCATGTCGCGCACGCTCGTCCAGAACATCATGGTCGGCGTCACCGACGGCTACCGCGAGAGCCTCGAGATCCACGGCGTCGGCTTCCGCGCCGCGCTGAAGGGCAACGAGGTCCAGCTCTCGCTCGGCTTCAGCCACGAGGTGAACTATCCGATCCCGGAGGGCATCAAGGTCGAGCTTCCCAAGCCGACCGAGATCGTCATCTCGGGCATCGACAAGCAGAAGGTCGGCCACGTCGCAGCGGACATTCGCGCCTGGCGGCCGCCGGAGCCCTATCAGGGCAAGGGCGTGCGCTACAAGGGCGAGTTCATCCTGCGCAAGGAAGGCAAGAAGAAGTAGGACGGATCGAGATGCCAGCCCACAACAAGCAGTTCCAGCGCCGTCAGGCCCGCGTTCGGCGTACGCTGAAGAAGGTCGCGAACGGGCGTCCGAGGCTCTCGGTCTACCGCTCCTCGAAGAACATCTATGCCCAGGTCATCGACGATGCGGCCGGGCGTACCATCGCCTCGGCCTCGACCCTCGACGGCGACCTGAAGGGCAAGCTGCGGACCGGTGCCGACAAGGCCGCCGCGGCCGAGGTCGGCCGGCTCGTCGCGGCCCGCGCCGCCGAGAAGGGCGTGAAGGAGGTGGTCTTCGATCGCGGAGGCTATATCTATCACGGCCGCATCAAGGCGCTCGCCGACGCGGCACGCGAGGGCGGTCTCAGCTTCTAGTGGAGCGAATTTGACACTTGAATCCCGGTTGCTGCGAAGTGGGTTCTCGAGTGTCAAATTCAAATGCTCCACTGGAATCATAAGCTTGCTAGTGGTTCTCATGATTACGACATTTGCACTCACGGGTTCTGAAACTGGATGCAAATGTCGGATCGAACCACTAGAGCCCGCAGGGTGGCGATGCGGTGCGCATGCGCCGCGAGGCTGGACGTGCTCAGGTGACGAGGCGGTGGGCCGCGAGAATGCGGCACAACCGCTGCAGATTGACTAGGATCGCATTCCCCGGAGATCCTCCGCCGGAATGGCAAGGCGTGAAGAGGACGAGGTCAGGTGGCTAGGAATCCGAGCGAAAGAGGCGACCGGCGCGACCGCCAGCGTGGCGATCGCGAGGAGCGCGACAGCGAGTTCGTCGACAAGCTGGTGCATATCAATCGCGTCGCCAAGGTCGTGAAGGGTGGCAAGCGCTTCGGCTTTGCCGCGCTCGTCGTCGTCGGCGACCAGAAGGGCCGCGTCGGCTTCGGCCACGGCAAGGCCCGCGAGGTGCCCGAGGCGATCCGCAAGGCCACCGATCAGGCCAAGCGCAACCTCGTCCGCGTGCCGCTGCGCGAGGGCCGCACTCTCCATCACGACGTCGCTGGCCGCCACGGCGCCGGCAAGGTCGTGCTGCGCGCCGCCCCTCCCGGTACCGGCATCATCGCCGGCGGTCCGATGCGCGCCGTGTTCGAGACGCTTGGCGTCCAGGACATCGTCGCCAAGTCGATGGGCACGTCGAACCCCTACAACATGGTTCGCGCCACCTTCGATGCGCTGAAGCATGAGGACAGCCCGCGAGGCGTCGCGGCGAGGCGCGGCAAGAAGGTGTCCGACATCGTCTCGCGCCGCCGTGACGGCGCCGGCGATGCCGCGACCGCGGGCGAGCAGGGCTGATGCGGCGGGCCGCCTCGCCCTTGCGGGGCGTGCGGCCGTCGTAGCGTCGTGTGAGGCGGGGCCTTCGCGCCGGAGTGGTCGATGCGACCCCGCTTCGGCCACGGCCAGCGTCGGCGGTTGCCATCTTTGGCGACGGCCAGCGTCGGCGGAAGAATGACTGAGAGCATATGCGTCAGGCCTGGCCGGCGCGATCGACGACCAAGTGAGGAACAGCCAGATGGCCAACGAGACGAAGTCCGGCAAGACCGTGACGGTCGAGCAGATCGGCAGCCCGGCCCGCCGGACCGAGGCGCAGCTGGCCACCCTGAAGGGCCTCGGCCTCAACAAGATTCGTCGCCAGCGCACGCTCGTCGACACGCCCGAGGTGCGCGGCATGATCCGCAAGGTCTCGCATCTGGTGCGTGTGCTCGACTAGGATAGGAGGCCGGTCGGCCGCCGCCCGCCTCGGCGGAGCGCGTCCGGCACCGGGCCGATGAGGACACGATCCGCGACCGGAGCGGGCGCCGATTTCGACGGGAGAGAATTCTGAGATGCGTCTGAACAAGATCAGCGACAATCCGGGCGCACGCCAGAGCCGTAAGCGTCTCGGCCGCGGCATCGGCTCGGGCCTCGGCAAGACCGGCGGTCGCGGCGGCAAGGGCCAGACGGCGCGCACCGGCGTGCGCATCAACGGCTTCGAGGGCGGCCAGATGCCGCTGTTCCGCCGCCTGCCCAAGCGCGGCTTCAAGCGGCCGTTCCCCGAGGACTACAACGAGATCAACATCGGCTCGATCCAGTCGGCCGTCGAGGCTGGCCGCATCGCCGCCGGCAGCACGGTGAGCGAGGCGAGCCTCGTCGCCGCCGGCATCCTGCGCCGGGCCAAGGACGGCCTGCGCCTCTTGGGCTCGGGCGAGATCACGACGAAGCTCGCCTTCGAGGTGGTCCATGCCACGGCCGCTGCCCGCGCCGCCGTCGAGAAGGCTGGCGGCTCGATCAGCATTCTCGAGGCCAAGGTCGACGAGGACGCGGAAAAGAAGCGCAAGAAGACGGCCGCCAAGGGCAAGGGCCCCTCGAGCCGCAAGAAGAAGGCGGTCGACGCCGACTGAGGCGCCGTCGCCGGCGACGCCCGGCACCGGCCGGCCGCCGGACGTCTGCAGACCGGTGCAGCGGGCCGAAGCGGTGCGACGGGCCGAAGCGGTGCGCCGGGCCAAAGCAGTACGACGGGCCAAAGCGGGGCGTCGGCCTGACAGTGCGAGGGGCAGGGCGGCATCGTGATGCCGGCCGGATAGTTGGCCGGCCAGAGGAGTGAGAACGCATGGCTTCCGCAGCCGAGCAGTTGGCCGCCAATCTCAACTTCTCCGCCTTCTCCAAGGCGGATGAGCTGAAGCGGCGCATCTGGTTCACGCTCGGGGCGCTCGTCGTCTATCGCCTCGGCACCTATATTCCGCTTCCCGGCATCAATCCGGAGGCGCTCGCCCAGGCCTTCCAGCAGAACCAGTCCGGCATCCTCGGCATGTTCAACATGTTCGCGGGCGGTGCCGTCGGCCGCATGGCGATCTTTGCGCTCGGCATCATGCCGTACATCTCCGCCTCGATCATCATGCAGCTCCTGACCTCGGTGTCGAAGCAGCTCGAGCAGCTGAAGAAGGAAGGCGAGTCGGGCCGCAAGAAGATCAACCAGTACACCCGCATGGGCACGGTGATCCTGTCGGCACTGCAGGCCTACGGCATCGCCGTCGGCCTCGAGGGTGGCGGCAGCATCGTTCTCGACCCCGGCTGGTTCTTCCGTGCAACGACCGTGATCACGCTGGTCGGCGGCACCATGTTCCTGATGTGGCTCGGCGAGCAGATCACCGCCCGCGGCGTCGGCAACGGCATCTCGCTCATCATTTTCGCCGGCATCGCCGCCGAGCTGCCCGCGGCCTTCGTCGGACTGCTGGAACTCGGCCGCACCGGTGAGCTGTCGCCCTTCATGATCATCGGCTTCGGCGTCCTCGCCGTCGGCGTGATCGCCGCCATCGTCTTCATGGAGCGCGCCCAGCGGCGGCTGCTCGTCCAGTATCCCAAGCGCCAGGTCGGCAGCCGGATGATGCAGGGCGACACCTCGCATCTGCCCTTGAAGCTGAACTCGGCCGGCGTCATCCCGCCGATCTTCGCCTCCTCGCTGCTCCTGCTGCCCGCGACCTTCGCCGCCTTCCAGGGCACGTCCGGCCCCGATTGGCTGATCACCGTCAACGCCCTGCTCGGCCGCGGCGCGATCCTGCACATCGTGCTCTATGTCGCGTTGATCGTGTTCTTCTGCTTCTTCTACACCTCGATCGTCATCAACCCCACCGAGACGGCCGACAACCTGAAGAAGTATGGCGGCTTCATTCCCGGCATCCGCCCAGGCGCCAAGACGGCCGAGTACATCGATCAGGTCCTGACCCGCATCACCGTGCTGGGCGCCGCCTATCTCGCCGCCGTCTGCGTGCTGCCGGAAATCCTGATCTCGCAGATGCGCTTCCCGTTCTATTTCGGCGGCACCTCGCTCCTCATCGCCGTCAGCGTGACGATGGATACGGTCGCGCAGATCCAGAGCCATCTGCTCGCCCATCAGTACGAAGGGCTGATCAAGCGCTCCAAGCTCCGTGGCGCCCGTGCCGAGCGGAGCCCCGCGGGGGGAGGACGTAGGCGATGAACCTGATACTGCTCGGTCCGCCCGGCGCGGGCAAAGGCACCCAGTCGCGCGAGATCGAGGCCCGTCGCGGCCTCATCCAGCTCTCGACCGGCGACATGCTGCGCGCGGCGGTCGCTGCCGAGACGCCGGTCGGCAAAGAGGCCAAGGCCATCATGGAGAGCGGCCGCCTGGTGCCGGACGAGGTGGTGATCGGCATCATCGCCGACCGCATCGAGCAACCCGATTGCGTCGACGGCTTCATCCTCGACGGTTTCCCGCGCACCCTCGCCCAGGCCTCCGCCCTCGAGAAGCTGCTCGCCTCCAAGGGCCGTCGCATCGACCTCGTGATCGAGATGGCGGTCGATGACGACGAGCTCGTCCGGCGCATCGCCGGCCGCTACACCTGCGCGGGCTGCGGCGAGGGCTATCACGACACCTCCAAGAAGCCGGCGCGCGAGGGCGTGTGCGACAATTGCGGCGGCATCGCCTTCAAGCGCCGCCCCGACGACAATCCGGAGGCTTTGCGGACGCGGCTCCTCGCCTATTACAAGGAGACCTCGCCGCTGATCGGCTACTACTACTGCAAGGGCAATCTCAAATCGGTGGACGGCATGGCCGACATCGCCGAGGTGACCCGTGCGATCGACAGCCTGCTCGCCGCCGCGACCTGAGGGATGGCGTTGCAGGTCATGAGGCAGGGAGCCTGACCGCTCGGCACCTGACGGGGCGACGAGGGAGGTCGGGGACGGCCGTTCGGGCCGAAGACCGTTGACGAGATATGGCGCGCTCGGCTACAAGCGTGCTTTCGCGACGGTTGGGATGATTTCGACCGGCTCCAGGGCGTGTGCCTGGAAGTCCGGTCTCGGCGTGCGGGGCGGACCGTCAGCGGCCCAGGCACTCGTCCATTGACAATGGGGTCGGCGCGGCGGCAAGCGCGTCGCCGGCGGCCCTCGAACGAACCGTCGACTGAGGAGATAGAGGCCGTGGCCCGTATCGCAGGCGTCAACATACCGACGAACAAGCGCGTGCTCGTCGCGCTCACCTATATCCATGGTATCGGGCCGAAATTCGCCAAGGACATCTGCGCCAAGGTCGGCATCCCCGACCAGCGCCGGGTCAGCGAGCTGACCGACGCCGAGGTGCTGCAGATCCGCGAGACCATCGACCGCGACTATACGGTCGAGGGCGATCTGCGACGCGACGTGGCGATGAACATCAAGCGGCTGATGGACCTCGGCTGCTATCGCGGTCTTCGCCACCGCCGCGGCCTGCCGGTGCGCGGCCAGCGCACCCATACCAATGCCCGTACCCGCAAGGGTCCGGCCAAGCCCATCGCCGGCAAGAAGAAGTAGTCGTTCCCCAAGGGCGGATACGGCCGGCGGCTGCGCCGGTCGCCGCCCCTCCCCGACCGGTATCGCATCCCGGCCGGCTGACATCCGCGCCCCTCGCCAGCCCGGCGAGCCGGACGCCGGCAGCCGACAGCGGTGACGACGCCGACCGCCACAGCCCGCACCGAACCGACCGAGTAGCCAGAGCATGTCCAAGGACAAGACCCAGACCAAGATCCGCCGCCGCGAGAAGAAGAACATCAGCTCGGGCGTCGCGCATGTGAATGCCAGCTTCAACAACACCATGATCACCATCACGGACGCCCAGGGCAACACCATCGCCTGGTCCTCCGCCGGTACCATGGGGTTCAAGGGCTCGCGCAAGTCGACCCCCTTCGCCGCCCAGATGGCCGCCGAGGATGCCGGCAAGAAGGCCATGGAGCATGGCATGCGCACCCTCGAGGTCGAGGTGACGGGGCCGGGCTCCGGTCGCGAGTCGGCGCTGCGCGCGCTGCAGTCGGTCGGCTTCCAGGTCACCTCGATCCGTGACGTCACGCCGATTCCGCACAACGGCTGCCGTCCGCGCAAGCGCCGCCGGGTCTAGGCCCGCGCATCGGGCGGCGCCCTCGTCCGGCCGGCGAGGTGCGCGCCCACACTCGACGCCGCCGGCTCGCGATCGCATGTCCCTCGTCGGCGCAGGCTGCCCGACAGGGACCACCCGCTCCGGACGGAGTCGGGGCGGGCGAACCGGACGGCGAAGGTGCGCTGAGGAAGCGCGATCAATCGGGCGCGTCCCCCCGGGCGCCCATCCAGAAGGAACGAAGGCATGCCGATCAACCCGATCATGCAGAAGAACTGGCAGGATCTCATCCGCCCGCAGAAGCTGCAGGTCGCGCCCGGCCGCAATCCCGTGCGCGAGGCGACCGTCGTCGCCGAGCCGCTCGAGCGCGGTTTCGGCACCACGCTCGGCAACTCGCTGCGCCGCATCCTTCTGTCCTCGCTGCAGGGCGCGGCGATCACCACGGTGCACATCGACGGCGTGCTGCACGAGTTCTCCTCGATCCCCGGCGTGCGTGAGGACGTGACCGACATCGTTCTCAACATCAAGGAGATCGCGCTGAAGTCCCACTCCGAGGGCGTGAAGCGCATGGTGCTGCGCAAGGAAGGCCCGGGCGTCGCCACGGCCGGCGACATCGAGGCCTCCTCCGACATCGAGGTGCTGAACCCCGATCACGTGATCTGCACCCTCGACGAGGGCGCCTCGATCCGCATGGAGTTCACCGTCACCACCGGCAAGGGCTACGTGCCCGCCGAACGCAACCGGCCCGACGATGCCCCGATCGGCCTCATCCCGGTCGACAGCCTCTACAGCCCCGTGAAGCGCGTCTCCTACAAGGTCGAGAACACCCGCGAGGGCCAGATCCTAGACTACGACAAGCTGACGCTCTCGATCGAGACCAACGGCTCGATCCGTGCCGAGGACGCCGTGGCGCTCGCCGCCCGCATCCTCCAGGACCAGCTCGCGATCTTCATCAATTTCGACGAGCCGCAGAAGGCCCAGGTCGAGGAGCGCACGCCCGAGCTCGAGTTCAACGCCGCCCTCCTGAAGAAGGTCGACGAGCTCGAGCTGTCGGTGCGCTCGGCCAACTGCCTGAAGAACGACAACATCGTCTATATCGGCGACCTCATCCAGAAGTCCGAGGCGGAGATGCTGCGCACGCCGAACTTCGGGCGCAAGTCGCTGAACGAGATCAAAGAGGTGCTTGCCGGCATGGGCCTGCATCTCGGCATGGAAGTTGCCAATTGGCCGCCCGACAATATCGAGGAGCTGGCCAAGCGGTTCGAGGATCACTACTGAGACGAAGAGGCGGCCGCCGGCCCTGGCGCCATGGCGCGGGTCTGCCTTGAGACGACACGAGAGGACTGGAAATGCGTCACGGCTTCGCCCATCGGCGGTTCAACCGCACCACGAGCCATCGCAAGGCGATGCTCGCCAACATGGTGGCCTCGCTGATCCGCCACGAGCAGATCGTCACGACGCTGCCCAAGGCGAAGGACCTGCGTCCGGTCGTCGAGAAGCTGATCACGCTCGGCAAGCGCGGCGATCTGCATGCCCGGCGCATCGTCGCCTCGCGTCTTCGTGACGAGGACATGGTGAAGAAGCTGTTCGACGACATCGCCCCGCGCTATCGCGCGCGTGCCGGTGGCTATACCCGCGTCCTGAAGGCCGGCTTCCGCTATGGCGATGCCGCGCCGATGGCCGTCATCGAGCTCGTCGACCGGGACGAGAGCGCCAAGGGCCGCGAGGACCGCGCCCACCACGAGGCCGAGCTCGCCGCCGCCGGCGAGACCGCCGAGGACTGATCGCACACGAGCGCCCGCCGCCGCCGGCGGCGGCCGCGCTCGTCGTGTGGTCGTCCTTGAGGTCGCAAAGTCTGAGATTGCAGCACGGCCGCATCGTCGATGCGGCCGTTCGCATGTCGGCAGGCATGCGACGTCGCTCGCCCGGTCATGCATGCGAGCGGGCCGGCGTCGAACCGGCTGGGGTCCGTCCGCTTGGAGCAAAGAGCTCGATCCTGTCGGACACGCTCAGGCTCTTCGTCAGAGAGCTCCATTCAGGCTTTCGAAGCGCGCGAACGCTCGCATCTCGACCGAGCAGGCTCTCATTCTGACGAGCCTGATTCAAGCTTTCGATGCGCGCATGGCCACGCGCATCTCGACCGATCAGGCTCGTGTTGCGGGCACGGGAAGGTCGTCAGGCCGGCCGCTTGATCGAATCGAACACCTTGGTGATGTGCCGGCGGCGCAGGCCTTTCAGCTTCTCGGTGTGCCGGGCCTCGGCGCGCTCGTAGACGCCCTTCATGTGCTCGAGGAAGCCCTTCAGTCGCTCGTCCAGCACGCCGCGCCGCTCGGCCATCTCGACGAGCCGGAAGTCGGGCGTGTTGTTCGCTTCGACCAGCACCGGGCCGCGCGCCGTCTGGGCGATGTCCCAGCCGATCAGCGGCACGTGGTTGACGACTTTGGCGCCCCACAATGCCAGCTTCAGGATGTCGTTCCAGCCGGGGATGCGCGCCCCGACCATCCGTTCGCCGGTGTCGGGGTGGCTTTCGATCTCGGTCTGGTTGAGGCCATAGCCGCGGATCACCCGGCGGATCTCGCCGGTCTCGACGTCGAGGGCGGCGAGCATGTTGCCCTTGCGCCAGTAATTGTCGGCCATGTTGGCGCCCGCCGGCACCTTCCAGCACACCCGGAACACCTCCGGCCCGTCCCGGCCGCAGATCGTGTAGACGCGGATCGTGCCGATGCGGCTGCCGACGAGGCGCTCGAGCTCGGGATGGGGAACGAGCTTCTCCTGCAGCATATAGCCGGTGCGGTAGTTGGCGACGATGTCGCTGGCGAGCTTCTCGGGATCGGCGCTCTGCCCGCCCGAAAGCCGCAGCCGGCCGCTCTCCCCGTCGAGCCCGTCGATCGCCACGGTGCCGAGGCTGAGCGAGGAATTGCAGGGCTTGCCGAACAGCGGCAGGTTGGCCGGATCGGTGAGGAAGCGCTTCAGCTCCTCCTCGCTCTTCAGCATGCCGAGCGCGGGCAGATCGAGGCTTGGATGATAGAGCGCCTTCTGGCGGATGGTCGGCAGGCCGTAGCCCGTCATCAGCGTATAGAACGTCAGCTTGTCGGAGACGATGGCGTACCAGTGCTCGTTGCGATTGGCGGCGAGCCCGATCGCTTTCGAGCCGCGCATGCCGACGAAGGCGCGCTTGTCGGCGCCCGCCAGCCCCTTGTCGTCGAACAGGCGCAGGTCGAAATACTCGTCCGCCCCGATGCGGCCTGGACCGAACGAGAGCTTCGCCATCTCCGAGACCATCTGCGACAGTGTCTTGCCGTAATCGCGTGCCGCGATCTGCAGCATCTCAGGCAGCGGCAGCGGCTTCTCCGGCTCGGCGACGTCGAGAATGGACGGGGCGCGCTTGGCCGGCGCGACCGGCTTTGCCGGCGGCTCACCCGCGCTCGTGCCGCCGGTCGCCGTGGCGGTGCCGGCAAGCTGCCTGTCGTCTGCCATCTCGTCCTCGCTTGATCGATCGAATCGCGCCCCGATTGTCCGTTCCAATCGTAAACGGCCTGTTTATCTCGCCGGCGGAGCAAGGCCGCGCGCTGGCGCATGCCGGCCTCCTGGGCTGGCATCGAACTCCGATCGATTGCGATGCGAGCGACCGCGGACGGGTTCTGAAACGGGATGCAGATGTCGGAATCGAACCACTAGGCAAGTCGGGCGCTGCCGCATAAAGGGGAAGCTACGGCAGATCGAGCGACCAAGGGAGACGGCCATGGCGGATCGCAACGACGGCACGAAGGAAGGCTTCCAGCCACTCGGGCTCAACCCCTGGCCGCGCTTTGCCCATATCGCCACCTTCATGCGCCTGCCCTATGTGGCGCTGGAGGATCCCAGAGCCGGCGATGTCGAGATCGGCATCGTCGGCGTGCCCTTCGACCTCGGCGTCACCAACCGCGCCGGGCCGCGGCACGGGCCGCGCCAGGTTCGCGACCAGTCCTCGATCATCCGCCGCTTCCACCGCGTGCACGGCTTCTCGCCATTCGAACTCGCCAATTGCGCCGACATGGGCGACACGCCGGTCAATCCGGCCGATCTCGTCGATGCGCTGGCGAGGATCGAGGGCCATCTCGGCGAAATGGTCGGGCGCGGCATCGTGCCTTTCTCGATCGGCGGCGATCACCTGATCTCGCTGCCGGCCTTGCGGGCGCTGAAGCCGCGGGAGCCGCTCGGCATGATCCATTTCGACAGCCACACCGACCTCTATGACGAGTATTTCGGCGGCTTCAAGCTGACCCATGGCACGCCCTTCCGCCGCGCCATCGAGGAGGGGCTGATCGATCCCAAGCGCACCATCCAGATCGGCATTCGCGGCAGCATGTACTCGGCCGAGGATCACGACTGGGGCCTCTCTCAGGGCATCCGCACGATCTTCATCGAGGACTATTTCGAGATGGGGCCCGAGAAGGTCGCGGCCGAGGCACGGCGCGTCGTCGGCGAGAAGCCGACTTATCTCACCTTCGACATCGACGGCATCGACCCGACCTATGCGCCAGGCACCGGCACGCCCGAGATCGGCGGCTATACGCCGGGCGAGGCACAGCGCATGCTGCGGCTGCTGAAGGGCGTCGATCTCGTCGGCGCCGATCTCGTCGAGGTCTCTCCGCCCTTCGATCACACTGGCGGCACGGCATTGGTCGCCGCCAATATCGCCTTCGAGATCCTCTGCCTGCTCGCGGCTCGGGTCGGTGCGCGCAAGGGCAAGCCGGCCTGATCTGGGATTGCGCGAAGAACGGCGGTCCCGGCCCTCAGCGGTCGCGGATCGCCATCAGCGACTTCGGCAGGCCGAGCACCCGCTCGGCGAGGATGCGCGCATCGGGAAAGAGTGCGGCGAGCTGCCGGCGGTCGATGAGGGCGCAACCCTGGATCGAGCGCATCGCCTCGTCCATGCTCGAAGCCCTGCCGCGGAAGCCGTAGCCGCGCCGCATCAGCCGGCGCGCACGCACCTGCTCGGGCAGCCAGTGCCAGCCGAACGCGCGGAAATGCGGCTCGACTGGTGACCAGAAGTCGGGTGTCTGGACGTAGTAGCGAGGCGCGAGCCGGCGCACATTGTCGGCCATCGCCATCATGTTCGCCCAGCTTCCCACATGCTCGATCACCGAGTTGGAATGCACGATGTCGAAGGACATGTCGTCGAACTCGCCGAGCCGCGTCGCATCGCCCGCATGGGCGAGGAACGGTGCGCCCGCCACATCGGCCTTCTCGAGATTGACGAGATGGATCTCGACGGGCTTGCCGGCGAGATAGTCGCGCGCGATCGCCCAGTACTGCTCGGTTCCGCCGATATCGATGATGCGCGCCGAGCCCTTCTCGGCGATGACGGTGTCGATCAGCGCGCGCACATGCCGGAAGCGGCCCTGGCGGAAGCGGAAGGGCAGCGAGCGGGTGTTCTCATAGGGCCGGTCCGAGGGCCGGAAGCCGAGTTGCGCGAGTGCGCCCGGCCGTGCGACTGTCTCTGCGATGCTGGCATCCGTCACGGACGTCTCCCGGGTTTCGACGCGTCGACACCGGCCGTTCGGGGCGCCGCCGGCGGGCGGCAGCGGCAACCGGCCAGGTGCCATCACTATCGGCAAAACCCGAAAGCGCGGTTAACCGGATCGTTCGTCTTGCAGCGGCTTTGCGGGTAGAGGCGCCGATGACGGCACTGGTGTCGATACGTCCGGCCGCAAGGGAGGATCTCCCGGCCATCCTCGCCATCACCAACGACGTGATCGCAACTTCGACGGCGATCTACAACGATCAGCCGGTCACGCTCGAGAGCCGGGTCGAATGGTTCGAGGCGCGTCGCCGGCTCGGCTATCCGGTCCTCGTCGCCGAGGCCGGCGCGTCCATCGTCGGCTTTTCCAGCTTCGGCGATTTCCGTTCCTGGCCGGGCTATCGCCACACTGTCGAGCACAGCATCCACATTGCGCGCGACTTTCGTGGACGCGGCACCGGCAGCGCCCTCGTCAGGGCGCTCTATCCGCTGGCAAGCGCGCTCGGCAAGCACGTCATGATCGCCGGTGTCGACGCCGCCAACGAGAGCTCGATCCGCTTCCACGAGCGGCTCGGCTTCGAGCGCGCGGCGCATTTGCGCGAGGTCGGGCGCAAATTCGGCCGCTGGCTCGACCTCGTCCTGTTGCAGCGGTTTCTCGATGAGCCCGGCGCGGAGCGCCGTGACGACGGAGCGCGGAGCGCCGTGACGACGAAGCGCGGAGCGCCGTGACGACGGAGCGCGGAGCGCCGTGACGACGAAGCGCCCCGACTGAGCCCAGTGTCGATGCTCGCGCGGGCCGTATCAGGAGCGCATCCGCGTGTCGATCCGGCGCGCGATCATCACCGAAATCGGCATGGCGACGACGGCGCAGGCGACCGCCAGCAGCGGAATGAGCCGCATGCTGTCGCTGGCGAGCGTCGGCACGAGCAGGACCACCGTCAGCGCGATGCCGGCGAGAACGGTTCCGAGCATGATCCAGATGACGGCTGCGAGCTTGAACATGGCGATTTCCCCGATGAGTCCCTGAGGTGATCCGGCGATCCTGCCGCCCGCTGCGGGCGGACGATCCTGCCCCACGCGATTTGTCCGCCGAATGCCGCCACCGCGAATTGACGGCGGTCAATTCCGTGTCCGAGCATTGTCCATTGCAGGGGCTGTCGGTGCATCGAAGGAAAGCACGATGGATCAAGGGCCTGGCTGCGCCATCCGATCTGAGTCGGACCGACAGGCTCTCTGGTGCGACGGATTCGAGCAGGCCCGCCGCGGCAGGCTTGCTGAAAGCCCGCGGCTCGGCTCCCGGCCCGTCACACGATCCCCGTCGCGACCCGGCCGACACCGGCGATCTCGCCGACCAGCCGGTCGCCTCGAACGACCGCCGCGACGCCGGCCGGCGTCCCGGTGAAGATGAGGTCGCCGGCCTCGAGCCGCACCAGGCCCGAGAGCTCGGCGACGATCTCGGGCACAGACCAGATCATATCGGCGAGGTCGCCGGTCTGGCGTTGTGCTTTCCCGACCTCGAGCGTGATGGCCCCTTGCGCGGGATGGCCGATCGCCGTGGCAGGAGCGATCGCCCCTATCGGCGCCGAGCGATCGAAACCCTTGGCCATGTCCCAGGGGCGCCCCGCCTTCTTGGCGGCGGCCTGCAGGTCGCGGCGGGTGAGGTCGATGCCGGCCGCATAGCCGAGCACATGGCGAAGCGCATCGCTCACGGCGATGCCCGCACCGCCTTCGCCGATCGCGACGACGAGCTCGATCTCGTGGTGGAGATCGCCGGTCGCCGGCGGGTAGGGGGTGTCGGCACCCTTCGTGACGAGCGCATCGGCGGGCTTCGAGAAGAAGAACGGCGGCTCGCGCGCGGGATCGCCGCCCATCTCACGCGTGTGCTCGGCATAGTTGCGCCCGACACAGAAGATGCGGCGTACCGGAAAGAGCCGGCCATCAGTCATCGGCACGGCGGTGACGGCGGGCGGCGCGACGGCATAGCGGGTCATGGCGGCCTGTTCTCCATCGGATATGGGGGCGCGCACGATTGCGTTGGCGCCGCCGATGCTTCGGGGATCGGCGGGAGGGATGCAAGAGGCGTGTCGCCCGCTCAATCCTTCGCCGCCGCGATCCAGGCGGTTGCGCGGGCGAGCAGGTCCTCGCGCCGGGTCACGAAATCCTCGGCGATGAACGCTTCCTCGAGCCGGGCGAGCAGCCGGCCGAGATCGGGGCCGGGCGGCAGGCCGAGCGCGATCAGGTCGGCGCCACGCACCGGCAGGACCGGCGGCTGCCAGTCCCGGGCCAGCGCGACGAGCTCCCGCCAGCGCCGGTCGGCTGCCTCATCACCCTCTCCCGCGAGCGCCCGGTCATAGCGCAGCGCCGCCGTCGCTCCCGGGCCGAGGCGATAGACGAGCGCCCGCGCGGCCTGGTCGGTCATGTCCGCCGTCCCCTTCGGCCGCGGAGCGACGAGGCGCATGAGGGCCTCGTGCTCGGCATTGGCGAGGCGCAGCCGGCCGGTCAGCCGCTCGGCATCCTCGGGAATGCGCACCGCGAGCGTGGCGAGCCGCAGCATCGCCTCCGCGGGCTCCCCTGCCGCCATATCCTGCCCGACCATGCGGGCGAAGGCGGCAAGATGCGCGACCCCCGCCAGTGTCGTCGTCAGGAAGCCGGTCTGCGCCATCGCCTCGACGACCGGCACCGCCCCCGATGCCGCGAGAATGCGCACGAGCTCGGCTCTCACCCGCTCGGCCGAAAGCCTGACGAGCCCCTCCCGCTCCGCGAGCGCGGCAGCGAGCCCCTCCTCGTCGAGCCCGCCCCGGCCATAGGTCGCATGAAAGCGGAAGAAGCGCAGGATCCGCAGATAGTCCTCGCGGATCCGCGCCCGCGCATCGCCGATGAAGCGCACGCGACGCTGGACGAGATCGCCATAACCCCCGATCGGATCGAGCACGCGGCCGCTCGCCGTCGCATAGAGCGCGTTCATCGTGAAGTCGCGCCGCCGCGCATCGGCCTCCCAGTCGCCGGTGAAGGCGACGCGGGCATGCCGGCCGAAAGTTTCCACGTCGTGCCGCAGCGTCGTCACCTCGAAAGGATGGCGATCGACCACCACCGTCAGCGTGCCGTGCTCGAGCCCGGTCGGCACCACCTTGAAGCCCGCCGCCTCGGCGAGCCGCGTGACCTCGGCCGGCGGCGCGTCGGTCGCCAGATCGACATCGGCGACCGGCAGGCCCATCAGCGTGTTGCGCACCGTGCCGCCGACCGCGCGGGCCTCGAAGCCGTCGCGGCAGAGCGCGGCAAAGAGTGCCTGCGTCTCCTGCCGGCACAGCCAGTCGGCCGAGGCGATCGAGGGCAGTCCGTCCGGGTCGCGCGGGTCGGGCGTCGTGCTCGGGGTCAAGGCGTCAATCCTGCGGCACGATCCGGCCGTCCTTCAGGATCGGCGGGCGGAACGGCTTGCCGGGCGGCTCGCCCTCGAAGGAGGCGAAGGTGATGAGGAGGCCGAAGACCAGCAGCGCTCCGGCGAGCGAGAGGACCAGCAGCGGCGCCTTCTGCACATATTCGTCCATGCTGCCGCCGCGCAGCCGGTACCAAAGCGCGTGTGTGACGAGCGGCAGCGAGAAGACGAGGGCGATGATGATGAAGACCCTCAGCATGGGCAAAGCAGCCTTTCGTAGAGGTTGCGGATCATGCCCGCCGTCGCGCCCCAGATCTGCCGGTGCTCGAAGGGCATGACGTAGTAGCTGCGTATCCGCCCGCGCCATTCGCGCTCGTGACGCTCGTGATTGACCGGGTCCATGAGGAAGGCGAGCGGCACCTCGAAGGCGTCGGCGACCTCCGAGGGATCGAGCCTCAGCGTGAAACCGTGCCGGATGATCGCGACGACCGGCACCACGCGGTAGCCCGTTCCGGTCTGGTAGCAGTCGAGATAGCCGAGCGGCTCGACGAATTCCCGTTCGAGGCCGATCTCCTCCTCGCTCTCGCGCAGCGCCGTCTCGAGCGGCGTGCGGTCGCCTGGCTCGATCTTGCCGCCTGGGAACGCCACCTGCCCGGGATGCGAGGGCAGATGGTCGGTCCGCCGGGTCAACAACACGGTGAGGCCAGCGGGACGCTCGATGATCGGCACGAGCACCGCCGCCGGCCTGAGCTGCGCCGTCACGGGCGGCTCGCCGAAGCCCGGATAGCTCGTCGGATTGAGGTCGTGGTCGCCGCGCTCGGGCGCCCGCGAGGGATCGAACACCGCCTCCGAGGGCACGGCCGAGAGCCGCTGCGCAGCCCTCGACCTCAGCTCGGCGGCAGTCGCCGGCAGGGGTGGGGGCGCATCGTTCGGCATGGCGGCTCGCTCGGGACGTGGTGACGAAGGCATCGGCGGCGGCTACGAAACGGCTCGGCAACGGCGCCGGCAGCACGGGCGCGTCCGGTCGCGATCGCCCGGCTTCGATGGCGCGGGCTTTGTCGCTCTATAGCAGATCGGCGAAGGGACCCGCAGCCGCCATTGCGAAGAAGGTGCCGTCGCTCCAGATGCCGAGCGTCTCGGTGCCGTCCCGCGTCTCGACGACCGCCCGCTCGACGAGGTCGTAATAGAGCGCCCGCGTCAGCAGCGCCTCGAGCCGCCCGCGAACCAGGAGATAGGGCTTGAGGCCGCCCGAGCGGGGATCGACGCCGAAGCGGATCGGATGATCGGGACCGGCGGTGACGACATCCTCGACATTGGTGCGGAACGACAGCCGCGTCTCCCGGCCCTCGCCATCGACCGCCATCTCCACCGCCATGAACGGCGCATCCTCGACCGTCACGAGCACCTTCTCGACCGGCGTGACGAGATAGGTCCGTCCGTCCCCGTCGCGTCTGAGGACCGAAGCGAACAGCTTCACCATCGGCTTCCGGCCGATCGGGCTGCCCTGGTAGAACCAGGTGCCGTCGCCCGCGATCCGCATGCCGATGTCGCCGCAATAGGGCGGGTTCCAGCGCTCGACCGGTGGATGGCCGCGCCCGCCGGCCTCCTTGAGAAGCGCGGCGAGGCCGCCGAACAGCGCCCCCGGATCGCCGCCACCGCCGGGCGGCGTGCCGCCCGACCCTTGCGCGCTCATGGCCGCGCTCCCCGGACGATCGGGACCGCGGGCGGTACGGCCGGACCTGGCACGCTCGGCTGAGGTTCAAACACGATTGTGACCCAATTCCCCTGAAGAGTGTTTGTCGCAGCGTCAGAGGGCACTATATTCCACGCCATGACAGCCATCAGTCAAACCGATCACGATATCGTCGGCCGCATCGAGGCGGCGGGCGATCGCATGCGGGCGGCCCGCGAGGCCGCCGAGACCATGATCTTCGGCCAGCAGCACGTCATCGAGCAGACGCTCGTGACGATTCTGGCCGGCGGACACGCATTGTTGATCGGCGTGCCGGGCCTCGGCAAGACCCGCCTCGTCGAGACGCTCGGCACCGTGCTCGGCACCGACGCAAAGCGCATCCAGTTCACGCCCGACCTGATGCCCTCCGACATCATCGGCGCGGAGGTGCTGGAGGAGACGGCGGCAGGTGGCCGCCAGTTCCGCTTCGTCAAGGGGCCGATCTTCACCCAGCTCCTGATGGCCGACGAGATCAACCGCGCGAGCCCCAAGACACAGTCGGCGCTCCTCCAGGCCATGCAGGAGCACCACGTCACCGTCGCCGGCAACCGCTTCGACGTGCCCCTGCCGTTCCACGTGCTGGCGACCCAGAACCCGCTCGAGCAGGAGGGCACCTATCCGCTCCCCGAGGCCCAGCTCGATCGCTTCCTGCTGCAGGTCGATGTCGGCTATCCCGACGAGCTCGCCGAGCGCCGCATGCTGAACGCGACGACCGGCACCGAGGAGCGCCAGCCCCATGCCGTCACCACTGCCCAGGAGCTCATGCAGATGCAGCGGCTCGTCCGGCTGGTTCCGGTCGGCGAGAAGGTGGTCGACGCCATCCTGAAGCTGGTGCGCGCGGCCCGTCCCGGCACCGGTGCGGGCGAGGATACCGACCGGCTGATCGCCTGGGGTCCGGGGCCGCGGGCCAGCCAGGCCCTGATGCTCGCCGTGCGGGCCCGTGCCATGATCGACGGTCGCTTCGCCCCGTCGGTCGAGGACGTGCTGGCCCTGGCCGAGCCGGCCCTGAAGCACCGCATGGCGCTCAGCTTCCAGGCGCGGGCCGAAGGCCTGACCACGGCCGACGTGATCGGCCGCCTGAAGAAGGTACTGGAGTAGCGACGCCTTGATCGCGAGCCGCACATCGGCCGGGGTCGAGGGGCGGCTTCTTCCCCTCGAGAACGAGGCCGCCGCGCTGGTCGCCCGGCTGCCCGGCCTCGTCGGCGATGCACGTCGGATCGCCCAGACCATCTCGCACGGCGTGCACGGCCGCCGCCGCGCCGGTCCCGGCGAGACCTTCTGGCAGTTCCGCCAGCTCCAGTCCGGCGACACCCGCACCCAGATCGACTGGCGCCGTTCCGCCGGCTCCGACCGGCTCTATGTCCGCGAGCGCGAATGGGAGGCCGCCCACACCGTCTGGCTGTGGATCGATCTCTCGGCCTCCATGGTCTTCCGCAGCCATCTCGGCCCGCTGGAGAAGCGCGACCGCGCGCTCGTCCTCGGCTTTGCCGCCGCCGAGCTGCTGGTCGAGGCTGGCGAGCGGGTCGGCGTCATCGGTCTGATGCCGCCGACCGGACGGCGGCGTCCCTCCACGGTGATCGCCGAGCGGCTCGTCGAGGCGCGCGCCTTCGGCCCCGATGCGCCGAGCCTGCCGCCCGAGGCGCGACTGTCGCGGTTCAGCGAATGCGTGATCCTGAGCGACCTTCTCGACCCGGTCGAGGAGATGGCGCCGCGCTTCGAGGCCTTCGCGGCGGCGGGTGTGCGCGGCCATCTCGTGCAGGTGCTCGATCCTGCCGAGGAGACGCTGCCCTATGAGGGCCGCACCGAGTTTCTCGGCCTCGAGGATGGCGAGCGCATCCTCGCCAACCGCGTCGAGAGCCTCCGCGAGGCCTACCAGTCCCGGCTGATCGCCCATCGGGCGTCGATCGCCGATCTGGCGCGCCGGCTCGAATGGTCCTTTCTCGTCCACCGCACCGATCGCTCCGCGGCCGAGACGCTGCTGCAACTCCATGCGCGGCTGTCGGGCGAACTCGGCGGCTATCGCGCGCCCGGCAGTATGCCGAGTGGTGGGGAGGGCCGCTGATGATGCTCGGCTCGATCGGCTTCCTGAGCCCGGCCCTTCTTGCCGGCCTGATCGCGCTTCCGGTGATCTGGTGGCTGCTCCGGGCGACGCCGCCGGCCCCCCAGCGGATCCATTTTCCCGCCACCCGCATCCTGAAGGGGCTTCGCTCCCGCGAGCAGACCCCGGCCCGCAGCCCCTGGTGGCTGACCCTCATCCGCATGGCCGCCGCTGCCGCCGTCATCCTGGCGCTCGCCGAGCCCGTGCTGAACCCGACCAAGGGCGTCGTCGCCGGGACCGGTCCGCTCGTCGTCGTCGTCGACAATGGCTGGGGCGCCGCCGCCCACTGGCAGGATCGTGGCGACATGCTGAAGGCCGTGCTCTCGGAGGCCGCCCACCAGAGTCGGCCGGTGATGCTGGTGCCGACAGCCGATGTCGCGACCCTGCATTCCCTGACGCTGGAGAGCGCCAAGGCCGCCAGCGACCGCAGCCAGTCCCTGGCGCCGAGGCCTTGGCCGTCGGACCGCACGGCGGCGGCCGAGGGCATCCGCAGCGCGCTCGCAGGTGAGAGCCGGGCCGAGATCTTCTGGCTGAGCGATGGGCTGGAGAACGAGGGCGGCACTGCCTTCGCTTCGGCTCTCGCCGACATCGCCGGTGGCGAGCGCATCACCCTCGTCGAGCCCGGCCGCGGCCTCGAGCCGATCGGCGTCAGGCTGGTGAAGTCACCCTCTGGCGGTTTCGAGGCCGAGGTCGTCTCGCCCGGCGGCGCGGCCCGCGAGGGTACGGTGGTCGCCATGTCCTCCCGTGGCCAGCCGCTCGGCGAGGCCGCCTTCCGGCTGCCCGAGGGCGCGCGCTCGGCGCCCCTCGCCTTCGACATGCCGATCGAATTGCGCAATCAGGTCGGCTATCTGGCGATCGCCGGCGAGCGGTCGGCGGGGGCCGTGCATCTTCTCGATTCGGCGGCGCGCTGGAACCGCATCGGCCTCGTCTCGGGCGCGAGCTTCGAGAAGGCCCAGCCGCTGCTGTCCTATCTCTATTATGTCGAGCGGGCGCTCGGTCCTTATGCGCAGCTCATGCACCCGAATGCGGTCTCGACCGACGACGCCATCGCCGAGCTGATCCGCGAGCACGCGACGGTGCTCGTCTTCGCCGATATCGGCAAGCTGGTCGGCCGCTCGCTCGAGGACGTGACGCGCTGGGTCGAGGGCGGCGGCGTGCTCGTCCGTTTCGCCGGCCCCCATCTCGAGCAGGGCGGCGACGAGCTGATCCCGGTGCCATTGCGCTTCGGTGGCCGCACCCTCGGCGGCGCGCTCTCCTGGAGTGAGCCGCAGGCGCTCGCACCCTTCGAGGACGGCAGTCCGTTCGCCGGCCTCGAGGTCAGCAGCGAGGTGAAGGTGAGCCGGCAGGTGCTGGCCGATCCCGCCCTGATGGACGACCGGACCGAGGTCTGGGCACGGCTCGCCGACGGCACGCCGCTCGTCACCGCCGCCAAGCGCAAGTCGGGCTGGCTCATTCTCTTCCACGTCACGGCCAATGCCGACTGGTCGAACCTGCCGCTGTCGGGTCTCTTCGTCGAGATGTTGCAGCGCGTCGCCGGACTGACCGGGCTCGCCGAGATGGCCGGGCGCATTCCGGCCGGCGGCACCGAGGGGGCCGGCGCCTCGCAGACGCCGCAGAACGTGCTGGCGCCGGTCGAGGCGCTCGACGGTTTCGGTGCGATCGGCCTGCCGCTGCCGACCGCGCGGCCGATCGAGGTGGCGGCGCTGTCGAGGCTCTCGCCCGATGCCGAGCATCCCCCCGGGCTCTATGGCGAGGCGGGCCGACTGAAGGCCATCAACATCGCCGGCGGTCCGGTCGACCTCCTCGCCCCGCTCGCCGTGCGGCCGCCCGGCGCCCTCGCGGCCGTCTACCGCACCGACGAGCAGCGGCCGCTGAAGCCGGCCTTGATCCTTGCGGCCCTGGCGCTGCTTTTCCTCGATGTGATCGCCGTCGTCGCCATGAACAGCGGCCTCTGGTCGGGTCGGCGCCGGGGGCAAGGCGCGGCGACCGCAGCCGTCGCGCTCCTCGCATGGGCGGCCGCGCTCGCGCTCCCCGGCGGCGGTCTGCCGCTCCAGGGGGCCGGCCTCGCCGCCGCCCAGACCGCTGGCGAGGGCGGCGCCGCCTCATCCGCGACCTCGGCCGCCGATCAGGCTGCCGGCACGGCCGCGCCTGCCCGCGTCGACGACGGTTTCGCCCTCAAGGCCTCGATCGCCCCCCGCCTCGGCTATGTGCTGACGGGCGATCCCGCCACCGACGAGACCAGCCGGCTCGGGCTCTCGGGGCTTGGTCGCATGCTGACATTGCGCACCGCCTTCGAGCCGGCCGAGCCCATCGGCCTTGATGTCGAACGCGACGAGCTCGGCTTCTTCCCGGTGCTCTACTGGCCCATCCTGTCGAACGCCCCTGCCCTCTCCGAGGCGGCCCGCGGCAAGGTCGACGCCTTCATGCGCGAGGGTGGTCTCATCGTCTTCGACACCCGCGATGCCGGCGAGCAGCTGCCCTCGATCGACCCGAGCGGCTCGCCCTCCACCGAGGCCTTGCGGCGCGTCATCGGTCCCCTCGATATTCCCCGCCTCGAGCCGGTGCCGCCCGACCATGTCGTGACCAAGTCGTTCTATATCCTGCGCACTTTCCCCGGCCGCTTCGACAACGGCCAGATGTGGGTCGAGGCCGAGGCCGGCTCGGAGACGAGCGATGCCCGCCGGCCGCGCCGCGCCGACGGTGTGAGCTCGCTCGTCATCACCGCCAACGACCTCGCCGGCGCCTGGGCGATGGACGAGCTCGGCCGGCCGGTCTTTGCCTGCGTGCCGGGTGGCGAGGAGCAGCGCGAATGGGCCTATCGGGTCGGCGTCAATCTCGTCATGTACGCGCTGACCGGCAACTACAAGGCCGATCAGGTGCATGTTCCGGCCCTGCTCGAGCGGCTCGGCCAGTGATCGTGGCGCGCGGCCCGGTCCGCAGCATCGCCGCAGGCTCGCTACATGACGACGCCGGGGGCGTGCCAATCCCGCGCGGCGACGGTTTGAGCGCCGTCGGCCGCCGACTGTCAGGACGATGCCGATGAGCTGGTCGATCGAGTTCTCGCCCCTCGTGCCGCTGCCCGTGCTATGGGCCGTCGCCGGGCTTGCGCTCGCGCTTGCGGCGCTCCTCGCATTCCGCCGGAGCCGCGGCGCCTTCTTGCGCGCGCTCAGCCTCGCCGCCGTCGTGCTCGCCATCGCCAATCCGACCCTCTCTGAGGAGCAGCGCGAGAGCCTCGACAATATCGCCGTCATCGGCGTCGACCGCTCGATGAGCCAGCTCCTCGGCGAGCGCGAGGCGCAGACCGCCGCCGTGCTCGCCGATCTCGAGAAGCGCCTGAAGGCCATTCCCGGTCTCGAGATCCGCCTCGTCGATCTCGGCCGCGACCCGGCGGGTGGCGACAATGCCGACGGCACACGCCTCTTCGGTGATCTCGGCCGCGCGCTCGCGGGGCTTCCCGCCGACCGCATCGCCGGCATCTTCCTCGTCACCGACGGCGAGGTTCACGACGTGCCGGGCTCGGCGGCGGCCCTCGGCGTCGATGCGCCCGTGCATGCCCTCGTCACCGGCGCCAAGGGCGAGTTCGACCGCCGCATCGCCGTCCTGAAGGCGCCGCGCTTCGGCCTCGTCGGCAGCTCGGCCGTCGCCGAGGTCGCGGTCGAGGAGCATGGCAAGGCCGGCACCGCCGCCCCCGTGCGCCTGACCGTCCGGCGCGAGGACAAGCCCGACATCGTCGAGATGGTGATGCCCGGCGAGAAGGTCGAAGTGCCGCTGGCATTTCCCCATGCCGGCCAGAACGTCACCGAGGTCGAGATCGAGGCGGCGCCGGGCGAGCTCACCGAGGCCAACAACCGCGTCATCCTCGCCGCCGAGGGCGTGCGCGAGAACCTGAAGGTGCTGCTCGTCTCGGGCGAGCCCCATGCCGGCGAGCGGACCTGGCGCAACCTGCTGAAATCCGACGCCGCCGTCGATCTCGTCCACTTCACGATCCTGAGGCCGCCGCAGAAGCAGGACCTGACCCCGATCAACGAGCTCTCGCTGATCGCCTTCCCGACCCGCGAGCTCTTCCAGGAGAAGCTCGACGAGTTCGACCTCATCATCTTCGACCGCTACCAGCGCCGCGGCATCCTGCCGGCGATCTATATCGACAACATCGCCCGCTTCGTCGAGGAGCATGGCGGCGCGGTGCTGCTGGCGACGGGCGACGAATATGCGCTGCCGGGCTCGATCTGGGATTCGCCGCTCGCCCAGGTGCTGCCGGCCGAGCCGACCGGCCGGGTCGTCGAGCAGCCCTTCCGGCCCGAGCTGACCGATCTTGGCCGCCGCCATCCGGTCACGCGCATCCTGGCGCCGCCCAAGGGAGCCGAGCCCGGTTGGGGCCGCTGGTTCCGCATGGTCGACGCCCGCGCACCGCGCGGCGAGACGCTGATGACCGGGGCCGGCGGCGGGCCGTTGCTGGTGCTCGACCGTCGCGGCAAGGGCCGGGTCGCGCTGATGCTGTCCGATCATGTCTGGCTGTGGGCGCGCGGCGTGGAGGGCGGCGGTCCCCATACCCAGCTTCTGCGCCGTCTCAGCCACTGGCTGATGAAGGAGCCGGATCTGGAGGAGGAGCGCCTGACGGGCCGCGCCGAGGGGCTGAAGGTCACCATCGAGCGGCGCACCATGGCCGATACGGTGTCCCCGGTCGCATTGTCGGGACCGGGCGGCGAGGCGCGTGAGATCGTGCTCGAGGCCGCCGGTGACGGTCTCTTCACCGCGACCATCGAGGTCAAGGTGCCCGGCTTCTACCGCCTGCGTCAGGACGGGCTCGACGCCGTGGTGCTGGCCGGAACCCGCAATTCGCGCGAGATGACCGAGGTGGTCGCGACCGCAGAGCCGCTGCGGCCGGTGGTCGAGGGCTCGGGCGGCGGCAGCTTCTTCACCGCCTCGCGCCCGGGTGCGACGCCCGGCCGCGACGGCATCGACATGCCGCGCATCGCCATGCTGTCGGGTGGCCGGCTGATGCATGGCTCGAGCTGGGCCGGCGTCAAGGACCGCAACGCCCATGTAACGACGGGTGTCACGCTCTATCCGCTGTTCAACGGCTTTGCCGCCTTCGCCGCGCTGATCGGCCTGATGTCGCTCGCCTGGTGGCGCGAGGGGCGCTGAAGGCCGCAAGCCAGCCCATCGGCGGCCGGTCCGCCGCCGATGGATGTCCGGCCGGCGCTCCGGCCGCAGAAGGCTACTGGAACAACAGGTCGAACAGCGTTTTCGGCTTCTTCTTGCGCTTGTCGACCGTGATCACCCGGCGCTTGTCGCCCGATTGCCGGTCGCCGGTGCCAAAGAAGATCGAGCCGAACGGATCCTGCGAGGCGCCCTGATCCGCCGAGCCTGTCCCCGTCGCCACCCGTTCGCTGCCACGGCCCGTCCGCAGCTTGTACTCGCTGGTCACGCCATCGAGGCCCCTGACCGTCACGCTGCCCTGCCCCTCGTCCCAGGTCCAGGTGGCGAGCCGCTTGCCGGTGCGGTAGGGCTCGATCGCGATCACGCTGCGCCGCGAGACGTCGATCAGCACGCCCTGCTCGATCTCTTCGCCCTCGGCCGTCTTGCCGGCGAGGTAGCGCAAGAGTCCGATGCCCTTGAAGGCGCCCGATCGGGCATCCCAGTCGACGATGCGCGGCACGCCGTCCCCGCCCATCTCGAGCGGCACCTCGAGGCGGCTGATCTTGTCGCTGATGGCGAAATAGCGCCCGCCATTGTCGACGACGATGCTCCACTCCTCGAAATCGCCGCCGATCACCTCGCTCTTTCCGGCCGGCTCCTCACCGGTCAGCTTCTGCAGCGCCTCGGCTGCCAGCGTGTCGTCGGGATCGATGGCGGCGGCCTGGCGATAGTCGGCGATGGCCGCCTCGCTGCGTCCGAGCGCGGCGAGGATGTCGCCTCTGACCCGATAGGCGTCGGCGTTTTTCGGGTCGAGCTTCAGCGCCCGCTCGACATCGGCGAGGCCGAGCTCTGCCGACTTGGTCTGGGCCTGCGTCCAGGCCCGGTAGACATAGGCCGCCACATTGCGGTGATCGAGGCCGATGGCCGTGGCGAAATCGGCGAGCGCCTCCTTCTGGTCTCCCAGATGGGCGAGCACATAGCCCCGCTCGGCGAAGCCGATCGAGGAGTTGGCGTCGATCGACAGTGCCTTGTTGTAGTCGCGCAGCGCCGCCTGATAGCTCTTCTGGTCGATGAGCGCATGCCCGCGCGCCAGCAGCAGCGAGGCATCCTCCGGTGCCGCCTCGATGGCGCTTTCCAGGTCGCCGACCGCATCATCGAGCCGGCCGATCGAGGCGAGCACCTGGGCGCGGTTGCGGTAGCCCGGCCGATAGCCCGGATCGAGCGCGATGGCCCGCGAATAGTCCCTGAGCGCGCCATAGGGCCGGCCGAGCGCGAAGAGGGCGCGGCCCCGGCCGTTGAGAGGCGCCGGCGAGATCGGCGCGAGCTCGGCCGCCTTGGAGAAATCGGCCATCGCCGCGTCGAAGTCGCCGGTCTGCATATGGGCGATCGCGCGGTTGTTGAAGGCCGCCACATAATTGGGAGCGAGCAGGATCGCGCGGTTGAAGTCGCGGATCGCCTCCTCGGTCATGTTGAGGGCGAGCAGCACGTTGCCGCGGTTGTTGTAGCTGGCGGCGAGCTCTGGAAAGAAGCCGATGGCGGCGTTGAAGTCGTCGATGGCATCCTTGAGGCGGCCGAGCCGCCAGCGAACGAGACCGCGATCGTTGAGCATGCTGCCGCGCCGGTCGGGGGGCAGGTCGGCAGCGGTGAGCGCCTCGTCGAGCAGGGCGCTTGCCTCGTCCAGGCGGCCGCTCGCGACGAGCGTGCTCGCCTCGCCGGCCTTCGCGATCGCCTCGGTCTCGCTCGGCACCGCAGCACGCGCCGGCAGGCCGGTAAAACCGGCAAGCCCGGCGACGAGGCCGAGCACAGCCAGACCGGATCGGATCCTCGTCCACCCCATCGCCGCTCTCCTCGTGCTCAGTGCCCCCGGCGCTGTCGGTCTTGCTTGCCGAAGCCGCCCTGGACCTTGCCTGCCGCAGGCGTCCCGGGGGCGTGCCTTTGGTCAGGGGCCACAGGCCCCGGCTGCCCGAATCCCCGGGAGAAGCCGCGATTGAACACGCCCGCGGCCGCTACCTCAAGCGTCATTCCCCGGCGCCGTCCCCATCATTGCGGAACATGGCGGCCCCGTCCTTCTCGGCAAAACGGATGCCGATGGCGAGGCCCGCCGCCATCAGCGCGAAGGCGGGCGCGAACCAGGGCTGCCAGATGCCCCAGCTGAGCGCCGCCATCACGATCGCCGTCACCAGCGCCGCATAGGCATAGGGCCGCGCGCGAGGCGTGACGCCGGAGAGCCGGCCGATCGCCATGATGCCGATGGCGAGCAGGCCGAGCGCACCGAGCAGGCCGAGCTCGTACCAGGTCTGCAGATAGATATTGTGGGCATGCCGGCCGGTCCTGAGGTCGTAGGGCTGGCCCTCGAGCTTCCCGGCAGTGTCGCGGTTCTGCCGGTCGAGTGCCTTCGTCGAGGCGACGCCGACGCCCAGGAGCGGATGCTCGCCGACCTGGCTCGCCGTATAGCCCCACAGGATGAGCCGGGCCCGGCCGGTCGACTGGATCCACTCCGCCTCGTAGACCTTTGCCACGAACAGCCCATGCGCCAGCGGCACGATGCCGAGCACGAGCCCGATCCAGCCCGCCGCCAGCAGCTTCCAGGCATGGCGCGGCATCAGCTTGAAGATGCCGAAGGCGACGAAGGAGAGGGCGAGCGCGAGCTTGGAGGATTCGTGATCGGAGAACGCCACCACGATCGAGCCGACGCCGAGCAGCGTGGCGATCAGCACGCGGCGCGTCGTCCGCGCCGGCCACTGCGCCGCGATCAGCAGCGCCGGCCAGAGCATCATGGTCATGGTCGCGACGTTGCGGTTGAAATAGGGGGTCGCGATCAGGCGGATGTCGCCCTTGCGGACGCGGAAATACTTCTGCGATTCCGGCCGGATCAGGTCGAAGGTGTTGAACAGGAAGCGCTTGATGAGATGGCCGGTGGCGAATTCGAAGCCGAGATAGAGCACGCCGATGACCATGCCGACGAGGAGCCCGAGCCCGAGCCGCGACAGCCGCTCGCCCTCCTCGCGCATGATGAAGCGGACGAGCACCACCCCGAAGGCGACGCACAGGAGGAAGAAGAAGCCGAGCTTGGCGGCCTCGCCCGGCACCACCGACCACAGGGCGCTGAGCATCGCATAGATGCCGAACACGCCGAGCGTCGCCGGCAGTCCGCGCAAGGGCGAGACGTCGATCAGCGGCTGGCGTTCACGGTAGAGCAGGACGAGGGCGGCGAGCGCCAGCGCGCCGAGATAGAACGGTGTCGCCCGCGGCCCGATGATCATGCCGAGCACGGTGGCGATGACGAGGCCGGGCATCAGCCGCGGCAGCTCCTGCCGGCTTGCCGGGAGGATCGGTCGGTCCGGGCCCGGGCTGGCGGTGCTGGCGGTCAATCGGCTCTCCCTCGAAAAGGCTGGCGCGCGGCGGCCGACGGGCCGGCTGGACCCGGCACGTCGCCTCGCACCTCGATGACGCTAACCTTTGACTATGGCGGCAAGTGCGTCGCCGAGCTCGCGCGTACTCGCCCGGCCGCCCATGTCGGGCGTGCGGATGTCGTGATTGGCGAGCAGGTCCTCGATCGCCGCGACGATGGCGTGGCCCGCCTCGCGCTCTCCCATATGCTCGAGCATCATGGCGCCCGACCAGACCTGACCGATCGGATTGGCGATGCCCTGACCGGCGATGTCGGGTGCCGAGCCGTGCACCGGCTCGAACATCGAGGGATAGTTGCGCTCCGGATTGAGATTGGCAGAGGGCGCGATGCCGATCGTGCCCGCCGTCGCCGGTCCGAGATCCGACAGGATGTCGCCGAACAGGTTGGAGGCGACGATCACGCTGAACCGGTCGGGATTGCGCACCAGATGCGCGCACAGGATATCGATGTGGTACTCGGAGACGAACACCTCGCGGTATTCGTCGCCGATCACCCTCAGCCGCTCGTCCCACAGCGGCATGGTGTGGATGATGCCGTTCGACTTGGTGGCCGATGCGAGGCGCCGGTGCCGCCGCGTCAGCGCGAGGTCGAAGGCGTAGCGGATGACCCGGTCGACGCCCTTCCTGGTGAAGACCGCCTGCTGCATGGCGATCTCCTCGTCGGTGCCCTTGTAGAGCCGCCCGCCGATCTCGGAATATTCGCCCTCGTTGTTCTCCCTGACGATCCAGTAGTCGATGTCCTCGGGCCCCCGTCCGGCGAGCGGGCAGGGCACGCCCTTCATCAACCGGACCGGCCGCAGATTGATGTACTGGCGGAATTCGCGCCGGATCGGGATGAGCAGCCCCCACAGCGATATGTGGTCGGGCACGCCCGGCCAGCCGACCGCGCCCAGATAGATGGCGTCGTGATGGCGGATCTGCTTCAGGCCGTCCGCGGGCATCATCCGGCCCGTTGCCTTGTAGGTGTCGCAGCTCCAGTCGAATTCGTCGAACTGGAGAGAAAAGCCGAAGCGACGCCCGGCAGCCTCCAGCACCTTGATGCCCTCCGGCATCACCTCCCGGCCGATCCCGTCGCCGGGGATGGTCGCGATCCTGTAGCTTCTCGTCTGGTCCGCCATGTCCCTGCCTGTGGATGCGCTGCCTGCGGCCGAATCACCGCGAAGCGATAGCCGAGCACACTCTGAAGGTCCATGGGGCATCGCTCCGCGATCTGGCCGCCGCCATGTTCGCGAGCACCCCGGGCAGTGCCTCGCCGAGGTCCTCGGCGATGAGTCCCCGTCCAAGCCGCGCGGCGGCCGCGCCATGCAGCCACACCGCCGCCGCCGCCGCCTCGAAGGCAGGAGCGCTCTGCGCCGCCAGCCCGGCGACGATGCCCGCGAGCACGTCGCCCGAGCCGGCCGTCGCCAGTGTCGGGGGCGCATTGGCATTGATGATCGCCCGGCCGTCCGGGGCGGCGATGACGCTGTCGGCGCCCTTCAGCACCACGACCGCGCCCGACCGGGCCGCCGCGGCGCGGGCGCGAACCAGCCGGTCGGCGGCAAGATCGGGGAAGAGGCGGCGGAGCTCGCCCTCGTGCGGCGTCATGACCGGGGTACGCCGGCCCGCCGCGATGGCGCGCCAGAGTGTTTCGGGATCGCCCTCGAACGAGGTCAGGGCATCGGCGTCCAGCACCGCGGTCGCCGTCGAGGCGAGGGCGGCGGCGACGAGGCCGCGCATGCGCTGGTCGACGCCTCCGCCCGGACCGGCGAGGACCGCCGTGACGCGCTGGTCGGCGAGGCGGGCTGCGAGGCCGGCGCCGTCGGCCACCTCGGCGAGCATGACGGCGGTGAGGCTCGCGGCGTTCTCGGCGAGGGCGTCGGGCGGGCTGGCGAGCGTCACGAGGCCGGCGCCGGCCCGCAGCGCTGCCCGGGCGGCGAGCCGCCCCGCCCCTGTCCGGCCCGCCGGTCCCGACAATACAACCGCATGGCCCCGCCGGTATTTGTGGTCGGCCGGTCCCGGGCACCCGAGCGCCGCGCTCCAGACCTCGGGATCGTTCAGCCAGGTGGAGACGGACAGCGCCGTCGATCCCGCCGGGCGATCGCCGGCCGGCGAGAGCACGCGCGCCGGAATGCCGATATCGGCGAGCACGATGCGCCCGCAGAGGCCACGCCCGGGATAGAGCACATGGCCGGGCTTCAGCCGGAAGAAGGTGACCGTCGACACCGCCTCCGGAGCGCCGCCGAGCACGCCGCCGGTGGCACCGTTCAGGCCGCTCGGCATGTCGACGGCGAGCACCGGCACTTTCATCCGCGCGAGCGCGGCGACCATCTCTGCGACCGCCCCCTCGAGGGGCCGGGCGAGGCCGGCCCCGAAGATGGCGTCGATGGCGAGGTCGGCGCCGTCGAGCACGGCGGGCGTGAAGGCTGCAATGGGGCCCGGCCAGCGCCCGGCCATCAGGGCCGCATCGCCCTTGAGCGCCCTCCTCTCGCCGGCGAGTGCCACGGTGACCCGGGCGCCGAGCCGGGCGAGGTGCCGCGCCGCCACGAAGCCGTCGCCGCCATTGTTGCCCGGTCCGCACAGGACGACGATGCGGGCCCCCGGCGCCGTCAGCCGCCGGGCTTCGTCTGCGACCGCGCGCCCGGCTTCCTCCATGAGCGCCTCGCCGGCGATCCCGCCCTCGATCGCGATACGGTCGGCGAGCGCCATCTCCGCCGGGCTTAGCAGCTCGAAACCGTGCATAACCTTCTCCCGCCGGCAGGCCCGGCCTTGCGCGCCCCGCCCGCTCGGCCATGGTCGATCGGTCGGCTGGCGCCGGCAAGCCCGAACTCTGCCCGAGTTTTCATCGGCGTGCCTAAAATTGCAGCAGAGCCGTTCGGCGGATCCGCCGGGTTCTGTCGGGCGGGTCTGCAACAAATTGAAAACAAACGATTAATTTCCAAGGTCGCGACTGGCACGGCACATGCTTAACGAGGCGCGACCGCTGCGAGAGGTGAAGGGTTACATGAAAAAGATCGAGGCCATCATCAAGCCGTTCAAGCTCGACGAGGTCCGCGACGCTCTCCAGGAGGTCGGGCTGCTCGGCATCACCGTGATCGAGGCGAAGGGGTTCGGCCGCCAGAAGGGCCACACCGAGCTCTATCGCGGTGCCGAGTACGTCATGGACTACCTGCCCAAGGTCAAGATCGAGGTCGTGCTGCCCGACGAGCTTGTCGAGAAGGCGCTGGAGGCCATCCAGACCGCCGCCAAGACCGGCCGCATCGGCGACGGCAAGATCTTCGTCCTCAATGTCGAGGAGGCCATCCGTATCCGCACCGGCGAGAGCGGCACCGACGCGCTCTGACGCTCGGCCGGTCCCGTCCGCTCGCGGATGAGCCGCTCTGGAGAGAACGCGCCGGGAGAGAACGCGCGCAGAGAGAAGAAAGACCGCATGCCCCTTCAGTGCCTGCTGACGGCGCATGCAAGGGGTGCCTTACCGTTTCCGGGCATGGCCTGGGAAAGCTGACCCTGGGGCCGCTGCCACGCCTGCCGTGCAGCGGTCCTGGAACCGAAACAGTGGACGCCATCGAAACAGTCGACACCAAGGCAAAGAGGGAACCATCTCCATGGCCGAGAAAGACGCCGAATCCGTTCTGAAGATGATCAAGGATCGCGACGTGAAGTTCGTCGATCTGCGCTTCTCCGATCCGCGCGGCACCATTCATCACGTCACGCAGGACGTCTCGACGATCGACGAGAGCGCCTTCGCCGACGGCCTGATGTTCGACGGCTCCTCGATCTCGGGCTGGCGCGACATCCATCAGTCGGACATGACGCTGATGCTCGACCCGGCATCGGCCCATCTCGATCCGTTCTTCGCCCAGACCACGCTCGCCATCTTCTGCGACATCGTCGAGCCGACCACTGGCGAGCTCTATGAGCGCGACCCGCGCGGCATCGCCAAGAAGGCCGAGGCCTATCTGAAGCAGACCGGCGTCGGCGACACCGCCTTCTTCGGTCCCGAGGCCGAGTTCTTCATCTTCGACGACGTCCGCTTCACGACCGATCCCTACAATTGCGGCTTCAAGGTCGACAGCACCGAGCTTCCGACCAACACCGGCACCGAGTACGAGATGGGCAATCTCGGTCACCGGCCGCGCATGAAGGGCGGCTACTTCCCGGTGCCGCCGGTCGATTCCTGTCAGGACATCCGCTCCGAGATGCTCTCGGTGATGGCCGAGATGGGCGTCGTCGTCGAGAAGCACCACCATGAGGTGGCCTCCGCCCAGCACGAGCTCGGTGTCAAGTTCGGCACCCTCGTCACCATGGCCGACCACATGCAGATCTACAAATATGTGGCGCGCAACGTCGCCCAGGCCTACGGCAAGTCGGTCACCTTCATGCCCAAGCCCGTCTTCGGCGACAACGGCTCGGGCATGCATGTGCACCAGTCGATCTGGAAGGGCAGCGAGAACCGGTTCGCGGGCACCAAATATGCCGACCTGTCGGACATGGCGCTGCACTATATCGGCGGCATCCTGAAGCATGCCCGCGCCATCAACGCCTTCACCAACCCGATCACCAACTCCTACAAGCGTCTGGTGCCGGGCTACGAGGCGCCGGTGCTGCTCGCCTACTCGGCGCGCAATCGCTCCGCATCGTGCCGCATCCCGCACACCTCCAATCCGAAGGGCAAGCGCGTCGAGGTTCGCTTCCCCGATCCCTCGGCCAACCCCTATCTCGCCTTCTCGGCCCTCTTGATGGCCGGTCTCGACGGCATCGAGAACAAGATCAATCCCGGCGAGGCGATGGACAAGAACCTCTACGACCTGCCGCCGGCCGAGCTGCGCGAGATCCCCCATGTCTGCCGCTCGCTGCGCGAGGCCATGGAGCATCTCGACCGGGGCCGCGACTTCCTGAAGAAGGGCGGCGTCTTCAGCGACGACATGATCGACGGCTATATCGAGCTGAAGATGGCCGAGATCGAGCGCTTCGAGATGACGCCCCATCCGGTCGAGTACGACATGTACTACAGCTGCTGAGCCCATCGGGCGCCCGCCCGAAAATCTCCGGCAGCCTGCCGATGGCCCGGCCGCGACCTTCGCGGCCGGGCCTTGTTGTTGCGGGAGCTGCTTCCTGTGGGAGCCTGTGGATCGGCGGCCGTTTCGTCGCTGCCGCACATCCGCGCCTGTGGGCGCGAAGCCACCCCCCGGGACGAACCGACCGCGATTGCGTAGCGCGACCCTTGCCATACTTAAGTGCTCGGCCCAGACTCGGCCCCGAATCCACCGAACACGACATGGGAGGCGAGCAATGCGTTTCATCCCGGCCCTGGCGGCCCTGGCGATCTGCGCCCTTTCTCCGTCCGGCCCCTCAGCCGCTGCGGACTGCCCCGGCAATCCCGACGCCCTCGGCGTCAGCCGGACCGTCGAGATCGACACCACGGGCGGCCCGGGTTTCGGCTTCCAGCACTACAAGACCTACGATTTCCTCGAGAAGGGCGAGGTGGTGCTCACCTTCGACGATGGCCCCGTCGCCCATCTGACCGGCGAGGTACTGGCCGCCCTCGAGGCCGAATGCGTGAAGGCGACCTTCTTCCCGATCGGCAAGCAGGCGATCGGCTACCCGGAGGTCCTGCGCGAGATCGCCAAGGCCGGCCACACCATCGGCGGTCACACCTGGCTTCACAAGGATCTCGGCCGCATGGCCAGGAAGGGCCAGCTCGACGAGGCCAAGGCCGAGATCGAGAAGGGCATGAGCGCCATCCATCTGGCGCTCGGATCGCAGAACTCGCCGTTCTTCCGCTTTCCGTTCCTGAAGGATTCGCCCGAGCTGCTCGCCTATCTCGCCGAGCGCAACATGGCCGTGTTCTCGACCGACATCGATTCCTTCGACTTCAAGGGTGGCAAGCCCGAGAAGATGATCGAGCGCGTCATGAAGCGGCTGGACGATACCGGCAAGGGCATCCTGCTGTTCCACGCCATTCAGCAGGTGACGGCCAAGGCGCTGCCCAAGCTCCTGCGCGAGCTGAAGGCGAAGGGCTACCGCGTCGTCCATCTGACGGCCAAGGACGCGCTCGCCACCCTGCCGGCCTATGACGAGGAGGTCGGCAAGGACTTCAAGGGTGGCGTCGCCGATGCCGGCGGCCGGCCGCTCTCGAGTGTCGTCAAGACGGTCGGCTCGGATTCGACCGCGACCCAGTAAGTGTCAGCCCGCAGGTGCCGGGCCCGGCCTCTTCCGATATACTCCCCGCATGGCTCGCATGCGGGGAGGAAAGCTCATGTCGTCGTCGTCCATCGTCGATTCGCCTGAAGGACAGCGTTTCGCCCGGGCGCTCGCCACTGAGTTCGGTATCGGCGACGACGCCGCCCGCTCGGCCATGGCGGCGCTGCTGCCCGGCCTTGTGCGCGGCATCGAGCACAACACGCTGACGAGGAAGGGCGTCGCCGATCTGATGGCGGCGCTCGCCTCGGGCGGCCATGCCTCGGTCATTGACGATCCCTCGCGGATCGCCAGCACCGCCACTGTCGCCGACGGCAACGCCATTCTTGGCCATATCGTCGGCGCACCGGCCTTGAGCCGCAATCTGGCGCTCGGCGCCGAGCGCTCGACCGGCATTTCCAGCGCCATCCTGAAGAAGATGCTGCCGATGCTGGCGGTCTTCGTGCTCGGCTGGATTTTCAAGAACGGCCGCGGCGTGCTCGCCGACGTCGTCGAGCGCCTGCCGCAATCGGGCGGCATGGCCGGCGGGGCGGGCAGCGTGCCCGGCCTGCCCGGCGGATCGTCCCGTGCCGGCGGCGAGGGCGATGGTCCCCTCACCCTGCCCGATCTCGACACCGTACGGCGTGGTCGCAGCGCCCAGTCCGACAACCCCTATGGCGACATCACCGACATCCTGAGAGGCGGCAAGGGCTCAAGTCGCCCAGGCGGCTCAGGCGGCGCTCCGGCCGGTGATCTCGCCGACGTCATCCGTGACGTGCTCGGCGGCCTGCTCGGCTTCAAGAACCGGAGCTGGCTGTCCTGGCTGATCGGCATCGTCATCTACCGCTACGGCTGGCAGATCCTGAAATTCGTCCTCGGCCGGCTGCTGTTTCGCTGAGGCCGTACCCGCGGCCCCGCCCGTCCGCTCCGCGGTGGCGATGAGCGCCGCCATCGCCGTGTCGATCTGAACGGACAATGCGTCCGCTTTCGCGGCGAGGCCGTCGGTCCGGCCCGATTTCGCCGCCGTCTCGATCTCCGCCGCGAGTGCCCGCGCGCCGATCGCGCCGATATTGCCCGACAGCGATTTCAGCTTGTGCGCCGCCGCCGCGCTCTCCGTGGCGTCGCCCGCCGCGAGCAGTCTGGCGAGGCGATCGAGCGTGGCCGGTGCTTCCGCGCGGTAGAGCGTGACGAGCCGCTTCAGCAGCCCGCCCGCCACGTCCATCGCCTGGATCTCGCCGATCACCCGCTGATCGAGTGCGTCCGCCACCAAGGCGGTCCCGGCGCCCACGCCGGCCGTGACGGGCTCCTGAGATCCGGCTGCCTCACGCGCGGGGCCATCGCCGGCCGCCCACCAGCGAGCGATCACCGCGGCGATGCGCTCCAGCGTGAACGGCTTCGTGACGAAATCGCTGAGGCCCGCCTCCTGCCATTCCGATGTCAGGCGCCCCGCGGCATGCGCCGTCACGGCGATCACCGGCAGGCGCGGGAGGCCGCTCTCCGCCTCGCTCGCACGGATCCGCCGCGTCGCCTCGAGACCATCCATCACCGGCATGCTGAGATCCATGAAGACGATGTCGAATTGCGCCGAGGCGAGCCGCTCGAGCGCCTCGAGGCCATTTCCCGCGAGCGTCGCGCGGTGGCCGAGCCGGCCGAGCGCCGCCGACATCACCTCGCGATTGACGAGGCTGTCGTCGACCACCAGCACGCGCGCATTTTGCGGCGAGGCCGGCGTCCGGGCAACGCTGTCCGCCATCGGCGCCGGTGTCGGCTCCGAGGACGGCGTGCCGGCGGCAAGCCGGTCCGCGAACCGGTCGAGATCGGCCGGCAGGATCGGCGCCGGCAACTCGATATCGGCCGGCGCGCGATCGCTGCTCTGAAGCGAAGGCGTTCCAGGCGCGATCACCATCGCAAGCAGTGGCCGGTCGGGCGAGGCGAGTTTTCTCGAGCGCTCCCCCACACAGCATGCGCATGAGCGGCAGCGCGCGGCCGTCGTCGGCGATGAAGGCGGCGAGCGGCGGCAGCGACGGATCGCCAAAGCCGCACGCGGCGGCGACGGAGGCCGGGTCGAGCGGATCGACCGGCCGTGCCGCGATCCCGCGCGCAACGAGGGCCTTGGTCACGACGTTGCGGGTCGCAGAGCCGGCGAGCGCCACCACCACGCGGCGCTGGTTCGCGGCCGGCACGGCGATCGGCCGCTCGGGCTCGACGACCTCGAACGGCGCCTCGACGCGGAAGGTCGAGCCCTTGCCCGGCTCGCTCGCCACCGAGATCGTACCGCCCATGGCACCGACGAGGCGCCGGCAGATGGTGAGGCCGATGCCCGTGCCGCCGAATTGCCGGGTGGTCGATTGCGAAGCCTGCGTAAAGGCATCGAAGATCGCCTCGAGCTTGTCGGCGGCAATGCCGATGCCGGTGTCCCGCACGCTGAGCGCGAGATGGCGCCGGCCATCCGCCCTGCCTTGACCCGCTTCCGCGACCTCGATCACGACGCTGCCGCTCATGGTGAACTTGAGGGCGTTGCTGACGAGATTGGCGAGCACCTGCGTCAGGCGGACCGGGTCGGCGAGGATCGTCCGCGGCACGTCCGGCGCGACATCGGCGGCAAGGTCGACGCCGATCTCGGCGGCGCGCTGGGAGAACAGGCCGAGCACATTGCCGACCACCTCGCGCGGATCGACCTCGATCGTCTCCAGATCGAGCCGTCCGGCCTCGATCTTGGACAGATCGAGTATGTCGTTGATGATGGTGAGCAGGCTCGTACCCGATCTGCGGATCACCTCGACGGAGCGCTTCTGCTCGGGCGGCATCTCGGCGGCGGCGAGCAGCTCGGCCATCACCATCATGCCGTTCATCGGCGTGCGGATCTCGTGGCTCATCATCGCGAGGAAGTCGGACTTCGCCGAGTTCGCGGTACGCGCCGCGAGCATGGCCTCGTTCAACTCCTCGGTGCGCCGCTTGACCTCGTTCTCCAGGTTCTCGCGATGCCGGTCGAGCTGACCGTCGCGGATCCGGATCTGCCGCAGCATGTCGTTGAAGGCATCGACCAGCATGCCCGTCTCGTCGTCGCTGTCGCGGATGACGCTGCGGTCGAAGTCGTGCGAGCGGCGGACATCCTGCATCGCCTCGGTCAAGCGGTTGATCGGGCCCGTGATCGAGCGCTGCAGACCCTTGGTGACGGCGATGCCGAACAGCGCCGCACTGAGGCCGGCGAGCAGCGCATCGCGGATCGACAGCATGAAATCGCGCCGCTTGCGCGACAGATCGGAATGCAGCCGCATGGTACCGATGGCGAGGCCGCCTCTGATGATCGGCGTCTCCATCACGCCGACGCCGCCGGAGACGAGATCGAACGGATCCTCGAGTCGCTTCGGCCCAGTCCCGTCCGGCGTCGAAAGCAGCACGCCGCCGTCGCCGAGCTCGGCGATGGTATGGCCGTCCGTGTCGATCACCTGCGCAAAGGTGATGTCGGGAATGCGGGCGATCGCCCGGAGCGACGCCAGCACCTCCTGCTTGTCGCCTTTATCGATGTGATGGGCGATCGCCGAGGAGATCGCCGCCGACACGGCGAGCAGCTCGGCGCGCTCGGATGCCACCTCGCGCTCGGCCTCGCGCCACACCGACACGAGCGTCGCCAGCAGCATCGCCGACAGCACCGCCGTCGCGACGATGGCGGCGAGCTTGGATTCGATCGATCGCCGGAGGAATGAGAGATATGACGGCACGTCTGCTCTTGTCCCCGATCGCTCCGGCGGGCTCCAAGGCGTGTTCCCGGCCGACATGTCCGTGCGAAGGCGCGGACGGCCGGCGGGGCGACATGAAAGGCCGCGACGAGATAGGAGCCGGCAGCGCCGCTCTGCCGCGGCCTCGGCTCTCGCTGCAAGTTACGCGCGATGGATTAAGCCTGTCTTCACGCAACGTCCGCGCAGCCTGCTCGAGCATCCATCATCGTCCACGGAAAGACATTCAACGGGGAGTATAAAATGGATCAATGTGCGAATTGGTGGCGAATTGCAGGCAATATACTCTCGATTTGAGCGGAAAATCTTACAGCAGTTTAACACCTGTCGGTTAGTTCTGGGGCGTGGCAACCAGAACGCGCCGGTCGTGGCGCCCCTCATCACCGCTCAGAACGCTAAATGTCGCTCATCCATCCGACAGCACCAGCCCGCATCAAGATCAAGGCCCTCGTCGCCGACGACGACCCGATCATGCGCTCGCTCGTTCGCGAGCAGCTCGAGCGGCGCCATGTCGATGTCATCGAGGCGGAGGACGGCGGGGAGGCGTGGCAGCATCTCTCGAACGAGCTGTTCCAGCTGGCGATCATCGATCTCGGCATGCCGCGCATCGACGGCTACTCGCTCATCCAGTGCATGCGGGGACATCCCAAGACCCGGCACCTTCCGATCGTCGTGGTGACGGCGCACGAGGATTCAGAATCCGTCTCGCGCGCCTTTGCGGCCGGCGCCACCTCGTTCCTGACCAAGCCGGTGCCGTGGACCATGTTCGGCCACCACCTCGACTACATCCTGCGACTGACCCGCGAGGCTCATGTCGCGCGCTTCGCCCAGCATCAGACCGAGGCCGCGGGCCGCGTCAAGGATCGCCTCGTCGGCGCGCTCGGCAATGACGCCCGGCTGATCGCCACCGAGATCGTGCGGCTCGTCGATCAGGGCCACCGCCTCGCGGCGGCGAGCGGAACACGCAGCGGCCTGCCGGAGGTCCTGGAGCGGATCGCCCACCAGGCCGCGAGCATCGTCGATGTGGTCGAGGGTCTGCTGCCGCAATGGCGCACCGTCACCGAGCACACAATCATCAACGAGGACAAGCTGCCGGTGACACGCATCGTCCAGCTCGCCGCCCGTGCCTTGCGGGCTGGAGCCGATGAGCGGAACGTGCAGCTCGTGGTGGCACCGCCGCCGGCCAGGATCAATGTCGTGTGCGACGAGGAGAGCGTCACCCGCGCGCTGTCGCACATCATTGCCAATGCGCTCGAGCACGCGCCGCCGGGATCGATGGTCGAGGTCAGCACCGATCTGCTCGACGACGACGGCCTTGCCATCAGCATCGCCGATGTCGGACCGGGCATGTCGGCCGACGAGCTCAACCGGCATCTGCGTCCGCTCGATCACGCTGTCGACGCGCGCGACACGTTGCTCGGCACGGCCGGTCTCGGGCTGCCACTCTCCAAAGCGATCGCCGAGGCGCATGGTGGTGGTCTCGCGATCCGTTCGGCACCGGGCGCGGGAACGACGGTCACCTTCGTGCTGCCGAGCGATCGCGTCGAGATCATCACGCAATAGGCCGCAGTCCAACGCGACAAGGCATGCGTTTGCGGCGGGAGCATCCGGTAACACTTCATCAGGCGTCGCGGCAGAGGCGCATTGTGTCTCGGGCAGTTTTCCGGGACTTGTATCGCAGTCGAAGAGAATTGTCGGGATCGATCGAGGTGCGGGCCGCCGCTCCACCGCGCGCCGGACAAGGAATGTGCCGGGCACATGTGCACAACCGATCACATCCGTTGGTCGCGCCGGGTTGCGGATCTTGCGGCGGTTCGCTCCTGGTGCTTCGCCGCCGACCGGCAGGGCAATGTCGCGATGATGTTCGCCTTCGCCCTGCCCTTGCTGCTGCTTGGCGTCGGCACTGTCATCGACTTCGCCGGGTTCGTGCGCCAGCGCGCGGAGATCCAGGCCGTGATCGACGCCGCCTCGCTCGCCGCCGCCAAGGAGCTGGCACTCTCGACCGGCGACATCGAGCGCATCGTCGCTGTTGTCGAGGCCGTCGTCGACGCTCATATCGACGAGAAGTCACGGCTGGCGCGCGGTCTCGTCGTCGAGACCCGCGTCACCGACGATCCGTTGTCCGTGCATGTGAGGGCGCGCGCGACCGGCCAGACCATGTTCGGCTCGGCCTTTGGCGTGAAGACGCCCCAAATCAGCGTCGGCGCCACCGCTCAGGTGCTCGGACATCCCAATATCTGCGTGCTGGCGCTCGCCGACAGCGGCATCGGTGCCATCAGCTTCGACAAGAATGCCAGGGTCACGGGCGAGGATTGCGCGATCTTCTCCAACTCGACGCATCCCAACGGCATCAAATCGAAGAACAGCGCCGTGATCGAGGCGAGCCTCATCTGCTCGGCCGGTGGCAAGGACGGCACCAAGGGCAATTTCACCCCCGATCCGCTGACCGACTGTCCGCAATTCGAGGATCCGCTTTCGGCGCGGCCGGAGCCGCAGATCGACGCCTGCACGCCGGCACTCACCAAGCTGGAGATCACCAGCGGAACACAGCGGCTTTCGCCGGGCACTTATTGCGGCGGGCTGCATATCGGCGGCAACGCGCGTGTCACCTTCGATCCGGGTGTCTACGCGATCGAGGACGGCGCGCTCGAAGTGACCGATGCGGCCGAGATCGATGGCGAGAATGTCGGCTTTTTCCTCACAGGATCCGGCGCGCGCTTCCTCTTCGAGGATGACGTGACGGTCTCCCTGACGGCGCCCAAGGACGGGCCCATGGCCGGCCTGCTCTTCTTTGGCGCGCGCGGCCCGGAAGGCGAGCTCCGTCACGAGATCCGCAGCAATTTCGCCCGCACCCTGATCGGCACCATCTACCTGCCGAGGGGAGACCTCGTCGTCGATGCCGACAACCCGGTCGCCGACCAGTCGGCCTATACCGCCATCGTCGCGCGCCGGCTCGAGGCCTCGTCGGGGCCGCACATCGTGCTCCACACCGACTACGACCTGACCGACGTGCCGGTGCCGGACGGCATCAAGGGCGTCGGCCAGCCCATCGCGCTCAGCAACTGACGGAGGTGCGCGGGCGCGCTCACGCCGCGATCTCGTTGACGAGTCGCTCGCCCCTGTTCCAGCGCGCGAGATTATCGCCGAAGAAGGTGGCGAACACGCGCGGCCAGTCGGTGGTGTTGTCGGCGGCATGCGGTGTCAAGAGCACGTTGTCGAGGTCCCAGAGCGGACTGTCGGCGTCGAGCGGCTCCTTCTCGAACACGTCGAGATAGGCGCCGCGGATGCGCTGCGCCTTGAGGCAGGCGACGAGCGCCGCCTCGTCGATCACCGCACCGCGCGAAGTGTTGAGAAGGAGCGCGCTCGGCTTCATGGCGGCGAGCTCCTTCGCGCCGATGAGGCGTCGCGTCTGGTCGGTGAGGCGCACATGCAGCGACACGACATCGGCGGTTGAAAGCACGCTTTCGAGGTCCGACAGCTCGGCCACCTCGTCGGCCTCACCGGACGCGGCATCGGCGTCGCGCCTGACCGCCAGCACCCGCATGCCGAGCGCACGGGCGCGGCGTGCGACCTCGGTTCCGATGGCGCCGAGGCCGATGACGGCGAGCGTCTGGCCGGCGATCGGCTGGAATGGTTCGATCCGCCATTCGTGGGCGAGCTGGCGCTTGTGGTAGCGGATCAGATTGGCATTGAGCGCGAGCATGGCGCCGATCACCGTCTCGGCGAGGTACGGCGCGAGGATGCCGGCGCAATTGGTGAGCACGGTGCGCGAGAAGTCGATCGGCAGCAGGTGCTCGTAGCCCGAGCCGCCGCACTGGATCCAGCGCACGGTCTCGAAATTCGCCGCCAGCCGGTGCTCGCCGGTGGCAAAGCCGACATTCTTCATCGAGAGCACGGCTTCGGGCCGGTGCTGCGCGAGCGCCTCCGCCACCTCGGCGAGGCGCGTGACATAGCGCCAGGCGATGTCGGGGAAGCGGCGGGCGAGGTCGGCGTCGAAATCGGCGGGGGTGCGGTGGATGACGAGCACGCGGGTGATCGGCTCGCGCGAGGGGACGGTCATCGGGCTCTCCTGTCGGCGGCGGGGCGAGGCGGGCGGGTGGCCGGTCGCGCCCGCCGGCTCCTGTCGCCTCGAAGGGACGCCCATTCCCGCCGCCCGGTCAAGTGCGCCGGCCGGCGCGGCAGCCATCCGCGCGTGGCGGCGCTGCGCCACCCGCGGCGCGAATGCATGCTCTGCCGCCCCCGCCCCGCGACAGGCCGCCCGAATTCTTGTAAGCGCAAGCTGAGGCTGCGCGGGTTCCGGCTGGCGCGGCTTGGGTGGGCTTGTGGCCGGTGGCCAGCGCGTGGGAGGGGACGATGACCCGGGAGGAGCGGCGGAAGGGGCTGATCGAGCAGGCCGGCAACGCGCTCGACTACATGTTCGGCCGCAACTCGCTGATCGGCATCGCCTCGATGATGCTGCTCGTCATCTCGACCTACGCCACCTGGTCGGGCATGAACGACTTCATCGTCGGCGTTTCGCAGGCGAGCCAGAGCCGCGACATCGGTGCCGGCATCGAGGTGTCGAACTCGATGTTCGTCATCGCCATCGTCGTCGCCCTCAGCTTCCTCATGTGGCTGATGCTGCGCGAGAGCTTCGGTGCCAAGCGCCGCTTCACCGACCGCATGGTGACCTTCCCGCTCTATTGCTTCCTCGCGCTCTGGTCGATCGGCTTCGGTTACGGTTTCTGGTGGAGCCTGATCGCCGGCGAGGAGGCGACGCGGACCAGCCTCGCCGGCCTGCAGGAGGATGCGCGCGACGCCGGCGCCGCCATCTCCGCCCGCCTCGATGCGGTTCGCGTGCAGCTCGACAACGTCGTCACCTGGTCCGAGAGCCAGATGAGCCGCGAGGAGACCTCGGGCGGGAGCTGCGGCGTCGCCTCGGGCTCGGGCCGCGGTCCGCTCTACAATGCCCGCCGCAGCGTCCGCGATTCGATCGCGACCCTGCGCGATGGCGTCATCAATTCCTGGCTGACGCCGGTCGAGGCCGATCTCGCCAAGCTGAAGGAGGCGGCGGCCGGGCTCGAGGGCGGCACCGTGCTCGAGCGCCAGAAGGATTTCGAGACGCGCGCTTCGCTGATCCGCTCGAGCGCCCGTTCGATCGCCACCCGCTCCAATGAGCTCGGCATCTCGACTGCCGGCCAGATGGCGGCGATCGCCGATGCCGTCGCCATCGAGCCTGGCAAGCCCGGCTTTTCCTGCTACGACCCGACGCTCGCCGAGCGGCTGCGCGTCGCCGCCGACCAGGCCAACCAGCCGGCCGAGCTGCGCCTGCGCCAGGCCGCCTTCAACGAGGGGCCGGCCGGCGTCGCCAATGCGGTGAAGAACCTCTGGGCCAACCTCGGCGCCTATCTCTCGACGCTCGTCGCCTATGTCTTCACCGGCGGCCGCAGCGGCCTCACCTGGACCTCGGGCGGCGATCCGATCACCGGTCGCGACGTCATCGCCCTCCTCGCCACCATCGGCATCGATCTCGGCCTCTTCGTGCTGACGGTGCTGAACCCGCCGAGAACGCCCCCGCCGCCGACCCCGTCGGCGAGCCTCGTCCGCCAGATCCGCTCGATCATCGACACGGCGGTCAAGCGGGCCTCGAGCAAGAATCTCGCCTGGATCGCCGGACACGTCGTTCATCACCGGCGCAATGCCTATCTGGTGATCCCCAACCTCTACAGTTGCGACAAGAGCCCGGCCGAGGAGCAGAACGGCCTCGCCATGAACCAGCTCGCCGGCGTCTTGTCGGATCTGGGTCTCGTGCGCTGGCCGCGCAAGCGCCCGTGGTGGAGCATCGGGTTCGGCACCCTTCGGATCGGGCGCAGCGAGATCGACCGCCTTAAGGACGAGGAGACCTCGGTCAGCGGCACCGACATCACCGAGATCCGCCGCGAGCACGTCAAGGCGCTGCAGGGGATCAAGGGCGTCAAGCTCAACCAGGACGAGGTCACCGAGATCCTCGAGGCCGAGCCGATCCGCAACCACGGCCTCTTCTCCAAGGCGATCCGAACGCTGAGAATTGCCGGCTGGGGCAGCAAGGCGCAGCGCGACTTCGAGATCTTCGTGCTGACCGATTCCGAAGGCCTGACGCCGCTTCTTGCCGTTCTCAACGAGGTCGCGACGCCGGGGCTCACCGTCGAGGTCCTGGAGGGCGATCAGCGGGTGGCGTTTCCCGAGGCCGACAAGCGTCGCGGCCCCGAGCCCGGCGGCCGGAGCGAGGCCGTCCCGGTCGAATCATCGACACCCGCGACCGGCGACACCCACGCCATCAACCCACCGTCGGAGATGAAGAAATAGTCGGCCTCGCCACGCGATGGAGACGACCGTCCGTAGGGGCGACCGCCGGTCGCCCCTGCGCAGCGCGGCGCGATCATGGCGCCACCGGCAAACCGGGCTTGCCGGGCGCATCGCCGATAATCGGCCCCGCCACACGCAGCACCGACTCCCCGGGGCCGCGGCCGCACCGGACACCGCCCGCCGCCTCAGAAATACCGCTCCACCACCTCGCCTTCTTCGCGCACGATCCGCCCGCTGCCGTCGCCGAGATCGAAGGTGAGGATCGACAGGCCCCGCCCACCGCGCCGCTGGCTGCCATTGCCGACCTTGAACTCGTACTCGAAGGCGACGTCGAACACCGCCCGCGTACCACGCAGCCGGCGGATGTCGAGCGTATCCTCGATCAGCACATAGCTCCGCTTCGGCCAGCGCCGGTAATAGCCGAGCTTGTCCGACACCACCCGCTCGACCGGCACGCCATGGCGGCCGAAATAGTCGAGCCGCGTCGCATAGAGCGTGCGGATCTGCTCGGGGCTGAGCGCGGCCGAGCCGAGATAATAGTCGCGGATGAAGCGGGCGATGCGCTCGTCGATGTCCGGGGCGTCGGGATCGACCCGCCCGGCCTCGCGATCGCGCGCGCCCTCCTCCTCGGCGAGCCTGCGATCATCGCCGGCGCCGGCCCCGCCATCGTCGGTGATCTCGTCGTCGGGGCGCCTCACCGCGCCGACATCCTCGTCGTCCGGGAGCGGCGCGCTGCGTGTCACCGGATCGCCATCGACGGAGAAATCGGGAACCGGATCCCCGGCGCGCGCCGTCTGCTCCCCGTCCCCGTCCCCGTCCTCGTCCTCGGCCTCGGCCTTGCGCCGGTAGCCGGCCGCCGCCCCCGCCGGCACCGCATCCTTCAGCACCATATCGCCGGAATGCCGCCCTGGCACGGCGAGCGCCGGCCGGCCGGAGAACTCGACCTTGCGCCCGACGAGCGAAGCAAGCTCGGCCTTGCGATCGGCGGTCGGCGGCAGCAATTCGATGCTGCGCACGTCGTTCACCACCTCGCCGATGCGCCGCACCGACACGCAGGCCGAATGCGGCAGCACCAGATGATAGGCGCTGATGTTGCGCCCGCCGGAATCGCGGGTCCTGACCTCGCGGATCTCCCCCTTGATCGGCTGGTCGCCGTCGAGGCAAGGAGCCGCACCGGCCGGCGCCGACATCAGGAAGGCGATGGCAGCCGACGCCGCCAAGGTCATGAAGACAATCGAATAACGTCGCATGGTCGCCCCTAGCGAGAAACGAGCCCTGCCCCGACTGGCTGATCCGCGCCAAGGCTAGCACGAGATGGCGCCAGACGCGCGGCCGATCTCGTTGCGGACAGGTAACGGCCGCGCCGAGCCTGGAGGCTCGGCAAGCCGACATGTTGCCGCCGGACAAGATGCGGCCGATCGGCTAGGATCGATGTATGTCATTGGCTGCGGACCCGGCAGCCGCTGCGGCGGCCCCGGCGGTTCCGGTACGGCTAGGGGAGGCGGGCGTCATGGCGAGCGATGCGGCAGCGGGCGTGGCGGCACGGGCACGGGCCGGTCGCTCGGGAAGGCGCGCCGAGCGCGCCCGGGCGCCCTCGGGGCCGGCCTATATCAAGCGCCGGATTCCCCCCTACACCATGCTCGACGAGGAGGCGCTGCAACGCTTCGACGTCCATGCCGACATGATCCTGAAGGAGGTCGGCATCGAGGTGCGCGACGATGCCGAGGCGCTGCGGCTGTTCAAGGAGGCGGGCGCCGACGTCAAGGGCACCCGCGTCCGCTTCGAGCCCGGCCATGTTCGCCGGCTCTGCGCCACCGCGCCCGAGGTCTTCACCCAGCACGCCCGCAATCCCGCGCGCTCCGTCCAGATCGGCGGCAACGCCACCGTCTTCTCGCCCGCCTACGGCTCGCCCTTCGTCACCGACCTCGACAAGGGCCGCCGCTACGGCTCGCTCGCCGATTTCGAGAACTTCGTCAGGCTCGCCTATGTGTCGCCCTGGCTGCACCATTCGGGCGGCACGGTCTGCGAGCCGGTCGACATCCCCGTCAACAAGCGCCATCTCGACATGGTCTATGCCCATATCCGCTGGAGCGACAAGGCGTTCATGGGCTCGGTGACGGCAGCCGAGCGCGCCCGCGATTCGATCGACATGGCGCGCATCCTGTTCGGCGCCGACTTCGTCGACCGCAATTGCGTCATCCTCGGCAATATCAACGTCAACTCGCCGCTCGTCTGGGACGGCACCATGACGGGCGCGCTCAGAGCCTATGCCGAGGCCAACCAGTGCGCCGTCGTCGTCCCCTTCATCCTCGGCGGCGCCATGGGGCCGGTGACGACCGCCGGCGCGCTCGCCCAGGCCTATGCCGAGGCCATGGTCGGCATCGCCCTCACCCAGCTCGTACGACCCGGCGCCCCGGCCATCTTCGGCAATTTCCTCTCCTCCATGAGCCTCAAATCCGGCGCCCCGACCTTCGGCATGCCCGAGCCCTCGCTCGCCTATTTCGCCTTCGGTGCTCTCGCCCGGCGCCTGAAGCTGCCCTTCCGGCTCGGCGGCGGCCTCACCGCGTCGAAGGCCGTCGACATGCAAGCCGCCCAGGAGGCCGCCGACACCATGATGGCGACCATGCTGTCGGGCGCCAATTTCGTGCTGCACGCCGCCGGCTGGCTCGAGGGCGCGCTCACCATGAGCTACGAGAAATTCGTGCTCGACGCCGATCACTGCGGAATGATGCACCGCTTCGCCGAAGGCATCGCCCTCGACGACAACGGCTTTGCCATGGACGGCTTCCGCGAGGTCGGCCCCGGCAGTCATTTCTTCGGCTGCAGCCACACCATGGCCAACTACGAGACGGCCTTCCACGAGCCCGAGCTCTCGGACAATCAGAGCTTCGAGAAATGGCAGGAGATGGGCTCGGAGGATGCGGCGATCCGCGCCAACCGGCGCTGGAAGGAGATGCTCGCAGCCTATGAGCCGCCGCCGCTCGATCCCGGCATCGACGAGGCGCTGAAGGCCTTCATCGCCAAGCGCAAGGAGGAGATGCCCGACGCCTGGCATTGAGGCGAAGGCAGAGGGGGGACCGCCGGTGGCGGCGAGCGGGGGAGATGAGATGTCGCGAGCACGGACCGGCCGGCGCCTCGGCCTATTCTCGGGTGCGGTGCTGTGGCTGTCGGCGAGCGGCGCGCTCGCCAGCGGCGGCATCTTCTGCGAGAGCGCGGGCGAGGGCTTCCGCTTCTCCGCCATCCTCGCCCATGGCGTCCTGGAGCTGCCGCGCGAGGTGAGCGGCGAGGCGCGCATCGACTTTCCCGCGAATGGCAGCCTGTCGGCTCTGAGCGTCGCGTCGAGCTTCTCGTCCGCCTCGCTCACGCAGTTCGCGGTGATCGACGACACCGTCCAGATCGAGCTCTACGACATGGATCGGGACGTGCGCTACCTCGTCCGCGTCATCGACGCCGCCGACGGCGAATATGTCGGCCGGCTCGTCGCAACCACGCGCGGCGAGGAGCGCGCCTCCATCGACATGCGCGTCACCTGCGCCTTCGAATAGGCCGTCTCCGCCGCCATCGTGAGCGGCTCGGGGCTCTGTTGCTCAGCCGCCCGTCAGCGCCTCGTGCACAAGCCGGTGGAAATGGTGGATGCCGTGCTCGCCCTCGCCGAGCGAGGCGTCGACCGCGACGATCGGCCCCTGGCTGTATCCCATCGACATGAGACCGCGCTGCACGCTCTCGCACAACGCGAAGTCCTCCGGGCCAAGCACGTTCACCGCATAGTCCCGCCGCGCCGTATGGACCGTTCCGTCCGCCGAAAGCACATGGCCCTCGAAGCTCGAGGACGTCGCATCGATCGGCCGCACGGCGAACACGGCGAGCTCTTCCGAGCCCGGTAGGATGTTGAACGTGGTGTTGGGCCAGAGGAACCAGAAGGCCGAAGACTGGTAGCCGCGCGCCGGATCGACCTCGTAGGCGCTGTTGTGGTGGCGGATGGCGCCGGCGACCTGCCGCGACCAGTAGCGCCCGCAGGTCAGCTCGTACTTGTCCATGCAGATGAGCGAGGCGAAGTCGGGATGGGCGTGCTCGCAGTGGTAGCACTCGACATAATTGTCGACGACCACCTTCCAGCCGGCCTTCTGCACCGTCGGGCCGAGCGCATCGCGCTCGATCGCCGCCGGCTTCAGCCGGTCGAGGAACGGCACGCGGGCGCGGATGTCCGCCTCCATCTCGCCGGCGAGCGCGGCGAGGCTCGTCGCGCCCTCGTCGAGATTGACGAACACGCAGTCGCAGAACATCTCGAGGCGGATGCGCTTCAAGCCATAGTCGGCCTTGTCGAAGCCCGGCCGCTCGGTTGCAAAACGCGCCCCGCGCAGCGCGCCCTCGCGCTCGAACGTCCATGCGTGATAGGGGCAGACGATCACCGAGCGGACATTGCCGAAGGGCTCCGACAGGAGCTCGTGGGCGCGGTGCCGGCAGACATTGTAGAAGGCGCGCAGCTCGCCGTCGCCGCCCTTCATGACGAAGATGTTCTGGTCGCAGATGCGCACCGTCACATAGTCGCCCGCCTCGCGGAACAGCGACTTGTGGGCGACATACTGCCAGGTGCGATAGAAGATCGCCCGCTTCTCGCGCTCGTAGATGGCCGGGTCCGTGTACCAGGAGGCCGGCAGCGTGAAGGAGCGCGCGGGATCCTCGCTGAGCGGCAGGTCGAGCGCCGGCAGCGCCCCTCCACCATTCGGCTCGTCGTCGAGCATGGGATCTCCTCCATGGCGGGGGGCTGGCGAGAATAGCGGCCGCATCGGGCGGCGAAGTGTGGCCGCCCGCCTGCCCGGATAGTGCGACGAAAGCCGAGCCCTGCGCAATGCCCACCGCGAGGCCGAGGCAATGGCCACCAGGCAATGGCCCCATGCCGGGGTTGCGGTTGTGTGGCCGGGGGCGCGCGTGCAATCTCTGCGGCGAGGGGCATGCCGGTGCGGCCGAGCACCGTCGGCCCGACGAAACGGAGAGACCATCCCCATGTCCGCCACGACGTCGCCGCGCACCCGGGATCCGCTGCTGCAGCCCTTTCAGCTCAAGCATCTGACGCTGAAGAACCGCATCATGTCGACGGCGCACGAGCCGAACTATCACGACCGCGGCATGCCCGGCGACCGCTACCGGCGCTATCATGTCGAGAAGGCCCGGGGCGGCATCGCCATGACCATGACGGCGGGCTCGGCCATCGTTTCGTCCGACAGTCCGCCCGCCTTCGGCAATCTCCATCTCTACAAGGACGAGATCGTCCCCCATCTGAAGGCGCTCGCCGACGGTGTGCACGAGCATGGCTCGGCCATCATGATGCAGATCACCCATCTCGGCCGCCGCACCAACTGGAACAAGGGCGACTGGCTGCCCGTGCTCTCCGCCTCGCCCGTGCGCGAGCCCGCCCACCGCGCCTATCCCAAGGAGATCGAGGACTGGGACATCGAGCGCATCGTCGCCGACTATGCCGACGGCGCCGAGCGCCTCAAGGCCGGCGGCTTCGACGGCCTCGAGTTCGAGTGCTACGGCCATCTGATGGACAGCTTCTGGTCGCCCGCCACCAATACGCGGACCGACGAATGGGGCATGGGCTCGCTCGACGACCGCTTGCGCTTCACCATGCGCGTGCTGAACGCCGTGCGCGACCGCGTCGGCGCGGATTTCCTGGTCGGCGTGCGCATGGTCGCCGACGAGGACTGGGACCAGGGTCTCAGCCGCGAGGACGGCGTCGAGATCGCCCGGCGCCTCGCGCGCTCCGGCCTCATCGACTTCCTCAACCTCATCCGCGGCCATATCGAGCGCGACGCCGCCCTCGTCGACGTCATCCCGGTCGGCGGCATGAAATCCGCGCCCCATCTCGACTTCTGCGGCGAGGTGAGGGCGGCGACCGGCTTCCCGGTGTTCCACGCCTCGCGCATCCCCGATGTCGCGACCGCTCGCCATGCCATCGCCGAAGGCAAGCTCGACATGGTCGGCATGACCCGCGCCCACATCGCCGACCCGCATATCGTGCGCAAGATCGAGGAGGGACGCGAGGACGAGATCCGCCCCTGCGTCGGCGCCACCTATTGCCTCGACCGCATCTACGAGGGATACGAGACCCTCTGCGCCCACAATCCCGCGACCGGGCGCGAGGCGACGATGCCCCATATCGTCGCCCGCTCGGCCGGCTCTTCGAGGAAGGTCGTCGTGGTCGGTGCGGGGCCGGCGGGACTTGAGGCCGCCCGTGTCGCCGCGGCGCGCGGTCACGAGGTCAGGATCTTCGAGGCGGCCGGCGCGGCGGGCGGCCAGGTGCGCCTCGCCGCGCGCGCCAAGCGCCGCGCCGAGCTGGTCGGCATCGTCGACTGGCGGCTCGGCCAGCTCGCCCGGGCGAAGGTGGAGGTCGCCTGCAACCGGCTGATGACGGCCGACGACGTGCTCGCCGAGGAGCCCGACATCGTCGTCGTCGCGACCGGCGGCGTGCCGAACGATCCGCCCTTTTCCGAGGGTGGCGATCTCGTCGTGTCGAGCTGGGACATCCTCTCGGGCGACCAGAAGCCCGGCCGCGAGGTCCTGGTGTTCGACGACAACGGCGCCCATCCCGGCATGATGGCGGCCGAGCTGATCGCGCAATCGGGCGCCAAGCTCGAGATCGTCAGCCCCGAGCGCATGTTCTCGCCCGAGATCGGCGGCCTCAACCAGGTGCCCTATATGCGCGTCCTGCACGACCATGGCGTGCGCATCTCGACCCAGCTTCGTCTTCTCGGCGTCGCCCGCAAGGGCAACCGCCTCCTCGCCCGTATCGGCTCCGATTTCTCCGCCCGCACCGAGGAACGCGAGGTCGACCAGGTGGTCTACGAGTACGGCACCCGGCCCGTCGACGAGCTCTACTTCGCGTTGAAACCGCTGTCGCGCAATCTCGGCGAGGTCGACTATCAGGCCTTGATCTTCGGCCGGCCGCAGACCATCTCCAAAAACAGGGATGGCGCCTTCCAGCTCTTCCGCATCGGCGATGCCGTCGCTTCCCGCAACATCCATGCCGGCATCTATGACGCACTGCGGCTGGTGAAGGACTTCTGAGCCGAAGGAGTGTCCGCCGCCCGGCAGCCTTCGAGCATTGAAGGGGCGCACTGATGGCACGACCGACGACGAAGGAGCTCGACCTGAGCGGCCTGCGTCTTGCGATCGCGGCTGCCTGTCTTGCCATGCCTCTATCGCTGGCGCGGGCGGCTGATCCGCTTCAGCCCGTCTGCATCAGGATCGGCAAGACACCCATGGCGCTGCGGATGATGGTCCCTGCGGCCGCCCGCATCGTCCGCCGCGACGACGGCACCGTGCGCATCGACCCCGATGGCGGCGTCCGTCTTCTGAAGTTTCTGAACATCGGTGCTTTCGACCCCGCGACGCTTCCGGCTGCGGGCTTTCCCGAAGTTGCAAGATTTCCCAACGGCATCGAGGTCCGATTTGGAACGAAGACGGATGGTGGCGGCAGCGGCAGGCCCGAATCCCATCTCGACGGCATGATGATCATCGACGATATGGGCACGCTTTCCCTCTCCTGCCACGACCAGTCGGAGGATCGCGATCCCTCCGCCCGATGGTGCCTCGATGATCTGCGCGGCGCTTCGGTCGGCCCGGCCGGCTCCGGCTGCCCGTGATGTCCCCGCCCTTCCCTCTCCTGCCCGTCGTTGTGGCGATCGCCTTGCTCGTCCGCCCGGACGGCGCCGAGGCTGCTCAGGTCTGCCACGCCGACCGCGGTCAGCTTCGCGCCGCCGTTGTCGTCGTCGTCGGCTCGTTCCGCTGCGAGGGCTTCCACCACGCGATCTTCGGCGCCGGCCAGCAGCGCTTCCTCAGCGCCAGCGCCACCATCGACCAGTCGACCGGCTCCTGCGAGCGCGAGATCGTGGAAGCGACGGAGGCCGCCCAGCTCGCCGCCCTGAAGGACCCGCCTGCCTTCTGCGCCGAGGTCGAGAGTGCGCTCCTGACCTGGCCGGCCCTGGCGGCCGCGGCCCGCGACCTCGGCGCGCGCTGAGCGGACGGCGCGCTCTCCTCCCTGCCGCCACGCCGGGCCATGGCAGCCGTGCAGCGGCCGGCTTGCTCTGGGGCCGTCGGGCCGGCAATGATCCCGCGCCAAGGTTCGCCGCTCTCTGATCGATCGGCGGGCGGGCTTGCGCGTGAGGTCTTGCTGAACGGGAGGGACGCCGTGGATCGGGTGAGCGCGATCAGGAGCCATATCGACTGGGAGCAGCCCTTCCCGGCGGAGGAGTATGCAAACCGTCTCGCGCGCGTCCGCGCCGCCCTGGCGACCCAGGGCCTCGCCGCCGTCTATGTCACCAATCCGGCCGATCTGTGCTGGCTGACCGGCTACGACATGTCGTGGTTCCATCTGCGCTGCCTGACCGGTCTTCTGGTCCGGGCCGACGCCGGTGAAGCGACCATGTTCGACTATGTGACGCACGAGGCGATCGTCGCCTCGACGCCTCAGATCGTCGACGTCGTCTGGTTCCGCGACGAGGGCGAGCCCTCGGGCACGGCTGGCCGCACCGTCGACAAGGACGCCCGCCTCATCGCCGACCGCATGGGCCGTCTCGGCCTGAAGGGCGGCCGTGTCGCCATCCAGCGCATGTGCTTTTCGCCGCACGCGACGACCCTTGCCGCGCTCGAGGAGAAGCTTGCCACCGCCGGCATCGCGACCGCCGACGGCACCGTGCTGGTGGAACGCCTGCGCGTCGTCAAGTCGCCGCGCGAGATGGTGGTGATGCGCGAGGCCGCCCGGATCGGCGATGTCGGCATGGATGCCGCGCACGACATGATCCGCGCAGGCGTCCGCGAGACCGACATCGAGGCGGCGGCGGTGTCCGCGATGATGCGCGAGGGCGGCGGCTATCCGGCGCTGCGCAGCATGATCGGTTCTGGCCCGCGCTCGGGCACCCGGCACAGCCCGCCGAGCCATCGCCGGCTGAAGGCGGGGGATCTCATCTATGTCGACTTCTGCGGCTGCCTCCACCGCTATCACGTCAATATCGTCCGCACCTTCTCGGTCGGCGCCCCCGACCCGCGCATCGCCGACTTCCTGGTGAAGGGCGACGGCTCGATCGCCGTGCTGAAAGCGGCGGCGGCAAAGCCCGGCGCCCGCCTCTCCGATCTGCAGAAGGCGGCCGACGCCTATGCCGTCGAGCAGGGCCTCATGAAGCGGGCCTGGTTCGTCGGTGGCTATCTGATGGGGCTTTCGATCCCGCCCGATTGGGTCGGCAACTACTGGGTCGGCCCGCGCTTCGGCATGGACGACATCCCGCTCGAGCCGGGCGTCGTCTTCAACTTCGAGAACCAGTTCGATCCCGATCCCGCCTGGGGCATCAATTCGGGTGTCGCCTATATCGACACCCTCATGATGACGGAAAGCGGCCTCGAGGTCATGTCGCGGCATCCCCGAACCGTGATCGCCGGACCTTGAGGCTGCCCCCCGATCGCGGCCCCCGCATGCTTGTGCGACGTGTACGGTCATGGCATGCCGTTGCGCAGTAGGCGGCCGATCGTCGGCGTGTCCGGCGATGGCCCATGCGCGAGACGGCGGATCGAGGCGGGAAGGCTCACGGCCGACGCGGCGGACGGCGCTGGCGATGCTCGCGGCCGTGCCGGGTCTGTTGCGCGCCGGACAGGCCGAGGCAAAGGGCAAGCGCGTCGTCGTCGTCGGCGCGGGTCTCGCCGGCCTCGCCGCAGCCGGGGCGCTCCGCTCGGCCGGTGCGGAGGTCGTGGTGATCGAGGCGCGCGAGCGGATCGGCGGGCGCGTCTGGACGAGCGAGATCTGGCCCGACCTGCCGATGGATCTCGGCGCGAGCTGGATCCACGGCGTCGACGGCAATCCGCTGACGGCGATCGCCGAGCGCATCGGCGCGAAGCGGCTGGCGACGAGCTATGACAGCGCCATCATGCTCGATGCGTCGGGCCGAGAGGTCGATCTCGAGGACGAACTCGCGGCCGCCGAGGCGCTCGTCGAGGACGCCCGCGAGGCGGCCGAGGACCTCGAGCAGGATCTGTCGCTCGAAGCTGCGGTGACACGGCAGAAATCCTGGAAGCGGGCTTCCAAGCGGATGCGGCGCCTCGTCCGCGCGCACGTCAATGCCGATGTCGAGCAGGAATATGGTGGCGCCTGGTCGGAAGTGTCGGCCTGGTACTTCGACGAGTCGAGCGAGTTCGGCGGCGGCGACGTCCTTCTTCCCGGCGGCTACACCCAGATCACGCGCCATCTCGCCGAGGGGCTGGACGTGCGGCTCGGCGCGCCGGTGACCACGATCGCACCGGATGGCCGCGGCGTCCGCATCATACTCGCCTCGGGAGAGACGCTCCTCGCCGATCATGCCGTGGTGACGGTGCCGCTCGGCGTGCTGAAGGCGGGCGACATCGGCTTTGCCGAGGCGCTGTCGCGCAAGCGGCGAAAGGCGATCGACACCCTGCGCATGGGGCTCTTGAACAAGTGCTGGCTGCGCTTCGATGCGATTGCCTGGCCCGACGGTGTCGACTGGATCGAATGGCTCGGCGAACGCGACGGCTACTGGGCCGAATGGCTGAGCCTCGCCCATGGCGCGCGTCTGCCGGTGCTGCTCGCCTTTCATGCCGGCGATCAGGCGCGCGATATGGAAAAGCTCTCGGACGCCGACATGATGGTGGCCGCCCGCGAGGCGTTGCGGGCCATGTTCGGCACCGGCTTTCCCGCGCCCGTCGCCGCCCAGGTCACCCGCTGGTCGCGCGATCCCTTCGCCTACGGCGCCTATTCCTTCAACGCCGTCGGGGCGACGCCTGCGATGCGCGGCGATCTCTCGGGAAGTGAGTGGGATGGCCGGCTGGTGTTTGCCGGCGAGGCCACATCCGCGAAGCATTTCGGCACCGCCCACGGCGCGCTGATGTCGGGCACGGCCGCCGCCCGCACGATCCTGCGCTGACGTCCGGCGCGGCGCCAGTCGTCTTCGCCTCCGTGGGCGACGCCGTTCCCAAGGGCTCCGGATCGATCAGTCCTCGTTGTCCTCGGCGATGAGCGCGAGCACCCGCAAGGGGCTGCCCGAGCCGTTCTCGATCTTCAACGGCGCAGTCACCAGCACCGCGCCGGTCGGCGGCAGCAGGTCGAGATTGGTGAGGCTCGCCAGACCGAAGCGATTGGCGCCGTGCATGAGGTTGTGCGCGGGGAACGCCGGCTCGAAGCCGAAGGCCTGGCCGTGATCGGTGCCGACCGCCTCCACGCCCCAGCCGAGCACGTCGCGCTCCTCGATGAGGAAGCGGATGGCGTCGGGCGAGGGGCCCGGCACATGCGGTCCGTCCTCCCGGGCGTTCAGGAATTTCGCCGGATCGGTGCGCTTCGACCAGTCGGTGCGCATCAGCGCCCATGAGCCGGCGCGGATCTTGCCGTGCTTCTCCTCGTGCGCTCGGATGTGCTTCGGCGTCATGACGAAGGTCTCGTCCTTCTTCGCCTCCTTCGAGCAGTCGATGACATGGGCAGGTGCGATGAAGCGCTGCGGGTCGATCGTGTCGGTGGCGCCGTCCTTGTAGTCGCGGCCCGTCACCCAATGGATCGGCGCGTCGAAATGCGTGCCGGTATGCTCGCCCATGGCGAGGTTGTTCCAGTACCAGGCCGGACCGTTCTCGTCGTAGCGCGAGATCAGCGTCTTCTCGAAGGGCTTCGTCTGCTTGAACTGCGGCGGGAGCTGGATGACGGGCGTCGAGGGTCTCAGCGTCTGGGTGAGGTCGACGATGCGGATCGAACCCTTGGCGATCCGCTTGGCGAATTCGAGCGTGCTTTCGGCCGACATGGCGTTTCCCTCGTTGCAGGTGCCCCGGTGCGCGGCGGGTCGGTTGGCGCGTGATGCGCCATTGTGCGGCGAGCCGAGGGCGCTTTCCAGCGGAACCTTGTGGTCGGGGCCGCCGCCTCGCGACGGCAGTCGTCGCGTGCCGGCCCTCTCAGCCTTGCCTCGGCACCGGCAGCGTCGGCAGCTCGCGGCCGGCGGCCGGCGGCGGCGTGGCCGGATCGCGCCCGAAGCGCCCGACCGCATCGCAGAAGCCCCGGCGCACCGTCTCGATGTCGTTGGCGACGACGACCATGCGATAGCCGTGGCCGTTGCGCATCGCCGCCATCTCGGCGTTCGGCGTGAAGATGCCGCACGGCACATAGGATTGCCGGCAGGCCCGATGCACGCGCGCGCAGGCCTGCATGACGTCGAGATTGAAGTCGGGGAACGCGCCGAGCGAGATCATCAGGTCGCCGGTGCCGATGAACACCATGTCGAGGCCTTCGGTGCGGGCGATCTTGCGTGCCTTGCGGACGCCCTTCGCGGTCTCGATCATCACCGCGACGACGACGCCGTCGCGCGCCCATTCGAAATAGCCGTTGAAATCCTGCAGCGGCCGGACGCCGCCGCCCGATCGGCTGCCCGTCCTTGGAAATCGCGCCGCGGCGACGGCCGCGCGCGCCTGTCTGGCGCTCTCGACGAGCGGCACGATCACGCCTTCGGCGCCCGCATCGAGCGCCATCGAGATCGCCGCCTCGCTGTTCTCGGCGACCCGCACCATGACCGGGCAGTGGTGCTGCGCGATGCCGATCGCCGCCTCCACGTCGCGACGCTCCCACAATCCGTGCTGCAGGTCGAGCACGATGGCCCCCGCACCCGATCGCGCCGCCATCTCGGCGATGGCGACCGAGCCCATGGACAGCCACACGACAGGCAGCGCCTGCCCGCTCGCGAGCTTCAGCCTGAGTGTCGGTCGGTTGGAAGTCAGCATCACGGCCATCGTTTCGCGCGGGCGGAAGCGGCCATCATGCGCCCGCTTCCTTGCGGACGGCCTAACCTGACCTCAGGCCCGCCTCCCTCATTAGCGGCAACACGCGCTCGATGAAGAAGGGAAGCTCGTCGAGATAGTTAACGAAGGTGAGCGCGGCACCCTGATAGCCCTGCGCGGCGATCCGCGTCATGTCCTCGACGATGCGCTCGGGCGTGCCGACGAGGGGATACGAGCCGGCACCGCCGGCGAAGCGCTGCCGGTAGTCCTGGAAGGCGCGGCTGTCGTGCGAGTTGGCGAACTCCTTCTTGGACGCCATGTGATAGTCGACCGCGGCATGATCGGCCTCGGTGACCGCGTAGCGCTCGTAATAGGCCTCGGCCTCTCCTTGCGTCGGCCGGCACACCACGTGGCAGACCGTGTAGACGCCAACCTCGCGTCCGGCCGCCTGGCCGCGCTCGGCCATGTCGACGACATGGCGACGTCCGTCGGCGATGTCGGAGAAGGTCGAGAACAGATAGTCGCAATGCCTGGCCGCGAAGTCGCGGCCCGGTGCGCCGAAGGCGGCATTCATGGTGATGGGCCGCGGCCTCTGCACGCTCGCCGGACGGCTGACGACGCCCTTCAGCCGGTAGAACGCGCCCTCGTGGTCGAACGGCTCGCTCGCTCCATAGGCGCGCTCGATGATGTCGATCCATTCGGCCGCCTGCCCATAGGCGTCCCCGCTCAGCTTCTGCCCGAACATGGCGAACTCGTCCGGGTTCCAGCCGCATACGATGTTGAGGCCGGCGCGGCCGTGGCTGATGTGATCGACCGTTGCGAGCGCCTTTGCCGCATAGAGCGGATGCACGATCGGCACGTGCACGGTCATGAAGATGCCGATGCGCTCGGTGAGCGCGGCGAGCCCGGCCGCCCAGGTGAAGGTCTCGAAGGAATGCTCGCGCACGCGCGTCGCCCCGCCGAAGCCGCGCCAGCGCGCGATCGGCAGGAAGAAGTCGAGACCGCCACGGTCGGCCAGTTGCGCCGTTGCGACGATCTCGTCCCATCGCGCCGGCCAGCGCTCGGGCACCGTGGTGATGGCGAGGCCGCCATCGGCATTGGTCGAGAACACGCCGAGCTTGAACCGGCTGGGGCCGCGCATCGGATGCGCGACCGTCTGCGGTGCCGTGCCGTAGTTCATCGCTCGACCTCCAACCCATGCCGCAGCCGACGGGCGTCGCGCCCGATCGGCCGTCAGCCGTTCCACAGTCCTTCGGCGCGCAGATCCTTCTGTGTCGCCTCGATGCCTTTCCTCAGGATCGCGACGAGATCGTCGATCTGCGGCTTGGTGATCACGAGCGGCGGCGAGATCACGCACATGTTGACGAGCGGCCGGACGATCAGCCCGAGCTCGTTGCAGTGCCTGTCGATACGCGGGCCGAGCTTCTGGTCGAGCTCGCTCGGCTCGCGGGCCTGACGGTCGGCGACGCATTCGACGGCACCGAGCAGCCCGACACCGCGCACATCGCCGACGAGCGGCAGATCGGTGAGCGTCCGCAGCTTCGCCTGGAAATAGGGCGTGATCTCGCGGACATGCTCGTTGAGCTTCTCGCGCTCGAAGATGTCCATATTGGCGAGCGCCGCCGCGCACGACACCGGATGGCCCGAATAGGTGAAGCCGTTCGAGTAGTAGGAGTCCTTCGCGTTCCCGCCCGTGACGCGGCCGAGCACCGCATCGGAGATGGCAAAGCCCCCGAGCGGCACATAGCCCGAGGTCAGCCCCTTGGCGAAGGTGATGATGTCGGGGACGATGCCGAACACTTTCTCCGAGGCGAACCACTCGCCGCAGCGCCCGAAGCCCGTCACCACCTCGTCGGAGATGTAGAGGATGTCGTGCTTGCGGCAGATCTCGCGCGCCCGCGTCAGGTAGCCGTCCGGCGGCACCAGCAGACCGCCCGAGGCCTGCACCGGCTCGGCGAGGAAGACGGCGATATTGTCGGCCCCCAGCTCGGCGATGCGCGTCTCCAGCTCGTCGATCAGCCAGTCGGTGTAGCGCTCGGCCGCAACGCCCTCCGGACGGCGGTAGGGATTGGGCGAGGACAGGAACGAGATGCGCGGCGAATCGACGTCGAAGTTGCGCCGGTTGAACGGCCGCCCCGAGCAGGCCGCCGTCAGCGCCGTCGAGCCGTGATAGCCGTTGATGCGCACCAGCACTATCTTCTTGCTCGGCCGGCCGAGCACGTTGTTGAAGAACTCGGCAAAGCGCAGCGCCGCATCGACCGCCGTCGAGCCGCCGGTCGTGAAGAAGACGTGGCGCAGATCGCCGGGCGTCACCCGCGCGATGCGATCGGCGAGGCGCGCGGCCGGACCGCTCGTCGAGTACCACGGCGAATTGTAGGAGAGCTGCATCGCCTGCTCGGCGATGGCGTCGGCGATCTCGCGCCGGCCGTAGCCGACCTGGGTGCACCACATGCCGCCGGGCCCGTCGATGAGGCGGCGACCGTAGCCGTCGGTGACGTAGATGCCCTCGCCTGAGGCGATCACCGTGCGCGCCTTCTGGCCGACCTTCTGCATCTCCTCCCAGGGCTGCAGCAGATGCTCGCGGGCCATCTCCTCGATCTCGCTCGTGTCGTTCCGCGGCAGTGCCTCGCTGGTCATCGCTCTCTCCACCCGTCTGTTTGCGTTGGTCGGCGCCCGTTCTGAGGCCCGGGCGCTTCTGCGGTTGTCGGCGGGCCTACCAGCCCGAATAGACATCGAGCCCGCGCTTCTTCACCTGGCCGGCGATGATGACGCGCTGGATCTCCGAGGTGCCCTCCCAGATGCGGTCGACGCGGATGTCGCGATAGAGCCGCTCGACCGCGTTCTCGCGCATGTAGCCGCGTCCGCCGAGGATCTGCAGCGCCTTGTCGATGACGCGGCCGGCCATCTCCGAGCAGTAGAGCTTCAGGGCGCTGGCGCGGGCGTGGATGAGCTTGCGGTCGGCGCCGTGGTCGATCTCCCAGGCGACGCGGTAGAGCATCGACTTCGCCGCGAAGATCTCGACCGCCATGTCGGCGAGCATGAACTCGACCGCCTGGAAATCGCGGATCGGCCGGCCGAACTGCACGCGCCCGGCGGCGTAGGAATTGGCGATCTCGGCGGCGCGGATGGCCGCGCCGAGCGTGTGCGAGGCGATCTGCAGGCGCGCCTCGACGAACCAGTCCTTGGTCAATTCGAAGCCCTGGCCGATGCCCCCGAGCACGCGGTCGGCCGGCACCGGGGCGTCCTCGAACACGAGCTCGGCATGATCGAACGCGTAATTGTGCATGAATTTCGGCGAGCGCACGTGCCGGATGCCCTCGGGCATCGGCTCGGCCGAGCCGGGCCTCGGCTTGTCGACGAGAAAGAGCGTCGGTTTGCCCGGATCGCCGTCGACATTGGCCTGCACGATCATGAAGTCTGACTGGTTGAAGGAGGTGACGAACCACTTCTCGCCCGACAGCCGCCACTCGTTGCCGACGAGCCGGGCGCTCGCCTTGCCGGCCCCCGCATCCGATCCCGCATCCGGCTCGGTGATGGCGACCGAGGGCCGCCGCTCGCCCGCGCACGAGGGGACGAGGAATTCCTCGATCTGCTCCTTCGTGCCGTTCTTCAGGCAGACCGCCGGCCGCCAGACGCAGGTCCAAAGCCCGTTCGAGGCGCGACCGAGCTGCTCCTCGATGACGGTCTGCTCCATGAAGGTGAAGCCCTGGCCGCCATGCTCCCTGGAGTGGTTGATGCCGGCGAGCCCCCAGTCGCGCACCGCCTGGCTGACCGCGGCGCGCCGCTCCATCGGCAATTCGCCATGCTCCTCGCAGACCGGCTCTAGCGGGGCGAGCACCTCCTCGAAGAACCGGCGGCCGCGATCGGCCAGCTCCTTCTCGCGCTTCGACAGCTCGAGATCCATGGCATGCTCCTCAGTTGGCGGCCGACTTGGGCACGATCAGCGCATCGACGGCGACGGCTCCGGCCGGTCCGGCGATGACGGGGTTGAGGTCGATCTCGGCGACGAGGCCCGAAAGGTCGGCCGCCATCACCGAGAAGCGGGCGACGAGCCGCGCGAGCGCCATCCGCTCGGCCGGCCGTGCACCGCGCACGCCCTCGAGCAGCCGCGACACCTTGAGCCGACCGATCAGCCGCAGCGCCTCGCGCTCGTCGAATGGAGCGAGCGCCACTGCCTTGTCGTCCATGATCTCGATCATGACGCCGCCGGCCGAGACCATGACGATGGGTCCGAACGAGGGATCGACGACGGCGCCGAGGCCGATCTCGACGCCCCGCCCCGCCATCTCCATGACGAGCACCTTGGGGCCGAGGCGGGCCGCCATGTCGTCGTAGGCGGCGGCGAGAGCGGCCGCGTCGGCGAGGCCGAGCACGACGCCGCCGACATCGGACTTGTGCGCATGGCCCTCGTCCGTCTTCAGCACCAGCGGAAAGGCGAGATCGCCGGCGGCGGACGACAGCTCCGCCCGCTCGCGTACCCGGGCGCTGCGGGGCACGGCGATGCCGTAGTCGGCGGCAAGGGCCAGCGCCTCGTGCTCGCCGAGCGGCGTGCCCGCGGCGAGGCGCGCCTGCCAGCGCCCGCGAACCCCCGCCGGCGGCGCGGCGGTGGCGATCGCCGGACGCTCGCGAAAGTCGCGGATCGCCAGTGCATGGCCGACCGCCTTCAGCACGTTGCGCGTGCCCTTGATGAGCGGGATGCCGGCCTCGGCGAGCGACACCGCCAGCGCCTCGTCATGGGTCAGCGTGTAGTTGGTGCCGAGCGCCACCGGCTTGGCCGATCCGGCTGCCGCCTGCTTCAGCGCCGCGGCGATGCCGGCCGAGTACCAGTAGTCGTCGCGCGGATTGGACATGAAGACGCCGAGCGCGACGTCCGGATCATCGATCAGCGCCGCCATGGCGCGGGCATAGCGCGCCGCGTAGTCGCGATTGGTGCCATAGGCGTCGAGCGGGTTCTCCGCCACGAGGCCCGGATCCAGCTCGGGCACGATCCGCGCTTTGGTCGCTTCGAGGATGCGGCCGAACGGCACGCCTTCACCCTCGGCGAGATCGGTCAGCAGCTCGCGCTCGCCGCCCGAGTCGTGCATCGTCGCAAGCCCGCCCCGGCCGACCCGCCGGCCGCAGTCGAGCAGCGAGAGCGTCGCTGCCATCTCGTCGAGATCCTCGACGAGCCGCACGCCATAGCGATCGAACAGGGCCCGGTAGGCGGCGTCGTTGCCGGCGAGGGCTCCGGTATGGGTCGCGGCCATCGCCGCACTTGCCGCCGTCCGCCCGACCTTCAGTGCCACCACCGGCACGTCCCGCGCCGCGGCGCGCGCCAGCGCCTCGATGAAATCGGCAGGCCGGCGCACCGTCTCGAGGAAGAGGCCGACGACGCGCGTCTCCTCCCGCTCGAGCGCCCAGTCCATGTAGTCGGCGACGCCCGTCACCAGCTCCATGCCGGCCGACACCACGAGCGAGAAGCCGAGCCGCCGGTCGTTGTGCGAGAGGGCGGAGAAGGCCGAGCCCGATTGCGCGATCCAGGCGATGCCGCCCTTGCGCAGGCCGCGCTCGGCCGGGAAGCTCGCCACCCGCAGGCCCAGATAGGGATTGTAGAACCCCATGCAATTGGCGCCGCAGACCGCGATCCCCGCCGCCGCCGCCCGTGCCCGGATGCGTTCGGCAAGACGCGGCTCCCGGTCGTCATCGAGATGGCAGTTGGCGAAGATGGTGACGGCGCCGACGCCGGATGCGATCGCCTCCTCGAGCGCGGCCTCGAGCCCGGCATTGGGTACCGCGAGCACCGCATGCTCGACCGGCTCGGGCAGATCCTTCAGCCGGGCGAAGGCAGGCAGCCCCTCGATCTCGCGGTAGTTCGGATTGACCGGATGGACACGGCCCTCGTAGCCGTCGAACCGCACCATCTTGACGAGGGCGAGCCCGGCACTCTCGGGACGGGCCGAAGCGCCCAGAAGCGCGATGGAAGCCGGCGCCAGCAGGGGATCGAGACGATGGCCGGGCCTCCCGGTCCCCGCTCCGGTCCGCTGAGAGGCCATCCCGGCGGTGCTCATCCAAGCAGCTCCCGCTTCAGGCGCCGGACGGCGTCTGTCGAGCGATCGACATCCTCCGGCATGAAGCTGATCGGGTCGGGTGTCGACATCGTCTGGCCGATGAAACCCTCGGCCGTGGCGAGGGCACAGAGCGCGGCATGCGTCGGGTTATAGCCGCCCTCCTGGACGGCGAGCAGCCGGCCCTCGCACAGGTCCGCCGCGATATCGCGCGCCATCAGTGCGAGGCGATGGAAGCCGGGCGCGGAGACGAGCTGCCGCCCGTTGGGGTCGAACTGGCCGGCATCCTGGCCGTTCGCCACGACGAGGAGGTCGGGCTTGAAGCGGGCGATGGCGGGCCCTGCGATCTCCTCGATCGCGAGGCGGTAGCCCTCGTCGCCGACCCCGCAGGGCAGGTCGATGTTGAGATTGCGGCCGAGGCCCGCGCCCGCGCCCTTCTCGTCGGGAAAGCCGGTCTGGGGATGGCTCGGCCCCCAGGCGCCGTGGTGCATGTGGAGCGAGATCGTCAGCACGTCGTCGCGACCGTAGAAGATCTCCTGCGTGCCGTTGCCGTGATGCACGTCCCAGTCGAGCACGGCGACGCGCGCCATGCCGGCGCGGCGCGCCGCCTCGACGGCGAGCGCGGCATTGTTGAGGAAGCAGTAGCCGTCGACCATTTCGGTCTGGGCGTGGTGGCCGGGCGGACGGACGAGCGCATAGGCCTTCTTCGTCCGCCCCGCGAGGATCGCCGCGACCGCTTCGAGGGCGGTGCCCGCAGCGGCCCGGATCGCCGGCATCGAGCCGGGCGCGAAGCGAGTGGTACGCGAATAGTCGCGGGTCCCCACCGCCTCGGCGGCCTTGAGGTCGGCGAGATGGGCGGCCGTATGGACGGTCAGGATCTCCTCGTCCTTCACATGCCGCCCGGCCTGCCAGTCGAACAGCCCCGCATGCCCGCCCTTCTCCAGCGCCCGCTTCATGTTGCGGACCCGGCTCGGCCCCTCCGGATGCGGGCTCGGCTCGACGATCAGCGGGCTCGGCGGCGCATCGAACACACCTTCGCCCTGATCGTGGAGGAGGACGTCGTCGTGCCAGAAGATGGCGAGGCGTTCCTGTTGCGCCATTCGGGTCTCCAGGGGAAGGGGGCGGGCGAACGAGGCTGCCGGGCGCCGAGAACGGTCGAGGAACAGAGACGTGCCCGGCGGTGCGAAACCGATGCGCCCGGCCGGCTCGCGCCCTCCGCATCGGGCGGCCGGTCGGTCGCGCGGTCGAAACACTAAACAGGCGTTCAGCCGGCGTCCAGTGCACCGCGTGCAGATCCGGGCCGCGCCTTTCAACGGGAGCGATGGGCGTCGATACGCGGCAAAGCTTGCGGCTTTCGACGAAAGCGCTAATTTCCCCCGAGGCATACCCGGCCCTCGGCCACAATCGAGGATTCGCAATTGGCGAACGAAGAGAGACGTGTCCCTGACGCCTGCCGCCGCCCCTGTGACCGGCGTCGCCGTGCAATCGGCCATGTCGCCGCCGCGGCTATGGCCGTGTTCGGCGCCGCCGCCGGCGCGACCGCTGCCCTCGCCCAGGACGAGCAGGCTGCCGCCGCCGCCGAGACCCCGGCCAAGGTCGAACCCGGCCCGGTCGTCAGCACGTCGCTCCTTGGCTCCTATCTGGCGGCCCGCATCGCCCAGGACGAGCGCGACGTCGATGCGGCATCCGAGCTCTTCCATCAGGCGCTCGAGCGCGAGCCCGACAACGAGATCATTCTCCGCCAGGCCTTCCTCGCCGAGGCGCAGGCCGGCAATTGGGAGCGGGCGAGCACATTCGCATCCAAGGTCGTCGAGGTCGAATCGAACAACCGCCTCGCCCGCGTCTTCCTCGGCGTGAAAGCCTTCAAGGAGGGCCGGTTCCAGGAAGCCGACAGCCAGTTCAAGGAGGCCGGTGTCGGCCCGATCGGCGAGCTGACGGCGACCCTCGCCCGCGCCTGGGTGATGACCGCCGAGGGCAATGGCAAGCTCGGCATCGAGGCGCTGGAGACGCTGAAGGCCGCCGAATGGGCCCGCTACTTCCGCATCTATCACCGCGCCCTGATCGCCGACGTGTCGGGCGATCCGGCGACCGCCGGTGCCGCCTTCAAGGAACTCTTCGACAACGAGCCGCGCACCCTCTCGACCGCGCTCGGCTATGCGAGCCATCTGGCCGCGACCGGCGATGTGGCCGGTGCGCGCACCATCATCGGCCGCCATCTCGCGGTCGATCCGACGCCCCACCCGCTCGCCGAGGCCTTGCAGCGCGACCTCGATGCCGGTCGGCCGGTCGGTTTCGAGGTGACGAGCGCCAATGACGGGCTCGCCGAGGTGCTCTATGGCCTCGGCGAGGCGCTGGCGAGCGACGGTGGCGTCGATATCGGCACCATCTATCTCCAGCTCGCGCTCTATCTGAAGCCCGAGTTCCCGCTGGCGCTCGCCGCCCTCGCCAACGTCCAGGAGCAGACCCGCCAGTACGAGCAGGCGGTCAGGACCTATGACCGCATTCCCGCCGGCTCGCCGATGGCCTTCAACGCCGTCATCCGCAAGTCGCTCAACCTCAACGTGCTCGACCGTGTCGACGAGGCCCGCGCGGTGCTGGTCGGCCTGCTCGACCGGCCCGAGACCCGGGTCGCCGATGTCGCCACCGTCGACACGACCGCATTGCGGCAGAGCCTCGATGCGCTGCCGGCCATGCGTTCGGGCAGCCGCGGCGACGACGTGCGCGCGCTGCAGGATCACCTGAAGGCGATCGGCTACGATGTCGGCGTCAGCGACGGCGCCTATGGGCCTTCGACCAGCAAGGCCGTCACCGATCTCCAGACCGCCGCCGGCATTCCCGCCAATGGCGTATTCGGCCCGCGTACCCGCGAGGCGCTGGCCGAGCGCCGGATCGCCGCCGAGATCGAGAGCCGCCGCGCGCCCGAGGTCTCCGCCCGCATCCAGGTGCTGACCGCGCTCGGCAACATCATGAGGGGGCGCCAGAAGTTCGACGAGGCGGTGCCCTACTACGCCGAGGCGATCGGGCTCGTCCCGCATCCGACCAAGGAGAGCTGGAGCCTGTTCTACTCGCGCGGCGTCTGCCTGGAGCGCCTGAAGCGCTGGAAGGAGGCCGAGGCGGATTTCCTGAAGGCGCTCGAGCTCGACGGCGACCAGGCAGCCCTGCTCAACTATCTCGGCTATTCCTGGGTCGACCAGGGCGAGAATCTCGACCGTGGGCTCGAGCTCATCCGCAAGGCCGTGCAGTTGAAGCCCGACGACGGCTATTTCGTCGACAGCCTCGGCTGGGCCTATTACCGGCTGAAGCGCTACGAGGACGCCGCCCGCGAGTTGGAGAAGGCCGTCGAGCTGCGGCCCGACGATCCGGTCATCAACGATCATCTGGGTGATGCCTATTGGCAGGTCGGCCGCCGCGTCGAGGCCCGCTACCAGTGGGCCCAGGCGCTGACGCTGAAGCCCGAGCCCGAGGACAAGGCCCGCATCGAGGCCAAGCTGAAATCGGGCCTGCCCGGCGAAGAGCCGAAGGTGACCGACAATGGCGGCTCCGATGCCTCCACCGAGCAGAAGGCCGAGTGACGGCAATCGACGCCGCCGCCGTCGACTGGTGCCGCTCTAAGAGGGGCGCTCCTCGCCGGTGAGCGTGAGGATGGAGGAAGGGCTGCCGGATCCCGGCGGCCCTTCCTGCCGTTTGGGACCTCTCGCCTGGACAGGCAGGCGCGTCTCGCCACGCCAAGTCCGCGGCATCCCCCGTCACGCGGAATGCCAGTCGCCACCTCTCGGCGGCGCGGCGACGGGTGGCGGCTGATCGGCGCGACCGCCCCGTCCGGTCGCGCCGTGCGGCACGCGAGCACTATCCTGCCTGCTGCCGCCGGCCGATGCGATCCCTGTTGATGGCGCGCGTCGATGTGTTGAAAAGCGCATCCGCGCGATCCGCCCCCGCTTGTCGCCGCCGCCGCCTCGCCGCTATGCCCGCTTCGATCGCCGCATTGCTCGGCGGGCCGGCCGCAGTCGGCCGCAGAGGCTGGGGGATTGCCATGCTGTTCTATGAGAATGCCGGCCTCGAATCGTCCAGCGGCTACGACAGCTCCTATTCGACCGATCTCGATCGCTTCCAGCACGGCCACACCTTCGCCGCGCTCGCCCGTGTGGTCTCCCGCTTCTTCGCCGACCGGCCGGTCGGAAGCTGCTTCGACATCGGCTGCGGCCAGGGCCAGGTGCTCGACCACGTCTTTTCGCTCTCGCGCGCCGCCGATCCCGCCATCTCGCCCGAAGGCTTCGTCGGCATCGACCTCTCCCGCATCGCCATCGCCCAATCCGAGCAGCGAAATCCGGCGGTGATGTGGGTCTACGACACCTATCAGGGCTTCCTCGCCCATCCCGAGGCAGCCGCCCGCTATCTGGGCCGCACCGATCTTGTCATCAACAAGGGCGGCCTCACCTTCATCGAGGACGAGGCGAGCTACGAGCGCGTGATGGCCGATACCGCCGCCTATGTCCGGCCCGGTGGCGGCTATTTCGTCATGATCAACCGTCAGTTCTTCCAGCACTGGAACCTGACGACCTGCCGCAACTGGTCGCGCGACATCTTCGAGATCGCGGCCGGGCACTATGGCGAGGTGCACGACTTCAGCACGCCGGCGCATCTGGTGCTCTATTTCGTCAAGACCGGCAAGGCCGGCGGCGCGGCGGTCCTGTCGCCGCCAACGCCCGTGCCGCTGTCTCTGCAGATCCGCTTCGACGACCGCATCGACGGCTACCGGGTCGGCCACGACGAGCATTTCGCCCGTCGTCTCGCCTATCTCGATGCCGATCGCGCCAGCACCGAGCCGATCGATCCGCGCGCCCTTCTGGCGGCCGATGCCGCCAACCCGGATGCTGACGGGGGAGCGGAACCCGGACGCGACGGCGACCTTGCCGGCCACCTCGCCGCCCGGGCCCTATCCGGCCGGCCGAACGTGCTGCTGCCTCGCGACCGCATCATGCTCGGCGCCGGCCGTGCCTTGCGCCTCAAGGATCTGACCTCCGCCCCCGACATCCCGGTCAACCTTGCCCTCCTGCCCTGGTCGCTCGGCAACACCCGCCAGGCCTGCCGCCACATCGACGCGATCCTCGGCCTCGACGCCGCCGCCATCGTGCTCGGCACCGGTTTCCGTGACTCTCTCGTCGATCGCGGCGAGAGCCGGCCGCGCATCGATCTCGACGAGTTCAGCTATCGCCTCGACTGGCTCTTCCGCCGCATGGCGGCGGCCCGCATGAAGGTTCTGTTCGCCATGCCGATGCCGCAGGGCGAGAGCGAGGACGAGCGCTTCGTCTATTCCGCCCGGGTCGCGGCGCCCTATCTGGCAGAGGCGGCACGACTGGCCGGCCTTTACGGCCACGATCTGCTCGATCTCGGCCGGTTCGCGGAGGACGCGGACCGGCATGTCGCCGACCTCGCCGCCGCGGCAAAAGGCCAGAAGGCACCGAACGAGCGCCGGCTCTACCGCGAGCATGTGGCCGGGGCGTTCGCCCGCGCGATCGAAGGGCTCGCCGCTCGCCCGCCCGCGCCCGTGCCGCGGCTCGCGCCCCTTCCTCCCGCCCAGGACAGTTTCCCCAAGGAACTGCTCGTCACCTACTCCGATCGCTCGGTGGTCCGCCTGATCGGCGCCGATGCCGAGAGCGCCTATGCCAGCCTCGACTTCACCGAGGGGCGGGCCGACGAGGACGAGGGGTCGGACGGTCGCGGCGGCGGTTTCGGCGTGCTCGGCGGCCGCAACGAGTTCCAGATCTATCGCCAGCGCGACATCGTGAGCTGGCTTCATGCCAATGATCGGCCCGATCTGCCGCGGGCCATGATCATCGGCGATTCGATCCGTATGCGTATCGCCGACTCGACCGGCTACGGCATCCACGCCTATCGCCGTCTCCTCGGCCAGGTGTCGCTCTTCCACGTGCCGCGCAATTGCGGCGGCACCAGCAGCCACCGCATCAGCCTCGAGGGCTGGCTGGCACCGCGCCCCGACATCGTCCACATCAATGCCGGCCTGCACGATCTCGTCACCAATCTTCGCAGCGACGCCGTGCCGCCGACCTACAACCCGTTGCCGGTCTATCGCGAGAACCTGCGCTGGATGATCGAGACCATCCGCCGCGCCGGCGCCCGCGAGGTCATGTTCGCCCTCAACACGCCGGTCGAGGAGGCGTGGCACCGCGTCCGCCCCGGCACCGACAAGCCGCGCCGCATCTGGCGGCAGAACGACACCATCCGCGCATACAATCAGGCGATCGTCGAGGTGATGGCCGAGCTCGGCGTGCCCGTCACCGATCTCTTCACGCCGCTCTGGGAGGCCGGCGTCGAGAACGTCGTGCTTCAGGATGGCGTGCACCTCAACCACGCCGGCTCGGCTCTCGCCGGCCGGATCGTCGCCGAGGCCGTCGAGGGCGCCCTCGCCCGGCTCGCAGCCGGTGCCGGCAACGCGACGACGGCCGGGCTTAGGCGCGCCTGATCAGCCAGCCCGCGCAGACGGCCGGGGAGGGGCGCGCACGATGCTCAACCCTTCCGCCGCCAGTAGATGCCCTCGTCGCGGCGCAGCCGGTCGACCCGCTCGATGCGCTCCAGCACGTGCCGGTCGCCATGCGAGACGACGAGCGCGATCACCGTCTCGATGAGGCCGATCATCGCCGCCTGTGAGGGAAAGAACTGCGGCGTCGCGGTCGGCACGATCAGCATCACCGACGCGTAGGGCGCGACCGGGCTCGTCCGGCTGTCGGTGACGATGACGAGGCTGGCGCCGCGCCGCGCCACGAACTCCGCCGTGCGCACGCTTTCAGAGGCGTAGGGCGCGACCGACAGCAGCACGACCGCATCGCCCCGGCCGATCTCGGCGAGTTCGTCGATCATCGTCGCCATGGCGGGCTCGGCGAGCCTGACATCGGCGAGCGCCATCCGCGCCACATAGGCGAGATAGGCCGCGATCGCATGCATGCCGCCGACGCCGACCACGACGAGCCGTCTCGCTCCGCGCAGCGCATCGGCCGCCGCCGTCAGGCTCTGCAATTCGTTGCCGCGGAACGCCGTCTCGATGTTGGCGAGGATCGCGCCCGCCATGCCGGCCAGAACCTGGCTGGAGCGGCCGCCCTCGGGCAGCGTTTGCAGCCATTCCGCCCGCGAGACCAGATCGGTTCCGGCGGTGCGGATCGCGTTCTGGAAGACGGCGCGGAACTCCTCGAAGCCCGCATAGCCGGACGCACGTGCGAGCCGCACCATGGTCGAGGGCGGCACGCCGGCATCGGCGGCGAGGCCCCGCATCGACTTGATGGCGACATCCTGGGGCGCATCGAGGATGTGGCGCGCGGCGGCCTGGAGCTGGGGCGGCAGGTCCTGGAAATTGCGCGTCACCCGGTCGAGCAGATCCCGCAGGTCGGTGGCAGGCTTGGCCTTGTCGGACATCGGGACGGGGCTCGCGCGCGAAACATCTGGTTCATCGAAGTGGCAGTATGAACCGGATGCGGCCCCTCAGCCAGCATCGCCGGCCGCGATGTCGCCGGCCGTGGGCTGCCGGTGCTTTCGCCCCTCACAGACCGGCGGCGGCCTTCAGTCCTTCGTAGACGGCTTCCTCGGCGGTGCGTGGCGCGAGGCAATCGCCGACGAGGTGGACGGGAATGCCGAGCCTGCGGACCTCTGCCGCGAGAGCATCCTCCGGCTCGTTGGGCGCGACCAGCACCACCGTGTCGACATCCGCCATCTCGACCGGCGTCTGCGCGGCGGTGTGGAGGAAATAGGCGGTTTCGCCGTCGAAGCCGTAGAGCCGCATATAGGGATGGACCTCGACGCCGAGGGCATGGAGCTTCGCGGCATACTCGTCGCGGATGTAGTTCTGGATGTTGAAGGCGGCACCGAGCCCGTTGACCGCAAGGCGGACATGGGCGCCCTCGCCCGCCAGCCGCTCGGCGATGCCGGCACCGGTCCAGTCGGCGAGCCAGTCGTAGACGACGACGCGCTTGCCGGTCCGGGCGCTGCCGGCGAGGATGTCGGCCGCATGGACGATCGCGGCATCGGGCTCGGCCTCGATGGCAGGGCGCGACAGCCGGCTGCCGGTCGCCAGGATCACCACCTCGGGCCTGTCCCGCGCGATCATGGCGCCATCGGTTGCCGTGCCGGTCAGCACCCTCGCGCCCGACAACTCGACCTCGCGGGCGAGATTGGTGACGATGCCGCCGAATTCGGCGCCGGGCGGCAGCAGTTGCGCGAGGAGCGCCTGGCCGCCGAGCCGCGACGCGCTTCTCGACAAGCGTCACATCATGGCCCCGCTCGGTCGCCGCCGCCGCCGCCTTCATGCCGGCCGGCCCGCCGCCGATCACCATCACCCGCTTCGGCGTGCTCGCGCGCGCCACCTCGCCATAGACGAGCTCGCGGCCGGTCTCGGGATGCTGGATGCAGGAGATCGCGAGCCCGAGCTGGAAATGGCCGATGCAGGCCTGGTTGCAGCCGATGCAGCGCGGATGTCGTCGGTGCGGCCGGCCTCGCCTCTGGCCGGGCATCTGCGGGTCGCAGATCAGCGCCCGGTTCATGCCGCACAGATCGGCCGCACCCTCGGCGAGGATGCGGCGCTCGGCCTCGTGCGGCTGATTGATCCGGCCGGCCACCAGCACCGGTGCGCCGGTCGCCTGCTTGACCTTGGCCGCGAAGGGCGCCAGATAGCTGCGGGCGTGAACATCGAGGGCACGATGTGGATGGCACCGCCCGCCGCCGCCGAGGTGCCGGCGATGACGTTCAGATAGTCGACATCGTCCTTGAGGGCCCCACGATCTGCAGGCTCTCGTCCTCGCCGAGCCCGTCGACCTCCCGCTCGTCGCCCGAGAACCGGAGCCCGACGATGAAGCCGGCCGGCACCTCCCGTCGGATGGCGGCGGCGGCATCGCGCGTGAACCGCAGGCGGTTGTCGAGGCTGCCGCCATAGGCGTCGTCGCGGCGGTTGACGCGCGGGTTCATGAACTGGGCCGGCAGGTAGCCGTGGCTCGCCACGATCTCGACCCCGTCGGCGCCTCGCTTCGGCCATGCGCCGGGCGGCCGCGCCATAGCCGGCGACGATCTCGGCGATCTCGCCCGACAGCGGCGCGGGATGGTGCGGAAGCGCTCGGATGGCGCGGTGCGAGGGCGCATAGGCCGCCTGTGCGACGCCTTCGGGCCGGGCCGAGCACCTCGCGGCCGGGATGGAAGAGCTGGATGAAGACGCGCGTGCCGTGCGCGTGCACCGCCTCGATCAGCCGGCGGAAATGGGGGATGCAGTCGTCGCTCGTCCCCATCATCAGGTCGCTGGTGTAGCGCGCCGTCTCGTGCACGCCGACCACCTGGACGACGATGAGCCCGGTGCCGCCCTTCGCCCGCGCCCGCTGATAGGCGATATAGGCTTCGCTCGGCAGGCCGTCCTCGGGCAGATAGGTGTCGTGGCCGGTCGAGAAGATGCGGTTCCTGATCTCCAGACCCTTGAGGGCGAAGGGCGAGAAGAGGTTCGGAAATCGGCTCGCCATCGGCGCTCTCTCCAGCGTGAAGGGTCTTCTGGCGGCATCGGCCGGCAGTCGTGTCCGGCCGGCTCCTTGCCATCTGCATCCGACACTCGCAGATCGCCGGAGCGTGCGGCAAGGGTCCCTGCCGCATGGCCCAGCTGCTATCCCCTCGCGAGGCGATGGCCGTCAGCCGGCGCGGGCGATCCTCGGCGTCTCTTCGGGCATCTCGCCGCCGGCCACTGCGAGCGGCAGCCGCACCGTGACGGTCGTGCCGAAACCGAGCTCGCTGGCGATGTCGAGCGTACCGCCATGCAGCCTCGCCAGCCCGCGCGCGATCGAGAGACCGAGCCCTGCGCCTTCGTGGGCACGGGAATGGCGCGTCTCGGCCTGGACGAAGGGCTCGCCGAGCCGGGCGAGATCCTTGGCCGCGATGCCGATGCCGCGATCGGCAACCGTCAGCACCAGGCCTTCGCCGCTCTCCACGAACATCGCCTGCACCCGCACCGACCCTCCGCCCGGCGAGAACTTCACCGCATTGGCGACGAGATTGATGAGGATCTGCCGGAACGCCCGGCCATCGGCGACGAGGTCCGGCAGCATCGCGCCGCCGGAGAAGGACAATGTGATGCCCTTCTCCTCGGCGACCGGCCGCAGCATCTCGAGCGACTCGGCGATCAGCCGCCGCGTCTGCACGGGCTCGGGCGTCAGCTCGTAGCGTCCCGCCTCGATGCGCGAAATGTCGAGCAGGTCGTTGACGATCTTGAGCAGGTGCTCGCCGCTCGACTGGATGATGCGGCCGTATTCGATCCCGCGCTCTGCCGCCGTGACGCTCCCGCGCACGCCGCCGCCGGCGGCCAGCATGCTGGAGAAGCCGATGATCGAGTTGAGCGGCGTGCGCAGCTCGTGACTGACATTGGCAAGGAAGCGGCTCTTGGCGAGGCTCGCACTCTCGGCGGCCTCGCGCGCGGCGATGAGCTCGGCCTCGCGGGCCTTGCGCTCGCTGATGTCGCGGGTGACGGCGACGACGTCGGCCGTCCGGCCGGCGGCTTCTGCCCGCTGGTCGGTGAGCTGGGCGAGGTCGATCTCGACCCAGCGAGGGGTTGCTTCGCCGTCGCCGCCCTTCAGCCGCGCCTCGATCCGCTCCGCCGTCCCGCTCTGCGAGACCCGCGCGATCGCGGCCTTGTAGGCGGGGTGATCGTCGGGATGGAGGGTCGCGCCGAGCGGATCGGCGATGCCATTGCCGACGGCCACCTCGATCAGCCGGCGTCCCCGGCCGGAGGCGTGCCGCATCCGCCCCTCGCCGTCGTGGCGGGTGATGAGGTCGGAGGCGTGATCGGCGAGGAGGCGGATGCGCCGGTCGCTCGAGCGGATCGCCCGCTCGCCGCTCAGGTGCAGCTCCTGCAGAGTTGCGATCGCCGCCGCCACATAGACGATCGCCGCGATGGTGCCGAGCCCATCGAGAAGTCTGACATCGCCGAGGGCGAGCGGTGGCGGCGGGAAGAGCCCGAGACGCTCGGCGACGACGAGGGCGACGAGCCCTGCTGCTGCGGCGAAGGCGGCAAGCGCTACCATCCGCCGGTCGCTCGAGAGCGCCGCCTCGACCGGTGCCGTCACCAGCCACGCGACCGCGACGAGGCGAATGTCGCCGGAAAGAAGCCCGCCGGTGACCGCCAGTGCCGGCATCGCGAGCGCGGCGAGCCACTCCCCGATCCGCAGCCGACCCGTCGCCGCGACGATCAACGCGATGGCGACCGGCGCGAGAAACCAAAGCGCGGCGAACAGCGTGAAGCCGCCGGCACGGCCGGTCGCCATGACGAAGGCGGCGAGCACCAGCGCGGCGAGCACGCCGCCGAGCATACGCGAGGCGATGAAGGCGCGGTGGCGCTCGGCTTCAAGCGGATCGGCGAGCGCCGATCGATGGACGAGGCCGAGAAAGGCATCGCTCCGGCCAGCCGGCCGGTCGAGGAGGTCGGTACGCAAGACAAATCCGCGGCGCAACATGCGCCGTCCCCATCAACTCATGTGACAGGCGGACTGTCGCCCATTAACGCTAATGAAGAGCTAATCCGGCCGCCATCGGGAGGAAAATACGAGTTCCTCACCACGATCCCTGCAATTCGACAGAAATTCGCGGCAAATGCCGTCGCCCGCCTTGGCAGTTCCTTCGCTGAGGTCTGCTAGCACTGACGCCAAGCGCCGCCTGTCGAATGGCGCAGGTGAATATGGGGTCAGACATGTCGCTCTTCCGCATGGCAGTCATTGCCGGCGTGGCCATTCTGCTTCTGCCGACCGACCGCGACCAGCAGCACCAGCTCGCCGCCATCGCCGCCGACAAGCTCGGCTGGGCGATGACGTTCTGCGAGCGCGAGCCGGCCGCATGCACACGGGCGGGCGAGGCCTGGGACGTCTTCGTCGAGAAGGCGAAATTCGGCGCGAGCCTCCTCACCGAGCTGGCGACCGGCGATCGTCCGGTCGAGGTGGCGGGCGGACGGCAGGACGCGCGCGAGGCGAGCTTCTGGGACGGCGGCTCGGCGCGCGATCTGGAGACCGGCTCCTATGCCGGTGGGACTGGCGAGGGCGATGGCACGCTCCTCGACGCGCGCGGCTGCCCCCTCGTGCCGAGGGTCCGTTCCTCGGCGGGCTATGGCATGCCGGACGGCTTCGATCCCGCCGCCGAGGCCTATGGCGAGCCGGTCGGTCCGGACGGCACGAGCGGCTGACGACGGACAATGCCAGCGAGCGAAAGCTCTGACTTTCGCAGGTGGAACACGCGCGCGGGGTGGCGGGGCGGCCGCGAGGTGGAACACGCGCGCGGGGTTGGCGGGGCGGCCGCGCGCAAGCAAAGTATACACCGGCGCGCATCCAACTGTATCACCAGTCGAGACTGATGCGCGCTGGTATCAGGTGGCGAGAGGCCGGCGGCGCTCTCTATCATGGGCGAACGGACCGCTTGCGGCGGCATGAGGGAGCGCCTCCGGCCCCCCCACCCCGCGTCCGGGCCGTTTCCATTCGGCGGCGAAAACCTTTACAACCCGAACAGGTGGCCGCCCGTGGGGTGGCCGGACGCATCGAGAGACCATCGAGAGCCCATCGAGAGCGTCCACAAAGACCATCGAGAGCCAAGTGAGCCTGCCAGACCTTGCAAGCATCGAAGCGGATTTCTCACTGATCGACGACTGGGAGGATCGCTACCGCTACGTCATCGAGCTCGGCCGCGCACTCGCCCCCATGGACGAGAGCGAGCGCACCGAGGCCAACAAGGTGCGCGGCTGTGCGAGCCAGGTCTGGTTGGTGACGCGGCTGGTCGACGGCCCGGACGGTCCGCGCCTCGATTTCTCCGGCGACAGCGACGCCCATATCGTCAAGGGCCTCGTCGCCATCCTCCTCGCCATCCATTCGGGCCACACGGCCCGCGAGATCCTCGACACCGACACGCTCGCCGTCTTCGACCGGCTCGGCCTCAGGGAGCATCTGACGCCGCAGCGCTCCAACGGCCTCGCCTCGATGGCGACGCGCATCCGGGCCGACGCGGGCGCCGTCCTCGCAGCGTCCTGAGCGCGCTTCACTCCGGGCGATCGACGGTCGGGCGGTAGTCGTCCGCTCCCCAGTGCACGAGCCGCGCGCGGATGCTCGCCTCCGCCTCGTCGCCCCGCTCATAGCCCCAATGGCGGGCGAGCCGGGTGAGCGCCATCAACAGCAGCACCTTGCCCGAGCGCTGTGGCCAGCCTTCGGCCTCCTCGACCGCCTCGATGCCCTTCAGGTGGCAGCAGACATCGATGAGGACGCCGGCGAGCTCGGGCCCGACCGCCGTGAGCGCGCGGGTCACGCGGGTCCGCGCGGCCAGCACCTCGTCGCGGACATGGCCGGCCGCCGACGGACCCGAGCCGCGCCCCCCGCCCTCGAATGCCGACCAGTTCGTGGTCACCCGCGGCGTCATCTGGGCGAACCAGAACTCGGCGCGCAAGCGCTCGCCGGCCGTGAACTGGGCATCCGACAGCATCGGCCGGCCGGACTTGTCGCGACGGCTGCGCAGCCAGGCGAGCGGGCTCTCGGCCTCATCGATCGTGACGGTCTGCTGCGCCCTGCCGCCCTCGGCCATCTCGACGCGCGAGACTTTGAGCGCCTGATGCTGGGCGCGATGCGGGTCCTCGCCGCCTGCGAGCCGGCGCTTGAGGAAGAGCACGCCCGCCCTCGACAGCTTCCAACGCCCGTCGCGGCACTCGACGAGGCCGTTGCCGATCAGTCGCTCGCAGTCGGCGTGCTCGATCTCACGGATGCCGCTCGCGCCGCGACGGGCCGGGCCATGGATGAGCGCGGGCCGGCCGGCCCGGGCGTCGCCAGGATCCAGATAGGCATCGGGCGCGGCGAGCTGCCTCAGGCAGGCGATGAGCGGGCGGTTCGGATCGGGCGCCGGCGCTTTCCCTCGTGCCGCGCTCATCGTGCCGCCCCCGCCCCGGCATCCTCGCCCATGCGCCGCAAATGGGCGGTGATGAGCCCTTCGAGCAGCGACAATGTCAGATCCGTGCGGGCGTCGTCCCTTCGGTCCTCGATGAGCGCGCAGGCATGGGCGACCGTGGTGCGGTCGCGCCCGAACATGCGGCCAACCTCGGTGAGCGTCAGGCCGAGCGTCACATGGGCGAGATACATGGCCGTCTGACGCGACAGCGCGAGCGGCGCCCGGCCGCGATTGGGCTGGGTCAGCACCGCCGGCTCGACACCGAGCACGCGGGCCGCCAGCCAGTCGATGACCAGCCGGGCGGCCGCCTCCGAAGCGTCGCGCGAGACCCTTGCCGACAGACCGCCGACTGGTGTGGCGTAGGAGATTGCAGTCTTCGTTTCGAGATTTGGCTGCACGAGTGGCGATATCTCGGTCATATCTGATCTTTCTTTTTCGTGACCGCTATTCGGTGGATCGCGTGACGCATGGGGATACTATCTGCGGATCTGCGTACGGGCGAGGATAAGTATCCTTCCGGTAAATGATCGGGGTTTTGCTTGTGATCGCGTGGCACATGAGGAAGCGGGAGCTGGCTCCGCGGCCGCCCGTTCGCGGGTGCTGGAGCCCGCAAGGTCGGCGCGCTACCATGGCCTCGGCCAGATGGCCGCGGACGCGAGCAACGACTGGTGGCGGCCCGGGCGGCGGGCGCAGGAGCAGGACGCGAGCATGGCGACGATCGATCTGAATGCCGATCTCGGCGAGGGCTTCGGCGCCTGGCGCGCCGGCGACGATCGCGCCATGCTGGCGATCGTCACCTCGGCCAATGTCGCCTGCGGCCTCCACGCCGGCGACCCCGACATCATGGCTGAGACCTTCCGCATCGCCCGCGAGAAGGGCGTCGCGGTCGGCGCCCATCCCGGTTTTGCCGATCTGCAGGGCTTCGGCCGGCGGCGCATCCCCTTGAGCGCCGGCGAGATCGAGCGCCTTGTCGCCTATCAGATCGGTGCGGCGGCGGCGCTCGCGGCCTATGCCGGCCACCGGCTGACCTATTTCAAGGCCCATGGTGCGCTCGCCAACATGGCGGCCGAGGACCGCAGCATCGCCGATGCCGTCTCGCGCGGTGCGCGGGCCGCCGATCCCTCCCTCGTGCAGCTCGCCATCGCCGCCAGCGAGCAGATGAAGGCGGCCGAGGCGGCCGGCCTCAGGGCCGTCGGAGAGATCTTTGCCGATCGCGGCTATGATGCGCGCGGCCAGCTCGTCAGCCGCGGCCTGCCCGGCGCCATGATCGAGGATGCCGACGAGGCGGCCGGCCATGTCCTGCGCATGGTCGAGGAAGGCGCCATCGTCACCGGCGACGGCACCCGGGTCGCGGCATCGTTCGGCTCGGTCTGCGTGCATGGCGACGGGCCGCACGCGCTCAAGGTGGCCGCCCGTGTCCGCGCCCGCCTCGAGGAAGCCGGCGTCCCGCTCGCGGCCTTCGCGCCATGACGGCAGGCGGCGAGGTGGCCGGCGCGGCGGCCGGTGATGCTCCCCTTTCCTCGCCCATGATCCGCGATGCCGGCGAGATGGCACTCGTCGTCGAGTTCGGCGATACGGTCGATCCGGCGATCCACGACCTCGTGCTGATGCTGGAGGCCGCCCTCGCCGATGCCGAGATCGCCGGAGTCCGCGAGCTCGTGCCGACTTTCCGCTCGCTGATGATCCACTATGATCCGCTGGCAGTCCCCCGCGACGCGCTCGCCCGGGCGGCCATCGGCCTGTCGGGGGCCGTGGCCTCCACGCGGCCTGCGGGCCGGACCTGGACGCTGCCCTGCTGCTACGAGGCCGGCCATGGCGAGGATCTCGCCGCCATCGCCGAGGACTGCCGGCATCGGCGCGGACGAGGCGGTGCGCTCCATCTCGGCGCCGTCTACCGCATCTACATGTACGGTTTCGCGCCCGGCCACTGCTATCTGGGCGGCCTCGCCGCCGCGCTCGCCATCTCGCGCCGGGCGACGCCCCGCCCGCCGCACCAGCCGGGCGCCGTCATGATCGGCGGCGGCATGGCTCTCGTCACCACCATGGCGATGCCGACCGGCTGGTGGGTGATCGGCCGCACGCCCGAGCGCATGTTCTCGATCGCCCGGACGCCCGAGACCTTCGCCGCCGTCGGCGATCGCCTCCGCTTCGAGGCGGTGGGCAGGGACGAGTTCGACCGGCTCGAGGCCCGCGCCGCCACCGGTGAGATCGTCGCCCGCCGGGAGCCCGCAAGGTGAGCGCCGCCGCCGTCAGGATCCTCGCGGCCGGGCCGCAGGTCACCATCCAGGACGAGGGCCGCGACGGGCATCTGCAGGCGGGCGTGACGCCGGCCGGCCCGATGGACCCGCTCGCCTTCCTGCTCGCCACACGCCTCGCCGGAAGTGGCCCAAGGGCCGGCGCCATCGAGGTTTCTGCGGGCGGCCTGACGATCGCGGCCGAGGGCGCGCCCCTAGGTCTCGCCATCGCCGGCGGCCAGTTCAAGGTGGTGCACGAGGGGCGGCCGATGCCTGGCGCGGTGCTGCTGACCTTGCGGCCGGGCGAGACGCTCTCGATCCGCAGCGGCGAGGCGGGCTCGTGGTGCTATGTCGCCTTCGCCGGCCGCATCGCCCTCCCCGCCGTCCTCGGATCGGTCGCGACGCACACGCGCTCAGGCCTTGGCGGGCTTGCCGGCCGGGCGCTCCGTGCCGGCGATCTCGTCCCGATCGGACCTTCGGGCGGTGCCGGTCCCGAGACCGCGCGGATCGTCGATGCTTCGCCTGCAAGGGACGGTCGCGAGCCGGACGGGACCCTGATCCGCGTCGTGCCGGGCCCGCAGGACGACTATTTCGCCCCCGATCAAATGGCGGCCTTTCTCGGCACGCCCTGGCGCCTCTCGGCCCGCAGCGACCGCATGGCCTATCTGATGGAAGGCCCCGCGCTTCGCCACCTGAAGGGCTTCAACATCGTCTCCGACGGCATTCCCCTTGGCGCCATCCAGGTGCCCGGCGACGGCCAGCCGATGGTGCTGATGGCCGACCGCCAGCCGACCGGCGGCTATCCGAAGATCGCAACCGTGATCCGGGCCGACATCGGCCGCCTCGCGCAGACGCGGCCGGGCGGGACCGTCCGCTTCCGGGCGGTGACCGTCGCGGCGGCGGTCGAGGCGTGGCGCATCGCCCTTGCGGCGATCGCCGCGGCCGGCACCGTGCCCCTCGTGAGGACCGACCTCTCGAGCGAGCACCTCCTCGCCCATAACCTCGTCAGCGGCGTCACCCATGGCGACGAGGACGCGAGCGCCGGGGAGCGCGCGTGAGCGGCCGCCGCCGCGCCGGTCTCCCGATCGTCAGCCGGAATTGCCCGAGCCGGCCTCGCCGCTGCCGCCGCTTGCCGCCGCGCCCGCTCGCCAGTCGTCGAGCCGCTTGGCCAGCGCCGCCTCGTGGCTCGCCCAGAATGCTTCGTCGAGCCTCAGCGCCGTCGCGAAATTGACGTCCGTGGTCGGCAGATAGGGCGCCATCTCGATGCCGAGCGTGGCATGCGCTCCGACCATCGCCACGGCCGACCGGCGCATCGGACCATAGGGGAACCAGCGCGCGAGGGCGGCGAGACTGTCGGGCCGCGTCGCAGTCGCGACGAACTTCAGCGCATCCTCCCGGTGCCGCGTGCTGCGTGCGATCGCCCACACGTCGAGATCGTAGATCTGGCCGTCCCAGATCACCTGATAGGGCTTCAACCCGCCGGCGATCTCGACGAAGGCGCGGCCGTTGAAGGCGACCGCGGCGACGACCGTCTGGTCGGCGATGAGCTTCAACGGCTCGTCCGGTGCCGACCACCAGACGATGCTGTCGCGGATCGCATCGAGCTTTGCGAGGGCGCGCGCCTCGCCGGCGGCGGTCGCGAGCGTCTGATAGACCTCGGCGGCGGGCACGCCGTCGGCCATCAGCGCCATCTCGAGGACATAGCGCGGCCCCTTGGGGAAGGCCCGCTTGCCGGGGAACCGCTTGGTGTCGAACAGGTCGGCGAGGCTCTTGGGTGCGTCCTTCTTGAACTGGCCGGGATCGACGACGACGACCGACGACCAGGCGACGCTCGCCACCGAGCAGGTGTCGATGGCGCCCGGCAGGAAATCGCCGACGGCGACATCGCCCGCAGCCGCATCGAGCGCCGAGCGGTCGATCGGCAAGAGCAGGCCGTCGGCACAGGCCTTCGCCGCCACGCCCGCGGGCAGGTCGGCGACATCGAAGCCCTGCTCGGCGCCGGATGCGACCATGGGGGCGGCGCCGTGCTCGGTGACGTCGACGGCGATCCCCGAGGCGGCAGTGAAGGGATCGAGCACGGCGAGGCGCTGGGCTTCGCCGAATGCTCCGCCCCAGGTCGCGACGCTCAGGCGCTCGGCCTTCGAGTGGGGATAGGGATCGGCCGTGGCGGTCGCCTCGGCCGTCTCCGGTGCGGTGGCGCCGGCGGAATCCGAGCCGGTCGATGTCGTGGATGCCGTGGCCGGTGCGGTCGCGCTCGAGCCGCTCGTCGCAGCGTCGGTCGAGCCGGTGTCGGAAGTGTCCGTGTCGGTCGAGCTGCTGCCGGCGGTCGCCGCGGTGGCTCCCCCTGTCGCCGATGTCGTCGCGTCACTCGCGGCGGCATCCCCGGTCGTGGCGGCCGCTCCGCTGCCGGCAGCGCTGGAGCCGGCAGCGTCGCCGTTCGTTGCGCCCGTGCTGTCCGCGCCCGTGCTGCCCGCGGCCGTGCCGGTAGCCCCTGTGCTTGTCCCGCTCGCGCTGGTCCCGCCGGTCTCGGTCGCGCCGGTTTCGGCCGTGCCCGTCCCTGTCGTCGTCACGGCCGCCTCGCCGCCCGCCGTCGCGTCCGAGCCTGTCGTTCCGGATGCGGCCGTGCTGCTGCTGCCGGCGCTATCGCTCGCCCCTTTGCTTGCATCGCCGGAGGCATCGGTGGCCGGCGTCGTCGAGGTGCTGACGGTGGGGGCGGCCGCCTCGCCCCCCGTCGCGCCCGAGCTCGTGACCTCGCCGGCGGCCTCGCCCGAACTCGCGGCCGATTCCCCAGTCGTCGCGCCGTCGGTCGTGCCGCTGGCGCCACTCGCCGCGCCGGCGGCGCTGTCGTCGGCTGTGGTCGATCCGCCCGACCCGCTGGTGGCCGAGCTTGCCGTCGCCGGAGCCGTGGCCTCTTCCGCGGCGAGGTGCGATGCCGGCGGCAGGGCGAGGAGCGCGAGGAGGGCAAGGGCTACGGGCGTGACCTGTCGGCGCATGGGGCTCGATCCTTCGTTGTCCGGTGCCGATGGTGGCGCTGAGAGATGGCGGCAACGGGGCGAGGTCGCATGCCGGCCTCGGCACCTCCTAGGGGGGCGACGGGTCGCGTCGCCTCGAAGGAGCCCCTGGCGTTTAGATGAGCTGGAAAGCCGATGCAACCGGATGCTCAGTCGGACGTCGCGCTGGCGCGCCCGCCGGGCTCGAGCATCTGAGGCGCTGCCCAGCTTCCCCCGATCACCCGCCCGGCCGCGCCCTCGGAGCCGGTCCGGTCGGTCGCGCCGTCGGTGCGGATCGAAAGCCGTATCGCCTTGCCGTCGAGCGAGGCACTGCCGGCGACCTCGACTGCCTGACCCGCGCCGCCGATGGCGACGTCGTCCAGCAGCATCCGCCCGCCCGCGAAGGAGAGCCGGGCCTTCAACCCCTCCAGATCGATCGGGTGCACCGCTCCGGAGGTCTCTCCCTGGACGCCGAAGGCGAGGGCGAGCGCCCGCGCCGGTCCCCCAGAGAGGCGCCCGCGCCCCGCGAGCGTCAGGTCTGCCGTTCCCGCGAGCGTCCGCAACACCGCGTCGATCTGTGCGCCGCTGCCCGAGAGGTCGAAGGCGATGTCGCCGCTGCCGGTCAGCACCGCAGCACCGATCAGCGAGCCGAGGCATTCGTCGAGCGACACCTCGCTGGCAGAGCCCGCGGCCGACACTTTCGGGATCGGCAGGCTCGCATCCACCCCGAACCGCCCGACGGCGGTGCCGCCGCAAAGTGCCAGCTCGGCGATCTCGCCGCTGACCCGGCCCGCACGGACCGAGATCGAGGCGGCCGTCCGTCCGGTCTCGATGGGCCCGAGCCGCAGCGAGGTGGCCGAGATCCGCAGATCGGCATCGAAGCGATCGAGGAAGGCGAGCGGGCCGGCCAAGGTCTCCTCGGACGTCAGGCCGAGCGAGCGCCCGACGTCGAGCGATGCCGCGGCCAGCGCGTCCATCGGCGTCCAGGGTGCCTCCGACAGCACCCCGAGCGAGCGGAAGTCGAGCGTGCCGTCGAGCATCGGCCGCTCATGCGTCAGGTCGAAGGAGAGCGAGCCGTCCGCCTCGTCATTGTCGATCCGCAGCTTGGCGCCGCTGATCGCGAGCTTGCCGCCCTGCACGGAGAGCTGTCCTTCCGCCGCGATCGCCGTCCAGCCGCGCTCGCGCGGCACGGGAATGCCGAGCCGGGCCGCAAGCCCATGGAAATCGGTGATGCCGAGGCGCAGCCGGCCTTCCTGGCTGAGGCCGTCCCGATAGCCGGCATCGCCGTCATAGGTGGCATTGAAGAGATCGCTGGCGAGGGTGAAGCGGACCGGCCGGTGGCCCCGCGCATCCGGCACGCCGCGCCCGCCGAGGCCGAAGCCGATGTCGAACCTCACCGTCTCGCCGAGCATGGCGAAGGCGCCTGTCCCGATCGCCCGGTCGCGTCCGGGCATGATGGTGAAGTCGCCGTTGAGGCCGGAAAGCTCCACGTCGCGGCCAATCGCGCCCTGCATCAGCACGGTTCCGTCGCGCACCCTCAGCGAGCGATAGCCGAGCCCGGCGAGAGCCTCGCCGAGCAGCCGTTCGGTCCAGGCCGACGTGTGGCCATCGCGTACTGGAGACGATCCGGCGGCGCCGGAGGCCGTCTCGGGCACCATCACGAAGCGTGGCGAGACGAGCTCGAGCTCGGGCAGCGGATCGGGCGTGTCGGCGGCGTTGGCGGGGCCGATGAGGCTCTCGGCGGGCGTGGCGAAACGTAGCCGTCCCGACACCACCTCGATCCTCGGATGATCGCTGAGGCGGATCGGCCCGTTGATCTCGATGCCGTCGGCGACGCCGGTCAGTGGCGCCAGGATCTCCCGCGCCGAGCGGATTTCCACCCGTTCGAGCCGTCCGGTCGCCAGCGCGATCGCGCCTGCCGCAACGATGGCGAGCACTACGGTCATCGACAGGGCGCGCATCCGGCCCCGACCCCGGCCATCAGGGCCGGCGGCTCCTGCGACCTTCTTGGCGCGACGGCGCCTCATTGCGGCCGCCCTGGCGGATTGAGGAAGACGATCGGCATCTGGGATCCGGCTCGAAGCGACGCAGATACGGGAGGGCACGAAACGCGGACAACCTGGGCGATCATGCCCAGCCGGCACGATTCCCATCCGAAGCACTTGCGTTGTTGAACGAATCAACCCCCGCAAATGTTGGGCTCTCGTTCATGCAACGAAAGCATCCCGGTCGCAAGCCCAATATACTCAGTATGCGACCAGGTGAATCCCTCATGGAGACTGGCGTGGACGAACGAGCCGGGCCAGACCGTGCCGCACGGATTTTCTTCAATCGGCGATTTTCGGAAGCTGCATTCTGGCGTCCTTCTCCGACCGGGGAATGACAGGGATCAATCCTTAAGCGAGGATCGCGCCCCCTCGATGCCTGGCGGACCGATGTCTCGGCGCCAGCGGCTTTGGCCGGCCTGCGCGCGGGCCGAACCCGACAAGGGCATGACACGCCTCCATGGCGCTCGCCGGCCCGATCGATCCAATTCCATCCGGGTCGAACATGATCTAGTGAAGGGGACACGACCTGCCGCGCGGGTCCGGTTTCTCTTTCCCGCCGCCGCCCGGACTGACTTTGAGGAAGCGAGCATGACAGACCCCCTCTGGCGCCCCGAGCCGGGTGCGGCCGCGCGTGGCAATCTCGGACGGCTGGCCGCCGCGCTCTCGCAGGCGAGCGGCCGCGAGTTCGCCGACTATGCGAGCGTTCACCGCTACTCCGTCGAGGAGCCCGGCCGGTTCTGGAGCCTCGCCTGGGACGTGCACGGGGTCCGCGGCGACAAGGGCCCCGCCCCCCATCTGGAGGCCGGCGACCGCATGCCGGGTGCCCGCTTCTTTCCAGGCGCGCGGCTGAACTACGCCGAGAATCTTCTGGTCAGGAACGACGATACCGTCGCCATCGTCTTTCAGGGCGAGGACAAGGTCGCCCGCCGCATGAGCTGGTCCGACCTCAACCGCGAGGCGGCCGCCTTCCAGGAGGCCTTCCGCGCCGCCGGCGTGATGCCGGGCGACCGGGTCGCCGCCATCCTGCCCAACATGCCCGAGGGCGTCGCCGCGCTCCTCGGGGCGGCCGCATCGGGCGCCATCTGGTCGTCCTGCTCGCCCGATTTCGGAGCGCCGGGCGTCCTCGACCGCTTCGGCCAGATCGAGCCGACGGTGCTCGTCGCCGTCGATGGCTATCACTACAACGGCCGGGTCATCCGCATCGCCGACAAGCTGAAGGAGATCGTCGACAGTCTGCCCTCGCTGAAGCGCGTGCTGATCGTCTCCTATCTCGGCGAGGCCGACGACGTGGCCGCCGCCGTGCCGAAGGCCGAGGCCTGGCGCGGTTTCGATCCCGCCTCGCCGCATCGCCGGCCACTCTTCCTGAAGCTGCCCTTCGACCACCCGCTCTACATCCTCTTCTCCTCGGGCACGACCGGCATCCCGAAATGTATCGTCCATTCGGCCGGTGGCACGCTGCTGAAGCATCTCTCCGAGCAGCGGATCAATTGCGAGCTGAAGCCCGGCGACCGGCTGTTCTACTTCACGACGCTCGGCTGGATGATGTGGAACTGGCTGGTCTCGGGCCTCGCCTCGGGGGCGACGCTGGTGCTCTATGACGGCTCGCCGTTCTACCCCTCGGGCAATGTGCTCTTCGACCTCGCCGACCGCGAGGGCGTCACCCATCTCGGCACCTCGGCGAAGTTCATCGACGCCTTGAGGAAGAGCGGGCTCCGCCCGATCGACACCCACCGGCTCGACACCGTGCGCATGATCCTCTCGACCGGCTCGCCGCTCGTGCCCGAGGGCTTCGCCTTCGTCTACGACGCCATCCGGCGCGACGTGCATCTCGCCTCGATATCCGGCGGCACCGACATCTGCGGCTGCTTCGTGCTCGGCGTGCCTGACCGCGCGGTCTATGCCGGCGAGATCCAGGGGCCGGGCCTCGGCATGGCGGTCGACGTGGTCGACGAGGACGGCCACCATCTCGCCGCCGGCAAGGGCGAGCTCGTCTGCACGAGGCCGTTTCCCTCCATGCCCATCGCCTTCTGGAACGATCCGGACGGCCAGAAATATCACAACGCCTATTTCGCCCGCTTCCCCAACATCTGGCATCACGGCGACTTCGCCGAATGGACCGCGCATGGCGGCGTGATCATTCACGGCCGCTCGGACGCGACGCTCAATCCCGGCGGCGTCAGGATCGGCACTGCCGAGATCTACCGTCAGGTCGAGAGCCTGCCCGAGATCCAGGAGAGCATCGTCGTCGGCCAGGATGTCGGAGGCGATGTCCGCGTCGTGCTGTTCGTGGTGATGCGACCCGGCCATGTGCTCGACGAGGCGCTCGTCGACCGCATCAAGGCGCGCATCCGCGCCGGCACGACGCCGCGCCACGTTCCCGCCCGCATCCTTGCGGTCGCCGATATTCCGCGCACCAAATCGGGCAAGATCACCGAGCTCGCCGTGCGCGACGTGATCCACGGCCGCACCGTCAAGAACAAGGAGGCGCTCGCCAATCCCGAGGCGCTCGACTTGTTCCGTGATCTGCCCGAGCTGAAGGTCTGACCGGGGCGTGCGCTCGATGATCCGCAGCGGGATTAACTGCGATTGGAGCAATCCTGGCGTCCGCATGCTTGTGCATCTCGCCGGCCGTCCATCGTTCTGACAGATTTCGGCTTCATTCGCGTATCGTCCGGGCTTCGCGTCTTTTGCGATGAGTCCGGCGAGCGAAGATGTTGCGGCCGGCATCGGTCGCAACGGCTGCGATCGAGGCTCGAGGGGGGGACGCCGATGAGCGAGAGTGCCATGCCCGGACGCCGTCCGCTCTCCCGCCGAGACATTGCCCGCTCGCTGTTCGGGCAGGGCGCACCCACCCCTTCGCAGGTCGCCGTCGACGCCAATGGCGAGGCGGCGCTGCGCGAGCGGCGGATGCAGTCGCGCAACGCCCGCGAGACCTACCTCCTCGTTGCCGGCATCGGTTTCCTGACCGCCGTCTCCGCGCTGCTCCTGTGGGGCTGGATCGGCATGATCGCCGCCGCCGCCGCGGTGGCGGCGCTCGCCTTCCTCGCCCCCGGCCTGCCGCCCGAGGCGGTGATGCGCCTCTACCGGGCCCGTCCGCTCGATCCCCGCCATGGCGCTCAGATCCTGAGGATCGTCGGTGAGATCTCCAGGCGGGCCGGGCTCGCCGCGCCCCCTGCGATCCATCTGGTGCCGAGCGCGACGCTCAACGCCTTCGCCGTCGGTCGGCCGGGCCATGCGACCATCGCCCTGACGGAGGGCATGCTGCGCAAGCTCAGCCTGCGCGAGCTGACCGGTGTGATCGCCCATGAGATCAGCCACATCCGCAATCACGACCTGCGTGTCATGGGGCTCGCCGATCTGATGACGCGCTTCACGCAGATCATGGCCTGGACGGCCCTCGCGCTCGTGCTGATCAACCTGCCCTCGATCTTCACCGGCGCGACGCGGGTGCCCTGGCTCCCCATCCTCCTGCTCTATCTCGCCCCGACGCTCGGCAGCCTCCTTCAGCTCGCACTGTCCCGCACGCGCGAGTACGACGCCGATCTCGACGGCGCCGCCCTCACCGGCGACCCCATGGGCCTCGCTTCCGCGCTCGGCCGCATCGAGCGCTACCAGGGCCATCTCTGGGAGGACCTGGTGCCGGGCGGCCGGCGCATCCCGCAGCCCTCGGTCCTGCGCTCCCATCCCCGCACCGAGGACCGTATCGCGCGCCTCAGGTCTGTCGATCGTGGCACGCTGCTGCCGCCGATCGAGGTCGCCGAGGAGCCCATGGTCTCGCTCGTCGGCTTCGGCCCGATCGCCATGCGGCCACGCTATCGCTTCCCCGGCGTCTGGTTCTGAGGCACCGGCTGCCGCCTCCTCCGACGCCCGACTGCCGAGGTCTTCCTGCGCCCCCGCTCGGGAACGCCCGGCGTCGTCCCGGCGTTGCCCGAATGCCGCGGTCGGGCCGCGATATGGCGCGCCCCCCGCCTCTGCTGGCTGCCGCCGCTTGCCAAGCGCCCGCGAGCGACCACATGCCTCTGGCGGGCACGGGCTTGGGTGGACGATCCAACTTCGCTGGGCCGGCGTAGCGTCTGGGTGGGCCCGCGTCTTCTCCCGCCGCTTTCGGTCAGGTTTGAGCGGGCTGTCGCGGCGCCCGCCGTTCAGGCGAAGTGGCGGCCGGTTCGCCGAAGGAAATGTGACAAGGCGAGGAACATCATTTTGCGACGGGCCATGAGGTTGGCGCGCCTATCCTGGCTCGCTGGAGCGGTGCGCTGCATGAGCGAGGCTTCATGTCACCGATGATCGCCATCAAGGGCGTCTCGAAGACCTACGCGACGGGGTTCGAGGCGCTGAAGACCATCGACCTCGACATCCGGCGTGGCGAGATCTTCGCGCTGCTCGGGCCCAACGGCGCCGGCAAGACCACGCTCATCAACATCGTCTGCGGCATCGTCAAGCGCTCGAGCGGCGTCATCACCGTCGACGGCTTCGACATCGAGAGCGACTACCGGCAGGCCCGTTCGCTGATCGGCCTCGTGCCGCAGGAGCTGTCGACCGACGCCTTCGAGCGCGTGCGCGACACCGTCTCCTTCAGCCGCGGCCTGTTCGGCAAGCCGCGCTCGCCCGAGATCGTCGAGAGGGTGCTGCGCCAGCTCTCCTTGTGGGACAAGCGCAACGACCATATCCGCACGCTGTCGGGCGGCATGAAGCGCCGCGTGATGATCGCCAAGGCGCTCGCCCACGAGCCGAGCGTGCTCTTCCTCGACGAGCCGAGCGCCGGCGTCGATGTCGAGTTGCGCCAGGACATGTGGAATCTGGTGCGCGGCCTCAGATCCGACGGCGTCACCATCATCCTGACGACGCACTACATCGAGGAGGCCGAGGAGATGGCCGACCGGGTCGGCGTCATCAATCACGGCGAGATCGTTCTCGTCGAGGAGAAGGCGAAGCTGATGCAGAAGCTCGGTCGCAAGGAGCTGGCGATCGAGCTTGCCGCGCCGACGACGACGGTGCCGGCCGCCTTGCGGAAATACGACCTCCGCCTCGAGGCGAACGGCCATGAGCTGATCTACGTCTACGACACGCGGGCCGGCCGGACCGGCATCACCCAGCTTCTCGCCGACCTGCGCGAGGCGGGCCTGTCGATGCGCGACCTGCGCACCACGCAGAGCTCGCTCGAGGACATCTTCGTCGATCTGGTGAGGCGCAAGCCATGAACTATCGCGCCATCCTTGCCATCTATCATTTCGAGATGTCGCGCTTCGGCCGCACGCTCGGGCAGAGCCTGATCTCGCCCGTCATCGCCACCTCGCTCTATTTCGTGGTGTTCGGCGCGGCGATCGGCCGGGCCATGCCGGAAATCGGCGGCGTCTCCTATGGGGCCTTCATCCTGCCGGGCCTGATGATGCTGACGATCCTGACGGAGAGCGTCTCGAACGCCTCCTTCGGCATCTATTTCCCGCGCTTCATCGGCACGATCTACGAGATCCTCTCGGCGCCGGTCTCGTTCCTCGAGGTGGTCATCGGCTATGTCGGGGCGGCCGCGACCAAGTCGGTCATCATCGGCCTCGTCATCCTGGCGACGGCCTCGCTCTTCGTGCCGGTGCGGATCGAGCACCCCTTCGCCATGATCGGCTTCCTGGTGCTGACGGCGCTGACCTTCAGCCTGCTCGGCTTCATCATCGGCATCTGGGCGGACGGCTTCGAGCGGCTGCAGGTGGTGCCGATGCTCATCATCACGCCGCTGACCTTTCTTGGCGGCACCTTCTATTCGATCGACGTGCTGCCGCCGTTCTGGCGGGCTGCCAGCCTCGTCAATCCGGTCGTCTATCTGGTGAGCGGCTTCCGCTGGAGCTTCTACGGGCTCGGCGACGTGCCGATCGAGCTCAGCCTCGCCATGATTTTCGGCTTCCTGGCGCTGTGCCTCTTCATCGTGTGGATCATCTTCAGGACCGGCTACCGCCTGAAGAGCTGAAGGGACGCGGCGACACCGGGCGTCCCCTCGCCGCGCTCTCCGCCTGCCGCCATCTCCGCACTGATCCTGTGATGCGCCTTCTCGTAACCATGTCGTCAGATCGGAGCTCCACGCTCGCTTCGGCGGATTTTCCTCCGCCGGGCCGCTATCGGCCCCGTGAGTGCGGGAGCATGGTTCGCCCCGATCCATTCTGAATTTCATCCCGCCCGCAAGATCACGTTCGTGTGAGGCTCTGCACCCGCCATGCGGGCGAATGATCCGATCTGTCGTAGCGAGCGTTATCCAAGCATTCGCCGCGCGGTGCGGCGACAAACGACGCCCCGAAACTTCATCGTTATCGGCAAGTGGTGGTCGATATCGGCCGTCATCGCGAGTTATGCTGCAATTGTTCTGGCAAGGTCGCGTGTCCGTGGCTGATCGGGGCGAAAGATCCGAGGTTGAGAACATGAACGTTCTGAGATCGATCGTCGTGGCGGTGGCGCTGATGCTGCCCTTCGGTGCCGCCCATGCCGCGGGCCGGACCATCGTCGACGTCGCGGCCGAGGCCGGCAGCTTCAAGACACTGGTCGCCGCCGTCGAGGCCGCCGGCCTCGTCGATACGCTGAAGGGCGAGGGGCCGTTCACGGTCTTCGCGCCGACCGACGAGGCCTTCGCGGCCCTGCCGGCCGGCACTGTCGAGGATCTGCTGAAGCCGGAGAACAAGGACAAGCTCGTCCGTATCCTCACCTACCATGTCGTGCCGGGCAAGGTGATGTCGGGCGATATCGCCGGCAAGCAGATGGAGGTGAAGACGGTCGAAGGCGGCATGGTCGAGATCGACGCCCGTGACGGCGTCATGGTCGGTGGCGCCAAGGTCGTGACCGCCGATGTCGACGCCTCGAACGGCGTCATCCATGTCATCGACAAGGTGATCATGCCGAAGATGTGAGCGGGCCGCCCGGCCCATCTCGCAAAGGCGCGGGCTCCCGGCAGCGGGGGGCCGCGCTCTTTCGTTCCGGGGCGCCGGGCCACCGGCCAACGCCGCCCGCCCGGCCACGCCCAACGATGGAGCGGCCGAAACGCCGTCGCGTCCTGGCGGCGCGGACGAGTTGCTTCTGGACGAGCTGGATCTGGAAGGGCGAGATTGGGCCGGAGCGGTAATGGTCGGAGCGGGGAGATTTGAACTCCCGACCCCTAGTCCCCCAGACTAGTGCGCTAACCGGGCTGCGCTACGCTCCGACTTGGGGCCGTGTTGTGCAGCGTTCCGCGCGCCGGGTCAACTGGGAAAGGGTGGCGGGCCGCGATGCGTCGGCCGATCTCCCGGCGATCGCCCCATTCCCCCGCGCCCGGCCGTCACCCGTGCCATGGAGACCGAGCGGCCCGCGTCCCGTCAGTCGTCTCATGGCCTGACCGGAGCCGCCCGCCGCTCGGTCATCACCTGGCCGACGAAGCTGAAGACCAGCTCGCCCTTCTGGTTGAAGCCCTCGTTGAGGCTGACCACCAGTCCCCATTCGGGTCGCGACCTGAGCTCGACCTTGTCTATCACCCGCGCGCGGTAGCTGATCGTGTCGCCTGGATGCACCGGCTTCAGCCATTTCATGTCGCGGAAGCCGGGCGAGGGGCCCGGCCGCGCCAGCCGCTCGCCACGCGCGGCCATCTCCTCGGCCTCGCGCTTGCGCCACGCGACGAAGCAGGTCATCCAGCCTGCCGCCGTATGCCAGCCCGAGGCGGCGAGCCCGCCGAACAGCGAATGGGCGGCCGCCTCCTCGTCGAGATGGAAAGGCTGGGGATCGAACTGGCGGGCGAAATCCTTGATCGCCTCGGCATCGAAGGCATGACTGCCGAGCGCGATCTCCTCGCCGATCGGCACGTCCTCGAAGAACCGCGTCATGGCCCCGCCTCCCGGCAGCGCATGAGCTGCGTGCAGTCCCAGGTCATCACCGTTTCGCCGCGCTGGTTGAGGAGGGCGTAGTCGACCTGCAGGATGCCGAGCCCCGGCCGGCTCGCCGAGCGTCGCGCCTCGCGCACCTTCATGCGCGCGCTGAGGCGATCGCCGGCGAGGATCGGCTTCAGCCAGCGCACCTCTTTGATGCCGGGCGAGCCGAGGCCGGCGGTGTCGTTCAGATAGGCGTCGCAGATCATGCGCATGAGAAGGCCGCAGGCATGCCAGCCCGAGGCCGCGAGCCCACCGAGCATGGAGGCTCGGCCCGCCGCCTCGTCGAGATGGAAGGGCTGGGGATCGAACGCACGCGCGAAGGTGACGATCTCCTCGCCCGTCACCAGCCGGTCGCCGAACGCCGCCTCCCGCCCGACCGGAAAGTCCTCGAAATGCTGCATGGCGCCTGACAGCCTCAGTTGGCGAAGCGGAAATGCAGGACGTCGCCGTCCGCGACGACATAGTCCTTGCCTTCGAGCCGCATCCGCCCGGCCTCCTTGGCGCCGGCCTCCCCGCCATGGGCGACATAGTCGTCATAGGCGATGGTCTCGGCGCGGATGAAGCCCTTCTCGAAGTCGGTGTGGATGACGGCTGCCGCCTTCGGCGCCTTGGTCCCCCGCGTCACCGTCCAGGCCCGCGTCTCCTTGGGACCGCAGGTGAAATAGGTGATGAGGTCGAGGATGCGGTAGCCCTCGCGGATCAGCCGGTTGAGCCCCGGTTCCGCGAGGCCGAGCGAGGCGAGATATTCCTGCTGCTCCTCGGGCGCGAGCTGTGCGAGCTCCGATTCGATCCGCGCCGAGATGACGACGCAGCCGGCCCCTTCCTTGGCCGCGAGCTCGGCGACCCGCGCCGAGTGGGCATTGCCATCCGCCGCCGAGCCCTCGTCGACATTGCAGACATAGACGACCGGCTTGGAGGTCAGGAGCTGCAGCATGCGGAAGGCGGGCCGCTCCTCGTCGGTGATGGCGGCGGTGCGGGCGGGCTGGCCGGCCGCCAGCACCTTCAGCACTTTCTCGATGATTTCGAGCTGGGCCCGGGCCTCCTTGTCGCCGCTCTTCGCCTTCTTCTCGATGGTCGATTTCCGCTTCTCGAGGCTTTCCAGATCCGCGAGCATCAGCTCGGTCTCGACCGTCTCGGCGTCGGCGAGCGGATCGATCCGGCCCTCGACATGGGTGATGTCGTCGTCCTCGAAACAGCGCAGCACATAGGCCACGGCATCGACCTCGCGGATATTGGCGAGGAACTGGTTGCCGAGCCCCTCGCCCTTGGAGGCGCCGCGCACGAGGCCGGCGATGTCGACGAAGGTGAGGCGCGTCGGGATGATCTGGGCGGACTTGGCCGTCGCCGCCAGCTTCTCGAGCCGCGGATCGGGCACGCCGACCTCGCCGACATTGGGCTCGATGGTGCAGAAGGGATAGTTGGCGGCCTCGGCGGCGGCCGTCTGCGTCAGAGCGTTGAAGAGGGTCGACTTGCCGACATTCGGCAGGCCGACGATACCGCATTTGAAGCCCATGGATCACCCCTGCCGGTCCGTTGCCGGCTGCGCCGCCCCGAGCGTGACGGCGGCCTGTCGTCTCGTGTCTACGCACCCTGGCGCGAGATCGGCATCCGCGGGACCGATGGCGGCCCGACATCATGTCGAATGGCGGAAATCGTAACCCGGCGCCGTTGCGCGCCGCCGGTTCGGCCGGTAGCGCATCCTCGGGGGCTTCCCTTAGAGCATGTTCGAGCGAATTGGAATCGGATCGATCATGTCGCGCATGCCCCGACAGGCCGCTGGCGATCCGGCTCGTGCGCCTGATGCGCGCCTCCTGCTCGCTTCCCGGCCGATCAGGCCCTGGGGCATGCTGCCGTCAAGCGGAATGGCATGGTCGCGGGGCCGCGCCTGCGGCGCTCACCGGATGCCTACGGATCGGTCGAGATGCGCGCGTCCGCGCGGGCATCAGTGAATCAGACCCGTAGAGCGATGAGTTCGAGCATGTCCGTCGCGCTCGACCAAGTCCACGGAGTGACATGCTCAAGCAAGCCGTTGAAAAAGGCGCCAAGGACAGTTAAGGGCACCCGAAATTGCGTTCCTCGTCAGTAGAAGTTCGCGCAACGTGTGGAGTGCTCAGATCAGCTGACGTGTGGTGTCATCAGCTGACTCTCCGGACCGAATGGACAACCTCCTGAAAGTTCACATCTAGTGGTCAACCGACATTTGCATCCTTCGCAGCCCACTCCCTAGCAAATGTTGGATTTAGCGCTACTAGCAAACCTATGATCTTAGTGGAGCTTGAGTTCAACATTTGAGACGGCCCCGCACCCGGGACAAATGTTGAATTCGCTCCACTAGTTCAGACGGATTGCCGCGCAACTCGGTGCGCGCTTTGAAGTGCCCTTCTTGATGCAATAGGTTGCCGCCTTGCCAAACCGCAGAGGACCTTCGCCGTGACGTTGCGCTGGCCTCCCAGGTCCAGGTTTCGTCTGCGTCGGCGCAGCCGAGATACAGACCCCATCGACCTCGAGCGCGCCGCACCCTGGTCGCATGTGATGCTGCCGCAGTTAGGTATCGCAAGTTTCGGAAGCGACCGCTTCAACCGGGTGAATGCAAGCTGGCAATGGTCAACACAATTCCGACTTTGACGATCTTCATTGCGGACATCTCCTCAGTTGAGTTCACAAACTCAATCCTATTGTCCGGAGATGCCCGGTCATTGCGCGAGGTCAATCCGGCACTTTGGCCGCGAGATCGAGATCGCCGCTATTTTTGGGAAGTTGGTGCCGCCAGATTGCGGTCACGATCGCGTCGAACCGAGCGATGGCCGCAGCCTTTCTCCGCCGCTCGCGCAGGACTGACAGGAGGTGCAATTGGAACCTGCGCCTCTCCGGGCTGCCGAAGTCGGGTACGGCCAGCCCGCGCGGCAAGCATCCGCCGCACCTCCGGCACGCGCCCCGACGCACGAACCCCCGCCGCGCAGTCAGCGGGCGGGGCCGTCGTGGGTACGACTTTTCGAAGACATCCGGCGATTGCATGCCGGATCTATCGCGAGTTCCCGGACGCACGCACGCGTTACATGGAACGGGCTTGCTCGCTCAGTTCAACAGATGATGTCGGATAACGACCCGGAAGCGGATCCACGGGCACCGCCGACCTCGTGAAGGTCAAGCGCCGAGCTGCGGGTCCCTGGCCGGACCGGACCCCGCCTTGCAGCGAGGTCTCCGGGGACTGTCCGGTGGCGTCATGGCTCCTCCACTCAGACGTTGAGACCAGACGGAAGGTCTGCAGTCGATCCGTCCTCCACCGATCCGCGTGCCTCGCCATCGCCGGCAATTGCGTCAGCGGCTCGTCGCCCCGACTTGCCATGACATGCGTGTCACATGCGCGGACGGTTGAAGAAAGTGTCCGATGCACCTCTACCGTCAGGCAAAATCATGACTCCGCTCGACTGGCCTGTCAATCGCACTTGGGCGATATTTTCCTGCGATCGCGCATCTCCTCGATGGCGGTGGATGACGCCTGCCCTGGTGCGCCTCGATGCAGGCGGCGCGGGGCGCAGGTCATCTGCTGCGGTCGGTAATCGTCAGCACCCGGCGCGTCCTGCCCGCCGAAACGCCGAGCGGCAGCGTCGCCTGGCCCGTCGGGGTGGTCGCCTGCTCGAGCGCGAGCAACGCCGCCTGCGCTCGGTGCCGCCCGAATAGCCGGTGAGCCGTCCATCTGCTCCGATCACCCGGTGGCACGGCACCACGACCGCGACCGGGTTGCGGCCATTCGCGCGGCCGACCGCACGCGCCGCCCCGGGCCGCCCGACCCGGCGCGCCAGCTCGCCATAGCTGATCGTCTCGCCATAGGGGATGCGGACGAGCGCGTCCCAGACCGTCCGCTCGAATTCATTGCCGAAAGGATGGACGGGGACCGAGAAGACCCGAAGCCGTCCGGCGAAATAGGCGCCGATCTCGCCCTCGACCGCGCCGATCGCCGCATCGTCCCAGCGGACCGGCCGGCCGTTCCACAAATCGGCCTCAGGTGCGGGCGTCGGCCCGGTCTTCTCCACGAAGTCGAGATAGACGAGACCGCCCGCCTCGTCGACGACGGCCACCATCTCGCCGATCGGGCTCGCAACGCGGCCGGCCGTCAGTGTCCCGGCGGGCCGGCCGAGCGGGCTGATGCTGTCGATCATGGGGCGTGCCTCCGATTGGCGACGCCGTCCGCCGATGGGGCGGACCGCCGCGGCCCGCCTCCCCACTCAGTCGAGACCGTGGCGCTTGCGCCAGTCGACCGGGTCGAGCACGTAGAACACCTTGGCGGCCTCGCCTTCGTATTTCAGCGGCGTCTTGTCCGGCAGCCAGATCACGTCACCGGGACGCGCCTCGATCATATGCTCGTGGGACGCGCCGTAGCGCAGGCGGAACAGGCCCTCGAGGACGACGATCACCTCGTCATAGAGCAGCGTCCATTCGATCGAGCAGCCGTCGAACACGGCGACACCCGCGCCCATGGTCTGCGACAGCTCCGGGCCGACGAGGCGTGCGATCCGCGCCTCGCCCGGCGGGCCGCCGAAACCCTCGAAGCGGACCTCTCCTGCCTTGAAATGCCTGACCTCTGACATGGCGCGCTACCTCGTCTCTCGCTCTGGCTGATCCAGGGCCGTGGCACGTTACCGTCGTGATACGCGCCCGGCAACGGATTGCCGCCAAGCTGCCACAAGGTCACGGAAATCTGCGTGGCGAGCCGAACGATGCCCGTCCTGTCCGGCGCGGTTCGGCCCGCGCCGTGGTGTCGTGGGCACAGGCCCCGTCGAGCCGAAAGGCCGGGGGCCGTGAGGCCGTTACGCTTGCCGAGGAATTCGGATAAGGTCGCCGCTCGCGAGAGGTAGGGTAGGCCGTTGGGGGCACCGCGTCATGAGTGAACGGCAGTTGGATTATGCTGGTGGCGAGGGACTCGCGGCCGCCGAGAGGATGGTCGCGGATCCCTCCGGCGAACTGCCCGTCAACCCTTACAGCCTGCTCGCCGCCGTCAACGACGCGAGCGAGGTCGCCCATACGAGCTGGCTGATCTTCCTCGCCGTCGTCGCCTATTTCTGCATCGCCGTCGCCGGCATCGAGCACAAGGACCTGTTGCTCAACAGTGCCGTGCAGCTTCCCATGCTCCAGGTCACGATCGAGCTGACCCGGTTCTTCCTCTTTGCGCCGATCGTCCTCGTCTTCCTGCATTTCGGCCTGCTCGTGCAGCACGTCATGCTGGCGAAGAAGACGCTCGAGTTCCATGCCGCCCTGCGCCCGCTGGAGACGACGCGGCGGCGCTCCCATCCCTTGCGCCTGGAGCTGCATTCCTACTTCTTCACCCAGGTGCTGGCCGGCGTCGAGCGCTCCCGCCTCCTCGGCATGTTCCTGCACGGCATGACCTGGCTGTCGCTGGTGGCGCTGCCGGTCTTCGTCATCCTGTTCATCCAGGTGACCTTCCTGCCCTATCACGACGTGCTGATCACCTGGTCGCACCGTATCGCGCTCGTGGTCGATGTGCTGCTGCTGCTGTTCATCGGCGTTTTTCTCGGCCGCCGCGAGTCGCGCTTCTTCGCCGCGACCGGCCGCCTCGCGCGCGCCCAGCCCATGACCTTCATGACGACGGGACTGCTGTTCGTCTCGGTGATGTTGTTCTCCTTCTTCGTCGCGACCATTCCCGACGAGGGGCTCGACCGGCTGACCCGCTCGCTCCCGGCCTTCAGCGTCGAGCGCACCGTCAACGCCGCCGGCGATCCGACGACCCGCCCGGTATTCGGCATGACCGCTCTCCTGTTCGAGGGCGATGCCGCCGAGGGCGGTGCATTCGCCAGTCCTTTCCAGCGCAATCTGATCGTCACCGACGAGGATCTCGTCTCCAACAAGGACGACGTGCAGGGCGAGGTCTCCATCAATCTGCGCAACCGCGACCTGAGGCTCGCCATCCTCGACCGCACGGATCTGCATCGTGCCGACCTGACGGGCTCGCGGCTTGAGGGGGCGAGCCTCGTCGGCGCGGACCTGCGCAATGCCCGCCTCACCTGCTCCGATCCCGATCTCGTCCAGAGCAATCCCGAGAAGCGCGAGGAGGTCTGCGCGCATCTGGCGGGCGTCGATTTTCACGGTGCGCTCCTCGACGGCGCCGATCTCAGCTATGCCCTCGTCGATGGTGCCAAATTCGACAAGGCGTCCCTCGTCGGCGCCAATCTGAGCTTTGCCAGCCTGTCCGGCGCCGAGCTCGCCGGCGCCGATCTGCGACGCGCCAACCTTTCGGGCAGCGCCGACCTCATGGGGGCCAATCTGCTCGGAGCCTCGCTCGAGGGCGCCATCCTGCGCGGTGCCAAGCTGCACGGTGCCGATCTCGGCGGCGCGACGCTGCAGGGCGCGGACCTGCACTTCGCTCAGGCGCTCGGCGCCAGTTTCAGCGAGGCGGTGCTCGACGGTGCCGACCTCGGCAGCGCCAAGCTGCAGGGCGCGCGGTTCGATGGCGCCTCCCTGAAGGCCGCCGATCTTTCCGGCTCGACCGTCTGGTTCACCCGTCCTCCCGACTTCGAGCGCATCGCCGATGCCGACGTCGAAGGCCTGAAGATCCGTCCCATCGAGGAGGGCGACGTCACCGCCATCGAGGCCGCGATTGCCGGCATCAGGACCGACAAGGCCCGCCAGCGCGTGGTGGCGGCGGTCGCCGACATCCGCGAGCTCGGTGCCAGCAGCGCCTGGGAGGGTGGCGACGAGTTCCGCGCCTGGGAGAGCATCCTGGTGCGATCGCCGATGGGCGATCCCGCGACCTATCCAGCCCGCCTCACTGCCGACCTCGCGGCGCTCTCCTGCCAGACCCAGTTCTCCGAAGGCGCTGTGGCGGCCGGTGTCGTCCGGCGCGCTTTGCGCGGCAAGTTCAAGGGCCAGCTTCCGGCGCTCGACCGGGCTCTCAGGCGGCGGACCTGCCTCGGCGGCGCGGCGCTGCCGCAGGATCTTCGTCTCGGGCTCGCCGCCAAGGCCGAGGCCGAGGCGGCCGCGGCAGGCATGGCCCCGACCGGGGACGGCGTTGCAGGCGAGGCTGGCGCCACGGCGGGCGAGCAGCCGGCGGTCGCCACGGGCGAAGGCGCCACCGATACCGCGCCTCAATAGGGCGGAGCGACGGCCGAAGACTGCGACGTGGCGGCACTGGGGGGTGAGGCTCGGGCTTGATTCCGGCCTGCCGAGCCGCTATCTCTATCGAGAACAGAATGCGAACGCATGGCGGCGGGCCTGCCGGAGAAGCTGCGGCGAAGACCCTTGCCGGCCGGAAGATGGGCCGTCCGGCAGCTCCTGCGGCATCGCCGGTCTCGCGCGGGCAGCGGCCGCTTGTGGACAGCCCGACCTTCGTGCCGCGCAGGCGCTGGCCGCCCGCTAGAGTGCGCAAGTGCGATTCTGCCGCTCATGGATGTCCGGAGCGGTCGCGTCTTGCCGTTCCCGACGGGCTCTGAGACCGGGCGGCGGGGAGCCGGCCGGGACGGCAGGGACGTTTTGCAAGGAGCCAACGACATGGCCGGATCAGTCAACAAAGTCATTCTCATCGGCAATCTCGGCAAGGACCCCGAGGTCCGTCACACGCAGGACGGCCGGCCGATCTGCAACCTGCGCATCGCCACCTCCGAGAGCTGGCGCGACAAGGCCTCGGGCGAGCGCAAGGAGAAGACCGAATGGCATAGCGTGGTGATCTTCTCCGAGCCGCTCTGCCGCGTCGCCGAGCAGTATCTGAAGAAAGGCTCGAAGGTCTATGTCGAGGGCCAGCTCCAGACTCGCAAATGGCAGGATCAGAGCGGCCAGGAGCGCTATTCGACCGAGGTCGTGCTGCAGGGCTTCAACGGCACGCTGACCATGCTCGACGGCCGCGCCGGCGGCGGCATGCAGGAGGGTGGTCAGGCAGGCTATGGCTCGGGCGGCGACGACCGCGACATGGGCCGCAGCTCCGGCGGTGGCGGCGGCCGCAGGTCGGGCGGCGGCTCGGGATCGGGTTCCGGGTCGGGCTCGGGCGGTGGTGGCGGCTACGACAAGGACCTCGACGACGAGATCCCGTTCTGACCTCGCGAGCGAGCCTTCATGGCCCCCTTCCTCGGGCCGGATCGGGCAAGACCCCTCCGGCCGGCTGGGGCGGGCGCCGGCGGGCGCGGTTCATCCCCGGCCGATGAACGGCATGGCCGTCGCCATGATGGTCATGAACTGAACATTGGTATCGAGCGGCAGCCGCGCCATGGCGACCACCGCATCGGCGACATGGGCGACGTCGAAAGTCGGCTCGGGCCTCGTCTCGCCCGACGCTTGCTGCGCTCCCCGGCCGATGCCCGCCGTCATCTCCGTCGCCGCATTGCCGATGTCGATCTGCCCGCAGGCGATGTCATGTGCCCGCCCATCGAGCGATAGCGAGCGGGTGAGGCCGGTGATGGCGTGCTTGGTCGCCGTATAGGGTGCCGACATCGGTCGCGGCGCATGCGCCGAGATCGAGCCGTTGTTGACGATCCGCCCGCCCCTCGGCTGCTGCGTCTTCATCAGGCGGAAGGCATGCTGCGCGCACAGGAACGCCCCCGTCAGATTGACGTCGACCACCCGCCGCCAGGTCTCGAGCGGGATCTCGTCGAACGGCACCGATGGCGAGAAGATGCCGGCATTGTTGAAGAGCAGGTCGAGCCGGCCGCACTCCTTTTGGATCCGTCCGAACAGCGCTGCGACCGCGTCGGCATCGGCGACATCGGTCGGCACGGCGATCATCGCCGCGGGATCGGCCGCCATCGCCGCCGTCCGCGCCAGCTCGTCGCCTCGCCGTCCCGCCAGCACCGTGCGGAAGCCCGCATCCGCGAGCTTCACCGCAACGGCGCGGCCGATGCCGCTTCCCGCGCCGGTGACGAGGGCGACAGGGGAGGGTGGCATGATCATCGGCTCGTCCCTTGATGCTCGCAGGCTTCGAGGATTGCCGGCATCCCGGCACCGCTGCGATCCTGCAACGGCCGGGGGCACTATACTTCGAGCCCGGCCTCGCGGAACCGCCGCCCCGTCACGTAGCGCACGCCGAACGAGGTGACGAGCCGCGGATAGGCCCGGCTCGGCGCCGGCCGGCGCTTCAGGATCTGGATCACGGGCGAATCGAGACCGGCCGCCAGCTCCGCCACCGCCTTGCCGAAGGCGGTGCCGCGCGAGACCCCGGTGCCGTTGCAGAAGGCGGCGCCATAGACCTCTTCGCCGAGCGCGCCGAACACCATGCCGCCGTTCTGGGCGAGTGTCAGCAATCCGCCCCAACTCGTCTCGAAACCCATCTTCGACAGCTCCGGCCAGCGCCTGTCGAAGGCGATCTGCTGGTGCCGGCGCGCGCCCTCCACGTCGGCCAAGGTCGTCTTGAAGTCCCTCGCATAGGAATAGACGTTGCGCAGGAAGAGGCGGTCGTCGACCGTGCGCCTGACCGTCGTGCCGAAACTGTGCGCGGGGATGAGGCCGTAGGCGCTGCGATCGCCCGCCATCGCGAGCTCGGCCGCCGTGAGCCGCCGCGTCATGCTGGCGAAGGTGTAGACGGGGATCGCGCTCTTTGGATGGAAGCCGAACCTCGTCAGATAGCCCGACGCCGAGATGATCACCTGCCTCGCGCGGATCGTGCCCCCGGGCGTCTCGAAGACGTGCTCGGGCCGGCCGAACCGGGCGGCCGTCACCGGCGTCGCCTCGTGCACCGCGACATTCGCCGGCAGCGCCCGCGTGGCGTTCTTCAGATACTTCGCCGGCTGCAGCAGGATCGTTCCGGCATGGTGCAGCGCCTTCACATAGTGCCGGCTGCCGGTCATCGCCCGCATCTCGTCGCGCTCGACCCAGCGATAGTGCTGGCCCATCTTGTCGAGCGCCTTGGAGAACTGGACGAGATCGGCGATGCCGTGGTCGGTGGCCGCGCTGTGATACTTGCCCTGCGGGTCCCAGTCGCAATCGACCCCGTGCTCCTCGACCGCGCTTCTGAGGTAGGCGTTGCCTTCGAGATTGACCGTCAGCTCCTCGCGGTTGCCGCGCACGTCCTCGACGAAATCGTGCTTGCGCGGATTGTGCGCGAGATCGATGGCAAAGCCCATGCAGCGGCCCGAGGCGTTGTCGCCGATGCGCCCGGCATCGACCAGGATCACCGAGGCGTCGGGCTTCAACTCACCGAAACGGCGCGCCGCATGAAGCCCCATCCAGCCCCCGCCGATGACGAGGCAGTCGCAGGCGACATCGCCGGTGAGCGGCGTCAAGGGCAGCTCCGGCCCCGAGATCCGGTACCAGCCCGACACCGTCGGCTCTCTGTGGGGCGGCTGGACGACGATCCGTGTCGACGACGTGGCCTGCATGGATGGATCCGTCTCCCGAGACCCCCGAGGGGGCCACTCGCTCAGTTTTCGCCGAAGGCGGCCTTGAAGGATTTCGCGACCTGCCGACTGCTGTCGACCAGGAATGCATGTCGAGCCCGTGTGTCATCAGGCTGAAGCCGAGCTGCCGATAGGTCTTCACATAGTCGAGCGAGGGCACGTCGATCGCGAGCGCCAGGCCGTTTCGCGCGGCCGCCGCCGCGAGCCGCTGATAGATCGCCACGAGTTCTGGATGGATCTTGCCCGGCTCCAGCCCCATCGACAGGCACAGGTCGTAGGGACCGACGAAGAGGGCCGCGATGCCGGGCAGTGCCGCGATCTCGTCCATCGCCGCGACGGCCTCTTTGGTCTCGATCTGCAGGACGAGCGGCACCTCGTCGTTCGAGCGCGCCATATAGGCCGGCTCGTCGAGATAGTAGTTGGACGCCCGCCAGGACCGGCGCCGCGCCGGCCGAGCGGAGGATATTTCGCCGCGTCGATGGCGGCCTTCGCCTCCGCGACCGAGTTGACCATCGGCACCATGATGCCCGAGACGCCGGCATCGAGTGCGCCCTTGATGAGCTCGGCCGTATTGGCACGCACGCGGTAGAGCGACCGGCATGTCGAAGCGGTCGATCCCCGGCAGCACCGTCACGAGGCTGTCGGGCGGCACCGGTCCGTGCTCGCCGTCGAGGAGGATGAAATCGGCCCCCGACTGGGCGAGCGTCTCGGACACCATCGGATGCGGGATCTGCATCCACACGCCGATCATCGGCTCACGCGCCTTGAGCCTCCGGGCGAAATCCGGTCGCATGTCCCTCTCCCTTCGTGCCGACTGGCCGGCAGCCTCACCGCTCCATCGACCATCGCATGTCGACGACGGCGTTGCCATGCCGCCCGAAGGAATGGGCCATGCGCGATGAAGGCTGGTCGCCGACCGGAGCGTGAGGGCGGAGCCGTGGCGCGCGAGGCGGCTCGGATCGGCAGGTCGCCGCCCGAAAGCGCTGGCGCGGACCTGAATGGATGCTCCGATCGGCGTCGGCCGACACGCGCCCCCGAGCGGAAAGCCGTTTTACCCCTCAGCTTCCCGGCAGGTCGAGCTGCGCGTCAGGCTCTCGAACTCGCGCCTGAGCTCCTGGTTCTCGAAGATCTGGTCGAAGCCGGGCGCTTCCAGCTTCTGGATCGCCTCGAAGCTCGCCGCCGCATCCTTGATGAGGGCGTTGAGCTGGAAGCTCGCCTCGACCGTCTCATAGGTGTTGTCGGCGATCTTCAGGTCCCGCACGGCCTTGAGGCGCGCATCGGCGAGCTGCTCGCGCTGCTTGAGCAGATAGCTGCGGTAGAAGGTGGCGACCCGCTCGGCGAAGTCCTGGCTCTTGAGGTTGGCCTCGAGCGCGCGCTTCTGGTCGGGCCGTGTGGCGTCCTTCAGCAGCCGGCGGGTCTCCTCGCGCGCCCTCTTGATGTCGCCGACGATGGCGCCGAGACGCGGCAGGTAGACGCCGTCGATCTTGCCGATCAGGCTGTCCTGGGCATGCACCAGCATGGCGAACAGCGCCGAATGCATGGCGAAGAACTTGCGCGCCGTGCCGAGATTGTCGCCGGTCGCCTGCACCGCCTTGGCGAGCTGCTCGTCGATCGAGCGCGCGGCGGTGAAGGCGGCGACCAGCCGCACGAGATCGCCCGAGAGCACGCTGTCGAGCAGGAGCTCGAGTTGGTCGGGGTCCATCTCGATGCCCGCCTTGGTCAGCGCGGCATGGATGTCGGCCTTCGTCTTGGTGATCTCGGCGCGGTTGTCCTCGATCCGCTTGTTGAGATCGCCGATCTCCTTCTCCAGGCTGTCGACCGTGTCGGTCAGGATGCCCGGCATCAGCGCATCCTTGGGCGCGGTGAGCTGTTTGCGCCGCATCTGCGCGATCGTGTCCTCGATCTCGCGGATGTTCTGGCGCCGCTCCTCGATGCCCTTCTGTAGCTCGACGATCGGCACGTCGGTGACGATGCCGAGCGCAGCGTCGAGCAGCGTGCGGATCTTCGCCTCGCGGTCCTCGCGCGTCTCGGTCCAGACGGGGGTGAGGATGTACTCGTCCTTGCTCGGCAGCTTGCGCGCGTCGGCGCGCTGCTCGGCGGCATCCTCGAGGATGGAATCGATGGCCGACAGCAGCCGCTTGGCCTGCTCGTAGCTCTCGTCCCCCTCGCGCGGATCGGCCGGGCTCGCCGTGGTGGCGGCATCGCCGGTCGTCGCGCTCGCCTCCTCGGCCTCGGCCTTCGACGTGCCGAGGAACCGGCCAATGGCATCGAGCGCGCCGCCGCCCGTCGCCGCCTCCGCCGCCAGCGCCGCTCGTCCGCCCGGCATCGCCACCGCCAGCCCGGTCGCCAGGACCGCAGCACTGGCCGTCAGGATCACCCGCATGCGCATCGTCATTGCCGACCTCCGCTCGCGAGCGTGATTTGGTGCGACAATACGGCCTTTCAATGGTTCGTGCACGACTGTCCACCGCAGATTGCACGCCGGACCCGTGGGTGGCCCGCCGCCTCCCCTTCCGCTCGGGGAGCCGGCCGGGCTATCTTCGCCGCCGCCGTCCGGCGATCATCGGATGGCGCTGGGAAATCGCGGGGGGCCGGTCGCATCCCGTGGAGACGGGGGATGGAACATGGGCTCGACCGTGGATGTCGTGGTGGTGGGCGCGGGCGCTGCGGGACTGGCGGCGGGCCGCCGGCTGCAGCAGGCGGGCATTTCCTTCAAGGTGATCGAGGCGCGCCAGAGGGTCGGCGGGCGCGCCTTCACCGACCAGACGAGCTTCGAGGGTCTGCCCTTCGACCATGGCTGCCACTGGCTCCATACCGCCTCGATCAACCCGCTGCGACAGGAGGCCGACCGGCTCGGCATCGCCTATCATCGGCAGGACAGCTGGGGCGGCCGGGCGATGTTCGTCGACGGACGCCGCCTCGGCCCCGACGAGATCGCCCACTCGCAGAGCGATTTCGACGCCGTGCTGGAGCGCATCCACGCCGCCGGGCAGGCCGGCCGCGACGAGGCGGCGAGCGTCACGGCCGGCTTCGTGCCGCCCTATGGCCCGGTCATTCGTCACATCTTCACGCTGATCTCGAGCGGCGAGCCCGAGGAGGTGTCGACGCTCGACATGGCGCGCTATCGCGACACGCACGAGGACTGGCCGGTGATCGACGGGCTCGGGCGCCTGATCGCGACCATCGGCGCGAGCGTGCCCGTGTCACTGGCAACCCCCGCGCGCGCGATCGACTGGAGCGGCTCGGGCGTCCGCATCGAGACCGACCGGGGCGCGATCGAGGCCCGGGCCGCCGTCGTCACCGCCTCGACCAACGTGCTTTCCGCCGGCGCCATCCGCTTCACCCCGGCGTTGCCGGTCGCCATGGCTGAGGCATTGGCGGCGGTCCCGATCGGCTGTGCCGAGAAGGTCGCCTTCCTCCTCGACCGGCCGCTCGGTGAGCTCGGCTCCGGCAATTTCCTCGCCGTCCTCGATACCGGCTCCGGGGTGGCGCAGAATTTCTACGTCAACCAGTTCGGCCGGCCGCTCGTCGTCGCCCATCTCGGCGGCCGCGACGGCGCTGCCCTGACCAAGGCCGGACCCGCCGCCATGATCGCCCATGCGCGCGAGCGTCTGGTCGCCGCGCTCGGCGCGGATGTCGAGCGGCGGATCGTCAAGGCTATCGCCACCGGCTGGCTGACCGATCCCTTCATCCGCGGCGGCTATTCCTATGCCCTGCCCGGCAAGGCCGACTTACGCCCGCGCCTCGCCGAGGCGGTGGGCGGGCGGATCTTCCTCGCCGGCGAGGCGGTCTCTCCCGACTTCTATTCGACCGCGCACGGTGCCCATCTGACCGGCATCCGCGCGGCCGAGGCGGCGATGGCGGCGATCGGGCGCGATGCCTGACGAGAGGGAAAGGCTGGTCCGGCGCGGTGCCTACCTGAAGAGGTAGATCGGGCTCGACCACATGACATGGCCATCCTCCTGGCGCACCCGCACATAGAGGCGGGTGTCGCCCGACGCCCTGACCGCGATTTTGCGGGTGAGCCGCAGGGCCGACACCGTCATCGTATCGGGCAGGCGCTGCACGGCGATCTGACGGCCGAGCCCGCCGGCCTGAAACACGATCGGCTCGGGTCCGAGCCCGGCGAGATCGACCTCGCCCGCGACCGGCTTCGTCTGGAAGGCGAGCCGTCCCGCGCCCGCCCCGGCGAGCCACAGGTCGATCGCGCCATGATTGCCGGTGGTGACGGCCTTGAAGGCGATGCGGCCGGGCGCGCTTTCGGTGATGCCGCGGTCGAGGTTCCAGTTGTTGACGACGCCGGTCCGGACGATCTCGTTGCCGGTGACCGCAATTGTGCCGTCCCAGGTCGTCGTGCGCGCCCGCCCGCGATACTCCGCCCCTTCGTAGACGAGCCGGACCCGCGCGCCGAGATCGCCGGCCTCGTAGGGCCTGACCGTCTCCAGATGCTCAAGACCATCGAAGATGTCGATGCGCTCGATCGGCGCCGAGCCGGCGACGTCGATATGCAACCGGGCCTCGTCCTCGCCGGTCCGTGCGATGTCGCCCATCAGGAGCTGGCGTGTCCGGGTCGTCGCGCCCGGCCCGGCGAGAGGATCGCGCGCGAAGCGCTCCGCCTCGCTCGCAAGTCCGGCCGACACCTCGAGAACGGCCCGGTTGCCGGTCGTCGCATAATGGCGGCGCTGCCGCATCGCCTCGAAGATCGCATCGCGGTCGAGCCGCTCGGCGAGAAAGCAGGTGAGCCCGCCCCGGCTGCCGAAGAAGGAGGCACCCGGATAGCAGGCGCCGGGCCGGCCTTTGTGGCCGTCCGAGTTGGCGACGATGCCGACCCGGTGGCCGAGCCGGAAGGCGTCCTCGAGGAGCCATTCGAACGTGCCCCATGAGGAATGCACCTCGACGGCCGTCTCGAGCGCCGGATCATGGGCAAAGCCGATATCGGCATAGCGCCCGCCGACATGCGCGACGACCACGCAGTCGCGCCCTTTCAGCCGCTCGAACAGGACCCGGGCGTCGTGTGCGTCGGCTTCCTCGTCGGCCATGTCGGCTGCGGTCGTGATCTGCGCATGGCTCGAGCGGTGGATCGCCTCGCCCTCTCGGCGGAAATGCACGTTGCGGTCGCCGCCGACGGCGGTGTTGGCCGACCACTCGTAGCCGGGGATGGCGACGAAGCGGCCGGGCACGTCGAAGGCCGCGGTCACGCGGTTGAGCTCGCGCCAGAAGGCATCGGTGATCTGGAAGTCGTTGCCCTGGTGGCCCATGACGTCGAGGCGGGCGAGATCGCGGCCGAAGGCGAAATACTCCGCCGCCGTATTGGTGCCGAGCGTCTCGTTCGACTGGCCGTGCGTATCGCCCCAGAAATGACCGAGCCCGGTCCTCGCCGCCGTCACGCGCAACGGATTGGAGCGGCAGAGCGGCCGGCCGTCCATGTCGGCGACCAGGATCGTCAGATCGCCGGCCTCGCGCGCGAGAAGGCCCTCGACGACGGCGCCGAAGCGCCCGGCGAGGAGATCGAGCGTCGGGGGCAGGCCCTCGACCGGCAGGCTGGCCGAGAGGCGGACGCGCGTGGCGACCTTGTCGGACGGATTGCCCCATATGTCGTCGATCTTGAGTGCGAGATCGAAGCGATCGCCCGCCGCCCGCAGCGTCGGCAGGATCGCCGACCAGGTGACACCCGGTCCCGGCACGATGGCGATCACCGGGCTCTCGGGCAGCGCCACATAGTCATAGGTCGCGATCGGATCGGCGAAGACGCGGAACTCGAAGGCGCTCTCGCAATAGGTCTGCACGCGAATGCCGGGCGAGCCGAGGCGCCGGTCGCCGAAGCGGATGGTGATGGTGTCGCCGGGGGCGAGGAAATCGCGCACGACGCCGATATAGAGCGAGCGGCTCCAGGGGCGGATGTTGCGCTTGAACTCGGTGCGCGCCTCCAGCGTGGCACCGTTCGAGGCCTCGACCGTCGTATAGCCCGGAGCCTGCGGATCGGTGAGCTGGATCGGGCCGAAATCGGTGGCGAACCGCAAGCCGATCTTCAGCGAGCCGGTATCGTCGATGCCGAAGCGCCCGGCCGTGTAGGTGAGCGTGAAGGACTGGAAAGAGCCGGCCTCGAAGGAGCCCGTCGGCTCGAGCCGGGCATGGCCCATGAGATCGGGCCGGTAGTCGGAATATGGCATCGTCGCTCCCGCACGCGCGCCCTCACCGGCGCAAGGAGCCCAGTAGAGCACGTCCCGGCAGTGCAGGAGAAGCGCAGCGCCGCGGCTCGCCGACTGGCGGGCGCTCCGGCCGGGGCAGGCCGACGCGAATGCGCGGCCGAACGGGTCGAACTGGGCGGGCGGCGACCTCGTCTCTGAGGCCGCCGCCCCCCGTCGCGATCACACGCCCTCGAACAGGGCCGTCGACAGATAGCGCTCGGCGAAAGAGGGCGCGAAGGTCAGCACGCGCTTGCCGGCCATGTCGGGCCTTGCCGCCACCTGCAGCGCGGCCCAGACATTGGCGCCGGTCGAGATGCCGCCCGGAATGCCATCGAGCCGGGCGAGCTGGCGCGAGGTCTTGAAGGCGTCGTCGTTCTCGACTTTCACCACCTCGTCGATGCGCTCCTTGTCGAGCACCGGTGGGATGAAGCCCGCACCGATACCCTGGATCTTGTGCGGTCCGGGTGCTCCCCCAGAAATGACCGGGCTCGCCGTCGGCTCGACCGCGATCACCTGCAGATGCGGGATGCGCTCCTTCAGCACCCGGGCGCAGCCGGTCAGCGTGCCGCCCGTGCCGACACCGACGACGAGCGCGTCGAGCCGCCCGCCGGTATCCTTCCAGATCTCCTCGGCGGTGGTGCGGACATGGACCTCGGGGTTCGCCTGGTTGATGAACTGGCCGACCAGGATCGCCTTCGGATTGGTGGCCACCATCTCCTCGGCGCGGGCGATCGCGCCCTTCATGCCCTTCTCGGCCGGCGTCAGCTCGAGCCCGGCGCCGAGATAGGCGAGCAGCTTGCGGCGCTCGATCGACATCGACTCGGGCATCACCAGGACGAGCTTCAGCCCGCGCGCCGCCGCGACGAAGGCGAGCGCGATGCCGGTATTGCCCGAGGTCGGCTCGATCAGCACCGTGTCGGGACCGATGCGGCCTTCCGCGGTCAGGCTGTCGATCAGCGAGACGCCGATGCGGTCCTTGACGCTCGACAGCGGGTTGAAGAACTCGAGCTTGAGGAGAACCTCAGCCCGCGCGCCCGCCTCTGCGGCCGTGCGGTTGACGCGCACGATCGGCGTATTGCCGATGGTCTGCGAGATGTCGTCGAAGACCCGTCCCCGCCCCCACTGGGTGAAGCCGTCGATGGTCTTGATGCTGATCGCCTTGTTCATGGACGTTCCTTGCGGTCCCCGCCAGTCGGATCGCCGGGCGGCGACGCCTCGGGCACGCCCCTCCCGGCCGTCCGCTCCTCGCGGACCACGACGAGCCCCAGGGTTGGATCGCCCGGGGGCCCGGCCGGAAGACGGTGCCAGCAGCGCGGCGCCCGCCGCATCTGGCGCAATGATTTTGCCAAGCTAGCAGAAATGCGACGGGTGGGCGCGGCAGGATCATCCAAAATTGATCGCTACCGGGCAAATCCGTTCTAACCGCGTCAGGCCTTCGGCTTTGCCTTTCCCGTCGAGCCGAAGCCGCCCTTGCCGCGCAGTGTGATGCCGAGCCCGTCCGCCTCCTGCAGCCGCGCGCGCGTCACCGGGGCGACGACGAGCTGCGCGATGCGCTCGCCGCGACGGATCGAAACCTTCTTCTCGCCGAGATTGACGAGCAGCACCATGACCTCGCCGCGATAGTCGCTGTCGATGGTGCCGGGCGCATTCAGCACCGTCAGTCCGTGCTTGACGGCGAGGCCCGAGCGCGGCCGCACCTGGCCCTCGTGGCCTTGCGGGATCTCGAGGCGGAGCCCGGTCGGGATCAGCGCCCGCTCGCCGGGCCGCAGCTTGACGCCCTTGCCGGTCTTGACGGCAGCCAGCAGGTCGAGACCGGCCGCGCCCTCCGTCTGGTAGGCCGGTAGCGGCAGATCCGCCCCATGCGCGAGGCGCTCGCAGCGAAGCACGAGCCCGCCCGCCTCGGTGATGCGGGCGCCGTCGTCGGCCACGGCCTCGAGCGGCTGCACGCGCGACCGTTTCGCCGTGCCGCGAGCCGTTGTAGTCCGGCCGTCTTGCGCCTTCGTCCCCTTGACGGCCCGCTTGGCCACGCCACGATCGACCATGTCTCGACTCCTTGCTCCGGGCCCTGCCCGCTAATGGTTCTCATGATGCCGACATTCGCATCCCGTTTCGGATCCCGTGAGAGCAAATGTCGGCATCATGAGAACCACTAGCAAGCCTATGCGCTCCACTGGACTATTCAGATGCAGGCGCCGCTCCGATCCCCGTCGGAGCCGAGGCCCTACCGAGCAACCAGCGCCTCGGCCGCGCGCGCGACGATCCGCTCGGCGACAGCCCTCTTGTCGAGCTTCGGCCAGCTCTCGACGCCCTTCGCCGTGACGAGGTGAACGGTGTTCTCCTCGCCGCCCATGACGCCGGTACCCGCCGAGACGTCGTTGGCGATGATCCAGTCGCACCCCTTGGCCGCGAGCTTCCGCTTCGCATGCTCGACGACCTGCTCGGTCTCGGCCGCAAAGCCGATCACGAGGCGCGGCCGCATCTCGGGCGACTTGGCGATCGTCCGCAGGATATCCGGGTTCTCGACGAGGTCGAGGCGGGGCAGGGCTTTTCCCGCCGTCTTTTTCAGCTTCTGGCCGGCCGCGTTGTCGACCCGCCAGTCGGCGACGGCGGCCGCGAACACGCCGATATCGGCCGGCAGGGCCGCCTCGGCGGCGGCCAGCATCTGGCGGGCCGTCTCGATGCGGACGACCGTGACGCCCGGCGGATCGGCGAGCCCCGTTGGTCCCGACACCAGCGTCACCCGCGCCCCCGCCCTTGCGGCCGCCCCGGCGATGGCGTGGCCCTGCTTGCCCGATGAGCGGTTGGCAATGTAGCGCACCGGGTCGATCGGCTCGTGCGTCGGGCCGGAAGTGACGAGCACGTGTCGGCCTTCGAGCGGTCCGGCGCCGGCGGCCAGCATGTCCTCGAGCGCCGCCACGATCTCGAGCGGCTCGGCCATGCGGCCGGGTCCTGCCTCGCCGCGCTCGGCCATCTCGCCGCTATTGGGCCCGACGAGACGAATGCCGTCGGCGACGAGCCGGGCGACGTTCCGCCGGGTCGCGGCATGGCGCCACATCACCGGATTCATCGCCGGCGCGACCAGCACCGGCCGGTCGGTCGCGAGCAGGACGGCGGTTGCAAGGTCGTCGGCGAGGCCTGTCGCCATGCGCGCCATCAGGTCGGCCGTCGCGGGCGCGACCACCACCAGATCGGCGCTGCGGGCGAGGCGGATATGGCCGATCTCGTGCTCGTCGTCGAGGTCGAAGAGGTCGGCGAGCACCCGCTCGCCCGCCAGCGCGCCGAGCGAGAGCGGGGTGACGAACTCGCCCGCGGCCCTCGTCATCACCGGCCGGACGCGCGCCCCGCGCTCCCTCAGCCGGCGCACCAGGTCGAGACATTTGTAGGCCGCGATCCCGCCACCGACGACGAGAAGGATGGTCCGGTCCTTGAGGGCGCTCGCACTTTCCGGCGTCATCGGTGATCTCGCTGAAGGATGTGGTCGTCAGGTGCCGTCGCCACCGCGCCGGCCCTCGAGGGGAAGACGTCTCCCGCCGGCCGCCGCCCCAACCGATAGAGCATTTTCGCACGGGCTGGAATTGCTGCGGGGCCTGCGGAAGGGTCGCGGCCCATGACCCGGACCCTCGACGAGAGCCTCGAGGGCGACCGCTCGGGGGGAGGTCAGGCGCCCCGCGGCGGCAGGAGCGGGCGTTGCGGCTTGGCCGGCGTCCCCGCCTCGCCTTCGTCCTCCCAGCTATCGGGTTCGGGGTCCTCGCCCCCACGAGCCTCCCCCGCCCGCTCGCGCGCCGCTTTCAGCCGTTCGCGCTCCTCCACGATGCGGCCCCGTCCGATCGCCCCTTCGCTCGGCGGCGCCGCCGACCAGGCGAGGCGGCGGAAATCGAAGTCACCCTCGATGTCGGGCTTGATCACGCGGAAATAAGGCGAGAGGTCGAAGTCGCGCGGTGCATAGAGGCTGTAGTGGCGGATATGCAGGATCTCCCAGCGGCTGTAGTCGCTGATCCCGCGCCGCTTGACGGCCATGCGCTCGACGCGCGGCAGCACCGGATAGCGGATCGAGGCGAAGGCCTGGGCGATGAGGGACGAGCAGATGGCGCGGGTCGGCGAGCCCGAGCCGAGCGCGAGCAGGCGGCGGCGCCAGCGCACCGGCACCGGCGGAGTCGGGAACAGGTAGCGGGCGAGGTCGAGGATGTTGCGCGTGTCGTAGCCAAGGCCGATGCGCTCGCGCGCATAGCCGATCACCCGCGTCCGCTCGTCGGCCGTCAGGCCGACCGGCCGGCAGATGCGGGTATTGTAGGAGCGGTACTTGGAGAGCGGTGCGGCGACCACGCCCTCGCCGAGATTGGCCTCGATGAGCGTCAATGGCTCGCCCGCCTCCGTCGCCGTGCCGAGCGCGTCCCCGACATAGAGCGCGGCGTGCGACCAGGTCGATTGCGTGAGATATTTGATGGTGTTGGAGACGTGCTGATTGCCCTCGACGAGCACCACGTCGCAGGGCTCGAGCACGCGCGCGAGCGTTTCGGGGTCGGACGGCGTGAAGGGCTGGTAGCCGCTCGATTCCTCGACCAGATGACGCGCGATCATCCGCCCCATGCGGTCGAGCATGTCGTCGAAGAAGCTCATGCCGGCTTTGCCTGTCCGGGGAATGCTGAGCGGTGCACGCGCTGCGGCTGCAAGGATAGACCAGTCGGCGCACCATTTCAGCATCGGCCGTGCGGCGGATCACGGCAAGGTGAATCGGCCGCCGAAGCGCGGTCCCCCGCGCGCTTCGTCAATGCCCCGAGGCGAGCAGCACGACGCTGAAGCCGCTGACCATGAGGCCGAGCCCCTGCACCGGCGAGACGCGCTCCTTGAGGAAGACGACGCCGAGCAGCACCGTGACGCCGGCATAGAGCGCGTTCAAGGCCGCGGCGAAGCCGATCAGCCCTTGCGTCGCCGTGGTGACGAGGGCGAGCATGGCGAGGCCGTCGAGCACGCCGGCGCCGCCGCCCTCCAGGAGCCCGCGGCGGCTGGCCCTGACCCGCGAGAGCGCGCCGAGCGCGATGAGGCCGGCGACGACGACCGCGCTCGTACGCATGACCATGGTCGCGCCCGTCGCGTTCTCGGGTGCGACCAGCCCGAGCGAGAGCGTCGTCATGCCGAACATCGCCCCTGAGAATGCGCCGAGCATGTAGGAGATGCGCCGGTTCCCGGCTCCGGCCTGCGCGTCCTCCTCGCCGGTCTGGCCGAGCAGGAGCACCGCGAGGACGGCGAGCGCGATGCCGCCGAGCGTCGGCAGTCCCTGCGGCCCCGACAGCATCATCTCGCCGAGCGCCGGCACGACGACGCCGACGACGGCGGCGAGCGGCGCGACGATGCTGATGCGCCCGATGGCGAGCCCCTGATAGAGCGCGGTCAGCGCCACGCCGTCGGCAAGACCCGCCGCCACCGACAGCATGAGGTCGCCGTCCCGCGGCACCTGCGCATCGGTGGCGACGACGAGCGCGCCGAGAAAGACGATGGCGACCGCCTGGACATAGGCGACCGTCGCCGCCGCCCCGAGCGTGCGCGTCGCCCGCCCGCCGAGGAAATCCGCGCAGCCGAACGACACCGCGCTCGCAAGGCCCGTCACGATCGGATCGATCGCAGCCATCGTGTCCCCCGCTCCCCGCCCTTTGTCGTCCGGGTGCGGACCTTGGCACGGTCCGGTCGCGCCGGGCAAGGACGCGAGGTGGAGATGCGCAAGCGCCAGCCGTGCGGGCCTCGCGCCATCGCGGGCCGCCACGCGCCGGCTTGTCGCGCTCCCGCCGCGATGTGCTATGAGGGCGCCGTCATGGCCCCGCCGCCCGAGATCCTCACCCGCATCCGCCGCGAGATCGGCCGCCGCCTCGAGGCGGAGCGGCTGGCCTTCGTGCCGCCGCTCATCGCTGCCGGGCTCGGTGGCTTTGTCTTCCATCTGCTCGGCCTGCCGGCGGCCTGGATGTCGGGCGCGACGGTGGTCGCCACCGCCTATACGCTCGCCCGCGGCTCGCTGGTCCTGCCGCGCTCCTTGCGCGAGACGGCATTCCTGCTGCTCGGCGTCGCCATCGGCGCCAGCATCACGCCGGAGGTGCTGGCGGGTGTGCGACACTGGCCGCTCTCGATCGCCGCGCTCTTTCTGACGGTGCCGCTCATCGTCGGCACGGCGGCGCTCTTCCTTACCCGTGTGATGGGCTGGCGGCCAGAGGAGGCCTTCCTCGCCTCGGTGCCCGGCGCCCTCGCCTTCGTCATCGCCGTCTCGGAGAGCTACGGCCTCAATGTCCGCAAGGTGGCGGTCTCCCAGTCGATCCGGCTTTTCGTGATGGTCGTGCTGATCCCGGTCGCCATCGGCTCGTCGACGGCGCCCGTGCCGGTCAAGGTCCTGGCGAGCGCCGATCTCGCCACCACCTTCGCGGTGATCTGCCTCGCCCTGTCGGTCTCGCTCGTCTTCTGGAAGCTGAGGGTGCCGGCCCCCTTCATGATGGGCGGCTTTGCGCTTTCCGGCATCCTGCACGGGACGCGGGCGGTCGAGGCCCAGCTACCCCAGATCGTGGTGATCCTGACCCTCGTCGTGATCGGCACCAATGTCGGCAGCCGCTTCAGCGGCACGAGCCCGGCCGAGCTGAGGCGCATCCTGTTCGCCTCGGTCGGCGCCTTCCTCATCGCCTTCTCGGTCGCGGCGCTCTCGGCCTATCTCGTCGCCCTCGCCGTCGGCCTCGCCTACCCGCAGGTGCTGCTCGCCTTCGCGCCGGGCGGGCTCGACGCCATGACCGTGCTCGCCTATGCGCTGGGCGTCGAGCCGGCCTTCGTCGCCACGCACCAGATTCTGCGCTTCGTCGGCATCGCCATGGTGCTGCCGCTGGTCTTCGGGCCTGTCGCGGCCCTGATCGGCCGGCCGGCGGCCGAGGATGGCGATCGCGCCTGAGAGTGCGATGGCGGCAGCCGGTTTCGGGCGGCACCGGATTCAGGCCTCGATGGCCATCAGCAGGCCGCGCCCGTCGCGCGGCGGATCGTCCGGGAAGCTCCGCGCCCGGCCTGCGGCGATGCGCTCGGCCGACCAGGCACATGCCGCCGCGTCGATGAGATCGTCGTCGCCAGAGCCGGCGAGCCGCTCCGTCTCTGCCATCAGCCGGCCGATCGGAAAGCCGCTCGCCGAGAGCAGCCTTGCACGGAGCGCGAGACCCGGCGCATGGGGCTGCGACTTCACCTTCTTGGGCAGGGCGAGCGGCCCGCCCGCCATCGCCGCGAAGGCCACCTCGGGATGGCACTCGCGCACCCGTGCCTGCAAGGCCGGCGTCATCAGCCGGTCGATTTCGCGGATCTTGGCAAAGAGGTTGAAGCACTGCTTGGAGACGGCGCGCGGCGGATCCGAGGTCGTCCGCGCGATGCGGCAGGCCTCGGCATAGCTCTCTCCCATCACGGCGGCACGCGACGGCACGGCGAACAGCGCCGACTGGCGCTCGCCAAGGCCGGCGCGGGCGGCGACATCGCAGGCGCGCCCGCCGAGCGATCCCCGTTCGGGCAGCCCGATCGGCATGTCGACCGCGACGACGACGGCCTCGGCCGCAACGTCCAGAACCTCGGCGAAACTCGCGGCCCGCATCGCCCGGACCGGTCCCTCCGCAAGCCCCCGCCAGAGCACGACGACCCAGCCGCCACGGCAGCCGTCGACCCCGGCGAGCATCCTTGGTGACGCGACGGTGCGCTCCCCGCCTTCCCGGGCACCCGTCATCCTGCCTCGCGCGTCACGGTGGCCGGCCGCGGCCGCCCCCACGCCGCCTGCGAGGCGACCAGCGCCAACTCGTCCAGTCCCCGGCTCGCCCGGATCGCCGCCGCGACGCCCGCGACCGCAAGGCCGAGGGCCCGCTCGGTCGTCTCGCCCGACAGGAGATGGCCGGTCATCAGCGCCGACAGGAGGTCGCCCGTGCCGTGCGGCACCGGGCTGACCCTTGCGACCTCGGCGGCGAGCATGCTCTCGGGGCCGATCGCCAGATTGGCGAGGTGCTCCGGACCGGTCGGGATCGAGGTCGCGACGACGAGCGGAAGGCCGAGCGCACGACCCGCCGCGACGGCCTCCGCGGCCGAGCCGGCCGCCCGGCCCGTCAGCCAGGCGAGCTCGAAGCGGTTGGGGAAGATCGCCGTGGCCCGCGGCAACAGCAGCTCGCGCACCGCCTCGGCCGCCGCCTCTTCGACATAGAGGCCGTCCGGATCATCGCCGATCACCGGATCGCAATAATAGGGCAGACCGGCCGGCAGCCGGCGCTCGAGTGCTTCGGCGACCATCGCGACATGGGCCGCGCTCGGCAGATAGCCGGTCATCACCGCGTCGAGCCCCTCGAGCCAGCCATTGGCGGCGAGGGCCTCGATCATGCCGGCGAGGATCTCCGGTGCGAGCCGCGTGCCCGAGACCTTGGCGTGGCCCGGATGATTGGAGAGGATCACGGTCGGCAGCGCCCAGACCTCGTGGCCGAGCCGCTGCAGCGCGAAGCGGGCCGCCGTGTTGCCGACATGGCCACGGGCGACCTCCGAGGAGATCGAGAGGATGCGCGCCACGATCGTTGCCCCTTCCCGCCCGGTCAGATGACGTTGGTCTCGAACAGCGGCCGCCCGGCGGCGATGCGCTCATAGCCGAGTGCGGTGAGGTCGATCGAGCGGAAACGGCCGAAGGCGATCAACTCGGCGAGCGCGCGTCCCGCCCCCGGCGACTGCTGGATGCCGTGACCGGAGAAGCCGTTGATGAAGTAGAGATTGCCGATCTCGGGATGGCGGTCGACGATGCCGTTCTGGTCGAGCGTGTTGTACTCGTAGTGGCCCGCCCAGGCGCGCATCTGCTTGGTGGCGGCAAAGGCGGGAATGCGGGTCGCGAGGGCCGGCCAGATGACCTCCTCGAACTCGTCGTAGACCGGATCGAGATCCTCGCACGGGCCGTCCGTCTCCGCCGGCGGCGATGAGCCGGCGATGAACTGCTGGCCCTCCGGCCGGAACCAGACGCCCGAGGGATCGATGGTGAGCGGCGCATCCTTCGGCCCTTCGCGGCAGTCGATCACGAAGACGGTGCGCTTGCGTGGCTCGACCGGCAGAATGGCGCCGGCGAGCGCGGCGAGCTTGCCGGCATGG
>JAWKWA010000003.1:0-256868 GCA_041397765.1 Hyphomicrobiaceae bacterium | reverse complement strand
ACGCTCTGCGAGATGGGCATGCGGATCGCAGAGACGATGATCGAGCTGTTCGGCGAGTTGCCGGAGAACCATCCCTTCTTCGAGCAGCTGACCTTCATGACCGCCGAGGAGCTGCCCGACTACCGGGCGATGATGGCGCGGGTGGCCGGTCAGCCGCTCGTTGCCGCCGCGGCCGAGGACCGCCAGCGGCTCCTGCGGCTTCCGCTGCACTATGTCGAGGTGCGCCACCGGCTCGGGCTCGTCGACGAGGCGCTCGAGGCGCGGATCGTCAAGGCCCGCCAGATGCTGCACGAGACCATGCCGAGCGAGCAGAAGGGTCTCGTCGACTTCTATCGCGCCGACCAGATCAACGCCGCATCGAGCCTGCAGGACAACATCCTGTTCGGCCGCGTCGCCTTCGGCATCGCCGACGGGCCGGAGCGGGTCCGGCGCCTCATCCAGGAGGTGCTGGAGGAGCTGAAGCTCGAGGATGTCGTCTATGCGGGGGGGCTCTCCTCGCTCGCAGGCTCGGGCGGCAAGCGCCTCACCCACGCCCAGCGCCAGAAGATCGCGCTCGGACGCGCCATCCTGAAGCGGCCGGACCTCATCATCATCAATCGCGGCCTTGCCGCCCTCGACGGCAAGAGCCAGGCGCAGATCCTCGCCTCGCTGATCGGTGCCAAGGAGCGAGGGGATGCCGGAGACGCTCCGGAGGCTGGGGACGCATCGCCGGGTGTCAGGACGCGGGAGGGCGGACCGATCGGGCTCTTCTGCGTGGTGCCCTCGGCGCGGCTCGCCCTTGCTTTCGACAGGGTGCTCGCCTTCGAGAACGGCGAGCTCGTCGAGGACGGACGGCCTGAAGACTTGAAGACCAAGGGCGGCGCCTTCGCACGGCTGCTCGCCTGAGATCCTCGACGCCTGCCGACATCCCGCCCGCCCCGTGGACCGGGCCTCATTCGTGGCAAAGGGAGACGACGATGAGAAGCATCGAGCAGGAGGTCAGCCTGCTGAGACGCATTCCTCTCTTTGCCCATATCGAGACCAACAAGCTGAAGCTGCTCGCCTTCACGTCCGAGCGCCTCGCCTATGAATTGGGGCAGGACCTCTGCCGGCAGGGCGATCCGGGGGACGCCGCCTATGTGATCGTCGAGGGCGAGGCGGACGTGCTGGTCGCCACGCCCCAGGGCGAGATCAAGGTCGCGCATCTGACCAGGAACGCGGTGGTCGGCGAGATCGCCATCCTGTGCGACATGCCGCGCACGGCGACGGTGAGGCCGACCTCCGACCTCGAGGCGCTGCGCATCAAGAAGGAGCAGTTCCTGAAGCTGATCGAGGAGTTCCCGGAGATCGCCGTCGAGATGCTGCGCGAGCTGGCGAGCCGGGTCGCCACCACCACGGCCGAGCTGACCGAGGCACGCAATCACATCCGCCGGCTCGGCGGCTGAAGAAAGCCTCCGCGCCGGGGCATGGGGGACCGCTCACTTGCCGAGCTGGTCGATCATCTGCACGAGCATCTGCGAGCGGGCGCCCGAGCGGCAATAGGCGAGCACCGGTCCCGGCAGCTCCTTCATCGCCTTGGCGAAGGCATCGACATCAGCGCGGGTCATGCCGGTCGAGCGGACCGGGACATAGCGCGTCTCGAGCCCTTCGGCCGCCGCCGCCGCCGCGATGGTCTCGAAGGCCGGCTGGCCGGGCTGCTCGCCATCCGGCCGATTGCAGACGACGGCGCGGAAGCCCGCCGCCTTGATCGCCACCATGTCCGCCGGGCCGATCTGGCCGGCGACCGAGACCTGCTCGTTCAGCTTCCTCGTCTCAAGTTGCATGCGCTGTCTCCTGGCTTGTCGTCGTTGTTCTGACTGTCACTTGGCGCCGGAGGCGGGCGCGGACGCCCACCCGACGCATGGTCTCGCCGTCTTTCGTCGGGGCCGAGGTCCTGCCGTTTCGCGCCGTCCCGCCAGGCGGCCCGCGCTATCCATGCGCGGCAGAACAGGCCGGCACGGGCGGGGACGGTCGTCTCACAGCGTGTCGAGCGGCACCTTCAGGAAGCGCTTGCCGTCCGGCTCGGGCTCGGGCAGGTGGCCGGCACGGATATTGACCTGCAGCGAGGGAATGATGAGACGCGGCATGGAAAGCGTCTTGTCGCGCGCGGTGCGGACCGCGACGAACTCTGCCTCGCTCACCCCGTCATGGACGTGAATATTGTGCGCCCGCTCGTCGGCGACCGTGGTTTCCCAGCGGATCTCGCGACCATTCGGCCCGTAGTCGTGGCACATGAAGAGCCGCATCTCGCCGGGCAGCGACAGCACCCGCTTGATCGATCGGTAGAGCACGCCGGCATCGCCGCCGGGGAAGTCGGCCCGGGCGGTGCCGCCATCGGGCATGAAGAGCGTATCCCCGACGAAGGCGGCATTGCCGATCACATGCGTCATGCAGGCGGGCGTATGGCCGGGTGTCAGCATGGCGAAGGCCTTCATGCCACCGATCTCGTAGGTATCGCCATCCTCGAACAGGCGGTCGAACTGGCTGCCGTCGCGGCGGAACTCGGTGCCCTCGTTGAAGACCTTGCCGAACACCTCCTGGACGACGCGGATATTGGCGCCGATGCCGATGCGGCCGCCGAGCTTGCCCTGGATGTAGGGAGCCCCCGACAGGTGGTCGGCATGGGCATGGGTTTCGATCAGCCATTCGAGTGTCAGGCCGTTCGCCTCGATGTGCTCGATGATGCGATCGGCCGACTGGAAAGCGATGCGCCCGGCGGCGTAGTCGATGTCCATGACGGAATCGATCACCGCGCAGGACGAGGAGCCCGGATCCTTCACGACATAGCTGATCGTGTTGGTGTCCTTGTCGAAGAAGGCCGTGACTTCGGGCTTCACGCCAAGATCGACGCATGTGTTCGGGTCGAACATGGTTTTCTCCTCTATCGGGCCGGCGGGCGCCGCGTCGGCCGGCCGGCTGGCGCCCGCGCTCCTGACGAAGGGATTGTTCCGCAGGAGACCGTCGAGCTTGTCGTGAAAACGTCCCATCGCGTCATGCTCTCCCCGAGCGCGGTACCGGCGGCCGGCTGTTCCGGCCGATTGTGGCTGGACCCGCACGGGGCGGCAAGGGCGGGGCGACCGGGACAGCTCAGCCAGACCGATAGGACGGCGACAGGCGGTCGTCTGTGACGAAGTCACAATCGACCGCTGGCGCCCTCACGCAAGCCGCCGCCCGGCGATGATGTCGCCGAAAAGGCCCGGATCGACATTGCCGCCCGAGAGCACGACGGCGACGGTGCGGCCGGCGGCCTCGAGCCGGCCCGAGAGCAGCGCCGCAAGGCCCGTCGCCCCGCCCGGCTCGACGACCAGCTTCAACTCGTCGAAAGCGAAGCGCATGGCATCGGCCACCTCGCGGTCGTCGACCGCGAGCGAGCCTTTCAGATGCGCCTTCAGGATGGGAAAGTTCAGCCTGCCCGTGACGGGCGAGAGCAAGGCGTCGCAGATCGAGCCGCTGGTGCGCTCGTTGCGTACGAGTTCACCCTTCTCGAGCGAGCGGGCGAGGTCGTCGAAACCTGCCGGCTCGGCGGTGAAGATCTCAGCCGCCGGGAAGCTGTCATGGACGGCGATGGCGATGCCGGCCGCGAGCCCCCCGCCCGAGCATGGGACGATCACCGCATCGAGACCGAGGCCGGCGGCGCGGGCATCCTCGGCGAGCTCGAGACCGGCCGTGCCCTGGCCGGCGATGATGTCGAAATGGTCGAAAGGTGGAACGAAGGCAGCCGCCCGCTCGGCGGCGATCCGCCCGGCGATGGCATCGCGGTCCTCGCGGTCGCGGTCGTAGAGCACGACTTCGGCGCCCATGGCGCGGGTGCGGGCGATCTTGATGGCGGGCGCATCGGCGGGCATGACGATCACCGCCGCGCGACCGGTGAGCCGGGCGGCCTCGGCGACACCCTGGGCATGATTGCCCGACGAGCAGGCGACGACACCTCCTGGATAGCGCCGCGGGTCGATGCGGGAGACCGCGTTGTAGGCGCCGCGGAACTTGAAGGCGCCGACGCGCTGCAACACCTCGGGCTTCAGGAGCACCCGTCCGCCGGTGCGGGCATCGAGCACGGGATGACGGAGAAGGGGCGTCCGCACCGCATGGGGCGCGATGACCCGCGCCGCCTCGCGGATGTCGTCGATGGCGGGCGAGCGGGCGGAGCTGCTCTCGTCGTCAGGTCTCGTGGTCATGTGTCCCTCCCCTGCCGATCGGCCGGCAAATGTCCGGCCAGCGTCTGCTGCCGGGCGCGGACTGCCGGCGAGCGTGTCATATCAGGTTCGCGCGCAGATGGCGGGAGGGTTTCGGTCGGGGCGGGGAGGACGGACCCGCAAACCCCGCGTCATGGCGCCGGGCCGGCGAGGCCCGTCTTCACGGGCTCATGCCGATCATGTTCGATTTCGCCGCCGTCCCCCCGGCACGGACGAGCGTGGCGCGACGGGCCGCCTCGATATTGTCGCGGAACATCCGGGTCGCTGCCTGCCAGGTGAAACCGGCGGCATGGCGGATCGGTGCGTCGGGGCCGAGATCGAGCGCGGCCATCGCGGCTTCGGCAAGATCCTCCGACAGCACGCCGGTTCCCGGCGCGACGAGATCGCGCGGCCCCGTCACGGGATAGGCCGCGACGGGCAGGCCCGAGGCCATCGCCTCGATGATGACATTGCCGAAGGTATCGGTGCGGCTCGGAAAGACGAAGACGTCGGCGGAGGCATAGGCGCGGCCGAGCGGCTCGCCGACGAGAGGGCCGGTGAAGTGGGCCTGCGGGTATCTCGCCTTCAGCTCCTCGAACTGGGGACCGCCGCCGACCACGACCTTGCGCCCCTCGAGCGGGGCTGCGAGGAATGCCTCGACATTCTTCTCCACGGCCACCCGGCCGACATAAAGTAATACCGGCCGGGGTCCGAAATCGCGGACGGGCCGGGGATGGAAGAGCGCCGTGTCGACGCCGCGCGTCCAAGGCATGATGTGGCGGAAGCCCTGATCCTCGAGCTCGCCGGCCAGCGAGGTCGAGGCCACCATCATGCCGATACCGCCATTGTGGAACCAGCGCTGCAGCCCGTAGCCGTAGCTGCGGGGCACCGGAAATCGCGCCGACAGATAGTCGGGAAAGCGGGTGTGATAGCTGGTGGTGAAGGGCCGGCCGACCTTCCGGCACCAAGCCCGCATGGCAAGGCCGATCGTCCCTTCGGTGGCGATATGGAGATGGTCGGGCTTCACGGCCTCGATGCGGGCCGCGACATCGCGCAACCAGACGAGCGCCAGCCTGATCTCGGGATAGGACGGCAAGGGCACCGTCGGGAAGCCCTCATGCGTCAGGAAATCGAGCTCGACACCGAGCTTCGGCGCCTCCTCGCGCATGCGCTCATAGGTGTTGACGACGCCGTTCACCTGCGGATGCCAGGCATCGGTGGCGATCAGCACGCGCATGGAGGTCGGTCCCTCATCCCGCGCTTCAGGCGGCCAGCCTGACCGTCTCGGCGCCTTCGGCCTCCAGGCGCCGGCGCTCGGCCAGCACGTCGAGCCAGCGGATCACCTCGAGCTTGCCGTCCATGGTCTCGCCGACCGCCGTCGCGCTCTCGACCCAGTCGCCGAGATTGACATAGAGCGTGCCGTGCATGTCTCGCATGGCGGCGTGATGGATATGGCCGCAGACCACGCCGTCGGCATTGTGCCGGGCGGCCGACGTCGCCACCGCACGCTCGAAATCGCCGATATAGTTCACCGCCTGCTTGACCTTGTGCTTCAGCCAGGCCGACAGCGACCAGTAGCTGAGGCCGGCCCGGCGGCGCAGCCAGTTGAAGCGGGTGTTGACGAAAAGCGCGGTCACATAGGCCCAATCGCCGAGGAAGGCCAGCCATTTGGCATAGCGCACGACCACGTCGAACTCGTCGCCATGAATGATGAGGAGGCGTCGCCCGTCGGCCGTCTCGTGGATCGCCTTCTCGACGAGATCGACGCCGCCGAAGCTCATGCCGCAATAGGACCGTAGCGCCTCGTCGTGATTGCCGGGAATGTAGACCATTCTCGCGCCCTTGCGGGCCTTGCGCAGGAGCTTCTGGACGACGTCGTTGTGGCTCTGGGGCCAATGGGCGCGGCGCTTGATCTGCCAGAAGTCGACGATGTCGCCGACGAGATAATAGGTTTCCGCCTCGTGGCAGCGCAGGAAATCGAGCAGCATCTCCGCCTGGCAGGCCTTGGTGCCGAGATGGATGTCGGAGATGAAGAGCGTACGGTAGCGCCGCTTGCGGTCACCGGGGAGGGTGCCGTCGTCGGCCTCACGCCCGGGTCGGGTGGATTGCCCCTGCATCTTCTGCATAACGGTGCGTGCCCTTCCGTCCGCCGTTCGCGGACCCTCGATGGCGGGCCGGCCCGCTCCTGGATCTCGGCGGACGTTGCCCCTATCCCCTCGACCCCGTCGTTTCTCCAGGGCCCGTCGAGCTTTCCCACCGGTGCGGCTGCCGAATTGCATGCGCGGCCGGCCGGACGGCGGATCGATCGATCTCTTCCCGTCGCAGGGGACAAAGAAGCCGATTCTCATCACAGTTCGATGTCGTCCGCCAAGCATGACGGGACAGCACGTCAAAAAAACGCCGGATGCGCCCGCGGACCTTTTTTGTCGCGGCCGGTCACGGCTTCGCCAGACCGGCGCGATCCTGCCGGCGGACAGCAACAGGTGATCGCTCGTGCGCGCCGCCGAAGGACGCCGCCGTCTCCAAATGGAACGGTCGGGCTGCAGGCGGCAAGTGCAAAGCTTTGTCGGCGCCAAAAAAAACGACCGGTTCGGCGGTTGCCGAACCGGTCTTTGCAAAGGCTCGGTATCCGATCCGTCAAGGTTCCGATACCGAGCCTTCCCCCAAAGTCGCCCCGATCAAAGATTCTATCGCACCCGGTTCGCTCGGCTCGACCCCTACCCCCCGGCGGGGCGGCGGCGCTCCAGAAGCGCGACGTTTATGAATTCTGTATCCCAGACTTGGAGCCGAGAGACAACCCGGCCTGCGGCCGAGGCACGGATGCCGTGGCGATGAAGCAACAGATAGCGCGGACACCGGCGGACCGCTCACCGCGGTGGCCAGCGATGCCAGGGGAGTGACGATTTTTCGTGGTTTTCGAGGCGATTACGGCGTTCCGGAGGCCTCGGACGGCGGCTGCAGTCCATTCGCGCCATCGATCGGGCCGACAGGTAGCGCGTCTGCTTCCGCGATCTGCGGTCGCTTCCGTTGCGAACCGGCCACAGGGCGGCGCGGCACTTCCGCGAGAGCGGTCTCAACAGCGGCGCATGCCGACCGAGATACTGCGGATCGAGGTGCCGTCGAGGTCGATCGAGAGCGTCTGCTTGCAGCGGTCGGAAGTCAGCCCGACATCGGCACGCATCGCCGGTCCCGTCAGGATCAGCGATAGACTGCGATCGCCGGCCCGGCCGCTCACCGAGCCCGCGACACCGAACGAGCGTTCCGACCAGGCGCCGTCGACCCGGCCGCCCGCAAGGGTGAGGTCGGCGCGGCCGTCGAGCGAATAGCTGACGCTGACGCAGCGCAACGTCACCGCGAGCCCGGTGCCGGCACCGCCATAGCTCGCCGAGCACTGGATCTTCTCGCGCTCGCCGCCTGCCATGGTGAGCCAGCCATAGCCGGACCAGCTTCCCTCCAGCGCATCCTGCAGGGGCCCCGCCGTCGCCGGCGCGGCTGCGACCACGAGCGCCACGAGAAGGCCGGCGAAGCACCACGCAACGCGGCCGGCGCGACCCATCCTACCTGCCTCAGAATTCGTCACGTCCGTCCTCCCCATGGTCGCGCCCGGTCGGCTGCATTCCTGCCGACGCCTCGCGTCTGCCGCCGCGGTCGCGCCGCGCCGGAAAGCCGTGCGGCCGCGTCGCGACACCCTCGGACGCAGGCTGCCCGAGCCCGTCCGCCGCCGCAAGGCGCCATTCGCCACTCCCTTGCCGAGGCGCCCGTCACCTCTCGGTGCCGGCCCGCCCGGTCGTCACAGCGAGCCACCTGCGGGCCAGCATGACCTCGGCCGGCAGCAGCACGAGATCGGCGACGAGGGCTGCTGCCAGGGATCCCATCATCAGCATGCCAAAGAGGCGCATGGGCGGCAGCACGCTCAGCACCGTCACCGACAGGCCGAGCACCAGCACCATGGTGGTCAGGATCACCACCGGACCCATCACGTCGAGTGTGCGCTCGACGGCCTTCTCGACCGGCTCGCCCGGCCGCTCCTCGTGGCTGAGATGGTTGAGAAAGTGGATGGTATCGTCGACGGCAAGACCGAAGGCGATGTCGAGGGCGATCACGCTCGCATATTCGAGCCCGCTGCCGCTCGCATAGAGGACGGCGCCGGCGGCAAAGATCGGCAGGATGTTGGGCAGCGCCGACAGAAGCGCCAGCCGGAGCGAGCGGAAGGCGATGGCGATGATCGCCATGACGGTCAGGATCGAGCCGATCAGATTGATGTTGAGCTGGGCGATCATGCTGCGGCTCTCGACCGCCGAAACGGCGGTCAGCCCGGCGATGTCGAGGCGGAAGCCGGGATGCTCTGCCCGTATCGGCGCCAGCCGGCGCTCGAGCGAGGCGACGATTTCGGCGGTCGCCCCGGCGCCAAGATCGGGGACATAGCCGGTGACGAGGGCGGCACGGCCGTCGGCCGAGGCGAGCCGCGCCTTTACCGGCTCGCCCATCTCATCGCGCAGCCGGGCGATCGCATCCTCGGCGACACCGGCGCCCTTCAGCCAGTCCTCGAGCGAGCGGTTCGACCAGACCTTGGAGACGGCCGGCTCGGCGGCAAGTGCATCGTGGGCGCGCGAGACGACCGCAGCGACCGCCGGATCGTCGGGTCCGAGCGCATCCTGCCAGCGCACCAGGATGTCGATCGGCTGGGAGCCGCCGAGGCGCTCGTCGATCCTCGCCGTCGCGCGCGCGGCATCGGAGCCGATCGGCAATTGCTCGGCGAGGCGATAGCGCGGCTCGAGGCTGAGATGCATGGCGGCGAAGGCGAGCGTCAGCGCCGCTCCGCCCGCCACGATCGCGCGGCGCCGGCGCGCGACGAGACGGCCGATACCGACCGCGAAGGCTGCGAGCAGGGCGACATTGCGAGTGCCGCGCTCGCTTGCGCGGAAACGGGCCTCGTCGTCGAAGAGCAGCACCGTGCCTGCCGGCACGATGGTGATGACGGCGACGAAGGCCGCGATCAGCGAGAGCGTGGCACCGAGGGCGAAATTGGCGATCAACGCCGATTGGGTGAAGGCGAGCGAGAGCGCGGAGGCCGAGGTGACGATGGCGGTCAGCGCGCAGGCCGGGCCGATGTCGCAGACGGCGGCGCGGGCGGCAGCGAAACGGTCGGCGCCGGCGCCGAGGTCGCGGCGCACGCGGTGCAGGAGATGCATCGAGTCGCAGAAGGTGATCACCATGATGAGGGGCGGGATCACATTGATCAGCGTGTTGAGCCTCAGGCCCATATGGCCGAGCATGCCGAGCGCCCAGATGACGGCGACGGCCGGGCAGAGCGAGGCGAGCAGGACCAGCGACGGCCTTGCGAAGAAGACGAGACAGATGACGAAACCGACCGCGAAACCCGCCGTGTTGTAGATGAGCCGATCGCGCCGGATCGCCTGGCGGATCTCGAGCTGGAGGGCCGGGCCGCCGGCGATCGAGAGGCGTACAGGCGCGCCGGCCAGCGCTTCGCGGGCGGTCTTCTCGACGGTTGCGACCGCCGATTTCAGGCCCTCGCTCGCGATCACCGCCGGCTCGAGGGAGACGACGAGAAGGAGGAGGCCGCCGCCCTCGGCATCCCGGCCGATCAGCTTGCCGCGGGCGAGCGGATGGGCCTCGGCCTCGGCAACGAGATCCTGAAGCGCGTCATCGCCGGGCAGATCGTCGGGAAAGAGCGGCTCGGGCGTGCCGTCGGCACCGGGAGGCCGGCGCATCGAGAAAGCGGAGAGGACGCCCGCGACGCCGTCCGTCAGCTCGAGCTCGACATGGAGGTCGCGCACCGCCTCGATCTCGTCGCGGCGGAAGAGGTCGCCGCCCTCGACCAGCAGGAGCAGATCGAACTCGCCGGAGGGGAACAGCGCCATCATGTCGCGATGGGCGCGGTAGGCGGGGGTGTCGGCGCGGAAGAGATCGCTGAGAGCCGCGTCGGAAGGCAGGCGCGGAATGCTGGTCGCCGCCGCAATGGTGAGGACGAGCAGCAGCAATGCCGCGAGCCGGGGACGGCCGAGGGCGGCAAGGCCGATGCGCTCCAGCCCGAAGCCGATCGAGCGACCGGCCGGCGGCCTCTTGTCTCCGGCTGGTTTCGACAATCTCGGCTCCTCGGCTGTCGGGCCGAGCGGCCCACGGCAAGACTGCCCGAGCCGCCCCGCCCAGTCGAGACAGGGTGCAAGACAGCGTGAACGGTGGCGCGCCGTCAGGTCGTCTCTCGCCGTGGCGCGCCGGCGCGTGGCTGCGCCGTGCTCAGGCCTCCACGTCCGGGTTCCAGCCGGCGACCGCCTTCACCTCGAGATATTCCTCAAGGCCCCAGCGCCCGCCTTCCCGGCCATTGCCCGACTGCTTCATGCCGCCGAACGGGCTGGAGGCCGGCCGCGGCGTGCCGTTCATCACCACCATGCCCGAGCGCAGGCGCCGCGAGAGGCGCTGGGCGCGCGCCTGATCACCGCTCTGGATGTAGTTGGTGAGGCCGTAATCGGTGTCGTTGGCGATGCGGATCGCCTCGTCCTCGCTGTCGAAGGGCATGATGGAGAGGACGGGGCCGAAGATCTCCTCGCGCGCGATGGTCATGCCGGGCGTGACGTCGGCAAAGACGGTCGGTCGGACGAAATAGCCGCGGTTGAAGCCCTCCGGACGCCCCGGCCCGCCGGCAACGAGACGGGCGCCCTCGGCGATGCCGGTCTCGATGAGGCGCTGGATCTTCTCGAACTGGGTCCTGGAGACGACCGGGCCGATATGGGGGCCGGTCTCGGCGGGCTGGCCGACCTTGGTCGCGCGCGCCGTCTCGGCGGCAATCTCGACGGCATCGGCATAGACGGCGCGTTCGACCAGCATGCGGGTCGGGGCGTTGCAGGACTGGCCGGAATTGTTGAAGCAGTGCAGCGTGCCGCGCTTGACCGAAACCTTGATGTCGCTGTCGGCGAAGACGAGGTTGGCGCCCTTGCCGCCGAGCTCCAGCGAGACGCGCTTGATGGTGTCGGCGGCCGCCTTGGAGACGGCGATGCCGGCGCGGGCCGAGCCGGTCAGCGACATGAAATGCACGCCCGGATGGCTGGAGAGCGCGGCGCCGACCGTCGGACCGTCGCCGTTGACGAGGTTGAAGACGCCGGCGGGGAAGCCGGCCTCGGCGACCATCTCGGCGAACAGCATCGAGGAGAGCGGCGCGAGCTCGGAGGGCTTCAAGACCGCCGTGCAGCCGGCGGCGAAGGCGGGAATGGCCTTCAGCGCCACCTGGTTCATCGGCCAGTTCCACGGCGTGATGAGGCCGCAGACGCCGATCGGCTCCATGATGATCCGCTCGGAGGCATGCTCGGGCGAGAGGGCGTGCTCGAACTCGTAACCCTCGAGGACGCGGATGAAGCTGCGGATATGGTTGAGGCCGGTCGCGGCCTGGGCGGTGACGGCCATGGAGATCGGCGCGCCCATCTCCAGCGAGATCGCCTTCGCCATTTCCTCGATGCGACCCTGATAGATCTCGCCGAGCCGGCGCAGGAGCCCGAGCCGCTCCTCCTTGGAAGTGAAGCCCCAGGTCGCGAAGGCACGGGTGGCGGCGCGAACCGCAAGGTCGACATCTTCGGCGGTGCCGAGCGAGATGACGGCGACGGGCTCCTCGCTCGCCGGATTGACGACCTCGAGGCGCTGGCGGCCGCGCGGCTCGACCCAGCTGCCGTCGATGAAGAACTTGGTGCGCTCGAGCATGGGGGGACACTCCGATCCTGATTGAGCCTCTAGGGCGCGCTTGCCCGCAGTCATGGCGATCCGGCCCATGGCGCGTCAATGCCCGCCACCGCGTGATGGCGATGCGTCGCGTGCAAGGGGACGGCCGCGTCAGTTGCCGCCCGTGCCCTGACGCACGATCTCGCCCGACAGATCATCGGGAACGAGGCCACGCTCGATCTCGGCGAGGCCGGGGAAGGTCTCCAGCATCCAGTTGCCGAGCTGGTTGATGTTGCCGGTGACGAAGAGGAGCCCGGCCAGCACCAGCGCCACGCCCATCACCTTCTCGACGCGGCCGAGATGGCGGCTGAACATGCGCATGAAACGCATGAAGGGCCGGATGGCGACGGCGGCGAGGACGAAGGGAATGCCGAGGCCGAGCGAATAGACGAGGAGCAGGCTCACTCCGAAGGAGAGGCTCGTCGCGCTCGCCGCGGTCGCCAGCACCGCCGACAGGATGGGGCCGACGCAAGGGGTCCAGCCGAAGGCGAAGGCGAGCCCGATCAGATAGGCGCCGAGATAGCCCGCGGGGGCCTCGGAGCCGTGATAGCGCACGTCGCGATAAAGCAGCGGGATGCGGAAGACGCCGAGGAAATGCAGGCCGAAGACGATGATGACGAGGCCGGCGGCGATCGACAGCGGCTCGCGGTATTCCTGGACGACCTGGCCGAGCAGGGAAGCGGTGGCGCCGAGCGCGACGAAGACGGTGGTGAAGCCGAGCACGAAGCAGAGCGAGGCGATGACGACGCGCCGCCAGACGCCGGCATCGACCTTCTCGTCCTCGCCGGTCATCATGTCGAGGGTGGTGCCGCCGAGAAAGCCCAGATAGGGCGGCACCAGCGGCAGCACGCAGGGGCTGAGGAAGCTGACGAGCCCCGCGAGCGCCACGCCGAGGTAGATTTCGAGCGATGCCATGCCTGCTCCCGAGCCTTTCGCGTCTCGTCATGCATGCCGTGTGCCGGACCCCTTGCGACCTGGAGATGGCGCAGAAGCATGGCGCAATTCGAACGGCATCGCACGGGATCATGCCCGGCGCCGGTCACTTTGCCTTGATCGGTGGCAAACGCGGCAATCGGCCTTCCACCTCGCGCCGATCAGCCGGCCCGGGCGAGCACCTCGACGCCCGGCAGCGCGCGGCCCTCGAGCCATTCGAGGAAGGCGCCGCCGGCCGTCGAGACATAGGTGAGGTCGTCGGTGACGCCGGCGGCGTTCAGCGCCGCGACCGTGTCGCCGCCGCCCGCGACCGAGACGAGGCTGCCGGCCTTGGTCAGCCGGGCGGCCTCGCGGGCCAGCGCGAACGTGCCCTCGCCGAAGGGGGCGATCTCGAAGGCGCCGACCGGGCCGTTCCACAGGAGCGTGTGCGCCGCGCCGAGCCGGGTGCCCAGATGGGCGATGGTAGCCGGGCCGATGTCGAGGATCATGGCGTCGGCCGGTACCTGATCGAGCGCGACGGTGCGGGCGGCCGCTCCCGCCTTGAATTCGGCCGCGACCACCGCGTCGAGCGGCAGCAGGATCTCGCAACCGGCCGCGGTCGCGCTCGCGCGGATCTGGGCGACGGTTGCGGCGAAGTCGGGCTCGCAGAGCGACTTGCCGACCTTGACGCCGTCGGCGTGGAGGAAGGTGTTGGCCATGCCGCCGCCGATCACCATCATGTCGACGCGACGGGCGAGATTGGTCAGCACCGGGATCTTGGTCGAGACTTTGGCCCCGCCGATGATGGCGACGACCGGTCGTCTCGGGCTCTCGAGGGCGGCGCGCAGCGCCTCGATCTCGGCCATCATCTGCGGGCCGGCAAAGGCGGGCATGCGTCGGGCGATGCCCTCGGTCGAGGCATGGGCGCGATGGGCGCAGGAGAAGGCGTCGTTGACATAGATGTCGCCGTTCGCAGCGAGTGCCGCGATGAAGGCCTCGTCGTTGTTCTCCTCGCCGGCATGAAAGCGGGTGTTCTCGAGCACGAGTACCTCGCCGTCGCCGAGCGCCGCGACGGCCGTCGCCGCCGGTGCGCCGATGCAGTCGTCGGCAAAGGCGACCGGCCTCGCCAGCATCTCGGCCATCCGGGCGGCGACCGGGCGGAGCGACATGGCGGGCTTTCTCTCGCCGTCCGGCCGGCCGAAATGGGAGAGCACGATCACCCGCGCGCCGGCGTCGGCGAGGGCCCGCACCGTCGGCACGAAGCGCTCGATGCGCGTGGCATCGGTGACGCGGCCGTCTTTCACGGGCACGTTGAGATCGGCACGCACCAGCACGCGGCGGCCCTTCACCTCGGCAGCCGTTGGCGTCCTCATTCGCGACGTGTCGATGGCGGTCATGGCGGAATGTTCCCGATTGCAGGTCTTGCGCAAGGCGCGCCCGTCCCCGCGCGAGGGAAGCCGGGCTGCGCTCTGCGAGGATGGGGCACGATGGGCGGCGCGGCCGGCGGCTATTCGGCCTCGTCGACGAGCTGGCGCGCCACCTCGACGATGCGCTCGGTGGTGATGCCGAACTCGCGATAGAGCACCTCGAATGGCGCCGAAGCCCCGAAGCCGGTCATGCCGATGAAGGTCCCCTCGGCCCCGAGCAGGCGGTCCCAGCCCTGGCGCAGCCCCGCCTCGATGGCGAGACGCGGCGCCTTGCCGAGGATCTCCTTCCGGTAGGCCTTGGGCTGCTTCATGAAGAGCTCGACCGAGGGCATGGAGACGACGGCGGCGTTGATCTCGTTACCGGCCAGGGCCTCGGCCGCCTCGACGGCGAGCGCGACCTCCGAGCCGGTGGCGATCAGCGTGACGTCGCGGCGCCACTTGCTGTCGCGGATGACGTAGCCGCCGCGCGCGGAGAGATTTTCCGCGCCGTCGTCGCTGGTGCGCAACGTCGGCAGGTTCTGGCGGGTCAGCGCCAGGACCGACGGCGTTGCGGCCGAGCGCAGCGCGATCTCCCAGCATTCGGCCGTCTCGACCGCATCGGCGGGGCGCAGCACGAGGAGGTTCGGGATCGCCCGCAGGGCCGCCAGATGCTCGACCGGCTGATGGGTCGGTCCGTCCTCGCCAAGGCCGATCGAATCGTGGGTCATCACATAGACGACACGCTGCTTCATCAGCGCCGACAGGCGGATGGAGGGGCGGCAATAGTCGGTGAAGACCAGGAAGGTGCCGCCATAGGGTACGAGCCCGCCATGCAGCGCCATGCCGTTCATGGCCGCGGCCATGCCGTGTTCGCGCACGCCGTAATGGATGTAGTTTCCGGAAAAGTCGCCGGGCTTCACCGGCTTGTGGGCGGAGGTGCGGGTGCCGTTCGAGCCCGTCAGGTCGGCCGAGCCGCCGATCAGGGCCGGGACGGCCGGCATCAGCGCCTCGATGACCTGCTGCGACGACACGCGGGTCGCGAGCTTGGGCTTCTCGGTCAGGAATTTCTGCTTCAGGCCGGCGACGGTCTCGCCGATACGGGCGATCGCGGCGGCATCGAGCGGCTCGGCGAGCCGGGCCCGGGTGTCGGGCCCGAGCCGGCCGGCGGCCGTCTCCCAGCGCGCCCGCGCCGCGGCACCGCGCAGGCCCGCCGCCCGCCAGGCCTCCAGCACAGGCGCCGGGATCTCGAAGGGCGGATGGTTCCAGCCGATCGCCTTGCGGGTGGCGGCGATCTCGTCGGGCCCGAGCGGTGAGCCGTGCGTCGCGGCGGTGCCCTGCTTGTTGGGCGCGCCCCAGCCGATCACCGTCCGGCAGGCGATCATCACCGGGCGATCACCACCCTTGGCCGCTTCGAGCGCCGCAGCGATCGCGTCCGGGTCGTGGCCGTCGACCGACATGGTGCGCCAGCCACACGCCTCGAAGCGCTTGCACTGGTCGTCGGTGACGGCGAGCGAGGTCGGACCGTCGATCGAGATCTGGTTGTCGTCGAACAGGACGACGAGCTTCGACAGCTTCAGATGGCCGGCGAGCGAGATCGCCTCGTGGCTGATGCCCTCCATGAGGCAGCCGTCGCCGGCGATCACATAGGTCGTATGATCGACCACGTCCGCCCCATGCCGGGCGGCGAGAAGGCGCTCGGCGAGCGCCATGCCGACGGCGTTGGCGAGACCCTGGCCAAGGGGACCGGTGGTGGTCTCGATGCCCGGTGCATGGCCGTGCTCGGGATGGCCGGCGGTCATCGATCCCCACTGGCGGAACGATTTCAACTGCTCGATGTCCATGCCGGGATAGCCGGTCAGGTGGAGCAGCGCATAGAGCAGCATCGAGCCGTGGCCGGCCGACAGCACGAAGCGGTCGCGATCGGGCCAGTCGGGGGCGGAGGCATCGAATTTGAGGAAGCGGGTGAAGAGGACGGTGGCGACATCGGCCATGCCCATCGGCATGCCCGGGTGGCCGGATTTCGCCTTCTCGACGGCATCCATGGCGAGCGCACGGATCGCGTTCGCCATGTCCTTGTGGCTCGCGCCGGCAGCTTTCGCCTTCGCGGCACTCTTGTCGGCCATGGGCCTCTCGCTCCCTCGGGGATTTGCCTCGGCGCCGGCTCTGGCCCTCAAGGCAATCGAGAACGAAGGCCGGCGCCCAAGGCGGCAGGTTTAGCCGCTCGCGGTGAAAGCGTCCACAGCCAAGGCTCGCACCGGACCTTGGGGCGGCGGAAAGCGCAAGGGCGGGACACCCGGTCCCGCCCCTCCTACACGTCACGACGGGCCGCCCTTTCGCGCCCGGGGCCGCATGCTCCCCGGGAGCTCGGCGTCAGGCCTTCTTCCTCAGGCCCGAGCCCTTGACGAACTTCTTCATGTCGTCGCGGGCGAATTCCTTGATCTTGCGCTTCGATTCGGCCTTGTGCGCCTTGTGGGCGGCGCGGCTCTCCTCGAGGAAGGCGGCGAGCTCGGCATCGAGAATGCCGCGGCGCTCGGCCATCTGCACGAGCTTGAAGTCGGGCGCGAAATTGCCCTCGACGATGACGCCGCCCTCGTCGGTCGGGGCGATGTCCCAGCCGATCAGCGGGATCTCGGAGAAGACGCGGGCGCCATCGAGGGCGAGAGCCACCACTTCCTCGAAGTTCGGGATGACGGCGCCGACCAGGGGATGGCCGGTGTCGGGGTGGTGCGAGAGCTCCTTCTGGTCGAGCGCGAAGCCGGTGATGGCCCGGGTGATCGCGCCGCTTTCGTAGTCGAAGGCGGCGAGGATGTTGCCCTTGCGCCAGAAATTGTCGGCCATGTTGCGACCGGCCGGGATCTTCCAGACGCCGCGGAACACCTTCGGCCCGGATTTGCCGTTCAGCGTGTAGAGGCGGACGGTGGCGATACGCTCGCCGCAGATGGCGCGCACGCCCTCATGCGGCTTGACGCGCTCCTGGAAGAGATAGCCCGAGCCGAAATTGGCGACGATCTCGCGGACGAGCTGGGCAAGGGGGATGCTCTTGCCGTTCTGCAGGCGGACCAGATCGCCCTCGGCCTCGTAGGCGACGGCGCTCGCCGAGCCGAGCGAGAGGGAGGAGGATTTCGGCTTGCCGAAGAAGGGATAGCTGGCGGGGTCCTTGAGGAAGGCCGAAAGCGCTTCCGGCGTGCGCAGCATGTTGAGCGAGCGGACGTTCTGATCGGCCGAATAATAGGCCCGCGTCCTGATGACGGGCAGCCCGAAACCGCCGATCAGCGTATCGAAGGCGAGCTTGTCGCTCATCGGACCGAACCAGTGCGAGTTGTAGTTCGCCTCGATCCAGACGTCGCGCATGCCCTTCATGCCGGCGAAGGCCGACTTCTCGCCGACGATGTTGGCATCGTCGAAGAGGCGGAGCGTGAAGTATTCCTCGGTCGCGACCTTGCCGCGGCCGAAGGAGAGCCGCGCGATCTCGGTGACGATCTTCTGCAGCGGCTTCTCGTAGCGCTCGGAAATGGCCTTCAGGAGCTGCGGGAGGGCCAGCACCTTCTCGGCCTCGGCGAGATCGAGGGCGGCCTTCTCGGGGGCGGGGACGGAGGCCGGCGGAGCGGCGTCTCCAGCGCCAACCGCGCCGGCGACAGCCGCGGCAGCACCGGCCGTCTCAGCGAGGGCATCGGCGATCTCAGGCTCGGACTTCTCGGCACCAGTGCTCATCTCGACCTCGGCGGCTCTTCACTGAATGGCGCGCCGATGGTGCGATCAATTGGTAAACGGGCGACTAACCAACTGGAATTCCGTCATTTTTCTCCCGACGCAAGACCGCGCGAGGCGGTCCCTCAGGCCTCGACCTGACATGGCCACTGCTCGGCGACGTGGAGAACGCCCTCGGTCAGGGAGGCGGCGAAGCTGCGCGGCAGATAGAGATCGAAGACCGGCGCCTCGAACACCGACGAGCCGCCCATGTCGCGGACATAGTGCAGCAGCACGCCGACGCCGTGGAGTCCCGAGGCGGCGAAACTACCGACGGGGAAGACGGAAGGGTCGAGATCGACGGCGAGATAGCGGGCGACGAGATCGCGGGCGTTGGGGCCGGCGATGCGCAGGATGGCGCGCGAATGGCCGAGCTCGGTCACCACCGCCTCGCTGGCGGGAAAGGCGGCCGAGAGCTTCTGGAAGAGGTTGTCGGAGGCGGGAGCGACCACCAGGAACTTGTCCGGGCCGACCGGGATGACGGTCCGCTCGCCTGCGGTCACCGCGGCCCGCGTGCCGGTGGCCGGCGGGGTGCCGAGATCGTAGGCGAGCTTCTCGCGCACCCGGTCCACCGTTTCGCGCCAGGCGCCGACCTGGACGACGTCGCGGCCCTTCACCTCGGAAAGGGTGAGGCCGGCGGTCTTGGCCGGCGGCCCGTGGCGGCCAGGCTTCAGGACGCCCGCGAGGGCGGAGGCGATCTCAACCATTCTGGCGCTTCCCCTCCGGATCGAAGAAATGCGGCGAGACGATCTCGACGGCGGTGACGTCGCCCTTCAGCGGATAGACCGCATCGACGATCTCGCCCTTGCGTGCAAGGCCCGCCGCGACGAGGCCGAGGCCGATCGACTGGCCGAGCACCGGGCTGTAGGTGGTGGCCGTCACATGGCCGAGGCCGTGGCCCTGATGGGGTCCCTTGTGCGGCTGCAGGATCATGCCCGGACGGATGCGCGTGTTGGGATCGACCGCCTTCAGGCCGACGAAACGCTGACGGGCCGGGCTCGTCATGTCGGGACGCTGGCGCAGCACCGAGCCGATATAGGGCTTGGCCTTGGACGCCATCTTCTCGAGGCCGAGATCCTCGAGCGTGGTGCGCCCGTCGATCTCGCCGCCCGCCACATGGCCCTTCTCGATCCTCAGCGTGCCGAGCGCCTCGACGCCATATAGCACCAGGCCGTGGCGCTTGCCCTTCTCGAAGAGGAGGTCGCAGAGCGCCGAGCCGTGACCGGCGCCGCAGAACACCTCATAGGCGAGCTCGCCCGAGAAGGAGATGCGATGGACGCGCACCGGGATACCGCCCTCGGCGGTGCCGGTGCGGTAGCCCATGAAGGGGAAGGCCTCGTTGGAGAAATCGATCGAGGGAATGGCGTCCTTGAGGAGGGCGCGCGCGTTCGGACCGGCGATCGCCACGCCGCCCCACTGGTCGGTGACCGAGGTGACATGCACCTTCAGCTCCGGCCAGGCGGCCTGCAGCAGCCATTCCAGATGCATCATGACCTTGGCCGCCTCGGCGGTGGTGGTGGTCATGAAATAGTGGTGCTCGGAGATGCGCGTGGTGGTGCCGTCGTCGAAGACATAGCCGTCCTCGCGCAGCATGATGCCGTAGCGCGCCTTGCCGACCTCGAGCGATTTCCAGCCGTTCACGTAGACGCGGTTCAGGAACTCCGGTGCGTCGGGGCCCTGCACGTCGATCTTGCCGAGCGTCGAGACGTCGACCATGCCGACGGTCTCGCGCACGGCCTTGGCCTCGCGCCGGTAGGCCTCGTTGATGGTCTCGCCCTTCATCGGGTAGTACCAGGGCCGCTTCCAGAGCCCCGTGTCGAGGAAGACCGTGCCGATCTTCTCGTTCCAGTCGTGGAACGGGGTGACGCGCACGGGGCGGACATGGTGGTCGCTCTCGTGGGCGGCGATGGCGCCGAGGGGCACGGGCGTGTAGGGCGGCCGGTAGCCGGTCGTGCCGACGGCGGAGATGTCGAGCCCGCGCAGTTTCGCCATCTGGGCGAGCGCCACGACGTTGGCGAGCTTGCCCTGCTCGGTCGCCATGCCGAGCGTCGTATAGCGCTTCAGGTGCTCGACCGAGACATAGCCCTCGCGATGGGCGAGCTTCACGTCGGAGGCCGAGACGTCGTTCTGCTGGTCGATGAAGCGCTTCCTCTCGCGCAAGGCGGCCGGCGGCTTGACGTCGAAGACCGGTTTGAAGCCCTCGGCGATGCCGCTGGCGGGAAGCCCGTCGGGCACGGGGAGGTCACCGGCCGCACCTTTGGCACCCACCTCGCCGGCGGCACGGCGGCCGGCGGCGAAGCCCTCGGCGATGCATTCGGGCGTACCGAAGGTTCCCTTCATGGCGCCGGCATGGATCTGCACGTCCGGCTCACCGCCGGGGACGAGGCAGCCGAGGGCGGGCGCCCAGACGGCCTTGCGCCCACCACGCTGGGTGGCGAGATGCACCTGTGGATCATAGCCGCCCGAGACCGCGACGAGATCGCACGGGATCTCCCGCCAGCCGCTGTCGCAGGTCTCCTTGTCGATGTCGAACGGCGCGACCACGGCGGCGCGCACGCGCGTCTTGCCGCGCGTCTCGGCGAGGGCATGGCCGGCGATCACCTCGAGCCCCAGTTCGCCCGCCGCCTTCATGGCCGGCGTCGGTCCCTTGCGGGCGTCGACGATGGTGACGGCGGCACCCGCCGCCTTCATGTCGAACGCGGTCGGATAGGCGCCGTCATGGCAAGTGAAGAGCACCATCCGCCGGCCGGCGACGACGGCGTGGCGGTTGAGATAGGCGCGCACCGCGCCCGCCAGCATGACGCCGGGACGGTCGTTGTCGCCAAAGGGAATCGGCCGCTCGACAGCGCCCGCTGCGATGACCGCGCGGGTGGCGCGCAGCACGACGTAGCGCTGGCGCGGCTCGCCCTCGTCGGGCACCTTCTTGTGATCGGCGACCCGCTCGAGGAGCCCGAACGTGCCGCCGTCATAGGCGCCGAACACGGTGGTCCGCGTCATGACCCGCACATTGGGCAGTTGCGCGAGCTCGGCCCGGGCGGCGCCGAGCCAGTGATCGGCGGGCGAGCCGATCGGCTCGCGCAACAGCCAGCCGCCGAGCTCGAAATCCTGCTCGGCGAGAACGACACGGGCGCCGGCGCGGCCAGCGGCGACCGCGGCCGCGAGCCCGGCCGGCCCGCCACCGACGATGAGCACGTCGCAGAAGGCGTTGACCTTCTCGTAGCGGTCGGGGTCGGCCTTGCTAGCGGCGGCGCCGAGGCCGGCCGCCTTCCTGATGAAGGGCTCGAAGAACATCCACGACTTGCGCGTCGGGCCCATGAAGGTCTTGTAATAGAAGCCCGCCGACAGGAACGGCTTGAAGAAATCGTTGATGCCCATCGCGTCGAAGCGCGGCGAGGGCCAGGCGTTCTGGCTGCGCGAGACGAGGCCGTCATAGAGCTCGGTCACGGGCGCGGGGCAGTTGGGCTCCTGCCGGCCGCCTGTGCGCAGGGTGACGAGGGCGTTGGGCTCCTCGACGCCGGCCGAAACGATGCCGCGCGGGCGGTGATATTTGAAGCTCCTGCCGACGAGGTGCACGCCATTGGCGAGCAGCGCGGAGGCGAGCGTGTCGCCGGGATGGCCGACGAAGCGCTTGTTGTCGAAGTGGAAAGTCAGGCGCTTGACGCGATCGATGCGTCCGCCCGCGGCGAGCCGTCTGCCGTTCCGCGCCATCAGCTTCCTCCCTTGGCGGCAGCGTTCCGCGCGAGGATCACGTCGCGGGCCGGTGCGACCGACAGCATCTCGTGCGTGGCGGTGTTGCGCTCGACGACGAGCACCTGGCGGCAGCCATGGAGGTGCAGCCAGAACTCCTTCAGCGGCCCCTTGGGATTGTCACGCTCGTAGACGTAGGCGAGCCATTTCTCCGCATCGGCCTCGCCGACCGCGGGACGCACGCGCTCGGCGTCGCCCTGATAGAAGAACTCGCTCGCGTCTCTGAGGCCGCAATAGGGGCAGTCGATGCGCATGTCAGGTCTCCGGATGGAGAGAGAGCTTGCCGGGGCGTTCGGTCGAGATGCTGATTCGCGAGTTGTGAGTTGCGAGTTGTAAGTTGTGAGGTCGTGAATAGTGAGTTGCGACTTGACCCGACTACCACCTACTCACGATTTCACGACGCGCAACTCACTCAAATCCGTCAATGCCATCCCGGCGTCGGACCCTGGCCCTTCTCGTCGATCTGGGTGCCGCGGCGGAAGCGCTCGAGGGTGAACTTCTTGTTGAACTCGTGCGGCTCGTCGCGGGCGATGGTCCAGGCGAAGCACCAGCCCGAGGCCGGCGTCGCCTTGAAGCCGCCGTAGCACCAGCCGGTATTGAGATAGAGCCCCTCGACGGGCGACTTGCAGATGATCGGCGTGCCATCCATCGACATGTCCATGACGCCGCCCCAGGAGCGCACCAGGCGCACGCGCGAGATCGAGGGGATGAGCGCCTTGCCCTCGGCCACCACATGCTCGACGAGCGGCAGGTTGCCGCGCTGGGCATAGGAATTGTAGCCGTCTAGGTCGCCGCCGAAGACGAGGCCGCCCTTGTCGGACTGCGAGACGTAGAAATGGCCGGCACCGAAAGTGACGACATGGTCGACGAGCGGCTTGATCGGCTCTGACACGAAAGCCTGCAGGACATGGCTCTCGATCGGAAGGCGCAGGCCGACCTTCTCGGCAAGCAGCGTGGTGTTGCCGGCGACCGCCATGCCGACCTTCTTTGCCCGGATCGGCCCCTTTGCCGTCTCGACGCCGACCACGGCACCGCGCGCATCGCGCAGGAAGCCCGTCACCTCGCAATTCTGGATGATATCGACGCCGAGGCTGTCGGCGGCGCGCGCGTAACCCCAGGCGACCGCGTCGTGGCGGGCGGTGCCGCCACGCGGCTGGCAGATGGCACCGTAGATCGGGAAGCGGGCCTTCGGCGAGAAGTCGAGATAAGGCGCGATGCGCATCATCTCCTCGCGATTGTAGATCTCCGCGTCGATGCCGTTGAGGCGCATCCAGTTGCCGCGCCGGGCAGCGAGGTCGTACTGGCCGGGCGTGTGCACCAGGTTGTAGACGCCGCGATGCGACATCATCACGTTGAAGTTGAGGTCGTGGGACAGCCCCTCCCACAGCTTCATCGACCATTCGTAGAACTGGGTATTGCCGTCGAGGGCGTAGTTCGAGCGGACGATGGTGGTGTTGCGGCCGATGTTACCGCCGCCGAGCCAGCCCTTGTCGAGCACCGCGACATTGCGCAGCCCATGCTCCTTGGCGAGGTAATAGGCGGTGGCGATGCCGTGCCCCGAGCCGATGATGATGACGTCGTACTCGGCCTTGGGCTCGGGATCGCGCCAGGCACGGGTCCAGCCCTTGTTGCCGGTCAGGCCCTCTTTCAGGACGGAGAACACCGAATAGCGGGTCATGGCGGGGCGTTCCTCGTTGGTGCCAGCCGGGCCTCCTTGCGGAGCGGGTGCCGTTGGCGGCCGCTTGCCGGGCCCGGTGGCGCGAGCGTTCCCGTCATCTAGCAGGCCTGAACCAAATAGTCCATTGCCGATCGGGAATGAAACAAATGGAGCATGCGACCGGATGGCCCGAACTCAGGCTGAAGCCAGACGCGAGAGATCGGGCACGGCGCGGGCAGTCCGCGGATCGCTCGCCAGCAGCCGCTCGATGCTGAGCGCGACCTCGAGCACATAGGCATCCGAGCCCTTGGGGCCGGCGACCTGGATGCCGAACGGCAGGCCGCGATGGTCGCGCCCGCAAGGCACCACCGCCACCGAGGCGAGCGCCATGGTGAAGCCGTAGACGATGGCGAGCCAGCGCATGTAGGTCGGCATCGCCGCGCCGTCGATCTCGGCGGGGGCGCGCTCCTTGTGCGGGAAGGGTGTCACCGAGACGGCCGGCGAGATGACGATGTCGGCCTCCTCGAAGAGATCGACGAATGCGCGGTAGAGCCGCGTCTGGACCATATGGGCGTGGGCGACGTCGGCGAGCGAATAGGCGAGGGCCCGCTCGGTATTGTCGATGACGTTGATGCCGAGCAGCTCGCGCTTCGTGCGCAGATGCTCCTCGAAGGAGGCGACGAAGCCGATGCCGCGCAACACCTCGAAGGCGTCGTGGAGGCCGGCCATGTCCGGGTCGATGCGGTCGGCGGCCGCGAAGGCGGAGGAGAAGATGCCGACACGCTCATCGAAGGTCTGGCGGATGCCGGCCTCGATCGGCGCGACGCCGAGATCGGTGGAGATGGCGGCGCGGATGGCGGAGAGATCGGCGCCGGTCAGCCGGTCGGGGATGCGGGCATGGTCACTGCTCGACCAGGGATCATGGGCATCCTCGTCGAGCTGGGCGCGCAGGAGGAGGTGGGCATCCTCGACGCTGCGGCCCATCGGGCCGAGCACCGCGAAGGGCGACAGCGCGACGGAGCTCGCCGGATCGGGAACGAGGCCGGGCGAGGGACGGAAGCCGACCACGCCCGAGAAGCTCGCCGGCGTCCTCAGGCTGCCGCCCATGTCCGAGCCGGTGGCGAGCGGGAACATGCCGGTCGCAAGCCCGACCGCCGAGCCGCCCGACGAGCCGCCGCAGGTGAGATCGGGGGCGAAGGCATTGCCGGTCGCGCCGAACACCTTGTTGACGGTATTGGCGCCGGCGCCGAACTCGGGGGTGTTGGTCTTCATGAAGACAAGGCCGCCCGCCGCCCGCACATTGGCGATCATCGGATCGTCGGCCGCCGGCACGTCGTCCTTGAAAAGGAGCGAGCCATGGGTGGTGCGCAGGCCCGCCGTCTGGTCGAGATCCTTGATGCCGACCGGCAGGCCGTGCAGAAGCCCCAGCTCCTCGCCGCGCATGACGGCCGCCTCGGCCTCGCGGGCGGCGGCGAGCCCCATCTCGGCGTCGATCGTGACGACGGCGTTGACCCGGCCGTTCACCATCTCGACCCGCTCGATGCAGCTTCGCGTCAGCTCGAGCGGCGAAAGCTTCTTCTCGCCGATAAGGCGGCGGGCCTCGATGGCGGAGAGGTCGCAGGGCTCGGTCATCGCAGGGAGCTCCATCGAAAGGGCAGGAGAGATCGGGAAAAGGCAAGGCGGCTCCGGGGCGCCGGCTGGCGGCGGTCAACGCACGATCATCGCTTGCCGGTCACCTGGGGCGCGTCATTTGAGGCCGGTCAGCTCGGGCCAGTCAGCTCGGGCCAGTCAACTCGGGCCAGTCAACTCGGGCCGGTACTCGAAGTGCATGGTGTCGAAGTGGTACCATTTCCCGCCCCAGATGAAACCGTGCTTCTCGAATATGTCGACGATCTCCTGCGGAAGCGGATCCTTCACGGGATAGCGATAGAGGCCCGACTTGTCCGGTTTCACGTCACGCCAATAGCCGTAGAGCTGGATGTCGATGGCCGCGCCATAGGCGTGCATGCTGTGGCGGCGGGTGCCGGCGATCATCCGGCAGTTGTAGCTGCCGCGATGCGGCTTCAGATAGCGCATGAAACGGTCGGGCAGGGCGTCGAGCTCGGCCGAGACGGCGGCGAGCGCCTTCGCCGCGCCGGCGACTTCGGTGAACATGACCCGGCCGCCACCATGGCGCGGCAGCCATTTGACAGGCACCAGATGCCGCTCGACGACGCCGGCCTCGCAGGATCCGTAGATCTTCTCGAACAGCGGCTCGTAGCGGATGCGGCCGGGGTCGGTGTCGCGGGCGGGCGGCACACCGGCGGCGCCGCGTGGATAGGGAAAGTGGAACTGCTCGGCGATGTCGGGCTTCTCCAGCAGCTCGTCGAGCGACTTGCCGGTCCGTCCGTCCTCGATGGCCATCCGCGTCCCGTCGCGCATGACGAGGTCGTTGCCGTCGCGTCCGGCAATGACATCGGGATAGGCGGCGATGAGGGCCGCAATGCCGGCGTCGGCCGGGTCTGTGAGGTCCGCCGTCTCGCCGGCCCTTGCCGCAGGGCGCCATCCCGCCGCGGCGAGCGTCACCAGCCACAGGCCGGCGATGGCGATGGCGGCGATGGCCGTGACCGGGCGGCTACCCGTCCTCGAAGCTGCCATTTGCGCTCCCCTCCCTCCCGCTCCTTCGCACCTTGCCAACCGATCCCGATCGGCATGTGGCGGGGACCGATCCCGCCAGCATAGCAGTGTTGAATGCGCCGCGTTCGCACAAGCGCTGCCGCAGGCCGCCAGGTCGAGGGCCAAGCCCTTGCCGGACGGGACGCTTTACCGCCCTCCCGAACCTGATAGATTGGCCTACAAGGGGTGATTCCAGCGGAACGCCTGACGACGGCCGGCATGCCCCCGCGGCAAGCCATGGCTCTTCCGGGCGCTGGGGATGGAAACGTGCAACGGTCGAACCATTGTGTTCGCCCGGGCTTGGTGACGGCGCAAATGGCTCCCGACGACGAGAGGGGCCGGGGCGCTCCGCACGGCAGGGCGGGAGGCGGCAAGAACGGCCGAGGCGGCTTCAACGGCGGCAGCCATGGACCGCATGCCGCGGCAGCCGCTGCCGGTGGCGAGCGCAAGGGCGATCACCCGGTCCAGGGCCATGGCGCCGACGGCGCGGCCACTCCGCAACAGATCTATGCCGCGCTTGATCTTGGAACGAACAATTGCCGGCTGCTGGTCGCACGCCCGTCGCGCCGCGGCTTCATGGTGATCGACGCCTTCTCGCGCATCATCCGGCTTGGCGAGGGCGTGTCGCGCACCGGGCGGTTGTCGGACGGCGCCATGACGCGGACGCTCGAGGCCCTCAAGATCTGCGCCGACAAGATGAACCGGCGTGGCGTCGGCCGCTCGCGCCTGATCGCCACGGAGGCCTGCCGGATCGCCCAGAACGGCCCGGAGTTCATCGAGCGCGCCCGCCGCGAGACCTCGCTCAGCCTGGAGATCGTCGACCGCGAGACCGAGGCGCGGCTCGCCGTCTCCGGCTGCGCCTCGCTGATCGATCCGGAGGTCGACTGGGTGCTGGTGTTCGACATCGGCGGCGGCTCCTCGGAGCTGATCTGGCTCGACCTGTCGCGCCGCCAGGTGCGCTCGTCGCGCTCGCTCGCCGAGCGGCTCGAGGCGCAAGGCTGCATCGCCGCATGGACGTCGCTGCCGGTCGGCGTGGTGACGCTGTCCGAGCGGTTCGGCGGCCGGCAGGTGACGACGGCGGCGTTCGAGGAGATGGTGCGCCATGTCACCGACATGCTGGCGGGTTTCGAGGCCGAGCATCGCATCGCCAGGCGCATCGAGGGCATGCGGACGCATCTGCTCGGCACCTCGGGCACCGTGACGACCGTCGCCGGCATCCATCTCGGCCTGAGGAGCTACGACCGCAACGCCGTCGACGGCTGCTGGTTGCAGACGCCGTCGGTGCGCTCGGTCACCGAGCGGCTGATCGCACTCGACTATGCCGGGCGCATCGCCGAGCCGTGCATCGGCCAGGACCGGGCCGATCTGGTGCTGGCGGGTTGCGCCATCCTCGAGGCGCTGATCCGCACCTGGCCGTGCGAGCGGCTGCGGGTCGCCGACCGGGGGCTGCGCGAGGGGATTCTGGCGACACTGATGGCCGAGGACGGCGTCTTCCGTCATCGCCGCCGCCGCCGCGGCTTCGGCGGCCGGCCCGACTGAGAGGCGAGCCATGGCGAAGGACAAGACGCCGCGTCCCTCCGGCGGCCGGCAGAACGATGAGCGGGGCCAGGGCCGGCCGGCCGGCCAGCGCATCCTGAAGACACGGGTGAAGAGCGCCAAGGGCCGCACCACCTCCTCCAAGCGCTGGCTCGAGCGCCAGCTCAACGACCCCTATGTCGCCGCCGCCCGCTCGGAGGGCTACCGCTCGCGCGCAGCCTTCAAGCTGATCCAGATGGACGAGCGCTATCACCTCCTGAAGCCCGGCATGCGCGTCGTCGATCTGGGGGCAACGCCCGGGGGGTGGAGCCAGGTGGCGGCGGCGCGCGTCCGGGCCGGATTGCCCGGAGGTGGCGAGGTGGTCGCCATCGACATCAACGCCATGGAGCCGGTCGCGGACGTCAAGTTCGCCGAGCTCGATTTCATGGCTGAGGAGGCCGAGGACGTGATCCGCGCCATGCTCGGAGGTCCCGCCGACGCGGTGCTCTCCGACATGGCCGCGCCGGCGACGGGCCATCGCCAGACCGACCATTTGCGCATCATGGCGCTCTGCGAGGCAGCGCTCGCCTTTGCGGTCGATGTGCTGGCGCAGGGCGGGACGTTCCTGTGCAAGGTGCTGCAAGGCGGCACGGAAGGCGAGCTGCTGAAGGTGCTGAAGCGCGACTTCCGCACCATCCGCCACGTCAAGCCGGAGGCGAGCCGGGCCGATTCCTCCGAGCTCTATGTCCTTGCCACCGGTTTCCGCGGTGGCAAGAATGAGGTGACGGCCGAGAAGGATGGGGCCTGAGGCCCTCGGCCCGGCATCGGCATTTCCAACCCGAGGAGAGTGGCATGGCCGGCGAGATGATCGCGCCCGACGACTATAACGGCCTCACCGAGCTCAAGGCCTCGCTGCCGGCCAGCACCTACTACGATCCCGAGCGCTTCGAGCGCGAGTTGAAGGCGCTCTGGTATCGCAACTGGATCTATGTCTGCCGGGCGAGCGAGATCGCCGAGCCGCGCAGCTATGTGACGGATACGATCGGCACGCAGCCGGTCCTCCTGGTGCGGGGCGAGGACGGGGTGATCCGCGGTTTCTTCAACACCTGCCGGCATCGCGGATCGGTGTTGTGCACCGAGCACAAGGGGACGCTGAAGGGCCGGCTGATCGTCTGCCCCTATCATGCCTGGAGCTTCGACCTGGAAGGGGCGCTGCGCCGCTCGCCGACCTTGCGTGCGCCAGACGGCTTCGAGCGCGCCGACCACGGCTTGCTGCCGATCGCCGTGCACGAGTGGCGGGGCTTCGTCTTCGTCAATCTCGCCGGTGCCGAGGCCACCGATTTCATGAAGTCCTTCCGCCGCGAGCCCACCGCCCTCGACAACTGGCCGCTCGAGGATCTCGTCGTCGGCCACCGGTTCGAGAAGGAGGTGGCCTGCAACTGGAAGATCTTCTGGGAGAACTACAGCGAGTGCCTGCACTGCCCGGGTGTCCATCCCGAGCTGTGCGATCTGGTGCCGATCTACAGCCGCGCCATCATGGACGAGAAGGACGACCCGGATTGGGCCGCGCATCGCCAGGCTGGCGACCCGGCGCTGGCGGGGCCGCGCTACGAGGGCGGGCTGAAGACGGGTGCGGAGACCTGGGCGATGGACGGGCGGGCGCACGGTGTCGCGCTGCAGGGCCTCAGCGAGGCGGACAAGGCCGCCGGCATGACCTTCGTCACGCTGCTTCCCTCCTTCTTCGCCGTCGGCCATGTCGACTATGCGCGCGCCGTCAGCCTGCGCCCGCTCGGCCCCGAGCGCACGCTGCTCACCGCGGAGTGGCTGTTCATGAAGGAGACGCTGGCCGATCCCCAGTTCGACATGGCCAATGTCGTCGAGTTCGCCAAGATCGTGCTCGGCCAGGATGCGATGGCGTGCGAATTGAACCAGAAGGGGCTGCGCGCCGAGGCCTTCAAGAACGGCGTGCTGTTCCCGGAGGAGTATTACGTCCACCAGGTGCAGGAATGGGTGCGCCGGGGCATGGGCGAGGCGCCCCAGATCGAGGGCGATGCCGAGGGCGGCTATCTGAGCCTCGGTCCCAAGGACTGAGGCGGATCGGGCGGGAGGGCGCGCGCCGGCCGGCGCGGATAGGGAGGCGCGAGGCGGGACCAGAAAGGGGACCAGGTGGCGGGGCGAAGGCGCCGGCTCGGGTTGCAGCATCATGACTTGTCGCGTCCGGTCTCGCGCTGTGCGCCGCCCCCCTTTCCCTGCATGCCGTTTCTCCGACGGCCCCGACTGCCCTTTCCCCGATTGGGCCGCCGTCGTATAGAGCGCTGATGTCCGACATCCTCGACAAGATCAATGCCTACAAGCGCCGCGAGATCGCCGAGGCGAAGGCCCGCCGGCCGCTGAAGGATCTGCGCCGCGACGCGCAGATGGCGGGACCGACACGCGGCTTCGAGAGCGCCATCGTCGGGCGCATCCTGTCGGGCGGCTATGCGCTCATCGCCGAGATCAAGAAGGCGAGCCCGTCGAAGGGGCTGATCCGTCCCGATTTCGATCCGCCTGCGCTCGCCCGGGCCTATGAGGCAGGCGGGGCGGCGTGCCTCTCGGTGCTGACCGACACGCCCTCCTTCCAGGGTGCGCCCGAGTTCCTGACGACGGCACGCAGCGCCACGCGCCTGCCCGCCTTGCGCAAGGATTTCATGCTCGATCCCTATCAGGTGGTCGAGGCGCGGGTCTGGGGCGCGGACGCCATCCTCGTCATCATGGCCTCGCTCGAGGATGCGGCCGCCAAGGCGCTGGTCGATGCGGCACGCGACTGGGACATGGATGCGCTGATCGAGGTGCACGACGAGGCCGAGCTGGAGCGGGCGCTGAAGCTCGATGCCGATCTCATCGGCATCAACAATCGCAACCTCAAGACCTTCGAGACCAGGCTCGAGACGACGGAGCGCCTGGCGCCGCTGGTGCCCAAGGGCAAGATCATCGTCGGCGAGAGCGGCATTTTCAACCATGCCGACCTCGCCCGGCTCGGCCGCGCCGGCGTCAAGACCTTTCTCGTCGGCGAGAGCCTGATGCGCGAGACCGATGTCGAGGCCGCGACGCGCGCGCTCCTCGATCCGGCGGCGGCGAGCGCGCCGGCCAAGCCCGCCCACGACCGGGAGACGCCGCCTGGCGAGGCGAGACGCGCGTCGCGCGGCCCGGCACGGAAAGTCGTCGCCGACGTCGCCGTCCTCAGCGAGGAGGCGCCCCCCGGGCACACCGGCCGCTCGCCGCTCACCCACCTCGATTCCTCGGGCGCCGCCCATATGGTCGACGTCTCGGCCAAGGCCGTGACGGCGCGGACGGCGGTCGCCGAGGGCATGGTGGCGATGAACGCGGCGACCCTCGCGCTCGTCACCGCCGGCACGGCCCCCAAGGGCGATGTCGTCGCCACCGCGCGCATCGCCGGCATCATGGCGGCGAAGCGGACGAGCGAGCTCATTCCGCTCTGCCATCCGCTCGCCATCGAGAAGGTGGCGCTCGACATCCGTCCCGATGCGGCCCGCTCGCTCATCGTGGTGACGGCGACGGTCAGGACCTCGGGGCGGACCGGTGTCGAGATGGAGGCGCTGACGGCCGTCTCGGTCGCCTGCCTCACGCTCTACGACATGCTGAAGGCCGCCGACCGGGGCATGCGCATCGAGGGCATCCGGCTTCTGGAGAAGTCGGGCGGCCGCTCGGGCGAATGGCGTGCGCAAGAGGCGGACTGAGATGGCCCATGACAGTCCGGGCCAGCCGCTGAAGCCGGTCGAGGAGGCGCTGGCGCTGATCTGCACAGGGGTCGCGCCGCTCGAGGCGGAAAGCGTCCCGATCGAGGAGGCGCTCGGCCGCGTCCTCGCCGCGCCTCTCGCCGCGCGCCTCACCCAGCCGCCCTTCGATGCCTCGGCGATGGATGGCTATGCGGTCAAGGCCGCCGATCTGACGAGGATTCCGGCTCGGCTGCGGGTGATCGGCGAATCGGCGGCCGGCCATCCCTTCGGGGGGAACGTCGCCGCCGGCGAAGCGGTCCGCATCTTCACCGGGGCCCCGGTCCCCGCCGGCGCCGATAGCGTGGTGATTCAGGAAGATACCGGGCGCGAGGGCGAGACCGTCGTCGTCCGCGAAGGGGGAAGTGCCGGCCAGAACATCCGCAAGGCCGGGTTCGATTTCCGCGCCGGCCAGCCGCTCATCGGCGCCGGACGCAGGCTGAACGCCCGCGAGCTCTCGCTCGCCGCCGCCATGGGTCATGGCACGCTCGCCGTCCGCCGCCGGCCGGTGGTGGCGCTCGTTGCGACCGGCGACGAGCTGGTGCCGCCGGGCGAGACCCCCGGCCCCGGCCAGATCGTCTCCTCGCTGCCGGTCGGGCTCGCCGGCATGGTTCGGGGCGCCGGTGGCGTTGCCCTGCCGCTCGGCATCGCCCGCGACACGCTGTCGAGCCTCGATGAGCACATCGCGCGCGGGGCCTCGGCCGACATCCTCGTCACCATCGGTGGCGCCTCGGTCGGCGACCACGATCTGGTGCACAAGGCGCTCGCCGCCCGCGGCCTCTCGCTCGCCTTCTGGCGGATCGCCATGCGGCCGGGAAAGCCATTGATGTTCGGCCGGCTCGGCGATCAGCGCGTGCTCGGGCTTCCCGGCAATCCGGTCTCGGCCATGCTCTGTGCGCGGGTGTTCCTGGTGCCGCTGATCAATGCGCTGCTCGCCCCGACGGCCGATCCGGCGGCGGCACGGCGGATCGCGCTGGCCGTCGATGCCGAGGCGAACGGGCCTCGCCAGCATTATGTGCGAGCGGTCGTCGAAACCGACGGGGCCGGAGCGCGCGTCCGGCCGCTCCCCTCGCAGGATTCCTCGCTGGTTTCCGGCCTCGCACGCGCCGATGTGCTGATCGTGAGGCCGCCACATGCCCCGGCCGCCGCCGCAGGCAGCATGGTCGACGTCCTGCCGCTCGACTTCTGAGGCGGCAAGTTTGACGCGCCGTCGGTGAGGCTGGCGTCGATCCATTCCTTGCGAGCCTCGCCGCCATCCCGCGACATCGGCTGGGCGGAACCGCCGGCTGATTTCGACTTGCGGAACAAGACGGGAACGATTAGTGTTGTTCCCGGTTTGTAGGGTGTTTGTTCCGGCGGACGGGCTTGGGACGAGGCGCCGGCGGCACGCGATGCCAAGGGCGTCCGAGAGGGATCAGAGCGCATGCTGACGACGAAGCAGAAAGAGCTGCTGATGTTCATCCACACCCGGCTTGCCGAGAGCGGGGTGCCGCCTTCCTTCGACGAGATGAAGGAGGCGCTCGATCTGAAATCGAAGTCGGGCATCCATCGCCTCATCACGGCTCTCGAGGAGCGCGGTTTCATCCGTCGCCTGCCGCATCGGGCCCGCGCGCTCGAGATCGTGCGGCTCCCCGAGAACGTTCCCGAGAGCGATCCGCGATCGGCGGCCGACAAACGCAGTTTCACGCCGAGCGTCATAGAGGGCGCGGGCCGCCGCGCCGCGCGGCCGGTCGCCATGCCGGGGGCGATTCATGGTCCCGTCGCGATCCCGGTGATGGGGCGGATCGCGGCGGGCGTGCCGGTCTCGGCAATCCAGAATCACAGCCACGATCTCGACCTGCCGGCCGACATGATCGCAGGCGGCGAGCATTTCGCACTCGAGGTGACGGGCGACTCGATGATCGAGGCGGGCATTCTCGACGGCGACGTCGTCGTCATCCGCCGGGGTGACACGGCCGACAATGGCGACATCGTCGTCGCACTCGTCGACAACGAGGAGGCGACGCTGAAGCGCCTCAGGAAGCGCGGGGCCTCGGTCGCGCTGGAGGCTGCCAATCCGGCCTATGAGACGCGCATTTTCGGACCCGACCGTGTCAGCATCCAGGGCAGACTGGTCGGGCTCATCCGGCGCTATTGAGGTCGTCGCGCGCCACACTCTGCTGGCCGCCGCAAAATCCGACGCGGTTTCGAACCGGGGGCCTCCTGGAACCGGGGGCGGCTTCGGACAGGGCGGCTGGGTGCAGGAGATGAAGAGGACGGGAGATGAAGGGGACCGGACGTGACCACGGAGCGGTGCGATGGCGGCCCCCGGAGCACGTCGAGGCGAAATGGAAGCGAGCGCGCCGTTAGAACGTGCTCAGAATCAATGATTTGGAGCGTGTTCGCGATTCCGGTTGATCCGAACCCGCTCTGGCGATCACGGGCAGGCGTGATCAGGCAAGAGACAGAGACCGGAAGGATCGAAGAGCGGGAGGACGAAGACCGGGAGGTGACGGAGGATCGAAGAGCGGGGCGAAATCGGTGCTCGTCTGATCGCGGCGGTCGATTGGCTGGACTGACGGCAAGGGGACCGTCGTTCAGCGTTTCGGGGGTGGTGGCTTGCGGTTGGAGCGCGACCAGGGTCGTAGTCCGCGGTTCTCGGCGACGCTCGAGACGCGGAGCGCACCGGCATCGACTTCGATGGCGAGGGCGCCCTGCTCGCGCAACGTGCGGCGGTCGATGATCAGCCGGGGATGGCTGCACCGACGCTTCAGCGTTTCGGTGGTGATGAGGATGTCGGCGGTCTCGCAGTCGTCGCGCAGGGCCTCGGCGCCATCGGGAATGGCGATGAGAAGGCCGTGCAGGCGGGCGATGCAGCCCGCGCCGTCGCAGGCGAAGCCCTCGCCCTTCATCGCCGCTGACGGGGGGCGCCGATCGCCGTCGGCCTCGAGCCACTGGCGTACCGCGAATGACCCGCCCCGGCCGCCGGTGACCGAAAGGCGTCCGTCGGCGAGCCGGATGGCAACGGGCCTGCCGCTGCGGCCGACCAGCAGGTCGGGCTTTGGCTGGAGGACGGCGGCCGCCACGCCGAGTGCGATGCCGGCAAGCCCGATGAGGCGCCAGCCCCGCCGCCAGATCGCGAGCCAGAGCCCTCCCGCCAGCATCAGCGAAAGCGAGCCGGCGGGGATCGCGCCGACCGGGACGACCGCCCCCTCGAGCCGGCCACCCAGTCCGCGACCCAGAGCATGACGCGCAGGCCGTACCGCACCCCGATCAACGGCCAGGCCTCCAGGCCGAGCGGCATGGCGATCAACGCCACCACCATCAGCGGCATGATGAGGAACGCAAAGAGTGGCACGGCCACGACATTGGCGATGACACCGTAGGCGGCGAGCCGCTGGAAGTGGAACACGGCGAGGGGGGCGACGGCGAGCCCGGCGATGACGGTCGAGACGACGGTGCCGGAGACATAGCGCAGCACGCGGCCCGCCATCCCGTGGCCGACGCCCCAATGGCTCAGCAGGTCGCGGCGCTCGGCATAGGCCTCGTAGACGGACATCAGCGCCACGACGGCGGCGAAGGACATCTGGAAGCCGGCATCCAGCAGTTGCTCGGGCGCGATCGCCAACAGGACGAGACCCGCCGTCGCGAGGTTCCGCATGGAGAGCGCCGGCCGCGACAGGAGGCTGGCGAGCAGCATCAGGGCGATCATGACGAAGGCGCGGGCGGTGGCGCTGCCCGCCCCCGAGACGACCAGACAGAACGCGGCGCCGATGAAGCCGGCGAGGGCGGCGATCCGGCGGATGCCGGCTTTCAGCGCCAGACGCGGCACCAGGGCGAGCAGGCCGCGCACCGCGCCGAACAGGGCACCGGCCATGATCGCCATGTTGAAGCCCGAGATGGCGAGGATGTGCGCGAGACCGGAATCGCGGAGGTTGTCGATGACCTCGTCGGGGATGGCGCCACGCTCGCCGGTCACCAGCGCCTCGACGACGCTGCCGTCGTCGCCGGGGAGCGCCTCGCGGATGCGCGCGCCGACCCTCTGGCGAAGACGTTCGATGGCGAGCGCGGCGCTGTCGAGAAGACCGAACGGCGGCGACCCGAGGTCGGGCTCGGGGCGCGCGACGGCAAAGCCCGTCGCCCCGATCCGCGCGAACCAGGCGAGGCGCGCGAAATCATAGCCGCCCGGACGGTCGGGGCCGGCAGGAGGCTGCAGAACGGCGCGCACCTTCACCGCCTGGCCGAGGAGATCGCCGAGATCGTCGAAATTGACCCGGATGCGCACCCGGTAGGGCGTGTCGGCCGGTGCGATCCCCTCGATCGAGGCGACCCGCAAGGTCAGGCGTGCGCCCTTGCCGCGGGGCTCGAGCCGCTCGATGCGCCCGCGCAGCTCGACGGGTGCCGTCTCCCGGCCGATGACCGGTGCGGCAACCCATTCGGCGCGCAGCTTGGCGAGGCAGAAGCCGAGCGCGAAGGCGAGGAGCAGGCCGGTTGCGACGATCTCGAGCGTGCCCTTGCGCAAGGCATGACGCAAGACGAGCGCTGCTGCGACGATGGCGAGAGCGATCGCCACCGGAGGCTCGCGGGGAGTTGCGAAATAGAGGCCGATGCCGGCGCCCATCGCCGCCGGTGCTGCGAGGAACCAGCGGTCCCGTTCGCTCTCGAGGCGGACGGCGAGGCGGACGAGGGGCCCGCGGCCGGAAAGCAGCCCACCGGCCGCGGGCGAGGCGATGGCCGGCGGATCGCCAGTCCCGTGATCCACCATGCCCCCCGCCGGAGCGACGAGGTCGCCAGACTGCCTGCGGGCCGGCGCGAGCCCGATCCATTCGGCGACGGGAAGGCGGATCATGGCAACGCTGCCCCGGCTTTGCCCGCGGGCATCGTCGTGCTAGAGCGCTGCGCGATACCGGAAGCCACCTCTGCGTCACCGGGCATGCCGGCGACGGCTGGCGCCACCGTGGGCGCCACCGTGGGCGCGACGGGCGGCGTCGGGCCGAGCGCGGCCGTTCGATGAGAGCTGCGGCCTCGGATTCCGGGGTCCTGGCACGTCGCCGGCTCCGCGGACATGGCGGCGAGCGAGCCATGCCGGCCTCGATGCGATCGCCCGCAGCGCCATGACCTGGCACGCGACCTGGCACGGCATGCCGCCAGCCGTTGCGAGCCTCCAACCGAGAGACCGAGATCCAAACCGATGCCTGCCAAGATCGTCACCCGCTTCGCCCCCTCGCCGACCGGGTTCCTGCACATCGGGGGCGCGAGAACGGCGCTGTTCAACTGGCTCTATGCGCGCAGCCGCGGCGGGCGCTATCTGCTGCGCATCGAGGATACCGACCGCGAGCGCTCGACCGAGGCGGCCGTCGATGCGATCCTCGACGGGCTGACCTGGCTCGGCCTGGAGGCGGATGAACCTCCGGTCTATCAGTTCCAGCGCGCCGCACGGCATCGGGAGATCGCCGAGGCGCTGCTTTCAAAGGGTGCGGCCTACCGGTGCTATTGCACGCCCGCCGAGCTCGAGGCGATGCGCGAGACAGCCCGGGCGGAAGGCCGGCCGCCGGTCTATGACGGCACCTGGCGGGACCGCGATGCGGGCGAGGCACCGGCCGGCGTCAAGCCGGCGATCCGCCTCAAGGCGCCGCGCGAGGGCGAGACGGTGATCGAGGACGCCGTGCAGGGGCGCGTCGTCTTCGCCAACAAAGACCTCGACGACCTCATCATCCTCAGGAGCGACGGCACGCCGACCTACAATCTCTCGGTGGTGGTCGACGATCACGACATGGGCGTCACCCACGTCATCCGCGGCGACGACCATCTGACCAATGCCGCCCGCCAGTCGCAGATCTATCTGGCGATGGGCTGGGAGCGGCCGGTCTTTGCCCATGTGCCGCTGATCCATGGGCCCGACGGGGCCAAGCTCTCCAAGCGGCACGGTGCGCTCGGCGTCGATGCCTACCGGGAGATGGGCTATCTGCCGGCCGCGCTCAGGAACTATCTCGTCAGGCTCGGGTGGAGCCATGGCGACCAGGAAATCTTCTCGAGCGAGGAGCTCGTCCGCCATTTCGACCTGCCGCAGATCGGCCGCTCGGCGTCGCGTTTCGATTTCGCCAAACTGGAAAATCTGAACGGCCATTACATCCGCGCCACCCCGGACGCGGAGCTGATCGGCCACCTGAAGGCGATGCTGGCGGCGAGCGAGGCGGGTCGGGCGCGGGCGGCGGCGCTGAGCCCGGCCGACTGGTCGCGGCTCGCCGCTGCCATGCCCGGGCTCAAAGAGCGGGCCAGGACGCTGGTCGCGCTCCTCGACGGCGCGGCCTATCTGTTCGCTGTGCGACCGCTCGCAATCGATCCGGCGGCGGCGAAGCTGCTGACGCCGGACGCCCGGCAGGTGCTGAAGGCAGCACTGCCGGTGCTCGAGGCGGTCGGCGACTGGCAGGCTGCCTCCCTCGAGGCGGCGCTCAAGGCCCATGCCGAGGCCGCCGGCCTCAAGCTCGGCAAGCTTGCCCAGCCCTTGCGCGCCGCGCTCACCGGCCGCACGACCTCGCCCGGCATCTTCGACGTGCTCGCCGTGCTCGGGCGCGAGGAGGCGCTCGGGCGAATCGCGGACCAGGCCGGCTGACCCCTGCCTTACAGGCCGGCATCGCGGCCGGCGCAGGGCCATTGGTCTTTTGCCTGCCTTGCCGCAGGTGCCGCGAAGCGCTAGGTTCGGCGCGGTTTTTGCGCTGCACAATCAGGCGGCTGAGGAGGCGAGGGTCGGCAGCCGGCGAGGCGGCGCACCCCCATCACATGCTGCCGGACCGCCAGCACGGGACAGCCTCCGGTCGCCCTTCGGGCGCGCCCGACCAGAACTGAAGACCTCGAGCATGGGAGAGCGAGCGATGACGGCCAAGCTGACGATCGGCAACGAGACCTACGACCTCCCCGTCAAGGAGGGTACGATCGGTCCCGAAGTGATCGACATCTCCGAGCTCTACAAGAAGTCCGGCCGGTTCACCTACGATCCGGGCTTCACCTCGACGGCGGCCTGCGAGAGCGCGATCACCTTCATCGACGGCGACGAGGGCAAGCTGCTCTATTGCGGCTATCCGATCGACGAGCTGGCCGAGCGCGGCAATTTTCTCGAGACCTGCTATCTGCTGCTGCACCGGGAGCTGCCGACGGCCGAGCAGTTCGCGACCTTCGAGTCGCAGATCACGCGGCACACCATGCTGCACGAGCAGATGAACCGCTTCTACACCGGCTTCCGCCGCGATGCCCATCCGATGGCGGTCATGGTCGGCGTCGTCGGGGCGCTGTCGGCCTTCTATCACGACTCCACCGACATCAACGATCCCTACCAGCGGATGGTCGCCAGCCACCGCATGATCGCCAAGATGCCGACCATCGCGGCGATGGCCTACAAATATTCGGTCGGCCAGCCCTTCATCTATCCGCGCAACGACCTCGATTATGCGTCGAACTTCCTGCACATGTGCTTCGCCGTGCCGTGCGAGCCCTATCGCGTCAATCCGGTGCTGGCGCGCGCCATGGACCGCATCTTCATCCTGCACGCCGATCACGAGCAGAACGCCTCGACCTCGACGGTTCGCCTCGCCGGCTCGTCGGGTGCCAATCCCTTCGCCTGCATCGCCGCCGGCATCGCCTGCCTGTGGGGACCCGCCCATGGCGGCGCCAACGAGGCGGCACTCAACATGCTCGCCGAGATCGGCTCGGTCGACCACATCCCGGAATTCATCCGCAAGGTGAAGGACAAGTCGGCCCATACCCGCCTCATGGGCTTCGGGCACCGCGTCTACAAGAACTACGATCCGCGCGCCAAGGTCATGCAGCAGACCTGCCACGAGGTGCTCGACACGCTCGGCGTGCGCGAGGAGCCTCTGCTCAAGGTCGCCATGGAGCTCGAGCGCATCGCCCTGCAGGACGACTATTTCGTCTCGCGCAAACTCTATCCCAATATCGACTTCTATTCGGGCATCACGCTCCGGGCCATGGGCTTCCCGACCTCGATGTTCACGGTGCTGTTCGCACTCGCGCGCACGGTCGGCTGGATCGCGCAGTGGAACGAGATGATCGAGGATCCCGACCAGCGCATCGGCCGGCCGCGCCAGCTCTATCGCGGGGCCACGGAGCGCACCTACCGGCCGCTGTCCGAGCGGGAGTGAGGCGGGGAGTGCGGCGAGGGACTGAGGAGCAACGGGGGCCAGGCGCTCGGTCGGCTCCCGATCACTGCCCGCAGCCCCGCCGGCGAAGCGCCGACCCGCCGAAGCACTGGCCGGCACCGGCTCCTGGCTGTCGCCCATCCCTGCCCAACTGGCCAAGCTCGCGGCCCAACCGGCAACGCTCGCGCGCCGGGCACGGCGGCTCGGCACGCCGATCGCTGAGGCCAGCCGATCAACCGGTGGTGATGTAGGCCCGCATCGCCGCGGTCTCCATCTCGGCCTCGGCGATCTTGTGCTTCACCACATCGCCGATCGAGACGATGCCGATGAGACCGTCATCGGAAACGACCGGCACGTGGCGGAAGCGATGCGTCGTCATCATCGCCATGATCTCGTCGATGGTGTGATCCTCGCGGCAGGTCTTGGGCTCGGGGGTCATGATCTCGCCGACCTCTCGATCGAGGCAGGCGGCCCCCTCCCGGGCGATGAAACGCACGACATCCCGCTCCGAAACGATGCCGACCGGGTGGCGGCCGTGATCGACGACGACGAGCGAGCCGATGCCGTTCTCGGCGAGGATGCGGGCGGCATTCTGCACGGAAACCGAGGGACGGACGGTGGTGACGGTGTTGCCCTTCAGCTTCAGAATGGCTGCGATGGTCATGGCCGTGGCCTCCCCTCGTCCTCGCGCGGGGTCGTCCCGCATCGGACAGTCGCTTCGGCGCGACCAGCGCGCCCCGGGAGCTAGCCGGGCGTGGTCCCTTTCACAGCCTGTGGCCGGGCGCGACGGCCCGACATCTGCTGCGCATGACGACCGGACGACGCCCTGGCGTTTCGAGCCGAAATGATGCACGCGCCGGCGGCGTGGCGCAAGGCGGTGCGGCGGGAGCCGGGGAAATCTTCCGTCTCCGCCGCAATGCAAGCTTCGGGAGACGTGGCGAACGGCCCGCCCTCAATTGACGATGCGCGGCGTCCAGCGGCGGCGGGGGCCGTTGCCCTTGTCGAAAAAGGGAAAGAGGAAGAGGCCCGCGACGAAGCCGCCGAGATGGGCCTCCCAGGCGATGCCACCACCCCCGCCGGTGATGAAATCGCCGCCGAGGCCCATGCCGACATTGAGCAGCGCCCAGATCACCAGCAGGGTGAGGATCTGGGGATCGCGGAACATCTCGCGGATCGGTGTCAGCGGCACGCGGCGGGTGTCGCGGGAGAAGACGTCGAAGCCACCCGAGCGGACCCCGGAGAAGAAAAAGCGCAGCGACCCGGCCATCAGTCCCGAATCGGCACCGGAGGCGCCGACCATCGGGTAGGGGCTCGCGTAATTGGCGATCACATAGGCGATGGCGCCGATCACGCTGGTCACCAGGGCGAAGGCGAGGAAGCGCGCCGCGCCGATCCGCTTGGCGACCGCGCCACCGAAAACGAGCAGCCAGATCGCATTGAAGAACAGGTGCGTGAAGCCGCCGTGGACCAGCATATAGGTGAAGAGCGAGGTGATGCCGGTGACGAGCCCGCCCGGCCAGGCCGCATAGTCGGGCGAGAGGCGGGCCGGAATGACCGCCAGGGCCAGCACCATCTCGGCCTCGAGGTCGGCCGGCAGCAATTCGCGCGCGACCTCGACGGCGGCAAGCACCGCGATCGACAGGGGCACCACGACGGGGACGTTGAAGATCGGCTGGTCGCTCACCTGTCGGCGCTCTCCCGCGTCTGGGATCGAAAGCCCGGCGCACCGGGGAGCGGATGCCCGCCGCTGCGGACGCCCGGACGGTCGAGGTCCGCATCTGCGGCATACCTGACAGGCGCACAACCCCTCAAAAAGAGCCTCGCGCCCGTCCATGCTCTAGCAAGCGGCCCCAGGGCTTCACAAGGCGCAATTTGGCGCCGCGGGGGCTGCCCACCGACTGGCACGAGAGATGCTGCTTGCGTTCCGTCGACGACGTGCAGCCGCAGCCAGTGTTCCATATGAGAACGGCCGGGGGGATCCGCGCATGGGCGGAGCCGGCTGAAGGCACCGGAAAAGTCCGGGCCGCGGAAGGGGTTCGAGGGTAATGCGAGAAAGAACTAGCCAGGTCCTCTATGCGTACTGGAACGAGATGCGCGGCTTTCGCATCGCGCCCAAGCGGTTCGAGATCGAGCCGTCGCGCATCGCGGCCATCCTGCCCGACACCTTCATTCTGGAGCGGCTCGAGCGCAAGGCCTATGCGTTCCGCCTCGCCGGCACGCGGATCTGCGAGATCTTCGCCCGCGAATTGCGCGGCACCGACATCATCGGCCTGTGGAGCATCGACGACCGCGAGGCCTTGATCCGCATCCTCGAGAGCGTCTGCAAGGAAGGCGCGGCGGGGATCGTGCAGTTCGAGGGCAGCGACCGCAACGGGCGCGTGGCGACGCTCGAGCTCATGTTCCTGCCGCTCCTGCATACCGGCAACGAGATCACCCGGCTGCTCGGCTCGGTCGCCTGCGGCGAGCCGCCATTCTGGCTCGGCGACGAGCCGCTCGTCTCGGTACGCATCCGCACTTTCAATCTGGTCTGGCCCGATGGGCGGCCCCATGCCGTGATCGCGCGGGCGGCCGGTCAGGCACCCTTCGTGCCGGAGCCGGCGGGCTCGCGCGTCGTCAAGCGCGAGCGGCGCAATTTCCGCGTCTACGAGGGCGGGCGCTCGAGCGAGCCGCCAGCCGAGTAGGCCCCATGAGGCATGGCCCGGCCGCGATCGCGGGACCGTCCCGGCGGCACATCCCAAAACGGGCCAGTGCCCGTCCCCGATTAGGCGTTTGTTAAAGCCGAAGGACCATAGTCGAGACCAGACATGGCGAGCGCAGACATGCGGGGCGGTCCGCAGTCTTTGATGCCGCCGCCTTGAGGGAATCGAAGCAATGGTCCTTGACGAGTTCCTCTCCCCCGCCGACGGCGACGTCCTGGGGCTCGAGCGAACCCCTTCCGAGCGCCGCCGCCACAAGCGCATTCCCCTGCTCTGCCTCGGGCGCTTCATGCGTGCCGACAAGACCGAGCACACCTGCAAGCTCATCAATGTCTCGGTCGGCGGCGCGGCGCTGCAGACGGAGGAGACGCTCGAGCTCGGCGAACACATCATCGCCTATTTCGACGAGATCGGCCGCATCGACGGCCCCGTCGTCCGCTTCATCGACGGCGGCTTCGCCATCCAGATCCAGGCGACGCAGCATCGGCGCGAGAAGCTCGCCGCCCAGCTCACCTGGCTCATCAACCGCCGGGCCCTCGGCATCCCCGAGGCGCGCCGCCACGACCGCATGTCGACCGAGAACGTCGCCTCGTCGATGACGCTCTCCGACGGCCGGCAGGTCGCCTGCCGCATGCTCGACATCTCGATCTCGGGCGCCTCGGTCGCAACCGCCGCGCGGCCACCGCTCGGCAGCGAGATCCTGGTCGGACGCCTCCGCGCGAAGGTCATGCGTCACCACGACCAGGGCATCGGCGTCCAGTTCCTCGACATCCAGAACCCCTCGGCGCTGCGCCGCCATTTCGGCTGAGGCATCGCAGCGAGGACAGGTCCGGCCAGCCTTGCCGCCAGGGCAAGTCCCGCCGGTCGCAACGAGACGAGGCTGCCCGCAAGGGCCGCCGCGCATGGCCGCCTCGCGGCCCTGCCATGGGGTGAAGCCGTTTTGCGTCCCCCTCCCCTTGCGGGCCGGCCTCGCCGCCCGTCCGATCCCCGTCCTCACAGCATCTGATCGTCACTCGACCGCAAGCCGCCCAGCGACATGCCGTCGATCCATGTCGTTCGTCGGCATTCGATCAACATTTTAGGCAATTTCTCTCTCCGCAATTAATACGATTTTATTCTTGTCTGCCTCAAATTGAAACGATCGGCTTCGCGGTTGCTCAGGATCTTTGTGGCAATCTTGCGGCAAGTTGAATTTGGAGGTTGGTCCGTGTCCAAGTGGGCAAGCATAGTGGCGGTGATCGCCGGCCTCGCGGCGGTCGACGCCGCGGCGGCGAGCGAGGTCGCGCCGGCGAGCCTGCAGGAGGTCGATGGCCCCGCCTTCATGCGCGTGTTCGGTCAGACCATGGCCCCGTCGGGCTTCACAAGGATGTGCGAGCGCCAGTCCGAGCTGTGCGAGCGGGGACGGCCGGGCGAGAGCCGCGTCACGGCCACGCGGGAGGTCTTGAAGGAACTCGCCGAGGTCAACCTGATCGCCAACCGGACTGTCGAGCCGGCGAGCGACGAGGAGATCTACGGCACCAGCGAATACTGGACGGTGCCGGGACGGCGTGGCGATTGCGAGGACTATGCACTGCTCAAGCAGCGCATGCTGACCGAGCGCGGCTGGCCGAAGGCGGCTCTCCTCATCACGGTGGTGCGCGACGAGAACGGCGAGGGCCATGCCCTGCTGACGGCGCGCACGAGCCGCGGCGACTACATTCTCGACAACCGCTACGACGAGGTCGTGCTGTGGTCGAGCCGGCCCTATGCCTATGTGAAGCGCCAGTCCTATCTCGATCCGCGCATCTGGGTCTCGCTCGTGCCGAGCGAGGACAAGAGCGACGGGCTCATTGCATCGGAGGCGCCGAACGATCCCTGAGACCTCTGTCGAGGCTCGCCCCTTTCGGCCCGCCATTTCAACGCGGCGCCACGAAGACACAGACCCGGTGACGCACCTACCCTGCCATCGACCCCCCACCGGGTCTGAAACTCGAGCCGGCCTTCCCTCGCGGAAGCCGGCTCTTTCTCTTTTCGGGGGGCCGCTGCGCCGGGGCGTCAGCGGTCCTTCTCAGCCGCCCGGGCTCATCGACCGGCGATAGCGGCGCCAGTTCTCGACATAGTGGCGGGCGGAGGCCGCAAGGCGCTGCTCGTCCTCGGCCCCGAGGGTGCGGATGATCCGTCCCGGCGAGCCCATCACCAGCGAGTTGTCGGGGATCTCTTTGCCCTCGGTGACGAGGGCGTGGGCACCGATCAGGCAATTGCGGCCGATGCGGGCGCCGTTCAGCACGACCGCGCCGATGCCGACGAGGCTGTTCTCGGCGATGGTGCAACCATGAAGCATGGCCATGTGGCCGATGGTGCAACCCCGGCCGATGGTCAAGGGAAAGCCCATGTCGGTGTGCAGAACGGCGCCGTCCGGCACGTTCGAGCTCTCGCCGACGGTGATCCATTCATTGTCGCCGCGCAGAACAGCGCCGAACCACACGCTCGCCGCGGCGAGCAGCCGGACGCGGCCGACCAGAACGGCGTTCGGCGCGATGAAGCAATCGCCGTCGGCGGGGAGGTCGGGGGACGTGCCTTCCAGGTCGTAGATCGTCATCGCCGTCTCACTCCTGCCGGGCGCCGCGCCAGACCATTGGCACGCAGGGAATGGTTTTGTCGGCGGGCGGAAGGGGCTTGTCAATTCGCCTGGACGGCTCCGGCTGGCGGGCCGGGAAGGCGTGTGGTCTCAGGGCGCGGCGAAGGCGGGCATCATCGAGACGAAAAGCGGCAGGCCGACACCGATGCTCCAGACCACGGCGACGGCGAGGCCGGCAAGAGCGAGAGCGGGCTCGGGCTCGCTGTTCTCGTCGGGATTGACGACATTGCGGGCGAGAATGGTCGGGCCGGCGATCAAACGGACGAGGATCGCGAGAATGGCAAGCGGCGAGGTGCCGAGTTGATCCTCGAGGGCGAAGCCGAGCGGGCGTCCGGTGACGAGGCGGAACAGGCTCATGATGAGACCGCCGGTCACGAAACCGACCACTGCCCCGCAGAAGATCTCGAAGATTCCGAATTCCATGGCCCTTGCCTCCCGTTGCCCGTGCCCCCCCCGTGTCGCGGCAGGCGGCCCGGGTGGCCGCATGGCAGCAAGGAGCGTGCCAGGGACGCCGGTGGCGGAGGCCCTGGCGCCAGAGACGTATGGGAGGGAGGAGTCGGCCCGGCGGAGTTGGCACCGGAGCCTGGGGCGAGAGGCCGTCGAGGTCAGTCGTCCTCGAGGTCCATGCCGAGGATCGCCATCTGGAACTGATAGGAGGTGTCGCCGTCCTCGTCGTCGCGGAACAGCACGCCGATGAACTCGTCGCCCATATAGACCTCGGCGGAATCGTCCTTCTTCGGCCGCGGCCGCACGCTGAGGCCCTCGCTCTTGAACGTCCGCCTCAGGAATCGCTCGAGGCGGGTGATCTCGTCACGTTTCAAGGCATTGCCTCCTTCACGGTTCGTCTCGGGTGCCGCTTGGTAGCCGCTCGGGGCCGCCCACCGCAACCGCCTAGTGGCTCATTCCCGACATTTGCCGGCCCTGGCAGAACCCGCGCGAACAAGGGCCACCATCACGAGAACCACTTGCAAGCCCATGATTCCAGTGGAACTTCCGGATTTGACACTTGAGCAGGTCACCGCGCGGCGACCGGAACTCACGTGTCAAATTCACTCCACCGCCGAGACGTTGCGACCCGGAAATGACCCGATGGCGGCAGAATGCGGCCGGCATGGCGCCGCGACGCAGCATCGCCTCACGAGAGACAATCGCGCGCCGCAGGCCGCGTGGTGGCCTCAAGGGGCAGGTCGCTACTGGCTCTCGCCCGTTCCGTCCCTCGGGAAGACCTGGTCCATCGAGCGCGAAGGATCGTCGGAACAGGGCGCCTCGCCGACGACCCGGGCCGGCACGCCGGCGACGGTCGAGCGCGGCGGCACGTCCTTCAGGACCACGCTGCCGGCGGCGACGCGCGAGCAGTGTCCGACGCGGATGTTGCCGAGGATCTTGGCACCGGCACCGATCAGCACGCCGCTCTCGATCTTGGGATGGCGATCGCCGCTCTCCTTGCCGGTGCCGCCGAGCGTCACATTGTGCAGCATCGATACATTGTCGCCGACCACCGCCGTCTCGCCGATGACGATGGCATGGCCATGGTCGATGAAGATGCCGCGGCCGATACGGGCGGCCGGGTGGATGTCGATCGAGAAGACGCGGCTGGCCTGGCTCTGCAGGTAGAGCGAGAAATCGCGCCGGCCCGCCTTCCACAGCAGATGCGCGAAACGATGCGTCTGCAGCGCGTGGAAGCCCTTGAAATAGAGCAGGGGCTCGAGAAAGCGGGTGCAGGCGGGGTCGCGCTCGAGCACGGCGATGAGGTCGGCGCGGAACGCCTCGGCGATCTGCGGCTCGACGCCGAGCAGTTCGTCGAAGATGTCGTAGATCAGCCCGGCGTCGACATCGGGATGGGTCAGGCGCTGCGAGAGGCGGTGGCAGATCGACTCTTCGAGCCGGTCGTGGTGCAGCACCGTCGCATAGATGAAGCCGCCGAGCGCGGGCTCGTGGCGGATCGCCGCCTCGGCCTCCTCGCGCACGCGCGTCCAGACCGGATCGACGCGGTCGAGGCTCTCGGTCTGCGTGGCCTTGTAGGACATGGAGCGCGGCCTCCGGGCCTCGTTTTGAACGGTCTCGCGGGTCGAAGGGGAATGCGCGTCCGCGCTGCCCCGATGGACGGCAACGGGCCTACCCTCGCCCCACGTTTCAACGCATCAACCTCTACCACGGTTCATGCCGCACTGCACCAAATTCGCCGGTGCCGGCCGGTCGGGCGGAGCCCGTCAGGGCCGGCCGGCGAGAAAGGCGAGCACCGCGGCCTTGTACTGGCGGTCGCCGACCGCCTTCATGTGGTCACGCCGCTCGATGTCGGCATGGATGGCGCCGGGGATCAGTGTGGCGAGCTCCCCGGCCGGGCCGCCGATCACGTCCTCGGTGCCGACCGCGACCAGAACCGGCATGGCGAGGCGGCCGATCATGTCCGCGGTGATCTCCTCGCGCGATGAGAGGATGCAGGCGGCGAGCGCCTTCAGGTCGCTGCCGGTCTGCTCGGCGAAGGCGCGGAAGGTGCGCGCGGTCGCGTTCGTCACCTCGTCGATCGTGGGTGCCAGCAGGGCCGCCGCGATCGGCCGCGCGCCGCCGACGCCGCGGATCATGTTGATACCGAGCCCGCCGAATATGGCGCTGCGAACCCGGCCGGGATGGTCGAGCGCGAGAAATGCGGTGATGCGCGCGCCCATCGAGTAGCCCATCACGTCGGCCCGCGCGATTCCCAGATGGTCGAGAAGGGCGAGCGCGTCGCCCGCCATGAGGCGCGCGCCATAGGCGGCCTCGTCGTGGGGCTTGTCGCTCTCGCCATGGCCGCGATTGTCGAGGGCGACGACGCGGAAGCCGGCCTCTTTGAGGGTCCTCACCCAGAGCGTGTCGATCCAGTTGACCCGCGCATTCGAGGCGAAGCCATGGATCAGCAGGATGGGATCGCCCTCGCCCTCGTCGTGATAGGCGATACCGATCCCCTGGGAGACGAAGCGCTTCATCCGGTTCACCCTTGTTCGCCGCCCGGCATTGTGCGCCCCATCTTGTCGCGGTGGGGCGGCCCTTTTGCCCCCTACCATTCCCGGGCGCGCTTGCCTATTGTCCGCGCGTCGCCTCGCCCGGCGGCGTCGCTAGTCCCGGGCGACTTGAGCACAGGACGACGAGCAGACGAGGAAGACCCGATGGCCGACGCCCCGATACCCCATCTGTGCAACGATCTCGGCGTCGAGAAGATCTTCGTCGGCGCGCGCGAGCTCGAATGCATCGGCGCCCGGCCGCCCTTCGACCACCCGCATGTCTATCTCGACATGGGCCGCGACACGCAGATCATCTGCCCCTATTGCTCGACGCTCTATGTGCATGACGGGCGTCTCGGCGCCGGCGACACCGATCCGCCCGGCTGCGTGCTGATCGAGACGGTCTGAGGGATCGCCTGCCGCGCGGGGCAGCAAGCGTTCCGGTGAGCGGTGGAGGTCGGCGCGCGTGGGGCAACGGCCACCAGTCCTGATCGTCGGTGGCGGCATCGGCGGCATTGCCGCGGCGCTGGCCTTGGCGCGCACCGGCCGCGAAATCCTGGTGCTCGAGTCGCGGGCCGCTTTCGAGGAGACCGGCGCCGGCCTCCAGCTCGGCCCCAACGCCGTCCGGATGCTCGAGCGTCTCGGCGTCCTCGAGCGGGTGGCGGCCCATGCCTTCGAGCCGGTCTCGATCTGCATCCATGACATGGCGACCAGCCGGCCGCTTGCCCGGCTGCCGGTCCGGGAGGAGATGCGGCGGCGGTTCGGGATGCCGTACTGGACCTTGCGGCGGCAGGACCTGCTCGATGCGCTGGTCGGGCGGATGGCCGATGTGCCTGAGATCACGGCCCGGTTCGGGTTGCAGATCGAACGGCTGAGCCTCGGCGAGGATCCTGCGGCGGCGCGGCGCGTCGTCGCCCATCCGGCCGCAGCCGACGATCCGGCGATCGAGGGCGTGGCGGCCATCGGTGCCGACGGTCTGTGGTCGCGTTGCCGGGCCTTCGTTCCGGCGGCCGGCGACACTCGGCCACGGCCGGGGCCGGCCTTCAGCGGCCACACCGCCTGGCGGGCGATGATCCCGATGGAGGATGCGCCGGCCGCCTTCACCGAGCCGGATGTCTCGCTCTTTCTCGGCCCCGACACCCACCTCGTCGCCTATCCGGTGGCGCGGGGCCGGCTCCTCAACATCGTCGCCGTGGTCGAGGATCCCTGGCAAGGCGAGGGCTACGACCACAATGCCGATCCGGCACCGCTGCTGGTGGCCTTCGCCCGGGCCGCCCCGGCGATCCGCGACCTGCTCGGCGCCGTCGCGCTGTGGCGACGCTGGGCGCTCTACGGCGTGCCGGCGGACCGGCCATGGACGCGCGGACCGGTGACGCTCGTCGGCGATGCCGCCCATCCGGTGCTTCCCTTCCTCGCCCAGGGCGCGGCGCTGGCACTGGAGGATGCCGTCGCGCTCGGCTGCGCGCTCCAGGGTGCCCCCGACGACATTGCCGGCGCCTTCCGTCGCTACGAGGCCGCCCGGCGGCCGCGCGCGGCGCGTGTCCAGGCCGCCAGCCAGTCGAACGGCGGCCTCTACCACATGAGGGGGCCGATGGCGCTGGCCCGCAATGCCGTGATGGGGCTCGTGCCGGCGCGGCGCCTGCTTTCACGCTACGACTGGCTCTACGGCTATCGCGGCTGAAGCCGGCATGCGTCCGATCCGGTCGCCCGGACCCGCGGACATGGTATAGGAGCGACAGGCGGCTGCGCGGCACGCGGCAACACCTCAGCGGGCGCAAGGGCCGCACAACGATCTGGAGGATGACACGCTGATGGCGAACGACGATGCCCTGATCGGTCTGCGTTTCGAGGTCGGCGGCGGGCTCGGCCGCATGTCCGGCCGGGTGGTCGGCAAGGTCGGCCATCTCTACCTCGTCGAGCGGACGGGAGCGGGCTATCTGGAGCTGCTCGAGCTCGACGACCTGCGATCGGCGAAATTCTACACCGGCAGCGGCGGCGAGAGCCCCCTCGCCGAGCCGGCGACGGCCGAGAGCGCAACCGGGGACGCGCCCAAGCGCCGCCTCTCCGACCAGATCAAGCGCCATCTCGGCGCAAAGGATTGAGGGCGCTGGCAGTGGCGAAAGCTGGCGCACTGGCGCTTGCGCGGGAAACCCCGAGGGGCTAGGCCTTGCACGGGCCGCAGAGAGCCCGCTCGGGCGGCCGCATGCGGCCGCGGCCGGCCCCTTCTTCGCCTCCCGCCTCTTCGTGCCGGTGCCAGACCGGGCCCGCCATCCCGCGCATGCCTCGCCATTCCGTATCTGCCCCGCCATCCCGTACCTGCAAGGACCACATCCATGGCAAGCTTCGACATCCTTCTCCTGCCCGGCGACGGCATCGGCCCCGAGGTCATGACCGAGGCGCGCCGTGTGCTCGATTTCCTCGGGCAGGCGACGGGGAACAGCTTCGCGACGGAGGAGGATCTGGTCGGTGGCGCGGCCTACGACGCACACAAGGTCGCGATCACCGACAGGACCATCGAGCGCGCCAAGAAGGCCGACGCGGTGCTGTTCGGCGCGGTCGGCGGGCCGAAATGGGCGAAGGTGCCCTACGAGGCGCGCCCCGAGGCGGGCCTTCTGCGCATCCGCAAGGATCTCGGCCTCTTTGCGAATCTGCGGCCCGCCATCTGCCACAAGGCGCTCGCGGATGCCTCGTCGCTGAAGCCCGAGCTCGTCGAGGGGCTCGACATCCTCATCGTGCGCGAGCTGACGGGGGGCGTCTATTTCGGCGAGCCCAAGGAGATCGTCACGCTCGAGAACGGCGAGAAGCGCGCCGTCGATACGCAGGTCTACCAGACTTACGAGATCGACCGGATCGCGCGCGTTGCCTTCGAGCTCGCGCGCAAGCGGCGGAATCTCGTCCATTCGGCCGAGAAGAACAACGTCATGCGCACGGGCGTCCTTTGGAAAGAGGTCGTGACCGGCGTACATGCCAAGGACTATGGCGACGTCAGGCTCGAGCATGTCCTTGCCGATGCGCTCGCCATGCAGCTCGTGCGGGCGCCCAAGCAGTTCGACGTGATCGTCACCGACAATCTGTTCGGCGACATCCTGTCCGACGAGGCCGCCATGCTGACCGGCTCGATCGGCATGCTGCCCTCCGCCTCGCTCGGCGCCCCCGACGCCAAGGGCCGCCGCTCGGCGCTCTATGAGCCGGTGCACGGCTCGGCACCCGATATCGCCGGCAAGGGTCTCGCCAATCCGATCGCCATGGTGTCGAGCCTCGCCATGGCGCTGCGCTACTCTTTCGGCATGGGCGAGGCGGCCGATCTCGTCGAGACGGCGGTCACGGGTGTGCTCGATCAGGGCCTGCGAACCGGCGACATCATGCAACCCAACCGGCGCCAGGTCGGCACCCGCGAGATGGGAGACGCGATCCTTACCGAGCTGAAGCGGCTCGCCGCGTAGGGCCTCGCAAGACGGCGTTCACACTTCTTGGGCAGAGACTGGCAGGCTCGTGGCCGGAGCCGGCCGGGGTCTGCGGCGCAACCTGCGTCCAGCACAGAATTGCCGTCATTCTCGGATGAGAGAACAGTCGCGCCGGCGGGTGCCGGTCAGACGGGTGGAGGAACCTTGCCGATGCCGAGGAAGCTGATACCGCTGGGCGCCGTTGCGCTCGCCCTCCTGTTGCTGTCGCCGGCCGTGCCGGACATGGCGACGGTTGCACAGGCCGAAGAGGCCGCGAGCACGGACGAGAGTGGCGTGGACCCGGCGCTCGCCGCGCTGCTCGCCAGCGAGAAGGCGTCGCGCAAGGCCTGCAAGATCGAGATCTGCTCGATCCTCAGGGCGAAGAAGGCCGAAGGCCCCGACGTCTCCTGCAAGGTGGTCAAGACCATGCCGAAGAAGGACATGGACGAGATCATCGCCAAGGCGCACGCCTCCTGGCCGTTCGGTCATGCCCATTGCGAGGCCGACATCACGCTGAAGCGCGACATGCTGGTGAAGGCGATGACCGAGGCGAGCTATGTCGCCGAGTTCGACAGCCATCAGGTCACCTGCACGATCGACCGCGAGGGTGGTGATCCCTATGTGTTCAAGGTCTCGCTCTCACCCAAGGTCACCTTCGAGAACGGCAAGGCAGTGAAGGCGGAGGCGCGCTGGGGCGACCTCGAAGCTCCCGCCGTCGCCAAGGGCGTGCTTTGGCCGGCGACCGGTCTCGACAACCAGCTCAACATCCTCGGCGAGAAGCTGGTCGAGACGGTGAACGGCTTCGTCACCAACAAGTGCGACGAGGTCAAGGACGAGCTGGTAGTCGAATAGCCGGACAGCCCGGTCGCTCAAAGCCCATGCGTGAGAACGGCCCGGAAGCGGATCGGCGCGTCCGGGCCGTTTCGCTTCGAGGGTTCGTCGGCGCCGCCCGAAATGCGGCCTGCCGCATTTCGGTATCTCTAAGCTTGGTCGGCGCCGCGCCTGAGCGAACGGATCGAGGTCGGGCCTACTCGATGATGCCCGTGACGACCTGGCTCGCCCGACGCTGTCGGGACGTTGAAGCCGCCCGAAATGCGGCCTGCCGCATTTCGGAGATCTGGCTTGTCGCGCCGGCGAGCGAGGATCAGGTCGGCCTACTCGATGATGCCCGTGACGACCTGGCTCGCCCGACGCGGACGCCGGCGCCGCGAAATGCGGCTCGCATTTCGGGGCCTAGTCGGCGCTCAGGCGGCGATCGAGGTCGGTCCTACTCGATGATGCCCGTGACGACCTGGCTCGCCCGACGCTGTCGGGACGCCGAAGCGCCCGAAATGCGGCCTGCCGCATTTCGGTAGATCTCTAAGCTTAGTCGGCGCCGCGCCTGAGCGAACGGATCGAGGTCGTGCCTACTCGATGATGCCCGTGACGACGCCGGCGCCGACGGTGCGGCCGCCCTCGCGGATGGCGAAGCGGACCTTCTCCTCCATGGCGATCGGCGAGATCAGCGCCACCTTGAGGCTGACATTGTCGCCCGGCATCACCATCTCGGTGCCCTCGGCGAGCTCGACGATGCCGGTCACGTCCGTCGTGCGGAAGTAGAACTGCGGACGGTAGTTGTTGAAGAACGGCGTGTGACGGCCGCCCTCCTCCTTGGTCAGGATGTAGGCCTCGGCGGTGAACTTCTTGTGCGGCTTGATCGAGCCGGGCTTGCACAGCACCTGGCCGCGCTCGACCGCGTTCTTGTCGATGCCGCGCAGGAGGCAGCCGACATTGTCGCCCGCCTCACCGGCATCGAGCAGCTTGCGGAACATCTCGACGCCGGTCACGATCGACTTCTGCGTGTCGCGCAGGCCGACGATCTCGACCTCCTCGCCGACCTTGATCATGCCGCGCTCGATGCGCCCCGTCACCACCGTGCCGCGGCCGGAGATCGAGAACACGTCCTCGATCGGCATCAGGAACGGCTTGTCCTTGGGACGCTCGGGCAGCGGGATGTAGGTGTCGAGCGCCTCGTAGAGCTTCAGGATCGCCTCGTCGGCGAGCGGGCCCTTCTCGCCGTTCAGCGCCTTGATGGCGGCGCCGCGGATCACCGGCACGTCGTCGCCGGGGAAGTTGTACTTGAGAGCAGCTCGCGCACCTCCATCTCGACGAGATCGAGCAGCTCCTCGTCGTCGACGATGTCGCACTTGTTGAGGAAGACGACGATGTAGGGCACGCCGACCCGGCGGGCGAGCAGGATGTGCTCGCGGGTCTGCGGCATCGGGCCGTCGACCGCCGAGACGACCAGAATGGCGCCGTCCATCTGCGCGGCGCCGGTGATCATGTTCTTCACATAATCGGCGTGGCCGGGGCAGTCGACATGGGCGTAGTGGCGGTTCTCGGTCGCGTATTCGACGTGGCTGGTGGCGATCGTCAGGATCTTGGTCGGATCGCGGCGGCCCTGGCTCTCGGAGGCCTTGGCAACCTGGTCATAGGAGATCGCCGTCGTCGTCCAGCCCTTGTCGTGCGAGACCTTGGTCAGCGCCGCCGTCAGCGTCGTCTTGCCATGGTCGACGTGACCGATCGTGCCAACGTTGCAGTGCGGCTTCGTCCGCTCGAACTTCTGCTTTCCCATGTCGTTTTCGTTCGACCTCGAATTTGCGGGGAGAAACGATTCATACGCCCGGGACGCAGAGCGCCATCAGGCGATCGAGGCCCTGCCGATAGGACGGTTTCCGCCGGGGTGCAAGACTGAAATTCCCCGGGGCGTCCGTCATGCCCGGCGAGCCGGCGGCGCAGCGGTTGGCCATTCTGGACGGATCGCGCCCGCTCGTCGCTGCCCACGCCCGATCTGCCGTTGACGGGCCGCTGGAGCGGGTGAAGGGAATCGAACCCTCGTATTCAGCTTGGAAGGCTGCTGCTCTACCATTGAGCTACACCCGCGCCGCCGCGTTCGGCCGCGGCACGCTCAGAGCGGGATCCGAGCGTCTGGTGGAGAGGGCTGGATTCGAACCAGCGTAGGCGTAGCCAACGGATTTACAGTCCGTCCCCTTTAGCCACTCGGGCACCTCTCCGCCCCAGATCGTACGCCGCACGCCTCGCCCGTTCGGGTCCGGCATCAACGCAAGCGCACTCCCGCCGCAAGACGAGAGCGGACCGATGCATATGGGCTCGCGAGCGAGCCTGTCAACGGAAATCGGCCCGCCGGGCCGCCTGCGGCGGTCGATGCGGGATCGATGCGGGATCGATGCGGCGGCTTGCCATTCAGGGCGCATCGGCTATCGCTCTTTGCGTTGCGGACAGGGCGAGGGTGGCGGCGATGGCAGGCAGCGGCTCACGGCATAGGGGCGAGAGGCGGGGAGGGAGCGAGGGGCGGCCCGACCGGGGACGCGGGCACCCGACCGACAAGCGGCGCGGCCCGCATGACGCGCGCACCGATGCGGCCGGCGAAGGGCCGGTGCGGATCTTCGGCATCCATGCCGTGGGCGCGGTGCTCGCCAACCCGCAGCGGCCCATCTCGCGGCTCCTTCTCACCGACAATGCCCGCCACAGGCTCGCCGCCCGGCTGGCGGCGCGCGGGGTCGAACCCGAACCGACCGCCCCGCGCGATCTCGACCGCCTCCTCGGTGGCGAGACGGTTCACCAGGGCGCGCTCGTCGAGACCGGGGAGCTGCCGACGCCGGACCTCGCCGGGCTGGTGCGGGACGCCGGCGCCAGTGGTCCCGCTCCCCTCCTCGTCGTGCTCGACCAGGTGACCGACCCGCACAATGTCGGCGCGGTGCTGCGCTCGGCGGCGGTGTTCGGGGTCGCCGGCCTCGTGCTCACCTGGCGCAACAGCCCGCCCTCCGCGGGCGTCCTCGCCAAGGTCGCCTCGGGCGGGCTCGAGCACGTGCCGGTCGTCAGGGTCGGCAATCTGGCGCGAGCGCTGGCCGAGCTCGGCGAGCTCGGCGTCACCCGCATCGGCCTCGACGGCGAGGCGGAGGCAGCGCTGGAGGATGTCGCCGTCGCCGGGCCGGTGGCGCTCGTCCTCGGCGCGGAGGAGAAGGGCCTGCGGCGTCTGACGCGCGATTGCTGCGACCGCATCTGCCGGATCTCGACCTTTGGTGCGATCCAAAGCCTCAACGTCTCCAATGCGGCAGCCATCGCCATGCATACGGTCCGCCTGGTGGCCCGACGTGCCGGGACGACATGACCGAGCGGAAGCCGGCGAAGGTCCGAGATCGGCGCCGGCTCGAGCGAGCAGGCGCGGCGGTCGGGCGGTTGAGACCACGGGGGTGCCGCTGTAGTCTGCCGCGCCTCGGCCCGTCCCAGAACCGCAGGTTGCGCCCCGATGCACTACGACCCCCGCAAGGACGACTGCCCCCTTCCTTTCGATCCCTTCAAGAGCTGCACGGTGCCGCGGCCGATCGGCTGGATCTCGACGATCTCCAGGACGGGCGAAACCAATCTCGCACCCTTCAGCCAGTGGCAGAACATCACCTACGATCCGCCGATCGTCATGTTCTCGGCCGACCAGCATGTCGATGCGAGGAAGAAGGATACCGTCATCAACGCCGAGGAGACGGGGTACTTCGTCTGGAACATGGCGACCTATGATTTGCGCGAGGCGGTGAACAAATCCGCCCAGCCGGTCGCTCGCGGCGTGGACGAGTTCGAGATCGCCGGCGTCACCAAGGCGCCTTGCATCGAGGCGCCAGGCCCGCGCGTCGCCGAAAGCCCGTTCGCCTTCGAGTGCCGCTACATGACGACACTGCGCTTTCCAGGCACCACCAAGGTGTCCGATGCCGACGTCGTCTTCGGCGAGGTCGTGCGCATCCACATCGACGAGCGCTTCGTCCTGCCCTCCGGCAAGCTCGACATTCTGAAGGCGCGGCCGATCGCACGGCTTGGCTACTACGACTATACGAGCGTCACCGACATCTTCGAGATGCGCATCCCGAATGCCGACGCCACCGAGATGGCCGGCCTCGAGGGGCGTCCGAGGAAGGGCTGAGGCCTTGCCGGGCCGGCGGCCGGCCGGCTCCCCGATTGTCTCAGTCGAACAGGCGCTCGCCGCGCTCGTCGATCATCTGGCGCCCCTTCATGAGCGCGATGGTGGCGGCCTCCTCGGCACCGGAGAAGCGGTCGGCGCGGATGAAGCGGTGCTCCTTGCGCACGCCGTCGACCTCCTTCCAGACGAGGCCGGCGAGCTGATACTGGCCCCCGTCCTTGTAGGGGCGCGCCTCGATGGTGAAGCCCTTGTGCTCGGCGCTGGCGGCGACCGGGGCCACGGCCGGGTTGGCCACCTCGCCCTGTGCTTCGCCGCCACCGAACAGCCGTTTCAGAAAGGACATGATGCAGTTCTCCGCCTGGACGTGGCTTGATACCGGGCCGTCAGCCTAACGGTTGATTGGCCAGGATGCGAGCGGAAGGGCCGGTGGGCCGACAATCGCCGGAGACCGTTGCGGCCCGGCAGGATGCAGTCCAAAGCCAAATCCCGGTCGCTCTCTACCATGTAACGCACGAGCGGCGATCTATTTCCCGGCGATGGCGTCGCGGAGGCCCGGCACCAGATAGCTCTCGATCAGCTTCACCGGCATCTGCCAGTCGTCCGGCCGGTTGTAGTTGCCGGCCTGAATGGCGATGACGAGCCCGAAACGGGGCTGCACCGTCAGGCGCTGGCCACCATTGCCGAAGCCGGCCACCGAGGCCGGGGGATCGCCGCCGGGGGCCAGCCACCAGAAATAGCCGTAGCGCAATCCGCCATCGACGGTGGCGCGCGGCATGGCCATCGCCTTCAGCCAGTCGCCCGGCACGAGCTGGCGACCGTCATCGACGCCACCGGCCGCGAGCATCGCACCGATCCGGGCGAGATCGGGCAGCCTGAGGCGTAGTCCCGAGGCCGCCGAGGGCTCGCCGTCGCGGCCCTTGACCCATTCGTATTCGGTGATGCCGAGGGGCGCGAGCAGCTTCTCTCGGGCATAGGCATCGATCGGCTTGCCGGTCCCCTTTGCGACGAGGCGGGCGATGATGGCGGTGGCCCCGCCGTTGTAGGTCCATGCCGTGCCCGGCGTGGCCACCATGGGGCGGTCGAGGACGAAGCGGTAGCGGTCGCTCGCCGCCTCCATGGCGATCTCGCTGTTCCGCGGATCGCTGTAGGGCAGGCTCTCGTCCCACTCGGTGCCCATCTGCATCGAGAGCGCATCGGCAAGGGTGATGGTGTCTCGCCTCGCATCGCCGGCGAGATCGGCATATTCGGGGAACTGGGCGAGGAGGGGCTGTTCGGGCGAGGGAACGCGGCCCTCGGTGAGCGCGATGCCATAGAGCAGGCCGACGATCGATTTCGTCACCGAGCGCAGATCGTGGAGCACGGCGGGCCCGTGCTCGCGATTGCCGAGCGGCGTCCCCCAACGCTGGTCGTCGCCCGGGAAATACTCCTCGACCAGCGTCTTGCCCTTGTGGACGACCATCACCCCATGGAGGCCTGCGAGGTCGCCCGAGGCGACCCCCTGACGGATCCGCTCTGCGACAGTGCCGGCCGGCCCGGCGAAGTAGAGTTTGTAGACGAGGGCCGCGCCGAGACCGGCGGCGAGCGTCATCAACGAACGGCGGGTCCAGTTCGGCATCAGGCGCGTTTCTCCCCTTTGTCCCAAGCCGGAAGATCTGAATTGCCCGCGATCGGCCGCCGGGCGGAACATGGTGCCCTTCGATGGCGCGTTCAAGCCGACGTGGCGATCAGCCACCGGCGGCCTCGCGGGCCTCCTCCCGCGATCCCTCGCCGTCCTCGCCGCCCTCGGCAAGGCTGTCTTTCGGAGGGCCGATCGCCAGGGCCTCGATCCGGGCCTTCTCGACGGCGAGCTTCAGCGCGTCGCCGGCCCGCTCGCGCGCGATCAGCGACTGGCGGTAGGCGGCGGCGTGCATGTCGGGCCGGCCGGCGATGGCGATGCTGCGGAACGCCTTCTGGAGACGCAGCGCCACCTCGACCGTGCCGGCACCGTCGCGGCCGATGGCCGCGAAGGCGTCCTCCATCAGGTCGTCCGCCCTGAGGGGCGGTGCATAGAGGGCGTCGAAGACGATCTCGACATCGTCCTGGCGCTCCTCCATCCACACGAACATCAGCCGCTGCTGGCGGCCGATGACATCGATGGCGGTGCCCGGATCGTTGACGCCGGGCGAGAGGGCGCGGGCGGCGATCTCGGCGAGCACCGAGAGGCCGAAGCGAGGATCCTGGTCGTAGGAGCGCTCCTTGCCGATCGTGAGACTGCTCAGCAGTTCCTCGTCCGCCTCGGGCGCCATCTCGCCGGCGACGGCGAGCACGTCGGTCGCGGGGTCGACGAAGGCGCCGGGCAGGGCCAGGATATAGACTTGGGCGGAGGCGCGCTTGGCGGCGGACTGCAATGCCGAGCAGTCTATGTGGCGGACATAGCCGACCTTGTCGGCCCGCAGACGGCAGGCGGCCGGCGGCACATCGACCGAGGGGCTCGTCAGCGGCCGGCAGCCGAGATAGGGCCTGAGGCGCCGGTCGACGAGCGCCTTGCAGGTGGCGCTCTCGACGCGCTCGGCCGTATCGGCGAGGCGTCCGAACATGGTCAGATGGTCGAACCAGCGGATGAGCTGGGCGACGATGAGCGCGATCATGCCGATGGTGACGGTGAAGAGCACGACGCGGCCGGTGTCGCCATAGACACCCGTGCGCAGCGCGACGATGCCGACGAGGGCGAACAGGAACGAGCCGAGAAAGGTCGAAAGCACGTTCTGCGCGGTCGAATCCTCGATGAGGAGCTGACTGGCGCGGGGCGTTGCCGACGAACTCGACGCCCCGAAGGCCTGCACCATGATCGACAGGGTGAAAATGGTCACCGCCAGCATCGAGGAGGCGATGATCTTCAGGATGTCATCGACCGCCTCGGCGCCGATCGAGGCGGACACCTCCGGGGGAATGACCGGGCTGACGAGGAGGGAGACGAAAGCCGTCGCGACGCCCAGTACCGAGAAGAGAACCGCACGCACCCACAGCCGGCGGCCGATCTGCTGAAGCTTCCACAGCCAGGTCGAGGTCAATTGCGGCTCTCCTCGCAACCATGTCGCCGGAATCCAGGCCCCGGGCGGAACCGACCGGCGGCGCGGGCGACGACGCCCTCGCCGAGGGACGTCATACTGCCCCATCGCCCGGCGAGACCCCAGCCCCAATCGCTCCGGCACAGGCCCGCGCCGAGCACGGCGGTCGGCTCCGGTTGCGCGCCAGCTTACGGAGGCTGGATGGTCGTGATAGGTCTTTCTTTGACAAGCATGGCCGCAGGCTCAGAGAGGAAACAATGGCAGATCCGGAAGGCGGCCTCGAGGAGGGCGAGCTCGAGCGCCTCGTCGAGCATCTGAAGGCGGAAGAAAGCGAGGCTCAGGAGGCGACGCTCAGCTCGCTGGAAAGCCTGGAAATGTGGGTTGCGACCCATCCCGCGCTCAGCCAGATGGCGATCCTGGAGAACCTCGCCCAGCTCGGACCGGCGATCCTGCAGGTGCTGCGAGGGCTCATCGGCCTATGAGCGACACGCCCGTCGAGGCGCTGCGGCCGGTGGTCGCCGCCATCGAGGAGGAGTTCCGCAAGGCGCCTCCGACACTCGCCGTCATCGGACTGTCCGGGGTCGGCAAGTCGTCGCTGATCAACGCCATGTTCGGCACGCGGCGGCATGTCTCGCCGACGGTGCGCGGCACCTCGCGGTTCAGCCGGTCGGTCTTCGACATCGTCAGCCGGCGGGTCGAGGGGGCGCCCGTCAACTGCGCGCTTCAGGTGATCGACGCGCCGGGCCTCGGCGAGGACGTGGCGGCCGATCGCAACTACCTCACCCGCTACCACAAGCACCTGCCCGACGCCGACATCGCGCTCTGGGTGATCGCGGCCCGCAATCGTGCGCTGGCGCTCGACCAGCAGTATCTCGGCGAGCTGAAGGCGGTGCTGCCCAATCTGGTGCTGGCGATCAACCAGGCCGACCTCGTCGAGCCGCTTTCCTGGAACGAGGCGATCAACCTGCCCTCGGCCGACCAGCAGCGCCATATCGGCGAGATCGTCGCGGACCGGCGTGAGAAGCTCGGCCGCGTCGTCGGCTACGAGCCGGAGACGGTGGCGGTGAGCGCGGTGAGGTTCCACAATCTGCAAGCGCTGTTCAACGCCTGCCTGAAGGCGGCGCCGAAGAAGCGGCAATGGATGTTCGAGCTCCTCAAATCTTTCTCGACGCGGGACTGGCTCGATCGCGCCAAGGGTCTCTCGGCCGCCCAGCGCCGGCAGATCGCCGAGCGCTATATCCAGTCGGACAAGAAGCTGGCGCTCGACCGGCTGGGCAAGTAGCCGCGGATCCAGGCGAGGGCACGCCAATGATGCCCAGCCGGCTCGGGCTCAGGGTGGGCCGGGACCCCGTCGCCGTCCCTTCTCAGGATCGCAGCGCCTCGGCGGCGAGCTTCAACAGGGCCACCGCAAAGGGCGCGCTGTGCAGGAGGAGATCGAAAATGTCGATCGGCCGCGACAGGGTGCCGCCGAACAGCATCTTCAGCTTCTCCCAGATATGCGGCTCGGGCACGAAGGGCGCGAGCCCGAGCGTGAGGCAGGCGATGATGACGAGACTCCAGGGCAGGTGATCGGTCCAGGCGAGAGCGGCGGCCATCGGTCCCTCCTCGTATATTAGCTCTTGCTGATATGCCGGAGCAGCCGGCGCCTTGCAAGGTTGAAGGCGGGGATGGCAGCCCGAGGCGAGGAAGGCTCCGAAGGCCGCTGCGAGACCGGAGCCTATCCGACTTCATAGAAATCGCGTCGCTGGGCGGCATGATGCACGCCATCGATGCTCGCGCAGGCGCTCGCATCTTGACCGATCAGGCTTCTTGCACGGCTGCGGCGGTCCGATCGCCGCGCAGAGGCTGGCAACGCGCCAGTCGGTGGGACGGCGGTCGAGAAAACGAAAGCCCTCGCCGCGGGCGAGCACGGCGAGGGCATTCACGTCAGGCGACAGATGGCCGAGCGGCGCGATCCTCAATTGTCGAGGAAGCTCCTGAGCTTGCGGCTGCGGCTCGGATGCTTCAGCTTCCTCAGCGCCTTCGCCTCGATCTGGCGGATGCGCTCGCGGGTCACCGAGAACTGCTGGCCGACCTCTTCCAGCGTGTGATCGGTGTTCATGCCGATGCCGAAACGCATGCGCAGAACCCGTTCCTCGCGCGGCGTCAGCGAGGCCAGCACCCGTGTCGTCGTCTCGCGCAGGTTCGACTGGATGGCGGCGTCGATCGGCAGCACCGCGTTCTTGTCCTCGATGAAATCGCCGAGATGCGAATCCTCCTCGTCGCCGATCGGCGTTTCGAGCGAGATCGGCTCCTTGGCGATCTTCAGGACCTTGCGGACCTTCTCCAGCGGCATCGCCAGCTTCTCGGCCAGCTCCTCGGGCGTCGGCTCGCGGCCGATCTCGTGCAGCATCTGCCGGCTGGTGCGCACGATCTTGTTGATCGTCTCGATCATGTGCACGGGGATGCGGATGGTGCGGGCCTGGTCGGCGATCGAGCGGGTGATGGCCTGGCGGATCCACCAGGTGGCATAGGTCGAGAACTTGTAGCCGCGACGGTACTCGAACTTGTCGACCGCCTTCATCAGGCCGATATTGCCTTCCTGGATGAGGTCGAGGAACTGCAGGCCGCGATTGGTGTATTTCTTCGCGATCGAGATCACGAGACGGAGATTGGCCTCGACCATCTCCTTCTTGGCCTGACGGGCCTCGCGCTCGCCCTTCTGCACGGCGCGGACGATGCGGCGGAACTCGGCGATCTCGAGGCCGGTCTCGCCGGCGAGATTGCGGATCTCGCTGCGGATGTCCTCGATGCCGTCCTCCTCGTGGCGGACGAAATCCTTCCAGCCCTTGGTCTTCAGCTTGCCGACGCGCTCCAGCCAGCCGCCGTCGAGCTCGTTGCCCTGATAATGCTCGAGGAACTCGACGCGGCTGACGCCGAAGGTGTCGGCGAGACGCATCAGGCGCCCCTCATAGCCGATCAGCTTCTTGTTGATGCCGTAGAGCTGCTCGACCAGGGCCTCGATGCGGTTGTTGTTGAGCGAGAGGCTCTTCACATCGGTGATGATCTCGTCGCGCAGCTTCTTGTAACGCTTCTCCTGGCTGGCGGAGAGGGCATCCTCGTCGTTGGTGGCGCCCTCGACCTTCTGGTCCTGGAGCTTCCTCAGCTTCTTGTAGGTGCCGGCGATGCGGTCGAAGGTCTCGAGCACCTTGGGCTTCAGCTCGGCCTCCATGGCCGCCAGCGACATCGAGCCCTCGAGATCGTCCTCGTCCATGTCCTCTTCGGGGGCCATGGGCTCGCCGCCGTCCTCGCCCGCCGCCTCGGCGCCGCGCGGAGCGGGTGCGCCCTCACCGGTCGGCGCCGCGGCCATTTCGCCGGCTCCCTCGACCGCGTTCTTGCGATCGGGGCCCTCGTAGGTGGCCTCGAGGTCGATGATGTCGCGAAGGAGGATCTTCGCCTCGTTCAGCTCGTCGCGCCAGATGATGATCGCCTGGAAGGTCAGCGGGCTCTCGCAGAGACCTGCGATCATCGCCTCGCGACCGGCCTCGATGCGCTTGGCGATGGCGATCTCGCCCTCGCGCGAAAGCAGCTCGACCGAGCCCATCTCGCGCAGATACATGCGGACCGGATCGTCCGTGCGGTCGACCGGCTCGCTGCCGCGCGTGACCCGCGTCGGCAGCGCCTGGGGAGCGAGGGCGCGCGATTCCTCGCCGTCCTGCTCGTCTTCCTCGGCGGCGGCGGCCGCGCCCGCCTCCTCTGCCTCCTCGGCGTCGACGACGTTGACACCCATGTCCGACAGCATGGACATGGTGTCCTCGATCTTGTCGGGCGACACCTCCTCGGACGGCAGCACCTCGTTCAGCTCGTCATAGGTGATGTAGCCGCGCGCCTTCGCCACTTTGATCAGCCGCTTCACGGCCTGATCTGTCACGTCGAGGAGGGGGCTGTCCTGGGTCTCGGTCGCCTGTGCGCCCTCTTCGCCGCTCGTGGTCGTCGTCGCCATGCTTTCACTCCGATCGCCCGGCCGGCCCATGGGCCCAGCCGCAAGATTCGACATTGCCTTCACCGGCCACGATGGGGGGCAGCCGGCCGTCTCAGATCATTCACCACCCTGCCGACGCCGGGGAGAGGACAACGGCCAGAGCCGGAATCGAACCCCTAGAATGCCTCCAGCGCCCCGGGTCGACCGGGGCCGTCCTCGGCGCCATGACGCGCATCCAGCTCGGCGAGACGGGCACGAATGTCGTTCATCTCGTCGAGCAGAAGTTCGGTGCCGTCCACGATGTAGCGTCTTTCCAGCTCGGCGAGCGCCCCCTCGAGCTCGGCCCGGGCCTGCAGCAGCATCAGATGCCGGAAGCCGACCTCCACCTCCCGATCGGGAGCGCCGGGCTCGGCAAACCTGTCGCAGCGATGGGTGATCGCCTTGTCGGCCAGCGACAGGGCATCATCGAGACCTGACCTTTCCAGATGGGTCGAGATGCTGCTTCTGTCAAGAGGCACCCCTGCCGCATGAAGTCCCAGAAGCTCGTCGCGGAGCCGGGCGAGGGGAGCGGTCGTGAGGCGGACGGCGGCGACCTCCTCGGCGAAGGCTTCGATCAGCCAGGGATGGGCGAGCATGGTGCGCAGGATCAGCGCCTCGCGGGGGACGGCCGCCTCGCCGTCGCGCAGGACGAGCCGGCTGCGCCGCAACGCGTCGCCGGCATGGGCGCCGGCCGAGGGGGGAGGCGGCAGCCGATCGCGGCGGCCGGCCCGGGCCCGCTCGCGGGTCCGCCAGTCCTCGCCGGACCTGCCGCCTGCCGCCACCTCGCCATCCCGCCGCCGCTCGCCGCGCCGTGCGCTCCATTCGAGAGCCTTCAGCAACCGGCGGATCTCGCGGCCGTACTGCTCGCGCACCGCCGGTTCGGCGATGCGGCGGACGAGATCGGCGAGCCGCTTGTCGAGTGCCGCGCGGCGCTCGGGCGTGTCGGTCGGGGCGAGGTCGCGCTCGCGCTGCCAGAGCACGTCGATCATGCTGGTGGCCTGATCGAGCACGCGCCTGACCGCGCCCGGCCCCTCGCTGCGGACCAGATCATCCGGGTCGAGACCGTCCGGTAGAAAGGCGAAACGCAGGCTGGCGCCCGGCCCGACCATGGGCAAGGCGACGTCGACGGCGCGATTGGCGGCACGCCGGCCGGCCGCATCTCCGTCGAAGCAGAGGATGGGCTCGGGCGCGAGGCGCCAGAGCAGGCGGACCTGTTCCTCGGTGAGCGCTGTGCCGAGTGGCGCGACGGCATGGCGGAAGCCAGCCTGATCGAGCGCGATCACGTCCATATAGCCTTCGACGACGACGACGGTGCCGGCATCGTGGGCCGGCCCCCGGGCATTGCCGGCGTTGAACAGCACCGAACCCTTGTGGAAGAGCGGTGTCTCGGGAGAATTCAGATATTTGGGCTTCTGGTCGGGGGCGAGGGCGCGGGCGCCGAAGGCGATGACGCGTCCCTTGAGGTCGGTGATCGGGATGATCACGCGATTGCGGAAGCGGTCATAGGGGACGGCGATGCCCTCGCCCGAGACGACGACGCCGGCCTCGGCCTGCTCGGCGGGGGAGTAGCCGAGGCCTGCGAGATGATCCTTCAGGGCGGAGCGGCTCTCGGGGGCATGGCCGATGCGGAAGCGGGCGATGGTTTCGGGCGAGAGGCCGCGGCGTGCGAGATAGTCGCGGGTGTCGGCGCCCTCCCGGCCGGCGAGCCGGGCGCAGAAGAAGCGAGCCGCCGCCTCCATGAGCCCGTAGAGGCGGCCCTGCTCCTCGTGCCGCCGCTCGGCCTCGGCCGACATCCTGGGCATCGGCACACCCGCCTCGGCGGCGAGGCGCTCGACCGCCTCGGGAAAACCGAGACCCTCGGTCGTCATGACGAACTTGAAGATGTCGCCATGCTCGCCACTCGCGAAGCAATGGTAGAAGCCCTTCTGGTCGTTGACGGTGAAGGAGGGCGAGCGCTCGGCCTTGAAGGGCGAGAGGCCGATATATTCCCGCCCCTGCCGCTTCAGCGCGACCTTGCGCGACACCACCTGCGACACCGGCAGGCGGGCACGGATCTCGTCGAGGAGCGAGGGCGGAAAGCGCATCGGGACCATGGGGTTGGCGGGCCGCACCGGGCAGCCGGATCGTTGGGTCGGGATTTTACCCGATTCGGGGCCGGCGGCCGGTGCAGGGCGGAGGACAGCCCACAGCGTTCCCACACCATGCCCACGTCTTTGCCCGCAGCGATCCGGGTGCTCGTGAAGCAGGTTGCCCATCTCATCATCCATCTTGCAGATACTCGCCCACCTACCGGACGCCGTGTTCCAATTGCCCGCTTCGGGTCGTCCGTTCCTCGAATAGAGATCTGCACGTTCCAGATCAACGGCCGGCAGGCAAACCTGACTTGCTCCCCAGAAGTCCCTCCACGTGATCGTTACAGCCGTGGAGTGAGGAGCATGAGAAAGAGCCGGTTCAGCGAGAGCCAGATCATCGGGATTGTCAAAGAGCACGAGGCCAAGGTCGAGGAACTGTGCCGGCGACATGGGATCAACGGCACGACGCTGTACAAATGGAAGGCGAAGTTGGGCAGGCTGGAGGTGACGGAGGCCAAGAAGCTGAAGGCGCTGGAGGAGGAGAACCGGCGGCTGAAGAAGCTCTTGGCCGAGCAGCTTCTGGACAATGCGGCGCTGAAGGATCTGGTTGGAAAAACTCCTGACGCCTCGGGCACGCCAGCGGCGGTCCGGCATGTGATCGCGCATCACGGCCTGGGAGCGCCGGCGTGGAAGTCGACACATGATCGTCTCCGACAACGGCACCGAACTGACCTGCAGCGCGATGCTAACGGAGCCATGCTCCGCGTGAACGCAAGCCAATGCAGAACGGCTTCATGGAAAATTCAGCGGCAAGCCGCGCGACGAGTGCCTGAACGAGCACGTATTCACCCGCACCGAGGCGCGGCGGATCATCGAAGCGTGGGTGGTGGATTACAACGAGTCCGAGCCGCACTCGAGCCTCGGCTACCAGACGCCGGAGGAGTTCGCAGCAGCCTGGAGCGCATCGAAGGCACACAACCAGCGCGCCGCCCCGTTCGCCTCAGCCTGCCATCGTGCTCGGGACCATCGAGGCCGGCCTGGCAACCGCGAGCAAGCGTCCCCCACCAGGCTGCGTGCCGGCCTTGACCGTCCCTGCGCGCTACGGCGAAATCGACATGCGGCCGGGACGGACAGGGCTGGCTCCCACCGAGGGCCCGAACAGAAGAACGGACTTGAAGAAGTGAACCAGAACCGATTCAACTTATGACCGGAGGGAAGACGGGGAGCAGGTCAGACCGTCAGACGCTGCGCCGGATCATCGGAAAGCCGTAAATAAAAAACTGGCGCGAAATTCCTCCCGGCCACGCCTTGAGTAATGCTATCACCTACGCTTGATGAGCATCAGTGCGCCCAAGGTATTCGGCGCTGGATCCGCGTCGACGCAAGACCAGTTCATCGCGGCAGACGCGATGCTCGATGAGACGCCTCCATGGAAACCAATCCACTTCACCCGAGCAGACCGAGACCGCCCAATGACAGAAACAGTCAAATTCACCGAAACGCCGAGCACGCATATTCCGATGTTGGAGGTCCCAGTCTGCAACTTCTGCAGTAGCGATGGGCAAAAACTCTATCTCGAAGCCCCGTTCCAACCTGGCACGCGGACCATGTTTTCCGCATCGTGGAATGCCAACTGCGGACTGGTCTATGCATCACCGCGGCCGGATAAGTATATTCTTTACAGAAATTTCTTGAGGGTGCGGATAGCGCTAAGAATGTGCTGGAACGCAAAGCTTGCTCGCAAAGAATGTCCGCGAAATCCACCACCAAGCATATCCAGACTGCCGTAACACATCTCGGGTATCAGCCCACCAAGCTCTATGACATGGGATGCGGGGCTGGAACTATGATGATGGCGGCCCGCGACCTCGGGATCGGTCGTGGGGCAACGACATCAACAAGGCCTCGGTCGACCACCTAGTCAATGAAGGCCTCAATGTCCGCCTGGGGTTTACCGAAGATCTCGATTTTCCCAATGATATGTTTGATATAGTTATAAATTTTGACTTCCTGGAACATTCATACACGCCACGCGAAGATCTATCAACTTGTTATTATATTCTACGCGAGGCGGCATTATTATCTAAAGACACTCTATCTAGGATGCCCGGCCCACATAGAAGAAAGAGAGAAAGCTGGCAACTGTTTGGCTCAGGCCACTATCATTATTTCACTCCGGATATCCTCAACCGAATGGTGAGGTCAGCCAGGTTCAGCATCGAGAGTGTGCGCCTCGGTCAGCTCGTGTTCATTCTGGCGCGGAAACCTCGGTCCGCCAAACCCGGCCGCCTCGCGTGACCGTTCGCAGGCGGGATCGGGCATTGGCCTGCAAATGCGCACGCAGCTCCAAGCTCCTCCGTCGGGACTGAAACGCGAACGGAATGGAGACCGCAAGTGTTGATCATCGTGACGCGAACGCCTGCCGCATCAACTGCACCCTCCGGAAGCCCTGAGCGTCCGGCTCAGGCATTCGCGGTGCTTGCGTGGATCTCCGCCAGGCGCTCTGACCGGACGAGATCGAGAGATCACCGCCTTGTCGATGCTGGTCCCAGGACGGGTCTTCTCCGTCACCGGCACCTCGCGATGGAACAGCAATGCCTCGGGCGGCAGGCGGAAGGCGTGCTGGACGATCCGGATGACCGCGATCGTCGCGGCAGCTGGCGGCCCTCCAGCCTGTCATGGCCGAGATCGAAATTGCCGATCATCTCGAACATGAAGACGCCGCGGTTGAGCACGCCACCGACGCTCGCCGGCGTCTTGTTCCAGTCCCGCCCGGTCCAGATCCGGCCGTCGGGGGCGATCGAGACGTGCTGGGCGATGTCCTCGAAGCCGCGATCCTCGACATGGAAGCGGCGCATCGCCTCGATCGAGGCCTCGCCACGGTAGTCGGCATGCGCGGGATAAAAGGTGTGGTGCATGTCGATGCGCCAGACCCGGCGAGTCCAGCCGAGGATCGGACCTCGTCGGCAAAGCCGTCGATGTCGAGCGGACGGAATGGTGGCGGCATGGCATCATCATAGCCGAGCCCCTCGCAGTCGTCGCCGGTCCAGCTTGGCACCGCTCGATCGCCGCCCTTCGATCGAGTGCCGCAAGGAGTACCAACTGTCGGAGCCAGACACTCGCGCATGACGATCCCACTTCGAAACCGCGCGCCTTCTCGTGCGCTCCTTCGTCGAGCGATCTCGACGACCTCGCCCGCATCTATGCCGATCCTGAGGTCATGCGCTTCATCCCGCCGGGACCTCTCGACCGGGAGGCGACAGCCGAGGAACTCCTCTGGCACATCGCGGACGGCGACCCGGACCGGCCGGGCTACTGTCTCGCGGCGGCGATCCTCAAGGAGACCGGCCGCCTCGCCGGCCGCTGTGGCCTGCTTGCCTGGACCATCGACGGGGCGGACGAGGTGGAGATCGCCTATCTCGTCGACCGGCCGCATTGGGGCCGGGGCCTCGGCCGCGAGATGGCCGCGGGCCTCGTCGATCTCGGCTTCAATCGACGCGGCCATGATCGGCTAATCGCCCTCGTTCATCCAGGCAACACCGCATCGATCCGTACCGCGGAAGGCGCCGGGCTCTCCTTCGAGCGCACGCTCGACGGCGAGTTCGCGCCGTTCCGTCTCTATGCGATGGGGCGCGGCGAGCCGGCCAAGCGACAGGGCGGGGCTCAGCCGCTATAAGGCGGTCGATCCCGATTCCGACAGCCCAAGCGAGACCACCCATGGACCGTACCTCGCCCGCCATCACGCCCCAGATCGTGGCGAGCCACGGCCTTTCGCCGGCCGAGTACGAGAAGGTGACGGAGATCCTCGGCCGGGCGCCGTCCTGGACCGAGCTCGGCATCTTCTCGGTGATGTGGTCCGAGCACTGCTCCTACAAATCCTCCCGCCTCCATCTGCGCAAACTGCCGACCAGCGGCGCCCGCGTCATCCAGGGGCCGGGCGAGAATGCCGGCGTCGTCGATTTCGGCGATGACCACGCTGTCGTCTTCAAGATGGAGAGCCACAACCACCCCTCCTTCATCGAGCCCTATCAGGGTGCGGCGACCGGGGTCGGCGGCATCATGCGCGACGTTTTCACGATGGGCGCGCGGCCGGTCGCCAATCTCAACGCCTTGCGCTTCGGCGATCCGGCCCATCCAAAGACCCGTCATCTCGTTTCGGGCGTCGTCTCGGGGATCGGCGGCTATGGCAATTGCGTCGGCGTGCCGACGGTCGGGGGCGAGACCAATTTCGACGCCGGCTACAATGGCAACATCCTCGTCAACGCCATGTGCATCGGCCTCGCGCCGAAGTCCCGCATCTTCTATTCGGCGGCCAAGGGCGTCGGCCATCCGGTCGTCTATGTCGGCTCCAAGACCGGCCGCGACGGCATCCACGGCGCGACCATGGCGTCCGCCGAGTTCGACGAGAAATCCGAGGAGAAGCGCCCGACCGTGCAGGTCGGCGACCCCTTCACCGAAAAACTCCTGATCGAAGCCTGCCTCGAACTGATGGCGAAGGACGCGATCCTGTCGATCCAGGACATGGGTGCGGCCGGCCTCACCTCCTCCTCCGTCGAGATGGCCGACAAGGGCCATGTCGGCATCACGCTCGAGCTCGACCGCGTGCCCCAGCGCGAGGCCGGCATGACCGCCTACGAGATGATGCTGTCGGAGAGCCAGGAACGCATGCTGATGATCCTGAAGCCGGGTTCGGAGGCGGTGGCCGAGGCGGTCATCGGCAAATGGGGCCTCGACTTCGCGGTGATCGGCGAGACGACCGATACGGGCCGGCTGATCGTCCGCCATCAGGGCCGGATCGAGGCCGACATGCCGGTGTCGCGGCTCGCCAATTCGGCGCCGCTCTACGACCGGCCGAGCCTGCCGACGGCAAAGCAGCCGGCGATCGCGCCTCAAAGCGTGCCGGCGCCGTCGTCACTCACGGTGACGCTCCGCGACATGCTCGGCTCGCCCAACCTCTCCTCGCGGCGCTGGATCTTCGAGCAGTACGACCACATGGTGATGGCCGACACGGTGATGCGGCCGGGCGGGGACGCGGCCGTGGTGCGCATCCACGGCACCTCGAAGGGCATCGCGGCGACCTGCGACGTGACGCCCCGCTACTGCCTCGCCGATCCGGTGATGGGCGGCCGGCAGGCGGTGGCGGAAGCCTACCGCAATCTCTCGGCGGTCGGCGCGCTGCCGGTCGCGGTGACCGACAACCTCAATTTCGGCAATCCCGAACGGCCGTTGATCATGGGCCAGATCGTCGGGGCGATCGAGGGCATGGCGGAGGCCTGCCGGGCCCTCGACTTCCCGGTCGTGTCGGGCAATGTCTCGCTCTACAACGAGACGAACGGCATCGCCATCCCGCCGACGCCGGCGATCGGCGCGGTCGGGCTCGTCGCCGACGTGTCCCGCATCGCCGGCATCGGCTTTCCGGCGCCGGGGCTCAGCCTCGTGGTGATCGGGGCGACGCGCGGCCATCTCGGCCAGTCGCTCTACCAGAGCCACGCGACGGGACGCCTCGAGGGCGCGCCGCCGCCGGTCGATCTCGCCGACGAGGCGAAGGCGGAGCACGGCTCGTCCGCGCCCTCATCGCCGAGGGCGTGGCCAAGGCCGTCCACGACGTCTCAGACGGCGGGCTCCTCGTCGCGGTCGCCGAGATGGCGCTGGCGGGCGGCATGGGCGCGAGCCTTCGGACGCCGGCCTCGGATTTGCCGGCGCACGCCTATTGGCTCGGCGAGGACCAGGGCCGCTATGTGCTCACCATCGCCGAGGCCGAGGTGCCGGCCGTCATCATAGGCCCGGGCCCTCGCCCTCCCCGCCACCGTCATCGGCGACACCGGCGGCAGCCTCATCGCCCTCGACGACGCGTCATCCCGCTCGCCGAGTTGAGGCAGGCGCACGAGGGCTGGTTGCCGGGCTATATGGCGGGGGGATTGTAGGGGTGGTGAGACGTGGGGGCCAGGCGTGAGGCGGGGCGGTCGTCCGCGCGGTGAGGGGCTGATTTGAACGACCCGGGACATCCCGGACACCTCGGACCGGCAACATGCCTGACACTGTCACGCTTCTTCCTTTACCAGTTCCGGCGCTGAGCCTAGCCGCGCACGCGGCGGAGCGAGGTCTGAGACCGGACGGCGCAGCAACGCAGCGGCGGGCGCCGGGTGAGGCGATAGGGTACTTCAAAGAAGTATAGCCCCGTCGCGCTCGACCTCCGACAGCGGACACGTTGACAAGCCTCACGGTGGACACGCGAACTGGGCGTGATCTGCTCAGTCGTCGCGGTGGTCAGTTACTTTGCGTCGGTGCGGAGTCGCGGAGGGAGAGGAGGGAACGTCTTCGCTTCGGCCTGTGGTCACCGTGCATCGCACGACGGATGGCATGAGAGGCCAATTATGGCAGATGTCTTCATCTCATATGCGAAACCAGATGGGGTCGAAGCTGAGGAGCTGGCCTCCTTACTAGGCTCACAAGGTCTTCATGTGTGGTGGGATAACGCACTCTATACCCGCGACGATTCTTATGCGCTAATTCTTCAAGAAATCTCGAATGCGAAAGCGATCGTTGTGATTTGGTCAGACACCAGCATAAATTCTCGCTGGGTACGAGGAGAAGCGAACCTTGCAGCAGATTACAACAAACTTTTTGCGTGCCATGTTGCAGATTTTGATTTGGCGAAAGTCCCACTTCACTTGCGCAATTTCACTCGACACCGTTCGAAGAACAACGCAGTCTGGTCGATGCGATTTTAACAAAAGTCGGCTCTGCACCTGCGGCTAGAAAGGTGCAGATCAAACGAAAAGAAAAACGGCTCTAGAGCAAGCAATTGATGATGAACTTGCCGCCGAGGAAGCGGAGGCCTACAACGACGGGCTGTGGGCTGCTTCGCCAGCTGAGGCGATTGCAAACTGCGACAAGGCCATCAGTTCAGATCAGAATTCGCCGAGGCGCCTTATGGAAATCGCGGAAGGAAAATTATGAATTAGGGAACTTCGTCGCGGCCGGTTCGCGACTTAACCCGCGCGATTTTTTGAAAGCTCGAGATCGCAGCAATATTGACCCTATCTCTGGTGGAACTCTATTTCAGCGACTCGGCGCTATTCTCTAATCGCCTCCGACAACGAATGCTTGGCACGGTCTTTCTACAATCGCGCCTTGGCCCAGCTGGCCCTCAAGGATTACGCGTCAGCAATAGCTGATGCAAAGCGTTCAACTCGTCTAAGACCCGATTGGGCCTGGGGTCATTATGCATGTGCCAAAATACATTTCGCCACAAGACAGTTTGATCTGGTTCTGCACGACGCCGACACCGTAATCAACCTGGAGCCCAAATTTTCTGCCGTTTACGCGATACGAGGCTGGTGGCTTTGAAACGGGACAGTTTGATTGCGCGCGAGAACAGTTCAAACAGAAAGCGCTAGCGATCGCGCCAGATTTCGAGGACGGCCTGTGGGCGCACCAAATTTCTCAAACTACACTTACCCTTCTGGATCAAGGTTAGTTCGTAGTTGTTGACTACCGACACATTGCCCTCCAAGGAACACAGCAGCCGGTGCACCTGCACGTAAGGGCGGCCAGCGGGTGCCTGCCAGACTACCTCCGACTGCGGACACCCGCCGCCGCGCACTCAGTCAACGGCTCCGCCGCTCCGCGTCCGCTCCTGTATAGGAGCAACGTTCATTGCCTTCTGCCGCGCCCTGCGAGAAAGTCGGCAGTTGTTGGCCCATGACGTCCCCCCTCATCGTGACGCGAAGATCGTAAGCGGACACGCCAACCGCTGCGAGCGGCCGCCCCTCACCCGCCCTTCGGGCACCCTCTCCCCGTTCAGAACGGGGAGAGAACGTGGCGGCCCATGGCGCGCGCGACACGCGGCTTTGGCAATCTTTGGAGAGGTCGCTGGATGCCCGCGTTCGCGGGCGACGTTTCTTGGGTGCGACATCTGGGGAGTGGGTCGTCTGGGGATGGGTCGTCCTGGAGGTGGGGCTTCTGGTGGCGTGCGCGCGGACGGCGCTTCGCCTTCGCTTACTCCCCCCGTCACCCCAGCCCTTCAACCGGCCGAGGCGGCGTCGAGTTGCCGGCACCGCGCGGTGAACGTCGCGAGACGGTCGCGGTTTCTTCGACGATGTGCTCGAGGCGCCTTGGCCATGAAATCGGCATTGCCGAGCTTCGCCTCGACCTTGCCGGATCTCGGCGTCCGTCGTCTCGACCTCGCGGGCGGGCGCTTGGCCTCCTTGTCCAGATCGATGACGCCGGCGAGCGGCAGGGTCGCCAGCGCTTCGCCGATCACGATCTGCACCGAGCCCTTGGGCGCCGCATCGGCAAAGCCGATCGCCTCGAGGCGCGCCATCCGCTTCACCACCTCGCCATGGCGGAGCGCGCGGGCCTTCGTCTCCTCGCCGGCGCCGACGAGATCGAGCCGGAGCTGGGCCGCCGCCGGCACGCCCATCTCCGAGCGCACCGAGCGGATCTCGTTGACGAGTTGGAGGACGAAGGCCATCTCGGCATCGGCGGCATCCGCCAGCCCCTTCAGCTTCGGCCAGTCGGCGACGACGAGCATGGTCTCGCGCCCGCCCCCGGTCGCGGCGGCGGCGTCGCCGGTCACGCGCCAGAGCTCCTCGGTGATATAGGGCATGAAGGGGTGGAGCAGCTTCAGGATCTGGTCGCGCGCCCAGGCGACCATGCTCTGTGTCTCGGTCTTCTGCGCGCCGTCCGGCCCCGACAGCACCGGCTTCACGATCTCCAGGTACCAGTCGCAATAGGTGCCCCAGACGAAGGCGTAGACGGCGGCGGCGGCCTCGTTGAAGCGATAGCCCTCGATGGCAGCCGTCACGGCGGCGGCGGTACGCTCGGCCTCGCCGGCGATCCAGCGATTGGCCGGCTCCTTCGCCTTCCTCGGATCGAAGCCCTTCTTGAGCGCGCAGCCATTCATCTCGGCAAAGCGCGCCGCGTTCCAGAGCTTGGTCGCGAAATTGCGGTAGCCCTCGATGCGGGATTTGGAGAATTTGACGTCAGCGCCCTGGCTCGCCATGGCGGCCGGAGAAGCGCAGGGCGTCGGCGCCGAACTCGTCGATCATGACGAGCGGATCGACGACATTGCCCTTCGACTTCGACATCTTCTGCCCGCGCTCGTCGCGGACGGATCCGTAATAGACGTCCTTGAGCGCGCCCCATGAACACCAGGGGTATCATCATCATGCGGGCGACCCAGAAGAAGATGTCGAAGCCGGTGACGAGCGCCGTCGTCGGATAGAAGCAGGGCGACTCCAGGCGTCTCGTCCGGCCAGCCGAGCGTCGAGAACGGCCAGAGGGCGGAGAGAACCAGGTGTCGAGCACGTCGGGGTCGGCGCGTCAGTTCGGTCGGGCGGCCGAAATGGGCCTTCGCCTGCGCCGCCGCCTCGGCCTCGCTCTCGGCGACGAAGACCTCGCCGCCCGCCGCGTACCAGGCCGGTATCTGGTGCCCCCACCAGAGCTGACGGGAGATGCACCAGGGCTCGATCTCCTCCAGCCAGCGGAAATAGTCGCCGGCGAAGCGCTCGGGCACGAAGCGGGTCTTGCCCGAACGGACAGCCTTCATCGCCGTCTTCGCCAGCACGTCGGCCTTCACGTACCACTGGTCGGTCAGCCAGGGCTCGATCGGCACGCCCGAGCGGTCGCCATGCGGCACCATATGGGCAGTCGGCTCGATCCGTCTTGCCGTTTTCATTCAACACTTTGCACAACGCGGCCCGGTGAAACTCCCGGCTCACTCCTGCTGGGTCAGGCATTCTCAAACTATCGATGCTGACAAGAGGAATCACAAACTTTGCATTGTCCGCTAACCAGATATGTCCCTCGGCGTCGAGCACGTTGATGAGCGGAAGACCATGCCGCTTGCCGACCTCGAAATCGTTCTTGTCATGCGCGGGCGTGATCTTGACGGCGCCGGTGCCCTTCTCGGGGTCGGAATAGTCGTCCGCCACGATCGGAATCTCGCGGCCGACCAGCGGCAGCACGGCCATCTTGCCGACGAGCTTCTTGTAGCGCTTGTCCTTCGGGTGCACGGCGATGCCGGTGTCGCCGAGCATGGTCTCGGGCCGCGTCGTCGCGACCACGATGAAGGAGCCCGGATCGTCCTTCAGCGGGTAGTGGAAATGGTACATGTGACCCGAGGGGTCCTTCCGCAGCGCCTTGGCCAGCGCCGCCGGATCGAACGGCTTCTCGGGATCGCCATCGGTCCAGGCGAACGAGCCCTTCTTCTCGATCTGCTCGACCTCCAGGTCGGAGATCGCGGTCTGGAAGTGCGGGTCCCAGTTGACGAGGCGCTTGTCCTTGTAGATCAGCCCCTTCCTGTGCAGCTCGACGAAGACTTTGAGGACCGCCTTCGACAGGCCCTCGTCCATGGTGAAGCGCTCGCGGCTCCAGTCGCACGAGGCGCCGAGCCGCTTCAACTGGTTGATGATGGTCGAGCCCGACTCCTCCTTCCAGGCCCAGACGCGCCTGACGAATTCCTCGCGGCCGAGCTTGCGCCGGTCGGGCTCCTGGCGTTCGGCGAGCCGACGCTCCACGACCATCTGCGTCGCGATGCCGGCATGGTCGGTGCCCGGTTGCCAAAGCACGTCGCGCCCGCGCATGCGCTCGAAGCGGCAGAGCACGTCCTGCAGTGTGTTGTTGAGGGCGTGGCCCATGTGGAGCGAGCCCGTCACGTTCGGCGGCGGGATGACGATCGTGTAGGGTTTCGCCTTCGCCGATAGGCCGGGACGGCCCGCCTTGAAGGCGCCGGAGGCTTCCCAGTCGGCATAGATGCGGGCCTCGATCTCGGCCGGCTGATAGGTCTTCTCGAGCATGACGCGCCCTGTCCGGATGTCGCGGGATCTGCGGGGGATGAGGATCGGGCGTGCTTACGCCGTGGCGCGGAAGCGTGTCAACGCGCGCGACCTGAGTGGCGCGGTCAGGGCTTGCGGGCAAGGCCACAGCCGGCGCTTGAAAGATCAGAACAAGAAGACGCCTCGCCCCAGTCCCTAGGAGAGTGCTGGTGCGGCATCGTCTCGGCCGCTGGCTCCAGGCGTAGCCGCGGAGCGGGCCCTATTCGCCCTTCCGGCCGACGCGGGCGAGTTCCTCGCAAACGACGACCTTCTCGAGAATGCGGGGCATGTTGTCGTCGAGCCACTCGCGCAGCATGGGCTTCAGGAGGGCAGCCATGGCGTCCTCGAGCGAGCGTCCGGCCGCCATCGGTCCGGCGGCGACCGATGCGACAGGCTCGGCCGGAATGGCGACCGGCGAAGCCTCGACCGGCGGGGTCTCGGCGAGGGGCGCCGGCTCCTCGGCAGGCGAAGCCGGCTCGGCCGCTGCCTTGGCGAGAGCGGCAGGTTCAGCCGACCGCTCGCTGGACGAAGCCGCTGCGACGGTCTCGACGGGCAAGGTCGAGGCGGCAACCGGTGCCAGTTCCTCGGCGACGATCCGCGGGCGGGCGGCCTCGACAACGGGGCGGACACGCGACGGGGTCGGGGCCGGATCGGCCTCCGCCGGCGCTGCCGCCTCGCCCGCACTGGCGGGAGCCGCTGCCGTCACAGCCGGCGCGCTTGCGGCATCGCTCTCTGTGGCGGCCGTCATCCCGACCGTTGGCGCGGCGGCGTCAACGGCGAGACGGTCGTCCCCGGCATCTTCGGCGACCGCCTCGATCGCATCGGCGGCCGACGGGTCGACCATGGCTGCCGTCTCCATCTCCACCGCGAGGCTCTCGCCGTCCCTGGCGCGCTCCCCGGGTCGGTCGTCCTCGATCTCGGCCGGCTCGGCCGTGGAGGGTGCGACGGCGGACATGCTGGTGGCGTCGGCTGGCTTCGGTTCGGCGGCGGCAAGCGTTGCAGTCGCGTCGACCGCCTCGGCCATCGGCATGACGAGCGCGATCGGCTCGTCGTCATCGGCCTCATCGAACGCCTCGGCCGTGTAGAGGACATCGTCCGACGGCTCGTCGGCGGCGTCGACCAGGTCATCCGCCGCCACATCGCCGGGTGCCGCGGCCACGACGACTTCCTCTCGCGCGGCCGGGATCTCCTCGGGCAGGGCGAGATCGAGCGGAGCTTCATCGTCGATCGTCTCGACGCTCGAAGCCAGCACCAGCGGTTCGTCGTCGGTCTCCGGCTCGGCGGGGAGCGGCGCGGAGACCACAGCCACAGACGGTGTTGCCGACACCGCGCGCTCGGGCTCGAGCCCGATCGAATGGCCGACCAGGGGCAGACGCGAGCGCATGGCGACCGGCTCGCCGCCATCCTCGGCGACAGGCGTCGGCTCGGCCGCGACCTTCCTTGCCGGCGCGACAGAGTCGAGGCCGCGCGCCGGGGCGGATGCGGACCGCTCCGTTTCCGCGGCCGCCGACCGGGCGGTGGCGGTGCGGCCGATCGGGCGGCCTTCGCTGGCGAGGCGCGCGGCGGCCCCCGTCACGTCGGGGATAGGGGCAGGCATCGGGCGCGCCGCATCGGCGGCGAGCGGGCGTGGCTGCATCGGCATGGGCTGACGGCGGACGCCCGGCTGAGCGGCACCGACGCTGCGCGAGGCTTCGGTCTCGCGGGCGGGAGCGACCGCCGGCGCGGTCGTCGCGGCGGCCGGGCGGTGCTGGTCCCGCAGGGTCGGGCGCACCGGCTCGGTGGCTGGCTCGCTCGCCACACCGCGCATATGCGGGGTCGGCCGGCGCGGCTCGGCGATGAGCGGCAGCTCCTCCTTGAGCTCGAGTATATCGTCGTCCGGACCACGATCGCCGCGCGATTGCTGATCGAGCGCCTCGGCGATGTCGCTGACGAAGCTGGCCGGGCTCGCGCGATCCTCCCAGCCACGGCTGCGCACCGGCGCCGCGGCTTCCTCGACCGGTTCCTCGGAGATGATCCGGCGGATCGAGGCCAGGATCTCTTCCATGCTGGTGTCGGTCGACTGGTCGGTCCTGCTCATCGTCTCGCCCATGCCCATCAGGTCCGGTGCCGCTGAGGCACCCTCGAAGACCATCCGCGTCACCCGGATCCGCTGGAGGTCCCTGGATTTCCCTGCACTCTGCCCGATCTCCCCGCCGTCCCCGCCGGTCAAAGGACCTGGATCGGCCGCCGATCGAGCCGGCCGGTCGACACACGCGACCGACCTGACACACGCCACCTCGTCGGGCACCCATCGTGCTCGCCCGGCGTTTGCCAGACTATTCGTCCGGCTAGCGCCAAAGAAAGGCGATTTTGTCACGAACGCACTTTCGACGCGCATCGCTGCACAGGACGACCGCTGGAGGATCGCCCGCCCCGGCACGCCTTGCAGCCCGGCCCGGGTCCAAATTCGACGATCGCGACAATCCCGGGCGCCGGCAATGTCGATAGCGGCAAAGGGCTAAGCAATTCTTGGCAGCCGCTCCGCCCTGGCGTTCCCCCGCGCCATCTCGAGCGGAGGTGCAACGCCTGTCGAGCCTCAGTTCGGCGGCGTGTTCTGCAACCCCTCGATCGTATAGCCCTCGTAGCCTTCCTCGCGCTCGATGGTGATGCCCCAGGCCTTGCCATTGACCTCGCGATAGTGGGACTCGACGTCGTAGGGATCGGTCTGGAGGCCGAGATCCTCAAAGCTCAACCGGCCGACCGCCGAGATCAGCGAGAATGCCGCGACCACCTCGTCACGCTCGGTACCGGCCAGCGAGACCTTGGCATTGAGGAACTCCTGCTCGGCGTTCAGCACGTCGAGCAGGGTGCGCTGGCCGACCTTCTCCTCCTCGCGCACACCTTCGAGCGCGATGCGGGTGGCATCGACCTGAACCCGGTCGGAAACGAGCTGGGCCTTGGCGGCGTCGTATTGCGACCAGGCCGTGATCACGTCGGAGCGGACCTGCAGGCGGGCGGTCTCGATATCCTCGAGGCGGCTGTGGCGCTGCTCCTTGGCGCCGCGGACCTGCGCTGCGACCTGGCCGCCCTGATAGAAAGGCACGCTCATGCGCGCGAAGATCTGCGCCGTCTCGGAGCGCTTGACCACCGGGCTCGGATCGAAGCGCTCGGTGAACGAGGCGTCGACCTGCACCTGCGGCAGCATGAACGCCTCGACGCGCTTGATGTTGTGGACTGCCGCTTCCTCGAGGTAGGCGGCGGCGATCACATCGGGGTTCTGCGACTGGCCAAGGCCGATCGCCTCCTCCAGGCTATAGGGGATCAGATGGGTCGGAATGCCCGGCTCGGAAAGCGCGCCCGCCGGATGGCCGACGAGCTGCTCATAGGTGCCAAGGCTCGAGCGCAGATTGGCGCGCGCCAGATCGAGGGCCGAGACGGCGCCGGCGCGGCGCGCGCGCGCCGGGGCGACGTCGGTCTTCGTCACCTCGCCGACGGCGAAGCGCTCCTCGGTGGCGCGAAGCTCGCGCGAGAGCACGCCGACATTGTTCTCGCGAAGCTGGACGATCGCCTGATCGCGGATGACGTCGGCATAGGCGGCGACGGCACTGAGGAGCGTGCGCTGTTCGACGGAGCGCAACTGGGCGCGGCCAGCCTCGATATTGGCCTTGGCCTCGCGCACGGCGCTCACGGTCTCATAGCCGTCGAAGATCGGCTGGACCACCTGAACCGAGACGCCATAGGGACTGGTCGAGGAGGCCCGGCCGTCGACCTCGGTGCGCTGATTGCCCATCTCGGCCTGGCCCGACACCGAGGGACGGTAGCCGGACTGGGCCTCGGCCAGGCTCTCGTCGGTCGCACGCAACTGGGCACGCTGGGAGTTGATGACAGGATTGTTCTGGTAGGCCGCCGTCAATGCCTGCAGGAGCGTCTCCGCCCGGACAGTCTCGGGGAGCCAGAGGAGAAAGGCGAGCGCGGCGAGGACGCCGAGCACCTTTCCCGCGCCGCATTCTCGCGGATGATTTCTCGACCGGTCGTGCATGCTGGCCAACTGTCCCATTCCTTGAGAGCCTGCCGCCCTAGACCTCTGCCCGCGAAACCCGTCTCGTGCGACCTGTGGAGAACCTGTTGGATACTTGTGGCGTCCGGGGGCGACGCTAGACCGCCGGACAGATTCGACGAAGGGGCGCCCGCAGGATTCTCACATGCTTGCGAGCAGGTTGTCGCTCTGCTGTGGCGATTGAGCAACCGCATGCCCCGTCGCTGGCGGCAAGATGTCGCTGATGTCGGCGAGCCCTCCCGCCGGCGCGACGCGTCATCTCCCCCATGCCCGATCCGCCTGCGCCCCGACATGGTTCCGGACGCCCTGCGAATCCCTTGGTGAGACCTTACGTCAGCCGAGCGCGCGCCTGTTGCGCATGCATCGCCGAAGCAGTGGAGAACCTGAGCAAGGTTGCGGGCAGTCGACGCGGGAGACGTGCCCTTCGCGCGACTGGGCGCTGCCGCACCGTCACCGGCAGTGCCGGAAGCTTGGTGTTGTGACTTCTGCCGGAACCATGTCCCGCCCGCTATCGGACGCCCGCCCTTCCCCGCGCCGAACGATCAGAGCGTGAAGCCGGGGTCCGTCGCAAAGCCGGGCAGGACGGGGGCGGGGGCGGCGAAATCGGCCCGCGAGATCCACTGGCCGCTGCGGCTCTCCATCACCTGGGCGCGGGCGAGCGTCGGCGAGCCGACCATGGCGACGAGCCGACCACCCTCGCGCAACTGCGAGAGATAGGCGGCGGGCACTTCGGGTACCTGCCCCTCGAAGACGATGACGTCGAAGGGCCCTTCGTCGGGACAGCCGAGCTCGAGCGGGCCGACCACCACCGCGGCATTGTCGACACCGCTCTCGGCGAGCGTCGCTGTCGCCTTGTCCGCCAGCGCCTGATCGCATTCGAGCGCCACGACCGACATGGCCAGCCGGGCGACGAGCGCGGTGCCGTAGCCGGTGCCGGCCCCGACCACGAGCACGAGATCCCTGGCGCCGACATCGGCGAGCTGGAGGAGGCGGGCGAAGGCCATGGCCGGCATCATGCCCCGGCCGGCGCGGCGGTCGCGGCCGTCATAGGGGATCGACTCGTCCATATAGGAGAGGCTGCGCAAGGAGGCGGGCACGAACAGCTCGCGAGGCACATCGAGCATGGCGCGCAGCACACGGCGATCGGTGACATTGCTGGTGCGGACCTGCGATTCCACCATGTTCTGCCTGAGCGTCGCGAAATCCACCATGGCTCCCCATCCGCCCCGTCGGGGCTCGACTGTCGGCGCGCCGGTGCGGCACCGATCCGGGCCGGCGCGGCGGCCCTCTCACCCATTCCGGCGGCAAACTAGCGATTTGGGCGTTGGGGGACCAGTGCATTTTCGGCTCGGGCGCCAGCCAGCTCGTCGCGGGACTGGCCAAGGGATCGCAGGGCCTGTTCCACCGGACGGCGGAGCGCGGATCGGCGACGCGGCCGAGTGAGGCTGCCGCCTTGCGGCGGCCCTCGCGGCCGGACAGCCGCCGGCCCGTCACCGGCCGCCGGAGCCGTGAAAGCAGTTGACATCGGGCGGGCCTCCGGTCCATCTGACGGGCCGTCGGTCCCATGCGGCACGAAGGTTGCAGCGCTGCAACCGCAATGTCGCGATCTGGACCGGGCACCGCCGAAGACGGCGCCTGCCCCTTCCCGATGGCGGGATCCGACTGGAATGGCCACGTGGCGGAGTGGTTACGCACCGGACTGCAAATCCGTTTACCCCGGTTCGATTCCGGGCGTGGCCTCCAGATCCCAGTTCCCTTCTCTTTCCGCGACCCTCGAAGTCGCTCGCTCCCGGTATGGCAGAGGGCCGTGACGGCGGTGCCGGGCCTCCTGCGCGCGCCCCTGGCTCCGCCCCGCTCTCCGCGCATCGGCTGTAGATTTGCTTAACCATTTGCGCTATAGGATGCCCCGCGCCGAACGAAGGCCGGCTGCCGGCAGTGCCCGATGGGCAAATCCGGAAGGTGGCATGTCGCGCGGAAATCGTGATCCGGGATAGCTCAGCGGTAGAGCAGCCGGCTGTTAACCGGCTGGTCGCAGGTTCGAATCCTGCTCCCGGAGCCATCCCCGTCTTGCGGGCTGGTCACGCGGATCACGGCAGTTTGCCGCTCTCCCCCTTGGTGTTTCAAGCGACGGCGCGGTCCACGCCCCATCGATCCTTCTCGCGTCCCGAGGCGTCCCATTCCGTCCCGCAACGGGACGACCGCTCGGGCCAACGATCCCCGCCATCTGGACCGGCTGCAATCCGCCGCAACGCGCGCGCTCAGGCCGAGACCGGCGGCGCGGCGAGGCTGAGCACGACCTGCCGCAGCGTCGGCTCGTCTGGCACGCTCTCGACCTTGAAGCCGAGCTCCCGGCACATGCGCAGCATGGTCACGTTCTCGGCGAGCACGGAACCCTTCAGCTCCTCGAGGCCCTCGGCGCGGGCATAGGCGATCAGATGCTGCATCAGCATCCAGCCGAGACCCCGCCCCTTCAGGCTCGAACGCAAGAGGACGCCGTATTCGGCATGGGTGTAGTCGGGATCTGCGATCAGCCTGACGACGCCGATCAGCTCGCCCGTGGCGGCAATCGCCGCGAATGCCATCTCGCGCGCATAGTCGATCTGGGTGAGCCGGGCGAGGTGGCGATGGGTGAGGCCGGGCGCGGGCGTGAAGAAGCGCATGCGCATGTCCTCGCTCGTCACGTCGGCGAAGAAGCCGGCATAGAGGGGCTCGTCCTCGGGCCGGATGGGTCGGATCAGGAACTCGCCGATCCCGGGAAGCTCGGCCCGGCGCACCCAATTGGAGGGATAGGGCCGCAACGCCATCGGGGGGCGCGGCTCCCTGGCCTCGTCGGCCAGACGGATGCGGGCATCGAGCGCGATGACGCCAGTCGCGTCGGCAAGCAGCGGATTGATGTCGAGCTCGCGGATCTCGGGATGGTCGCAGACCAGCCGGCCGAGGCGGACGAGCGTCGCCGCGATGGCGTCGAGATCGGCGGGCGGCCGGTCGCGATAGCCCTTCAGGAGCCGCATCACCCGCGTATGCTCCATCTGGGCGCGGGCGAGGCCCATATCGAGCGGGGGCAGGGCGAGACGGGTGTCCGCCACGACCTCGACGGCGGTGCCGCCGGCGCCGAACAGCAGGGCGGGCCCGACCGTCGGATCGACCGTCATGCCGGCGATGAGCTCGTGGGCGCCAGGACGACGGACCATCGGCTCGACGACGAAGCCGTGGAGCCGCGCCTTGGGCAATGTGCGGGATATGCGTGAGACCATCTCCTCGGCGGCGATGCGGGCCCCCTCGGCCGTCACGAGATCGAGACGGACGCCGCCCGCATCCGATTTGTGGCTGATGTCGGGCGAGAGGATCTTGACGGCGACAGCGGCCTCGCCGGCCAGCAGGCGGCGGGCGATCGTCTCGACCTCGGCAGGGGAGCGAGCGACCTCAGTCGGCACGGTCGGAATGCCGTAGGCGGAGAGCACGGATTTGGCCTCGTCCTCGCCGAGCATGGTGCGGCCCTCGCCGAGCGCCTGCTCGATGATCGCGCGCACCTTGTCGCCATCCTCGCTCTCCTCGCCGTCGACCACCGCAGGGGTCGCCATGAGCTGATCCTGGGCACGGGCGTGCCGGACGAGTTGCATGAACCCCTCGATAGCGTTCTCGGGCGTCGCGAAGGAGGGGATGCCGCTTTCGGCAAAGAGCACGCGCGAGGAACGGGCGGCAGAGTCGCCGAGCCAGCAGGCGACGATCGGCTTCGGCTGTCCGCTGACAGCGCGCGCCTTGATGGTCGCGATGACGGCGGCGGCCGCCTCCTCGCTGGAGGCGATCGCGGTCGGGCAGTTGACGACGAGGACGGCGTCGACACCCGGATCGGACAGCACGGCTTCGAGGGCGCTGCGGTAGCGCTCGGGTCCGGCGTCGCCGATGATGTCGACGGGATCGCCCTTCGACCACGTGGCGGGGAGCGCGCGGTCGAGCGCGGCCATGGTGCCGGGCGCGAGCGTGGCGAGACGGCCGCCGAGATCGGCGATGCGGTCGGCTGCCAGCACCCCGGCACCGCCGCCATTGGTGACGACGGCGAGCCGGTCGCCCATGAGGTGCGGCAGGCGCGACAGCGTCTCGGCGGCATTGAAGAGATCGTCGAGCTCGACGACGCGAAGGAGACCGGCGCGCTCGAAGACGGCGTCATAGGCCGCGTCCGAGCCCGCGAGCGCACCGGTGTGGGAGGCCGCGGCGCGGGCGCCCTCGGCATGGCGGCCCGATTTCACGACGATCACCGGCTTGACGCGGGCGGCGCGGCGGGCGGCCGACATGAATTTCGGCACCGCGGTCAGCGCCTCCATGTAAAGCAGGATGGCGCGGCTGCGGGTGTCGCCGGCCAGATAGTCGATGAGGTCGCCGAAATCGACGTCGGCCATGTCGCCGAGCGAGACGACGTGCGAGAAGCCGATCCGGCGCGAAGCCGCCCAGTCGAGAATGCCGGTGATGAGGGCGCCCGACTGCGAGACGAAGGCGAGATCGCCCTTGGGCGCGGGGATGTGCGAGAAGCTGGCGTTGAGGCCGATGCCGGGCACCATGAGGCCGATGCAATTGGGACCGAGCAGCCGCATCAGGGCGGGGCGGGCGGCGTCGAGCATGGCCTGGCGCTGATCGCGATCGAAGCCGGCGGTGATGACGACGGCCGAGCGGGTGCCCATCGCGGCCAGCTCGGCGATCAGACCCGGCACGCTCGGGGGCGGAGCGGCGATCACGGCGAGATCGGCCGGCGCCGGCAACTCGCCGAGGCTGCGGTGGAAGGTCCGGCCGGCGAGGCTGCCGCCGCGTGGATTGACGAGATGGATGGGGCCGGCGAAGCCGTCGCCGATCAGGTTGAGCGCGAGTTGGCGGCCGACGCTGTGCTCGCGCTCGCTGGCGCCGACGAGAACGACGCTCGCCGGCGCCATCATGAAATCGAGATTGCGGATGGTCATGGCAGGCTCACCTCGTCCTTGAGTGCCGCAACGGCGCGCGCGACTGGGGCCGCGTGGCGTGGGGCGACGCGTCCGTCTCTCCCAGCATGACCGGGCCGGCAGACGGTTGAATGACGGCCGACGGCCGGGCGAGTTCCCGCGTCGGGACAATCTGGCGCATGATGCGCGCTATCCGGCAGCGTGGCCGGAGCGGCCCTCTATTCGGTGCCGCGCGTGCCGCCGACACCGGCGCTCGGACTGTCGTCGGGACAATCGCTGCGGATCAGCTTCTGCCACCAGCTGCAGGGCAGGCGGCGCTGATAGTCCTCGAGCTTGCCATCAATGGGCCGACGACGAGATAGGTCGTCGAGCCGTCCGGTCCCAGGAGGCGCAGGCTGCGGCCGGCCGGGACGGACAGCACGGTGCCGTCGGGCAGCCGCGTCCCGACGGCGAGGCCCGGCACGTCGGAGGAGAGCACCTCGATGTCGGCCAAGGCCGGCGCCGCCGCTGCGACGAGGAGGAGGGCGGCGAAAAGCGTCGCCGCTGATCTGAGAGCCATGTCGCGCTCCTTCATGTGTCTCGGCCAGGCACCTCCCGAGAGGGGCCGGCAATGCCGATCGGTGCCTCCCGCGAAAAGGCGCCCGCTCACCCGAGGCCCAGCTTTCTCAGGGCCCAATTGCAGTAGTGTCCGCCCGTGATACCGGCAATCCAGGCAAAGAAGATGGCCGTCACCGGCACGATGAGCTGGAATGCGTTGAACATCCATGCGCCGACCGGCACGAGGACGGCGAGGCCGAGGGCGGAGGCGAGAAAGTCGTAGCGCTTCAGCCGGTAGCGACGACCGAGCAGGAAGCCGAAGCCGGCGACGACCAGCAGCGTCAGGAGCTCGAGCGGCTCGGACAGCACCTCGAGAGAGCGCCCGTCGAGGAGCTGGGCGAGGATCTGGGCATGGATGAAGACGCCGGACATCTGCTCGTCGTTGGAGACCGAGAGCGGCGTCAGATGCCGGTCGCGGTCGGCGAAGGCGCCGCCGATCAGCACCAGGCGATCCTTGAGCAGCGCACGGAAGGACTCCGGGATGAGCCGGGTCCCAGCGCCCCCCGAGCCGACCGGCGGGTGGGTCGGGATCTCGTAGGTCGGGAAGAGGTCGCCCGAACCGAGCGGGGGCAGCAGCCAGGAGATATAGGGCGAGCGCGGCGCCGCGAAGCCTCCACCGAGGGCCGCCAGCGTCTCGGCGAGACCGCGCCGGCCGGGCGCGGAGGGCGCGGGATCGGCGATGAACCGCACCACGTGGTCGCCGATGCCGAAACGGTCGTCCTGCCAGCCGAACAAGAGATGAGCCGCTGGCCGCCCGCTGCGTTCCAGGAGCTGCTCCTGCCAGTCGAAATCCTCGCTCGGATAATAGCGGGCCCGCTCGTCGATGACGCCGAGCACGAGGGGCGAGCCGACCTCGCGGATGGCCGACACCAGAGCCTCGTCCTTGGCCGGCTCGGAGGCGCGGTTGAGGATGATGTCGAGGCCGATCGCCCGGGGGCGCGCACCGTCGACCTCGCGGATGAGGTTGGCGAGGAGGGCGCGATCCACCGGGCTCACATAGGCATAGTCCTCGAGGCTGCGCTCGCCGACGACGATGACGGCGATATCGCTGCGCGGCGCGAGGGCGCGCTCGGAGAGATAATAGGTGCGCCAGTCGACGGTGGTCTCGTTGATGCCGGGCGGCAGCAGCTCGGCGCGCTCGATGCCGAGGATCGCCAGCGCCACGAGCAGCGACCAGACGATGCCGGCGACGATGCGGTTGCGGAGCGGCGGCAGCGGTCGCTCCGGCGGGTGCGATCGGGCCCGACCGCCATCGGCCACGCGGGACGGAGCGTCATTCATCGGATTTTCCCGTCGGTTTGCAGGAAGGAGCAAGGTAGGCCATCGGGGTGGCAGCCACAATATGGCGGAACCGCCGCCGCCGGCGCGCGGGCCGACGGCCGGCACCGCGCCAGAATGCGGTGGAGCGCAGACGCCATTCCTGCTTCATTGCCCGTTCCAGGAGGAGAGCCGGACATGACACATCTCGCCCGCCGTGACTGGGTTCCCGATGCCGTCGAGGCCCGCGTGCAGGAGATCGCCGGCCGGGTGCCGGCCTCCCCCGAGGACGCCGCCCGTCAGATCGAGGCCCTCGTCGCGCGCAACCGGACGATCCACGACCGGGACTGCTTCAACCTCAATCCCGCGACCAATGTCATGAATCCGCGGGCCGAGGCGGTTCTGGCGGCCGGGCTCGGCAGCCGGCCCTCGCTCGGCTATCCGGGCGACAAGTACGAGATGGGGCTGGAAGCGATCGAGGAGATCGAGGTGATCGCCGCCGAGCTCGCCGCCGAGGTTTTCGATGCGCGCTTTGCCGAGATCCGCGTCGGCTCGGGCGCGCTCGCCAATCTCTATGGCTTCATGGCGCTGGCAAAGCCGGGCGACGCCATCATCGCCCCGGCGCCCGCGGTCGGCGGCCATGTCACGCATCACGAGGCGGGCGCCGCCGGGCTCTACGGGCTCATCACCCATCCCGCTCCCGTCGATGCCGACGGCTATACGGTCGACCTTGGCGGCCTTGCCGACCTGGCTGGGCGGGTCCGCCCCAAGCTCATCACCATCGGCGGCAGCCTCAATCTCTTCCCCCATCCGGTCCGCGAGATCCGGGCGATCGCCGATAGGGTCGGGGCGAAGGTACTGTTCGACGCCGCCCATCAGTGCGGCATCATCGCCGGGCGGGCCTGGGCCAATCCTCTGGCCGAGGGCGCGCATCTGATGACGATGAGCACCTACAAGAGCCTCGGCGGACCGGCAGGCGGGCTGATCGTCACGAGCGATGCGGGCATCGCCGAGCGGCTCGACGCCATCGCATTCCCGGGCCTCACCGCCAATTTCGACGTCGCCAAGTCGGCGGCGCTCGCGCTCACCCTGATCGACTGGCGGGTGCACGGGGCCGCCTATGCGAGAGCTATGATCGAGCTGTCGCAGGCGCTCGCGGCGGCGCTCGCCGAGCGGGGCCTGCCGGTCTTTGCAGCGTCGCGCGGGATGACGCAGTCGCACCAGTTCGCCATCGAGGCGAAGGCGTTCGGCGGTGGCCAGGCGGCCTCCAGGACGCTGCGCAAGGCCGGCTTCCTCGCCTGCGGCATCGGGCTGCCGATGGGGGCGGTCGCGGGCGATCTCAATGGCCTCAGGATCGGCACGCCCGAGCTCGTCCGCCGCGGGGTGACGCCGGCCGATGCCGCCGCGCTCGCCGATCTCATCGCCGAGGGACTGCGGGCCAACGATCCATCGACCGTCGCGCCGCGCACCGCGAAGCTCCGCGAGCGGTTCCAGGGGATCCATTTCGTCTGCGAGGGCTGATCACGCCGGGCCGGTCGATGCCGGTGCCTCGCGCTCGAGCCTCAAGAGAAGGGCACCGTCCTCGACCTGATCGCCGACGCCGACCAGCACCTCGGCGACGGTGCCGTCACGCGGGGCGGCGAGGGTGTGCTCCATCTTCATCGCCTCGACGACGAGCAGCGGATCGCCGCGGCTGACGGTGTCGCCGGCCCGCGCCGTCACCACCTTCACCAGACCCGGCATCGGCGAGATCAAGGTGTCGCCGCCTTGCCCGTCCTCCGCCTCGCCGGCGAGCTGATCGGGCAGGATGAAGGCGTGCGCGGCACCCTCCATGAACACGGTGACGGCATCGCCCGCCACCGCCACATGGGCGCGGGCGGTGTGGCCACCCCGGACGATCCTGACCGAGCCCTCGGGCCCGCGTGCGACCGCGAGCTCGCGCGGCTCGCTCCCACCCTCGACCAGATAGCGGCCGGGGCCATGGGCGACGACGCGGCGTTCGAGGCGCTCGCCGTGCTGCTCGAGAAGCGCGTACTGGCGGGCATCCGACCACAGACGCCAGCCGCGAAGCCGCTCGAAGGGCTCGAGATCCCCGCCGGTCTCGAGCAGGCCGAGCGCGGCGATGGCGGCCAGGGCGACGGCATCCTCGGGCGGCGCCGTTTCGCCGGCGAGCGACGCCAGATCGCGTGCGATGAGGCCGGTGTCGACGTCGCCTCGCGCAAAGCTCTCGTTGCGGGTGAGGGCGCCAAGAAAGGCGAGATTGGTGGTGAGACCGGCGATCCGGGTGTCGGCGAGGGCGGACGAGAGCCTGGCGAGCGCGGCGGCGCGGCTCGTCCCGTGGACGATCAGCTTGGCGATCATCGGATCGTAGTAGGGCGTGATGCGGTCGCCCTCGGCGACGCCTGAATCGACACGCACAGGCGCCGTCTCGAACTCGGACGCGACCGGCATGGCGAGATGGGTGAGGCGGCCGGTCGCCGGCAGGAAGCCTTCGGCACGTCCTCGGCATAGATGCGCGCCTCGAAGGCATGGCCCGAGATCGCCAGATCCCCTTGAGCGAACGGCAGCGGCGCGCCGGCCGCCACGGACAGTTGCAGCGCCACCAGATCGAGCCCGGTGATCGCCTCGGTCACGGGATGCTCGACCTGGAGACGGGTGTTCATCTCCATGAACCAGAAGCCGTCGGACCGCAGACCCCTGGAGCCGTCGGCGATGAACTCGACGGTGCCGGCGCCACGGTAGCCGATGGCCCGGGCGGCCTCGACGGCGGCGCGGCCCATGGCGTCCCGGACCTCGGGGGCATGCCCGGGGCCGGCGCCTCCTCGATCACCTTCTGGTGACGGCGCTGCAGCGAGCAGTCGCGCTCGAAGAGGTGGACGACATTGCCGTGAGCGTCGGCGAAGACCTGGATCTCGATGTGCCGCGGCCGCTCGACATATTTCTCGACGAGGCAGGCGGGGTCGCCGAAGCTCGCCTCGGCCTCGCGCCTTGCGCTCTCGAGCGCCGGCTTGAAGGCCTTGGCCTCGTCGACACGGCGCATGCCCCGTCCGCCGCCGCCCGCCCGCGCCTTGATGAGGACGGGAAAGCCGATCGCCTTCGCCTCGGCGAGGAGCTTGTCTGGGTTCTGGCTGGCGCCGTGATAGCCGGGCACGACGGGCACGCCCGCCTTCTCCATCAGCGCCTTGGCGGCGTCCTTCAGTCCCATGGCGCGGATGGCGGCGGCCGGCGGCCCGACGAAAACGAGACCAGCCGCCGCGACCGCTTCGGCGAAGGCGGCGTTCTCGGACAGGAAGCCGTAGCCTGGATGGATCGCCTCGGCGCCGGTCGCGCGGGCGGCCTCGAGGATCGCATCGGCGCGCAGATAGCTCTCGGCGACCGGGGCCGGGCCGATGCGCACCGCCTCGTCGGCCATCAGTACGTGGCGGGCGCCGGCATCGGCGTCGGAATGCACCGCGATGGTCGCGAGCCCGAGCCGACGGGCGGTGGCGATCACGCGGCAGGCGATCTCGCCGCGATTGGCGATCAGGAGACGTCTGAACATCGCGCCCTCACATCCGGAACAGGCCGAAGCGGGTGTCGGGGATCGGCGCGTTGAGGGCGGCCGACAGGCTGAGGGCGAGCACCTCGCGGGTCTTTCTGGGATCGACGATGCCGTCGTCCCAAAGCCGCGCCGTCGCATAGAGGGGATGGCTCTGGCGCTCGAACATCTCGATGGTCGGACGCTTGAACTCGGCCTCCTCGGCGGCCGACCAGGTGCCGCCCTTGCGCTCGATGCCCTCGCGCCGGACGGTCGCAAGGACGCCCGCCGCCTGCTCGCCGCCCATGACCGCGATCCGTGAGGCCGGCCAGGTCCACAGGAAGCGCGGCTGGTAGGCGCGGCCGCACATGCCGTAATTGCCGGCGCCGAACGAGCCGCCGACGATGACCGTGATCTTCGGCACCTCGGTGGTGGCGACCGCCGTCACGAGCTTGGCGCCATGCTTGGCGATGCCGTCGGCCTCGTAGCGGCGGCCGACCATGAAGCCGGTGATGTTCTGCAGGAAGACCAGTGGAATCCGGCGCTGGGAGCACAATTCGACGAAATGGGCGCCCTTCAGCGCGCTCTCGGAGAACAGCACGCCATTGTTGGCGAGAATGCCGACGGGGATGCCGTGGATATGGGCAAAGCCTGCGACGAGCGTCGTGCCGAAACGGGCCTTGAACTCGTCGAGCCGCGAGCCGTCGACGACGCGGGCGATGAGCTCGCGGATGTCATAGGGCGTGCGCAGGTCGGCGGGGACGAGGCCGAGGATCTCCTCAGGGTCGTAGAGCGGCTCCTCGGGACTGCGCCGGACCACCGTCTCGGGCTTGCGGCCGTTCAGATTGGCGACGGCGCGACGGGCGAGCGCCAGGGCGTGGGCATCGTCGCGGGCGAGATGGTCGGCGACGCCCGAGAGGCGGGTGTGGACGTCGCCACCGCCGAGGTCCTCCGCCGACACCACCTCGCCGGTCGCCGCTTTCACCAGCGGCGGCCCGGCGAGGAAGATCGTGCCCTGCTCGCGGACGATAATGGTCTCGTCCGACATGGCCGGCACATAGGCGCCGCCCGCCGTGCACGAACCCATCACCACGGCGATCTGCGGGATGCCCTTCGCCGACATGCGGGCCTGATTGTAGAAGATGCGGCCGAAATGATCGCGGTCGGGGAAGACCTCGTCCTGATTGGGCAGATTGGCGCCACCAGAATCGACCAGATAGACGCAAGGCAGCCGGTTCTCGGCGGCGATCTCCTGGGCGCGCAGATGCTTCTTCACCGAGATCGGATAATAGGTGCCGCCCTTCACGGTGGCGTCGTTGGAGACGATCATCACCTCGCGGCCGGAGACGCGGCCGACACCGGCGATGAGGCCCGCCGAAGGGCAGTCGCCACCATACATGCCGTGAGCGGCGAGTAGGCCGACCTCGAGGAAGGGCGAGCCCGGATCGATGAGGCGCGAGATGCGCTCGCGCGGCAGTATCTTGCCACGGGCGACATGACGGGCGGCAGCCGCCTCGCCACCGCCGGCCATCGCCACCTCGACGGCCCGGCCGACCTCGGCGAGCGCGGCGGTCTGTGCGGCGTGGATGCTGCGATAGGCGTCGGAGCGCACCGAGACCGCCGAGCTGAGCACACCCATGTGACCCCGTCTCCCTTCCCCTCCTGAAAGCTGGCCCGCCTGTAGGCTGGCCTGCCCTTAACCCTGACCATCCGTCCGCCATGCGCTCGCGGCTCGAAGACCGGACGGCGAGCGCTATAGAGGGGAGATAGCGCCTCGGCGCGACGGGCGCCACCGACCTTTCGGGGAAGAGAGGCAAGGCACCGGCCCGGCGAGGTGGATCGCTGGATCGATGGGCCGCGGCGGCTTCCGCCCGAGGATCTCGCCGGCAAGCTTCGGGCCGGCAAAGATGTGGCAGGCGGATCTCCAGCCGGTCGCGGCGAGACCTCGGCGACGGCCGCCACGCGGCCGTCGTCATCGGTCGCGCGGGCCGCGTCCGCCGTTACATGATGACTACCATGTATCGGGCGAAAACCGCCCGCAAAGCCGCCCCGGAGGGCACTGGGAACGACGCGCTCAGAACGATACGCTGCCGATGGCGCGGGCGATCCGCGCATCCGACCACGGCCGCGCCTTGGACGGGCGCTTGTCGCTGGAGGCGACCGTGGTGCCGTTGCGCGGCGTGTCGAGAACGACGGCGCCCTTGGCTGTCCGCACTTCGACCAGCCCTTCGAGCAGGAGCACGCCGTTGGTCTTGTCGACCGGGCCGGCGAAGAAATCGGTGCCGCGCACGGCGAGCGTGGCGAAGGTCGTGCGCACCTCGATCTTCTTGTCGTTCATCTTGCCGACCTTGCCGGTCGTGAAGCGCATGGCGCCGGCCACGGCGTCGAGCACGACGGAGCCGTTTCCACCCTCTGGATCATAGACATAGGTATCGAGCACGAGGCTGGCATTGGCGCCGAGCGTGAGCCGCGTATCGTCGGCGAGGGTGAGCTCGAGACGGGCGTCGCCGCCGGTGCTGATCTCGTCGGCGACCTCGACGGCCGCCCCTTCCGCGAGAGCGACGACGGTGCTGCCGCGCTTGGCGGACGCCTCGCCCTTCATCCGCGTGACCTTGCCGGCGACCTCGCCGGCATTGCTCTCGGGCGTCGCCGCCGCGAGTGCGACCAGGGCCGCGAGGCCCGCCATCATGGCTGTGCGCAGGAGCTGCATGGCTTCAACCCGATTGTACGAGTGGATGGATCTTGCTAAGGAGCAGGCAGGCGACTTCAGTGACACGCCGCATGATATAGGCGACGGGCCTCTTCTCAAACAGGGGATGCCCAGGACTGTATGCGGCCGGTGTCAAGCATGTCCTCCGAAACCGGGTTCGTAACGAGGCAGGGGATGCTATCAGAGCCTCCCGCGGCCTGGAGCGATCTCCCGGTCGGAGCTCGGCCCCCGAGCTCAAGGGGACGTGCCGGCCTGGGCATTGCGGGCGTGGTGGAACTGGCAGACACGCCAGATTTAGGTTCTGGTGGCTTCGGCCGTGGGGGTTCGAGTCCCTCCGCCCGCACCAGCGCGCCGTACCGCCCGCCCGGAGTCCAGGACTTTCGCGCCATCGGACGGCCCTCTCCCCGAGCGGCCACCGGATGGCATTTGAGACAATTCGGCCAACTTCTGAAGAGCGATCGACGACGATGCAGGTGACGGAGACGAGCAACGAGGGCCTGAAGCGGGAGTTCCAGGTCACGGTCGCCAAGGGCGAGCTCAGTGAGCGCTACGAAAGCCGGCTCGACGAGCTGAAGGGGCAGGTGCGGCTCAAGGGCTTCCGGCCCGGCAAGGTGCCGGTCGCGCATCTGAAGCGTGTCTACGGCCGCTCGGTGATGGCCGAGGTACTCGAGCGGGCGGTCGCCGAGACCAGCCAGCAGGCGATCAGCGAGCGCAAGCTGAAGCCCGCCATCCGCCCCGACATCAAGCTGTCGGAGGACAAGGACGAGATCGAGCGCATCATCGCCGGCAATGCCGACCTGCTCTACACGATGAGCTTCGAGGTGCTGCCGGAGTTCGAGGTCACCGACCTCACCAAGATCGCGCTCGAGCGTCCCAAGGCCGAGGTCGATCCGGCCGATGTCGAGAAGAGCCTCGAGCGCCTGCGCGAGGCCGGCACGCGCCACGAGGCACGCGAGGGCCGGGCGGCCGAGACCGGCGACCGCCTCACCGTCGATTTCGTCGGCAAGATCGACGGCACGCCCTTCGAGGGCGGGGCTGGCGAGGATGTCACGGTGGTGATCGGCCGCGGCGGCTTCATCCCCGGCTTCGAGGAAGGTCTCGCCGGTGCCAAGGCGGGCGATTCCCGCGTCGTCGAGGCGACGTTCCCCGAGGCCTATCCGGTCAAGGACCTGGCCGGCAAGGCGGCGACGTTCGATGTGACGGTGAAGGAGGTCGCCGAGCCGATCCTGCCCGCGCTCGACGACGAGTTCGCCAAGACGATGGGCGTCGAGACGCTGGCGGGCCTGCGCGAGGCGGTGGAGAAGCAGCTCGGCCGCGAAATCGACCAGGCGGCGCGGGCGCGCATGAAGCGGCTTCTGCTCGATGCGCTCGACGAGCGGCACGATTTCCCGCTGCCCGAGGGTCTGGTCGATGGCGAGTTCAATGCCATCTGGTCGCAGATGACGGGCGAACTGCAGCGCTCCGGGCGGACGCTCGCCGATGAGGGCAAAAGCGAGGAAGAGGCGCGGGCGGAGTACCGCAAGCTCGCCGAGCGCCGGGTCCGGCTCGGCCTCGTGCTCGCCGAGATCGGCGAGCGTAACGAGGTCAAGGTCTCCGACGAGGAGCTGAGCCGGGCGCTCGCCCAGGAGGTGCAGCGCTATCCCGAGCAGGCCCGGCAGGTCTACGAGTTCTACCGCAATCAGCCAGGCGCCATCGACCGGCTGCGCGCGCCGATCTTCGAGGAGAAGGTGGTCAGCCTCGTGATCGACAAGGCCGAGATCACCGACAAGGCGATGACGCCGAAGGAGCTGTTCGCGCTCATCGAGGCCGATGACGACGATGTGATCGGCGGTGCCCACGATCACGCCCATCACGACCACGATCATCATCACGACCATGACCACGATCACGACCATCATGGCCATGATCACGGCCATGGGCACCACCACCACCACGACCACAAGGACTGAGAGCCGGCGGCCGGGCCGCCGCGGCGGCCCGGAGCGCACGAATCGCGCTATCACGGCCCGCAGATCCAACGCCCCCCGCGGCGAGCCAAGGATGACGCCATGACGAGCGAGCGCAACGACAGCCCGAGGGCCAGCTTCTGGCCGACCGTGATCGAGCAGACCAACCGGGGCGAGCGCGGCTACGACCTGCCCTCGCGCATGCTCAAGGAGCGCATCATCTTCGTCACCGGGCCGATCGACGACGCGGTCGCCGCCTCGGTGTGCATGCAGCTGCTCTTTCTGGAGGCCGACAACCCCAAGAAAGAGATCTCGATGTACATCAACTCGCCGGGCGGGGTGGTGACATCGGGCATGGCGATCTACGACACCATGCAGTTCATCAAGCCGCAGGTCTCGACGCTGTGCATCGGCCAGGCGGCCTCGATGGGCTCGCTGCTGCTGTGCGCCGGCGCCAAGGGTATGCGCTTTGCGCTGCCGCACGCCCGCATCATGGTCCACCAGCCCTCCGGCGGCTTCCAGGGGCAGGTCAGCGACATCGAGCGGCACGCCGAGGACATCATCAAGATGAAGCGGCGCCTCAACGAAACCTATGTGCGCCATACCTCGCAGGACTATGCCACCATCGAGCGCACCCTCGACCGCGACTATTTCATGTCGGCGGAGGAGGCGCAGAAGTTCGGCCTCATCGACCACGTGCTGAGCAAGCGTCAGGACGCCGAGGACCCGCAGCGCAAGAGCTGAGGCGGCCAACCGGCGGCGACATACCCATCTGGCCCGGCCCTTGCCTTGGCAGGCGAAGCGGGTGCACGATGTCGGCCACACCGGAGGCATGACGGCGGGAGGCTCGCCCATGAAAACAGGCAAGAGCCCTCAAACCGTCCGATTCGGTACCGACACTGCGGGCGATGTGGCGGCATGGTCGGCAGTCGGGTCCGCCGGGAGGTGACCTCGCCGCCTGACGGGGCCCTTCTGCGGGTCGCACGGGAGCCGCAGCGGCGGCTTCTTCCGAGATGAGCCGGTGGCGTGGGTTGCGCCGGCGAGGTGACGCGGCAACAGATGTTGCATAACTGTCGCGAGGTGCATGGTGTAAGTCCAGCGAGTGGAATTCCCGCCTTGATCTCCCGCCGGAAGGCATGGTCTGATCCCCTCAAGTCGGGGTTCGGAGCCTTCCTCGAGGGTCGCAGGGAAGGCGGGGAAGACGAGCACTTCCAGCTTCAACCCGGCCGGCCATCCTTGGGCCCGCCGATGACGAGCAAGACGAGCGGATGCCTGACAAGAATACACTTTACTGCTCCTTCTGCGGGAAGAGCCAGCACGAGGTCAGAAAGCTGATCGCCGGCCCGACCGTGTTCATCTGCGATGAATGCGTCGAGCTGTGCATGGACATCATCCGCGAAGAGAACAAGAGCTCGCTCGTCAAGGCGCGCGACGGCGTGCCCTCGCCGCACGAGATCTGTGCGGTGCTGGACGACTATGTGATCGGTCAGCCGCACGCCAAGCGTGTGCTGTCGGTCGCCGTGCACAACCACTACAAGCGCATCAACCACGTCTCCAAGAGCGGCGAGGTCGAGCTCGCCAAGTCGAACATCCTGCTGATCGGCCCAACCGGTTGCGGCAAGACCCTGCTCGCCCAGACGCTCGCCCGCATCCTCGACGTGCCCTTCACCATGGCCGACGCCACGACGCTGACCGAGGCGGGCTATGTCGGCGAGGATGTCGAGAACATCATCCTCAAGCTGCTGCAGAACGCCGACTACAATGTCGAGCGGGCGCAGCGCGGCATCGTCTATATCGACGAGGTCGACAAGATCAGCCGCAAGTCGGACAACCCCTCGATCACCCGCGACGTTTCGGGCGAAGGCGTGCAGCAGGCGCTGCTCAAGATCATGGAGGGCACGATCGCCTCGGTGCCGCCGCAGGGGGGGCGCAAGCATCCCCAGCAGGAGTTCCTGCAGGTCGACACCACCAACATCCTGTTCATCTGCGGCGGCGCGTTCTCGGGCCTCGAGAAGATCATCTCGCAGCGCGGACGCGCCACCTCGATCGGTTTCGGCGCCAGTGTCCGCCCGATCGACGAGCGTCGCCAGGGCGCGATCCTGCGCGAGGTCGAGCCGGAGGACCTGCTGAAATTCGGGCTCATCCCCGAATTCATCGGCCGTCTGCCGGTGCTCGCGACGCTGGAGGATCTCGACGAGTCGGCGCTCATCCAGATCCTCACCGAGCCCAAGAACGCCCTCGTCAAGCAGTATCAGCGGCTGTTCGAGATGGAGGGTGTTCAGCTCACCTTCGCCGAGGAAGCGCTGCGCGCCATCGCCCGCAAGGCGATCGAGCGCAAGACCGGCGCCCGCGGCCTGCGCTCGATCATGGAAGGGCTGCTGCTCGATACCATGTTCGATCTGCCGACGCTGAAGGGCGTCGAGGAAGTCGTGATCAGCCCGGAGGCGGTCGAGGGCGGGGCAAAACCGCTGCGGATCTACTCCGACCGGGCCGAGGATGTCGGCTCGACGGCATCCTGATCGACGGGCGGCCGAACGAGCGATAGGACCGGCCGCCGTCCGTCCCAGAGGGCAGCACGCGCGCGATTGGTGATCGGCACCGGGGCAAGCCCGGTGTCCGCCATGCTGCGCGGCCGGGCGTTTGGCGGGGACACGCCCGAGGGGCTGATCCAAGTTGCAGCGGCCACTCGTATCGAAGACGCACGGCCGTCCGGACCGGTCGGGGCGGGTGTTCGGGACACAGATGTGAATTGCGCGCCTGCGCCACACCAGAATGGCGCCCTTGAATCCGCCAAATCGTGGCATACCTATGTGAGTTGGACTGTGCCGATCCGGGCCGCCCCCCGGGGCTCATCGCTGGAGACCGAGGGGAGCCGGACGGCACGATGACGGGCCGTGCTGGCCACGTTGCATAGGGCGAGCGGCCGGCTGCCCAGAAGACAGGAATACCGACATGACCGACGAATCGCACAGCCCGAAGAAGGGCAAGGCGCCGGAGTTCTTCCCGGTGCTGCCGCTCCGGGACATCGTCGTCTTCCCCTATATGATCGTGCCGCTCTTCGTCGGGCGGGAGAAGTCGATCAACGCGCTGGAAGAGGTGATGCGGCAGGACAAGCTCATCCTGCTCGCCGCCCAGAAGAACGCCGGCGACGACGAGCCGCGCTCGGATGCGATCTATCCGGTCGGCACGCTCGCTTCGGTGCTGCAGCTCCTGAAGCTGCCCGACGGCACCGTGAAGGTGCTGGTCGAGGGCAACAGCCGGGCGCGCATCCGCCGCTATGTCGACAATCCGTCGTTCTTCGAGGCCGAGGTCGAGCGCGTCGCCGAGGCGACCGGCTCTGAGGACGAGATCGAGGCGCTGGCCCGCTCGGCGGTTTCGCAGTTCGAGAGCTATGTGAAGCTCAACAAGAAGATCTCGCCCGAGGTGCTGGCGACGATCTCGCAGATCGACGACTATTCCAAGCTCGCCGACACCATCGCCAGCCACCTCGCGATCAAGATCTCCGACAAGCAGGAGATTCTCGAGATCACCCGCATCTCCGACCGGCTCGAGCGCGTCTATGCGCTGATGGAGAGCGAGATCTCGGTGCTGCAGGTCGAGAAGAAGATCCGCAGCCGCGTCAAGCGGCAGATGGAGAAGACTCAGCGCGAGTACTATCTCAACGAGCAGATGAAGGCGATCCAGAAGGAGCTCGGCGACGGCGAGGAGCGTGACGACATCGCCGAGTTCGAGGAGAAGATCGAGCAGACCAAGCTGTCCAAGGAGGCACGGGAGAAGGCGCTCGGCGAGCTGAAGAAGCTGCGCCAGATGAGCCCGATGTCGGCCGAGGCGACGGTCGTGCGAAACTACCTCGACTGGCTGCTGTCGATCCCGTGGGGCAAGCCCGGCAAGATCAAGAAGGATCTCGCCGAGGCCGAGCAGGTGCTCGAGGAGGAGCATTACGGGCTCGAGAAGGTCAAGGAGCGCATCCTCGAATATCTCGCCGTGCAGAGCCGGACCAACAAGCTGAAGGGGCCGATCCTGTGCCTCGTCGGACCGCCCGGCGTCGGCAAGACCTCGCTCGGCAAGTCGATCGCAAGGGCGACGGGCGCGAGTTCGTGCGCATGAGCCTCGGCGGCGTGCGCGACGAGGCCGAGATCCGCGGCCATCGCCGCACCTATATCGGCTCGATGCCCGGCAAGGTCATCCAGTCGATGCGCAAGTCGAAGAAGCCCAACCCGCTCTTCCTGCTCGACGAGGTCGACAAGATGGGCTCGGACTTCCGTGGCGATCCGGCGGCGGCGCTGCTCGAGGTGCTCGACCCCGAGCAGAACCATACCTTCAACGACCACTATCTGGAGGTCGACTACGACCTCTCGAACGTGATGTTCGTGACGACGGCGAACACGCTGAACATCCCGCCGGCGCTCATGGACCGCATGGAGATCATCCGCATCGCCGGCTACACCGAGGACGAGAAGGTCGAAATCGCCAAGCGCCATCTCATTCCCGAGAACCTGCAGGCCCATGGCCTGACGGCCGAGGAGTGGAAGATCGACGACGACGCGCTGCAGGACCTGCTCAGGCGCTATACCCGCGAGGCGGGCGTGCGCTCGCTCGAGCGGGAGGTCTCCAAGCTCTGCCGCAAGGCGGTCAAGGAGCTGCTGACCAGCGACAAGACGTCGATCCACATCACCAAGGCCAAGGTCGAGGAGTATCTCGGTGTGCCGCGGTATCGCTATGGCGAGGCCGAGCGCGAGGATCAGATCGGCATCGTCACGGGCCTCGCCTGGACCGAGGTCGGCGGCGAGTTGCTGACCATCGAAGGCGTCATGATGCCCGGCAAGGGCAAGGTGTCGGTCACCGGCAATCTGCGGGAGGTGATGAAGGAATCGATCCAGGCGGCGATCGCCTATGTGCGCTCGCGGTCCATCGATTTCGGCATCGCTCCGCCGCTGTTCGACAAGCGCGACATCCACGTGCACGTCCCCGAGGGCGCGACCCCCAAGGACGGGCCGTCGGCGGGCGTCGCCATGGTGACGACGATCGTGTCGATCATGACGGGCATCCCGGTTCGCAAGGACGTGGCGATGACCGGCGAGATCACGCTGCGCGGCCGCGTCCTGCCGATCGGCGGGCTCAAGGAGAAGCTCCTGGCGGCGCTGCGCGGCGGGCTGAAGATCGTCATCATCCCCGAGGAGAACGCCAAGGACCTGACCGAGATCCCGGACGAGGTGAAGAACAAGCTCGACATCCGCCCGGTCTCGCGGATGGAGGAGGTTCTGAAGATCGCGCTGCAGCGCATGCCCGAGCCGGTCACCTGGTCGGAGGAAGATGCCGAGCCGCGTTCTGACCGGGACGGTGGCGAGGAGACGGGTGTGGTCGCACACTGAGGCCCGCCGCCTGATCGGGTCCGGCCCTCTGCGGCTCACGCCGCCGTCCGGCCGGGTCTTGCAGTGCTATGTCTGAGCGGCGCCCCCGGTCGAGCTGGCCGGGGGCGCCGCCGATTCCAAGGGGTGCGCACATCGCGCCGATCCTCGCGTGTCGACGGCGCTGTCGTCCCGGCCCTTGCGGCGATGCCGCCTCGGCCGATTTTCCGGTTCAAAAGCCCCTGCGCGCGCCTTGGCAGGCGGGCGCGTGCCCTAGCCAAGCCCCAATCGCGTCTCTATAGGCGTCCGTCACGGGGGCGGGACGGGGCCGGCGCAGGCTGCCGGCGTCGCCCCCATCGAGCTGAAGGACACATGCAATGAACAAGAAAGACCTCGTTTCCGCCGTCTCCGACGAGGCGGGCATCAACAAGGACCAGGCTGCGAAGGCCGTCGATTCGGTTTTCAATGCCATCGAGAAGACCATGAAGGACGGCGACGAGGTGCGGATCCCCGGCTTCGGCACCTTCAAGGTCTCCAAGCGGGCGGCGCGCGAGGGCGTGGTGCCTGGCACCAACGAGAAGCGGAAATATCCAGCGACCAAGGTGCCGAAGTTCACGCCGTCGAAGACGCTGAAGGACCTGCTCAATTAGGCGGGCGCCTGCGCCAGTCCCCGCAGCCTTGGTCGAATGCCGCAGACGGCCGGCTCCGGTCGCGCGGGCGGCGCGCAAGGCAGGCGGGGGCGGCGCGACTTGACGATGCTCCCGTGCCTCGCGCAATTGTGGAGGCGGTCGGGCGGTTAGCTCAGCGGTAGAGCGCCTCGTTTACACCGAGGATGTCGGGAGTTCGATCCTCTCACCGCCCACCATTGCCTCGCCGCGCCCCTCCTCGCCGATGGGGCCGCTCGGGGATGGGGCCCGGCGGGCCGGTCGCGACGGCGACGTGCCCTTGCGGGTCCGCCGCGGTTTACCGAATATTTGCCGTTCGCTTCCTAGTCTCGCCGAGGCAGGCGACTTCTTGACACGAGTCGGACGCTGCCTTACATGCTGACGGCCGCGCGGGCGGCTTTCGATGGCGCCCGCACCGTTGCGGGGATGTAGCTCAGTTGGTTAGAGCGCCGGCCTGTCACGCCGGAGGTCGCGGGTTCAAGTCCCGTCATCCTCGCCATTCCGCCGCGATCATCGCAGAGGCCCTCGACGCCATCGCGTCATGTGCGGCCCGGCTCTGCGGCGTGATGCCCTCCCTTGGATGATCCGCATCGACTTCCAGCGCTACGGGCATGCCGGCTGGTACGGCGCGTCCATTTGGGCCGTGCACATGGGGGCTCGGCGGTTTATAGAGGGGCACGCAGCACCTCTGTCGTGCGGCTCACCGACCTGACAGGGGGCGGTCCCTCCGACCGGCGAGCGGCGCCTCGCCGCGCCCGGGTTGACCGCCCGCCGTTTTGCCGCAACAACAGCCGCGTCAGGCCCATCAGCGAACCGGATTCGATGGCCATGAGCCAGCTCTTGACCGACTACCTGCCGCTCGTCCTCTTCATCGGCATCTCGCTTGCGATCTCGCTGGCGCTCTTGGTCGTGCCCTTCCTCATCGCGATCCGCAATCCCGATCCCGAGAAGGTCTCGGCCTACGAATGCGGCTTCATCGCCTTCGACGATGCGCGCATGCATTTCGACGTGCGCTTCTACCTCGTCTCGATCCTGTTCATCATCTTCGACCTCGAGGTCGCCTTCCTGTGCCCATGGGCGGTCGCCTTCAAGGAGGCCGGCCTCTACGGCTTCTGGGCCATGATGGCGTTCCTTGGTGTGCTGACGATCGGCTTCATCTACGAATGGCGCAAGGGAGCGCTCGAATGGGATTGATCGCACCGGAAGCCCGACTGCCCGGCTTCGGCCTCCTCGCCGAGGGGCAGGGCGAGGGCAAGGGCGGCGGCACCGCGCCCGCCGATGCCTATTTCACGCAGATCAACAACGAGCTCGCCGACAAGGGCTTCCTCGTCACCACGACCGACGATCTCATCAACTGGGCGCGCACCGGCTCGCTCATGTGGATGACCTTCGGTCTCGCCTGCTGTGCGGTCGAGATGATGCAGGCCTCGATGCCGCGCTATGACGTCGAGCGCTTCGGCTTTGCGCCGCGCGCCAGTCCACGCCAGTCCGACGTGATGATCGTCGCGGGCACGCTCACCAACAAGATGGCGCCGGCGCTGCGCAAGGTCTACGACCAGATGCCCGAGCCGCGCTATGTGATCTCGATGGGCAGCTGCGCCAATGGCGGCGGCTACTACCATTATTCCTATGCGGTGGTGCGCGGCTGCGACCGGGTGGTGCCGGTCGACATCTATGTGCCGGGCTGCCCGCCGACCGCCGAGGCGCTCGTCTATGGCATCCTGCTCTTGCAGAAGAAGATCCGCCGCACCGGCACCATCGCGCGCTGAAGCTTCGGCCCCTCATCTCTCCCGTCTCGGGGAAGCGACGACATGATCGAGATGCTCGAAGAACTGAATGAGTATCTGTCGGGCAAGCTCGGCACCCATCTGATCGCCAGCCAGATCGCCCATGGCGAGCTCACCATCCAGATCGCGCGCGAGCAGATCGTGCCGGCGATGCGCATGCTGCGCGACGACCTGCACTGCCGCTTCGAATGCCTGATCGACCTGTGCGGTGTCGACTGGCCGTCGCGGGCGAACCGGTTCGACGTCGTCTATCACCTGCTGTCGCCGCGGCGTAACCTGCGCCTTCGCGTCAAGGTGGCAACCGACGAGGCGACGCCGGTGCCGAGCATCGAGGAGGTGTTCCCGGCGGCCGGCTGGTTCGAGCGGGAGGCCTACGATCTGTTCGGCATCCTGTTCTCCGGGCCATTCGGATCTCAGGCGCATCCTCACCGACTACGGCTTCCGCGGGCATCCGTTGCGCAAGGACTTCCCCATGACGGGCTATGTCGAGGTGCGCTACGACGACGCCCAGAAAGAAGGTGGTCTACGAGCCGGTCAAAGCTCGCCCAGGAGTTCCGCGCCTTCGACTTCCTCTCGCCCTGGGAGAATGCGGAGTACACGCTGCCGGGCGACGAGAAGGCGAAGGGTAAGGAACCGGCGGACGGCAGGTGGTGGCCGACGGGCGATGAGCGGACGGCGGTCGAGACGGCAGAATTGGTTGGTCCCTGTTCCATGACGAGCAAAGCCTTCATGAAGGTGGACAAGGCGACGTTCTATGACTTCGTGTCCCGCCACGACGACGATCGCTTCGAGCTCGAAGAAGGACATATCGTGACGCCATCGCCTGCCTCGTCTGGCAGAGAGACGGGTCCGGCAGCTTGCCGGTCGCACCTCAGAGTTGATCGACCCGAATGCCTGCTTCCGCCTGCCAAGACCCGGGCTCGAACTGGCCCTGTCAGATATCTACCGCGGTATCGAGCTTGCGAGCCGCCTGGACGATTGAGTGAAATCATGCCCGAGACCGATATCCGCAAGTTCCACATCAATTTCGGCCCCCAGCATCCGGCCGCGCACGGCGTGCTGCGCCTCGTGCTCGAGCTCGACGGCGAGGTCGTGACGCGGGTCGATCCGCATATCGGCCTTCTCCACCGCGGCACCGAGAAGCTGATCGAGGCGCGCACATATCTGCAGGCGATCCCCTATTTCGACCGGCTCGACTATGTCGCGCCGATGAACCAGGAACATGCGTTCTGCCTCGCCATCGAGCGGCTGCTCGGGCTCGAGGTGCCCAAGCGCGCCCAATATATCCGCGTTCTCTATTCCGAAATCGGCCGGCTGCTCTCCCACCTCCTCAATGTGACGACGCAGGCGATGGATGTCGGCGCGTTGACGCCGCCTTTGTGGGGTTTCGAGGAGCGCGAGAAGCTCATGGTGTTCTATGAGCGCGCCTCGGGCAGCCGCATGCACGCGGCCTATTTCCGCCCGGGTGGCGTCCACCAGGACCTGCCGGCCGCCCTCGTCGAGGACATCGCCGCCTTCTGCGAGAGCCATCCCAAGGTGCTCGACGACATCGAGGGGCTGTTGACCGACAACCGCATCTTCAAGCAGCGCAATGTCGACATCGGCGTCGTCTCGCTCGACGACTGCTTTTCCTGGGGCTTTTCGGGCGTGATGGTGCGCGGCTCGGGCGCCGCCTGGGATCTGCGCAAGTCCCAACCCTATGAGTGCTATGCCGATCTCGATTTCGACGTGCCGATCGGCCGGAACGGCGACTGCTACGACCGTTATCTCATCCGCATGGAGGAGATGCGCCAGTCGCTCAGGATCATGAAGCAGTGCTGCGACGTGCTGCTGTCGCCGGACGGGGCGGGGCCGCATGTCTCGCTCGACCGCAAGATCGTGCCGCCCAGGCGCGCCGAGATGAAGCGCTCGATGGAGGCGCTCATCCATCACTTCAAACTCTATACCGAAGGCTTCAAGGTGCCGGAGGGCGAGGTCTATGCCGCCGTCGAGGCGCCCAAGGGCGAGTTCGGCGTCTATCTCGTTTCCGACGGGACCAACAAGCCCTATCGCTGCAAGATCCGCGCGCCGGGCTTTGCCCATCTCCAGGCGATGGATTTCATGAACCGCGGCCATATGCTGGCTGACGTCTCGGCCATCCTCGGCTCGCTCGACATCGTGTTCGGGGAAGTCGATCGCTGAGTTTTTCGGCGGCTCTCGAGCCTGTCCGACTGTGAGTTGAAGTCGGCTCGACCGTGTCGGACCTCCTCCAACTTTTCGCATGACGCGTCTGATTCACGGCTTCGATGCGCGGGCCGAGCCCTGCGCCTCGCCCGTCCGTCAGATCCCTTCGCCGGACACGCCGGTGCCGGTGCCGTTGCGGGCCTTCAGCTCGGAGCGCAGGCTCTTCAGCTCGCTGAACAGCCGATCCATGCGATCGTCCTGGCTCTGGTCGGTCTTCTCCTGGTCCTCGATGCGGGCCGAGAAGGCCTCGTCGAGCTTGCCGAGCTTCTGGGCGAGCTTCCTCTCCGCCTCGGCGCGATCCTCCATGTGCTGCTGCTGCATGGCATCGACGATGATGCCGATGAAGAGATTGAGCACGGTGAAGGCGGTGATCAGCACGAAGGGAATGAAGAACACCCAGGCCCAGGGGTGCTTCTCCATCACCGGGCGCACCACCTCGCCCGACCAGCCGTCGAGCGTCATGACCTGGAAGAGCGTGAAGGCGGAAATGCCGATCGAGCCGAAGCGATCGGGGAAATCGGCCCCGAACATGTTCGTCGCCATGACCGAGAACACGTAGAAGATCAACAGCATCAGGAAGACGATCGAGGCCATGCCCGGAATGGCGATGAGGAGGCTGTTCACCACCCGGCGCATGGACGGCACGATCGAGACGAGACGCAGGGCCCGCAGCGTCCGCAGCGCCCGCAGGACCGAGATGTTGTCGGCACCCGGCATGAAGCTGACCGCGACGACGATGAAGTCGAAGAGGCTCCAGGGGTCGCGCCAGAAGGCCCGCCCGTGAACGAGCATGCGGCTCGAGATCTCGAGCACGAAGAACGTGAGGATCAGCGTGTCGAGCAGATGGATGAGACCGCCGACGCTGTCCATGACCGACGTCACGGTCTCCAGACCGAGCGTGACGGCGTTGAAGACGATGAGCAGGAATACGATCCGCTCGAATGTCTCCGATGTGATGATCGGCCGCAGCCAATCAGCCAGCTCGCGGGCCGACTGCTTCACCTGCTCCCAGCGCCTGGCGACGCCGTTCGCCGTCTCCAGCCTCATTGACACGGGACAGCCCCCCTCGGACGCCTCATCGCCTCATCCCTCGACTGAACTATGGCACGCTCCCGCGGCGAATAGAACTGGCTGCGTTCACTCAGGATTAACCAGCGTATCGATGGGTCTCGCCATCCGGCACGGCGGGCCGGCAGGCTTGCCGGGCGGTCCACCACCCGCTTGCCTCTTGCGGCGACAAGCCTCTGGCCTTTCGACGGGCAAGCCCTTAAACACGGGGCACGAATTGCCCCCGCAAAGGCCCGTCCGGCGCCGTCCTTCCCGGGAATCCCCATGGCCGTCCGCAGACTGCATCCCGACCAGCCCGACAGCTTCGCTTTCAGCCCCGAGAACCTCGCCTGGGCCGAGCGGCTGATCGCCAAATATCCGCCCGGCAAGCAGGCCTCGGCCGTTATTCCGCTGCTGTGGCGCGGCCAGGAGCAGAACGGGGGCTGGGTCAGCGAGCCGATGATCCGCGTGGTGGCCGACATGCTCGGCATGGCGCATATCCGCGTGCTCGAGGTCGCGACCTTCTACACCCAGTTCCAGCTCTCGCCGGTGGGCGACAAGGCCCATGTGCAGGTCTGCGGCACGACGCCCTGCATGCTGCGGGGTGCGGGCGAGCTCATCGAGGTGTGCAAGCGCCGCATCCATCACGATCCGTTCCACCGTTCGGCCGACGGCGCCTTCTCCTGGGAGGAGGTCGAGTGCCTCGGGGCCTGCGTGAACGCACCCATGGTGCTGATCGGCAAGGATACCTACGAGGACCTGACGGCGGAAACCTTCGGGCAGGTGCTCGACGGCTTCGCCGCCGGACGCCCGCCCAAGCCCGGCACCATGATCGAGCGGCAGAACTCGGCGCCCTTTGGCGGCGCGACGACGCTCGGCGATCCCTCGCTCTACGACGGCTCGATGGTCGGTGCCTGGAAGAAGCGGTTCGAGGAGGCCGAGCGGGCGAAAGCCGAAGCGGCAGCCGCCGCCAAGGCCGCGGCCGAGGGCGGCGCGGCCAAGCCGGCCGAGCCGGCAAAACCTGCCGAAGCGGCAAAAGCGTCCGAGCCTGCGAAGGCCGCCGAAGCGACAAGGGCGTCCGAGCCTGCGAAGGCCGCCGCAACGGGCCTGGTCACGACCGCAAAGCCTGCCGAGGCGGGGTCGGCCGCAACGGCCGCCGCGGTGTCGCCCGGTGCCCGACCTGAACTCGTCGCCAGCCCGCGCGGTGGCAAGGGCGACGACCTCACCCTCATCTGGGGTGTCGCCGACAAGCTGCAGGAGAAGCTGAACGCCATGGGGATCTGGCATTTCGACCAGATCGCCAAGTGGACGCCCGAGAATGTCGCCTGGTTCGAGGCCGAGCTGAGCGGATTTGCCGGCCGGGTCGCGCGGGACAAGTGGATCGAGCAATGCCAGAAGCTCGCGACCGGCTGGCGGCCGGACAGCGCAGCCGGCGAGCGGCCGAAGGGGTGAGGCGAGACCATGCTCTCTGACAAGGATCGCATCTTCACCAATCTCTATGGCCAGCACGACTGGGGCCTCAAGGGTGCCCGCCAGCGTGGCGCCTGGGACGGCACGAAGGTCTTCATCGACAAGGGGCACGACTGGATCATCGACGAGATCAAGGCGTCGGGCCTCAGGGGACGGGGCGGCGCCGGCTTCCCGACCGGCATGAAGTGGTCGTTCATGCCAAAGAGCGATCCGCGCCCGTCCTATCTCGTCGTCAATGCCGACGAATCCGAGCCCGGCACCTGCAAGGACCGCGAGATCCTGCGGCATGACCCGCATCTGTTGATCGAGGGCTGCCTCATCGCCTCCTACGCGATGCGGGCGCATACCTGCTTCATCTATGTGCGCGGCGAGTTCATCCGCGAGCGCGAGAGGCTGCAGGCCGCCGTCGACGAGGCCTATGAGGCCCGGCTGATCGGCCGGAACAATGTGCACGGCTGGGATTTCGACGTCGTCGTGCATCATGGCGCCGGCGCCTATATCTGCGGCGAGGAGACGGCGCTTCTGGAGAGCCTCGAAGGCAAGAAGGGTCAACCGCGGCTGAAGCCGCCATTCCCGGCCAATGTCGGCATCTACGGCGCGCCGACCACGGTGAACAATGTCGAGTCGATCGCCGTCGCGCCGACCATCCTCAGGCGCGGGGCTGCCTGGTTCTCCAAGCTCGGCAAGCCCAACAATACCGGCACCAAGCTGTTCTGCATCTCCGGCCACGTGAACCGGCCCTGCACGGTCGAGGAGGAGATGGGCATCTCGTTCCGCGAGCTGATCGACCGGCATGCCGGCGGCATCCGCGGCGGCTGGGACAATCTGCTCGCGGTCATTCCCGGCGGCTCGTCGGTGCGCTGCCTGACCGCACCCCAGTGCGGCGCCGACCTCACCATGGATTTCGACAGCCTGCAGAAGCTCGGATCGGGCCTCGGCACGGCCGCCGTCATCGTCATGGACCGCTCGACCGACATCATCAAGGCCATCGCCCGGCTCGCCTATTTCTACAAGCACGAGAGCTGCGGGCAGTGCACGCCCTGCCGCGAGGGCACGGGCTGGATGTGGCGCGTGATGGAGCGGCTGGTGAAGGGCGAGGCCGAGAAGCGGGAGATCGACCTCCTCCTGCAGGTGACGAAGCAGATCGAGGGCCACACCATCTGCGCGCTCGGCGACGCCGCCGCATGGCCGATCCAGGGCCTCATCCGCGCCTTCCGGCCGCTCATCGAGGAGCGGATCGACATGGCGAAGGCGAAGCGGCGGGCAGCAGCGGCGGAGTAAGTCGCAATCGCGGTGTGAACAGAACAGGCGGGCGACCGCCGGTCGCGGCCACGGTGCCGGGCATGGGTGATGCCCTTGGCTCCCGGAGAGCGGGCGGATGGAGGGGCGAGCGGCGCCCGCCCCTCATCAATGCCGGCCGATGCCTACAGCCCGTGATTGGCCTTGCAGACCGCCGTGCAGCAATGCGTGCAGGGCTTGGAGCCGCCGCTCGACTTCTTCGAGCCGCCGGAGCTCGAAGCCGTCCGCTTCTTCGTCGAGGCGGAGGCCCTTTTCGACGATGAGGATTTCTTCTTCGTCGAGGAGGTGCTCGCCTTCTTGCGCGAGGACGAGGTGCTCGCCTTGCGGGACGACGACTTCTTCTTGGTCGTGCTCGACTGGGCGCGCGTGACGGCTTTCTTCTTCACCGTCCGCTTCGGCTTGACCGACTTGGCCACGGTGCCGGGCTCGCGCACGCACCGACCATCCTTCTCCTCGAAGCCACCATCGCAGGAGAGCGGGCAGATGCGCTCGATGACGCCCTTCAGGATTCCCAGCGCCTCGACCGTCGGCTCGTCGGTGACAACGTCGGAATCGGTCTCGCCGTTGAATTCCTCGAGGCCGGCGACGCTGCCCGAGCCCCAGATGCCGTCGATCGAGCCGGCATAGCAGCCGACACGCTGCAGCTCGGTCTGAAGGTCGCGGGTCAGTGTCTCGGAGTCGATCTCGACCTCGTCGGTGACCTCATCGGCGGCGTCGGCCTCGGTGCCGTCCTCACTCGCATCGTCGCTGAGGGCGGCCGTCTCGGTCTCGTCGTCGGTGGCGGTCTCGTCCGTCGTGTCGTCGGCGGCCGCGTCGTCGGTCGCTGCCTCGTCGGTCACGGCCTCATCGACGGCCGCCGCAGTTTCCTCGGAGGTGCCCTCGCCGTCGCTGCCCGCCGCCGTCGACTGGTCGGCGGGCGTGCCGGCCGTCGCCTGGCTGCTCGAGCGATCGACCTCCTCGGTGACCGAGGGAACGGTGGCGGCGGTCGCGGTGTCGGCGGCGGAGGCGACCTGCGTATGGGCCTCGAGCTCGCCGAGGCGGGCCTTGGCGAGGATCGCAAAGACGGTATCGGGATATTGGGCGATGAAGGCCTTCAGCACCGCCTGGCTCTCGGTGTCCTTGGTCACGTCCCAGGCGAGCGCAGCCGCGCTCAAAGGCGCCTTGGTCAGCCCACCCGTGGAGCCGCCAGAGGTCGCCGGCGCGGGGTCGGCGTCGGATGCGGTCTGAGACACGAGGGCGGCGACCTGGGGTCTGAGAAAGATGCCGGCCCCGCCGAGCGAACCGTAGGTGAAGGGCTCCTGGCGGCGGCCGGTGGTATCGAGCACACGGTCGCGGACCCGGCGGAACAGCAGGCCGATTTCGAGCCCCGGCTCCTTGAACTCGCTGGCGAGGGCGAGCGCGAAGGGACTGTTGGCGCCGTCGCCATCGAGCGCGACCGTACCTTCCTTGGCGGAGAAGGCGACCAGCGTGTTGACCTCGGGCTCGACGCGGGCGAGACCGCGGCCGAGGCTGCGGGTCGACTGCCGACGTCCGGCGAGCTGGACGCGGAAGGGATTGTCGCGGCAGGCGTCGAGAATGACGAGCTTCAGCTTGCGCGTGCCCTCCACCGAGTTGAGCACGGTCTGAAGCGGGATCGCCTCGAAATCGACGTCACCGGCGTCGCTCAGCTTCGCATCGGTCGGAATGAGGTAATTCTGGCCATCCACCTCGATGCCATGGCCGGCATAATAGACGATGGCGACGTCGGCGACGGAGGAGGCGCGCGAGAACTCCTTCAACACGAGACGCATGCGGTCGAAGGGCAGGTCGTAGTGCTCGTCGACGTCGTCGAAGCCGATCTCGCGCAGCGCGGCGGCGACCAGCTTGCCGTCATTGGGTGGATTGCTGAGCCGTCCGGCATGTGTGTAGTCGGCATTGCCGATGACGAGCGCAATGCGCTTGCCGGCATGGGCGGCCGAGCCTGGGACCGACAGGATGAACGCCAGAATCAGCAAGGTGATCGTTCGGGTCATCTCGTCTGTCCCCTTTGCTGCATACCCGCGGAATGCGCCAGCCACGCCCTCGGCCGGCTCACGGCGCCCACACCGTACAAGTCGTCAGATGATGCGACATTCTACCACAACAGCAAAATACAAGCCACCCTCGCCACCTGTTACAGAGCATCTGCGGATTCGGAACGCTGTTGAAATCCGCAATGTCCACCGACCGGCGCCATATCGCCTGCTGGGCTGTCGTCCCTGGGAAATGGCGGCCGGGCGCGTCGGTTCAAGTCGCGGCTGTGCCATGGGGTACAGGCTGTGGCGGAATTCCGCCATGTTCCAAAGGGCGGCGCGGCCGGTCGCCCTGCCTGGCCCGGCCGCGATCCCGCAACCACCATGGCAGGACCCATCGGCCGCCTGCGGCCCGAGCGCCGCTGCAGCTTCAGGGCCGATGCATCACGGGGCGCGGCCTGATATCCAACGGGCGCACATCGCCGGGCATCGACAGCAGGAACCGACATGATCTGCCTTGCCATCCCCCTCGTCCCGCTCGTCATCGACTTTCCGCAGATCGATCCGGTCGCCTTCTCGGTCGGTCCGGTGTCGATCCGCTGGTATGGCCTCGCCTACATGGCGGGTCTCCTGATCGGCTGGCTCTATGTCCGCCACGTGCTCGACGAGGAGCGGTTGTGGAAGGGCCCGCCGCCGATGCTTCCCGACGAGGCGGACAGCCTGCTGCTCTGGATGACCTTCGGGGTGGTGGTCGGGGGACGGCTCGGTGCCTTCCTCTTCTACGAGCCGGAAACGCTGATCAGCGATCCGCTCGAATTGTTCCGGACCTGGCATGGCGGCATGGCCTTCCATGGCGGGCTCCTCGGCAGCGGGCTCGCCATGGCGATCTTCGCCCGCCGCCATGGCGTCAGCCTGCTGTCGACTTTCGACCTCGCCTCGGCGGCGGTGCCGATCGGCCTCTTCTTCGGCAGGATCGCCAATTTCATCAATGCGGAGCTGTGGGGCCGGCCGAGCGATGTGCCCTGGGCCATGGTATTCCCGGGTGCGGGGCCCGCGCCACGCCATCCGAGCCAGCTCTACGAGGCGGCGCTGGAAGGCCTCGTCCTCTTCGCCGTCATTCGCGTGATGACGCATTCGCTCGCAAAGCTGCGGCAGCCGGGCTATGTCACGGGCGTGTTCCTGATCGGCTATGGCCTTGCGCGCAGTTTTGCGGAACTGTTCCGCGAGAACGATCCCAACGCCTATTTCGACCTCTATCCATTGACCTCGGGCATGGCCTACTCGCTGCCCATGGTCCTGATCGGCGTCCTTTTCGTCCTCCATGCGCGACGCGGCCTCGATGTCCGGTCGGTCTGAGCAAAGAGAGCCCGCAGCGGGAGCCGGCCCGATCTCGGCCCTCGCCGCGCTCATCCGCGCGGACATCGCCGCGAACGGGCCGATGCCGGTCCAGGCCTATATGGCGCGCTGTCTCTACGACCCCGAGCACGGCTATTACCGCCGCCGGCCGGCGATCGGGGCGGCAGGGGATTTCGTCACCGCGCCGGAAATCAGCCAGACCTTCGGCGAGACGATCGGGGTGTGGACGATGCTCGTCTGGCGGGCGATGGGCCGGCCGGAGGCGTTGCAGCTGATCGAGCTCGGGCCGGGGCGCGGCACGCTCATGGACGATCTGTTGCGTACGCTCGGCACGTTCGCCGCCCGTGGCGCCGGCATAAAGTCGCTGGCGCTCCGGCTCGTCGAGACCAATGCCACGCTCGGCGCCCTCCAGCGGGGACGGCTCGCCGCCCGGATCGACGCCGATCCGGCAGTGACCGCGACCTGGCACGAGACGATCGACAGTCTGCCCGCGGACGGCGGCCCCACCATCGTCATCGCCAACGAGTTCGTCGACTGCCTGCCGGTGCGCCAGCTCGTGCGGACGGAGGCCGGGCTCGCCGAACGATGCGTCGGGCTCGGTGCTGATGGCCGGCTCCGCTTCGTCGCCGGCTCGCCGGTATCGCGGGCGGAGGCGGCGGCGGCAGGGTTTCCCGCCGCGGTGCTGGCGGGCGCACTTGCCGATGGCGCGGTCATCGAGGCACGCCCCGACCTTCCTCCCCTTCTTGCCCGGCTCGCCACCCACGCCCCCCTCGCCGGCCTCGTGATCGACTACGGGCACAGCGAGAGCGCTGCCGGCGATACGCTTCAGGCCGTGCGACGCCATCGCTTCGCCGATCCGCTCGAGGAGCCGGGCCTTGCCGACCTGACGGCCCAGGTCGATTTCGCCAGCCTTGCACGCGATGCCGCCGAGGCCGGGCTCGCGGTCGAGGGACCGATGGCGCAGGGGCCGTTCCTCATGGCACTCGGCATCGGGATCCGCGCCGAGCGGCTGATGCATTCGGCCGATGCGCCGACCGCCAACATGATCGAGACGGCCGTCGCACGGCTCGTCGATCCCGCCGCCATGGGCGTCCGGTTCAAGGTGCTCGGGCTCAGGAGCCCGGAGCTTCCCCCGCTCGCGCCGTTCGGGCCCTGAGAGCGTCATCCACGGCCGGCACGGCGGCTCACGCGATCGGGAATTGCGGCGGACGAGCGATGACGCCATTCTCTGGCCGTCTCCTGGGCCGGGCACGGACCCGCCCGGGGGCCATCCGGCCTGCCGTCCTGGCGACCTCCCGGTCGCCGCGGGAGCGGCCTTCAACCTTCTCAGGACCGATGACCACGCGCCCTTCCCTGCCGTTGCCGATCGAGGACGAGGTGCTCGGGGCCACGACCGGGATCCGCCACGGCTTTTTCACGCGCGCCGGCGGTGTCTCGGAGGGGATCTATGCCTCGCTCAATTGCGGGCCGGGCTCGAAGGACGAGGCCGCGCATGTCGCGACCAACCGGGCCCGCGTCGCCGCCCATCTCGGCGGCCGAGGACCGGATCACCTCGTCACGCCCTGGCAGGTCCATAGCGCCATCGCCGTGGTGGCGGAGGGGCCATGGCAGGGCGAGCGGCCGAAGGCGGACGGCATCGTCACGCGAGTGAGAGGGCTCGCGGTCGGCGTGCTGACGGCCGATTGCGCGCCCGTGCTGTTTGCCGACGGCGAGGCGGGGGTGGTCGGCGCCGCCCATGCCGGCTGGCGGGGTGCCATCGGCGGGGTGATCGAGGCGACCGTCGCGGCCATGGAAGATATCGGAGCGCGGCGGGCGCGCATCGTCGCCGCACTCGGACCGGCGATCGGGCCGGCGGCCTACGAGGTCGGTCCCGATTTCGAGAGCGAGCTCCTCGCCAAGGATGCCGGCTACCGGCGCTATCTCGTCCGCCCTGACGCCTCGGCCGGGTCGGCTGCGGAGGCGCGGGCGCATTTCGATCTGCCGTCCTTCGTGCTCGACCGGCTCGGCGCACTCGGGCTCGGGCGGGTCTCGAGCGCCCATCGCTGCACCTATGAAAACGAATCGCTGTTCTTCAGCTATCGCCGCACGACCCATCGCGGAGAGGCCGATTACGGCCGCCAAATCTCCGCCATTGTGTTGCGCTAGCATCTGTCCACATGAAAGTTGCCGCTAGAAGGCGGACCGGTATGCCAGCCGGTCCGATTGTGGCCGGAATCCCATGGACGGGGCAGGATCGCCGGTATAAGCGTTGAGTCACAGGGTACCGGCAGGCATGTTGCGGACTAGTGTGTTGTTCCGACCTCAGTTTTGTGTATTTTTTCGCGTATTGAGTTTTGTGCGCGCCTTGCCGGGTTCAGCGGGAAAAAAGCTTCAAGGGGGTCGTCACCAGTGACGAACGCACACGCCATTGCGGCGCAGCGCCTGCTCAGGCCATTCGCGCTGATGCTGGCCGTGGCCCTCGCGGGCCTCGGGCTGGCGGGTTGCGAGACAGGACAATCGATCATCGGTCAGGGCGATCCGGGCGCCGGCATGCTCGCCCAGCCGGCCAAGTCCAAGCTCGCTTTCGTACCGATCATCGGCGCACCGGCAACGGTCGCCAACCAGATGACGGCGAGCCTCGTCGCTGCCGTCGAGCGGCAGGCCATCCCGGTCGCCCGCGCGCCGGGCGAGGCCGCGGACTACAAGGTGCTCGGCTATGTCGTCGCGGCACCGGAGAAGGCGGGCACCAAGGTCTCCTACATCTGGGACGTCACCGATGCGGCCGGCGCCCGGGTCACCCGCTTCACGGGCGAGGAATATCTGCCCGGCAAGGCCGCCAAGGACCCCTGGAGCGTGATCGACCAGCAGGTGATCGAGCGGATCGCCATGCAGTCGGCCATGCAGATCGCGGCCTGGGTGCCGCCGGCGCCGGGCAGTGCCTCGGCCGCCGTCGCCCAGACCGGCGGCACGCCGACCTCCGCGGCCGGGCTCTCGGGCACGCCGCTCTCGGCTTCGGGAACGGGCGGCCTCTCGGCCCAGTCTGCCAGCCTCAGCCGCACTCCAGGCACAGCCGGTGATCTGGTGAGCGGACAGGTGGTCGGCGGATCGGGTGCGCGGACGGCCGCGCTGCCGGCAGGACGTCTCGCCACCATCGTGCCGTCGGTCGCCGGCGCACCGGGCGACGGCTCTTCGGCGCTCGCCAAGGCCCTGCAACGGCAGCTTGCGGCGAGCGGCGTCTCGCTCACCGACAAAGCCGGCCCGACGGCCTATCTGGTCCAGGGCAAGGTGCAGATGGGCAGCGCCAAGGGCGGTAAGCAGTCGATCAAGATCGAGTGGCAGGTGCTCGACCCCGCCGGCAAGCGCATCGGCACGGTCTCGCAGAGCAACGAGGTGCCACAGGGCTCGCTCGACGGCGCCTGGGGCCGGACCGCCGATGCGGCGGCTGGCGAGGCCGCCAAGGGCATCCTGAAGCTGCTGCCCAAGGAAACGCGCGTGAACTGACACAAGGGGTTGCAGCCGGTGCGGCGGGGCGCGTGTGCCGTCCCAGCACCGGCGCTCCATCCGCCAGGGCGGGCGGGCGTTCCAGCCGCCCGCGTGTGTCGCCCAGCCGGCTCGCCGTCGCCGTTCGTCCGGCCCCTGGGTTTTCCTATTCCGATCCCCGATCATCTGGCCCTCCGACGGAGGGCCTTTTTCTTTGCCGGCGCGAGGGTGAAAAGACCTGCGGGGAGAACGCTCTAGCCGGCGCTCGGACAGGGCGAGAGGCGTTTACATGAAACTGTCGTCTTGCTAATCCACCGAGCCAGAGTGAGCGGCCAGCGAGGACCACGATGAAGCTCGTCACCGGCAACAGCAACCGGCCCCTCGCCCAGGCGATCGCCGGCTATCTCGAAACGGGGCTGACACGCTGCCTCGTCCGGCGCTTCGCCGACAGGGAGATCTTCTGCGAGGTGCAGGAGAACGTGCGCGGCGAGGACGTGTTCGTCATCCAGTCGACCTCCTTTCCCGCCAACGACCACCTGATGGAGCTGCTCATCATGATCGATGCGCTGCGCCGCTCGTCGGCGAAGCGTATCACGGCGGTCATGCCCTATTTCGGCTATGCGCGGCAGGATCGCCGGGCCGCCGGCCGCACGCCGATCTCGGCCAAGCTCGTCGCCAACATGATCATGCAGGCCGGCGCCGACCGCGTCCTCACGCTCGACCTGCATGCCGGCCAGATCCAGGGTTTCTTCGACATTCCCGTCGACAACCTGTTCGCGGCTCCGGTCATGGTCCGCGACATTCGCGAGACCTTCTCGCTCGACCGGCTGATGGTGGTGTCGCCCGATGTCGGCGGCGTCGTGCGTGCGCGCCAGCTCGCCAGCCGCCTCGGCATTCCGCTCGCCATCGTCGACAAGCGGCGGGAGCGGCCGGGCGAATCGGAGGTCATGAACGTTATCGGCGATGTCGAGGGCATGCGCTGCGTGCTGGTCGACGACATCGTCGATTCGGGCGGCACCCTGTGCAACGCCGCCGACGCGCTGCGCGACAAGGGGGCGACCGAGGTGATGAGCTACATCACCCATGGCGTGCTGTCGGGCGGGGCGGTGGCGCGGGTCACGGCATCGCGGATCAAGACGCTGGTGATCACCGATTCGATCCAGCCGACCGAGGCGGTGAAGGTCGCGCCGAATTTGCGCGTGCTGTCGATCGCCCCGCTCATCGGCGAGGCGATCCGCCGGACGGCCGCCGAGGAATCGGTCTCCTCGCTGTTCGACTGAGGCCTGCGCAGAGGCAGTGTCTGAAGGCCTGAAGCCGGCGCGGTCGCCGCGGGTGCCCCTGTGGCGAATGCCCCCGATCGGCAGGGCGGGTTCGGTCCGCTCGTGACCCCGCTCCTTGCTGCGCTGAGAGCCCGGTGCTCGCTGCGCTGAGAGCCCGGTGATCGCTGCGCTTGGAGCCCGGTGCTCGCTGCGCTCAGAGCCCGGTGATCGGTCTTGGCCTGGAGCCGTCGCTGAAGCGGGTGAAGCGGAAGGGGGCGGGGTCGACGACCGGAGTGCGCCCCATCACGAGGTCGGCGGCGAGCCGGCCGGCGCCGGGCCCAAGACCAAAGCCGTGGCCCGAGAAGCCCGTCGCCAGATAGAAGCCCGGCACGCTCTCGACCGGCGAGATGACCGGCACGGCATCGGGCGTCGCATCGATGGCGCCGGCCCATTTCTCCACCACCTCCATGCCGCGAAAGGCCGGGAAATAGGACTTCAGGCTCTCGGCGGCCTGCTTCAGAACCCATTCGACGGGCTCGGGATCGAGAACGCGGACCGCCTCGAACGGGCTCGGCCGGTCGAGCGCCCAGCGCCGCGGCAGCCGTGCCTCGGCAATGAAGCGCCCGCCGACGCGCAGTCGAAGTCCGAGCGGATCGAGGCGGTAGGCGGGGAGGAAGTCGAGCAGGAGGCGGAAGCTGTCGGGCACGATGTCGACCACGGAGAGGTGGCGGTGGGCGACCGTGTAGCCGCCGTCGAGCCGGCGGCGGAAGGCGAAGCGGCCGCCAGCGCCGGCCCGCTCGAGCCCGGTCTCGATGGGGGCCGTGCGCATCACCGAATTGACCACTTTCAGCTGTGGCAGGTCGATGCCGAGCGGCCCGCAGAAGAGCCGCGACCAGGCGCCGCCGGCCAGCACCACGCTGTCGCAGCCGATCCGGCCGCGCTCGGTGACGACGGACGAGACCCGGCCGGCGCTCCGCTCGACGCCGCGGACGGCGCAGCGCGTCAGCACGCTCGCACCGAGCGACTTCAGGTGGCGCGCCATGGCGGGAGCGGCCATGGTCGGCTCGGCCCGCCCGTCGGTCGGCGTGTAGAGCGCGCCCTTCCAGGACCGCGTCGCCCCCGGCATCATCCGCTCGACCTCCTCGCCGCGAATGAGGCGGGAGTCGAGCTGGTACTCGCGGGCATAGTCGAGCCAGGCGGCGCGCTTTTGAAGCTCGGCCTCGGTCTCGGCGAGGTAGAGGATGCCGGTCTGGCGATAGCCGGTCTCGGCGCCGATGCGGGCATTCATGCCGCGCCAGCTCTTCAGCGATTCGACGATCAGCGGGATCTCGCGCGGATCGCGGCCCATCTGGCGACACCAGCCCCAGTTGCGGCTCGACTGCTCGGCGGCGATCTCCCCCTTCTCGAGGAGGGCGACGGAAACCCCGCGCTCGGCGAGCTCGAGCGCCGTCGAGACGCCGATGATGCCGCCGCCGACGACGACGGTGTCGACGCGGGAGGGACGCTCGGCATCCGAGGGGACCCGATCTGGAACAGGCGCCATGGCGGCATCCAAGAGATGGCCGGCCGGGCGACCCTCAGGGTCCCGGCGGTCAGTTGAGAGGAGTGACCTTATATCCTGCCTCTCGCAAGAGAGCCACGAGACCCTTCTCCCCGATCAGATGGGCCGAGCCGACGGCGATGAAGGCGCCGCCCTTCTCGATCAGTGGCAGGGCACGGTCGCGCATGGTGAGATTGCGATCGTCGATCACGATCCGCTGGTAGCCCTCGACCACAGTTTCGGCGAGCGGCCCGCCGCCGGCCACGGCCTTGCTCATGGGCAGCACCGCACCGAGCCGGCGCCCGACATAGAGGTTGATCAGCGTCTCCATCATGTCGTCGGAGTTGTCCGGCAAGCGGGCGGCGATCTGCAGATTGGCGATCTGGAACTCGAGGGGAACGGAGGCCACTTTCTGCAACTGCTCCTCGATGGTCTCGAGACCGACCACCGGCTTGCCGGCTTTCCGGGCGATGTCGGCGACGACCAGATCGACCCCCTTGCCACCTTTCGCCAACAGGGCCATGCGGCAAGGCGAGAGGGCGAGCGACACGTTCAGCAGCCACGGGTGCAGACGCTCGATGGCTTCCGGCGGCAGGCCGCGCGGCTGAAGCCGCTCCTTCAGCGTGGCGATCTCGTCCGAACTCAGCCAATCGGCAAGGGTATGACCGCCGGGCATGAGGAGGAGTTCCCGGTGCTTGGCGAGCGTGGCATTGACAGCCGCCGGGCTTGCATCGCCGATCTCGATGGCGACGATCCGCGCCTCGTCGAGCCCGGCCCGCGTTTCGGGGGCAAGATCAGTCACGCGCGGATCGCCGATATGGATGGTGCCGAGCAGCCAGGAGGGGGCGAGGCCGTCGCGCTCGACCCGCCAGAACACCGCGTCCTGGTTCGCAACCCCCGCTGCCTCGGCCATGACCTTGGCATGGAGTTCGGGCTTCTCGGTCGCCATCACGGCGAGGAGGTCGTGGCCGCCGCAACTGCCGGCACCGGTCTCGTCGGCGGCAAGCGGGGCCGGGGCCAGCAGGGCGAGGACAAGCACCAGGGCGAGACCGGGAAGGAGCGGGCGGCGCCCATGGCGCGGTCCCGAGGACGTGTCATGGTCTCTCATGGCGTGGTGACCTCTCGATGGCCGGCCGGATGGCCGGGTCGGCGATCCGAAGCGGGCGCGAAATCGTTATACTGCAGATTGCCATGGCGCCATTGCCGGTGCTGCCCGGTGCCGACCCAGGGTCGAGGCGAGGCGCACGAGCGCTCACCGGGCTCAGCCGGCGCGACGAGGGCGAGCCTTCCGCTCGCCTCGTGATCGGCAGACAAGGGTGCAACGGGTGGTCTTGGACCCGCGCCGCAACCAACAAGCAGGACATAGTGCATGGCTGGCAAGACGAGCGGGGCGCGCGGCAGCGGCCTGTCATCCATTGGTTCCGGCTCGATCTGCGGCTCGGCGACAACCGCGCGCTCGCGGCGGCGGCGGCGAGCGGCCCGGTGATCCCTCTATATCCTCGACGACGAGAGCCCGGGCGACTGGCGGGCGGGCGGGGCCAGCCGCTGGTGGCTCGAGCGGAGTCTCTCGGCGCTCGAGGCGAGCCTTCAGGCGATGGGCTCGCGGCTGGTGCTGCGGCGCGGGCCGGCGGCTGAGGTGATCGCCGGGATCGTCGCGGAGAGCGGCGCGGCGGCCGTCACCGTCACGCGCGACTACGAGCCCTTGGCGGTCCGGCGCGACGAGGCGATCCACGAGGCGCTCGGCGAGCGGGGCGTGGCGCTCAGGCGTTATCCCGGCCGCCTGCTGTTCGAGCCGGAGGCCATCCGGACCAGCGATGGCCGGCCCTATCGCGTGTACAGCCCGTTCGCGCGGGCCTGCCACCTCGCCGAGCCTCCGCGCCGGCCCATCGCCGCTCCGAAGGAGTTGGCCACGCCCGACGTCTGGCCTCAGAGCGAGCGGCTCGCCGACTGGCGGCTCTATGAGGGGCGCCCGGACTGGGCGAAGTCCTTCGAGCCGCTCTGGCAGCCGGGCGAGGCAGCCGGGCTGACGCGCCTCGCAGCCTTCCTCGATGGGGATGTCGCGCGCTATCGCGCCGAGCGCGACCGGCCGGACCTCCAATCCACCTCGCGCCTGTCGCCGCATCTCCATTTCGGCGAGGTCAGCCCGCATGCCTGCTGGCACGGCGCCGGCGCACTCGCCGAGGCTGGCGGGACGGCCGCCTCGGGGGCCGAGAAATTCCGCGCGGAGGTGCTCTGGCGCGAGTTCTCCCATCATCTGCTCGTCCAGTTCCCCGACCTGCCGGAGAAGCCGTTCCGGTCGGAGTTCGCGGCCTTTCCCTGGGAGGGGGACAAGGAGGCGCTGCGGCGCTGGCAGAAGGGCGCGACCGGCTATCCGATCGTCGATGCCGGCATGCGCGAATTGTGGACGACCGGCACCATGCACAACCGCGTCCGCATGATCGTGGCGTCGTTCCTCATCAAGGACCTGCTGATCCCCTGGCAGGAGGGCGAGCGCTGGTTCTGGGACACGCTGCTCGACGCCGATCTCGCCAACAACTCGGCGAGCTGGCAGTGGGTGGCGGGCTCGGGGGCCGATGCCGCGCCCTATTTCCGCATCTTCAATCCGGTGACGCAGGGGCTGAAATTCGACCCCGATGGCGCCTATGTCCGCCGCTTCGTGCCCGAGCTCGCCCGGCTACCCATGCCGCACATCCACGAGCCGTGGCGGGCGCCGAAAGAGGTGCTGGAAGCGGCCGGCGTCACCCTCGCAAAGAGCTATCCCTGGCCAATGGTCGATCATGGCGAGGCGAGGAAGCGGGCGCTCGCCGCCTTCGAGGAGATCAAGGCGGCGGGCGAGCGGGACGGCGGCGCCTGACGGGCGTTGGGCCAGCCGGCCGGAGTGCAAGACCCCTGGGCGGAATCGATCCGATCGGCCCGTCGCGACGTATCTCCCCGATGATGCGCCCCGCATCGAGGAACTCGGGAGCCCCCGCATGATGCCGCTCGCCTATCTCGTCACGCTGGTGGTCTTCGTCGCCATCGATCTCGTCTGGCTCGGCGTCGTCGCCCATGGCTATTACCGCGAGCGGATCGGGGCGCTGCTGCTCGCCGAGCCGCAGCTCGGCGCGGCGGCCGCCTTCTATCTTCTCTATGCGGCAGGTGTCGTCTATTTCGCGGTGATGCCGGGCCTCGATGCCGGCTCTCCGATGAAGGCGGCGCAACAGGGCGCGGTGCTCGGCTTCATCGCCTATGCCACCTACGATCTCACCAATCTGGCGACGCTGAAGGGCTGGTCGCTGTCGCTCGCCGTGGTCGACATGGCCTGGGGCACGGTGCTGACCGGCGCGGTCGCCGCCATCACGGTGTGGGCGCTCGGGCTGGTGGCACGGTGAGCGGGAAGCTGGTGCCGAAAGACAAGAGGGACGCCGCTCCGGTCCGAAACGGCGCCCCTGGCAATGTTCACTGTCCCGCCGCAACCGGCCGGATGGCGCCGTCGATCACCGCATCACGGGAATGGAGAACTCGGCGCCCTCCTTGGTGCCGGACGGCCAGCGCGAGGTGACGGTCTTGGTGCGCGTGTAGAAGCGCACCGAGTCGGGACCATGCTGGTTGAGATCGCCGAAGCCCGAGCGCTTCCAGCCGCCGAAGGTGTGATAGGCGAGCGGCACCGGGATCGGCACGTTGACGCCGACCATGCCGATATTGCACTTGGAGGCGAAATCGCGCCGTATCGCCGTCGCGCGTGAAAATCGCGACGCCGTTGCCGTATTCGTGCTCGTTGGGCAGGCTGCAGGCCTCGTCGTAGTCCTTGGCGCGGACCACGGAAAGCACCGGGCCGAAGATCTCCTCCTTGTAGATCTTCATGTCTCGGGTCACGTGGTCGAACAGGCAGCCGCCCATGTAGAACCCGTTCTCGTAGCCCTGCATCTTGAAGCCGCGGCCATCGACGAGGAGTTTCGCGCCCTCCTTGACGCCGGTGTCGACATAGTTCTTCACGCGCTCGACGGCCTCGCGGGTGACGAGCGGCCCGAAATCGGCGGAGGGATCGGTCGAGGGGCCGACCTTCAGGCTCTCGACGCGCGGGATGAGCTTCTCGATCAAGGCGTCGGCTGCCTTCGGGCCGACCGGCACCGCGACCGAGATCGCCATGCAGCGCTCGCCGGCCGAGCCGTAGCCCGCGCCGATCAGCGCATCGACCGCCTGATCCATGTCGGCGTCGGGCATGATGATCATGTGGTTCTTGGCGCCGCCGAAACACTGCGAGCGCTTGCCGTTGGCGGTCGCGCGCGAATAGACGTAGTGGGCGATCGGGGTCGAGCCGACGAAGGCGACGGCCTGGATGTCCGGGTCGTCGAGGATGGCGTCGACCACCTCCTTGTCGCCGTTGACGACGTTGAGGATACCGGCCGGCAGCCCGGCCTCCATCATCAGCTCGCCCAGCATCAGCGGCACCGAGGGATCGCGCTCGGACGGCTTCAGGATGAAGGCGTTGCCGCAGGCGATGGCGGGCGCGAACTTCCACATCGGGATCATGGCGGGGAAGTTGAACGGCGTGATGCCGGCGACGACGCCCAGGGGCTGGCGCATCGAGTACATGTCGATGCCGGGGCCGGCGCCGTCGGTGAACTCGCCCTTCATCAGATGGGGAATGCCGGTCGCGAACTCGCAGACCTCGAGGCCGCGCTGCACGTCGCCACGGGCGTCGGCGATGGTCTTGCCGTGCTCGCGGGCGAGGGCCTCGGCGAGCTTGTCCATGTCGCGGTTGAGCAGCGTGACGAACTTGGCGAGCACACGCGCGCGCTTCTGCGGGTTCTCGGCGGCCCATTTGGGCTGGGCGGCCTTGGCGTTCTCGACGGCGGCGCGCAACTCGGCCTTCGATGCGAGCGGCGTCCGCGCCTTCACCTCGCCCGTCATCGGCCAGTAGACGTCGGAGAAGCGGCCCGACGTGCCCTTGACGCGCTTGCCGCCGACGAAATGGGTGAGCTCTTCGGCCATGATGCCCTCGATGATGATGCTGAAAAAACGGGGTTCGGCGCGCATACTAGGAGCGCCCCGAGGCTTTATCCAGTGGGCAGTTCGCCAACTTCCGTCGGGCCAGTTGGCGCGGGGAGACGCGCCCGCGCGGCCTCAGCGCCAGAAGGCCGGGACGAGCAGTACGAGGATGGTGAAGAGCTCGAGGCGGCCGAGCATCATGGCGAGCGCCAGCAGCCATTTGGCGGCGTCGGGCATGGCGGCGAAATTGCCGGTCGGCCCGATGATGTCGCCGAGCCCCGGGCCGACATTCCCGATCGCCGTGACGACCGCGGTCAGCGCGGTCACGAGGTCGATGCCGAGGGCGGAGACGGCGATGGTGAGCAGGGCCGTCGCTCCCAGATAGGCGGCGAGGAATGCCATCACCGACTGCAGCACCTCCTCGGAGATGACACGCCCGGCATAGGTGCGCCTGACCACGCGGTGGGGGCTGATGAGACGGTGCACCTGGGCATTCAGCATCAGCCGCAGGACCTGCAGGCGCAGCATCTTCATGCCGCCCGCCGTCGAGCCGGTGCAGCCGCCGAGAAAGGTGAGGACGAGGAAGACGCCGAAGACCTGCGGCCCCCAGCCGAGATAGTCGGTGTCCATGAAGCCGGTGGTCGAGACCACCGAGACGACATTGAAGGCGGTGAAGCGCAGCGCGGCGACGAAGCTGACGTTGAGGTGGAAGCTCAGCCACACCGCCATGACGATGCTGACGGCGGCGAGCAGCATGACGAGACCGCGCACCTCGGGCAGCCGCCACATGGCCATGGGATCGCCGCCGAGCACCCGGACATAGCCGGTGAAGGGCAGGCTGCCAGCGAGCATGAAGATCACCGCGACCCAGTCGAGCGGCACGCTCTTGAAATAGAGGAAAGAGCTGTCATGGGTGGAGAAGCCGCCGGTCGAAAGCGTGGTCAGCGCGTGGCAGATGGCGTCGAACCCGGACATGCCGAAGGCGTAGTAGAGCCCGGCGCAGGCGAAGGTCATGCCGAAATAGACCAGCATCAGCCTGACGACGAGGGCGAAGGACTGGGCCACCACCTTCGCTCCCTTGTCGGAGCTCTCGGTCAGGAAGAGCTGCATGCCGCCGATCCTCAGCATCGGTAGCATGACCATGGCCATGACGATGATGCCGACGCCGCCGATCCATTGCAGCATGGCGCGCCAGACGAGCACGCCGGGCGGCATGTCGTCGAGCCCGCTCATGATCGTCGAGCCGGTCGTCGTCAGGCCCGACATCGCCTCGAAATAGCCGTCCGTCACCGAATAGCCGCGGCCGATGAAGGGAATGGCGGCGAAGGCGGGGATGACGATCCAGCAGCTCGCGGTGATGAGGAAGGCGTCGCGGATCGTCATGTTGCGCCGCCCTTCGTAGCGGGTGGCGAAGGACAGCGACGCGCCGAGATAGCCGACGATGACGCTGGAGACGAGGAAGATCTGCCAGTCCGCATGGCCGACGGAGGCGTCGATCATGGCCGGCACCAGCATGGCGGCGGAGAGCGCGCAGAGGATGAGACCCAGAACCTGGCCGATCAGGCGACCGTTGATCATGTCAGGCGTTCCCGATTGCTTCAGGCTCTCTCGCGGTGGAGCGAAGGCGGCAGGGTCGAGGGAGGCGGCGCAGCGCGGGACGAAGGCGCCACCTGCCGTCCGCGGAATCACGTCCGGTGGTCCAGCCATCATAGACTGCTTCGGCGCGCGTCACGAAGCTTGGACGCGCAGTTGGTTGACGTCGGCCGGGGAGGGTGCCGCTCAGCGCGGATGCCACCAGCTTCCGGCGATCACGACGCCGCGGCTCGTCAGCCGGCGGTCGCCCTCAAGATGCTCGCCGACGACGTCGACATAGTCGAAACGGCCCTCGTCGAGCGAGAGCAGCGTGGCATCGCCGACCGAGCCGGGCTTCAGGCTGCCGAGTTCGGGGCGCTTCAGCGCCATCGCGGCATTGACGGTCGAGGCGGCGATCACCTCCGACAAGCCCATGCCGAGGCAGAGGAATTTCGAGAGGGTCGTCACCTGGTCGAAGGCCGGCCCGTCGATGCACAGAACATGGATGTCGGAGGAGATGGTGTCGGGCCGGAAGCCGTTCGCCAGCATGGCGCGGGCGGTGCGGAAAGAGAACGAGCCCATGCCGTGGCCGATGTCGAAGAGGACGCCCCGCTTGCGCGCCTCGAGAACGGCCGGCCAGATGGTGCCTTGCGCGCGGGCCGGGCAGTTGGGGAAGGGTCGAAAGGCGTGGGTCAGCACGTCGCCCGGCCTGAGCAGGCTCGCCACCTCCTGATAGGAGGGCGGTGCCTCGCCGACATGGGCCATCAGCGGCAGGCCGGTCGCATCGGCGACCTCGAGCGCGATCTTCAATGGCTCGATGCCCTGGTCGCCCGAAGCGTGCCGGCAGACACGGATCTTGATGCCGACGATGACGTCGCGATTGGCCTCGGCGACCTCGACCGCCATCTGCGGGTCGAGCATGTTGATGTCGGCGCTCTCGCCGACCATGACGTTGCGGTGGAAGCCATAGATGCCGGAATGGCTGACATGGAGATAGGCGAGGATGCGCACCGCCGAGCGCTCGATGACATGGCGGCGGAAGCCCATGAAATTGCCGGGACCAGCCGAGCCGGTGTCGATGGCGGTGGTGACGCCGCTCGCACGCGCGAAGGCCTCGGCATCGATCGAGAGCGAGGTGCCGCCCCAATAGACATGGGTATGCATGTCGATGAGGCCCGGCGTCACGATGAGGCCCGTCACGTCGCGGCTCTCGGCACCGGCCGTGTCGAGGCGAGGGCCGACGGCGGCGACCTTGCCTGCCGCGAACGCCACGTCGGCCTTCTCGTCGAGCCCCTGGGAGGGATCGACCACACGGCCACCTTTCAAGACGAGATCGTAGGCCATGCCTTCCCCCTGTCGCCGGCTGTGTCCACGAAGCGGTGCGGCGCCTGCGCCGCCACGAGCTGGCGACGCCGCCCGAACGGATCGGCGGGACGAGGATAGACAGGGAGGGGGCGTGCCGGAAGGCCGCTCTATGCCGGGCCGACCGCCGGGGCGGGAATGACGCTCACTCGGCGGCGATGCGCGTCGGCGACACCGTGCGGCGCAGCGGGGGCCTGGCGAGCACGATCTCGATCAAGTCCATCGGATGAAGCCCGGCGCGGTCGAGCACAGCCGAGGCGCCGGCCGCGGCGAGCCGCTGGCGGCGGTGGCGGTCGGGCGAGCGGGAGACGACGGCCACGGCGCCGCGATAGCCGATCTGGCGGAAGATCCGTACGCCCCCGACGCCGTCGCGCTGCAGGCGGTCGTCGAGCACGACGAGATCCGGGCGCTCGACACCCAGCGTATCCACGGCGCTGCCGAGCGTCGCGACGGCGATCACGCGGACCGAGTAGCCGGCGACAACGCGGATCATGGCGGTGAGGCTGGCGGTCTCGGCGGCGTCCGGAGCAACGATCAGCACGGTCTCGAGAGCAGGCGCGGCGTGCTGGCGCCGCCGGACCTGACTGAGCCTGCGCAGGTGATCGGCGCCCGACGTGCTGCGGAGATCCCCCATGGCGCGGTCCGCCTCCTCAGCCTTTGCCCCGATCCGCCGCACCGATCCGTCCGGTCACCCCGCCGGAGGAATGGGCGCGTGCATCCCGACTCGTCGCTAAATCGCAGGTTGCATTGCCGGAGAGAGTTTTGCAACCTTTGGTTGTGTCGCGGGTTGCAGGTCTGGCCGATCGAGGACCGCACTCGTCTTGCGGGGGTTTGGCGGCGCGTCAGGGCGAGCGCGTGGGCCGGCGCTCGCGGGCGCGCTGGCGCGCGGCGGCGGCGATGATCTCGGCATGATCGAATGCGAGCGGCTGACGGCGCCAATCCTCGATCCAGCCGGCGGCCGCGGCATCGTCACCGGCGCGTGGGGCGCGGCCGGCGATGACGGTCATGAAAGCGACGGTGGCGGTGGGCCCGCGGGGATCGCGATCGGGACCGGACCAAACGCCGACGAGCCTGAGGCGGCCAGCCTCGAGGCCGGTCTCCTCGCGAAACTCGCGCGCGCAGGCCGCCTCGACCGTCTCGCCCGGATCGACGAAGCCGCCGGGAAGCGCGTAGCTGCCGGCAAAGGGCGGCCGACCCCGGCGGATCAGGAGCACACGCCCCTTGCGGTCGAAGGCGACGCAGTCGGCGGTGAGGAGCGGCGTGACAGGCCTGCGGCCGCGCCGCTTCGTGCTCATTCGGCGGCGGCCCGTCCGGCCGGAACGCTCGCCGGATTGCGGAAGGTCTCGAGGAGAACTTCCTCCTCGCTCGCCGCCCTCTCGGCGTTCTTCGCCTTCACCGGACCGAAGCCCTTGACCGACAAGGGAAGCGCCAGCAACGCTGCGCGACCGCATGATTGGCGGGCGTGAGCTTGCCGGCGATCTCGGCGAGCAGCGCCTCGTAGCGGGCAATCGCCGCGCGCTCGGCGCGCCGCTCGGGGCTCCGCCCGAAGATGTCGAATGCCGTTCCACGCAGCCCCTTGAGGCTCGCCAGCACATGGAAGACGGCTGTCATCCAGCCACCATAGCGGACCTTGCGCGGCCGGCCGGTCTCGGGATCGACGGCAGCAAAAAGCGACGGCGCGAGATGGTAGGCGAGGCGGAAATCGCCCTCGAACTGCTCGGCGAGCGCACGGCGGAAGGCCGGATCGACGTGAAGCCGGGCGACCTCGTACTCGTCCTTGTAGGACATCAGCTTGTAGAGACCTTGCGCCGCCGTCTCGGCAAGACCGCTGCGACCGGGCGCCCGCTCGCGCTCGGCCGCCGCGATCGCCTCGACGCCGGCCAGATAGCGGGCGGCCCAGCGGGCGTCCTGATAGGCGGTGAGGCGGCGCGCGCGATCTCCCTTCAGCTCATCGAGGCCAGGCGTCGCGGCCGCCTCGGTGGTCTGCTTGGGGGCGGCCTCGCGCTTGGCAAGCCGGTCGACGGCGGCGCGATCGACCGCGAGCAGCCGGCCGACACGGAAGGCGCTGGTGTTCATGCGGACCGCCACGCCATTGAGGCCGATCGCCTGCTCGATCGCCTCGGCGCCGACCGGCACCAGCCCTTTCTGATAGGCAAGGCCGAGCAGCAGCATGTTGGCGGCGATGGTGTCGCCGAACAGGCGGACGCCGTAGTCATTGGCGTCGATGAAGGTCGAGTGGCCGCCAGCACCGATGCGCTGCTCGATGGCGTTCATCATGCGGCGCTGAGGCAGGCGCAGGTCCGGATTGCGCGTGAACTCGCCGGTGACGGCGTCGTGCATATTGACGACGGCCGCGGTATGGCCGGGCCGGATCGTCTCCAATACCTTGTTGGACGCGCTGACCACGAGATCGCAGCCGAGCACCAGATCGGCGCCCTCGATGCCGGCGCGGATCGAATGGATCTGATCGGGCGAGCGGGCAAAGCGTGTGTGACAGGCGACCGAGCCGCCCTTCTGGGCAAGGCCCGTCATGTCGATGCCGCCGAAGGCCTTGCCGTCGATGAAGGCGGCCTCGCCGAGCACGGCCGAGATGGTCACGACACCGGTGCCGCCGACGCCGGTGATCAGCACCTCGTAGGATCGCTCGAGATCCGGCAGCGTCGGCTCGGGGAGGCCGCTCGTCAGTTTGCCGAGCGCCTGGGCGATGTCGCCCCGGTCGGGCTTCCTGAGGCCGCCACCCTCGACGGTGACGAAGCTCGGGCAGAAGCCCTTCAGGCAGGAATAGTCCTTGTTGCAGGCCGACTGGTCGATCATGCGCTTGCGGCCGAGCGCGGTCTCGACCGGCTGGATCGCCACGCAGTTCGACTGCACGCCACAATCGCCACAGCCCTCGCAGACCTCGGTGTTGATGAAGACACGCTTGGGGGGGTCGGCGAGGATGCCGCGCTTGCGGCGGCGACGCTTCTCGGCCGCACAGGTCTGCTCGTAGATGAGGACGGTGACGCCCTTGATCTCGGCGAGCTCCTTCTGCACGGCGATCAGCTCGTCGCGGTGATGGACGGTGGTGCCGGGCGGCAGGTCCGATTTGACGATGCGCTCGGGCTGGTCCGAGACGACGACGACGCGCTTCGCTCCTTCGGAGGCCATCTCGGTCGCGATCTGGTAGAGCGTGTGGCCGCCGTCGAGCGGCTGGCCGCCGGTCATGGCGACGGCATCGTTGTAGAGGATCTTGTACGTGATGTTGACGCCGGAGGCGATGGCGGCCCTGACGGCGAGCGAGCCGGAATGGATGTAGGTGCCGTCGCCGAGGTTCTGGAAGACGTGATCGCGGCTGGAGAACGGCGCCTCGCCGATCCAGTTGGCCCCTTCGCCGCCCATCTGGGTGAAGCCCTCGGTCGAGCGGTCCATCCACTGCGCCATGTAGTGGCAGCCGATGCCGGCATAGGCATGGGCGCCGGCGGGCACGACAGTCGACGAGTTGTGCGGGCAGCCGGCGCAGAAATAGGGGATGCGGCTGGCGATCTCGCCACCCTCGGGGCGGGCGGCGCGCACCGCCTTCAGCCGCGCGACGCGCTCGCGCAGGGCCGAATCGTCGGCGAAGCGCAGGAGACGCTCGCCGATCTCGACCGCGATCATGGTCGGCTCGAGCGCGCCCTTGGCCGGAAACAGCGTCTCACCCTGCTCGTCGCGCTTGCCGACCACGGCCGGCCGCCTCGCCAGATGATAGAGTTCCTCCTTGGCCTCGACCTCGATGATCATGCGCTTCTCCTCGATCACCATCAGGAGATCGAGGTCACGGGCAAAGTCGAGGAAGCCCTTGGGCTCGAAGGGCCAGACCATCGCCACCTTGTAGAGCGCGAGGCCGAGATCGGCGGCGCGCTTCTCGTCGATGCCGAGCTCCTCGAGCGCCTGGCGGGTGTCGAGATAGCTCTTGCCGGTGGTGACGATGCCGAGGCGCGGCGTCTGTCCGCCACGGAAGACCACCCGGTCGAGACGGTTGGCGCGCGCGTAGGCGGCGGCGGCATCGCGCTTGTAGTCGTGGAGGCGCGCCTCGCGGACCACCGGATGGTCGTGCAGGCGGATGTTGAGGCCGCCCTTCGGCAGGGCGAAATCCTCAGGTAGAACCGGCCTGATCCGATCGAGGCCGGCGGCGACGACCGAGGTCGATTCGAAATTGTCCTTCACGCATTTGAGGCCGACCCAGACGCCGGCATAGCGCGACAGGGCGAAGCCGTGCAGGCCGTAGTCGATCATCTCCTGGACGCCGGCGGGATTGATCACCGGGATCATGAAGTCGATGAACGCCCATTCGCTCTGATGGGCCGTCGTCGAGCTCTCGCAGGTGTGATCATCGCCCATCAGCGCCAGCACGCCGCCGTGGCGCGAGGTGCCGGCGTGATTGGCGTGGCGGAAGGCGTCGCCCGAGCGGTCGACGCCCGGACCCTTGCCGTACCAGACGCCGAAGACGCCGTCATAGCGGCCCTCGCCGCGCAACTCGGCTTGTTGCGTGCCCCATAGGGCGGTCGCGGCGAGGTCCTCGTTGAGGCCCGGCCGGAAGACGATATTGGCTTTGCGCGTGAAACCCTCGGCGCGGCGGAACTGGCCCTCGAGCCCGGCGATCGGCGAGCCGCGATAGCCGGTGATGTAGCCGGCCGTGTTGAGACCGGCGCGGCGGTCACGCTCGCGTTGCATGAGCATGAGACGGACGATCGCCTGGGAGCCGTTCAGCAGCACATGCTCGATGTCGAGATCGTATTTGTCGTCGAGGCTCGGCCGGCGCTTCGTCATGGGTGATCCCTGTCTCATGTCACGGTACGCGCAAAGGGCTTCGACGGTTCAATCCGTTGGCGGTCCGGCATGCCGGCCGGCTCGCCAGCAGGCCGGCGAGGCATGGCCGCGAAAGATGGCCGCCCGCCTTGGGCGATGCGGCCGCCACGCACGTCACGACATGTTCCTGCAAGCGCGATGCCGACGCAGGGTCAGACCATCGCGGCGACGGGCACCGCGCCTCGTCCATTCGCCGTCTCGGGCAGGAACGCCTGAAAGCCGCGCTGGCTGGCAATGATGCGGGCGAGCCGGCCATCGCTCTCGAGCTCGCCGAGGGCTACGAGGCTCGCCTCGTGGAGGGCGGCGGCGAGACCGGGATCGGCGACCGCCAGCGACACGCCCGCGCTCTCGCGCATGGCCATGCGCGCGGTGGCGGCGGCAAGGCGCATCTCCTCGGTCGCGATTCGCGCCTCCTCGGCGACAGCGGCCGAGAGGATCGCCGCCTCCGCTTCCCCCAGCGCCTCATGAACCGCGATCGGCAGACGCAGCGCCACGGCATGGCCCTGAAGGTTGAGCCCGGGGCCGCTCAGCCAAGCCGCCGGTGGCGACCCGCGACGCGAGATCGACGAGCGGCGACAACCCCTCGGCGAAGCGATCGGCATCGGCCGCGCCCGCACCGGCGGGGTGGAGCCGGGCGCGAGGGCGATGCCGCCGATCAGCTCGAGCATGCGGGCGCCGAGCCCACCGACGACGATCCGCCGGCCGTCGAGATCGGCCAGGGTCTCGAGCGCCGCCGGCCCGAATATGCCCGGCGCCGGCCCAAGATGGGCCGCGAGGAACGGCTTCATTCCACGGGCGCGGTCGCTGTCGTCCCAGAGCGTCTGGCCGCCGCCGAGCGACAGCCAGACCGGCAGCTCGCGGGCGGAAAATCCAAGGGCAGGCCGGCGAACAGCCGGTCGGCGAGCGGAGCGTCGGGATCCTGGCCGACGAGGTCGAGGATGGCGACATCCGCAACCCGGTCGATGCCGGCGAGGGGAACGAGTTGGATGGCACCGGCGCTCATCCGAGCGATACGGCGGGACAGGCGTCCGGCAAGCTCGCCAAGAACCGGTGCCGCCGCGGGCAGACGGACCTCGATCGCGATCTCGTGGCGGGCCGATATCACGGCGGGCTTTGCAGGGGCCGCCTGGTCCGCCGCCGCCTCGCCGCCGTTCGCGGCCAGTCCGACACCGCCTGCGGCAACGGCGCCGGCCGCTCCGCCGGTCGTCTTCAGGAAGGTGCGACGATCCATGAGGTGTTTCCCCTTGCGCCATGCCGGCCGGGGCCCGCTGTTTCCCGGTCCTGCCGGACCGGGCACGCACCGGGTCGGCCCGCTCCCTTGATCCCGATCATAGTGCGCCGAGGCCGGAAATGCATCAGGCCGCGCGCTGCCGCCCTCGCGTCGGGAATAGCTGATGTGCACGGGGAGCGTCCGGCCCGGTCCGGCTCACGGCGCGAGGCGGGCCATCACGTCGAGAATCTCGAAGAACCGGCCGCGGCCGGGATAGCCTTCGACCCGTGCGATCTCGCGGCCGTCGACCATCAGCACGAGGGTCGGGACGCTGGCGAGGCGGTGGCGGAGGGCGAGGCCACCGGTACCGAGCGCATCGACGTCGATCAGGGTCAGCCCGATCGGCGGGGCACGCCCCGGCGCCCAATAGGCCGGCAGCACCTCGCGCCGATAGAGGTCGCAGGCGGCGCAATCCTCCGTTTCGAAGAGGACGAGGCGGGCGCGGACCGGCAGGGCACCGTCCGAATCGCCGGCGGTCGCCCCCCTGGCGAGGGCGAGGAGGGCAGCAAGCGCGACAAGCGACAGGATGAACGAACGCCAGACCATGGAGCCACCGGTTGCGGTCCAAGCCACGGCCGGCGACGCCCTGCCATGGCCGGGGCGCATCGCCTCTGCGCCGCCATGACCCATCGAGGCCCCATCCAGCGCCGGACCCGGGCGCGGGACGCCTGGAGGCTAGCGGCACGGAGGGCGTCGGGAAATCGAATGGTTAGCACTTCGTTAACAGCGGCGAGCAAATTCAAGGCATTCGGGGCGTGATCATCCGTCGATGCGCCGGGCTGGCAGCCGACCAACGCAAAACGGCCGACCGGAAGGTCCGGTCGGACGCCACGATCAATCGTCTCTGTCGGCAGGCCTGTCGCGAAGGAGGGGCCGCTCGGTGCCGAGCGTCTACTGTTGCGACTCCCCGCCGCCCTCGGTCGTGCCTTCCTTCTTCGCCTCGGCGGCCGCCTTGGCCCGCTCGATCGCCTTCTCGCGGATCGAGAGCAGGAGCTGGCGACGGGCATTGGCGAATTTCTTGGTGTCGACGGGCTTGCCGTCGAGCGTGTCGCCGAAGCCGTTCAGCGGCACCTGGAAGCCGAGCTGCTCGCCGAGCGCGTTGAAGGTCTGGACCACGAAGCCCTGCTCGGCCCGCAGCCTGGTCAAGATCTCCGCCGTCGCCTCGGTCTCGGCGGTGCAACCGTTGGGCAGGCAGAAGGTATATTTGAGAGGAATGTGGTCCTTCTCGTCCTTGGAGCCGTCGAAGACGATGCGCATGCCCGGCGGCAGCGCCATGCCCAGCGGCACCGTCACCATCAGCCGCATCTTGTCCTGCCCCTCGACGGCACGCACCGCGGCGGAGACGATGGTCTGCCCGGTGTTGGGATCGAGCCGCTCGTGATGGGTGATGCAGACTTCCTTGGTCGCGGCGGCCGGGTCCTTCTCGACCGGTGCCTTCTCGCACAGCTTGACCCAGGAGCTGACCTTCTTCTGCTCCTCGGCGTGGGCAAAGCCGGTGCCGAGCGCGAGCACGGCGACAACCGCAAGAGCCGCACAGGCGAGCTGGCGGGCACCCGTCTCACGTCCCCGGCCGGTCGCACGTGCCCGGCCAATCTCACTTCCCCGGAATCTCATGAGCGTCGAACCTTTCATCCCCCGTCCGGCCTCCTCGGCTCTCCGCCCCGCGCCGTCCCGCGCGAGGGGTGCACCCCGACCAAGCCCGTTGGGCCAACCTCCAAAACCCGAACCGTTGCATCCGCGACCGGGCTACCGGCCGCGCCGTTCCCAATCAGTTGGCGCCTGCCTCGCCCGAGCCTGCCGCGGCGCCGCCCTCGGCCGCCTTCTTCTGCAGTTCCTCGATGTATTTCGCCCGGAGCCCGCCGACGAAGGCCGCCCGCTTCTGGCGGTAGACGCGGGCATCGCCGCCCTCGCTCTTGTCGGCGGCGGAGAAGCCGGTGAGGTCGATCTCGAACACCGTCTGGTCGGCGAACAGGTTGATGCCGGCGACCTTCAGCATCTTGCCGGCGCCGAGGCGCTTCAGGATGTCGGGCGTCGCCTCCATCTCGGCGGTGCAGCCCTCGGCCATGCAGAAACCATAGGCGAGCTTGGTCGGCTCGGCCTGGTCGTCGACGCGCATCTGCATGCCGGCAGGGATCGCCATGCCGAGCGGCAAGGTGATCAGGAGGGATTTGGCGGGCTGGCCCTCGATGGATCGGATGGCGATGGACACCGCGAGCGCGCCCGTCTTGGGGTCGAAGCGCTCCTGGGTCGTCAGGCACATCTTGGCCTTCTTGTCCTTGTCGACCTCGACCTCCTCGCAGATCTTCGTCCAGGCGCTCTTGGCGGCATCCTCGGCGCGCGCGCTGCCCGAATGCGCCGCGGCGAGAACGAGGCATGCCGCAGCCGCACCGGCCACCGTCCGCAGAACCCCTCTCGTCATATCCTGAACAGCCATGAATTCCCGACCTTTCCCTTCACGGCACCGCCGGCGCCATCCTGGCGCGATCATCCGGTTGGCGCGATCACCCGGGTCCGGGCTCCGGCGCACAGCCGCCCCGTCCTCGCCGGCCCGCTCGCAGCAGCACCCGCCGAGCCCAAGGGCTAGCACATCCAATTGAGGCAATCCCGTGGCCTCGCCCGGCGCGACGCGACCGCCCCAGTTCTTATGAACATGGATCGTGTCGGCAACGCAACGGCAGCGGTGGATAGTCCGGCGATGGGGCCGGTCGGCCGGTGCGTCAACAGCTTGCCTTTTTCCCCGCCACCCTGTGATAGACCCTCGTTCGGCCCCGGCGAGGCCACGGGAGACAGAGCGGCGCGACATTCGGCCGCTTCGGCAAGAAGGACCCCTGCTGCGATGCGATGGATCGAAGCCCTCGCCCTTGGTCTCCTCGCCGGGCTACCGGCGCTTGCGGGGGCGGCGGCACCGGCCGCGTCGGAGCCGGCACACGGCATCGCCATGCATGGCGACCTGCGCTATCAGGCCGGCTTCTCCCACTACGACTATGTCGACCCCGATGCGCCCAAGGGCGGCCGGCTGACCCTCGCGGTGCAGGGCTCGTTCGACAGCCTCAATCCGCTCATCATCAAGGGCGACGCCGCCAACGGCATCCGCGAGAACGTCTATGAGAGCCTGATGACGCGCTCGGCCGACGAGCCGTTCTCGCTCTACGGGCTGCTGGCCGAGTCGGTCGACGTCCCCGACGACCGCAGCTCCATCACCTTTTTCCTGCGGCCGGAGGCACATTTCTCGGACGGTGCGCCCGTCACCGTCGACGACGTGATCTTCTCGCTCGATCTCCTCAGGGAACACGGGCGGGTCAACCACCAGACCTACTACAAGAAGGTGATCCGCACCGAGCGGGTCGGCGAGCGGGGCATCCGCATGGTGTTCGCGCCGGGCGGCGACCGTGAGATGCCGCTCATCATGGGACTGATGCCGATCCTGCCGCGCCACGCCGTCGAGCCGGAGCATTTCGAGGAGACCTCGCTCACCCCGCCGATCGGCTCGGGGCCCTATGTCGTCGCCGCGGTAGATCCCGGCCGCTCGATCACCTATCGGCTCGATCCGGGCTATTGGGGGGGCGATCTTGCGGTCAATCGCGGCCGCAACAATTTCGCGGAGTTCCGCTACGACTACTACCGCGACGCCAGCGCCATGCTCGAGGCGCTGAAGACCGGGGCCTCGCTCTATGCCTCGGAGGGCGATCCGTCGAAACGGGCGACCGATTACGACTTTCCCGCCGTCGCCGATGGCCGCGTGGTGATCGAGAGCTTTCCGCTCGGCATCCCGGCCGGCATGGCCGCCCTCGCCTTCAATACGCGTCGGGCGATCTTCAAGGACCAGCGGGTCAGGCAGGCGCTCATCCTGCTGTTCGATTTCGAGTGGATCAACCGCACGCTCTATCATGGCGCCTACCGGCGGACGCAGAGCTATTTCGAGCGCTCCGAGCTCTCCGCGCACGGCCGGCCGACGGACGAGACCGAGACGACGCTGCTCGCGCCCTTTGCCGGGGCGGTCAAGCCGGCCGTCCTCGATGGCAGCTACGCCCTGCCGGTGTCGGCGGGCGACGGGCGCAACCGCGAGCATCTGCGCGAGGCGATCGGCCTCCTCAAGGAAGCCGGCTACGAGATCCGGGAAGGCGTCCTCGTCGATCGCGCCACGGGGGCGCCGTTCCGCTTCGAGGTGATGACGCAGACCCGCGAGCAGGAGCGGCTGATGCTCAGCTATGCGCAGGCCCTCAAGCGGGCGGGCATCGAGATGACGCTGCGCCAGGTCGAGGGCAGCCAGTACCAGTCGCGGCTGCAGAAATTCGACTTCGACATGATCCAGACCTTCTGGTGGGCGTCGCTGTCGCCGGGCAACGAGCAGATCTTCCGCTGGAGCACCAAGCTGGCGGCCGGGACGGCGACCTTCAACTATCCAGGCGTCGACAGCCCGGCGGTCGATGCGATGATCGGCGCGCTGCTCAAGGCGCGCGACCGGGCCAGCTTCGTCTCGGCCGTGCGGGCGCTCGACCGGGTGCTCATATCGGGCGATTATGTGGTACCGCTCTTTCATGTGAGCGACCAGTTCGTCGCGCGATGGCGGCAGTTGAAGCATCCCGCCGTCATCCCGCTGAATGGCGTGCAGCTCGACTGCTGGTGGATCGATCCGGAGGCGAAATGAGCGGGCGATCCGAGCCTCACGAGATCAGCGCCGCCGCGATTGCCGGATGCCGAGCGCCATGAACGTCCTCTTCGTGTGCAGCCAGAACCGCCTGAGGAGCCCGACCGCCGAGCAGGTGTTCGCGGACTGGCCAGGCATCGAGACCGATTCGGGCGGGCTCGACGACAGCGCGACGACCCCGGTCTCGCCCGAGCAGATCGCCTGGGCGGACGTGATCGTCGTCATGGAGACCCGGCACCGCGACAAGCTGCGCAAGCGCTTCCGCGCCCATCTCGGCGCCAAGCGGGTCGTCTCGCTCGACATCCCCGACGCGTACGATTTCATGAGCCCCGACCTGGTGCTTCTCCTGAAGGAGCGGGCCGGGCGCTTCATCCGCGGCGCCTGAAGGACCCTCATCTCACCGATCGGGCATATCACCGATCAAGCGGCTTGCCGACGAGGCCGCCCGCGCGGACTATTCGAGCAGCTTCAGGACATAGATGAGCACCGGCAGCGTCACGCTGGCGGCCATCACCTGCGCGGTCGTCATGCTCGCCATCAGCGGGGCGTCACCGCCCATCTTGCGGGCGAGTACATAGGCGGCGGCCGCCGTCGGCACGCCACCGCAGATGGTGCCGAAAGTGCGTGCCTCACCGTCGATGCCGAACAATGTCAGGCAGAGAAAGAAGATCGTCGGCATGACGATCAGCCGGAATACGGCGCTGAAGGCGACCGCGCCCCATTCGCCGGTCGAGCGCAGCGGCCGAAGGCCGGCCCCGACGATGAGCAGGCTCATGCCGAGCGCGCCGCCGCTGATGATGCCGACCGCCGAGCCGACGGGCTCGGGCAGGCCGAGGCCGCTCGCATTGGCGATCGCGCCGAGCAGGCAGGCGATGATGAAGGGGTTCTTGACGATCTGCTGCATGAGGCGAGGGGCGACGACGTCGGCGGGACGGTCGCCCCAGCGGATCAGCACGAGGATGTTGGCGACGTTGATGAGCGGCACGAGCGCGGCGATGCAGACCGAGACGATGGCGACGCCGGAGGCACCGAACAGCGCGGCGATGATCGAGAGGGCGATGAAGCCGTGCCAGCGCGTGGTGCCCTGGAAGAGGCTGGTGTAGCCGGCGTCGGACAGGCCGAGGACGCGGCAGAGCGGCACCTTGAGGAGAAGGAGAAGCCCCGCGCCCGCCGTCAGGGCGAGGAGGAAGCCGGCGACGAGACCGATGAGCGAGATGCCGCTGAAATCGGTGGTCGCCAGCGTCTTCACGATCAGCGAGGGGAACAGCAGATAATAGGTCAGGTGCTCCAGTGCCGACCAGTCGCGCTCGGCGACGAGACCGGAGCGGTGGAGCAGATAGCCGAGCCCGATGATGAGGAAGACGGGCGCGAGTGCGGTAAGGATGGAGAGCATGCGGGGGTTCCGCGCCCGGCCGGAGGTTGGGCGCATTGCGGCGGGCGGCGGGGATCACTGCCGGTCGGCCGCTCATGGCGGGATCATGTCGCCCTGGCTCGCGCCGCCGGACCGACCGCCCGCGAGCACGCCGGACCGGTGCCCCCTTCCGGCATCAATGGGAAAGCCGGGCCGCTTGGCAAGCGCCAGTTCGGCCGCCACGGCCGCCCCGCTGGCACTGCCGTTGTCGGCGCGCCGGCGATAGGCGCCACGGTTGGGCGGCCTGCAGATGCCGGGCTTCGTTCGCGGCGTCTCCGGCCTCAGATCCGGCGCAAGCGGTCCTGCTCGTCGCGCCGCGCCCGCTCCGCCTGTTCGCGGTCGGCATCGGGACGCAGCACGCCGAACCAGAGACCGAGATAGACGGCGACGCCGGTCATGAGCGCGATCCATCCCGTGCCGAGGCCGGTACCGCTCGCATCGGCGGGGAGATGGAAGGCGGCGCCGAGCGCCTCGATGAGCGCCGCGATGCGGCTGGTGAGAAAGTCGAGCATGGCATCTCCCTCGATTGCATGGGGCCGGCCCATTCGCGCCGGGGACCGATCGTTCCCCGCGACGGCCTGCAGACTGCGATCGGCCATCGCCATCCCCTGGGATGGCAACATCCGCCGGGTCATCGCGGTCGTGTCGACAACAGCAGGGAAGCAAGACCCGGGCCAGGAAATGGCTCGGGTCTTGCTTGCCTCTCATGGCCAGCTCGGTCGCGATCCGCCCGCCGAGCGAGCGTCCGGTCGATCGGCCGCATGGGGCCTCTCAGCGCCGCTCGCGCAGGTCGGCCTGGGCGGCGGCCAGGATGCCGTCCACGCGCCGGAAGACGAGAGGATCGGGCACCCGCGGCAGGAGCGGATTGGCGTCGTCGCCAAAGTGGTTCCAGTAGGGCTGCCAGTACCGGTGCCACCTCCTGAGGGTCGCGGCGGGCCAGGGGATGGACGAACCGTCGGGAAGGGCATAGCTGCGCTGGCCAGCGATCCAGGCGAGCGTCGCGCGGTACACCCGGTCCGAAACCGGCCGGTTGCCGGGCCCCCTGATCTCGCGGATGGCGGGAAGCGCACGGTTGCAGCCGAGCGGACCGATCATGACGGTCGCGACACGCCGGCCATCACCGTCGCGGACGCTGAACAGGCGCACCTCGTCGAGGGCGACATTCGTCATGCGGTCGCAGACGCAATTGTCCATCGCCTCGGCTTCCTCGACGAACCGGGACCAGGTGTCGAGAGCGCGGAACTGATGGCCCCGACAGCACCCTGCCTTCAGCCACATGTCCGGGATCACGCACTCCTTGAGCCGGATCACGGCCGCCTGCCGGCGAAACCAGGCCCGCGCCACCATGAGGAGCTGCCGCATCTCCATGCCGGTGGAGAAGCCGTTCCCTTCCTCGTCGGCACACCTCTCCTCGAGAAGCCTCGAAATGAAAGCGTAAACGGCGAGGACGCGCGCGACCTCAGGCCCATCGTCCTCGCCGCCGAGACCGGCGATCTGGCCGCAATACCAGGCCGCGAACTCGGTCGAGGCGTAACGCAGGTGGGTCTTCCCTCGCAGCAGCATCTCGCGCGCGGCATGGGGATTGTGGAGAGGCAGGTGGCCGGTGATCGCCGTCATCCAGCCACCGTCGGTCGACAGGCTCGCCAAGGCCACATCGACGATCTCGGGGGGCAGCCGGCGCAGCCCGCGGGGAATTCCCAGCACTTGCAGGACTTGGGCGAGCTTCGCCCCCTCGAGCACCGCCAGCGCGGCCGTGTTGCGTGCATTGGAGGGACCGTGGGCCGTCGCCAGGGCATAGATTGCGATCGGCGCGGTCTCACAGAGCTGCCAATAGCGGACGTCCTTCTCGCAGAACCGGCCGATCATTTCCCGGGATCCAGGCGGGAAGCGACCGATCAGGGCATTCAGATCCTTCGTCATGACCATTGCTCTCGTAGTCCGGCCGCATGCTGCGCGCCGGCGCTCGCGCCCCGTTGCGGGGCGAAACCGGTCGGCTGGCCTCATCAGACGACCCCGACCGGGAGCTGTGCTCATTGCGGAGGCATCGGACGGCAAGCGCGCAAGCGTCCGCTGCACGTGCCGGGCACGCGCCAGGGTCGAGCGCCGCGGGCCAGCTCAAGCCCGCCCTGTCCGATGATCCGTTCGGCCCGGTGGAGCCGCGCTCCCTCGCGACGATGGTCGCGCCGGATGCGTCCGTTCCGGACCGTCCGTCCCGGCCCGCCTCAGGTGTCCGACTTGCGCCCCGACGCGCGTGTCGGCCCCGTGCGAGCCAGAGCGGTGCCACGAAGGGAGGAGACATAGGGCGAGCGCCGCTCGCGGGTGCGGAGGCGAGACGAATGTCCAGCGACAGGCCACGCCGGCAAACAACCCGGCGCCGTCCGATCACCGGCTACAATTGTAGCTATTGACGGTCGCCTGTCGTTGTGCACTTGATGATTGCCGTTATCGATGATCGGGATTTTTACAATCCCGGAACAACTCGACCCATAAGTATTGCTCGACTCGATCACTTCCACAGCCTTCCATGCGCGAACCCGGACCGGCGTTGCTGCTGGGAAAATGTGTTCGATTTTCGACCGGACGAGCCGTCCGGAACCGGCGTTCCTTCAGTGTGACGATCGCGCCACCCACATCACCTTTCGCCTCGGGTCAACGGTTCGCGGGCTCGACTTATGAGCCGCAGGAGGATGCGGTAAAAATACTCAGATCGAGCGGAAGATCTTTCGCCGCCGATCTTCCGGCGCGCGCTCCGCTGTTCAATCGACGCCTTCGGCGGCCGCGACGAAGCCCGCCCCGCGAGCGATCGGGTGAAGGGCTCTTCGCTTCAGAGACTGGTCCACGAGCTCGATCTTCGCCCGTCCGCGCACCTCGAGAGCGATCGGGCCCGGGCTAGAGATTGCGCAGCCGGTCGAGGGCGGCCTGGAGCAGATAGGCGGCGGCCAGCTCGTCGACCACCTCGGCACGGCGTCGGCGGGAGGTGTCGGCGGCGATCATCATGCGCTCGACGGCCTGGGTGGAGAGGCGCTCGTCCCAATAGGTGACGGGCAACGGCGTCAGCGCCGAGAGATTGCGCACGAAGGCGCGGGTCGACTGGACGCGCGGCCCCTCGGTGCCGTCGAGATTGAGGGGCAGGCCGATGACGAGGCCGGCGATGGCGTTGCGGCCGGCCAGATCGATCAGCTCGGCGGCGTCGGCCGAGAATTTCCGCCGCCTGATGGTGTGGAAGGCGGTCGCGATGGTGCGCGAGAGGTCGGAGATGGCGATGCCGATCGTCTTGGTCCCGAGGTCGAGGCCGAACACCGGCGCACCGGCGGGGAGCCGCGCGGCAAAACTCTCAAGATCGAGGGCGGGATCGGTGGCCATGGCCTGCCGATTAGCGCCACGGCGGCGCGCCCGCAAGCCTCGCCCAACGCAGGTCCCGGTCCGCCCGGATGCGTCCACCCATTGGCCAGGAGGCGCGGGCGACATATAAGCACACATCAGAGGAGAACGGATCGCGCGCCCGCGAAACCCGGCAGAAGCGCGGTTCACCCATCTGCGACATTTCAATGCCGCCCCCCGCGAAGGCTGAGCGGCAAGACCCGAGAGACCTGGAACCCCATGAAGATCACCTGGCTCGGCCATTCGGCCTTCCGTATCGAGACCGGCGGCAACGTCATCCTGATCGACCCTTTCCTCACCGGCAATCCGACCTTTGCCGCGAGCGGGCTCGATCTCGCCCGGGCGAGCGAGGGCGTCAGCCATGTCGCGCTCACGCACGGGCATTCCGACCATGTCGGCGACACCGTCCAGATCTGCAAGGCGACCGGCGCGACGCTGGTCGCGGCCTGGGAGATCTGCAACTATCTGGGCGGCCAGGGCGTCGCCAATGTGAGCCCGGGCAATCCTGGCGGAGAGATCAGCTTCGGCAGCTTCTCGATCGCTTTCACGCCGGCCTGGCACTCCTCCTCGCTCGAGGACGAGACGGGCCGCCCCATCTATCTGGGCAACCCGTGCGGGCTCGTCGTCCGGCCCAAGGGCGAGCCAGAGCGCACGCTCTACCACATGGGCGACACGGCGATCTTCTCCGACATGGAGCTGATCCAGGAGCTCTACCAGCCGGCCATCGGCATCGTGCCGATCGGCGACCGGTTCACCATGGGCGCCCGCCAGGCGGCGCTCGCATGCCGGAAGTATTTCACCTTCAAGACGATCTTCCCCTGCCATTACGGCACGTTCCCGATCATCGACCAGAGCGCGGAGAAGTTCGTCAAGGAGATGGCCGGACAGAATGTCGTCGTGCCGAAGGCCGGACAGTCGATCGAGATCTGAGCGGCGCGGCGGGCGAGGCTCGCGGGACGACGGAGCGGAACCTTGCGTCTCGGGGCGGCCGGGGCGGCGCACCGCCACCCGCCCCCTGCGGCTTTCCTTGCGCGTGACATTCGGCGCATCTGCGGCTATCGGTTCGGCGCAAGCTGCCTTCCCATGGAGTCCGCCGGACCCCAGCCGCCGCCCCGCCCGCCGGAAGCCGGCGACGTCACCGGATACCGGCCGACTCGCCAGACCGCCCCGCGCCAACACATCTCAGGCTGCGACATGCCGAAACTGAACATCGACGGCACCGAATACGAGTTCGAGAACGGCACCACGCTGATCGAGGCGTGCGCGCAGGTCGGCATCTCGATTCCGCGCTTCTGCTACCATGAGCGGCTGTCGATCGCGGGCAATTGCCGGATGTGCCTCGTCGAGGTGGTCGGCGGGCCGCCCAAGCCGCAGGCCTCCTGCGCGATGACCGTCAACGACCTGCGGCCCGGCCGCAACGGCGAGCCGCCAGCCATCCTCACCAAATCGGAGATGGTGAAGAAGGCCCGCGAGGGGGTGATGGAGTTCCTGCTCGTCAACCATCCGCTCGACTGCCCGATCTGCGACCAGGGCGGGGAATGCGACCTGCAGGACCAGGCGATGGCCTTCGGCTTCGATTCGAGCCGCTACAAGGAGAACAAGCGCGCCGTCGAGGAGAAGTATCTCGGTCCCCTCGTCAAGACCTCCATGACGCGCTGCATCCAGTGCACGCGCTGCGTGCGCTTCATGACCGAGGTCGCCGGCGTCGAGGAGCTCGGCGCGATCGGCCGCGGCGAGGACATGGAGATCACCACCTATCTGGAGGCCGGCCTCGGCTCGGAGCTGCAGGCCAATGTCATCGACCTGTGCCCGGTCGGCGCGCTGACCTCGCGCCCGACCGCCTTCCACGCGCGGCCCTGGGAGTTCCGCAAGACCGAGACGGTCGACGTCATGGACGCGCTCGGCTCGTCGATCCGGGTCGATTCCCGCGGCCGCGAGGTGGTCAGGATCCTGCCGCGCGCCAACGACCAGATCAACGAGGAGTGGATCTCCGACAAGACGCGGTTCGTCGCCGACGGCCTGAAGACCCAGCGCCTCGACCGTCCCTATGTGCGCGAGGGCGGTCGGCTGAGGCCGGCGAGCTGGGAGGAGGCGCTCGGCGTGGTGGCGGCGCGGCTGAAGGCCGCCGATCCCAAGCGCATCGGCGCCATCGCCGGCGACCTCGCCGCTGCCGAGGAGATGTTCGCGCTGAAGGGCCTGATGCAGGGCCTCGGGGTCCGCAACATCGACTGCCGGCAGGACGGGGCGGCGCTCGACCCTTCGCTCGGTCGCGACACCTATCTCTTCAACGCCACGATCGAGGGCCTCGAGGAGGCCGATGCGATCCTGATCGTCGGCGCCAATCCCCGCCTCGAGGCGCCGGTTCTCAATCAGCGCCTGCGCAAGCGCTGGCGGGCGGGCGAGGCGCAGATCGGCCTGATCGGCGAGGCGGCCGATCTCACCTTTCGCTACGAGCATCTGGGCGTCGGCGCGCAGACGCTCGGCGAGGTCGCGGCTGGCCGGCATTCCTTCGCGGACACGCTGAAGGCGGCGAAGCGCCCGGTGATGGTCCTCGGGCAGGCAGCGATCCGGCTTCCCGACGGGCGTCAGGTGCTGGCACTGGCGGCGCGGGCGGCGGTCGCACTCGGGCTCGTCGGGCGCAGCGACGGCTGGAACGGCTTCTGCGTGCTCCATACCGCGGCGGCGAGGGTGGCCGGGCTCGATCTCGGTCTCGTGCCGGGGACAGGCGGGCTCGACGTCGCCGGCATGGTCGCGGCCGCGGGCAAGGGCGGGCTCGATGTGCTCTTCCTGCTCGGCGCCGACGAGATCGATACCGGCCGGCTCGGCGAGACCTTCGTCGTCTATCTGGGCAGTCATGGAGACGCCGGCGCGCATCGTGCCGACGTGGTGCTGCCGGGCGCCGCCTATACCGAGAAGAACGGCACCTATGTGAACACGGAAGGCCGGGCCCAGCTCGGCGCGCGTGCGGTGTTCCCGCCCGGCGACGCCAAGGAGGATTGGGCGGTGATCAGGGCGCTCTCCGGCGCGCTCGGCGCGGCGCTGCCCTACGACAATCTCGCTGAGCTTCGGCAGGCGATGCACGCGGCCGTCCCGACGCTCGCGGCGATCGACGAGGTGGCGGATCACGGCTCGGCCGGCATCGCGAGGCTGGCCGGCGAGGGCGGCTCGCCGGAGGGCAAGGCGTTCGGCGCGGCCATCGGCAATTTCTACCTGACCAATCCGATTGCACGTGCCTCCGCCGTCATGGCCGAGATGAGCGCCTTCCGCGAGGGCCGCAAGGCGCTGAGCGCCGCCGAATAGATGCAAGGCCATGCCAACAGAGATCGACCCGACGAGATGAGGACCATCGGCATCATAGGCGGCATGAGTGCGGAATCGACCGCGCTCTACTGTCGTCGCCTCAACGAGGAGGCGCGGCGCCGGCTCGGCGGGCTGCACTCGGCCGAGATCCTGGTGTGGTCGGTCGACTTCGCGCCGATCGCCGAGATGCAGGCGGCCGGCGCCTGGACGGCCGCGGGCGCGCGGCTCGCCGATATCGCCCGGCGGCTCGAGGGTGCGGGCGCGGACATGATCCTGCTCGCGACCAACACCATGCACAAGCTCGCCGACGCCATCGAGGCGGCGATCACCGTTCCCTTCCTCCACATCGCCGATCAGACTGCCGAGCGCATCCGCGCGGCCGGCCTGAAGCGCCCCGGCCTGATGGCGACGCGCTACACGATGGAGGAGGCGTTCTACAAAGGCCGCCTCGCCGACCGCCACGGCCTTGCGCCGATCGTGCCGGACGCCGAGGACCGCGCCTCGACCCACCGCATCATCTACGAGGAGCTCTGCCGCGGCATCGTGCAGGCGCAGAGCCGGGCGAGCTACGAGGCGATCGCCGCGCGGCTGGTCGCCAAGGGAGCCGACTGCCTGATCCTCGGCTGCACCGAGGTCGGCATGCTGCTCGGGCCCGCGAATGTCGCGGTGCCGGTATTCGACACGACGCTCATCCATGCCGACGCGGCGCTCGATCTGGCGCTCGCGGAGGCCGCGCCCCGCCCGGGGCGGGTGGCACAACCGACGCTTCTGGGGGCGACCGGGACCGATGGCTGATTTCTGGACGGGGACGGTTCTGCCCAATTGGGAAGCGTGGGGCTTTGCGGTGTTCCTCACGCTGGTGAAGAGCGTCGCGCTGCTCGTCGCGCTGCTGCTCGTCATCGCCTATCTGCTGCTGATGGACCGCAAGGTCTGGGCCGCCGTGCAGATGCGCCGCGGCCCCAACGTGGTCGGTGCCTTCGGCCTCCTGCAGTCCTTCGCCGACCTGCTGAAGTTCGCCTTCAAGGAGCCGCTCATCCCGGCCGGCGCCGACAAGGCGATCTTCCTGCTGGCGCCGGTGGTCTCGACGACGACCGCGCTCGCCGCCTGGGCCGTCATACCCGTCAGCGACGGCTGGGCGATCGCCGATCTCAATGTCGGCATCCTCTACATCTTCGCCATCTCCTCGCTCGGCGTCTACGGCATCATCATGGGCGGCTGGGCGTCGAACTCGAAATACCCCTTCCTCGGATCGCTGCGCTCGGCGGCGCAGATGGTCTCCTACGAGGTGTCGATCGGGTTCGTCATCATCACCGTGCTGTTGTGCGCGGGATCGCTCAACCTGAACGAGATCGTCGAGGCGCAGCGCGGCCCGTGGGGCATGCTCAACTGGTACTGGCTGCCGCTGTTCCCGATGTTCATCGTGTTCTTCATCTCGGCGCTCGCCGAGACCAACAGGCCGCCCTTCGACCTGCCCGAGGCCGAATCCGAGCTCGTCGCCGGCTTCATGGTCGAATATTCCTCGACGCCCTACCTGCTCTTCATGCTCGGCGAGTATGTCGCCATCACCACGATGTGCGCGCTGACGACGATCCTGTTCCTCGGCGGCTGGCTGCCGCCGGTCGACATCTGGCCGCTCAACATGGTGCCGGGGCTCGTCTGGTTCGTCGCCAAGGTGGTGTTCGTGTTCTTCATGTTCGCGATGGTGAAGGCGATCGTGCCGCGCTACCGCTACGACCAGCTCATGCGGCTGGGCTGGAAGGTGTTCCTGCCCTTGTCGCTCGCCATGGTGGTGGTGGTTGCCGGTGCGCTGCAGTTCGGGGGCCTCGGCCGATGAGCGAGGCGGCGCGCATGGCAGACGATCGCAAGCGCATCGCGCCAACCTTTGGTGCGCGTCCTGCGGCGGGGAAAGGATAGGTCCATGTCGAGGGTGCTCCAGGCCGGCAAGGCACTGTTCCTCGCGGAGTTCGTCTCCGCACTCGTGCTCGCCATGCGCTACTTCTTCAAACCGAAGGCGACACTCAACTATCCCTTCGAGAAGGGGCCGCTGTCGCCCCGCTTCCGCGGCGAGCATGCGCTCAGGCGCTATCCCAACGGCGAGGAGCGCTGCATCGCCTGCAAGCTGTGCGAGGCGATCTGCCCGGCCCAGGCGATCACCATCGAGGCGGGTCCGCGGCGCAACGACGGCACGCGCCGCACGACGCGCTACGACATCGACATGGTGAAGTGCATCTATTGCGGGCTCTGCCAGGAGGCCTGTCCGGTCGATGCCATCGTGGAGGGGCCGAACTTCGAGTTCGCCACCGAGACGCGCGAGGAACTCTACTACGACAAGGCGCGGCTGCTCTCCAACGGCGACCGCTGGGAGCGCGAGATCGCGCAGAACATCGCGCTCGACGCGCCCTATCGCTGAGGACGGACCGGCCCCATGATCCTCGCCTCGCTTCTCTTCTACGTCTTCTCGGCCGTGATGATCCTCTCGGCGCTGATGGTCGTGTTCGCCCGCAACCCGGTGCATTCGGTCCTGTTCCTGATCCTCGCCTTCTTCAACGCCGCCGGCCTCTTCGTGTTGCTCGGGGCGGAGTTCCTGGCGATGATCCTGGTGGTCGTCTATGTCGGCGCGGTGCTCGTGCTGTTCCTGTTCGTCGTCATGATGCTCGACGTCGACTTCGCCGAGCTGCGGGCCGGCTTCATGAAGAACGCCCCGCTCGGGGCGCTCGTCGGCATCGTGCTGGCGGTCGAACTGGTGACGCTCGTCGTCTCCTGGGCGACGGCGCCGGGCGGAGCCGAGCGGCTTGCCGCGCCGACCGCCACCGGCCTCACCAATACCGAGGCCCTCGGGCGCATCCTCTACACGCAGTACGTGCTCTATTTCGAGATCGCCGGCCTCGTGCTCCTGACCGCCATGATCGGTGCCATCGTGCTGACGCTCAGGCACAAGGAGGGCGTCAAACGCCAGGACATCGCCCGGCAGGTGGCGCGCCGTCCCGCGAGCGCGCTCGAGGTCGTCAAGGTGAAGTCAGGCGAGGCGGTGTTCCCCGCGAGCGAGCGGTCGAGATGAGCGGCCTTAGCCGGCGGCCGAAGAGCGGGGAGTACGGGGGACCATGATGACGATCGGGCTCGGACACTATCTGACGGTCGCGGCCGTGATGCTGACCATCGGCATCTTCGGCATCTTCCTCAACCGCAAGAACGTCATCGTCATCCTGATGTCGATCGAGCTGATGCTGCTCGCGGTCAACATCAACCTCGTCGCGTTCTCGGCCTTCCTCGGCGACCTTGCCGGCCAGGTGTTCGCGCTCTTCGTGCTGACGGTAGCGGCGGCGGAGGCGGCGATCGGGCTCGCCATCGTCGTCGTCTACTACCGCAATCGCGGCTCGATCGCCGTCGAGGACATCAACATGATGAAGGGGTGAGGTGACAGGGCACGGGGAGGGGAAATCGGAAGCGGGGAGAGGCCGGCAATGGTGCCTCGCCGATACGATCGGGTCGCTTCCGTTCTCGCAAGGCCTCCTGTCCATCGCCTCCTGCCCATGGCCCACGCTTACGGCCCACGGCCCACTGCCTACCTCCTGGAGCGGAGCATATGATCTACCAGGCCATCGTCTTCCTGCCGCTCGTCGGCGCGCTGATCGCGGGCTTTCTCGGCCGGGCCATCGATGCGCGCGGGTCGGAGCTCGTCACATCGAGCCTGCTCGTCGTTGCGGCGGTGCTGTCCTGGGTGGTGTTCTACCAGATCGGCTTCGCCGCCGGCCCGGAGGCGCACGGCCCGGAGAAGGTCACGCTCCTGCGCTTCATCACCTCAGGCGACCTCGACAGCGCCTGGATGATCCGCGTCGACACGCTGACGGCGGTGATGCTGGTCGTCGTCAACACGGTGTCGAGCCTCGTGCACGTCTACTCGATCGGCTACATGCACGAGGATCCGGCGCGGCCGCGCTTCTTTGCCTATCTGTCGCTCTTCACCTTCGCCATGCTGATGCTGGTGACGGCCGACAATTTCCTGCAGATGTTCTTCGGCTGGGAGGGCGTGGGTCTCGCCTCCTACCTCCTCATCGGCTTCTGGTACGAGAAGCCCTCGGCATGCGCGGCCGCCATCAAGGCCTTCGTCGTCAACCGGGTCGGCGATTTCGGCTTCGCGCTCGGCATTTTCGGCATCTTCGCGATCTTCGGCACGATCGGTTTCGACCAGGTGTTCCAGGCGGCGGGCGAGGTGGCCGGTCCCGCCCATCCCTCCACACCATGACCTTCCTTTCCTGGCAGGTCGACACGCTGACGGTTCTGTGCCTGCTGCTCTTCATGGGCGCCATGGGCAAGTCGGCGCAGTTCCTGCTGCACACCTGGCTGCCCGACGCGATGGAGGGTCCGACACCGGTCTCCGCCCTCATCCATGCCGCGACCATGGTGACGGCGGGTGTCTTCATGGTGGCACGGCTGTCGCCGCTCTTTGAGCATTCCGAGACGGCGCTGACGGTCGTCACCATCGTCGGCGCGACGACGGCCTTCTTCGCCGCCACCGTCGGGCTCGTGCAGAACGACATCAAGCGGGTCATCGCCTACTCGACCTGCTCGCAGCTCGGCTACATGTTCGCCGCCCTTGGGGTCGGCGCCTATTCGGCCGGCATCTTCCACCTCTTCACGCATGCCTTCTTCAAGGCGCTGCTGTTCCTCGGCGCCGGCTCCGTCATCCATGCCATGCATCACGAGCAGGACATCCGCCTGATGGGCGGCATCCGCTCGAAGGTGCCGGTCACCTGGGCGATGATGCTGATCGGCACGCTGGCGCTCACCGGCGTCGGCATCCCGCACCTGTTCGGCACGGCCGGCTTCCATTCCAAGGATGCGATCATCGAGGCGACCTACGCCTCGCACAATCCGGCGTCGAACTATGCCTTCATCCTGCTCGTCGTCGCCGCCTTCTTCACCTCCTTCTACTCGTGGCGGCTGATGTTCCTGACCTTCCACGGCAAGAGCCGGGCCGATCACCATGTGCTCGAGCACGCCCATGAAAGCCCGATGGTGATGATCGTGCCGCTCGCCATCCTGGCGCTCGGGGCGTTGCTGGCGGGCGTCGTCTTCGCCAATGCCTTCATCGGCGAGGGCTACGAGCACTTCTGGAAGGGCGCGATCTTCACAGCTCCCGAGAACCACATTCTCGAGCATGCCCACCATGTGCCGGAGATCGTCGCGTGGTCGCCGTTCATCGCCATGATGCTCGGCCTCGGCCTTGCCTATCTGTTCTACCAGGTCGCACCGTCGATGCCGGTCGCGCTCGCCTCGGCCTTCCGCCCGATCTACCTCTTCCTGCTCAACAAGTGGTACTTCGACGAGCTCTACGACTTCATCTTCGTCAGGCCGGCACGCTGGCTCGGCCGGGCGCTGTGGAAGACCGGCGACGGGGCGATCATCGACGGTCTGGGCCCCGACGGCATCGCCGCTCGGGTCGGCGACGTCACCAACCGCGTGGTCCGTCTGCAGTCGGGCTATGTGTACCACTACGCCTTCGTGATGCTGATCGGCGTCACGGTGATCACGACGCTCTTCATGATGCCGGCCGAGTACCGCCAGATGCTCAGCGAGTTCGCCGGCCGACTGACCGGAATGGGGAACTGAGCATGATGACCGAGGGCTGGCCGATCCTTTCGACCGTTACCTTCCTGCCGCTGTTCGGCGCGGCGCTGATCCTCCTGATCGTGCGGGGCGACGACGACGATGCGCGCCGCAATGCCCGGTGGGTCGCGCTGTGGACCACGGTGATCACCTTCGCGGTGTCGCTGCTGGTGTGGTGGGATTTCGAGCCGTCCAATCCGGGCTTCCAGTTCATCGAGGAGCGGCCCTGGATCGGCAGCGGCATCACCTACAAGCTCGGTGTCGACGGCATCTCGATGCTGTTCGTGATCCTGACGACTTTCCTGATGCCGCTCTGCATCCTGGCGAGCTGGGAGGCGATCGGCACCCGCGTCAAGGAGTACATGATCGCCTTCCTGGTGCTCGAGACGCTGATGATCGGCGTGTTCTGCGCGCTCGACCTGCTGCTCTTCTACCTGTTCTTCGAGGGCGGCCTCATCCCGATGTTCCTGATCATCGGCGTGTGGGGCGGCAAGCGCCGGGTCTATGCGAGCTTCAAGTTCTTCCTCTATACGCTGCTCGGCTCGGTGCTGATGCTGCTGGCGCTGATGGCGATGTATTATCACGCCGGCACCACCGACATCGTCCAGTTGCTGGAGCCCGGCCGCTTCCCGGCCGGCATGCAGACCTGGCTCTGGCTCGCCTTCTTCGCCTCCTTCGCCGTCAAGATGCCGATGTGGCCGGTGCACACCTGGCTGCCCGACGCCCATGTCGAGGCACCGACGGCGGGCTCCGTCATCCTCGCGGGCATCCTGCTCAAGATGGGCGGCTACGGCTTCCTGCGCTTCTCGATGCCGATGTTCCCGCTCGCTTCGGCCGAGCTCGCGCCGCTCGTCTTCGTGCTGTCGGTCGTCGCCATCATCTACACCTCGCTCGTCGCGCTCGCGCAGGAGGACATGAAGAAGCTGATCGCCTATTCCTCGGTCGCCCATATGGGCTTCGTGACGATGGGCATCTTCACCTTCTCGACCCAGGGCGTGCAGGGCGGCATCTTCCAGATGCTCTCGCACGGCATCGTCTCGGCGGCCCTGTTCCTGTGCGTCGGCGTCGTCTACGACCGCATGCACACGCGCGAGATCGCGGCCTATGGCGGGCTCGCCAAGCGGATGCCGATCTACGCTTTCTGCTTCATGGTGTTCACCATGGCCAATGTCGGGCTGCCGGGGACGTCGGGCTTCGTCGGCGAATTCCTGACGCTGCTTGGCGCGTTCCGGGTCAACACCTGGGTGTCGTTCCTTGCCACCTCGGGCGTGATCCTGTCGGCGGCCTATGCGCTCTTCCTCTACCGGCGCGTCATTTTCGGCGCGCTCGAGAAGTCGAGCCTGAAGACGATCCTCGACATGAACCGGCGCGAGATTGCGGTGATGGCGCCGCTCGTCGCGCTGACGGTGCTGTTCGGCATCTATCCGGCGGCGCTGCTCGACGTGATGGCGGCCTCGGCGCAGAAGCTGATCGCGGACTACGAGACGGGTCTCGGGCTCGCGCGGACGGCGGCGTTGGCGCTGGCCTCTCCCTGAACAATCGGCGCCGCCGGCACCTCACCCCGGACCCGCCCAAACGGCAACAGACGAGCGACAGAGACGAACGCTATGGCAGAACTGCTCGACCAGGCCCTCGGCCTCGAAGCCGTCTATCCGGTGCTGATCCTCGTCATCGGCGCGATCATGATCCTGCTCTATGGCGTGTTCCGCGGCGAGAGTTCCGGGCTCGCCTCGGGCTGGCTGGCGGTCGCGGTGATGGCGGGCGCCGGCTATTTCGTCGCGCGCAACAGCGGGGCGACGCTCAGCCTGTTCCATGGCGCCTTCGTGGTCGACGATTTCGCGCGCTTCATGAAGATGCTGACGCTGATCGGCGCAGCGGTGACGCTCGTCATGTCGTTCGACTATCTGCGCCGCGCCGGCATCCTCAAATTCGAGTATCCGGTGCTGGTGCTGCTCTCGACGGCGGGCATGTTCGTGATGATCTCGGCGGGGGATCTGATCGCGCTCTATCTCGGCCTCGAGATGCAGAGCCTCGCGCTGTACGTGATCGCCTCGTTCCGCCGCGATTCGGTGCGTTCGAGCGAGGCCGGCCTCAAATATTTCGTCCTCGGCGCGCTGTCGTCGGGCATGCTGCTCTATGGCGCCTCGCTGATCTACGGCTTCACCGGCTCGACCCATTTCAAGGACATCGCGGCTGCAGTGGCGGCGGCCCCGAGCCTCCATCTCGGTGTCGTGTTCGGCCTCGTCTTCCTGCTGGCGGGGCTCGCCTTCAAGGTCTCGGCGGTTCCCTTCCACATGTGGACGCCCGACGTCTACGAGGGCGCGCCGACGCCGGTCACCGCCTTCTTCGCGGCTGCGCCCAAGATGGCGGCGATGGCGCTGCTCCTGCGCACCATGCTCGTCGCCTTCGCCGGCATCGGGTTGCAGTGGCAGCAGATCATCATCTTCCTGTCGCTGCTGTCGATGGCGCTCGGCGCGTTCGGCGCGATCGGCCAGACCAACATCAAGCGGCTGATGGCCTATTCCTCGATCGGCCATGTCGGCTATGCGCTGGTCGGGCTCGCCGCCGGAACGCCGGAGGGAACGCGGGGCGTGCTCGTCTATCTCGCCATCTATCTGGTGATGACGCTCGGCACATTCGCGGCCATCCTCGGCATGCGGCGCGGCGATGCCATGGTCGAGGAGATCGACGAGCTCGCCGGCCTTGCCCGCACCAATCTGCCGATGGCGGCGGTGATCGCCATGCTGTTCTTCTCGCTCGCCGGCATCCCGCCGCTCGCCGGCTTCTTCGCCAAATTCTACGTCTTCCTGCCGGCGGTGCAGGCGGGCCTCTACTGGCTCGCCGTGCTCGGCGTGCTGGCGAGCGTGGTCGGCGCCTACTACTATCTGCGCATCGTCAAGATCATGTTCTTCGACGAGGCGGCCGAGCCCTTCCAGCCACTGCCGGCGACGTTGTGGACGGTGATGATCGTGTCGGCGCTCCTGCTCTTCCCGGTGCTCGCGGTCATGCCGGCGCGGCCGTGGCGGCGGCCGAGGTGGCTGCCAAGTCGCTGTTCTGACGGAGCCATGAGCGGTCATTGCGAGCATCCGTCCGAGCTCCCCGGGGGCTGGCGACTGATCTACAAGGAGGAGACCGGCTCGACCAATGCCGATGCGCTGGCGCTGGCGGCGGCGGGCGATCCGGGCCGGGTCTGGGTCATGGCGGGCCGGCAGACGGCGGGTCGCGGCCGGGCGTCGCGGCCATGGCGGTCCGAGGCCGGCAATCTGCATGCGAGCGCGCTTGTGCGGCTCGACATGGTGCCGTGGCGGGCCGCACAGCTCTCGCTCGTTGCCGGCGTCGCGCTTCACGAGGCGGTCGCCACCCTGATCGGCGAGTGCGCGGCGGTGTCCTCGCTCCGCCTCAAATGGCCGAACGACCTTCTGCTCGATGGCGGGAAGCTCGGCGGCATCCTCGTCGAGACGGTGACACCGCCGCCGCCCGCCGCCGGGCTCGCCGCGGTCGTCGGTTTCGGCGTCAACCTCGCCACCGCGCCCGACATCGGCGATCCGGCTCGCCCGGCCGCCGCCCTCTGCGATCTCGGGCTCGCGGTCAGGCCCGAGGCGGCACTCGACGTGCTCGGCCATGGCTTCGATCGCTGGCTCGGCTGCTGGAGCACCGGCGATGATCTCGGTCCCGTCCGTCAGGCATTTCTCGAGCGGACCCTTGCGCTCGGCACGCCAATCAGCGTCAATGGGGCCGAGGGCCCGCGTTCCGGGCAATTTGCAGGTCTCGACAGAACTGGCGCGCTGCTGCTGGCGGGCGAGGGAGGGCGTGTGCTGACGATCACATTCGGCGACGTGGCGATCGGGACGGACCCGGCCGGCACATCATCGCCGTCCGCCGCGGGGAGCCGCGGCTGATGGCCCGCCGCCCCGCATCGAAGGGCGCGGACGAACTCGCCTTCGTCGCGCTCGGCGGCATCGGCGAGATCGGCATGAACCTCTATCTTTACGGGTTCGGGCCGCCGCAAGACCGCCGCTGGCTGATGGTCGATCTCGGCATCACCTTTCCGGGCGTCGACGAGCCGGGCGTCGATGTCATCATGCCCGACACGCGCTTCATCGAGGAGAACCGGGCGGATCTCGTCGGCATCGTGCTGACGCATGCCCACGAGGACCATTTCGGCGCCGTCGTCGATCTGTGGCCGCGCCTCAAGGCGCCGATCTTCGCCACGCCCTTCACGGCGGCGCTGCTGCGCGCCAAGCTCGAGGAACGGCCCGGCCTCAAGCTGCCGATCACCGAGGTGCCGCTCGGCAGCCGTTTCGCCGCCGGCCCGTTCGATGTCGAGCTCGTCACCGTCGCCCATTCGATCCCCGAGCCGAACGCCCTCGCCATCCGCACACCGCTCGGCCTCGTCGTCCATACCGGCGACTGGAAGCTCGATCCCGATCCGCTGATCGGCCAGCCGACCGACGAGGCACGCCTCGCCGCGCTCGGCGAGGAGGGCGTCGATGCGCTGGTGTGCGATTCCACCAATGCCATGCGCGAAGGCATCTCTCCCTCGGAGGCCGAGGTGGCCCGCTCGCTCGCCGGCATCATCGAGCGGGCCGAGCAGCGCGTCATCGTCACGACCTTCGCCTCCAATGTCGCGCGCATCCGCTCGATCGCGGAGGCGGCGCGCAGCGCGGGCCGCGACATCGTCATCGCCGGACGGGCGCTGCACCGGGTCATCGCCGTCGGACAGGAGACCGGCTATCTGCCGGCCAATCTCAAGTTCCACGACCAGGATGCCTATGGCTATCTCGACCGCCGGCATGTGCTCGCGATCTGCACCGGCAGCCAGGGCGAGCCGCGGGCGGCGATGGCGCGCATCGCCGAGGACAGCCATCCGAGCGTGTCGGTGGCGGCCGGCGACACGGTGATCTTCTCCTCGCGCACCATCCCCGGCAACGAGAAGGCGGTGGGGCGGGTGCAGAACGGGCTCGCCGGCCTCGGTGCGCGGGTGGTGACCGATGCCGAAGGGCTCGTCCATGTCACCGGCCATCCGCGGCGCGGCGAGCTGAAGCGGATCTACGAGCTGACCCGGCCACGGGCGCTCATCCCCATGCATGGCGAGATCCGCCATCTCGAGGAGCAGGGACGCTTCGCGCGGGCGCAGGGCGTCGGCCATGTCGTCGCGGCGCGCAACGGCACGCTGGTGCGCATCCTGCCGGGGCCGGCCGCGATCGTCGACGACGTGCCGGTCGGCCGCATCCATCGCGACGGCAACATCCTGATCGATGCCGAGGACGGGCCCGCCCGGCAGCGCCGGCGTCTCTCCTTCGCCGGCATCGTCGTCGTTTCGCTGGTCGTCGAGCGCGACGGGCGGCTGGCGGCGGATCCGGAAGTGGTGACCGACGGGCTACCCGGCGTCAACGCGGACGGTGTCGAGATCGAGACGCTGATCCTCGATGCCGTCGAGGACGCGATCGAGAGCATTCCGCGCGCCCGCCGCAAGGACCATTCGGTGGTGCGCGAGGCGGCGCAACGGGCGGCCCGCTCGGCGGTGAACGAGGCCTGGGGCAAGAAGCCGATCTGCAAGGTCATGGTGACGGTGGTGTAGGCCGGGCGACAGTGACGAGCGGGCGGCGAGAGGGCGGGAAACGCTCGCCGAAGACAGGCACCGGCCATCGCAACCCGCCGCCGGCCATCGGAACCCCGCCGCCCCCGGCCGGCGTTCAAGATGAAACGCAGGCGCCCGACGATGATCGGCCGTCTCAATCATGTCGCCATCGCTGTTCCCGACATCGGCGCGGCGGCGGCACTCTATCGCAATGCGCTCGGGGCGACGGTCTCTGCGGCCGAGCCACAGCCCGAGCACGGCGTGACGACCGTCTTCATCACGCTCGCCAATACCAAGATCGAGCTGCTCGAGCCGCTCGGCGACAGTTCGCCGATCGCGGGCTTCCTCGCCAAGAACCCGTCGGGCGGCATGCACCATGTCTGCTACGAGGTTGCGGACATCATCGCCGCGCGCGACCGGCTGGTGGCGGCCGGCGCCCGGGTGCTCGGCACCGGAGAGCCCAAGACCGGAGCGCACGGCAAGCCGGTGCTGTTCCTTCATCCCAAGGACTTCTGCGGCACGCTCGTCGAGCTCGAGGAGGCCTGATCGTCATGTCCATCGCATTCGGCATCGCCATCTATTTCGTCATCTGGTGGACCATCCTGTTCGCGGTGCTGCCGCTCGGGGTCAAGACACAGGACGAAGCTGGTGAGCGCGTGCCCGGCACGCCCGGCAGCGCGCCGGTGGCGCCGGGGCTCGTCAAGAAGGCGCTCATCACCTCGGTCATCTCGGCGGTGCTGTTCGCCGTCGTCTATGTCCTGATCGCGGGGCGGTACGTCTGAGCACCCGTGTGCGCCCGGGATCGGCCGGGCGCCGCGGCCCGAGGCCGGCAGCCGCCGGCAACGGCATGCCTCCTCATCCGCAACAACCGACGAGGGCATCATGCCAGAACCGGTCTCCACCATCGCCGCCGGCATCACCGGGGCGATCGGCAATACCCCACTCGTCAGGCTCGCGCGGGCCTCGGAGGCAACCGGCTGCACGATCCTCGGCAAGGCCGAGTTCATGAATCCCGGCCAGTCGGTCAAGGACCGGGCGGCGCTCTTCATCATCGAGGACGCGGTGAAGCGCGGCACGCTGAAGCCGGGCGGTACCATCGTCGAGGGCACGGCGGGCAATACCGGCATCGGCCTCACCCTCGTCGGCTCGGCGCTCGGCTACAAGACGGTGATCGTCATCCCCGAGACGCAGTCGGTGGAGAAGAAGGATGCGCTGAGGCTGATCGGTGCGCGGCTCGTCGAGGTGCCGGCCGCTCCCTACCGCAACCCGAACAACTATGTGAGATATTCCGGCCGCCTCGCCGAAGCGCTCGCCCGGACGAGCCCGAACGGCGCGATCTGGGCCAATCAGTTCGACAACACCGCCAATCGCGAGGGCCATATCCGCACCACCGCCGAAGAGATCTGGCGCCAGACCGGCGGGCGGATCGATGGCTTCGTCTCGGCGGTCGGCTCGGGCGGCACGCTCGCCGGCGTCGGCATGGGGCTGAAGGCCCACCGGTCCGACATCCGCATCGCCCTCGCCGACGTGCACGGCGCCGCGCTGCACGCCTACTACACCACCGGAACGCTCAAATCGGAGGGCTCGTCGGTGACCGAGGGCATCGGTCAGGGCCGCATCACCGCCAATCTCGAGGGAGCCCCTGTCGATGCCTCCTATCTGATCGACGATGCCGAGGCGCTCGACATCGTCTTCCGGCTGGTCACCGAGGAGGGGCTCTGTCTCGGCGGCTCGAGCGGCGTCAATATCGCGGGCGCCATCCGCCTCGCCCGCGAGATGGGACCGGGCCATACCATCGTGACCATGCTCTGCGACCACGGCATGCGCTATCAGAGCAAGCTGTTCAATCCGGCATTCCTGCGCTCCAAAGGGCTGCCCGTGCCATCCTTCCTGGAGGCGGCCGCCGATCCGCTTCCCGACATGCGCGTCGATCCCGAGGGGGCCTGAGCTTCCGCCGCCTCGCGCCGCAATCCCAATCGCCGGAGGGCCCCATGACCGCGCCGCAACTGACCGAGGAGCTGTTCCGCGAGGATGCCTATCTGAAGTCGTGTCCGGCGCGGGTCGTCTCGGTCAACGCGCGTGGCGGCGTCCTGCTCGACCGCACCGTCTTCTATCCGACCGGCGGCGGGCAGCCGGGCGACCGTGGCCGGCTGGTCGGACCGGACGGGCGGACGATCGCCATCGCGACGACGGTCTATGACGCCGACGGCCGCGGTATCGTGCACGTGCCGGCCGAGAGCATGGCCAAGGGACTCGCCCCCGGCGACGAGGTGACCGCGGAGATCGACTGGGACCTGCGCCACCGGCACATGCGCACGCATACCGCGCTCCATCTTCTCTGCGCGCTCGTCGCCTTCCCGGTCACGGGCGGTCAGGTCGGGCCGCTCGAGGGCCGGCTCGACTTCGACATTCCAGATGCCGGCCTCGACAAGGACGAGCTCACGACGCGTCTGCATGCAGAGATTGCCGCGGACCGGGCGGTCGGCCATCGCTGGATCTCGGAGGAGGAGATGGCGGCGCGGCCGGAACTCATCCGCACCATGTCGGTGAAGCCGCCGACCGGGCGGGGCCGCGTCAGGCTCGTCGAGATCGAGGGGCTCGATCTGCAGCCCTGCGGCGGCACGCATGTGCGCCGGACATCGCAGATCGGTCGCGTCACCGTCACCAAGATCGAGAAGAAGGGTGCGATCAACCGGCGAATCAGGATCGTTGTGGGCGATGCTTGAGATGCTACGCTGAGCCGCCGCGGCCTCGACCCGCCACGGGCCGTTCACGGCTCACCAGTGCTCCCCAGTGCTCACCAGTTCACCATTCACCGCTCACGACCACCACAGATTCCCCAATCCGCGCAGAACGGAGGACGACATATGGCAGGGCTTTCCGGCAAATGGCTCGTCGAGACCGACTGGCTCGAGGCGCATCTCACCGCGCCCGATCTCGTCGTGCTCGACGCCACCTGGTACCTGCCGACAGAAAAGCGCGATGCGCGGGCCGAGTATGCCGCCGGGCACATCCCCGGCGCCCAGTTCTTCGACATCGACGAGATCTCCGACACCGGCTCGTCGCTGCCGCACATGCTGCCGCCGGCCGCCAAGTTCTCCTCGCGGATGCGGCGGATGGGAATCGGGGACGGCATGCGCATCGTCGTCTACGACCAGAAGGGCATCTACAGCGCGCCGCGCGTGTGGTGGATGTTCCGGGCGATGGGCAAGGACGATGTGGCGGTGCTGAACGGCGGATTGCCGAAATGGCGCGCCGAGGGCCGGCCGATCGAGGACATGCCGCCGATGGCGCGGACCGAGCGTCATTTCACGGTCCGGGCCAATGCCGAGCTGATCCGCGACCGGGACGACATACGGGGGGTGCTGGAGGCGCCGGGAAGCGCGCAGATCGTCGATGCGCGGCCGGCCGGCCGCTTTGCCGGGCGCGATCCCGAGCCGCGGCCCGGGCTGAAGGGCGGACATATTCCCGGCTAGCGGAACCTGCCCTTCGCCGATCTGGTGAGGCCCGACGGCACCTATCTCGACGAGGCCGGCATCAAGGCGGCGCTTCAGGGCGCGGGGGTCGATCTCGGGCGGCCGGTGATCGCCTCCTGCGGCTCGGGCGTGACGGCGGGCGTCGTCGCACTTGCGCTCGCACTCGTCGGCCACCGCCAGACCGCCGTCTATGACGGCTCGTGGGCGGAGTGGGGCGCCGATCCCGACCTTCCGGTCGAGACCGGCGGGGCCTGAGCCGCGACGGCCCCGCAAGGGGCCGCCGCCACCGTCCACGGTTTTTCTCAAGCGACCGCGGCGCGAGCCTTCAAATCCTTCTCGATGGCAGCCAACGCGGCATCGGCGAGACCGCCGTCGGGGCCGCCGGCCTGGGCCAGGTCGGGCCTGCCGCCACCGCCCTTGCCGCCGAGCGCCTCGGCGCCGATGCGCACCAGATCGACGGCGCTCAGTCGCGCGGTGAGATCGTCGGTCACGCCGACCGCAAGGCCCGCCTTGCCGTCGTCCGTCACGCCGACGATCGCGACGACACCCGAGCCGACCTGACGCTTGCCGTCGTCGACGAGGCCGCGCAGGTCCTTGGGCGGAATGCCCTTCACCACGCGTGCGAACAGCTTGACGCCGGCCACCTCGCTGATCGGCCCGGCGGCGGCGGCGCCAGCCGAAGCGCCGGCGCTACCGCCGAGCGCGAGCTGGCGCTTGGCCTCGGCGAGCTGACGCTCGAGGCCCTTGCGCTCGTCCATGACCTGCTCGATGCGGGTCACGACCTCGTCCGGCCTCGTCTTCAGCATGGCGGCGATGCGGCGAACGCGCTCGTCCTGGTGGGCGAGATAGTCGCGCGCGGCGGCCCCGGTCAACGCCTCGATGCGACGGACGCCGGACGCCACCGCCTGCTCGGCGAGAATACGGACGAGGCCGATATCGCCGGTGCGGCGCACATGCGTGCCGCCGCACAATTCGACCGAATAGGTCCGGCCGGCCTTGGCGCCCTCCTCGGCCAGCCCCATGCTGACGACGCGGACCTCCTCGCCATATTTCTCGCCGAAGAGCGCCATGGCCCCCGACTTCATCGCCTCCTCGAGATCCATGAGACGGGTCTCGACCGGGGCATTCTGCAGGATCAGCGCATTGGCGAGGCGCTCGACGGCGGCGAGCTCGTCGGCCGTCATCGGCTTTGGATGGGAGAAATCGAAACGCAGGCGATCGGGCGCGACGAGCGAGCCCTTCTGGGCGACGTGATCGCCGAGCACCTGGCGGAGTGCCTCGTGGAGGAGGTGGGTGGCGGAGTGGTTGGCGCGGGTGGCGCTGCGGCGGCCATGGTCGACAGCGAGTTCGACCGCCTCGCCGGGCTTGAAGGTGCCCTTCTCGACAGTGCCCTGGTGGATGAAGAGGCCGTCGGCGCGCTTCTGGGTGCCGGTCACGCGGAACAGGGCGCCCTTCCCGCCTCGGATCTCGCCGACATCGCCGACCTGGCCGCCGGATTCGCCATAGAAGGGCGTCTGGTTGAGGACGATGACGCCGCCCTCGCCCTTCTTCAGGGTCTTGACCTCGCTGCCGTCGCTGACGAGGGCGCGGATCTCGCCCTCGGCCGTCTCGGTGTCGTAGCCGAGGAACTCGGTCGCACCGAGACGCTCCTTCAACACGAGCCAGATGGTCTCGGTCGCCGCCTCGCCCGAGCCCGCCCAGGCCTTGCGCGCCTCGGCCTTCTGACGCTCCATGGCGTCCGCAAAGCCATCGGTGTCGACGCCAATGCCGCGGGCCTTCAGGGCATCCTGCGTCAGATCGAGCGGGAAGCCATAGGTGTCGTAGAGGCGGAAGGCGACGTCGCCGGCGAGGGTGTCACCGGAGGCGAGCGCCGACGTCGCCTCGTCCAGCAGCGTGAGGCCGCGGGCGAGCGTCTTCAGGAAGCGCGTCTCCTCGAGGCGCAGGGTCTCGGTGATGAGTGCCTCGGCCCGGACCAGCTCCTGATAGGTCTGGCCCATCTCGCGCACGAGCGTCGGCACGAGCTGCCAGATCAGCGGTTCCTTGGCGCCGAGCAGATGGGCGTGGCGCATGGCGCGGCGCATGATGCGGCGCAGCACATAGCCGCGGCCCTCGTTTGAGGGCAGCACGCCGTCGGCGATGAGGAAGCTCGAGGCACGCAGATGGTCGGCGATGACACGATGGCTCGGCTTGGCGCGGCCCTCGGCGGGGACGCCCGTGCGCTCGACGGAGGCACCGATCAGAGCCTTGAAGAGATCGGTCTCGTAATTGTCGTGGGTGCCCTGGAGGACCGCCGAGATGCGCTCGAGACCCATGCCGGTGTCGATCGAGGGACGGGGGAGATCGACACGCGTGCCGTCCGGCCGCTCCTCGTATTGCATGAAGACGAGGTTCCAGATCTCGATGAAGCGGTCGCCGTCGGCATCGGCAGAGCCGGGCGGGCCGCCCGGGATCTTGTCACCATGGTCGAAAAAGATCTCCGAGCAGGGCCCGCAGGGACCGGTGTCGCCCATGCGCCAGAAATTATCGGCGGTCGGGATGCGGATGATCTTCTCGTCGGCAAAGCCGGTCAGCTTCTTCCAGATGCCGTAGGCCTCGTCGTCATGCGAATAGACCGTCACATAGAGCCGGGCGGGATCGAGCGCGAACTCCTTGGTGACGAGGTTCCAGGCAAAGGGAATGGCGTCCGCCTTGAAATAATCGCCGAAGGAAAAATTGCCGAGCATCTCGAAGAAGGTGTGATGCCGGGCGGTGTAGCCGACATTGTCGAGATCGTTGTGCTTGCCGCCGGCGCGGACGCATTTCTGGGCGGTGGTGGCGCGCGAATAGGGCCGCTTCTCGGCGCCGGTGAAGACGTTCTTGAACTGCACCATGCCGGAATTGGCGAACATCAGCGTCGGGTCGTTGCGCGGCACCAGCGGGCTCGAGGGGACGACCTCGTGCCCCTGCCGGGCGAAATAGCCGAGGAAGGCTCTGCGGATCTCGTTGACGCCGGTCATGGTCGGATCTTTCCCTCGAAATCGGAGGCGAGCGGCCGAGCCCGGTGTCGGGCGATATACCGGGGGCCTGGTGCGGCGCACCGGCCAGCACCGGCGCACCACCCGCCCGAAGGCTCGCGCTCTTGACTGCAGCGCATCAATAGTCGCGCCCGAATAGGCTGTCCACCGAGGCCGACCGGCTGCCTGCCTCAGTCGTGATGCGTCACGCCCGGACCGTCCGGATCCCTCACCCAGCCATGACGGCGGGATTCGTAGACCGAGACGCGGGGGCCCGGGAATTCAGGATCGGCGAAAGCCCCGACAGGCACGGCGACGAGATCGGGCTGGTCGGCCACCTCGTACCAGACGGTCGACCCGCAGTCGGGGCAGAAGTGGAAGTCGAGGGCGGTGCCGCTATCGGCGATGCGGCGGTAGGTGCGCGGCGCGCCGTCGATGCGCTGCACCGCGCTCAGGGGAAAGCGGGCCTGGGTCCCGAAAACACTACCGGTGCGACGCTGGCAGGCGAGGCAGTGGCAGACCGAGATGCGGACGGGCTCACCTTCGAGCGAGATCGAGACCTTGCCGCAACTGCACGACGCCGTCCGCACTGTCCCCACGCCACTCATCGACCAGCCCTCGCATCGCCCCTCGTGCACCCAAACGCGCAACGAACTCACGGTGGCACCTGGCGACGCAATGCCGGACATTGCCGAAGCCGCCCGTCGCGGCCGCCCGCCACCGACGGGCGGCCTTGCAACCAGTCTTCAGGGTGTCAGCCGCGCCGGCCGCGGGCGCCGCGCTTGCCGCCCTCCTCGGCGGTCGGGGCGTCATCCCCGCCACCCTCCCCGGCATGGGGATCCTCGCCGTCCTGATCCTCCTCGCCGGGCTCGGGCGTGGTCGCCAGCATCTGGTCGACGATGAGGCCGGCATTCTGGCGGATTGCCTTCTCGATGCGCTCGGCAATGCGGGGATTGTCCTTCAGGAATTGCTTGCTGTTCTCGCGACCCTGGCCGATGCGCTGCCCGTCGAAGGCGAACCAGGCGCCCGACTTCTCGACGATGCCGGCCTTGACGCCGAGATCGACCAGCTCGCCGACCTTGGAGATGCCCTCGCCATACATGATGTCGAACTCGACCTGCTTGAAGGGCGGGGCGACCTTGTTCTTGACGACCTTCACGCGGGTCTGGTTGCCGACGATCTCCTCGCGATCCTTGATCTGACCGATGCGGCGGATGTCGAGGCGGACGGAGGAATAGAATTTGAGGGCGTTGCCGCCGGTCGTCGTCTCGGGATTGCCGAACATCACGCCGATCTTCATGCGGATCTGGTTGATGAAGATCACCATGCAGCGCGAGCGCGAGATCGAGCCCGTCAGCTTGCGAAGCGCCTGGCTCATGAGGCGGGCCTGCATGCCGGGCAGGCTGTCGCCCATGTCGCCCTCGAGCTCGGCCTTGGGTGTCAAAGCGGCGACCGAATCGACGACGAGCACGTCGATCGCGCCCGAGCGAACCAGCGTGTCGGTGATCTCGAGCGCCTGCTCGCCGGTGTCGGGCTGAGAGATCAGCAGATCCTCGACCTTGACGCCGAGCTTCCGCGCATAGACCGGATCGAGCGCATGCTCGGCATCGACGAAGCCGCAGATGCCGCCCTTCTTCTGGGCCTCGGCGACGACCTGGAGGGCGAGCGTGGTCTTGCCGGACGATTCCGGTCCATAGATCTCGATGACACGGCCGCGCGGCAGGCCGCCGATGCCGAGCGCGATGTCGAGACCGAGCGAACCGGTCGAGATCGCCTCGACGTCGATCGCCTTGTCGTTGGCGCCGAGGCGCATGATCGAGCCCTTGCCGAAATGCTTCTCGATCTGGGCAAGCGCCGCATCGAGCGCCTTCTGCTTGTCCATGGCTCCCCCTTCGACCACGCGTAGATCGGGTGCTGACATCTCGGCCTCTTATTTCACGAATCGCTTCCAGGAACGAGTCTCGCGGGGAGACATGGAAGGAATTGTACACATTTCGTTCCGCGCAGCAAGAAAATAGAACAAAGCTCGAACAATTGAGAAATCCCGCGGAATTTCAGATCGTTGGCATGCCGCACGCGCGTCCCGGCCGCTGCCCGGGACGGCTCCCGCCTCCGGCAAACACCTCGGGGTGCCGCAGGTGACCGGTTGTCGCGCCGCCGATCCCCTCGAGGGACCGGCGACGGCCTCAGCCGCCGAGCGTTTCCTTGACGACCGCGACCAGCTCCTTCAGCTGGAAGGGCTTGGGCAGGAACTGGAACTCTTCGCCGCCCTCGAGGCTCTTCAGCGCATCCTCGGCATAGCCGGAGATGAAGATGATCTTCATTTCCGGATTGACCTTGCGCAGCGCCTTCAGGAGCGTCGGGCCGTCCATCTCGGGCATGACGATGTCGCTGACGACGAGATCGACCCGCCCGTCATGCTCGGCGAGCACGTCGAGCGCCTCGGCCCCGGTGCCGGCCTCCAGGACCTGGTAACCCTGGCGGGCGAGGGCGCGGGCGGCGATGCGGCGGACCGCCTCCTCGTCCTCGACGAGCAGCACGGTACCCGTCCCGGTCAGGTCGCGGCTCTTCTCACGCCGCTCGCCGCGCTGGCTCGGCGCGGCCTCGGCGGGCTCGGAGACGAAACGGGGCAGATAGATGCGGAAGGTGGTGCCCTTGCCCGGCGTCGAGTCGCAATAGATGTAGCCGCCCGTCTGCTTGACGATGCCATAGACGGTGGACAGACCGAGGCCGGTGCCCTTGCCGACCTCCTTGGTGGTGAAGAAGGGCTCGAAGATCTTGGCGAGCACCTCCGCCGGCATGCCGGTGCCGGTGTCGGACACCTCGCAGGCGACATAGTCGCCCGGCTCGAGCGCCTTGTCGCGCAGCTTCTGGGTTTCCTCGCGCGACAGGTTGTAGGTGCGCACGGTCAGCCGGCCGCCGTCGGGCATGGCGTCGCGGGCATTCACGCACAGATTGATGATCACCTGCTCGAACTGGGTGACGTCGGCCTTGACGTACCAGAGGTCGCGGCCATGGGCGACCTTGAGGCGCACGCGCTCGCCGAGGAGACGCGACAGCAGAATCGAGAGGTCGGAGATCACGTCGTTCAGCAGCAGCACCTCGGGGCGCAGCGTCTGGCGGCGCGAGAAGGCGAGAAGCTGACGCACGAGACCGGCCGCGCGGTTGGCGTTCTGTTTGATGGCGACGATGTCGCGGAAGGCCGGGTCGGTCGGACGGTGATTGGCAAGGAGCAGGTCCGAGGAGCCGATGATGACGGTCAGCACGTTGTTGAAGTCGTGGGCGATGCCGCCGGCAAGCTGGCCGACCGCCTGCATCTTCTGGCTCTGGGCGAACTGGATCTCCAGGTCGCGCTGTTCGGTCGCGTCGATGGCGTAGACGATGGCCGAGCCGCCGGCCTCGCCGTCGGAGGCGATGGCGCTGAGATAGAGCCGACCGATGCGCTCGCCGTTCTGGCCGAAGGCGATCTGCAGGGGCTGGCCGTCGGCGGCGGCGGGCCCTTCGCCGAGCCGGGCGTCAAGCTGTGCCCGCGAGCGCGGATCGACGAGATCGCCGAGACGCTGGCGGCCCGGCCGGGCCTGCTCACCGGAGCCGGCGAACATGCGGGTGAAGGCGGAATTGGCGCTGAGGATGCGGCCGGAGCGGTCGATGGTGGCGATGGCGACCGGGGCGGCATCGAAATAACGGGCGAGACGAGCCTCGGACGGCTCGGGCGCGGTCTCGGCCGGCATGGGCCTCGGCTCGACGGGAACGAAGGCGATGGTGCCGAGGGCCGAAGGGTCGCTATCGCGCCGGAATACGAGACGGACGGGCAGGCGCGCGCCATCGGCGAGGCGGAGCTCTGCCCCCGGCGGCTGGCCATCGCGCTGCGACAGGCGGGGGAGCGGGGTGGCGAGAATCGTGGCCGCCGCTGCCGGACCGACGAGGTCGGCGAGCGCCGGACGGGCGGTCGCGGGCGCGTCGCCGGGTACCGCGGGACCAAGGCCGGCGAGATCGGCGAGGGCCGTGTTCCAGCCCGCCAGACGGCCGGCGGGATCGAGGAATGCCAGGCCGAACGGCAGGGCGTCGACTAGAGCCGCCGCACTCGCCGGCCGTGCATCGCCGGCGATCTCGTCGCGCCGGGCGGGAGAGCGGTCCTCGACGCGCCAGGCCGCGTGGCGGACGCCTCGGCCGGCCCCAGGCTCGGGAATATCGAGATGCGTGACCGAGATACGCAGCCAGCGCGATTGCCGGCCCTCGCCCGACGGGCGCTCGATCTCCTCCTCCCATTCGTAGCCGCCGGCCGCGGCCTTGCTGAGCCGGAACAGCGCCTCGGAGGCGGCCGGACCGAGCCCGTCCGTATCCTCGATGCCGAGGGATGGATCGAAGCCGGGTCCGAGGAGGCCCCGAAGCGCCTCATTGGCATAGATCACCCGCCCGTCGGCGCGGCGGATCTGCACGCCGTCCGCACCGGTCGCCAGATAGGCCTCGACGGGGCTGGTGGCGGCTGGCGCCTCGCCGATGCGCACGAGGCCGATGGCGGTGGCGAACAGGTAGAACATGCCGGCGGCGGCGAGTGCCGCCAGCAGTAACAGCACCACGGGCTCGCCGGCGTCACGGGCGAGCAGCGCGACCGCTGCGATGGCGACCGCGAGGGCGACGACGATCAGGGCTATGAATCCGGCAAGCCCGTCCCGTCGAGCCTCGCGGCTGGCGCGGGGCCCCGGAACGGACGGCGCATCGATCTTACTCATGACACTGCAATCTAGCTGATTCGGCTCGGCCGTTGCGTTGCGGGAGCCGGTGCGACCACCCCCCGGTCCCCGCCTTGGCGGAGCCGGGCCGGCGATCCGTGGAGACCGCATGGCAGCGGCGCTGCAAGCACCAGTCCCGCCCCCCATGAGCAACCGGCGGGCGATGGTGACGCAATTAGGGTTAAAAGGGCGTGAAATTCGCGCTATAGGAGCGCGACGCTCGAGCTCTGGGAACGGGACACCCGGTGTGCCCCGGCGATGCCCAAGGCATCCACCGGGGAGCATGCCGTCGGGCGGGGCGGGCGTCGGCCGGGAACGGGAAAGCCGGTGCCCCTAGAACCAACAGGCTGGGACACACCATGATCACGACGCTCGTCATCCTCCTACTGCTGGCGGCCCTCGGTGGCGGAGCCTGGTATTTCCGCGGCTATCTGACGGGCGGCGCGGGGGGCGGCATGTTCGGCGGACAGCGCGACCGGCGGATCGGCGTCAGCGAGATCGCGGCCATCGACGGGCGCCGCAAGCTCTTGCTGATCCATCGCGACGGGGTCGAGCATCTGGTGATGACCGGCGGGCCGATCGATGTCGTCATCGAGCAGGGTATCCAGCCGATGCGCCGCCAGTCCTACGATCCGCGCCAGGCCATGCCGATCGACGGCGGCGGGGTCGACCAGAGCCAGTCGGGCGCAGGCTTCGGCCGTCTGCGCCAGCGCATGCAGCCGACCTTCGACCAGCAGACCTGATACCGGTATCGGCCCGAGCGACGGCGGCGTGGATTTGGCGCGCGCGGAGGCGAGCGGCCTTCTGGCGCCCCATCGCCGGCGCGGCCGCGAGGTCGCCGGCCGGCAGGCGCGCGGGCTCGCTTACGGGGTTCGGTGATGCGGTCGCGGCGTGAACCCGGGCGATCTGCGCGCACGCCCGGCGGCACGGCAAAGCTCAGGGGGAGATCGCCGGAATTGTCAGGCACAGCGAAGAGATCAGCCGGCCGCGCTGTCGCCATCCGTCTCGCCGTCCTGCTCGCGCTCGCGGGACTCGCCGCCAGCGGCGCCGGACCTGTTCTGGCCGAGGGCCAGGGACAGACGGCCACGGTTCCCTCCGCTGCCAGCGGCGGGGGCACTGGCTCAGGCACTGGCTCAGGCACTGGCACTGGCACTGGCACTGGCCCTGCCACTGGCGCCACCACTCCCGCCGGCGCGACCGGGAGCGAGCCCGGCGCCACCCCTGGCGCGGGGACGACGACCGGCACGGGCACGGCGACGCCCGCGACGCCGGCAACGGGGGGCACGACCGGGACTACCTCCGGGACCACCGGGGCGGCCGCCAAGCCACGCATCGAGCCGGATTCGCTCGAGCGCCCGATCATCTCCTGGCGCTCCGAGATCGATGCGCTCGAGCGCGGCATCGATCGCGCCGAGAGCTATGCGACCGACACCGACCTACCCCGAATCCGGGCCGACCTCGCGCGCATCGCCGAGGAGGCCGACGCCTACCGCAAGTCGCTCGAGCCGCGCGCGGCCGAGGTCAAGGAGCAGATCCGCAAGCTCGGCAAGGCACCGGGGGCGGAGGACCCCGCCGAGCCGCAGAGCATCGCCGCCGAACGAGCACAGCTCCAGGCGCTGCGCACCGCGATCGAAGGGGCGCGCAAGGGCGCCGACGTCGCCGGGGTTCGGATCGAGCAACTCTTGACCCGCATCGACGATCTGCGCCGCAAGCTGTTCACGGAGGCGCTGCTGCTGAAGACGCGCGGCCTCGTCCAGCCCGATCTATGGGTCGATGCGGCGCGTGACGCGGCTACCGGCTTCAGACAGATCGCCACGGTCTGCGAGATGTGGTGGCGCCAGACCGATCAGCCGCTCGCCGTCGTGGCCCTGATCGCGCTCACCGTCTTGCTGTGGTGGGTGCTCAACCGGCTGGGACGGCTTGCGCTGCGCCGGGTGCGCGACCGGACGGGCGGTAGCCCCGGATCGCTCGCGAGCCGGCTCGGCTCGGCTTCGTGGGCCACCCTCGTCCATGCCCTGCCGACCATCGGGGCGATCGGCTTCTACTATTTCGCGCTCGGCCCGCTCGGCATGCTGACGGGCTACAACGACCGCATCGCCGTCGCCCTCGTGCGCGCCGTCGTGACCTTTGCGCTCGTCGTCGCGCTCGCCCGGGCGGTGCTCGCGCCCCGGGCCCCGTCCTGGCGCATCTTCCCGCTCTCCGACGACACCGTGCGGCGGGTCATGCGGCTGGTGATGACGATCGCCGGGCTGTTCGTGCTCGACCAGTTCGCGCAATCCTTCGGCCGCATCATCACCGTGCCGGCGCCACTCATGCATGCCGGCAGCCTCGGGGCGAGCGTGGCGCTCGCGGTGCTGGTGCTCGTCTTCGTCGCCACGCGCTTTCACACCATCAGCGGCACCGATCCGAGCCCGCCGCGGCTGTGGCCGGCCTGGCTGAAGGTTCCCCTGCTCGTCTCGGCGCTCGCCATCATCGCGCTCGCGCTCGCGGGCTATGCGGCTCTGGCGCGCTTCGTCAGCACGCAGGTCGTCGAGACCACCTCGATCATCGTCGGCCTCGTCGTGCTGCACCTCCTGATCCGTGCTCTCGTCGGCGCCATCCGGCAGGATCATACCGGGGTCGCGGACTGGCTGGAGCGGGCGGCCGGGCTCGACGACTACGGGCGCAACTATCTGGCGATCGCCGCCGCCGTCGTGCTCAACATCCTGCTCGCGGTGTCGGCGGCGCCGCTCCTGCTTCTGCAATGGGGTTTCGACGGCGGGGAGATCGTCGATACGCTCACCCGGCTCGCCCAGGGCATCGAGATCGGCTCGATCCGCCTCTCGGTCACGACCGTGATCGGCTCGATCGTCGCCTTCCTCGCGATGCTGTTCCTCACGCGGCTGATGCAGCGCTGGCTGGAGGCCTCGGTGCTGACGCGGCCGCGGGTCGATTCGGGCACGGCGAACTCGGTCCTGACGGTGACCGGCTATGCCGGCACGGCGCTCGCCGTGGTGGCGGCCGCCGGCATGATGGGCCTCGATTTCACCAACCTCGCCATCATCGCCGGCGCGCTCTCGGTCGGCATCGGTTTCGGCCTGCAGAGCATCGTCAACAATTTCGTCTCCGGCCTCATCCTGTTGATCGAGCGGCCGGTCAAGGTCGGCGACTGGATCGTCACCGGCAGCGAGCAGGGCTATGTGCGGCGCATCTCGATCCGCTCGACGGAGATCGAGACCTTCGACCGGGCGAGCGTCATCGTGCCCAATGTCGACCTCATCACCGGCCGGGTGCTCAATTGGACGCATCGCGATTCGATCGGTCGCGTCATGGTGAAGGTCGGCGTCGCCTATGGCACCGATCCGCAGCGCGTGATCGACATCCTGAAGAAGGCTGCCGACGGCCATCCCCGCACCCTCGCCCATCCCGCCGCCTCGGTCTCGTTCGACGATTTCGGCGCTTCCTCGCTCGATTTCACGCTGCGCGCCTTCATCGCCGACGTGAACGAGATCCTGATCGTCGCCACCGATCTCAGGGTGAAGATCCTGAAGGAGTTCCAGGCGGCCGGCATCGAGATCCCCTTCCCGCAGACCGACGTGCATCTGCGCGATCTCGACTGGGTGCGGGCGGGCCTTTCGCGCGCCATTGCCGAGCGGCAGGCGGCACGGGCCGGTCAGGGCGGAGGCAAGGGGGGAAGCGGCCGCGACGAGGGCGAGGCGACTGACTGGAATGCAGTGGAGGCGGGTGGCGATCCCTCCGGCAAGAGCTAGACTGGCGGCGAATGCTTGGCCGTGGGTGCGGTCCGGCAGCCCGCCGGCCGGCGGCCCGGCTTGGCCCCCGGTCGCGTGGTCCTGTGGAGAGCGGCTCCGCATGGCGGGCGAGGACGACGGGGAGCGAGCCCACCTGCCTCTGACCCCGGTTTGCGCATTCCCCCGACGATCACGTCCGAGCCGAAACAATCTCGCTAACCCAGAGCCGGAACCACAAATCCGGCCGCAGAGCCAGGACCCACGCCACGTGCGCGCCGAGACCGCCATCACCGACCGCGACCGCGTCAACATCATCGTCGGCGTACTCATCGCCATGCTGCTGGCCGCGCTCGACCAGCGATCCTCGCGCCCGCCATCCCGACCATCGGCCGCGATCTCGGCCGCACCGACCTCATTCCCTGGATCATCTCGGCCTATTTCGTCACCTCGACTGTCACGCTGCTCTATGGCAAGCTCGCCGACATCCACGGCCGGCGGGGCGTGCTCTATCTGGCGATCGGAGTGTTCCTCGCGGGCTCGATCATCTGCGCGGCGGCCCCCTCCATGCTCGCCCTCGTCGCCGGGCGGGCGGTGCAGGGCCTTGGCGGGGGCGCTGATCGCTTCGCCCAGACTGTCATCGCCGACCTCGTGCCACCGCGCGAGCGGGCGGGCGCTATGCGGTCTACATTCCTCGGCGCTTAGCGATCGCCAGCATCGGCGGCCCGGTGGTCGGCGGCCTCATCACCGAGCACTGGCACTGGCGGGCGATCTTCTGGCTCAATCTGCCGCTCGGCGCGCTCGCCCTCGCCATGACCTGGAACACGCTGAAGCGCCTGAAATGGCAGCGCCGCGATCACCGGCTCGACTTCCTCGGCGCCGCGATGATCGTCTCGGCGACGGTTTCGCTGATGCTGGCACTCACCTGGGGCGGCGCGGACGGCCGGTGGACATCGCCGACCGTGCTCGGCCTGCTGGCGGGCGCGGCCGTCCTGCTGATACTGCTCGCACGGCATCTGACGCGCGCCTCCGAGCCGCTCATACCCTTGCGTGTGCTCGGCAATCCGGTCGTGCTGGCGGCGACCCTCGCGGTGTTCTTCTCGATGGCCGGCTATGTCGGCCTTCGGTCTAGCGTGCCGCTCTATCTGCAGCTCGTGCTCGGATTGTCGGCCTCGCAGGCCGGCCTCGCCCTCGTCACCTATCTCGCCGGCACCGTGCTCGGGGCCAATATGGCGGCGCTCGATGGCGCGCGGGTCCAGCGCTACAAGCGCCTGCCGGTCGCCGGAGCGTCGCGACGCTCGCCCTTGCCGGCCTCGCGGTCGCCGCGCCCCATCTCGGTCTGCCTCAGACGCTCGGCCTCCTCCTCATCATCGGCTATCTTTGCGTACCGCACGCAGTTCCCGGTCACCACGGTCAGCGTGCAGAATGCGGTTTCGCCCGCCGATATCGGCGTCGCGACGGCGCGTTCCGGGCGCTCGGTGCAGCGGGCGTCGGCATCGTGATCGGCGCCATCGGCCATGCCACCGGTATCGCCGCCGACCTCGGCAGCGCCCATGGCGCGGGTTCAGCCGTGCTCACCGCGGGCGACGGGTGCGCAGTTCACACCGGTCTTTGCCGCCTCGGCGCTGGCGACGGGGCTCGGCCTCGTCTGCCTGACGCTGATGGCGGAGCTGCCGCTGCGCGGACGCGAGAACCAGGAGAGCCGCCCCGAGGGCATGGGCGGGGAGTAGGGCCGGACGGGGCAACGCGCTTGAGGCCCGGACGCGGCCGTGCAAGGGTCCGGGCCGATCATCACTGTCCGTCCCGCGCGGCGGGCGCTCGGGCAAAGGGACGGACGGAGGCGACATGACGGAGCGGGCCGGCGCCTTCGAGGACATCTACTTCACCTGCCGTGACGGGTTGAGGCTGCATGGCCGCCACTATCCCGCACCGGCTTCCGGGCGGCGGCCCGTGGTCTGCCTGCCGGGCCTTACGCGCAATGCGCGCGACTTCGCCGTCATCGCCGAGCGGCTCGCCGATCCAAGGCGCCACCGCCGCGCCGTCTATGCGCTCGACTATCGCGGCCGCGGCCTCTCCGAGCACGATCCCGACTGGCGCAATTATGCCCCGCTCATCGAGTGCCTCGACGTGCTCGACTTCATGACCATGATGGGCCTGCACGACGCCGCCATCCTCGGCACCTCGCGCGGCGGCATCATCGCCATGATGATGGCGGTGCTGCGCCCAGGCGCGATCGGCGCGGCGATCCTCAACGACATCGGTCCGGTGATCGAGCGCAACGGCCTCACCCGCATCGTCGGCTATGTCGGACGCATGCCGCTACCGGCGACCTGGGAGGAGGCGGCCGCGCAGGCACGCGACACCAACCGCAAGCAGTTCCCGGCGGTGAGCGAGGCGGAATGGCTGGAGATCGCGCGGGCATGGTTCAACGACGAGAACGGCCTGCCGTCGCCGGCCTACGACCCGGCCCTCGCCAAATCGTTCACGATCGCCCAGATCGACGGCGAGCTGCCGGCGATGTGGGACCAGTTCCGGGCGCTGATCCGGGTGCCCGTGCTCGCCATCCGCGGCGAGAACTCCGATCTGCTGAGCCCGGAGACGCTGGCGCGGATGGGGGAGATCCATCCCCGCCTCGAGGCGATGACGGTGCCAAAGCAGGGCCATGCGCCGCTGCTCAGGGACGAGCCGACGATCGGGCGCATCGTCGACTTCCTGACCCGCACGGATGGCGTTACCGCATCACCGTAAGGGCGGCCGGCCTGAGGGCGGCCGGCCCGTTCGAATGCGGCCGGCAGCGTCAATCGGCGGGCGCAATTGTGCGGGCCTGCCAGCGGGATGCCTCAGCCGCCTCTTCCGGCCGGAACGACGAACAGGTGGCGATGAAGGCGCCGTCGCCTCAGGCCTCCTCGTCGTCGACGCTCGTCGAGACGAGCCCGCGATCGACGCGCTTGGCGAACTCGGTCACGCCACCGCCGGCGAGGATCGCGGCCTGCTCGATCCAGCTCTCGCGCTCGATGCGGCCCTTGAAATCCAATTCCTCGCTGATCCGTGCGACATCGTCCGGCGACCAGGCGGCGACATCGCCATAGCGTGTGACGCCGAGCGCGTTCAGCTTGCGCTCGAGGACCACACCGATGCCGCGGATGCGCTTCAGGTCGTCGGGCGTGTCGGAGCGCAGCACGCGAGCGCCGGAGCCGGAGCCGGACATCTGGCCTGCGACAGCACCGGTGCCGGCACCGACCGAGCGCAGCCCCGGGCTCCGCTCGCCGCCCTGCGACGCGCCGCGATGGCCGCCCGAGGCCGCGCCACCGGACGGCTCCCGCTGGCGCCTCGAGAACTCGGTCTCACCGCCCGAGGCCAGCACGCGGGCCTGCTCGATCCAGCGCTCCCGGCCGATGCGGCCGGGAAAGCCGAGCTCGCGCTCGAAGCGGTCGACGTCGCCCTGCGACCAGCCGGCGATATCGGTGAAGCGGCGCACGCCGGTCAGGCCGAGCTTGCGAGCGATCTCGGGGCCGATGCCGCGAATGAGAGTGAGGTCGTCCGGCGTCACATGGACGGGAGCAACGGTGGCGCCGCCGCTCGTCGAGCCGGGGATGGGCAGCGGCTCGCCACCGCCCGGATAGCCGGCGCCGGCCGACGTCGAGGACGTACGGTGCGACGGGGTGCTGGACGTCGATCCGGCCGTCGCGGCGGATCTGGCCGTGGCAGCCGAGGCGCCGCCGGCGGCGCTCCCGGTCCTCACGGCGCCCGACGACATGCCCGATCCGGCGGCAGCGGACGTGGTGGCGGCGGAACCGTCACTTGCGGCCGGGGTTGCGGTGGCGCCAGTGGCGGCTGATGAAGACTGCGACGAGGCGCGCTGGCGGGACACCGCCTCGAGTGCGGCGGCAGCGGCGGAGGCCGCAGCGGCTGCCGCGGCAGCGGCGGCAAAGCGACCGTCTCCCGCCGCCGAGCGCTCGACCTCGCCCGGCGCCTGAGGCGTCCAGCCGCCCGCCGCACTGGCGGCGACCTCGCGCATGTCCACCTTGCGCGAGAAGGCGGTGGCCCCTCCCGATGCGAGGATCTGCGCCTGCTCGATCCAGTTCTCGTGCTGGATGCGCCCGTGCATGTCGAGCTCGCGGCTGATCCGCTTGACGTCGTCGGCGCGCCAGCGGGCTATGTCGGCATAGCGGAAGACGCCGAGGTCGTTGAGCTTGCGCTCGATCTCCGGACCGATGCCCTTGATACGTTTCAGATCGTCGGCGGCGGGCGAGGAGACGGCGCCAGCGGTGGCCGCGCCGCCCGCTGCGGCGACCTCGCGGCTGCGGGCGGCAGCCGCGGCGGCGATGGCGGCGGCAGCGGCCGCGGCGGCGCCCATGCGATCCTCGTCGAGGTCGGGCTGACCGGCGGCGCGCGCGGCGGGCCCGCGCGTGTCGGCCGCCGTTGCAGTGCGGTCGGTCCTGCCCGTGTCGCGGACGGTCGCGGTCGTCTCGCCATCTCGGCCGCGCGCCACGCCCCCGGTGCTGCGGGCGTGCTCGGGCTCGCTTGTCGTACGGGACGGCTCGCGGGCGATCGTGGCCCCGCGCTCGGCGTCGGCAGCCCCGGTAACCGACCGGCCGGCCTCGCTCCGGTCGGCGAAGGCGCGGCCGAAGCGACCCGACTCGGCCTCGGCCGTCGAGGCGGTCGCGGTGCGCGCCACGGTGGTAGAGACGGGCTCGACGACCGGCGTGGCGGCGGGGCTGCGGGCCGCCGCCGTCTCCAGCACCTCGCGCCCCTCAGGCTGGCGCCCAGTCCCCACGCCCGCGCCGGTCCGCGCGCCGACGCCGACCGCCTCATCCTCGAAATCCTCGGGACGTGCCGTGTCGATCGACTTCAGGAAGCAGCCGAACCAGCAGCCGCACAGATAGGCGAGAAGCAGAAGGGCCGCACTCTGCACGAGGAAGTAGTTCATTGCACCGATCCCGTATCCGCCCACGCCGCCGGTGCTCTGTCACCGGACCGCCATCCGTCCCTGTCCAACCCGCGCATCGCTCTCCGCCACGCCTCCCGGACATCGCCCGAACGCGGCGCTGCCCCGAGGCGTGCAGCCCTCAGCGCTCCTCGTCCCAGGCCCGGGGGCCCGGACAGGAGAACCAGCCCCAGCAGATGCCGAGGAAGAAGGCGAGCAGCAGCCAGGGCCAGAGCTTGACGGCGAGATAGTCGAGCCCCGTCAGATAGCTCATCAGAAAATCGCCAGTTTCTGCCATTCGACCGTTTCCTCACCCCTCACGCGCGGATCGAAGACCCGCAGCGGCGACCACCCAACGACGTACCGGTCCGTCCCGCCGATGCCGCCCCTGGCGCCGCCCGGCTGGCCTGCGTCATCAGGCCAGCGAGCAACCGCCCGGGCACTACGCCCGGCTGCCTGTCGCCTACTCGATCCTCACCTCGAACTCGATACGCCGGTTCTTGGCCTTGTTGCTGCGGGTCGTGTTCGGCACGACCGGCCGCATCTCGCCGAAGCCCACGGCCGTCAGCCGCTCGCGCGGAACGCCCTTGCTGGCGAGGAAATCGACCACTGCCTCGGCCCGCAACTCCGAGAGATGCTGGTTGAAGGCAGCGGCACCATCGGAGTCGGTGTGCCCCTCGATGGCGATGGTCGCCTGCGGACAACGCTTGGTGATACCGGGCAGCCGGCCGAGCGTGCGCAGACTGCCGGCCGTCAGCTCGGCGCTGCCGCTGGCGAAAAAGGCCTCGCCCTTCCGCACGATGGAGTTCAGCACCGCCTGGCACTCGTCGGCCTTCAGCTCGCGGCCCGAGGCCAGCAGCGCCCCGGTATCGACAGCCTCCTCGGCCTTGCGGCGGGCGACATCCTCGGGATCGGGCTTGGGCGGCTCGACGAAGGTGATCTCGTCCTCGCCCTTGAAGCCGTCGGGCAACTCGCCGGAGAGATTGCGGCGCAACCTCTGCTTGACCGCCTCGCTATCGGTGCTGCCGGTGAGCCGGCCGCTGCGACCGGTGATCGTCGCCTCGCCGGATTCGAGCTCCGACAGGCGCCTCAACAGCGCACGCACCGCGTCGACGAAGCCCTCGGGCGCGCCGCTGTCGACGCGCGTACGGTCGTCGATACGGCGATCGGGGAAGAAGGTCTCGGCCGAGCTGCGGATCCGACGCTTGGTATCCTCGTCGGGCACGCTGCCCTCGAAGGCGATGTTGAGGCCGTCGTAGCGGGCCGACCAGCTATAGCCCTCGGTCTTGCGCCGGGCATCCTCGGCGGCGCGGGCGGCATCCTCCTCGGCCTTGCGCTCGGCCGCCTCCCTGGCGGCGAGATCCTCGGGCGAGGGGCCGAGATAGGCGATGTCGCTCGTGCCGGTATAGCCGCGCGGGAGACCGCGGGCGATGAGGGTGCGGACATTGCCGGGCAAGGCTTCGACATGGGTCTCGCCGGTCACCTTGAGGTCGCTGCCGATCAGCTCGGCACGGCCATTGCCGGAGATGGCGAGCGAGCGGATGCCGAGGATGGCCGCCAGACGCCAGTCGCGCTCGCTGCCGGCGATGCCGGCGGCCAGCTCCATGCGGTCGTCGACCGTCAGCCCGGTGAAACGCTGGCGCGCATAATCGAGCAGCGCGCGGCGCGCCTCTTCGCTGGGAACGTGGCCCGCCAGGATGACGCGCTCGCCTTCGACCTCGGCACGCCAGTCGAACGGATCGACGGCGGGCAGGGCGACATCCTTGCCGCGCACGGTGAAGCCACCGGGCGCGCGGGCCAGATCGGCGAGCACGGCGCTATAGGAGGCCCCGTCCTCGGCGATGCCGGAGACCCAGATGTCCTTGTCCGAGATGCGCCCACCGCCCTCGGCGAGCTGGCCGATCTGGCGGACGACATAGGAGGTGCCGCGCTGCCAGACCTCGCCCGCCATGCCGCCAGCGACCGACATGCGGTCTTCGACACGGGCGCCGGGAATCGAGCGCGCGAGCAGATCGAGCACGGCCTTGCGCGAACCCTCGTCCGGCACGAAGCCGGCGATAGTAACGTCCCTCCCGCGCCGCTCGATGCTCCAACTATAGGGCTTGGCGACCGGCACGGCCGGCCCCTCGACCTCGACGTCGCTGGTGCCGCGGAAGCCGACGGGAAGACCGAGGCGCATGGCATCGGCGACCCGCGCCGCCTCCGCGTCGCTCGCCGCAAGGCCGGAGACGCGGACGTCCCGGTCCTCGATCCCGGCGCGGCCGGACTTCAGGAGAGACAGCGCGTTGAGGGCTTCCCCGGCCGCGGACGCCCAGTCGGCGGGCTCGCCGGAGGCGATCTCGGTCCGGTCGTCGAGGCGGGCGCCTGGAAAGAGCCGGCGGGCCGTTGCGACCAGCTCGTCGCGGCCCGCCCGGTCGGGTACGCTGCCGGTTAGGGTGAGCCTGCCATCGGCGAGCTCGGCAGCCCAGACATAGGGCCGCGCGACCGTCACGACCGGCTCGTTCGCCTCGATGCCGCTCTTCAGCGCATAGCCGGCGGGCAGATCCCCGGTCAGCGCACGCACCACGTCGTCGGCAGCATCCCTCGTGGCGATCCTGCCGGAAATCTCGACGGCGGTGTCACGCATGGCGAGCCGGCCGCTGTCGAGGCGCGCAAGCTGGTCGAGCCCGGCCACGACCGCGCGGCGCCAGCTGTCGGGCTCGCCGCGCGCCAGCGTCGTGCGATCGTCGAGCGTCGCGCCGGGAAAGGCGGCACGGACGGCGTCGATGAGGGCGGAGCGCGCCTCCTCGCCCGGAACACTGCCCTCGAGGGCGACGGTGCGACCGTCACGCCAGGTGGCGGAGAAGACGAAGGGCTTGGCGACCGGCAGCCGGGCGCGCAGATATTTCACGTCCTCGCGCGAGCGATAGAGCGCGGGCAGACCCTGGCGCACCGCCGCCGTCACCGCATCCGCCGTGTCCTGGTCGCCGGCCAGACCGCTGAAGTCGAGCTGGTTGTCGCGCAGGCTGGCCGTGCCGCTCTCGAGGCGTGACAGTTCCCCGAGCGTCGACAGCACCGCCGTCCGCCATTTTCCGTCATCGCCCTCCGGCGTGCCAGATGCGACCTCCATGCGATCGTCGACGACGACCGAGGCCGGCATGCGCTCGCGCAGCGTGGCGAGGAGATCGTCACGGATCCTCAGGCTCGGCACGCTGCCCTCGACGAGGATGCGGCGGCCGTCGAAATTGGCACTCCAGCGATAGGGTGAGGCGAGCGGGGGCACGACATTGTCGGCGGACAGGGTGACGCCGCGCGGCAGGCCGTCGGAGAGCGCGGCCTCGACATCGGCGAAGGCCTTGCCGGTGCGGGCCTCGCCGCGGATCGAGAAGCCGAGATCGTCGAGGCGGACCTGGCCGTCCTTCAGCCGATCGAGCTGGTCGACGCCGAAGCCGACGCCCTTCAGCCAGACATCGCGGGCCGGCACGCCGCGGCCGAGTTGCATGCGGTCGTCGACCTCGACGCCGGGCAGCGAGCCGCGCACGAGGCCGATGATGGTGCGACGGTCGTCCTCGCTCGGCACATAGCCCTTGAGGCGGATGCGATTGCCCTCGCGCGTCGCCGACCACGAATAGGGCTTGATCTCGTCGATGAGGCCCGACCGGTCCTCGACCACGCGCACGCCCCAGGTACCGCGGGCGATCTCGCCGGCCCGCGCCCGCTCGCCATCGTCGAGGGCGGCACCGGAGACGACACCGTCACGGCCCTCGAAACTGGCCTCGGCCCACGGCACGCCGGCCGCCTGGAGCGCCGCTTCCGTTCTTGCGGTGAGGTCGGCCTCGATGCGGGGGCGCTCGAAATGGAACAGGGCGGCTGCGAGCAAGGCGAGGGGCACGAGCCCCAACAGCCAGCGAAGCGGTCTGCATCTCATGCGATCGAGCTCCCCGAGCACACCGGCGGTCGTCCTGGACAGGCCATGTTGGAGGGATAGTCATGGTTGGCGCCCCCGCGCCGCCCCTGCCGCCGGCTTCGAGCCGACCGACCGGTCGCGACCGGGGTGAAGCCGGCGATCCTGCGGCGCCGCGGCCGTCAGGCCGCCGCTCCGCGGTTGTCAGACCTTGCCGCTTCGCGGTTGTCAGACCTTGCCGCTTCGCGCCTCTCCGGCGGCTTTCGCGAAGGCCGATCGCCCCCCGATCACGCACCGAACGCCCGTTCCCAAACTTCCCTTGCACGCCTTCCCTCGGAACCGGAGTCGCCGCGCGCCATGCTCCCGCACGGCCCGGCACGGAGGCCTCCGATCCGGCCGGCACTATAATCAACGGCCCCGGCCATTCCAAGGTGGCATAAATGCTGAGCGGCGGACGGCGACCATTGTGGTGTATACGGAATTACCGGCTTGCGGCCAATGCCGGCGCGCAGACACCCTTGAAACCCACCTCAAGCCCCTTGCGGGGGGGCGAGATATTGCGGTTAGATGACGCACCAGCCGTGCCATGAGCTGGCAAGTCAGGAACGGGAGGAAATACGGAACATGAAAGGTCGACTTTCGAGGACCGTCGGCGCATTCGCCTTCGCTCTCCTCGTCTCGCTCAGCGGCGTCGCCGAGACGCGGGCCCAGGTTCCTGAATCGAGCGATCCGATCAAGATCGCCCTGTTCGACTGGACGAGCGTCAATCTCAACGCGAAGATCCTCGGCGGCATCCTCGAGAAGCTCGGCTACACGGTCGAGTATCCGACCGCCGACTACCTGTCGAGCCTGACCACCGGCCTCACCAACGGCGACCTGACGGTCGGTCTCGAGTTCTGGGACACCACGGCCGGCGAGGCGATGAAGGCCTCCGACGCGACCGGTCAGACCGAGCGCCTCGGCGCCCTCGGCCCCAAGGCCAAGGAGGAGTGGTGGTACCCCTCCTACATGAAGGACAAGTGCCCCGGCCTGCCGAACTGGGAGGCGCTGAAGGATCCCAAATGCGCCGAGGCATTCTCGACCGCCGAAACCGCCCCCAAGGGCCGCTATCTCGGCGGACCGGTGACCTGGGAAGGCTTCGACGACGAGCGGGCCGCCGCTCTCGATCTGCCCTTCGTGGTGGTCCATGCCGGCACCGATGCGGCGATGTTCGCCGAGCTCGATTCCGCCTATCAGCGCAAGGCGCCGATCATGCTGTGGATCTACTCGCCGCACTGGGCACCTGCCAAGTATCAGGGCGAATGGATCGAGTTCCCCGAGTATACGACCGAATGCTACAACGATCCGGCCTGGGGCGTTAACTCCAGCGCCAAGTACGACTGCGGCAAGCCGCATGGCGAGATCTGGAAGTATTCCTGGTCCGGCATGAAGGACAAGTGGCCGGTCGCCTACAAGGTGGCCAAGGCCTACACGATGGACACCAACGAGCTGAACAAGATGTCGGGCGAGGTCGACCTCGACGGCAAGTCGCTCGACGAGGTGGCCGCGGCCTGGATCGATGCCAACGAGGCGACGTGGCGGGCCTGGGCCCAGTGACGTCCGGCCGGTGGTGCTGATCCCGTGCCACCGCCCGATCGCAAGGACGAACTCGCGCCGGACCCTCGGGGACGAGGGCCCGGCCGGGCAGTGCCCGGTGATCGCAACGTGGCGACGGTCCGGCCGGCGACAGTCCGGCCGGTGCCGGTCAGCCGGGGACGACAGGCGGGCGGATCGACGACAGCGGTCAGATTTTGCGGCCGGGATCAAACTGGCTGCTGGAGTTCGGACAGCTGTTGGGGTCGGGCTTGCTGTGGAGTCAGGCTGGCGCCCGGTATCGGATCGGACGCGGGATCGGGGCGCTGGTCACGACCGGCGCCGAAGCATGCCGCCAAACCGGGGGGTGAGGACGGCAATGTTAGGTCACCGGCGGCTCGGTGGCTGGTCCTGCGTGCCTCGTGGTTCGATGCCGACATTGGAATCCCGTTTCAAAGCCTGCGCGAGCCGATGTCGGAACCATGAGAACCACTGGAAGGCCTATGGATCCTGGTGGAGTTCTTGAATTTGACGCTCGAGAACGCGCATCGCGGCAACCGGGACCGAAGTGTCAAATCCGCTCAGCCAGGGCATCGACCGGCCGATCGCAGGTCGGCCGATCGAGCCGGCGGATCCGCGGAAGCCCGAGGCCGGCCGCGCCGAGTGGTCGATCATGGTGTCGGACCGATGATCATGCCCGGTGACCGGACATGCTGGCGACCGATAGTGGCGAGCGGCCGGAAGAGCCGGGCAGCCGAACTCTGGAGGGAACGGACCTGATGAACGACGCTCCGAGGGCAGCAGAGGATCAATGGTCCGGCGCGGCAAGGATGGCGCCCGCCGCCGCCGCGCGTGCCGTGAAGCTCGCTTGCCGGCATGTCTGGAAGGTCTTCGGGAAGGGCGGGGCGGAGTTCCTCGCGGCCCATCCGGGCGGGGCGAGCGCGCAGGAGCTCGGACAGGCCGGCCTGATCGGCGCGGTGCGCGACGCCAATGTCTCGGTGCACGAGGGCGAGATCTTCATCATCATGGGGCTGTCGGGCTCGGGCAAGTCGACGCTCGTGCGCTGCATGTCGCGGCTCGTCGAGCCGACTTCCGGCGAGGTCGAGATCGACGGCCGCGACCTTTTGAGGATGAGCGAGGCCGAACTCGTCGACATGCGCCGCCACAAGATGGGCATGGTCTTCCAGAATTTCGCCCTGCTGCCGCATCTGACCGTGCTCGAGAACGTCGCCTTCCCGCTGTCGGTGCAGGGCATCGAGCGGCGCGCCCGCGAGGCGGCGGCGCGCGAGGTGATCGAGCTCGTCGGACTGAAGGGACGCGAGAGCTTCTATCCGCGCGAGCTCTCCGGCGGCCAGCAGCAGCGGGTCGGCATCGCCAGGTCGCTGGCGGTGAAACCGGAGATCTGGTTCCTCGACGAGCCGTTCTCGGCGCTCGATCCGCTCATCCGGCGCGAGATGCAGGACGAGCTGATGCGCCTGCAGAGCGTGCTGAAGAAGACCATCATCTTCATCACCCATGATTTCGACGAGGCGATCCGCCTCGCCGACCGCATCGCCATCATGAAGGACGGCGCGATCATCCAGATCGGCACGCCCGAGGAGCTGGTCGTCAAACCGGCGACCGACTATGTCGCCGAGTTCACCCGCGACGTGCAGCGCGCCAAGGTGCTGTCGGCGGGAAGCCTGATGCAGCCGGTCGGACACGGCTCGGCCCATGCCGGCAAAGTCGCGGCGAGCGCCAAGATCCACAGCTTCGCCGCCGACATCGTCGGCGCCGGCGGGCCCTTCGCCGTCACCGATGCGACGGGACGGGTCATCGGCGAGGTGACCGCACGCGCGGTGATCGACCTGCTGACCGGACGCGACCAGGGGGAGGCCGCGCGATGACGGTGGCGGGCGAGGCACTCGGCCGCGAGACCGGCCTCAATCTGCAGAAATGGCGCTGGACGGCCGCATGGGCCTCGCTCGTCGTCCTCGCGCTCGTGCTCGCCTTCGACCGCAGCCTGATCTCTTGGGCGTCCGACTATCCCAAGGAGTGGATCGTTCCGATCGCCGACTGGGTCAGCGCGCTCATGAACTTCCTCAAGCGCAACTTCACCTGGCTGACGCGCGGCATCTCCGACGTGATCGGCGTGCCGGTCAATTTCGTGCTCCAGCTCCTCGCCAAGGGGTTCAAGATCGGGCGCGGCCTCGAGGCGGTGACGCTGCCCTCGCTTTCCTGGGTCGGCGTGGTGGCGGCTTCGGCGATCGTCGGCCACCGGCTCGGCGGCATGCGGCTGGCGCTGCTCGCCGGGCTCTGCATGCTCTACATCGCCCTGTTCGGCCAGTGGCAGAGCTCGATGCTGACGCTGGCGCTGATCCTCGTCTGCGTGCCGATGTGCATCGCCGTCGGCCTCGTCTTCGGCATCTGGGGCTACCGCAATCCCTGGATCGACCGGCTGCTGATCACGCCGGTGCTCGATCTGATGCAGACCATGCCGACCTTCGCCTATCTCATCCCGATGCTGCTCCTGTTCGGCAACAGCCCGGTCTCGGCGATGCTGGCGACCGCCATCTTCGCGACGCCGCCGATGGTGCGGGCGACCATTCTCGGCCTGTCGCGCGTGCCCCCGAGATCAACGAGTTCGGACGGATGGCCGGCTGCTCGCCTTCCAGCAGCTCTGGCGGATCCAGATCCCCTCGGCGCGGCCGATGCTGATGGTCGGCGTCAACCAGGTCATCATGCTCGCCCTCAACATGGTGATCATCGCCTCGATGATCGGGGCGGGCGGCCTCGGCTACGACGTGCTGCTGGCGCTGAGAGCGCTGAAGGTCGGACAGGCGATGGAAGCCGGCCTCGCCGCTCGTCCGTTGCTCGCCGTACCTGCTCGACCGGCTGAGCCAGGCCGCCGCGACGCTGCGCCCGGCCGCCCATCACGGGCCCGAGCCCTTCCTCCGGCGCCACGCGCATGTCGTCGCCGCCGTGGCCGCGCTCCTCGTCACCACCATCCTCAGCCTGCCCTTGCCGGCGGCAAGGGTGCCACAGGCGATCACCTTCACGACGGGCCCGATGTGGAAAGCCGCCGTCGACTGGGTGACGGTCAATTTCTTCGACATCATCGAATGGTGGCGGACGACGCTCATCATCTATGTGCTGAACCCGGTCAGGGCCTTCTGCGAGGGATTTCCCTGGCTTGCTGCCGTCGCCATGCTGGCCCTTGCGGGCTATCAGCTCGGCGGCCGGTTCCTTGCGGTTCTCGTCGCGGTGCTGGCGACCTTCTGCGCGATCACGGGGCTGTGGGAGAAGACCATGGCCACCGTCTATCTGTGCGGCATCTCGGCCCTGGTCGCGGCGCTCATCGGCATCCCGATCGGCTTCTGGGCCTCGCGCAGCGACCGGGTCGAGCGCATCGTCACGCCGATCATCGACACGCTGCAGACCATCCCGTCGTTCTGCTTCATCATCCCGACGGTGATGCTCTTTCGGGTCGGCGACGTGACGGCGATGATCGCCACCATCGCCTTCGCCATCGTGCCGGCGATCCGCTACGCCAATCACGGCCTCAGGCAGATCCGCCGCCGCTCATCGAGGCGGCCACCGTCAGGGTGCACGCCCAGGCAGCGCTTCCTGCGCGTCGACCTGCCGCTCGCCACCCCTGAGATCCTGCTCGGGCTCAACCAGACCATCCTGATGGCGCTCGCCATGATCATCATCTGCGCGATGATCGGCACGCGCGACCTTGGTCAGGAGGTGTTCATCGCGCTGAAGAGAAGGCGGATTCCGGCCGCGGCATCGTCGCCGGCCTCACCATCGCCTTCATCGGCATCATCGCCGACCGGCTCATCCAGGGCTATGCGAAGCGGATGCGGGCGCGGCTCGGCTTGAGTTGAGGGAGGAGACGATGAGCGCAGACGACGCGAGGCGGCGCGTCGAGCACTCGGCCTGGGGCCGGTGCCCGGGTCGAGCCGAGCCGCTCTCGGGCGGCATCACCAACACCAATTTCACCGTCCGCCATGCCGGCCAGCGCTATTTCGTGCGGGTCGGCGACGACTCCGGTGCATCAGGTGATGCGCTTCAACGAGCGGGCGGCGAGCGAGGCGGCGATGGCGGCGGGCCTCTCGCCCGATCTCGTCCATGCCGAGCCCGGCATCCTCGTCTTCCGCTTCATCGAGGGGCGGACCTTCACGGCCGCAGACGTGCGCGACGACCGCAATCTGGAGCGCATTGCCGCTCATTCGCCGGGTGCACATCGAGATGCCGCAGCGGCTGCGCGGGGCGGCGCTGATCTTCTGGGTGTTCCACATCGTGCGCGACTATGCGCACACGCTGCACGACTGCGGCAGTCCCTATACGCCGCGCCTCAGAGCACTCGTCGCGGCGGCGGAGGATCTGGAGCGGGATCTCGGCCCAATCGACGTCGTCTATGCGCACAACGATCTGCTCGCCGGCAATTTCATCGACGACGGCACGCGGCTATGGCTGATCGACTGGGACTATGCCGGCTTCAACACGCCGCTGTTCGATCTCGCCAATCTGTCGAGCAACAACGGCCTGTCGGCTGCGCAGGAGGACCGGGTGCTCGAGGCCTATTTCGATCGCCCGGCCGACGATCAATTGCGTCACAGGCTCTCGGCGATGAAATGCGCATCGCTGCTGCGCGAGACCATGTGGAGCATGGTGGCCGAGATCCATTCCAGTCTCGATTTCGACTTCAAGGCCTATACGGCCGACTATCTCGGGCGGTTCGAGGCGGCGCTTGCGAGCCATGGGGCCAGGTGACGGCGAGGGGCGCTGCGGCGTCCAACGGGCGGGAGGAGGCACGGGCGTATGAGCGGGGATATCGACGAGGCACGCGCGGCGATCGCGCGGCTGGCGTTCTTCGTATCGGCCGGTCGGGGTGAGGTGGAGATCGCCCGGCTCGGCGGTCTCACCAATCTGGTGTTCCGCGTCGACTGCGCCGGCCGCTCCTATGTGCTGAGACTGCCCGGACGGGGAACGGAGGACTATATCGACCGCTCGGTCGAGGCGGTGGCGGCACGGGCGGCGGCGCGGGCCGGGGTGTCGCCGGAGGTGATCCACGCCGATCCCGCCTCGGGCATCATGCTGACGGAGTTCGTCGAGGGGGCGGTGACCATGACGCCGCGGCTGTTCCGTGACGTCCGGGGTGCGCCGGGGCGGGCCGGGCTCGCCTTCCGCAAGCTGCATCGCTCGGGCGAGACCTTCAATTTCCGCTTCGAGCTGTTCCGCATGATCGACGACTATCTGAAGGTGCTTTCGGGAAAGGACGTCGCTTTTCCCGCCGGCTATCACGACGTGCTGAAGGAGGCGGAGACGGTGCGGCGCGCGCTCGATCAGCGGCCGCTGCCCCTCGTGCCGTGCCATTGCGATCCCTTGTGCGAGAACTTCCTCGACACCGGCAGCCGGATGTGGATCGTCGACTGGGAGTATTCGGGCATGAACGACCCGATGTGGGACCTCGGCGACCTCTCGGTCGAGGGCGGCTTCGACGCCGACCAGGACGAGGAGATGATCCTGTCCTATTTCGGCGGCGCCCCCTCATCGGCCGAGCGCGGACGCATCGTCATCTACAAGGCCATGTGCGACCTCTTGTGGACACTCTGGGGGCTCATCCAGCACGCCAACAAGAATCCGGCCGACGACTTCTGGGCCTATGCGACCAACCGCTTCGAGCGCTGCAAACGGCTGATGGCCGATCGGCAGTTCGCCGGCCATGTGGAGGCGGTGAGGCGCGGCTGAGACGGCGGGCGAGATGCGCTCGCTCGGGGCGTCGGCCCATGCGGCGGGCCGTGCCGAGGGCTGACGCGTCGCAGCGCACCGGCAGATCACCCGTGTTGCGCCGCGCGCCTCAATGGCCCTTCAGATACTCGCGAGCCAGACGCTGTGCCTCGGCGATCTCGGCCTTCGTCATCTCGCGCGCGATCTCGGCCCGGTAGGTCTTGGCGGCAGCGTTGCCCTTGAGGGCGGCGAGATTGAACCATTTGTGGGCGGCCACGAGGTCCGCCGCGACACCGCGGCCGGTGCAGTACATGAGACCGAGCTCGTAGAGCGCGTCGGTCGAGGCGGCGGGGCCGCCGGCGAGCGGGGCCTCGTGCCCCATCGAGAATGCGCGTGCCATGTCTCAACACTCCATCGGCGCCAGTGCGCCGTTTCTCCCATTGCCGTCCTGGACGGTTCCGGCCCCAACGACCGGGTGCATCGCACGTTGAGACGATGGCTGATGATCGGCGAACAAGAGGTAAACCGCGGGCATCGCCGCAGGCTCTGATTGAAGCCGAATCCGAGACAAAAGACTGCCGAATTTGCCCGGGATTGCGCCATTCAGGGCGAAATTCCCGATCATGAGCATCCGCTAGCAAATCATTGACCTGTCTCGTCAATCTCCGGCTAACCCTAAAATCAATCCGGCCTTCGCGGGGCCTGGACCGGCGGCGCGGGCAGGGCTGTGGACAACGGGGAAGGCCTGTGGAGATCGCGCCACAGAGCGGGGCCGATCGCACGGCGCTCCGGCGATGTCGCGTTGACCGGACCTGCCCGCTCCCCGACCATCCCGCTCGCCGGTCGGGCTCGCCTGGCCGGCCAAGAACAGCTCCGTCACAGCCCATAGACGAGTTCCCGCGTATGGCGTCACGCTCATTGCCCCTGGTGCCGGCCGTTCTCGGACTGGCGCTCATTCTCGTCGCGGCCGGTTGCTCTTCGGGACCTCAGATGCCCGATTCAGCCTTCGCGCAGCTGGACACGGCCATGACGGGCGACGTCCTCGCCGAGGCGGATCGCGACGAGTTGACGGGGGCGGGGGGCAGCCTGCCGGTCGGCGAAGGCGCGGGCCGGCCTGCGGCATCCGAGATCATGGCGCGTGTCGCCATCGCCCGGGTGATGGGGCGGGGCGCGGTGACGCCACCGTTCTGAGGCGCCGATCCGTTCGGCTGCGGACTGCCGATCGTGGACCCCGGCACCGGCGCCGTTCGTCCGTGCAGGCGGTGGCACACCCATCTCCGGCCGACGCCGCGCCAGTTGCCGCTCCTCCCCGCACCGCGCATGGCGTTCGCGCGGCTCATCCCCCGTTCCTCACGGCCGCCAGCGAACGAGCCTTTCGAGCGCCTCGACCATGGCCGAGGTGGCGCCGGCATAGGAGAGGCGAAGATAGCGGTTGCCTCGCGTGGCGTCGAAGTCGAGGCCGGGGGTGGTTGCGATGCCGGTCTCGGCCAGCAGGCGACGGGCGAAGGCGCGGGCATCGTCCGTCCAGTGCCCGACATCGGCATAGAGGTAGAAGGCGCCGTCCGCCGGCAGGATCTCGCGGAAGCCGGCCGCGGGCAGCCCCTCCAGCAGAAGGGCGCGGTTGCGCGCATAGACGAGGCGGTTGGCCTCGAGCTCGTCGCCGGCGTCGAAGGCACCGATGGCGGCGTGCTGGGCGATGGTCGAGGGCGAGATGTAGAGGTTCTGGGCGAGACGCTCGATCGGGCGGACGAGCGCCTCGGGCACCACCATCCAGCCGATCCGCCAGCCGGTCATCGAGAAATATTTCGAGAAGCTGTTGATGACGACGACGTCCTCGCCGAACGACAGGGCGGTCGCGGCGGGCCCCTCATAGGTGAGGCCGTGATAGATCTCGTCGGAGATGAAGGCGAGGCCGTGCGTCCGGCAGGCGGCGATGAGACCGGCGAGCTGGTCGGGCGAAAGCATGGTGCCGGTCGGATTGGCCGGGCTTGCGACCAGCAGCCCCTTCAATGGCCCCTCTCCCGCCATGGTCGCGGCCCTGCCGATCATGGCGCCATCGGGCATCCAGCGGCCCTGCGGCCCGGTCTCGATCAGATGGGGCCGGCAGCCAAGGGCGGTCAGGATGTGGCGATAGCAGGGATAGCCGGGCGAAGGCAGGGCGACGCGGTCGCCCGGATCGAAGAGGGCGAGGAAGGCGAGCACGAAGCCTGCCGACGATCCGGCCGTCACCACAACGCGAGCCGCCCCGATGTCGAGGCCGTGGCGCTCGCGATAATGGCGGGCGATGCGCGCGCGCAAAGCCGGCAGGCCGAGCGCCTCGGTATAGCCGAGCCGGTCGGTATCGAGGGCACGCCGCGCCGCCTCGAGGGCGCTGCGGGGCGCCGGCGTGGCGGGCTGGCCGACCTCCATGTGGATGATGCGCTCGCCAGCCGCCTCGCGGGCATTGGCCTCGCGCATCACGTCCATGACGATGAAGGCGTCGATCTCGCTGCGCAGCGAGGCGGCGATGCCGGCGGCGCGTCGGTCGAGACCCTCGTTCAGATCGGCCATCGGTGCTTTCTCCTCGAACGCGGCGTGCCCGGCGGGTCGGGTTCGGGACGGCCGACCGGCCCCCATCCGCAGCACCCACGATCAGCAATGCCCACCGGATTTAGTCACCCTGACGCGATGTTGACCAGCACATGCGTTGACCCCCGGTGACCGGCTCACTAGATTTCGCGCTGGTGCGGCTCTTGGAAGCAGGCACGGAACCGGGACCATGCCCGACCATGGTCGCATTCCAATGGCAGAGCGCCGCGAGAGAGCCGCCGAGGGGATGGCGGCAGCGACCCTCGTCACGGCGCGAGGCTCGCCGGCCGGCGACGATGGCGTCAGATGGATGGGAGGCGCCTCGGCGCGCCCGGGGAAGGAGCGCTAGGGCACAATGTCCGCAGGAGGTCATCGGGAGGCTCGACGACATGCCGGACCGGCGGCCGGCGATGCGTGCGCTTTCCTCGGCTGGGAGGCGGGACGGCCGCCATGTGGTCGCCCTCGTGCTGCTCGCGCTCGCCCTCGTCTGGCCGCCGAGCTCCGCCTCGGCGCAGGGCCTGCGCTTCATCCGCGACGCCGAGATCGAGGACCTGCTCAATCTCTACGCCCAGCCGATCTTCCAGGCCGCCGGGCTCGGGCGCCAGCGCATCCGCATCCGCATCGTCAACGACCGCACCTTCAACGCCTTCGTGCTCGACGGCCGCAACGTGTTCATCAATACGGGCGCGCTCATCCAGGCCGAGACGCCCAACCAGATCATCGGCGTGATCGCGCACGAGACGGGCCATATCGCGGGCGGGCATATGGCGGGCCTGCGCGAGAAGGTCGCCAAGGATTCGACGCGCGCGCTGCTCATGCAGATCCTCGGCATCGGCGCCATGATCGCGGGCGCGACCTCGGGCGACCAGGACACCAAGGATGCGCTCGGGGGTGCCGGCCAGGGTGTGTTCCTCGGCTCCTCCGACGTGATCACGCGCTCGATCCTCGCCTACCGGCGCGTGCAGGAATTCTCGGCCGACCAGGCAGGCGTCGCCTATCTCGACGCCACGCACCAGTCGGCAGAGGGGATGCTGAAGACCTTCGAGACTTTCGCCGAGCAGGAGATGTTCAGCGATCCGCGCTTCAAGGATCCCTATGTCCGCAGCCATCCGATGGCGCGCGACCGCATCGACCACCTGCGCGAGCTCGCCCACAAGAGCCCATATTTCGACAAGAAGGACGACCCGATGCTGCAGCTCAGGCACGACCTGATGCGTGCCAAGCTGTCGGGCTATCTGGAGCGGCCGGCGATCGTCTTCAACCGCTACCCCTCGAGCGATCAGAGCCTGCCGGCGCGCTATGCCCGGGCGATCGCGACCTTCTTCTCCAAGGGCATCAACGAGGCGATGCCGCTCATCGACGAATTGATCCGCGCCGAGCCCAACTACGCCTATTTCCACGAGCTGAAGGGCGACTTCCTGATGCGGAAGGGCGATGCGAAGGCCGCCATCGCCCCGTTGAAGAAGGCGATGGCGCTGGCCGACACCGGGCTCATCCGCATCGAGCTGGCGACGGCGATCATCCGCGCCGGCGACAAGACGCAGATCAAGGCCGCCATCGAGCTGCTGCGCCGCTCGCTCGCCGAGGAGGAGGATGCGCAAGGGTACCGCATGCTCGCCAACGCCTATTACAGCCAGGGCGAGGAAGGGCAGGCCTATCTGGCGACCGCCTATGCCTCGCTGCTCGAAGGAAAGTTGAAGGATGCCAAGGCTTTCGCCAAGCGCGCCCAGCCCTTCTTCAAGTCCGGGTCGCCGCAATGGCTGCGGGCCGACGACATCCTGACGCTCGAAGCACCGAGCTGAGGTCGGTTTCCGGGCGGGCTTGCATGGGCTTGCCCCAGATCCGACATAAGCCGAGACGAAGACGAAGCCCAGGCGCCGCCGGCGCGGCAAGGAGACGAGAGAGATGAGCAAACCTATCGCCCGGCTGTCGAAGCCGTTCCGCAACAGCCTCGGCATCGGCGCATCGGCGATCGCCGCCCTCGCGCTGACGGTCGGCGCCGGTCTCAGCCTCATGGACCGTCCCTCGGCCTATGCGGCGGGGGAGGAGTTCTCGGGCACGCAGAAGCAGGCGATCGAGCAGATCGTGCGCGACTACCTGCTCAACAACCCTGAGATCATGCTCGAGGTACAGCAGGCCTTCGAGGCGAAGATGGACGCCCAGCGCGAGGCGCATATGGCCGCTGCGCTGTCGGCCGAGGCCGGCGCCCTATTCCATGCCAAGGCCGCCCCATCGGTCGGCGCCGCCGATGCCGATGTCACCGTGGTCGAGTTCTTCGACTACAATTGCGGCTATTGCCGCCGCGCCATCAAGGACATCGCCGCCCTGGTCGAGGGCGACAAGAAGGTCCGGGTGGTGTTCAAGGAGTTCCCGATCTTCGGCGCCGACAGCGAGGCGGCTGCCCGTGTCGCCATCGCCGCCAAGGAGCAGGGGCGCTACTGGGACGTGCACCGGGCGCTGTTCGAGCATGGCGGCAAGGTCAACGAGGCCTCGGCCCTCGCCATCGCCAAGAAGCTCGGCCTCGACATGGACAAGCTGAAGGCCGATATGGTCTCCGACGCGACGACCGCCGAGATCACCGAGGTGCGTGACCTCGCCGAGAAGATGGGCATCCAGGGCACGCCGCACTTCTTCGTCGGCGACAAGATCATCCCCGGCGCACCGGAGGATCTGCTCGACCAGTTGAAGGCGCGGGTCGCCCAGGTCAGGAAGGGCGAGCCCCTCGTCGAGGATGCCGTCGCAGTCGTCGTCCCGCCGGTTGCGGAACGCTCGTGCCCCGGCAGGCGCCGGTCGGCCGGGACTGTCGCCGGTTCCCGAATGCTGCTAGCAAGGGGCGCGCTGTCGTCGGCCCCCGGCCGTCTTGGCGACGGGTCGGGGGCTCGGCGGACGGCCGCCCCGATACCGCGGCCGGCATTGGACCTCGAACGGCGGTTCCTCGAGACAGGCGGGCAGCGATGAAGCCGATCTACGTCCTCAACGGCCCCAATCTCAACATGCTCGGCCGGCGCGAGCCGGCGATCTACGGCGCGACGACGCTCGACGATGTCGCGCGGATGTGCCGGGAAAAGGCAGCATCGCTCGGCCTGCAGATCGATTTCCGCCAGTCGAATGGCGAGGGCGAGATGGTCGGCTGGATCCAGGAGGCCCGCGACACGGCGTCCGGTATCGTGCTGAATGCAGGTGCCTATACCCATACCTCGATCGCCATCCTCGACGCGCTGTCCGCGGCCGAGTTGCCGGTCGTCGAGGTGCACATCTCCAACATCTTCCGCCGGGAGTCGTTCCGCCACCACTCCTATGTCTCGCTCGCCGCGACCGGCGTGATTTGTGGATTGGGCGCGAAAGGCTATGAACTGGCGCTCGAAGCGCTCGCCGGCATGATACAGAGCTAGGGCATGCCGGGCCGCCTCAGCCAGGCGCGGCCCGACGCGACCGCCCGACTTGCCGCAATTTCCGCCGCGGATCAGTATCCGCCGGGGCGGAAACTGCCCGACAGACCGCGAACAGGGGACGAACCGTGGCCCGCCAGAAGCCTACCAGCCAAGAGATGGACGACGCCGGCGACGGCAGCCGCACCGGGTTCGACAAGCAGATCATCCGCGATCTGGCCGGCCTCCTCGACGAGACAGGCCTGACGGAGATCGAGATCGAGCATCAGGGATTACGGCTGCGGGTCGCCCGGGGCGTTTCGGCCGCGGCCTTCGCCGCACCCTATCCGGTGGCCCATGGAAGCACCGGCGCGCCGGTCGCGCATGCGGCCGAGGCGGGCGCGGGAGCAGCCAAAGGGAGCGATGCCTCCGAGCATCCCGGCGCGGTCAAATCGCCCATGGTCGGCACCGCTTATCGGGCCCCCGGCCCCAATGCCGCGGCCTTCGTCGAGATCGGCGCCAGGGTCGCACAGGGTCAGACGGTGATGATCGTCGAGGCCATGAAGACCATGAACCAGATCCCCGCCCATCGCCCCGGAACGGTCGTGGCGATCCTCGTGGAGAACGGCCAGCCGGTCGAATACGGCGAGCCGCTCGTCATCATCGAATAGTCCGCGGGCGGGCCCGGCGCGTCCCGGACAGGTCCGGCGCGACGGCCGCCCCGACGCCATCAGAACCCGGGCCCGGAACCATGTTCGACAAGATCCTGATTGCCAATCGCGGCGAGATCGCGCTGCGCATCCAGCGGGCCTGCAAGGAGCTCGGCATCGCCACGGTGGCGGTGCATTCGACGGCCGATGCCGACGCCATGCATGTCCGCCTCGCCGACGAGAGCGTGTGCATCGGCCCGCCGCCGGCGCGCGAGAGCTATCTCAACATCCCCGCCCTCATCACCGCCTGCCAGATCACCGGCGCCGACGCGGTGCATCCGGGCTATGGCTTCCTCTCCGAGAATGCGCGCTTCGCCGAGATCCTCGAGGAGCAGGAGATCACCTTCATCGGCCCGACGTCGGAGCATATCCGCATCATGGGCGACAAGATCGAGGCCAAGGAGACCGCCAAGAAGCTCGGCATTCCGGTGGTGCCGGGATCGGAGGGCGGTGTCGGCAGCGACGCGGAGGCGCTGCAGGTCGCCAAGGGCATCGGTTTTCCGGTGCTGGTGAAGGCGGCGGCCGGCGGCGGCGGGCGCGGCATGAAGGTCGCGCGCACCGCCGAGGAGTTGCCGATCTCGCTCGCGACGGCGCGGGCCGAGGCCAAGGCCGCCTTCGGCGACGATGCGGTCTATCTGGAGAAGTATCTCGGCAAGCCGCGCCATATCGAGATCCAGGTGCTCGGCGACGGCCGGGGCAAGGCCATTCACCTCGGCGAGCGCGATTGCTCGCTGCAGCGCCGCCACCAGAAGGTCTGGGAGGAGGCGCCCTCGCCCGCCCTCAATGCCGAGCAGCGGGCGCGCATCGGCGAGACGGTGGCGCGCGCCATGCGCAAGCTCAAATATCGCGGCGTCGGCACCGTCGAGTTCCTCTACGAGGACGGCGAGTTCTATTTCATCGAGATGAACACGCGGCTGCAGGTCGAGCATCCGGTGACCGAGGCGATCACCGGCATCGACCTCGTGATCGAGCAGATCCGCATCGCAGCGGGCGCCGACCTCAGGCTGACGCAGGAGGACGTGCAGTTCCAGGGGCATGCCATCGAGTGCCGGGTCTGCGCGGAGAACCCGCGCACCTTCCGGCCCTCGCCCGGCAAGCTCACCTATTTCCACCCGCCGGGCGGCCTCGGCGTCAGGGTCGATTCCGGCGTCTATCAGGGCTACCGGATCCCGCCCCACTACGACAGCCTGATCGGCAAGCTGATCGTCCACGGCAAGAACCGCAACGAATGCCTGATGCGCCTGAAGCGGGCGCTCAACGAGTTCGTCATCGACGGCATCGAGACGACGATCCCCTTGTTCTCGGACCTCATCGCCAATCCCGATATCGCCAACGGCCTCTACGACATTCACTGGCTCGAAAACTATCTTGAACCCGTATAGACTTGTCCGGCCGGCGCGGGGAATGCACGGGCAAGATCTGCGAGAGGCCAGAGCGAGGCGATGACGGCGTTCGACGATTTCGCATCGAGGATCACACCCGAAGTCCTCCTCAAGGCCTATTCCTGCGGCATCTTCCCCATGGCCGAGAGCGCCGACGATCCGGCGCTCTACTGGATCGAGCCGCAGCTTCGCGGCATCCTGCCGCTCGACGGGCTCTGCGTGCCCAAGCGCCTCGCGCGCACGATCCGGCAGGACCGGTTCGAGATCCGGATCGATTCCGACTATGACGGCGTGATCGACGGCTGCGCGGCCTCGCGGCCCGGCCGGCGCTCGACCTGGATCAATCAGCGCATCCGCAAGCTCTATCGCGATCTCTTCCGCATCGGCCATTGCCATACGGTGGAGGCCTGGCTCGACGGGCGGCTGGTCGGCGGGCTCTACGGCGTCGACCTCGGTGCGGCGTTCTTCGGGGAGAGCATGTTCTCGACCGAGCGGGACGCCAGCAAGGTGGCGCTCGTGCATCTGTGCGCGCGGCTGATCCATGGCGGCTTCCGCCTGCTCGATACGCAGTTCGTCACCGAGCATCTGCGCCAGTTCGGCACCATCGAGGTCGAGCGGCCGGCCTTCCAGGAGCTGCTCGAGGATGCGGTCGCGCAGGATGCCGACTTCCTCAGGCTTCGGCGCGATGCGCGGGGTGCCGAGGTGCTCGCCATCATCGAGGCGAGCCCGAAGCGCGGCTGAGCGGACGGCGCCACCCCACCCCCATTTGCGGCCGGCTCGCCGCAAGGCCTGCGGCGGGTGATGATCTGCCGTGACGGACGGGGCCGTTGAGCCGGGGCCGCGGCGATGGCAGGCTCGCGCCATCCGGGCCTCGCGGGCGACCTGCCTCGAGGGCCGTGTCCCTCCCCGCGCGCAGGCTCCCGCCATGGCATCCCCATCCATCCGTGCCCGCGACTTCACGGCCGAGCCCTATTGGTGGCGGGCGTTCCGGCCCGATGCCGGCCGGCTCCCGGCGCTGCCGGCGCGCGCGAGGGTAGCGATCGTCGGCGGCGGCGATGGCGGGCTCTCGACCGCGATCGAGCTCGCCCGGCTCGGCATCGAGGCCGTCGTGCTGGAGGCGCACGAGCTCGGCCACGGTGCCAGCTCGCGCAATGCCGGCTTCGTGTCGCTGCACAGCAATCTCGAGGGGCGCTACGGCCACCAGAAGGAGCCGGACGAGGCCGACCGGAAACGCCGGCATCAGGACGCCCGCGACGCTTTCGCGTTTCTCGAGCGGCTGATCGAGGAAGAGGGCATCGCCTGCCACTACCGCCGGTCGGGCCACTACACGGCCGCCTATACCCGGGCGCACCGGAGCCGGCTCGAGGCCAAGGCGGAGAAGCTCAACCGGCTCGGCGACTGGGGCTGCCGGATGGTCGGCGAGGGCGAGCAGCGCGGCGAGCTCGGCAGCGACCTCTATCGCGGCGGCATGGTGATCGCGCAGTCCGGCCTCCTGCATCCGGCGCTCTACTACAAGGGTCTGCTCGATGCGGCGGCCCGGCGCGGGGTGACGCTCGCGGCGATGGCGCCGGTGACGCGGATCGTCCGGGTGGACGGCGCCTTCGAGGTCGAGACGGCGCGGGGCACGCTGAAGGCCGGCGAGGTGGTGATCGCCACCAACGGCTATACCGGCCCCCTGACGCCGAAGCTCCAGCGCGGCATCATTCCGATCGGCAGCTACATGATCGCGACCGAGCCGATCGGCACGGAGCTCGCGCGGAAGCTCGTCCCCAACGATCGCTCGGTCTACGATACGCGCCGTATCCTCGCCTATTGCCGGCTCGCCCCCGACGAGCCCCGCCTCCTGTTCGGCGGACGGGTGCGGTTCGGTGGCCATGACGCGCTCGCCAATGCGCCGCTGCTCTACAAGGCGATGGTCCGGCAGTTCCCCGAGCTCGACGGGGTCGCGATCACGCATGCCTGGACCGGCAATCTCGGCTTCACGCTCGACGAGGCGTCGCATGCCGGCACGATCGAGGGGATGCGCTACCTGACGGGCTGCAACGGCGCCGGCGTCGGCCTCATGACCTATCTCGGCACGCAGACCGCGCGGCAGATCGCAGGGCGGGCCAACTATGTCTCGACCTTCGAGAACCCCGACCTTCCGACCCATCCGCTCTACAATGGCCGGCCATGGTTCCTGCCGGTGCTTGGAAGCTACTACCGGGCGCGGGACTGGCTCGACCGGGCACGGGACCGGTGAGGCCCGCCGGGGGCCTCGGCCATCGCGGGACGGGGCCGATCGCTCAGTCCGGGTCGCTGCCCTCGGCCTTCTGGGAATCGGCGACACGGGGGCGCAGATAGCGGCCGATCAGCAGCGGCAGGATGAAGCCGATGACGGCGGCCGACCACAGGCCGATCGAGAGCGGCGATGCAAAGAGCGCCGCCAGGTCGCCATCCGAGATGGTCATGGCGCGGCGCAGGTTCTTCTCCATCTGATCGCCGAGCAGCACGCCGAGGATCACCGGCACCAGCGGCACGTCGAGCTTGCGCAGGACCCAGCCGAGCACGCCGAAGGCGATCATCACCAGGAGATCGAAGGTGGAGCCGGAGACGCCGTAGATGCCGACGAAGGAGATCATGGCGACCGCCGGCATCAGGTAGCGCGGCGGTATCATCAGCACACGCGCGAACAGCCCGGCCATCGGTATGTTCAGGATCAGCAGCATGATGTTGCCGATGAAGAGCGCGGCGATGAGGCCCCAGACGACGTCGGGGTTCGACTGAAAGAGCAGCGGTCCCGGCTGAATGTTGAGCGCCAGCAGCATGGCGAGCAGCACGGCGGTGGTGCCCGAGCCGGGCACGCCGAGCGCCAGCATGGGCACGAGTGCGCCGCCGGCGGCCGCGTTGTTGCCGGCCTCGGGCGCGGCGACGCCGCGCGGGTCGCCCCTGCCGAAGGTGCCGCCGCGATCCTTCAGCCGTTTCTCGAACGTATAGGCGATGAAGGAGCCGAGCGAGGCGCCGGCACCCGGCAACACGCCGGCGACGAAGCCGAGGATGGTGCCGCGCGCCATGGAGCCGGAGGTCTGTCGCAGCATGGTGGCGGGAGGGATGGTGCGGCCGATGCGGGTCCGCGAGTCCGTCCCCTCGCCCGAGCCGCGATGTTCCAGGAAGATGAAGACCTCCGACAGGGCGAAGAGCCCGACGATCGCCACGAGGAAGTTGATGCCGTCGTAGAAGTGCACGATGCCGAAGGAGAAGCGCGGCACGCCGGTCTGGCCATCGACGCCGATCATGGCGATGCCGAGGCCGAGGCCGGCGGCGAGGGCCGCCTTCGCCTGGTTGCGACTGGCGACACCGCCGAGCGTGGCGAAAGCGAGGGTGAAGAGCGCGAAATACTCGGCCGGTCCGAACAGCAGCGCGACGCGGACGAGTTGGGGGGCGAGGAAGACGAGGCCCCAGGTGGCAAAGAAGGCGCCGACGAAGGAGGCGATGCCGGAGATCGCCAGCGCCTCGCCGGCCTGACCGCTGCGGGCCATCGGATAGCCGTCGAGGGTCGTCATCAGCGCCGGCTCGTCGCCGGGAATGTTGAGCAGGATCGAGGAGATGCGACCGCCGTACATGGCGCCGTAGTAGACGCTCGTCAGCAGGATCAGGGCGGGCGTCGCCGGCAGGCCGAGCGTGAAGACGAGCGGGATCAGGATGGCGACGCCGTTGGAGGGGCCGAGCCCCGGCAGGGCGCCGATGATGGTGCCGAGCAGGCAGCCGACGAAGGCGAGGCCGAGATTCTGCCAGGTGAGCGCGATCGCGAACCCTTCCCAGAGGTGACCCAGCGCGTCCATCGGCCCTCCCCGCCTCCCCGGCAAAGATCAGTTCAGAAGCCCCATGGACCCTTGGCGAGTGAGAGGCCGAGGATCCGGCCGAACACCGCGTAGATGGCAAGGGATATGACGATGCCCGCCACCATCGCCCGCAGCGGCGGCGTCTCCAGGCGCCAGACGAGATAGGCGGCGGCCACCGAGGTCGCGAGCACGAAACCCGCCATCGGCAGGAGCTGCGCATAGGCGATCATGACGGCGGCGGCGAGGGCGATCTCGACGATGCGGCCGAACCCCGGCCACGAGGGCTCGGCATCGGGCCTCAGCAGGATCGCGACCCCGGCGATGCCGATGACGATGGCGATCACGGTCGGAAAGGCCTTGGGACCGAGCGGGTCCTGGATGAAGCTTTCCTGGATCACCGAGGTTTGCCAGAGCATCAGCGCGGCGATCAGGATCGCGCAGGCCCCGAGGATGCGGTCGCTGAGGTTCTGCATGGTGGCGTCGTCCCTCGGGGCCCTGCAAGGCCGGCCGGACGTCGCGCGACATCCGGCCGGATTTGCCGACGGTCGCTATTTGATGAGGCCGATCTCCTTGGAGATCGCCTGGATCTCGGCGACCGACTCGGCGACGAACTTCTGGAAATCGGCGCCCTGCAGGTCGAGCGGCGCAAGGCCGTTCTGCGTCATGACCTGCTTCCATTCCGGCGAGGCATAGACCTTGGCGACCTCGCCGACCCAGAAGTTGTAGGCATCGTCGCTCATGCCGCCCGGGGCATAGAAGCCGCGCCAATTGGCGCCAACCGCGTCGATGCCCTGCTCGCGGGCGGTCGGGAACGATGCGAAATCGCCTTCCATGCGTGCGGGGGCAAGGACGGCAATCACCTTGATGTCGCCGGAATCGACGAAGGCCTTGGCCTCGGAAGCATCGCCGGTGAAGGCCTGCACGGAGCCGGCGAGAAGCTGCGTCACCGCCTCGCCGCCGCCGTCGAAGGCGACGTATTTGATGGTGCGGACATCGGCGATGCCGGCCTTCTTGGCGGCGATCAGCACCTTCAGATGATCCCAGCCGCCAACCGCCGAGCCGCCGGCGATCGAGACCGAGGTCGGATCCTTCTTGATCATGTCCATGAGCTCGGGAAGCGTGTTCACCGGCGAGCTCTTGGCGACCGCGATGACGCCGTAGTCGGCACCGACCGCGGCGAGCCAGCGGACCTGGCTCATGTCATTGCCCGGATAGGCTCCCTGGGCGAGGCGGGTCGCCGTCGCGGTCGAGGCGGCGACGATCAGATTGTCGTCGGCGTTGCGCTTGTTGACCACCTCGGCATAGGCGACGCCGCCGCCGCCGCCGGCGAGATTGGTGACCTGCATGGTGCCGGGGATCAGCTTCAGATCCTGCATCACCTTGCCGACCTGACGGCAGGTGAAGTCCCAGCCGCCGCCGGCATTGGCAGGCGCGATGCATTCGGTTGCACCCGGCTCGAAGGCGAGCGCGGGGGCCGCGACGAGGGTGGCGGCAAGCGCCAGGATGAGGCTCTTCATGCGCACGGGCGGTTCTCTCCCTGAACGATTGGCCCTGAACGATCGGCTCTGGACTTTCGGCCCTGAACGGTCGGCCGCGAACTGTCGGCCCGGCATGTTCGGCGGCGCACTCCAATGCGCGCCACTGCTGTCCTATCTGCTGCGGCGATGGTTCGGCCGTAGGCGAGGTGCGGGCGCGGGATCCGGCCCGTCTTCATCTCGTAGCCGAGGGGTCGGACGGGGGCAACCTGTGAGAATGCCGGAGTGGCGGGCCACCTTGCGGTCAGGTCCCGCACGCGCGATCAGGCGACGCCTCCCGCCCGCTTCTTGAAGGCTTCGGCCGCCAGTGCATAGCCGCCGTCGGCCCCATCGATGAAATGAACATGCTCGCTCGACTGCAGCGAGAAGACGAGGCAGGTCATCAAGGCCGCCTGCGAGCGGTGGAGACCGTAGACGAGGCGGCCGGCGCGGAAGCCCTCCTCGAGCAGCGCCTCGATGCGGTCGGCTTCCTGCGGCGTCACGTCGAGCACCATCCGCAGCATGCCGTCATATTTGCGGAAGTCGGTATTGGCGGCGATCTCCTCGCCATAGCGCCTCGCGTCGTAGGCCCCCATGCGCAAGGAGAGGCGCTCGCAGAGATATTGCAGGAAGGCGGAGATGAGCAGGCGGGGATAGCGGGCGCCGGCCGCGGCGCGTCCGGCGAGGGCACGGGCCTCCAGACGTAATCCGCGCGGGGGAAAGCGGAAGCGCAGCGTGGCGCGACGGGCCGGCGCATGGCTCGACAGACGGGTATCCCCGGCGGCTCCCAGCACGCCGCCGATCCCCGCGAGGATCGCGGCGGCCGCGCGGGCATGGTCGGACGGGTCGGTCTCAGCGGGCTCGGCAATCAGCGTCAGCATCAATCCGCGACCCGAGGCGAGCGGCTCCCAGCGGCAGGAGAGCCCTTCGAGGTCGGGAGGACCGGGTGGCCCCGGCTCCTCGATGGCGAGCGCGCCCTCGCTGTCGCGGCCCTTCAAGAGCGCCTCGGCATGCTTCAAGGCGCTCCCCGAGAACAGCGCCAGATGATTGCCGGGGCTGAGGCGATATTTGCCGACGCCGAGCTCGTGGCCCGCCGCCCTGAGCCGCGAAACCGGCGCGCTGCCGACCCGCAGCGAGAGCCCGAAACGGTCCTCGGCACCGGCGGCGAGCGCCAGAAGCGAGCGCTCGCCGGCCTGCCGCAACGAGGGCGGGACGAGCACGACACCGCCGTCGCCGCCGAAGACGAACGGCAGCTCGGCGCCGCGGCAGGCGTTCAGCACCGCCGTGATGGTCGCGGCACCGACCATGTTGACGTCCTTGTAGCGCCCGCCCGCGATGGCCGCGGTCGAGCCGACGACGTCCGACAGGAGCACCGTCCAGTCGTCCGGCACGGGACGGAAGAGCTCGGGCCGCGCCAGATCCTCGAAGGCCGTGAAGGCCGGCAGGTCGCGGTAGAAGCCGTCCGTCACGGCCGGTGGGGGCGGTGCCGCCCGCCCCCCGCGCGCCGCCCCGACCGGATCAGGCGGCCTCCTTGGCGTGGCTCGCCAGAACCTGCTCGGCGATCTTGCCGGTCAGCTCCTGGAGATGGTCGAAGGCGGCGGTATAGCTGCCGACGCCGGCCGTCGCCGAGCGCAGCTCGACGATGAGGTTGTGCATCTCCGCCTCCGGGATCATGGCATCGACCACATCCCAGCCCTCCCAGCCGTCACGGCCGTTGAAGCCGAGGATCTGGCCGCGGCGCGAGGAGATGATGTTGTTGATGCGCGCCGTCGCCTCCGAGGGCACCTGGATCGCCACCTTCATGATCGGCTCGAGGAGGACGGGCGAACAGCTCGGCATGCCCTCCTGCATGGCGAGCCGGCCGGCCTGGCGGAAGGCCATGTCGGAGGAATCGACCGAATGGTAGGAGCCGTCGATCAGCGCGACCGCGACATCGACGACGGGAAAGCCGAGCGGCCCCTTCTTCAGGAAGTCGGCGACACCATGCTCGACGGAGGAGAAGAACTGGCGCGGCACCACGCCGCCGGTGATGCGCTCGGAGAACTGGAAGCCCTCGCCACGCGGCAGCGGCTTGATCTCGAGCACGACGTCGCCGAACTGGCCATGACCGCCGGACTGCTTCTTGTGGCGGCCGCGGATGGTGGTGTCACGGCGGATGGTCTCCTTGTAGGGCACCTGGCGCGACTTCACGTCGATGGCGACGCCGTATTTGCGCGTCAGCCGCTCGGCGGCGACGCGCAGATGCATCTCGCCCTGGCCGCTCAGCACCATCTGACCGCCGTCGGTGTGCTCGACACTCAGCGAGCCGTCCTCCTCGGTGATCTTCTGCAGGGCGGCCGACAGCTTCACCTCGTCCTTCTTGTCGCGGACGGCGACCGCGATGGCGTGAACGGGGGCCGGCGCGCCGACCACCGGGAGCTGGGCCGGCGACTTCTCGGTCGAGAGGGTCTCACCGGTGTGGATGCCCTCGAGGCGGCCGAGACCGACCGTCTCGCCGGCCTGGGCGGGGCCGCGCTTGGTCGCATCCTGGCCGCGCATGGTGAAGACGCCGGCCACGCGCGCATCGGCCGTGGCGCCATGGACCGTCGTGCCGTCTGCGATCTCCCCGGCGAGAACGCGGGCGAGCGAGATCTTGCCGCCGTGGCTGGTATGCAGCGACTTGACGACGACGGCGGCCGGGCGGTTGCCCTCGACGCCGAGGCGTGCGGCTGTCTCGGCGACGGTCGGGGCCTCGTGGCGCAGCGCCTTCAGCAGACGCAGAATGCCGTTGCCATGCTCGGCCGAGCCCATCAGCACCGGACAGATCTTGCCCTCGCGCAACTCGCCGCGCAGGTCCTCGAAGATGCGGTCGCGCGGCGGCTCCATGTCGGAGAGGAGCTGCTCCATCAGCTCGTCGTCATAATCGGCGAGCTGCTCGAGCATGTGGAAGCGCGCCTCGTGCTCGCGGTCGGACAGATCGGCCGGGATCTCGACCATCTCGCTCGGCGCATGCTCGCGATAGACGAAGGCGCGCTCGAGAGCGAGGTCGACGAAGCCGGTGGCGATGCCGTTCTTCCAGATCGGGATCTGGCGCAGCACCAGGGGGCGGCGGCTGGCGGGCTGGAGGACGGCCAGGAGGTCGCGGATGCGGCCCTCGGCCTTGTCGATCTTGTTGATGAAGAGGAAGTGGGGGATGCCGCGATCCTCGAGGTCGCGAAGAATGAGCTGCAGGGCCGCCACCTTCTTCGGATCGGGCTCGCAGACGACGACGGCCGCGTCGCAGGCGCCGAGCGGGGCGGCCGCCTCATGCTGGAACTCGATCGAGCCGGGACAGTCGAGGAAAGTATAGCTGTCGCCCATGAAGTCGATCTCGGCGGCATTGAGCTCGACCGACATGCGGTGCTCGCGGGCTTCCGGGCTCGCATCGCCGACGGTGTTGCCCTGGCCGACCGTGCCCTGGCGCGGGATGGTGCCGGTGCGGGCGAGGATCGCTTCGAGGAGCGTGGTCTTGCCACCGAGATAGGGACCAACGAGCGCAATGAGCCTCGCTGTTCTGCCGGCTGGGCCGTCGGACTGCCCCATGATCTTCCTCCATCGTGTCGCGTGTTGAGAGACGGGATCCGAGCCCACCCCTCGTCGAACCCGCGGAGGGCGCTCGGACGTGCGACAGCATGGTGACAAGGCCCGGGGCGGCTGACAAGCCGCGTCGTTGCCGCCTCGGGCAGGTTGCGGGCGAGGCGCATGGCAGACGATGGGGAACAGTTCGCCGTGTTTCTGCCTTGGAATCCGGCGTGGCGGGCGCGCCGGCCCCCGATGATCCGATGGGGTTGCCGGCCGATCACCACGCTCCGGTAAGGTCCTTGTGCGATATTTTGCGGTGCAGGATTGACAGTTGCAGTTCGATCACATTTAGTTTCAATTCGTGGCAAGGTTTCACGACCCCTTGGCAGTGCCGTGGTCGGGCACCATGTCGGAGTTGAAGCGGTGGTCTCCATGTGTCTGGAGTAGCGACATGGCCAACGAAGCGCTGAAGAACGCCGTACACGCTGCCGGCTTTGCCATGGCGGCCCCGGAGGATGCCGATTTCCTGCCCGCACGGCGCGCAGGCGAGGCGCTGCCGCGCGAGGTCATCAAATTCGACCGGCCAGAGGGAGAGGCGGGAGAGGCGCGCGGCGCGCTCGGCCGCTCGATCAGATCCTTCCTGATGGCCGGCTGGGCGGGTCGGCTGCAGTCGAGCTGACGCTCAGGCGATCGCGACACCGCCAGGCCGAAGGGTCCCGGCCGCTTCGACCCACAAGAACCGTCTTCGGGTGTGATTCCGGATCTGGCTGTCCAATCCGGCCTGGGCTGTCTAGTCCGGCCTTGGTGTCTAGTCCGGCCCCGGCTATCGCAGACGCGCGTGCTCGCGCCCTACGGGTCATTTTCCGGCCCCACCCATCCCCGCAAGCTGCGAACAGCGATCACGGCCACCGCAGCCGCGCATCGCCCCGTCCGGAGGCACTGGACCATCCCGGCTCGGCACGCCCGTTCCGGATTGGTGCAGCCGCCGTGTGCCATCGGCATTGCCGCCTCGCGCGAGGGGGACCGAGGCGGCTCGCCGGCGCCGTTCGGGCAACTGGCACGTCGCTTGCTCTATCTCCCCTTGCCCACTTTGCGTTCCACTGATCCAACACCTTGCTGGCGCGGTCCGCTCCCAACGGAACCGCGCCTTTTCTTTTTCGCGGGGTCGATGTTGGTCGGGACCGGACCGGGCGGGCAGGCGCGAAGTCCTGCAGAATTCTTGCGCCATGCGTCCGGAGGAGGTGTGCCGAAAGCGGCCCGCCGCCAGTCCCCGACGCCGCGATCAGCCGAGCAGGCCGGTCGTGCTGAAGGCCCGATCGATCAGATAGACGAGGCCGACGACGAGCGCGGCACCGAGCGCCAGGCGCCGATAGAGCGCGCAATGAGGACATTCGCGGCGCTGCGCCTTGGGGCGGCCGCGGGAAAAGCGGGAAGGGCGTGAGGTGCGCATCGGTGCCATGCCGGGGAGGATAGGCGATCCGTCCGGCAGATCAATGGCAGGATACGGAACTTCTCGCGACTTGGTGAACCGCCGGCGGTTTCGCAGCGCCCACAAATGGCAGGTCGAGGGGGCTCGCCGCGGGTCGTCCGCGCGCCGGCTGCCGTCGCCCCGGCGCGGCCGCCCGACGCGGGACGGCCTCTCCCCGCAAACGACGACGGGGCCCGGCTCTGCCGGACCCCGCGCCGCATTCTCAAGAGCAATCCGTCGCCAGATCAGCCCTTCTTCACGCGATAGGCCTCGTGGCAATCCTTGCAGTGACCGAACATCTTGCCGGCTGCCGCCTTGAAGGCGTCGTCGGCCGAGGTCGCAGCCGCAGCCGCGGTCGCCAGCGCGGCGGCGTCGGTCGCCAGGGCGGCAGACTTGGCCTTGAAGTCGTCCATGGTCTCCCAGATCTTCGGCGAGGCCGAGGTATCCTCGCCCTCGGCCGGCGCCGTCGGGAAGTACTCCGGGAACTCCTTGGCGACATCGGCAATCGTCGTCGCGGCCTCGGCGGCCTTGGCCGCGTCATAGGCGACGTCGCCCTTCATCATGCCACCGAGAAGCTTGGCGGCGCCGCCAACCTTCTTCATGTCCTCCTTGCGCTCCGTGACCGGATCACTCGCCTTGACGACGGGGGCCAGCGCAATGCCGCCCAACATCACCGCGACGGACGCTGCCCCGAGGGCGATCACGAATCCACGCTTGGCCATTCTCTTGCTCCCATCCTGTTTTTTCCGGCGGACGAACCGCCTGTCATAAGGCCCTGCGAGCGCCCGCCGCCCCGCGAGAGGCGGCCCCGAATCGCTCGGCCGGGTCATGCAGTGCATAGATGCATGCGACTGCAATCTTATGGCGGCCCCCTCCTGGCGGCCGATCACTAAAGCGTGACGAGGCTATCTGTGATTGCCTGAACGATAGCTGACCGTCAGCGCAGCCCGCCACAGAAACGTTGTATCCGCCGGCAGGACTCCTCGAGCGCCTCGGTCGAGGTCGCATAGGAGATACGGAAGAACGGTGACAGGCCGAAGGCCGCGCCCTGGACGACGGCGACGCCCTCCTCCTCGAGCAGTGCGGTGACGAAGTCCTCGTCGCTGGCGATCCGCCGGCCGCCGGCGCTCGTCCGCCCGATCGTGCCCTCGCAGGAGGGATAGACGTAGAAGGCGCCCTCAGGCTTCGGACACCTGATACCGTTCGCCTGGTTCAGCATCGAGACGACGAGGTCGCGCCGCTCCTTGAAGACGGCCGCGCGCGAGCGGATGAAATCCTGCGGGCCGTTCAAGGCCTCCACCGCCGCATATTGCGCGATCGAGGAGGGGTTCGAGGTCGATTGCGACTGGAGCTTCGCCATGGCCTTGATGAGCGGCTCGGGACCGCCGGCATAGCCGATGCGCCAGCCGGTCATCGCATAGGCCTTGGAGACGCCGTTCATGGTCAGCGTGCGGTCGTAGAGGCCCGGCTCGATCTGGGCCGGCGTCACGAATGTGAAGTCGTCGTAGACGAGGTGCTCGTACATGTCGTCGGCGAGCACATAGACCTGGGGATGCCTCATCAGCACCTCGGTCAGCGCCTTCAGCTCGGCCCGCGAATAGGCGGCGCCCGAAGGGTTGGACGGCGAGTTGAAGATCAGCCACTTGGTGCGCGGCGTGATGGCGCTTTCGAGCGCCTCGGCGGTCAGCTTGAAACCGGTCGCCATGCCAGCGGCGACGAAGACGGGGGTGCCGCCGCCGAGCAGCACGATGTCGGGATAGCTGACCCAATAGGGCGCCGGCACGATCACCTCGTCGCCGGGGTTCAGCGTCGCGAGCAGCGCGTTGTAGAGCACCTGCTTGCCGCCGGTGCCGACCGAGATCTGGCTCGGCTTGTAGGTGAGGCCGTTCTCGCGGGCGAACTTGGCGGCGATGGCGGCCTTCAACTCGGGAATGCCGTCGACATCGGTGTATTTGGTCCGGCCGGCACGAATGGCGGCGATCGCCGCCTCCTTGATGTTGTCGGGCGTGTCGAAATCGGGCTCGCCGGCGCCGAGGCCGATGACGTCACGGCCCTCGGCCTTCAGCTGACGCGCCTTCGATGTCACCGCGATGGTCGGCGACGGCTTGATCCTGTTGAGGCTGTCGGCGATGAAGCCCATGGCGAATGTCCTCGTGATGTCGGCGTGCGAAAGCCAGAAGAGGCGGGAGCGGCGGGCGGAGTGGGACGGGGCGGCGGGCCTCGAGCGTCGCGCCCGAACGCGCCCCGGCCCCATTCAGGTAGACGACTGGCCCGGTCAGGTCGACCGAGCCTAGAGAGGGCCAGGAGGGCGCGCAAGCAGGCGCGCGCTGCGCCTGCCTCGCCGATCCGAAGGCGGCCGATCGAAGCCTCAGAGCCCGCGGACCAGATTGCCGAGCATGAGGATCAGATAGCCGAACACCGCCAGCCAGAACTCCTGGTGCGGCATGTATTCGGGAATCGGCACGAAGCCCATGCGCGAGATCACGGCGAGCGCGATCAGCAGCAGCGAGATGGCGAAGATGAAGACGGTCGGCGGATTGAGGCGCATGGCGCGGCTCCCTCTAGAAGTTCTGACGCCCGATACCCGTGCCGGCGCCCTTGGCGGCGTTCGGCGCGACCAGGGCCCTGCCCATCGGCCGGGCATGGGAAAACGGTGCTCATGGCGGCGGGGGCGTCCCCGACCGACAAGGGCTTCCGGCACCTGCCGCCCGTCATCCGCCGGTCCGCGGTCGGAGCCGCAGAGGCGCATGGAGGGGTGGCCGGTCGGGGCACCATCTTATCGCCGGCTTCGGCCATCTCCTAGTGGTCCACATCCGACATTTGCATCCCGTCTCAGCCCGCTCCCGAGCAAATGTCGGATTTGGCAGGACCACTAGCAAGCCTATGATCTTAGTGGAGCTTTGGAATTCAACATTTGAGAGCGAGCCTGGCCGCACCCGGGAATGAAATGTTGAATTCGCTCCACTCGCGCATGTCAGACCTGGATGGAATCGGCGCGACCTTGTCGGACATGCTCCAACCGATCTTTCGGCGCCCGAATCACGCTTTCGCGGCTCACACACGCTCGCATCTCAACAGATCAGGCTCCGGTGGAGCGAATTTCATCTCCCCTGGTCGCGGGCATCGGGGCGGGCAGAGCCCGAGCGAAGGGCACGGCCCGGCCGGGCGGGGCGACCTGCCTGCCAGATGCGGCAGCGGTGGATGTGGCCATCGGCGGTCTTCAGGCCCGGCGCAGGCTGGTCTAGAAACCAATCGGGAATGAACGCCCCGGCGCCTCGCCCGGGCCCTGCCGAGGGACTGTGACAGCATGAGCGCCCCGTTGCCGGCGACGATTCCACGCTATTTCGTCTGCGTCGGCGCCCAGAAGGCTGGCACGACCTGGCTCATGCGCATGCTCTCGGCGCATCCCGACATCTTCGTGACGCCGGTCAAGGAGATCCACTATTTCGACCATGTCCGCGGCATCACGCGGCACCTCTCGGACAAGAAGCGCCGCTCGCGCCATCGCAAGCTCTACCAGCGCCTCCTCACCCAGTGGGACCGGCTCGAGCAGAACAGGCAGCACCGGCAGTGGTTCCGCCGCTACATGGCCGATCCGATCGGCGATGCCTGGTACCGCTCGCTGTTCGAGGAAAGGTTCGGGCGCAGCTTCGCCGGCGAGGCGACGCCGGAATATTCGCTGATCGGCGCGGACGGCTATCGCCACATCCAGGCGCTCGCGCCCGAGGCGCGGGTCGTCTTCGTGATGCGCAGCCCGGTGGCGCAGATGTGGTCGCAGATCCTGCACCATTGCCGCTCCGAGGGGCTCGATGCGGCGCGGATGAGCGCCGGCGCCCTCGTCGATCTCGCCGGCCGCGAGCGTTTCGCGGCGCTCGGCGATTATGGCGCGACGATCGACGCGCTGAGGGCGGTGTTCCCGGCCGAGCAACTCCTCTTCCTGTTCTACGAGGAGATTCACCTTGACCGGACGCGAGCGCTCGAGGAGGTGACCGGCTTCATCGGCGCGCGCTTCTCGGCCGAGCCTTTTCCGGCCGCAGAGACACGCTTCAATCGCTCCCAGGACGTGGCGGCGCCGGAGCCGGTGCGCGAGGCGCTGAGGCGCACGCTGAAGGCGCGCGGCGAGGCGGTCGGCGCGCGCATCGGGCGGCTACCGGAGGCATGGGCGCGGGAGCTCGCACCATGAGAGGGGCGGGAGCAGATCGTCCGCGCTCGGCCGCGAGGGGATGGACGCGCATGGCCATGGCCACCAGGTGGACGGAGTCGGGCGCCATGCGCCGCGCGATCGCGGTCTTGCTTCTCGTCGCTCTCGCGCAATGGGAAACGCACAGCGCAGAGGCGGCCGGTCAGGAGGCCGGCGCCATCATCGTCCTCGATTCCTCCTTCACGACGCAGGATTCGTTCGGCGCCTCGACCAAGCTCCAGGCGGCCAGCAACTCGGTGCTCGGCTCGATCGACCGCGTGCCCGGGCTCAAGGTCGGGCTGGTGGCGTTCGGCCACCGCAAGGCGCGGACCTGCTCGGATTTCGAGCTCTTGAAGGCGACGGCGAGCGCGGTGAACGAGGATTTCCTGCGCATCATGGGGCGGCTGAAGCCGCAGGGTCCGGCGCCGGTCGCCCAGGCCCTCGACTTCGCGGCGCGGACGCCCGGCATTCTCGAGGGCCGCAGCACGCTGATCCTGATCGCCAGCGGCCCCGACACCTGCCAGGCCGATCCCTGCGCGATCGCGCAACTGCTCGGCAAGGAACGCAAGCTGCGGATCGACGTCGTCGCGCTCTCCTCGGGACAGGAGACGCGGATGAACGCCCTCAAATGCGTCGCGGCGCGCACCGGCGGCACCTTCACCGTCGTCGACGACGAGAGCGGGCTCGATGCGGCGCTCACCGCCTCGCTCAGCGCGGCGGCGACCCGCGCCGCGATCGGCAGCTTCAACACGCGGGTCGAGAGCGGCGGCTGGTCGACCGAGGCGACGCCGGCGATGGGGGCCATGGACGGCGGCGCCGAGGTGACGAGCTTCGTGCCGACGACGACGGGTGGCCCGAGCTCGGCGGTCTCGCTCTCGGCCGTCCTCACCGATACCGGGCCGCAACTGGTCTCGGGCATCACCTGGCGGATCTTCGCGGCCAAGGACGAGGCGCCCGACGAGGCCGCCCGGCCGGTGGCGACGCTGACCGAGCCGGAACCCTCGATCATGCTGCCGGAGGGCGACTATCTGGTGAACGTCGCCTATGGGCGCGCGCACGAGACGCGGCGGATCTCGGTCAAGGCCGGCACCGCGCTTGCCGAGCGCTTCATCCTCAATGCCGGCGGCCTGCGGCTGCGCGCGGTGACGGCCAATGGCGAGGAGATCCCGCCCAAGAGCGTCGCCTTCACCATCCAGTCCGACGAGCGCGACGCCCTCGACGAGCGCCAGACCGTGATCGAGAAGGCGCCGGTCGACACGATCATCCGTCTCAACGCCGGCATCTATCACGTGGTCAGCGTCTATGGCGACGCCAATGCGGTGGTGGAATCGGATGTGAGCGTCGAGGCCGGCAAGCTGACCGAGGCGAGCGTCAACCACAAGGCGGCGCGCATCACCTTCCGCCTCGTGCAGCAGAAGGGCGGCGAGGCGCTCGCCGACACGGTGTGGCGGATCTATTCGCCGACCGGACAGCTCGTCAAGCAGACGGCGGGCGCGCTGCCGACGCACATCCTCGCCGCCGGCTCCTATACGGTCGAGGCGGAGCGAGGCGGCGAGCGCTATACGGGCAGCGTCGAGGTGAAGGAGGACGGCCAGCAGTTCGTCGAGCTGATCATCCCGCAATAGGCCCGCAAGCGGCCGTTTCGCGTGTCGGCGGGGCATGAGAGCGAGGGCCATTCATGCAAAAGGGCGCCCGTTGCGAGGCGCCCTCTTGAGGCCCGTCGATGGCGACTGCGGCAGGTTCGGCAGGTCGGCCGGCCCCGGCAGCTCGGCATCGATCAGCCGACGATCTCGTCGAGGCGGAAGTTGAGCGCGATCTCGCGCTCGGCGCTCGCCGGGCTGTCGGAGCCGTGCACCGAGTTCTCGCCCATCGAGCGGGCATGGGTCTTCCTGATGGTGCCGGCCTCGGCCTTGGCCGGATCGGTCGCGCCCATCACCCGGCGGTAGCTGGCGATCGCATCCTCGCCCTCGAGCACCTGCACGACGATCGGGCCGGAGGTCATGAAGTCGCAAAGCTCGCCGTAGAAGCCGCGCTCCTTGTGCTCCTCGTAGAACTTCTCGGCCTGGGCCCTCGTCCAGCGGACGCGCTTCTGGGCGATGATCCTGAGGCCGCTCTCCTCGATCATGGCGTTGACCTTGCCCGTCAGGTTGCGTGCGGTCGCGTCGGGCTTGATGATGGAGAACGTGCGCTGAATGGCCATGGTCGGCGTCTCTTCGTCGGATCTGTTGTCGGAGTGGTTTTCGCGCGCCTTATACCGGTCGCGGATCGGAGCTGCAAGGAGTTGGGATCACATGAAACCGATCGAGTACGAGGAAGCCAGCGCGGCGGTGCGCGCGGTATTCGACGACATCAAGGCCAGCCGCAACGTCGCCGACGTCAACAATTTCTGGAAGTACCTCGCCAACGAGCCGCGCATGCTGGCTCATGTCTGGGCGAGCCTGAAGGAGATCATGGGGCCGGGGGCGCTCGATCCCCTCACCAAGGAGCTCGTCTATGTGGCGATCTCCGTCACCAACAATTGCGAGTACTGCATGGCGAGCCATACGGCCTCGGCCCGCGCCAAGGGGGCGAGCGAGGCGCAGCTCAACGAGCTGATGGCGGTCGTCGGCCTCGCCAACATGACCAATCGCCTCGCCAACGGCTATCGCGTGCCGGTCGACGAGGCCTTCAAGCCGAAAGTGTGACGGCGCCGGCAGCCCGTATGGCTGATCGCGGCGGCCGACAGGCATGGGACTTGCTTGATCCTCGCGTCCGTCCTTCCCGGTGCGGACCATCATCTCCCGAGGATCACCATGGCACGCAGCGCACGGCCGACGGCCACGTTCACCGGCACCGACAAGGCCGAGCTCATCCAGACCACCGACGGCGCCGACGTCATCGACGCGCGCGGCGGCTCGGACGAGATCTATTCCTTCGCCGGCGACGACATCATTTTTGGTGGCGACGGCGACGACTTCATGAAGACGGCCGACGGCGACGACACGCTCTATGGCGAGAACGGCGCCGATTCCATCCACGCCGGCAACGGCAACGACCGCATCTTCGGCGGCGCGGGCGACGATCTCCTTTTCGGCGGCAATGACGACGACACCGTCTATGGCGAGGCGGGCAGCGACTACCTCGTCGGCAATTCCGGCGACGACCGCATGATCGGCGGGGCCGGCGACGACGTGATCGAGGCGGGCTCGGGCCTCGACATCGTGAAAGGCGGCGCCGGGCTCGACGCGCTGCACGGCGACGAGGGCGCCGACATGCTCGATGGCGGCGGCGACAGCGACTATCTCGCCGGCGAATCAGGAACCGACATCCTGATCGGCGGCACGGGCGACGACTGGATGGACGGCGGCTCGGGCGGCGATATCGCGCTGTTCTCTGGCTCGATCGGGCGCTACGACATCACCTTCGGCGGCGGCGTCGTCTATCTGACGAGCCATGCGGAGGGACAGGACGCTCTCTTCGATGTCGAGCAGGTGGCGTTCGGGCGGAAGATCTACGCCATCGATGCCGACAAGGGCACGCTTTCGCGCGACGACTATTTCGTGCTGAAGGGGACCAAGAGCTCCGACACCATCACCGGGACCTATCTTGCCGACGACATCCGGGCCGGGCGCGGCGGCGACACGGTGGATGCGGGCGCCGGAAACGACCGTGTCTCGGGCGGGGCGGGTCGCGACGAGATCCATGGCGGCGAGGGCCGCGACATCCTCAAGGGCGGCTCTGGCGGCGACATCCTGGAGGGGGGCGCGGGGCGGGACGAGCTGCATGGCGGATCGGGGCGCGACATCTTCGTGCTCGAGGAAGGCGGCGGCTACGACCGGGTCCGCGATTTCCATGGCGGCGACCGCATCGACCTCAGCGACTTCCATGCCGATTTCGCCGATCTCGACATCCGCGACGTGCGCGGTGGCGCGCTGATCGACATGGGCGCCGACCGGATCCTGCTGGCCGGCGTCGATGCCGGCGCGCTCGACGCAAGCGATTTCATCCTGTGACAGGGCCGGCGCGGCCGAGGTGCGAAGGCGCCGCGCCAGCTCTGCCTGCAGGTGACAGGATCGCCGGTCTCGGCTATCCCCTCGCCCCATGCTGCACGTCAACGAGCTCAGCTATCGGATCGAGGGCCGCCCGATCTTCGAGGGGGCGACGGCGGGGATTCCGACCGGGCACAAGGTCGGCCTCGTCGGGCGCAACGGCACCGGCAAGACCACCCTGCTGCGGCTGATCTCCGGCGAGATCCAGCCCGACCAGGGCACGATCACGACGACGCGCAATGCCCGCATCGGCATCGTCGCGCAGGAGGCGCCGGGGGGACCCGAAAGCCTCATCGACTGGGTGCTCGCCGCCGACCGCGAGCGCGACCGGCTGATGCGCGAGGCCGAGACGGCGAGCGACCCGGCCCGCATCGCCGAAATCCATCTGCGGCTTGCCGACATCGGCGCGCATACCGCGCCGGCGCGGGCGGCCACCATCCTCGCCGGCCTCGGCTTCGACGAGGCGACGCAGCGACGGGCCTGCGCAGAATTCTCCGGCGGCTGGCGGATGCGCGTCGCGCTCGCCGCCATCCTCTTCCTCGAGCCCGACCTCCTCCTGCTCGACGAGCCGACCAACTATCTCGACCTCGAGGGCACGATGTGGCTCGAGGCGCACTTGCGGACCTATCCCCACACCGTCATCATGGTCAGCCACGACCGCGAGCTGCTCAATCGCGCGGTCAATGCCATTCTCCATCTCGATCGCGGGCGGCTGACCTTCTACCAGGGCGGCTACGACGATTTCGAGAGTGCGCGGCGCGAGCGCCAGCTCCTCGACCTCAAGCTGAAGAAGAAGCAGGACGATCAGCGCCGGCACATGCAGGCCTTCATCGACCGCTTCCGCTACAAGGCCTCCAAGGCCCGCCAGGCGCAGAGCCGGCTGAAGGCGCTGGAGCGCATGCAGCCGATCGCCGAGGAGATCGAGGATCGCGTCGTCCCGTTCAATTTCCCGAGCCCGACGAAGGCGTTCGGCAATCCGATCATCCGGCTCGACGATGCCAAGGCCGGCTACGAGCCGGGTCGGCCGATCCTCTCGGGCCTCAACCTCAGGATCGACCGCGACGACCGCATCGGCCTGCTCGGCCAGAACGGCAACGGCAAGTCCACGCTCGCCAAGCTGATCGCCGGCCGGCTCGCGCCGCTGGAGGGCCGGCGGATCGGCTCGGACAAGCTGGTGGTCGGCTTCTTCGCGCAGCACCAGATGGACGATCTGCCGGCGCGCATGACGCCGTTCGACCACATGGTGAAGCTGATGCCGGAGGCGACCGAGGCGCAGCGCCGCGCCCGGCTCGGCACCATCGGTTTCGGCGTCGAGAAGGCCGACACCGAGGCGCATAAGCTGTCGGGTGGCGAGAAGGCGCGGCTGCTGTTCGCCCTGGCGACCTTCCATGCGCCCCACCTCCTGATCCTCGACGAGCCGACCAACCATCTCGACGTCGATAGCCGCGAGGCGCTGATCCACGCGCTCAACGACTTTGAGGGCGCAGTCATCCTCATCAGCCACGACCGCCATCTGATCGAGGCCTCGGCCGACCGGCTCTGGGTGGTCCGCAACGGCGCGGTTGCGAGCTATGAGGGCGACATCGACGAGTACCGGTCGGAGTGCCTCGCCGAGCGCGAGGGGCGGGTGCGGGGACGCGAGCGCGCCTCGGAGAGCGTGCCGGGATCGGCGGCGGCCCGTTCCGACCAGCGTCGCGAGGCAGCCCAGCGCCGTGCCGGTCTCGCGCCGTTGAAGAAGGTCGTGCAGAGTCACGAGAAGCGCATCGAGGAGTTCGGCCGGCAGATCGCCGAGATCGACAGGAAGCTCGGCGATCAGGGGCTCTATGCGCGCGACCCCTCGAAGGCCGCGCTGCTCGGGCGCGAGCGCGGCCAGCTCGCCAAATCGCTCGAGGAGGCCGAGGCGGCCTGGCTCGAGGCCCTCGAGGCCTATGAGGCGGCGGAGGCCGAGGCCTGAAGCGATCGAGAGGCGCGCTTGCGCCCGCATCTCCGGCGATCAGGGATTCTTTTCCGACGAGTCTGATTCACGCTCTCGATGCCCGCGCAGGCGCGAGCATCTCGACCGATCAGGCTCTCTTTTCCGACGAGTCTGATTCACGCTCTCGATGCCCGCGCAGGCGCGAGCATCTCGACCGATCAGGCTCTAGGCCGCCTTCGGGGGCGTCAGCCGCCCGACCGCCTCGACGACGACCGCCTTCAGGCCCTCGGCACCCTTGGCGACATGGTCGTGGAGCTGGATGCGCATGCGCGGCTCCCAGAACATGCGGATGTGGTTGGCGGTCTCCTTGACCGCCTCGTCATGGCCGTAGGCCGAGAAGAAGTCGGCGATCTGGTTGGCCATGCGGACCATGTCGCGGGTTTCCATGAAGGCTCCACCTGTCCTCTGCTGTCGATCCGGATGGCACTCTGCCACGAGGGGGCTGGCGAGACGCGCCGAGCCCGTCGGGCTCACTCGTTGAACACGATGACACCATCGCCGGCAAGCGCGGCAAGACGCAACCCCGTGCGCTCGGCGATCCCAAGCGCGAGCGCGGTCGGGGCCGATACGGTGACGAGGGCCGTGACGCCGGCGATCGCCGCCTTCTGCACGAGCTCGAACGAGCAGCGGCTCGACATCAGGACGAAGCCCGTCCTCATGTCGGTGCCGGCCACGGCCAGCGCGCCGATGAGCTTGTCGAGCGCGTTGTGGCGGCCGACATCCTCGCGCACCATGAGGATGCGGCCGTCGCGATCGCACCAGGCGGCGGCATGAACCGAGCGGTTGAGGGCGTTGATCGGCTGGGCGGCGGCGAGCGCGCGCCCGGCGCTCAACATCGCGGCGGCCGACACATCGATCCCGCGCGCGACGCGCCCCTCGACCCTCACCACGTCCTCGATCTCCGACACCCCGCAGATGCCGCAGCCCGAGCGCCCCTCGATGGCGCGTCCGCCGCGGTCGCGGCCGGGGGATCGGCCAGGCACCAGCGCGATGTCGACGGCGATACCGTTCTCGACCGGCATGACGAGCACCTGGGCAATGTCGCCGACCGAAGCGACAAGGCCCTCGGTCAGCGCGAAGCCGCGGGCGAAATCGCCGAGATCGGCCGGCGTCGCCATCATCACGGCATGGGAAAGGGAATTGACGAGAACGGCGACCGGCACTTCCTCGGCGAGCTGCCAGCCGCGCACGCGCGTCGATCCGTCCGGACGGTGCTCGGTGCCGCTCGCAGGCACCGAGCCCGTCGGATTGAGGCGGCCAAGCCGCGCCGGCGGATCGATCGCCGTCACGGATCGCCTACTCCGCCGCGACGGCCGGCGTCCGCTCGATGCGCTTCAGCTCGGCCTCGCGCTCCTCGAACTCCCTCTGCCAGTCGGACGGCTGGTTGGAGAGGCGCACATCGACCGCCGTCACCTTGTACTCCGGACAATTGGTCGCCCAGTCGGAGAACTCGGTGGTGATGACGTTGGCGCCCGACAGGGGATGGTGGAAGGTCGTGTAGACGACGCCCGGCGGCACGCGATCGGTGATGCGGGCGCGCAGCGTGGTCGCGCCCATGCGGCTCGACAGCGAGATCATCTTGCCGTCCTCGATGCCGCGCACCTCGGCATCGTGGGGATGGATCTCGAGAACATCCTCGGCATGCCAGACGACATTGTCGGTGCGACGGGTCTGGGCGCCGACATTGTACTGGCTGAGGATGCGGCCGGTGGTGAGGATGAGCGGGAACTCGCGATTGGCGCGCTCGGGCGTCGCCACGAACTCCGTCACCATGAAACGGCCCTTGCCGCGCACGAAGCCGCCGACATGCATGGTCACGGTGCCGTGCTCGGGCGTCTTGTCGTTGCAGGGCCACTGCACCGAGCCGAGCCGGTCGATCTTCTCGAAGCTGACGCCTGCAAAGGTCGGCGTCACGCGGGCGATCTCGGCCATGATCTCGGAGGGGTGGCCGTAGCTCATCGGATAGCCCATGGCGGTCGCGAGCCGGCAAACCGTCTCCCACTCCGACAGACCCGACTTCTCCTTCATCACCGGGCGGACGCGGTTGATGCGCCGCTCGGCATTGGTGAAGGTGCCGTCCTTCTCGAGGAAGGAGGTGCCGGGCAGGAAGACATGGGCGAAGGCCGCCGTCTCGTTGAGGAAGAGATCCTGCACGACGACGCAATCCATCGCCTCGAGGGCGGCAGTGACGTGCTTGGTGTTGGGATCGGACTGGGCGATGTCCTCGCCCTGCACGAAAAGGCCGCGGAACGAGCCGGCGACGGCGGCATCCAGCATGTTGGGGATGCGCAGGCCCGGCTCGGGATCGAGGGTCGCGCCCCACACTCCCTCGAACATCGAACGCACGTCGTCGTTGGAGACGTGGCGGTAGCCCGACAGCTCGTGCGGGAACGAACCCATGTCGCAGGAGCCCTGCACGTTGTTCTGGCCGCGCAGCGGGTTCACGCCGACGCCCTCGCGACCGACATTGCCGGTCGCCATGGCGAGATTGGCGAGGCCCATCACCATGGTCGAGCCCTGGCTGTGCTCGGTGACGCCGAGGCCGTAATAGATCGCCGCATTGCCGCCGGTGGCATAGAGGCGGGCCGCGGCGCGGATCTCGGCGGCCGGCACGCCCGTCACCGGCTCCAGAGCCTCGGGCGAGTTGCGCTCCTCGGCGATGAACGCCTCCCAGCGCGCGAAATCCTCCGGCTCGCAGCGCTCGGCGACATAGTCGCGGGCGACGAGGCCCTCGGTGACGACCACATGGGCGAGCGCATTGACGATGGCGACATTGGTGCCGGGGCGCAGCTGCAGATGGTGGCTCGCCTCGATATGCGCCGAGCGCACCAGATCGATGCGGCGCGGATCGACGACGATGAGCCTGGCGCCCTCGCGCAGGCGCCTCTTCATGCGCGAGGCGAACACCGGATGGCCGTCGGTCGGGTTGGCGCCGATCAGCAGGATGACGTCGGCCTTCTCGACGCTCTTGAAGTTCTGCGTGCCGGCCGATGTGCCGAAGGTGCGCGACAGGCCGAAGCCGGTCGGCGAATGGCAGACGCGCGCGCAGGTGTCGACATTGTTGTTGCCGAAGGCGGCGCGGACCATCTTCTGGACGACCCAGACCTCCTCGTTGGTGCAGCGCGAGGAGGTGATGCCGCCGATCGAGGCGCGGCCGTGTTTCTGCTGGATCTCCTGGAAGCGGCGGGCGGCATGGCCGATCGCCTCGTCCCAGCTGACCTCGCGCCAGGGATCGGTGATGCGGTCGCGCACCATCGGCTTGGTGACGCGGTCCTTGTGGGTTGCATAGCCCCAGGCGAAACGGCCCTTCACGCAGGAATGGCCCTCATTGGCGCCGCCGTCCTTGTAGGGAACCATGCGGACCACGCGGTCGCCCTGCATCTCGGCCTTGAACGAGCAGCCGACGCCGCAATAGGCGCAGGTCGTCAGCACGCTGTGATCGGGCTGGCCCATGGCGATCACCGATTTCTCGGTGAGCGTGGCAGTCGGGCAGGCCTGGACGCAGGCGCCGCAGGAGACGCATTCGGAGGCGAGGAAACCCTCGTTGGCGCCGGCTGCCACCTTGGAATCGAAACCGCGCCCCTCGATGGTGAGCGCGAAGGTGCCCTGCACCTCCTCGCAGGCCCGCACGCAGCGCGAGCAGACGATGCACTTGGCGGCATCGAAGGTGAAATAGGGGTTCGATTCGTCCTTGCCGGCAAACAGCGGATTGGCGGCACCGTCGTGATTTGCGGAGACGTGATTGGCGCCATCATAGCCATAGCGCACCTCGCGCAGGCCGACGGCGCCCGCCATGTCCTGCAACTCGCAATCGCCGTTCGCCGCGCAGGTCAGGCAGTCGAGCGGATGGTCGGAGATGTAGAGCTCCATGACACCGCGGCGGATGCGGGCGAGGCGATCGGTCTGGGTGTGAACCTTGATGCCGGCCGCGACCGGCGTGGTGCACGAGGACGGCGTGCCCTTGCGGCCCTCGATCTCGACGAGACAGAGCCGGCAGGAGCCGAAGGGCTCGAGGCTGTCGGTGGCGCAGAGTTTGGGGATCATGGTGCCGAGCTGCATGGCGGCGTGCATGATCGTGGTGCCCTCGGGCACCGTGATCTGCTGGCCGTCGATCTCGAGCGTCACCATGCGCTCGCTGTCGGAGGCGGGCGTTCCGTAGTCGGTTTCCTTGATGAGCGTCATGGGGCTAGTCCTCGCTCCTGGAAGTCGTGGCGCTCGAGGCGCTCTCTTGTCGTCGTTCGTCTGTGTGCCGTCGTTCGTCGGTTCCTGCCCGCCGCATCATTCGGCGGCGGCACGCCTCGGGGCGCGGTCGAAATCCTCGGGAAAATGCTTCACGCAGCTTCTCACCGGCATCGGCGTCAGCCCGCCCATGGCACAGAGCGAGCCGTCGGTCATGGTCACGCAGAGATCTTCGAGCAGGTCGAGATTTCGCTCGACCTCGTGCCCGGCGATGATGCGGTCGATCACCTCGACACCGCGCTGCGCGCCGATGCGGCAGGGCGTGCACTTGCCACAGCTCTCGATGGCGCAGAACTCCATGGCGAAGCGCGCCTGCGCGGCCATGTCGGCGGTGTCGTCGAAGACGACGAGGCCGCCATGGCCGACCATGGCCTCGGCAGCGGCGAAGGTCTCGTAGTCCTCGGCCATGTCGAGCCTGGAGGCGGGAATATAGGCGCCGAGCGGCCCGCCCATCTGCACGGCCTTGACCGGCCGGCCCGAGCGCGTGCCGCCGCCGAAATCCTCGACGAGCTCGCGCAGCGTCACGCCGAAGGCCTTCTCGACGAGGCCGCCATGGCGGATGTTGCCGGCGAGCTGGAAGGCCTGGGTGCCGCGCGAGCGGCCGGTGCCGAGCGCCTTGTAGTGCTCGGGCCCCTTGGCCAGGATCACCGGCACCGAGCCGAAGGAGAGCACGTTGTTGATGACGGTCGGCCTGCCGAACAGGCCCTCGATGGCAGGGATCGGCGGCTTGAAACGCACCATGCCGCGTCGGCCCTCGAGGCTCTCGAGCATCGAGGTCTCCTCGCCGCAGATATAGGCACCGGCGCCGGTACGGATGTGCAGGCGGAAATCATGGGCGCTACCGCGAATGCCGGCGCCGAGCCAGTTGGCCTTCTCGGCGACGGCGATCGCCTGCTTCATGGTGGCGATGGCGTCGGGATATTCCGAGCGGATGTAGACATAGCCGGCGGTGGCGCCGCAGGCGACGGCGGCGATCGTCATGCCCTCGATGAGGGTGAAGGGATCGCCCTCCATCAGCATGCGGTCGGCGAAGGTGCCGCTGTCGCCCTCGTCGGCGTTGCAGCAGATGTATTTCTGGTCGGCCTTGGCCTCCAGCACGGTCTTCCACTTGATGCCGGTCGGGAAGCCGGCGCCGCCGCGGCCGCGCAGCCCGGAATCGGTGACGGCGGCGACGATGGCGGCCGGCGCCATCTGCAGCGCCTTCTCCAGGCCGACGAAGCCGCCATGGGCGCGGTAGTCGTCGATCGAGAGCGGATCGATGACGCCGCAGCGCGCGAAGGTCAGGCGTTCCTGGCGGACGAGATAGGGAATGGTCTCGGTGAGGCCGTGGCCGAGCGCATGCTTGCCGCCATCGAGGAAACCGGCCTCGAACAGCGCGGCGACGTCCCTTGCCGAGACGGGGCCATAGGCGACGCGGCCCTTGGGCGTCTGCACCTCGACGAGCGGTTCGAGCCAGAGCAGGCCACGCGAGCCGTTGCGCACGATGGACACCGATTTGCCGCGGCGGGCGGCCTCGGCGGCGATGGCGCTCGCGGTCTCGTCGGCGCCGACGGAGCGGGCCGCGGCATCGCGAGGTACGTAGATCGTCGTCGTCATCACTCGGCTGCCTTCCTGTCGAGACCGGCGATCAACTCGTCGAAACGGGCGGCGTCGACGCGGCCATGCAACCGGCCGTCGATCATGGCCGCGGGGCCGAGCGCGCAATTGCCGAGGCAGTAGACCGCCTCCAGCGTCACCCGGCCGTCGCCCGTCGTCCCGCCGAGGCGGACGCCGAGGCTCTTTTCGGCATGCGCGCAGGTCTCACCGCCGGCGACCGACTGGCAGGCCTCGGCGCGGCACAACTTCACGACATGGCGACCCGCCGGCTCGCGCCGGAAGTCGTGATAGAAGGTGACGACGCCGTGCACCTCGGCGCGCGACAGGTTGAGCGCGCGGGCGATCGCCGGCAGATGAGCCTCGGCGATATGGCCGTCGCGATGCTGGATGTCGTGAAGGATTTCCAGAAGCGCGTCCGGCCGATTGCCGTGAGCGGCGCAGATCTCGGTGACGTCAGCAGTTTCGACGGGCATCCGCCGCTTGCCTCCGGTTCGATGGTCAGGATTGGAGCCGAAAGAGCATACGCCGACGGACGGGGAGATCAAATCGAAAGCCCCGATTGCTTCATCGACGAAGCCTATCAAATTGCCGCACTTGATCGGCGAGACCGATGAAGTCCGCAACCCTGACGGCATGGGCCACCAAATCCGGTTCCAGCCCGCTCGCCAAAACGAGAAACGGCCCCGCAAGGGGGCCGTTCCGACGCAAGGCCCGGCTGGCGGGCGCAGAGCCTGAGGCTCAAGCCGCCGCCTTGAAGAGGCGCGACGTGACGAGGCCGGACTCCGAAAGCCCCCTCACCGTCTTGGCGAAAGCGAGCACGGCGAGATCGGCCAGCGGCTCGACGAGCACGACCAGCATATAGGCCCCGCCGAAGGTCGCGATCGAGGCGAGGTTCTGCGCACCGAACCCGGCACCATAGAGCGCCCAGAAGCCGACCCAGGCGACGACGCCGCCCTGATAGGCGATCGAGAGCGGCAGGACCTGGGCATAGCTGAGGTCCACATAGGCGGTGTCGCGCGGGATGATGCGGTTGGCGAGTGCGCTCAGCGCGAACAGCGGCACCAGCAGCGTGGTGACGTTCATGCCGTATTGCGGCAGGTCGAAGGGCGCGAAGAAGAGCCCCTGGATGAGCAGGCCGAGCGCGAGGCCGATGGCCGCCGGCGCGGCGCCGAACATGAGGAACAGCGTCGAGCCGAGGATGAAATGCACCTCCGACACGCCGACCGGATAGTGCGGCATCAGCTCGAAGAACGAGAAGACCATGGCCGCGGCGATACCCGAGCGCGCCGCCAGCGAGAGGATGCCCTTCTCGCGGACGGTGTCGCAGGCGACCTTCAACGTGTAGCCACCGGCGGCCAGGGCCGTCGCGTAGCTGAGAATGATCTTGGGGGCGGTCACGAGACCGGGCTCGATATGCATCGTCTCCCTCCGAGCTGATGCGGGTTGAAGCACCACCGGATGCGTCCGGCAGGCCGGCGTGGCAGGTCTCCTGGCTCGCGGGTCGTCGCCGTCGTTGCGCCTTCCCGGGCGTCGCCGCCCAGTGGCCTCGTGCAACGCGACTTGCCGCTCACAGTTGCGGGGGCAGCGCCGGATCAGGCTCGCAGGTCACCCTGGCCCTACCGGCTTCCCGTTTGATCCGCCGATTCGTGCGGAACCACGTCAGCATCCGCCAATAAACCACAAGTGCCGGCCGACGGGAAGCCACGCCGATGCGCTCCAGTGCAGGACTGCCCACCCCAAAACATCGGGCCGGCCACATCTGACTGACGCGACCGGCCCGGGATCAGATCCGCCAGAGTGCCGCATCCGGCGCTCAGTCCTTGGCGCGCTCCACATAGGAGCCATCGACCGTCATGATGACGACGCGGGTTCCCGTCGTGATGTGCGGCGGCACCATGGTGCGCTGGCCGTTCGACAGGATCGCCGGCTTGTAGGAGGAGGAGGCGGTCTGGCCCTTCACGGTCGGCTCGGTCTCGGTGATCTCCAGCGTGACACGGGCGGGCAGCTCGATCGCCACCGGCACGCCCTCGTGCAGCGAGAGCTTCACCACCATGTTCTCGGCGAGATAGACCGACTGGTCGCCGACGATGTCGGCGGGAACCGTCACCTGGTCGTAGGTCTCGTTGTTCATGAAAACGAAATCGTCACCGTCCTGATAGAGGTACTGGAAATCGCGATCCTCGATATAGGCGCGCTCGACCATGTCGGTGGTCTTGTAGCGCTCGGCGATCTTCACGCCGTCGCGGATGCGCCGCATGTCGAGCTGGGTGACGGGCGTGCCCTTGCCGGGATGGATGCTCTCGGCATGGAGGACGACGCAGAGCTGGCCGTCGAGATCGACGACATTGCCCTTGCGAAGCTGGCTGGCGGCAACCTTGGCCAAGGAAGTGGCTCCTTCGGGAGAGTGATGAGTGACCGGATCTGTCGCTTGCTCGGCGGCGGCCCGTCGACGGGGCCGACAGCGCACGCTCAGGGGCCGGCCGCCCGGAGCGCCGGTCCCGATTCGGCGCGGACAATAGCGATCTCGACGAACACCGCCAATCCTCTATTTTGACGAGGATGCGCCGCCGTGCCGGCCGGACGATCAACCTGCTGTAACGGTCAGCCGGCTCCGGCCCGACCCCGCCGGCGACCAGGCAACGACCGACCGATGAGTGACCGCAGCGCCTCGCCCCACTGGATGCCCGACCGGCACGAGGACCGGCGCGCCCGGCTGCTCGCCCGCTCGCGCATCATCGCGGCGCTTCGCGACTATTTCGCCGGCGAGGGCTTCGTCGAGGTGGAGACTTCGGCGCTGCAGGTGTCGCCGGGCAACGAGACGCATCTGCACGGGATTGGCGCGCCGCTCCGGCTGCCCGACGGGGGCCGGCAGTCGCTGTTCCTGAGGACGAGTCCGGAATTCGCCCTGAAGAAGCTGCTCGCGGCCGGTGAGCCGCGCCTCGTCGAGTTCGCCCGCGTGTTCCGCGACCGCGAGCGCGGGCCGCTGCATCATCCCGAGTTCACGCTCATCGAATGGTACCGGGCGGGCGAGCCGGTCGAGCGGCTGATCGAGGACTGCGCGCGCGTTCTCGCCATCGCCGCGCGTTGCACCGGGATCGCTTCGGTCTCGTACCGCGGCCGCCTCGCCGATCCGCTCGCCGCGCCCAAGCGTCTGAGCGTCCTCGATGCCTTCCAGCGCCATGCCGGGATCGCGCTCGAGGAGCTGTTGCCGGATCGCCCGGATGCGCTCGCGCGCTTCAAGGCCGCAGCCGGAGAGAAGGGGATCAGGACGGGCGAGGACGACAACTGGTCGGATGTGTTCAGCCGCGTGCTGACGGCGCTCGTCGAGCCGCGCCTCGGCGAGGGCCGGGCAACGGTGCTGATCGACTATCCGGTATCGGAGGCGGCGCTGGCGCGGGCCCGGCCGTCCGATCCGCGGCTCGCCGAGCGGTTCGAGCTCTATCTGTGCGGCGTCGAGCTCGCCAATGCCTTCGGCGAGCTGACCGACCCGGCCGAGCAAAGGCGGCGCTTCGAGGCCGACATGGCCGAGAAGGCGCGCATCTATGGCGAGCGCTATCCGATCGACGAGGATTTCCTCGACGCGCTGACGCTGATGCCGGCGGCGAGCGGCATCGCGCTCGGCCTCGACCGGCTCGTCATGCTGGCGACCGGCGCACGCCACATCGAGGACGTCATCTGGGATCCGCTGCCAAGGCCGGACCGACAATGAGTTGCATGGCGCACGTCTTCGGCCCGGGGTGTCGACAGGCGGGCGGCCACGAGCCGCGATTTCATCCGTCCGGTGGTCCGGAAATCCCTCGTCCTGTTCGATTTTTTCGTGTCTTGCCAAGCTGATGGCAATCAGCGAGCCTTCCCTTGTGACGCCCCACCCGAGCCAGCCGGATCTTGAGCGATGAACCAGCCCCAGCGGATGGCCAGCCCGACCGATGCATCTGCCGCGGCGATCGAGGTGCGGCCATTGGCACAGGCGTCGCGGAGCGGATGGATCGATCCGGAGATCGATGCGATCTTCTTCGAATCGGCGGGGGCGCGCAGCTTCCAGTCGAGCGCCGAGCGGGAAGCCTTCCGGCATCGCTGGCTCGACCGCTATGTCTACCGCTATAGCGATGACTGCTTCGTCGCGCTCTCGCCCGAGGGCACGCCGGTCGGCTATCTGGCCGGCTGCACCGAGAACGCGGCCGAGTTGCCGCGTTTCCTCGACATCCCCTATTTCCGCGTGTTCGCCGACGTCGCGGCGACCTATCCCGCACATCTGCACGTCAACATCGCCCGCTCGTACCAGCGCCAGGGCATCGGCCGGCGGCTGATCACCGCCTTTGCCGAGCACTGCCGCCGGCTCGGTCGGCCGGGCTTCCATGTGGTGACGGCGGCCGACGCCGACAATCTGCGCTTCTACCGCCGCTGCAAGCTGAAGGAGGTGGCGACGCGCACGGTGAACGGCCGTCAGCTCAGCTTCCTCGGGCGCAGGCTGCAGGGCTGATCGGGCGCACCCAAAGCCCCTCCGGCATGGCACGCGGCGGCCGGCGACCCGCCCGCCGCTCTCCTCACCCCTCGCCCTCGTGGAAGTGGTCGTAGATGGCGCGGGCCATGGCCTCGCTGATGCCCTCGACCGCCGTCAGATCGGTGACACCTGCCCGCGACACGGCCTTCGCCGAGCCGAAATGGGCAAGCAGCGCGCGCTTGCGGGTCGGTCCGATGCCGGCGATCTCGTCGAGCGGATTGACGCCGAGCGCTTTCTTGCGCTTCTGGCGGTGGGAGCCGATGGCGAAGCGGTGCGCCTCGTCGCGCAGCCGCTGGACGAAATAGAGCACCGGGTCGCGCGGCTCGAGCATGAAGACGTCCCGCCCGGCCATGTGGAAGTGCTCGCGGCCGGCATCCCGGTCCGGCCCCTTGGCGATGCCGACCATGGCAAGGCCGGACAGACCGAGATCGGCGAGCACCGCACGGGCGGCGGCGAGCTGCCCCTTGCCGCCATCGATCAGCACGAGGTCCGGCCAGGCGGGAAGGCCGGCGACATCCTCGGCCCGGTCGTCGCCGACGGGGTCCTCGGTGGCGGGGTCCTCGGTGGCGGGGTCCTCGGTGGCGGTGCCGCCGACCTCGGCGCCTTCGCCCGCTCCGCTAGCCACCGGCCGGCCATCGCTCGGTGGCGCGGGGAGCGGTGCCGGTCCGGTCGAGGAGCGCGGCGAGGGCGGCCGCTCGGACGGCGATGGTTCGGCGTGCGTCTCAAGTGCGGGGGGCGTATCGCTCTGGGCCGGGGCGCCCTCGCCGTGCTCCTTGAGGAGGCGCGCGAAGCGGCGGGTCAGCACCTCGCGCATCATGGCGAAGTCGTCGCCCGGCGTGATGTCGCTCGAGCGGATGTTGAACTTGCGGTACTGGCCCTTGGCGAAGCCCTCGGGACCCGCGACGATCATGGCGCCGACCGCGCTCGCGCCCTGGATATGGCTGTTGTCGTAGACCTCGATGCGGCGCGGCGGCCGCTCGAGCCCGAACGTGCGGGCGACGGCGGCGATGAGCGTGCGCTGCGACGAGCTCTCGGCCATGCGCCGGCCGAGCGCCTCGCGCGCATTGGCGAGGGCGTGGTCGACGAGGTCCCGCTTGGCGCCACGCTGGGGCAGCGCGATCTCGACGCGACGCTCGGCCTTGGTCGAAAGCGCCTCGGCGAGCAGCGCCATGTCGGGCAATTCGTGCGAGACGAGGATCAGCCGCGGCACCGGCTTGTCGTCGTAGAACTGCGCGATCAGCGCATCGAGCACCTCGGCGGCGCCGAGCGCCCGGTCCGCGCGGGGGAAATAGGCGCGGTTGCCCCAGTTCTGGCCGGTGCGGAAGAAGAACACCTCGATGCAGGTCTGACCGCCCTCCTGATAGGCGGCGAACACGTCGGCCTCCTCGACGCCTTCGGGATTGATGCCCTGATGGGCCTGGACGTGGCTGATGGCGGCAAGGCGGTTGCGGTAGCGGGCGGCCTGCTCGAACTCGAGCCGGTCGGAGGCCGCCATCATGAGGGCGCGGAGCTGCTCGCGGACATGCTGGCCCTCGCCCTTCAGGAAGCGCACGGCCTCATCGACGAGGGCGTCATAGTCGGCCGGGTCGATCTCGCCGGTGCAGGGCGCCGCGCAGCGCTTGATCTGGTGGAGCAGGCAGGGCCGCGTCCGGCTCTCGAACACGGCGTCCGAGCAGGTGCGGAGCAGGAAGGCACGCTGCAGCGTGTTGATGGTGCGGGTGACGGCGCCGGCCGAGGCGAAGGGGCCGAAATAGTCGCCACGGCGGTTGCGGGCGCCGCGATGCTTGAGAATCTGCGGCGCCCGATGGTCGCGCGAGACCAGGATATAGGGGAACGACTTGTCGTCGCGCAGCAGCACGTTGAAGCGCGGCTTCAGGCGCGTGATGAGATTGGCCTCGAGAAGCAGGGCCTCCGATTCGGTGCGCGTGGTGACGAACTCCATGGTCGCGGTCGCCTGGATCATCCGGGCGATGCGGTTGGAGTGGCCGGCGATGCGCGTGTAGCTGGTCACGCGCTTCTTCAGGCTGCGGGCCTTGCCGACATAGAGGCAAGTGCCGTCGGCGCCATACATGCGGTAGACGCCGGGGCTGTTCGGCAGCGTCTTCAGGCAGTCGGCGATGACCTCGTGGCCGGGCTTTCGCGGCGCCGTCGCGGCGTGGCCCGAGGCCGTCTCGCCAGTGCCCGTCTCGCCCAGGTTCGTCTCGCCAGTGCCCGTCTCGGCAGCGTCCGCCCCGCCGGTGTCGGCGCTCTCGCCATCATGGGCGTTAGGCGGCGCCGTGCCCTCGTCAGGGATTTCCGGGTCGAGGTCGGGGGCAGGTTCGGGCCTGGCCGCCGCTGCCGTCGGGGATGGCTGACCACCCGCCCGACCCGTACCACCGGGCCCGGGCTCGTCTTTGGGATCGGGGCTCATCGCTTGATACTAAAACGGTTTCCGCCCCTTTTGGAATCGGGACGGAAACCGCTCGTCTGTCAGGGCCGGCCAATCGAGGGACCGGCAGGATCAGTGGACGCGCGACCAGATCACCCGCTTGGCGAGGAAGAGCAGGGCGGCGAGGATGATCAGATAGATCAGCACACGCAGACCGAGCGCCTTGCGGGCCTCCAGATGCGGCTCGGCGGCCCACATCAGGAAGGCCGACACGTCCCTGGAATACTGCTCGACCGTCTGGGCAGCGCCGTCGGTGTATTCCACCTGGCCATCCGAGATCGGCTTGGGCATGGCGATCTGGAAGCCCGGGAAGGCCGTGTTGAAGTTCATGCCGTCGGCGAGCACGAAGGGCTTGCCCTCGGCCGTCGTCATGCCGGCGGGCACCTCGTCGTGATAGCTCGTCAGAAGCGCGTGGATGTAGTCCGGGCCACCCTCCTGATAGCCGGTGGCGATCTCGCGGACCCACTTCACCGGCTCCATGTAGAACGGCATCTCCGCATGGACCGAACGGGCCTTGGCGATCACCGACAGGTCGGGCGGCACGGCACCGTTGTTGACGGTGGCGGCCTCCTTGGAGTTGGCGAACGGGCTCTTGAAGTGGTCCGAAGGGCGGCCGGGCCGCTTCACGACGCTGCCGTCGTCGGCCAGGTCGTCATACTCGTATTCGGCGGCGAGGGCCTTGACCGCCTCCTCGGTGAAACCGGGACCACCCGGCTCGGCGAGGTTGCGGAAGGAGAGAAGCCGCATGCCGTGGCAGCCGGCGCAGACCTCCTTGTAGACCTTGTAGCCGCGCTGGAGCTGGGCCTTGTCGAAGTGGCCGAACAGGCCGGCGAACGACCAGTCCTGGTGCTCGATCTGATGGTCCATCGCCTCGGCCGCGGCCGCCGTGCCGGCCGGAACGAGGAGGGCCATCGCGACGGCTGCCGCCGTCAGTCCGCCCCTGAGGGCGAGGATGCTGCCTTTGATGCCGAACATCGTCGTTTCCCTCGTTCTGACCTAGCGCTTCTCTGGGGCGGCCGCGGCGCCGGCGGGCGTTCCCCCGCCCGAACCCTTGCCCAGCACGTCCTCCGTGATCGAGCGCGGCAAGGGCCGCGGCGTCTCGATGAGGCCGACGATCGGCAGGATGACCAGGAAGTGCAGGAAGTAGTAGGCCGTGAAGATGCGCGCGAAGATCACGTACCAGCCCTCCGGCGGCTTGGAGCCGAGATAGCCGAGGGCGAGGCTGCTGATCACCAGGAGCCAGAAGAACCAGCGATAGATCGGCCGGTATTTGGTCGAGTTGACGCGGCTGGTGTCGAGCCAGGGCAGGATGAACAGCACCGCGATCGCCGCGAACATGGCGATGACGCCGCCGAGCTTGTTCGGGATGGCGCGCAGGATGGCGTAGAAGGGCAGGAAGTACCATTCCGGCACGATATGCGCCGGGGTCACCAGCGGATTGGCCTCGATATAGTTGTCCGAATGGCCGAGATAGTTCGGCACGTAGAACACGAACCAGGCGAACAGCATGGCGAAGATCGAGAGCGCGAAGCCGTCCTTCAGCGTCATGTAGGGATGGAAGGGAATGGCATCGGACTCGCGCTTGATCGGCACGCCGGTCGGATTGTTGTTGCCGACGACATGCAGGGCCCAGATGTGCAGGACGACGAGCCCGGCAATCGCGAAGGGCAGGAGATAATGCAGGCTGTAGAAGCGGTTGAGCGTGGCGTTGCCGACCGAGTAGCCGCCCCACAGCCATTCGACGACCGCCGTGCCGACGCCGGGGATGATCGAATCGAGCGCCGAGAACAGGTTGGTGATGACGGTCGCACCCCAGAAGCTCATCTGGCCCCAGGGCAGCGTGTAGCCCATGAAGGCGGTCGCCATCATCAGCAGGAAGATCAGCACGCCGAGCATCCACAGGATCTCGCGCGGGGCCTTGTACGACCCGTAATAGATGCCGCGGAAGATGTGGATGTAGACGGCGAGGAAGAACATCGAGGCGCCGACCGCGTGGGTGTAGCGCAAGAGCCAGCCCCAATTGACGTCGCGCATGATGGATTCGACCGAGTCGAACGCCATCCTGTCGTTGGCGACATAGTGCATCGCCAGGATCACGCCGGTGATGATCTGCACCACGAGGCAGAAGGTCAGGATGCCGCCGAAGGTCCACAGATAGTTGAGGTTGCGCGGCGTCGGGAAGGTGGCGAAATCGACGCCGACGCGGATCAGCGGCAGGCGCTCGTCCACCCAGCGCTCGAAGCCCGAATTGGGCCGGTAGCTCGATTGATGCGACATGGTCCTGGCCCTCAGCCGATCTTGATCTTGGTATCGGAGATGAACGCGTAAGTCGGCAGGTCCAGATTGCGCGGCGCGGGACCCTTGCGGATGCGTCCGGCGGCATCGTAGTGCGAGCCGTGGCACGGGCAGAACCAGCCGTCATAGTCGCCGCGCGGGCTGCCGATCGCCTGGCCCTGGGGAATGCAGCCGAGATGCGTGCAGACGCCGATCAGCACGATCCACTGCTCCTTGCCGGGCAGGGTGCGGTTCTTGTCGAGGGCGAGCGCATCGGCGGCAATCATCGGATTCTCGGCCGTCTGGTCGCGCAGCTCGCCGATATTGGCCTCGGTGATGCTCTGGGCTTCCTTGATCTCGTCGGGCGTGCGGTGGCGGATGAACACCGGCTTGCCGCGCCAGAGCACGGTGATCGACTGGCCCTCGGCGACCGGCGCCAGATCGACCTCGGTGGTCGAAAGGGCGAGCGCGGCGGCGTCCGGGTTCATCTGGTCGATGGCAGGCCACAGGGCGGCTGCGGCGCCGACAGCGGCGAAGGCGCCCGCCGCGATCACGAGGAAGTCGCGGCGGTTCGGTTCCGCCATGTCACTGGTGTGGGCAGCCAAGGGTTGCCTCCTTCTTGAATTCGCTGACCCGGCCTCACGCACGAGCGTGGCGGCCGCATCACCCGGGCGGGTGACAGCAGCACGATCTGGGCGCGGTGACAGAAAGGACTGGCCCGGGACCGGTCGGCCGGGCCGTACTATGTCAGGATCGAACGGTCCATGCACCCCCGAGCGGGCCGCTCTCGGCGCGACCTTTTGCCATCGTTTCGCCACGCGCTCAAGAGCCACGCTGCGGCGAGGCTGCGGCCCGTCGAAAGGGCTGGGGACGGCCGCGCCGCTCTCCTATTCTCACCTTTCTCCGCAACGCCATCGACGGCAGATCCGATGCGCCTCGCCCTCTACCAGCCCGACATCCCCCAGAATGCCGGCACCATTCTCAGGCTCGCCGCCTGTCTCGGCGCCGGCGTCGAGGTGATCGGGCCGGCCGGCTTCGACATGGGCGACCGGGCCTTGCGCCGCGCCGGGCTCGACTATCTCGACCATGTCGAGGTGCGGCGTCATACGAGCTTCCAGGCGTTCGAAGCCGCCATGGCGCGACCGCCGGCCCGGCTGGTCCTGCTCACCACGCGGGGCGCGACCTCGCTCTTCGATTTCCGCTTCGCCGCGGACGACGTGATCCTGCTCGGGCGCGAGAGCGCGGGCGTGCCGGAGACGGTGCACGACCGGGCCGATGCGCGGCTGCGCATTCCGATGCGGGCAGGCCTGCGCTCCTTGAACGTGGCGGTCGCGGCGGCCATCGCGCTTGCCGAGGCGCTGCGCCAGACCGGCGGATTGCCGGAGGACGGCTGAGGGCGGCGGGCGATCGGCGCAAGGCCGCCCGAACGGCTTGCGGGCGGATGCGGTGGCGCCCATCATCGGTGGCGTCCATCATCGGTGGCGTCCATCATCGATGGCGCCCATCATCGCCGGGGCATGGAGCGGGCGAGGGGCGCAGATCCGGACGGGCGGACACGGGCGTCCGGCGAGGCGGGAGAGCAGCATGAGCGCGAAGGGCACGGTGATCGTCACGGGCGGCGGGCGCGGCATCGGCGCGGCGAGCGCGCGGCTGCTGGCGGCGCGCGGGCATGGCGTGGCGATCAGCTATCTGTCGAACGCGGCGGCCGCCCATAGGGTGGTCGAGGACATCACCGGGCGCGGCGGGCGGGCGATCGCGGTTCCGGCCGATGCCGGCAGCGAGGCCGATACGGTGCGGCTGTTCGAGACAGCGCGGGCGGCGCTCGGTCCCCTCAGCGGTCTCGTCAACAATGCCGGCATCGTCAGCCCGTCCTCGCGGCTCGAGGAGATGGACGCCGGCCGGCTCGAGCGCATCCTCAGGACCAATGTGATCGGCGCCTTCCTCGCCTGCCGGGAGGCGGTGCGGGCGATGTCGACGCGCCATGGCGGCGGGGGTGGGGCGATCGTCAACGTCTCCTCGGTCGCGGCCCGGCTCGGCTCGCCGGGCGAGTTCATCGACTATGCGGCGACCAAGGGCGCGCTCGATTCGCTCACCATCGGGCTTGCCCGCGAGGTGGCGGCCGAGGGCATCCGCGTCAACGCCATCCGGCCCGGCATCATCCTCACCGAGATCCACGCCTCGGCGGGCGATCCCGAACGGGTCGCGCGGATCGCGCCGGCGACGCCGATGGGGCGGGCGGGGACGGCCGAGGAATGCGCCGAGGCGATCGCCTTCCTGCTCTCCGACGCCGCCAGCTACACGACCGGCTCGTTCATCGAGGTGAGCGGCGGGCGGTGAGGCGAGCGGCGGCGGCGGGGCGCGGCCCGAACGTCACTGGCGCTTCATGACGCCGGTGAGGACGGCGACGAGCAAGGCGCTCAACGCCCAGCCGAGCAGAATCTGTGACCAGTAGAAAAGGCGGAGCGCCCAGTAGGGCAGGGTGACGGTCGGCCAGGGGAGCTTCAGGATGTAGGGGTCATCGGTGGGGATGACGACGACGGAGCCGGGCGTGCCCGCCACGGGGTCGGGGCGGACGAACAGCGGCGCCCAGTCGGCCTCGACATCGAGGCTGACGATCGGCAGCACCACGTCGAGCGAATGGATGAGCGGGGAATAGGCGGTCACCTCGTCCGGCAGCTTCCCGCAATCGGCCCAGTGGCCCGTGCAGGCCGCCTGCAGCACCGGATCGTTGAAAATCAGCGGATTGCTCGGCGCCATCCGGCCCTGGTCGGCGGCGAGCGCATAGAGACCGGCGCCGGCGAGCCAGAGTGCCAGCATCATGCCGACGAGGCGCTTGAAGCCGTAGCCATAGCCGGCGAGGAGGCCGAGCAGCAGCATGGCGGCGAGCGTGCCGGCGACATGGTCCCGCCGGCGCGGCAAGGCCCAGGGAAAGCCCGGCCAGGCATTGGCGAGGCGGGCCCGGCGCTCGGCCTTCTCGCGCGCCTTGGCGATGGTGCGGGCGCCGCGCTCGTGACCCATCTCGCTCAGAACCTTGGCGAGTTGCTCGTAGGGCTGGGGACGGAAGCTTGTGATGCGGTGGACGTGCGGCTGGCGGGCGAGCCATTTCAGCCGCGTATCGGCATCGGTCGGGGCCACACCGGAGAAGCGGTCATAGGTGAAGCCGTCGAGCTTGATCGCCGCCCAGATTTTGGCGCCGCCCGGGCCTTGGATGACCGCACCACCCGCCCCGCCCGGCCAGGAGGCGGGATCATCGACGAGCAGCTTGGCATGGGCGCCTTGCAGGTCGAGCGAGCCCTTGAGGGTGACGGGCTGGTCATTGGGCTTGGCCGCCGGGCCGAGCCAGAGCGTGCCGGCGATCCGGGCCTTATCGATCGTGAGGGCATCGGCCGCATAGGGCTGCGGGCTGGCGCCCTGCGGCCGCCCGGCTCTGGCGACCGCATTGTCGAACGTGCCGCCCATGCAGGCGAGATCGACGCCGATGTCGGCGCCGAGGAGCCGCACCTCGCCCTCGGCCGAGAAGCTGTCGTCGAGGAACACGGTGCCGCCGGTCTTCAGCCCGTCGGCACCGAGCGCCACGCCGCCGCCCGATGGGGTGCGGTTGCGGAAGGTACCGCTGGAGCATTCGAGATTGCCGCCGATGTCGGCACCGAGGAGGCGCACCGCGCCCTCGGCCGAGAAGCCGCCGCGAGGAACACGTCGGCGGTCTTCAGCCCGTCGGCAATGAGCGCGACGCCGTCGCCGATGGGGTGCGGTTGCGGGTGCCGCTGGAGCATTCGAGATTGCCGCCAATGGCGGCGCCGAGCGCACCGTTCCCTCGGCGAAAAGCCCTGTCTAAGGAACACCGTGCCGCCGGTCTTCAGCCTGTCGGCAGCGGAGAGTGGAGTGGAAGACACCGCTAGCGCCACGCCCGCCCGATGGGGTGCGGTTGCGGAAGGTGCCGCTGGAGCATTCGAGATCGCCACCGATGTCGGCGCCGAGGGAGCCACTTCGCCCTCGGCCGAGAAGCCGCCGCATGACCGTCAGGGTCGGCCACACCCGTCGGACTTCGACGCCAGATCCACGCGCAGAGTGGAGGAAGAGTCACGCCCAACGCACGAAGCTGCCGGCGAGCAGAAGATGGGCGAGGCTGGCATTGCGGAGCACCGGGGCCTCGGCGAAGCGGCAGCCATGCAGCCACAAGGCCCGCACCTTGCGTGTGCCTTCGATGGTCGAAGGCGCCGGTGACGCGCTGGCGCCGATGAGGCGAACCCCGCTGTCGTGCACCGGGGCGTCGCCGTCGCCGCCAGAGGGACGAGGAAGCGAACGGCCCGCGGATGCGCTGGCCGGATCGTCGGGGTCGACGCGGCGCCAGTTGCCCCGGGCATATCCTAGGTCCTCGCGGAGACGTTCGGCGGCCTTGTCGCGCAGCGGGCCAACGCCCGGGCTTGGCGAGGAGATCGGCGCTGGCGATGGCGGCGATGGCTCGTCGAACTGGGCAAGTGCGACGATTTCACCGATCAGCTCTCTCGGACAATGCGGGGCTGGGCCTTCAGGCGGCCAGACAGATCAGCACCCATCCAGGGATTGTTATCCAACCTCCGAACGAAGTCTCTCACCACTTTCCGGCGTCTCGCGGTCGGCCTTGCGGCCTCCGCCGCCAAGCCCAGCACAGCCGCATCGCTCTCCGCCGTGTCCAGGTTCTGCAGCAGGTCGTCACCTGCGACCTTCCCTTCCAGCCTGCATTCCTCCCCGAGCACGGCCGCGAGCAGCCGCTCCTCGGCCAGGAGGAGGCCGGACTCCGGTCGGCTGGTCGAGGAAATCGCCGAGCCAGCGGCCATGAGCGACGCCCATTGGTCGCTCGCCGCGCGCAAGCTTGGCTTTGAGCTCGATCAGGCGGGCGCGGCGGCGGGCGTCCTCCTTCTCGCGGACGTCGGCGGGGTCGATTCTGGGAGGCAGGCTCGGCCGCATCTTCGGATGGGGTCGCCCGCATCGGTGCCTGGCTCGCTCGGATGCGCGGCCTCGCCTGCGCCGTTGCCGGCCTTCGCGCGCCTCGGCGGCGCGGCGGATCGGACCGAGGTCCGCTTCTGCGGCCCGGCCTTGCCTGCAAGCGGCTCTCCGTCGTCGCCGTTCGCCACGCGTCACCGTTTCTTCCGCTCTCAGATTGGTGGCCGGGGAGGCGAAGTCAAGGCTGCCGAGCGGGCGGGGGCTGCACTTCGGCTCGTCTTCGGCTCGACTGTCGCATTTCTGCCGAGCCCGAGGGCGGGGCAAGCCCCGCGGGATCGAGCTGGAGTTTTGAGGCCCGGGCGACCGCCGGTCGCCCCTGCGAGATGCACGGCCACCGGGTCGCCCTTGCGGCTCCGCCGCCCCAATGCCCTTGCGGCTCGGCCGCCCCCAATTCCCTTGCGGCTCCGCCGCCGCCAATCTCCTTGCCGGACCGGCCGGGTTCCTGTAGAAGTCGCGGCTTCACCGTTCCCCGGTTGAAGGCTGAAGGGAGGGCGGCGGCTCGGGCCGTCCGCAGGGCAGGTGCCCGGCCTCCTGTGTCTTCGCTCTTTCGGGTCGACCTTCTTGGGCCTTTCCGCCGGTTCGCCGGCTGCGGCCCAAAAGGGGCTTTGCGCCGGGGACACCGACAGGAAAGGCCGGACGCATGCCGCTCTACGAGCATGTCTTCCTCGCACGCCAGGACGTCTCCACCTCGCAGGCCGAAGCGCTGACGAAGGAGTTCCAGGGCGTGATCGAGGCCAATGGTGGCAAGGTCACCAGGACCGAATATTGGGGGCTGAAGCCCCTCGCCTTCAAGATCAAGAAGAGCCGCAAGGCCCATTACACGATGTTCCACATCGATGCCCCGCATCCGGCCGTCGCCGAGATGCAGCGGCAAATGGGCCTCTCCACCGACATCATCCGCCAGCTCACCATCAAGGTCGATGCCTTCGAGAGCGAGCCCTCGCCGATGATGCGGAAGGGCGACCGCGACGACCGGCGCGGTCCGCGCGACCGTGACGGCGGCGGCTTCCGCGGCGATCGTGGCGACAGGGGCGATCGCGGCGGGCGTGGCCCGCGCGGCGATCGCGAGGGTGGCGGTGGCTTCCGTGGCGACCGCGAGGGCGGTGGCGGCTTCCGCGGCGACCGTGAAGGCGGTGGCGGCTTCCGTGGCGATCGCGAGGGCGGTGGCTATCGCGGCGGCCGTGGCCGGTCCGACGACCAGCGTTCGACCCCTTCGAGCGGTGAGGAGAACTCCTGATGAGCAGCCCCGCAGCCGCGGCCCCGCGCCGCCCCTTCCATCGCCGCCGCAAGACCTGCCCGTTCTCCGGCGACAAGGCGCCGAAGATCGACTACAAGGACGTGCGGCTGATCCAGCGCTACATCTCCGAGCGCGGCAAGATCGTGCCGAGCCGCATCACGGCGGTGTCGGCCAAGAAGCAGCGCGAGCTCGCGCGCGCCATCAAGCGCGCCCGCTTCCTCGGTCTCCTGCCCTACATCCTGAAGTGATCCCGATCTGACGCCGGCCGGGCAGGCCGGTCGATCGACGACATGACCGGGCGAGGCCGGCGACGGCCTTTGCCCATCGAAAAGGGGAGGTGGCAGCCGGCCCGCTGTCGCCGCCAATCGACCACGGGGCCGCATGGTTGGCGCTCGGACGGCCGTTTCGGCCGCAAGCGGCGCCTAACCGCCAAAGCGCGGGACAGCTGACTTAAGATGACGATCTCCTGGCCGATCGGCCTTGGTGCCGGACTTGCGACCGCGCTCGTCGTGGCGGCGGTCGCCGCGCGCGTGCCGCTCGCCGTGCCGCTGTTCCTGCTCCTGCCGCTGCCTCTCCTCATCGTCGCGCTCGGCTGGGGCCCGAGGACCGGTGCCGTGGTCGTCGGTGTCGCCACGGCGGCGCTCTCGCTCGGCATCGGCTGGCCGTGGGGCCTCTCCTATCTCCTCACCCATGGCGGCCCGATCCTCGTCCTCGCAGCGCTCGCCTGCCTGCCGGTGCGGGCGCCGCGGCAGGCAGGCGGGGATCAGACCGGCAGCGTCGGCCCGGCCTATTCCAGCCATCCCGGTCTCGTCCTGGCGATGATCGCGCTCGTTTCCGGCGGGTTCGCTGCCGCGGCGATGCTGACGCTCGGCGCCGGGCCGGAGGGCTATCAGCCGCTGATCCGCGAGGAGTTGCGGGGGATGCTCGATTCCTACTTCAACCCGCAGGTGAAGGCGGATCTGGGCGAGGAAGGCTTCGAGAAGCTCTTGCAGGAGGTGCTGGCGCTGGTGCCGACGATGCTGGCGCTGGTCTGGTTCGCGCTGATGGCGGCCTGCCTGTGGATCGCCGGCCGGGTGCTCGCCGCGTCGGGTCGGCTGCCGGCGCGCTGGCCCGATCTTGGCGCCACCGACGCGCCCGGCTTCCTTCCGCTCACTTTCATGGCCGCGGTCGCGGGTACCTTCCTCGCCGGCACCGCCGGGGACATCGCCAAGGGCTTCGTCGCGGCCCATGTGGCGGCCTATGTGCTGATCGGCCTTGCGGTGCTGCACAGCATCACGCGGGGCTCGGCCTTCCGGCTCTTTGCGCTCGCGGGCGCCTATCTGGCGCTCGTCGCCATGCCGCCGCTCGCCGGCCTCCTCCTCGTCGTGCTCGGTCTCGCCGATCCGATCTTCGGCCTCAGGGCCCGTGCCATGTCGTCCGGCAGGGAATGGGACTCGAAGGGCGGCTGAGCCGCCGCCCGCCCCGTCACCTCGAAACAGTGACTCTTCAACCCGATAGCTGAAACGCAAGGAGTGAACACCATGCAAGTCGTACTGCTCGAGAGGATCGCCAAGCTCGGCCAGATGGGCGACGTCGTCGCCGTCAAGCCCGGCTATGCCCGCAATTTCCTGCTGCCGCAGGGCAAGGCGCTGCGCGCCACCAAGGCCAATCTGGAGCGCTTCGAGAAGGACCGCGCCCAGCTCGAGGCGCGCAATCTGGAGCTGAAGAAGGAGGCCGAGGCCGTCCACGAGAAGCTCGAGGGCCAGCGCTTCGTCGTCATCCGCTCGGCCGGCGACACCGGCCAGCTCTACGGCTCGGTCTCGCCGCGCGACATCGCCGATGCGGTGACGGCGGGCGGGTTCTCGGTCGGGCGCCAGCAGGTGCTGCTCGAGAAGCCGATCAAGACGCTCGGCCTGCATGAGGTGAAGGTGCAGCTCCACCCCGAGGTCGCCTCCTCGATCACCATGAACGTGGCGCGGTCCGAGGACGAGGCGGAGCGCCAGGCGCGCGGCGAGGACGTGATGTCGGTGCGCGAGGAGGGGCCGGAATACGAGGGTCTCGGCGCTGCCGCCATGTTCGAGGACGATGAGGGCGAGCGCCGGCCGGAGGCCGAGGACGGCGAGGCGGAGGAGGCGGCCGAGGAGGCCTGAACCCGTCCGGTCGCGATCTGAGGTCGATCCCCAAGCCCGGCGGCACCCAACCGCCGGGCTTTCTCTTCCCGCCGAGCCGGCGCATCTCGACTTGCAGCCTCGATCCGCGTTGCTTGCCGACAACTCGAGTTCTGTGCTTGAATGTCGCAACCGGCTTTGCGAGTGCCGGCGGATTTCGAGAGGGATGGCCGGGGCGGGCCTGCCGAAGCGGGTCCAGCGACGCGGCCATCAGTGCCATGTTCGCGCCATTGCGTCTCACCTTGCAGCGGCTCTTCGTCGAGGGCGATGTCGTCATCGCCGACCCGCAGGGCCGCAGCCATCGCTTCGGAAACGGCCAGGGAACGCGGATCGCCGCCGCCATCACCGATACGGCGGTCGAGCGCCATCTGGTGGTCGACCCGACCCTCGCGCTCGCCGAGGCCTATATGGCCGGCACGTTCCGCATCACCGAGGGTGGCCGGATCTACGACTTCATCGATCTGGCGCTGAGGAACGCCGAGCGGCTCGCCATGCCCGGATGGACCCGCGGCTTCGAGGTCCTGCGCTACGCCACCCGGCGGGTCCGGCAGTTCAATCCGGCGGGCCGGGCGCGGCGCAACGTCGTGCACCACTACGATATCGACCGGCAGATCTACGATCTCTTCCTCGATGGCGACCGGCAATATTCCTGCGCCTATTTCGGACCGGGCTCGGACGACCTCGAAGCGGCGCAGCTCGCCAAGAAACGGCACATCGCCGCCAAGCTGATGCTGAGGCCGGGCCAGCGCGTGCTGGACATCGGCGCGGGCTGGGGCGGGCTCGGGCTCTATCTCGCCAAGATGGCCGAGGTCGACGTCACCGGCATCACGCTCAGCGACGAGCAGATCGCGATCGCCCGCGATCGGGCCCAGCGCCAGGGTCTATCCCGCTCGGTGCGCTTTCAGCTCGAGGACTACCGCCGGATCGCCGGCCCGTTCGAGCGGATCGTCTCGGTCGGCATGTTCGAGCATGTCGGCATCAACCATTTCCAGACCTATTTCGACCGCATCCGCGACCTGCTGACCGAGGATGGCGTCGCGCTCGTCCATGCCATCGGACGCTTCGACGGGCCGAGCGCGACCAACCCGTTCATCGCCCGCTACATCTTCCCCGGCGGTTACATCCCCGCGCTCAGCGAGGTCTTGCCGGCGGTGGAGCGCTCGGGCCTCCTCGTCACCGATGTCGAGGTGCTCCGCCTGCATTATGCCGAGACGCTGCGGCACTGGCGCGAGCGCTTCATCGCCAATTGGGACAAGGCCGTCGCCATCCGCGGCGACACGTTCTGCCGGATGTGGGAGTTCTATCTCGCCGGCTCGGAGTCCTCGTTCCGCCATCAGGGCCTCATGGTGTTCCAGATCCAGCTCTCCAAGCGACTGGGTACGCTGCCCCTCACCCGCGACTACATGATCGAGGAGGAGCGGCGGCTGAAGCTCAAGGAGGTTGGGGCTTATCATTCGCGGCTGGCGGGTGAGTGAGCGGGGAGTGGGCAGTCGGCAATGGGGAGTCGGCGGTCGGGAGGGAAGCAGTTGGCGGGAAGCGATTCTGGCCGCGCGGCAAGCCGGCGATGCAACGCAGCGGCAGATTCATGTTGAATGCGGGGATTGAAGCGCGAGCGGCCGCCGGGCGCGGCTGCGGTCGCACAGGAGGGCGGGCGGGAATCAGCTAGTTTTCCCCCATGACCGCGCTCAACCAGCTCAAGAAGATCGAGTCCCGGCTCCGTGGCGAGCCGACGGCCGATATGCCGGCGTTCCGCAACGCCCCCCACAACATCGAGGCCGAGCAGGCCCTGCTCGGCGCCCTGCTCGTCAACAACGAGGCGCTCGATCGCGTCTCGGGCTTCCTGACGGGTGCCCATTTCTTCGATCCGCTGCACCAGACCATCTTCGAGACGATCGGCCAGCTCACCCATATGGGCAAGTCGGCGACGCCGATCACGCTGCAGACCTTCTTCGAGACGGCCGAGCCGGTCGGCGAGCTGACCGTGCCGCAGTATCTGAGAAAGCTCGCGGCCAATGCCACGACCATCATCAATGCCGAATCCTACGGCCGGACGATCTACGATCTCGCGGTCCGGCGGCAGCTCATCCTCGTCGGCGAGGACATGGTCAACACGGCCTATGATTCGCCGATCGACATGCCGCCCGGCGAGCAGATCGCCGATGCCGAGCAGCGCCTCTACGCGCTCGCCGAGAGCGGCAAATACGGCCAGGGCTTCTGCACCTTCTCGGCCGCGCTGACCGATGCCATCGAGATGGCCAACAACGCCTATCAGCGCGACGGCGGATTGTCGGGCATCTCGACCGGCCTCGACGACCTCAACGCCCGGCTCGGCGGCCTGCAGCGCTCCGACCTCATCGTGCTCGCCGGCCGCCCGGCGATGGGCAAGACCTCGCTCGCCACAAATCTCGCCTTCAATGTCGCCAGCGCCCGCGTGCGCGCGCTCGCCGAGAACCCTGGCGCCGATCCCGACGATCCCAATCTCGACGGGGCGGTCGTCGGCTTCTTCTCGCTCGAGATGTCGGCCGAGCAGCTCGCCACCCGCATCCTCTCCGAGCAGGCCGAGATTTCCTCGGAAAGCATCCGCCGCGGCAAGATCGACGAGAACGAGTTCCGACGGCTGCGCGACGCCTCGGCGGCGCTGTCGCGGCTGCCGCTCTTCATCGACCAGACCGGCGGCATCTCCATCGCCCAGCTCGCGGCCCGGGCGCGCAAGCTGAAGCGCCAGCACGGCCTCGGCCTCATTGTCGTCGACTATATCCAGCTACTTACCGGCTCATCGAAACGCGCCTCCGAGGGCCGCGTGCAGGAGATCACCGAGATCACCACCGGCCTCAAGGCGCTCGCCAAGGAGCTGGCCGTGCCGATCATCGCGCTCTCCCAGCTCTCGCGACAGGTCGAGGCGCGCGAGGACAAGCGGCCCCAGCTCGCGGACCTGCGCGAATCGGGCTCGATCGAGCAGGACGCCGACGTGGTGATGTTCGTGTTCCGCGAGGAGTACTACGTGTCGAAGGCCGAGCCGCCGGTGTCGAAGGTCGAGGAGCACCAGCGCTGGCAGGCGGAGATGGAACGGGTGCACGGCCTCGCCGAGGTCATCATCGGCAAGCAGCGCCATGGACCGACCGGAACCGTCCGCCTGCAGTTCGACGGCCAGTTCACGCGCTTTCGCAATCTCGCCGCCGATCGCCGGCTGCCGGACTACGACGAGTGAGCGGCCGGGCGACAGGCGCGGCGGAGACGGCGGCGACCGGCGAAGCCGGTGCAGCCGGTCGCCCGTTCGTGCCCGACGCCACGCGCCTGCCGGCGGGTGCGACCGGAGTGGTCGTCGTCGATCTCGGCGCCATCCGCGGCAACTACCTCGCCCTCAGGTCCCTGGCGGGAAGGGCCGAGTGCGCCGCCGTCGTCAAGGCGGACGCCTATGGGCTCGGGGCGGCCAAGGTCGTCCCCGCCCTCAACCGCGCCGGCTGCCGCACGTTCTTCGTGGCGACGCCGGACGAGGGGGCGGCGGCGCTGCGGCTCGCGCCCGGGGCGACCGTCTATGTGCTCGACGGGCTGATCAAGGGCGCTGGACCGGCGATTGCCGCGGCCGGCGTCCGCCCGGTGCTGACGGGGCTCGACGAGGTGCGGGAATGGGCGGCACTCGGTCCGCCCGAGGGCCGGTCCCCGCCAGCGGCGCTCCATATCGATACCGGACTTCATCGCCTCGGCCTGCCGGCCGCCGATCTCGACCGGCTGGCGGGCGAGCCGGGCCTCCTCGCCCGCCTCGACCTCCGCCTCGTGATCAGCCATCTCGCGGCCGCCGACGAGCCGCTCAATCCGATGAACGGCATGCAACGCCAGGCCTTCCTGGCGCGCGCGGCGCATTTTCCCGGCCTGCCTCGCAGCCTCGCGGCCTCCGACGGGCTGATGATCGGCGAAGATTTCCATTTCGACCTCGTCCGACCGGGCTATGCGCTCTATGGCGGCCAGGCGATGCCGGAGCGGCCGGCGCCGGTCGTCCCGGCGGTCAGCGTGCACGCCCGCATCCTCCAGGTCGCGGACGTGCCGGCGGGGGCGCCGATCGGCTATTCGGCGACCTATCGCACACGCTCACGCCGCCGGATCGCCACCATCGCCGCCGGCTATGCGGACGGCGTGTTCCGGCATCTCAGCCGCGCCAGCGGATCGCAGGGCGGGGAGATCGCCATCGCCGGGCGGCGGGCGCCGATCGTCGGGCGGGTCTCCATGGACCTCGTGACGGCCGACGTGACGGACCTGCCGGAAGGCCTCGTCGCGCGTGGCGGGCTCGCCGAGCTGATCGGCGCGACCATCGGCCTCGAGGAGGTCGGAGGGCGGGCGGGCACCATCGGCTATGAGGTGCTGACCCGGCTCGGCCGACGCTTCCATCGCCTCTATCTGCCCGATGCGAACGGCGGCGGCTGATGGCCAAGCGTTCGACCACCTATGTCTGCCAGAGCTGCGGCGGCGTCTCGCCGCGCTGGGTCGGCAAATGCCCGTCTTGCGATGAATGGAACACGCTGGTCGAGGAGAGCGACGCGGTCTCGGCGGCGCCGCCCGGGACCTTGCGCAGCCAGTCGCGCGGCAAGGTGGTGGAGCTCGAATCGCTCGAGGGAGCGAGCGAGGACGAGCCGCGGATCACGACCGGCATCGCCGAGCTCGACCGCGTCACCGGCGGCGGCCTCGTACCCGGCTCGGCGCTATTGATCGGCGGGGAGCCGGGAATCGGCAAGTCGACGCTGCTCCTGCAGGTCGCGGCCGCCATCGCCAGCGGCGGCGGCGAGGCGCTCTATTTCTCGGGGGAGGAGGCGGCGGCGCAGGTTCGCCTCAGGGCGGAGCGGCTCGGTCTCACCAAGGCGCCGGTCCGGCTCGCGGCCGAGACCAATCTGGCGAACATCCTCGCAACGCTCGGCCGCAGCCGGCGGGCCGACCTCGTCATCATCGATTCCATCCAGACGCTGTGGACCGACGGGCTCGAATCGGCGCCCGGCACCGTCGCCCAGGTCCGCGCCGCCACCCAGACGCTGATCCGCCACGCCAAGCAGGCCGGCCCCGCCCTCATCCTCGTAGGTCATGTCACCAAGGAGGGCCAGATCGCCGGTCCCAAGGTGATCGAGCACATGGTCGACACCGTGCTCTATTTCGAAGGCGACCGCGGCCAGACCTTCCGCATCCTGCGTGCGGTCAAGAACCGGTTCGGCCCGACCGACGAGATCGGCGTCTTCGAAATGGCGGGGTCGGGGCTGCGGGAGGTGCTGAACCCCTCCGAGCTCTTCCTCGGCGACCGCGAGGCGAGCGCGCCCGGCGCGGCCGTCTTCGCCGGCATCGAGGGCACGCGGCCGATCCTCGTCGAGTTGCAGGCACTCGTCACGCCATCCGCGCTCGGCATGCCGCGCCGCGCCGTGGTCGGCTCCGACGGCAGCAGGCTCGCCATGCTGCTCGCCGTATTGGAGGCGCGCTGCGGCATCCGCCTGTCGTCGCACGACGTCTATCTGAACGTGGCCGGCGGATTGCGGATCAACGAGCCCGCCGCCGATGCGGCCGCAGCGGCCGCGCTCGTCTCCTCGCTGTCGGGCGTGCCACTGCCGCAGGACTGCATCTATTTCGGCGAGGTCAGCCTGTCGGGGGCGGTGCGGGCGGCCAGCCATGCGGCGATCCGGCTGAAGGAGGCGCAGAAGCTCGGCTTTCGCCGGGCCGTCGTTCCCGCCTCGCTCGAGATCGAGGGCGATGCGGGCCGGCTCGAGCTGATCCGTGTCGGGCATCTGCGCGAGATCGTCGGCTCGCTCGGTGCGGACGAGGCATAGATCGGCGAGAGGCCGCCGGGCGGGACGGTGCCTGGGCTGGCCACTCCCGCAGCCGGTCGCCCATCGTGCGGTGGACAGATGGCGCCGGCCGTCGTATTGGGGCCGAAGGGAGAGGATCGGAATCGTGCCAGTCGGGCATCGGGCCCTGAAGGACCGGGCGACCTTGGAGTGGCGAGGCGGCTTTCGAGAGATGGCGCCGGACCCTCTGAAGCATGTCCGACCCGACCGGGTCGCGCCGCCGGCGCGCAGGACATCCGACCCAGGGTGAGGATCTCGACAATGATCGGGCCGCTGAATTATCTCGATATCGGACTGCTCGCCTTTGCGCTCATATCGGGCCTCCTGGCGATGTATCGCGGCCTCACGCGCGAGGCGCTGTCGATCGTCTCGTGGGCAATGGCCGCGGCGGCGGCGCTCTACTTCATCCTGTTCCGGGGCGACATCGCCGCCGATCTCGCCAAGCAGGTGTTCAACGGCTCGGAGACCATCGCCAAGATCGCGATCGGCTCGGTCGCCTTCCTCGTGGTGCTGATCGTCGTGCACTTCATCACCATGAAATTCTCCGACGCGGTGCTCGACAGCAGCGTCGGCTTCGTCGACCGCATGCTCGGCTTCGTGTTCGGGGTAATCCGCGGCTTCCTGCTGGTGGTGATCCTGTTCATGTTCTTCCGCTTTCTCGCCGATGAGAAGGACTATCCGCTCTGGGTGAAGGAAGCGCAGTCGCTGACGCTGATCGTCAGCGCGGCCGACGTCGTCCAGAACATCGTAGCCGGGCTCGCGCCCGAGGATCTGAAGCTGCCGATCGGCGGATCGTCGTCGGGTGGCGTCGCCGATACGGCACCCGGCGAGGATACGGGCGAGGGCGAGACCCAGTAGGCTGGCACCGGAGGCCGGCGAGGCCGGCGTTTCGTGATCCGGGGGGATGGGAGTTCTACAGCGGCATGACGCGGGAGATGCGAGACATGGATCCCTCGACGACCGTCGCCACCATCTGCCAGACCCTCGCTGCGGCGCGCCGCAGCGCCCGCAGGCTCGATGCGGTGGCTCCGCCCGTTCATGCCCCCGGCGACCGGCTCGGCGAGGAATGCGGCGTCTTCGGCATCTTCCGCCACCCGCACGCGGCCGCACTCACCGCGCTTGGCATGCATGCCCTCCAGCATCGCGGCCAGGAGGCCTGCGGCATCGTCTCATATGACGGCCGGCGCTTCCATGCCGAGCGGCATCGCGGCCTCGTCGGCGAGAGCTTCGACAAGCCCGCCGTGCTCGACAGCCTGAAGGGCGACAGCGCCATCGGCCATGTCCGCTATTCGACGGCCGGCGGCTCGACCTTGCGCAATGTCCAGCCGCTGTTCGGCGAGCTCTCGGTCGGCGGCTTCGCGGTCGGCCACAACGGCAATCTGACGAATGCGCTGGCGATCCGCCGGCAGCTCGTCGAGGACGGCGCGATCTTCCAGTCGACCAGCGACACCGAGGTCATTCTCCATCTGCTCTCGCGCAGCCCGATGCGCGGTGTCATCGACCGCTTCATCGACGCGATCCGGCAGATCGACGGCGCCTATGCGCTCGTCGCCCTCGCCCAGGACCGGCTGATCGGTGCGCGCGATCCCAACGGCATCCGCCCGCTGATCCTCGGCCGGCTGGACGGGGCCTATGTGCTGACCTCGGAGACCTGCGCGCTCGACATCGTCGGCGCCCGCTTCGTGCGCGAGATCGAGAACGGCGAGGTGATCGAGATCGACGACCGCGGTCTGTCGAGCCATCGCGCCTCGCCGCCGCGGCCGGCGAGGCCGTGCATCTTCGAGCACATCTACTTCGCCAGGCCCGATTCGATCGTCGGCGGGCGGACCGTCTACGAGACGCGCAAGGCGCTCGGCCGCGAGCTCGCGCGAGGCCCACGGCCGATGTCGACGTGGTGGTGCCGATCCCCGACCTGGGCGTTCCTGCCGCACTGGCTTCGCCCAGAGCTCGGGCGTTCCCTACGAGCTCGGCATCATCCGCAACCACTATATCGGCCGCACCTTCATCCTGCCCGAGCAGGCCAAGCGCCAGATCGGCGTGCGGCTCAAGCATTCGGCGAACTCGAGCGGTCAAGGGCCGGCGGATCGTGCTCATCGACGACAGCGTGGTGCGCGGCACGACCTCGGTGAAGATCGTCGAGATGAGCGACGCGGCGCGACCGAGGTGATATGCATCGCCTGCCCGCCGATCACCCATCCCGATTTCTACGGCATCGACACGCCCGGAGCAGAAACAGCTCCTCGCCGCCACCCATTCGCTCGGAGGAGATGTGCACAGTTCGAAGGCCGACAGCCTCGCCTTCGTCGACCACTGCTTCACCGGCGACCAACTGACCCGTCTCGTCGACCAGGAGGCCGGCGGGTGGCCCGCCAGCTCTCGCTGCTCGCCGAAGCCGGCTGAGGCCGCGGGCGGAAAGTCGGCGCCCGCCCTGTCGGCCACGGGCGGCTATGCGGGGCCGGCCGGTGCTCCAAAACTTGCCCTATTCCCGCTTTATCTCGCGATTGGCGATAGGCGTATGCCGGCGGTCGGCGGGGACCGGGGCGGCCGGTGCATGTGTCCCCCCCGCGGGTCCGGAGTTCCCGGCGCCGCACGATCATGCCGGCATTGCCGGACCTTCGCGGGCAGCATGCCCGCCACTTCAGGGAGACCCCAGATGCGACTTCTGACGACGGCTGCCGTCGGTGCCCTCGTGATCTTCGCCGGGGCGGCCTCGGCCACCCAGATCAATACGGGCGGCGAGAGCGGCGCCTATCACGCGAGCTTCTGCCCGCGTCTGGAGGAGCAGCTCCGCAAGTCGAAATTCGACTACACCTGCACGCCGTCCGACGGCTCGCTCGCCAATATCGAGCGGGTGGCGCAGAACCCGACCGAGATCGGCTTCTCGCAGCTCGACGTCTACGAGCTGGCACGCCAGGGCATGGGCGACAGCGGCCTCAAGGTGCTGCGCGAGGACGTGGCGCGCGAGTGCCTGTTCATCGTGACGCGCAACCGCGAGATCACCAGCTTCGGCGAGATCCAGGCGCTCGCCCCCCATATCCGCTTCGTGCTGCCGCCGGAGGCGAGCGGCTCGACCGGAACATTCCGCTATCTGCAGACCATCGATCCCGACGGGCTCGGCCGGGCGGTCGACATCAGCTATGCGGCCTCGACGGACGAAGCCATCCAGGAGGCGCTGAGCGGAGAGGACATCGCCACGCTTTTCGTGCAGTTCCCCGATCCCGGCAGCGAACGCTTCAAGTCGATCGCCGCGCAGGAAGGCAATATCGTGCCGGTGATCGACCGGGCGATCCTGCGCCAGGAGGTCGACGGGCGGAAGATCTACTATGCGGAGGAGACCGAGATCGCGATGCCGAAGTGGAACAGGGCGGCGCCGACGATGGTGACCGCCTGCACGCCGCTGGTGATCTTCTCGGGCGCACCCGATCGGATCGATGACGCCAACCAGCGCAAGGACCAGGAGGATCTGTTCCGCACCGTCGCCAGCCTGAAGCCCGCCGATCTGCAGCCCAAGGTCGGTTTCTTCGCCAAGTGGTGGAAGAAGGCGAAGGCGCTCTCTGCCAAGAGCGTGGAGAAGATGGTCGAGCTCAGCGAGCAGGCCAAGGAGGCCGCCGGCCCGATGGTCGAGGAGACGATGAAGCGCGCCAAGGAGATGAAGGACAAGGCGAGCGAGGCGACTCAGGATCTGATCGACAAGGCGAAGAAGGCGACCGAAGGCTCGGGCAACTGAGCAGAAGCGCCGGGCGAGGCGGATCGCCCGTCCCGGCTGCACGGATATGGGGGCGGAGCGGTGCCATGGCGCGCCGTGGCCGCCCCCTCTTGTTTTCTGCGGCCGCTTCCCCGACAAGCTGGAGCGATCATTTCGCAGATGCGGCGAGGAGCGCCCCCATGACCGACAGGCCCGACGACAGGAAGCCGCTCGCCGGCCGCATCGCGCTCCTGACGGGAGCCTCGCGGGGGATCGGTCGGGCGGCGGCGCTCGGCCTCGCCGCCGCCGGCGCCCATGTGGTCGCGACGGCGCGTACGCGCGGGGCCCTCGAGGAGCTCGACGACGAGATCCGCAAGGCGGGCGGCGAGGCGACGCTGGTCGTGCTCGACCTTGCCGACGGCGAAAAGATCGACCAGCTCGGGCCGACGCTCTTCCAGCGCTTCGGTCGGCTCGACGCGGCGGTGCTGAATGCCGGCATGCTCGGGCCGATGTCGCCACTCGGCCATATCCGCTCGGACGACTGGCAGAAGGTTCTCGACATCAACCTCACCGCCAATTTCCGGCTGGTCCGTACGCTCGATCCGCTGCTGAAGCGCTCGGATGCCGGACGCGTGGTGATGATGACCTCGGGGGTGGCGCGCAATCCGCGCGCCTATTGGGGCCCCTATTCGGTCTCCAAGGCCGCGCTCGAGGCGCTGGCGCTCACCTATGCCGCCGAATGCGAGACGACATCGGTCAAGGTCAATGTGGTGAGCCCGGGCCCGGTGCGCACGCGCATGCGCGCCGAAGCCTTTCCGGGCGAGAAGCGCGAGACGCTGACACCGCCGGAGGCGCTGGTGCCGCTCTTCCTGGAGCTCCTCTCGTCCGGGTGCGAGCGCAGCGGCGAGATCGTCGATTTCCGCGCCTGGCGGGCGGCGGCGAGCGCGGCGGGGTGAGGCTTCGGCCTCCTTGAAACAAGGTAGCGGGGAGCCGCGGGAAACCAGTCACAAGATTGGCACTGCCACGCGGCAGGATTTGACGGTACACTTAAGGGCCGTCGCAACCGACCTCGGGAACTACAGATGCCGCGAACGGGAATTCTCGCTCTCGTGGTGGCGCTCCTCGCCGCCACGCCAGTCCGGGCTGACGACCGGACCGATTGCAGCTCAAACAACGCCGATCTCGTCATCCGATCCTGCACCTCATATCTCAATGGCAGCGGTCTCTCGAGCTCCGACAAGGCGTTCGGATTCGCCGGGCGCTGCTGGGGCTACAACGAGAAGGCCCAGTACGACGACGCGATCAGAGACTGCTCGGAGGCGATCCGGCTCGACGCCAACCTGCTGAAGGCCTGGCAGAGCCGCTGCTATGCCTATGGCCGCAAGGGCGACCACGACCAGGCGATCATCGACTGCGCACAGGCGATCAGGATCGATCCTCGCAGCGTGTGGACCTATAACGAGCGCGGCTGGCACTTCCAGGCCAAGGGCGAGCACCGTACCGCGATCGCTCATTTCAACCGGGCAATCACCCTCGATGCGCGCAGCGCCATCGCCTTCCGCTATCGGGGCTACTCGCTGGAAATGCTCGGCAAGACCTCCGACGCGATCGCCGACTACAAGAAATCGCTCGAGATCGAGCCCAATGATCAATGGACCAAGGATGCCTATAAGCGTCTCGGCGGCACCCCCTGACGCGAACCGAGTCTGAAGGAGAGATTTCCATGTTCCTGCCGCGCATGCTCGCCTTGGCCCTCGGCCTCCTGATCGCGCTCCCCGGCCTCGCCATGGCAGGGGACAGGGAGACCTGCGGCCAGTCGAACAATCCCGACGAGGTCGTCAGCGCCTGCACCCGCTATCTCACCAATGGCGGCGGCTCGAGCGGCGGAGCGGACCGCGCCTATGGCCTGCGCAGCCGCTGCTGGGCCTATGGCCTCAAAGGCCAGCACGATGATGCGATCAGGGATTGCACCGAGGCGATCTCGATCGAGCCCGATGTCGCGCGCGCCTATCAGGACCGCTGCTTCTCCTATGGCCAGAAGGCTCAGCACGACCTCGCCATCATCGATTGCGCCAAGGCCATCCGCCTCAATCCGCAGGACCCCTGGGGCTACAATCACCGCGGCTGGTCCTTCCAGGCGCTCGGCGAGCACGAGAAGGCGATCGCCCATTTCAACCGCGCGATCAGTCTCGATCCCAACAACGCCATGTTCTATGGCCACCGCGGCTATTCGCTGGAGCAGGTCGGACGCAAGCAGGAAGCCATCGCCGACTACAAGAAGTCGCTCGAACTGCGCCCCGGCGACGAGTGGACGACCAATGCGCTGAAGCGGGTCTCGGGCAACTGATACCGGCGCGCATAAGTTTCGACTCGTGATCCAGTCGGATGCGCGCCGCCATCTCCTTTGATTGCGCGCGGCCACCCCACCAACCCCGCGCGCAAGGCGCATACCACCTCGCGATAGTCAGAACTTTCGCTCGCTGGTATGAGACCACTGGAAAAAGAGTGGGCCGGGCGCGCGAGATGTTCGCGCGCCCCTCTTCCCCCTTGTCCCGACTGCTTACGCCAAGCAGGCAAGGCAAGACGGCAAGCCCAGAAAACGGCAAGCCAAGAGAGACGCGGGCACGGCGCAAGTCCGGGCCCCGCGCGGCGGCCCTCAGAACGCGATCACCATACCGTCATAGGCCGGCTCGACATGGGGCGGCAACTCGGCCTTCAGCGCATCATAATCGAGATCGATGTGCAGATGGGCCGATGGCGCGCTTCGGGCCGCAGCCGCTTGATCCAGGAGAGCGCCTCCTTCACCGAGAAATGGCTCGGATGGGGGATGGGTGCAGCGAGTCGATGATCCAGACGTCGAGCCCTCGGAAGTGCTGCCGCCCTGTTGCCGAGATCGCTGACATCAGGGGAGCAGGCGATGGCGCCGATGCGGAAGCCGAGCGAGACGATGTCGCCATGCACCTGCGGGATCGGCAGCACCGTCATGCGCCGCCGCGGCCCTCGACCATGATCTCCTCGAAAGGCTCGATGGTGCGCCGCCAGGATCGGCGGATAGGCGCTACCCTTCTGCTGGCTGGAAGCAGTAGCCGAAGCGGGCATCGAGGCTCGCCATGGTCGGGCCGTCCATATAGACCGGCACCCGCCGCTTGGCGTTCAGCGCCAGCACCCGCAGATCGTCGATGCCGTGGACATGATCGGCATGGTCGTGGGTGTAGAGCACGGCATCGACGCGGCCGGCCCTGGCATCGATCATCTGGTCGCGCAGGTCGGGCGGCGTGTCGATCAGCACCGTGGTCCGGCCCCCTCGGCTGACCTGGCGGACGAGGGCGGCGGCACGGCGGCGGCGATTGCGCGGATTGTCGGCTTGCAGGCGCCCCAATTGCCGTCGATACGCGGCACGCCTCCCGGAGGAGCCGCGTAGCCGAGATCAGGGGAGGGTGCGTGTGGTCATGGCTCGCGTTCCTCTGGCTGCCGCAGGCGCGCCGGCGGAAAGATCGGGCAGCCGGCTATAGAGCCTCAGCGTGTTGGCAGGTCGCTGCTGCCAGCACCTCCGGCGACACGCCCTTGACCTCCGCCAGTCGCCGCGCGGTGCCGACGACGAAGGCCGGCTCGTTGCGCCGGCCGCGATGGGGCTCGGGCGCGAGATAGGGCGCATCGGTCTCGACGAGCAGGCGGTCGAGCGGCACGGCAGCCACCTCGCGCAACGCATCCGACTTCTGAAAGTGAGGACGCCCGAGAACGATACATAGAGACCGAGCGCGAGCGCGGTCATGGCGAGGCCCATGCCGCCGGTATAGCAATGCAGCACCGCGTCGAAGCGGCCGGCCGCCATCTCGTCATCGAGGATGCGGGCGGTATCGGCCTCCGCATCGCGGGTGTGGATGACGAGCGGCAGCCCGTCCGGCGCGCCGCCTCGATATGTCGGCGGAAGCCCGCTTCCTGGCCGGCGCGCGGCTTCGTCGAAGTAGTCGAGCCCCGCCTCACCGATGGCGACGATGCGCTCGTCGGCGAGGGCCGGACCGACGATCTCCTCGAGCCTGACGTCGCGCTCCTCGCCGGCATTGTGGGGATGCGTGCCGATCGAACAGAAGACATCGTGGTGGCGATGGGCGATCGCCTGGACGCGGGCGAAATCGCGCACCTGCGTGCGCCGATGGTGATCATGGCGGCGAGCCCGGCCGCGCGGGCGCGGGCGACGACACCGGCCTCGTCGGCGGCAAGATCGGGAAAGTCGAGGTGGCAGTGATGGTCGACGAGCCTCACGCCGCACCGTCCCCGCTGGCGATCTCGGGCTCGACATAGCGCGGGAAAACTGGCGCGAGGGGGCCGGGAGTGCGGACCCGGCCTCGAGACGTCCGGGCGCCCTGAGGCTGGCAAAGTCACGGGCCGCGGCGCCGATCCCGAGCTGATCGAGCATGCGGGCGCACGAGCCCGGCATGACCGGCTGGGCGAGGATCGCCACCTGGCGCACGCATTCGGCGGTGACATAGAGCACGGTGCCCATGCGCGCCGGATCGGTCTTCTTGAGCGCCCAGGGCGCCTCGCCGGCGAAATAGCGGTTGGCCTCGGCGACGACGGCCCAGAGCGCGTCCAGCATGCGGTTGATCTGCTGGCGCTCCATGGCATCGCGCGCCTTGGCGTGCAGCTCGTCGGCCATGGCGAGCATGGCCTTGTCGGCGTCCGACCATGCGCCCGGCTCGGGAACGAGGCCGCCGCAGTTCTTGGCGATCATCGACAGCGAGCGCTGCGCCAGATTGCCGAAATCATTGGCGAGATCGGCATTGATGCGCGCGACGATGGCCTCGTGGCTGTAGCTGCCGTCCTGGCCGAACGGCACCTCGCGCAGGAAGAAATAGCGCACCTGGTCGAGGCCGTACTGCCTGACGATGCCGGTCGGCTCGACGACGTTGCCGAGGAATTTCGACATCTTCTCGCCGCGGTTGAACAGGAAGCCGTGCCCGTAGACACGCTTGGGCAGCGGTACGCCCGCCGACATCAGGAAGGCCGGCCAGTAGACGGCGTGGAAGCGCACGATGTCCTTGCCGATCATGTGGATGTCGGCAGGCCAAAAGCGCTCGAAGAGCTCGGCCTTCTCGTCGGGAAAGCCGACGCCGGTGATGTAGTTGGTGAGCGCGTCGATCCATACATACATGACGTGACCGGGGGCATCGGGCACGGGGATGCCCCAGTCAAGCGTGGTGCGCGACACCGACAGATCCTCGAGGCCCGAGCGCACGAAGCTGACCACCTCGTTGCGGCGCTCGGGCGGCAGGATGAAATCCGGGTTCGCCTCGTAATGCGCGAGCAGCGGCTCCTGATATTTCGACAGGCGGAAGCGGTAGGTCTTCTCCTCGGTCCATTCGACGGGCGTGCCGAGCGGCTCACGGCGGACGCCGTCGGCGCCGAGCGTCGTCTCCTTCTCGTCGAAGAACGCCTCCTGGCGAACCGAGTACCAGCCGGCATAGGTGTCGAGATAGATGTCGCCCTTGGCCGTCATCCGCCGCCAGAGCTCCTGGCAGGAGCGGTAGTGGCGCTCCTCGGTGGTACGGATGAAATCGTCGTTGGAGCAGCCGAGCAGCTTCACCATCTCCTCGAAGCGCGGCACGTTGCGGTCGGCGAGCTCGCGCGGGGTCAAGCCCTCCTTCTGCGCCGTCTGCTTCATCTTCAGCCCGTGCTCGTCGGTGCCGGTGAGGAAGTAGACGTCGTAGCCGTCGAGACGCTTGAAGCGGGCGATGACGTCGGTCGCGATCGCCTCGTAGGCGTGGCCCATATGCGGCGCGCCATTGGGATAGGAGATCGCGGTGGTGATGTAGAACGGCTGTCGCTTCGCCATCGTGCTCGTGCCTTCTCCCTCGTCCCGGTCAAGCCGCCGGGGCCGGCCGGCCGCGGACGGGTCGGATGCGTGCCGTCAGCGGGTCGCGTCCTGAAGGGAGAGGAAGGTCCTCATGACGAGCGCCTTGCGATCGAGATTGAGCGCCAGAGCCTCGGCCTTCTCGCGGCCGACTGTTTCCCACAAGGCCGCCCAGGTGGCAAGGCTCCGGGACCCGATCAGGCGGGCGGCGAGACGGTCCTCGCCACCGATCGCCCCCGTGCCGGTCAGGCTGTGCCGGACGAGCCGGGCGATCAGCTCCTCCAGCGAGAAGAGCAGGAGGAGGTCGGTCTCGGCGGCGACGGGCGCAGACCTCGTCGGCAAGCTTCAGGATCGCCCCCTGATCGAGGGCGGGCAGCGCCTCGAAGATGGCCAGAAGGCGCTCGTAGAGCTTGAGGCCGGAGCCCGAGACGAGGGCGAGCGCACGGCGCGGGCTGCCGCGAGCGATGCCGGCGAGGAGCGTGCCGCGGCGGCTCGGGCATTGCGAGGCCGGCCGCCTCCAGGGGGCGGCGATGGCGCGGCCGAGATCGGCATCGCAGAGGGGGTGAAGCTCGAGGCGACGACAGCGCGAGCGGATGGTGACGAGCAGGCGGCCGGGCTCGGAGGAGATGAGCAGGAACGTCGTCGCGGGCGGCGGCTCCTCCAGCGATTTCAGCAGCGCATTCGCGGCATTGACGTTCAGCTCGTCGGCGCGGTCGACGATGACGACACGGGCCTCGCCGGCCTCGGCGGTGAGCGAGAGGAAGGGCTTCAGGCGCCTCACCTCGTCGATGGGGATCGAGGCGGGGAAGCGCTTACGCTTCAGGTCGTAGGCGCGGCGGACGACCATCAGACCGGGATGGGCGAGGCCGCGGACGAGGGCGGCGGCCGGGCTGTCGATGGGGGCGTCGAGCGTCGCCGGCGGCTCGCCGAAGAGGCCGCCACCGCCCCCGCCCTGGAGTGCGAAGCGGGCGAAGCGATAGGCGAGCGTCGCCTTGCCGATGCCCTCCGGGCCGGTCAGCAGCCAGGCATGGTGCATGCGGCCGGTCGCCGAGGCCTGCGCCAGGGCCTGCTCGGCCGCCTGCTGGCCGACGAGCTGGCGCGTCTCTCGCGGATGGGGGAAGCCCTCCAGCCGGTCGATCTCGGGCAGCGCCTCCTCGGCGGCGATCTCGGCGCCGCGCGGTCGCCGGCTCATGTGAGGAGCCTCGCCTCGACGGCGCGCCAGATGGCATCGCCGACCTCCTCGGGGCCACCCGACGCCTCGATGACGACGCAGCGCCGGGGCTCGGCCGCGGCGATGGCGAGGAAGCCGTCGCGAAGCCGCCGGTGCGTTTCGGTAAGGGCCGCATCGAAGCGGTTGCCGCCGCCGCGGCTCCGCATCCGCGCGAGCGCCTCGTCGAGCGGCAGGTCGAGCACGAGGGTCAGATCGGGCATGTCGGCGCCGACGACCGCCGCCTCGACATGGCGGATGAGCGCAAGATCGACGCCGTTGAGATCGCCCTGATAGACGCGCGTCGAGTCGATGAAGCGGTCGCAGATCACCCAGCGCCCCGCCGCCAGGGCCGGACGGATGGTGGCCGACAGGTGATCGGCACGCGCGGCGGCAAAGACCAGGAACTCCGCCTCCGGCGCGGCCGGACGCTCGGCGAGCACGACGTCGCGCAGGCGCTCGGCGAAGGGCGAGCCGCCGGGCTCCCGTGTCTCGACAGCGGGGAGGCCGCGTGCGCGCAGGCGCTCGCCAAGAAGACGGACCTGTGTGGATTTGCCGGCCGCCTCGCCGCCTTCGAGCGTGACGAGACGGCCCCGTGCGGTCGCTTGCATCGCCATCCGCCTACAGGCGCCGGGTCCGGCCGGTCAAGCCCGACAGCACAGCGCGCCGCCGCCCGCCCGTCACAGCAGCCAGCCGAAGGCGAGAAGCAACAGGCTGTCGAGGCCGCGGGCGGCGATGCCGCCACGATCCACATCCTCGGCGGCGTAGAGCGGCACCTCGTTGATGCCGGCCTCGCTCGATACGACGCGCAGCCTCGCGACCTCGTCGCCCTTCTTCACCGGCGGCTTCAGCGGCCC
>JAWKWA010000002.1:0-300874 GCA_041397765.1 Hyphomicrobiaceae bacterium | reverse complement strand
GGGCCGCCATTCCCAGGCGGGCAGGACTGGCGAAGCAGCACTTCCTCAGGCTGCACGTCCTTGATCGAGGGCACGAATGGGATCGGCAAGCAGCCATATCCGGGGCCGCGATTATGGAGCAAAGGATCGGGAATTCAACGGGTTGGCGCGAGACTCGTCACGCCGCCGTGCGCCGGGCATCGGTGATGAGATCGGCCTCGTCTATGCGGAACCCCGCTTCCTTCAGCGCCTTCATGACCAGATAGCGCGCCGAACAGGTTTCGCTCGCCGCCCGCATCCTGATCTCGGTGCAGAGATAGACCGGCAATTCCAGCGTCAGCCGCCCGAGCGGTGTGGACGGATTCGCCCTCTGAGGCGCCTCGGGCGGCGCCAGGATCGATTCTGGAGCCTTGAGCGAGGGGATGCCCCTCCGTACAGCGAAAGCCTCCAGATCGGCGTCCGAGGCAGGCACGCCACCGATCGGCTTGAAACGCTGCGCTGCGCTCATGCCGCCAACGCCCCGTTGCCGATCGCCAGAGCCTCGATCTCCGAGACGAGCGCATCGATCTCCGAGACGAGCGCATCGATCTCCACCACAGCCTTGGCGACCGCCTCGCGGGCCTCGGCATAGTGGGGCGGCAGCCCGTTCATGAAGGCCTCCCGGTAGGGCGCCCGCTTGTGAACGACGGTCTGGAAGCGCTGCAATCCGAGGCGGTTGATCTCATCGACGATATGACGCTGGTAGTGTGGATCGAGCGGGTCGAAGAGGTTGAGCAGCAGCCGGTAGGGTACTGTCCCGCCGAACGTGTCGTTGAGATCATTGAGGTCGCGGATGAGCTTGGTCGCCTCGTGGATGTCGGGCTCGGAGGGCTGCGCCGGGACGACGACGAGCGAGCTACGGCCCATGGCGTGGGTCAGCGCCTTCTCGTAGACGCCCGCCACATCGACGAGGATCACATCGAGGTCGTGCGCCGCGACGTCTCGCAGATGTTCATTGAACGCAGCTGGCGCCGCGGTCGAGACGCTGAGGCCGGAAATTGCGATCTGGTGCTGTCTTGCCCAGCGGCCGACAGTCTCGTTCTCGTCGAGATCGATGATGTGCACGCGGCGGCCGCGTTTGGCGAGCGCACCTGCAATTGCGATTGCGACTGTCGACTTGCCGACGCCGCCCTTGGAGGAGGCGATGGTGATGATGCGTGGGATGGCAGGCATGTGGACATCACATGCGCATTCCTGCAAACCTGCAAGTCCAGTGGCGTGCAAATGCGCATTTGCAAGGATGCCCTGTTGCAGGAATGCAGAAGACTGCATTTGCGGGAATGCAGGAGTGCAGTCATGCCGCTCTGCACGAATGTGCAAGCCTGCATCTCATCACTTGCTCTTCTCCCGGCGGCGGCGCTTCGTGGCGTCGGGATCGGGGAGCGCATAGGTCTCCGCGCTCTCGAGGTCGCGGGCGCGGTTGGTCACATAGTCGAGCTCGACGTCACGACCGAAGAGGTTCATCCGGGGCTTGTAGAATGGATCGAAACGAAGAAACTCGGCATTACGGTCGCGCATGAGCAGGTCGAGGGCCTGGTCGGCGGCATAGGCAGCGCCAAGGCTGGACGTGAGCTGGTCGGCTGGGGTGGAGTCGTCGAGCCCGTGCAGCACCGGCTCGCGCAAGACGCTGTCGAGGGTCCGCGCAAGACCACGCTCGGCAGCATCCGCGATCAGCCCGTCGGCGGCGCCGTCCGGATCGGGATTGCGGGGGTGGGCGAGCTGCACGAGCTTTCCGCGGGCCTCGAAGAAGGCCTTCCGCGTCTCGCTGATCTGGCGGTCGAGATCCTCGAGGTTCGGAGCGGACATGGCTGATGCTCCCAATCGTGTGCGCACCCTGATAGCATGCGGCACGTCGGGACGGAACACTCGCGGATGAAACGATGGCGGCGGACCAGCCCCTTCGCGCCCAGTCGGGCCTCATGACCTCGCCGGAGGCGGCCGAGTACCTGCGCCTGTCCGCGCGAACTCTGGAAGGCATGCGGGTCGATGGCACAGGCCCGCGCTACTACAAGGTCGGCCCCGGGCGACGCGCCAAAGTCGTCTACCGCGTTGCCGACCTCGAGGAGTGGCTCCAGCAGTTCCAGTTCGGATCGACCTCTGAATACGAGGCCTGAGGGGGCGCTGCTTGTTCCCTAGGCGTTACCTGAGCCCATTGGACCCTGACCGGAAGAGGACTTAACCCCTTGAAAAATATGGTGCCGGCTAAGGGACTCGAACCCCTGACCCCCTGATTACAAATCAGGTGCTCTACCAACTGAGCTAAGCCGGCTTCTATGGCGGACGCGGTTGGTCCGGCGATTGAGGACGACATTCTCATGCGGCCTGCCGGGGAACAAGGACATAGTCCACAGGCTGAGCCGCTCGGCGCTCGATTCTCCCCGCGGCCAGGTGACCGGGCGCGGGGGAACACCCCGGGCCCGCGCCGGTGGCTTTCATCGCAGCCGCAGAACCCGGAGCGCAAGGCCCCCCGCGCCATTGGCAATCGGCTCGCGCCGCCCCCCCAATTTGGCGGCTTCCACACCCTCCGCCCCCGCTGGCCCATTCGACCTTGGGTGGCCCGGCGATGTCTGCCACCAGGAGCTCCGACCGGCACACGGGGTATGCGAGCGCGATCCTCTCCCCCCCTAGCGGCGCCCCCCTGATCGCTCGCTGACGTCCCGGGACGTGGTGTAGGAGGCGAGCGCCCGCGCGACCATCGCGAGCGTGACCGGGACGCTCAGTCGAAGGCCTGGAGCCGGACCAGCACCGGCAACCTGATTCCATCTCGCTCGAACATCATCTAGGATCGATCGCATGGCAGGGCTGCGGGGCCCGTCAGGTCACTTTGATCCCCGGGGCCTATAAGATCCGCGCGGGGGCTGACCCTGGCCGGGACCCTGGTCCCGGACATTCGGCACCCACCTACTTATGTAGGGACCACGCGGGATCACACCGACCAACGACCCACGTGGCTCTGCCTCCCTCCGCCTTTGCGCCTGGCCGCTCGTGCCCCGGCGCGCCAGCAACCGGATCTGACGATGGCCCGCGATCCCCGTTTCCAGCCTGTCGATGCCTCCGTCACGCCGCGCTTCGCCGGCGTCGCCACCTTCATGCGAACCCAGCGCCACGACATCTGCGACGATCTCGACATCGCTCTGGTCGGCGTGCCCTTCGATATCGGCGTCAACTACCGGGCGGGCTCCCGCCATGGCCCGGCCGCCGTCCGCGAGGCCTCGCGCCTGATCCGCCGCGTCCACCCGACGAGCGGCATCGCGCCCTACGATATCTGCAATGTCGCCGATGTCGGCGATGCCCCGGTCAACCCGATCGACTTCAACCGCTCGATCGAGATGATCGAGACCTTCTACAAGCGCATCCATGCCGTCGGCGCCGCGCCGATCTCGATCGGCGGCGATCACACCATCCCGCTGCCGATCCTGCGCGCCATTGCGGCGAAGGAACCGGTCGGTATCGTGCAGATCGACAGCCATGCCGACACGCTCGACACCCTCGCCGAGACGAGGATCAACCACGCGACCACCTTCCGCAGGGCGGTCGAGGAAGGGGTGATCGACCCCAGGCGCGTCGTGCAGATCGGCCTGCGCGGCAGCCGCTTCTCGCCCGACGACATCAAATGGGGCGAGGACAAGGGCTTCACCTGCATCACGTTCGACGCCTTCGAGGAGATGGGCCGGGCGAAGGTGATCGAGAAGATCGGAAAGGTCATCGGCAAAGGCCCGACCTATGTGACGATCGACATCGACGGGCTCGATCCGGCCTGGGCGATCGGCACCGGCGTGCCGGAGATCGGCGGCCTCACCCCGCGCGACTGCCAGGTGATCCTGCAATCGCTGCAGGGCCGCAACCTCGTCGGCGGCGACATCTGCGAGGTGGCGCCCTGCTTCGACCCTTCGGGCATCACCTCGATCACGGCGGCGAACCTGATGTGGGAGATGCTCTGCGTCGTCGCCGACAGCCATGCGGGCCGGAAATCGAAGCCGGCCAAGAAGAGATAGGCGCGGGCGAAGGGGCGGCACCGGTCAGGGGCAGGAGCGAGCGACATGGCGAAAGTCGAGCCGAAGCGGCGGGGCAATGCCGATCTGACGTCGGCCGTGAAGGCGGCCGAGGAGCGGTTCAAGGCGGAGAACCCCAAGAGCCGGTTGCGCTGGACGGAGGCGGCCCTGTCGATGCCGGGCGGTAATACCCGCACCGTGCTGCACTACACGCCCTATCCCCTGGCGATCGCCCGGGGCGAGGGGGCAAAGCTCACGGATATCGACGGCCACACCTATACTGACTTCCTCGGCGAATACACGGCCGGCCTCTACGGCCATTCGAACCCGGTTCTGAAGGCGGCCATCGACCGCGCGGTCGAGGATGGCGTCGTGCTCGGCGGCCCCAACCGCTACGAGGGCGAACTCGCGCGCCTCATGTGCCAGCGCTTTCCCTCGCTCGAGCTGGTGCGCTTCTGCAATTCCGGCACCGAGGCCAATCTCTACGCCATCTCGGCGGCCCGCATGTTCACGGGCCGCGAGCGCGTCATGGTGTTCGAGGGCGCCTATCACGGCGGCGTCTTCTATTTCGGGCAGACGAAGCCGCCGACCAACGCACCCTTTCCCTATGTGATCGCGAGCTACAACGACATCGAGGGCACGCTCGCTGCGATCGAGCGGCACGCGGGCGAGCTCGCCGCCATCGTCATCGAGCCGATGATGGGCGGGGGTGGAGCGATCGCCGCCGAGACGCCGTTCCTCGAAGCGCTGCGGCAGGCGGCGACGAAGCATGGCATCGTGCTGATCTTCGACGAGGTGATGACCTCGCGCCTCGCGCCCGGCGGACTGCAGGAGAAGCTCGGCGTCATCCCCGACATGACCTCCTTCGGCAAATATCTCGGCGGCGGCATGACCTTCGGCGCTTTCGGCGGGCGGCGCGACATCATGCGCCGGTTCGACCCCTACGAGCCGGATGCGGTCAGCCACGCGGGCACCTTCAACAACAACGTGCTGACCATGGCGGCGGGCGTCGCCGGGCTCGCCGAGATCTATACGCCCGAGGTCGCCGTTCAGCTCAATCGGACGGGCGACCGATTCCGCGAGCGGCTGAACGCCGTCATCGCCCGGTACGGGGCGGCGATGCAGGTGCTCGGCGTCGGCTCGATCTCGGCATCCATTTCCAGAAGGGGCCGATCCGGCGGCCGGAGGACACCTGGACGAGCGACGCCGGGACGGCCGCGCGCCAGGCCGACCTGCAGAAGCTCTTCCATCTCGACATGCTGGCGGCCGGCCAATACATGGCCCGGCGCGGGTTCATGTCGCTGTCCCTGCCGCTGACCGAGGCCGACTACCAGAGCTTCGAGACCGCCTTCGACGAGTTCCTGACCGTGCGCGGGCCGGTGATGGGGTAGGGGAGGCGAGGGGTCAAGTCCCGAGAACCAGCCGGCTGATCTTGCGTCGACTGCAAAACCCCTTCCCGGATAAGAGGAGAGGGCAGCCGCTGGCAGCGTGGGGGCAGCGACTGTCGCGATGGGCCAGGAAGAGACGCTCAACACACGCATAGTTGATGTATACGACAGCGGACCTTGAGATGGGGGCACAAGTTGCACAGATAACCGCGACGATGAGAGCGCAGATCAGAGATGTGTATGCCCACTATGGGCTCGCCATGTATCTTGCTCAGTGCCTTGAGCATGGAATCGTTTTGGCTAGTTTATGCCAATCTACTGCCTCAAGTCCGATCGGAAGCGAAGCGGTGGGAAATTTTACAATCCATGAATTCGAGCGACGCTTCGACACATGGACGATCACTTCGAGTTGACGATGGGGTTCTGATTAGCCGACTCCGAAAATCGAGCAAGCTTGCCGCCACCTTCGATGCAGACCTCTCAAAGCAAGAGAATTGCGCAACTTTCTCGCGCACAGATTCTTCCGCGAACGCACTGAGGAGTTCATCATGGGATGGGGAGGCACTCCATGCTGGCTGAGCTTCAAGATGCTCAGGGCTCTTCGGGCGCGTTGATGGAGAACGACCGCCGCGATCTGCTAGCGTCAGACGGGCATCGCGCTCACAAATCAAAAAGAGCGAGTTGCGGAGTACATGGCCCGTTATGCCCGCAGCGGCGCTTGACGTGCCGCTTCGAGGTGTGCCGGAGCAACGCAAGAATGGTTATGGATCAGGTGATGCCGACCGCGCTTGAAAGTGCATTGCATCTTGCTGATGCAATTGAGAAGTTCCCCTCCATAAGTGCAGTCCAGGCGACGACTTCGATAAACAAGGCATATTTGACGAATTTCATTGACCTTGTTCGGCCGTGCCCTGCTTGCGGCGTCGCTGCACCCAGCGGACTGCGCTCGCCGCGCTCACCCCGAAGCGTTCGGCCGCCTGCCGGCAGGACAACCCGCCATCGACGGCCGCGAGAACACGTTCACGCAGATCAAGCGAGAGTGCTTTCACCATGCATGCCGGCCTCCTCCCCGACATGCAGCTTGAATCAGAACGCGACTGATTTGGGAATCCCTGTTGATTCAATATGGTCGGAAGGTGCTCTAACCGCAGATCGTAGTGCTCGCGGTGTTCAATGTAACTAAGGTGATCTGCGGTGCTCGCAGGTGCTCCTGGTACGTCAAGGTGCCATCTGCAACTCGAGGCCGTCACCAAGCCAAGTAGCGCGCAAAGCCGATAATGATTCAGGTTCAGCAGACAACCTGGATCGGTGGGATCAGCAACCGAATGCGGCGCGCCAGGTGTTAGCTTTCTTTGCACACAGTTGGACTGCGCGCCGCGCATGCAGCACCTGCTCACGGCCGCTCCTGGCATCCCCGTCGCCCGCCCATTTCGGCGGTCGTTTGCGGTGGTCGCCGCTTCCGCTGGCCATCCCCCACCGCCACCATCGCCCCTTGACCATGAGAACGCAAGGTGTACAGATTTCGCATCGTCGAGGGAGGCGCGGGTCGTGCGGGTCAAGACCTACAGCGAGGCGGTACGGCTGGCGCGCTCGGCCGGCGAGGATGCCGCTAACCGGCGGATGCGCAAGGCCGGGCGCGCGGCTTGGTCCGCGACCGATCACGATCACGCGGCTGCCGTCACTCAGCGCGTCCTGACCGATCTCGGCTTCGACGTGGCCGGCTGGATCGCGATAGCCGGGGTGCCGCGCAACGAGCCGGAGGAGCTGAAGCCGGCCCGCAAACGCAAGCCGCGCCGCAAGACGCCCGTGCAACTCAACTTCGGGTTTCACTGAAGGGCCTGCGCCCCTCAATCGTTGTCCAGCAATCCCGCGCCGGCGCCTTTCAGCTTGGACTGCTCGCTCTCGGGCACATAGGTGCGGGCGGCGAGCCCTCTCAGCCGATCGAAAAGCTGCGGCTCGACCTCGGCACCGCCGGTGCGCGGCTTGAGGACTGCGGCGCCATGGATCTGCGCGGCCGCCCCGACCGTGATCGCGGCGGCGAGCGGCCCCTCGGCGGCGAGCGCCGCCATATCGGCGACCTCGGGTTGCAGCGCCCCGTCGATCAGATGTGCCACCACCCCTGGCCAGGAGACCGCCACCGGCACGCCCGATTCGCTCGCCTGGGCGAGAAAGGGCACCAGCAGCAGCGGCGCCCGGATCGCCTTGGGCAGGGCTGGCGCGGCGCCGCCCCGCAACGGCCAGACGTCGACGATCCGTGTCCCCGCGAGGATCGGACAGTCGGCATGGGCGGTCACAGGGCTCGCCAGCCTGGCCTCGAGCATCGCCGTCAGCGGTGCGAGCCACGGCAGCCCACGGGCGGCGAGCCAGCGCGAGGCCCGCCCCGCCTCCTCGGCGATGCCCCAGGGGCTGCCCGCGCCCCGCGCCGCCTTCAGCGCGGTGTTCTCCACCTCGTTCAGAGACACATGCATCGCGCCCCTCCCTGGAAGGCGTGTGGCCGCTCAGGCCGCCGCGCCATAGACCCAGTTTTCGCTCTTCATCGCCTGAAGCTCCTCGGGAAACGGCGCCCCCTGGAAGAGCGTGATTCTCAGCCAGCGATCCGAGCGCGGGTCGAAGCGCGTCGCGCCGAAGAAGGCGAGCTTCCATCTGAGGATGTCGACGGGGCGCATGCGGGCGCCGAGCACATTGTCGTGGATCTCGGCATAGGGCAGCGCCGCGCTCGCCTGGATGCGGCGGACGAGATGGCGATGCTCGGGATGGTCGGCGAGATAGGCACCGACCGTGATCTCGGGATTGACGAGAGCGGCTGCGACCGCGAGCGCCTGCACGTCGCGCCCGATGCCGAGCGGCTGCTCGAGCTCGGCCCCCGGCTCCTCGAAGCGCTCGCCGAGCCGCGGCTCGAGCTTGTCCTCCGAATAGTACCAGAAGCGCGCCTGCCCTTCCGGCGTCCGGTAGTCGTGCCGCGAGACCCAGCGATAGGCCTTGGCGATGTGCTGCCGGAGCGTGCCGAGCGGCATCCCCCCGTCGATGCGGAACGTGCTCTCCTCGTCGAACGCCATCTCGTCGGCGAGATCGTCGACGAGGTCGCCATGCGGCTCGATGGCCAGCGTGACGAGATATTCCTGACCCTCGAGGCCGAGCGCCCATTCCGACCAGCAGATCAGCTTGTCGAAGGGATGGTCCTCCTCGAGCGCGCCCTCCTCGACCCGCCGCTCGATCAGCTCGAGATCGCGGGCGAGAGCGGCGATCTCGGCCTTCTGCACGGGATCGCTCGTCACCCAGGCCGAAACCGCGCGTCGTGCGAGCCCGAGCACTTGCGGGAACCGCGCCTTGGCCGCCTCGCTTGCCCTCTCGATCGCACGCACGCGGGCGAGCGCCGTCTCGCGCGCCGCCGCCCAGCGCCCGGTCAGGCCGGGATGACGAACGAGGAACGGCGCCATACCGAGGCCCGTCGCATTGCCGACGCCGAAGCGCCGCCTGAGCGAGGGTTCGAGCGGCACCGCGGTTTCGGGCGCGCGGGCCCGTGCGACATGCTCGACGAGATCGACGGTGAAGGTGCGGATCAGCCAGACCGTCAGCATCTCGGCCTGGAACGGTCCGGCGAGCTCGGCGCGGTCGCGGATGACGTCGCGGTCGGCCATGCCGAGCTTGCCGTTGCCGTAAACGGCGGTCGTGCGCATCAGATAGCCGACCTCCTCGATCTCCACGGCGTCGGGTTGGCGGCCGGCGGCGAGCGCATCGACGACGCGGGCGAACAGCCGCATGCTCTTGTTGGCGCGCGAGAGGACGAGCTCCTTCTCGGTGAAGCGGCCGGCCTCCTGCTTCGGCACGTTGTCGCGGAGCCTTGCGATGTCGGCAGCCGTCGGCTCGCCGTCGAACAGCGCATAGCTGGTATCCCACGCGACCGCGATCACCCGGTCGGTTCGCATGTCGTCGGGCAGGTCGATCGAGAAGCAGACGAGGCTGTAGGTGCGCTCCGGCCCCTTGGCGCGGTAGACCGCCGTGCCGAAGCCCTTGTCGTCGATCTCGAACACCGGCCGGTCGATGACCCAGCCTTCCCGCGTCAGCCGGCGCAGCATGGTCCGCAGGAAAGAGAGCCGGGTCTGGTGGGCCGCGCCGAGGCGGGCGAGCGACATGACCTCGTCGGGAGAACGCATCTCGAGCGCATCGGACATGATGTGACCCTCAACCGTCTGGACCTTGCGGCCGTCCGTCGCAACGCCGGTCGGGCGCCGAGGCTCTGGTTCGGATGGCTTTGGCGATCGAGGCATCCGCGCCCCCGATCCGCCATGCCCGCATCACCGAGCCTGTCGTCGGGAATGCTATGCATGCTGCCGGCCGCCGTCAGCCCGACATGCTGTCGCGCATCAGCCCAAGGATCCCTGCCGTCCGACCTTCGGGAGCTGTCGCAGAGCGCCGCCGCACCGCTCAGTCCTCGTCGGCATCCTCGATCGAGCGCACTGCGCAGATGGCGGCGAAGTAGCCGCTGATGGCGATCCACAGCCAGAAGACCACCGGCTCCGTATGCATCGGATGCTCGGTCTTCTCGGTCAGGAACAGCAGCCACATGGTGAGCGCGCTCCATAACACGGTCGCGATCAGCGTGACCGGCCTCAGGCGCGCCACCCGCAAGGGATGGACATACTTCCAGGGAACGAAGGTCAGTATCCCGAGGGCGAGGATCACCGCGAGATTGATCCAGTCCGGCGTCCTCAGGATGACGAAGTAGAGAACGACGATATTCCACACGGCTGGGAAGCCGACGAAATAATAGTCGGCCGTCTTCATGTCCATGTTCGCGTAGCAATAGAGCGAGGTGGCGGCGATGAAGCAGGCGGCGGGTATGCCCCACGGCTCCGGCACCATGCCGAACCAGTAGACCATCAACGCCGGAATGAACGAGTAGGTGACGAAATCGGTGACGATGTCGAGGGCAGCACCGTCGAAGCGCGGCGTGTACTCCCGCACGCGGAACCGCCGGGCGAGCGTGCCGTCGATGCCGTCGATGAACAGGGCGAGGCCGAGCCACAGGAAGGCTTTGATCTCGTTACCCTCGAGCATGGCGATGAGGGCGAGAAGGCCGAGGACGACGCCCGTTCCCGTAAAGGCATGGACGGCCCACGCCGCCGCCACCTTGGTGCGTTCCGACTTGCGGTCCAGGGCGATCCTCATTGGTCAGCTCTTTCCGGGGTTGCGGGCGACAGTTATATGACACGCCGAGCGAGCCTTGCCAGAATTTTCGGGGGGCGTGCCGCCGCCCTGTTGGCGAGCGAGGCGCGCACGTGCCCGGCCCGCGGAGGTCCGGCCCGCGGCCCCTGTCACGGCCTGACCGGCGGCCGAACCTGCCCGCACACCACCCCCGCGGGCTGTCCCTTAGTCCCTCAGCATGTCCTCCGTATAACCCTGCAGATAGAGGAGAGCGGTCAGGTCGGCATGCTCGATGGCGACGTCGGCAACCGCCCGCAGCACCGGCTTGGCACGATAGGCGACGCCGAGGCCGGCCGCCTCGATCATCGCCCGGTCGTTGGCCCCGTCGCCGACCGCGATCGCAAGGCCGAGCGGCAGCCCGTGCGCCGAAGCGATGCGCACGAGCGACCGGCGCTTGGCGTCGCGGTCGAGAACGGGCTCGCCGACCTCGCCGGTCAGTCGGCCCTCCGTCTCGATCAGCCGGTTGGCCTCGTTGATCTGGAAGCCGGCGAGACGGGCGACCCGCTCGGTGAAGAAGGTGAACCCACCCGAAACGAGCGCTGTCACGGCGCCATGGCCGGCCATGGTCGCAACCAGGGTGCGGGCCCCGGGATTGAGGCGGATGCGCTCCGTCATGACCTGTTCGAGCGCGGTGACGGGGAGGCCCTTCAACAGGCCGACCCGGTTCCTGAGAGCCGCCTCGAAATCGATCTCGCCGCGCATGCTGCGTTCGGTGATGGCGGCGATCTCGGCACCGAAGCCGGCCACGTCGCCGACCTCGTCGATGCATTCCTGGCCGATGATGGTTGAATCCATATCTGCGACGAGAAGACGCTTCCTGCGGTTGCCTGCAGGCACGAGCGCCAGATCGACCGGTCGCCCCGCAAGCGCCTCGCGTGCCGCCGCGAGACGCTTTCCCTCTTGGCCCGGGCCGTCGGCCTCACCAGCCCCCGCACCGGTGAGCGAAAGCTCGAGCGCGGTTCGGGAGGCGAGCCAGCGCGCATCGCTGCTGGCACCGGCTGCGCGCGCGAGACGGCTGGCGGCGGCCTCGTCGAGCGCCCGCGAGCCCGTCGCGGCAATCGCGACGAGCACGAGATCATCCATCTTCGATTGCATCGTCGAGGGCTTCGGCCTGGCCAAGGGCGAGGTATCCTGCGGCATGGGGTTGGCATGGCTGCCGGCGCGGGGAAGTTCGATCAATCTGTCATGGCACGTCCTCTCCGGCCCACTCATATCAATCGCGTGGGCTTTCGGCGAACCCTGTCCTTTCCCGGCCTTGCGGGCCATGCGTCTTCGCGCCATGCCGGAGGGCGGGCAAATCGGTACGCCGGGCCCGGACCGCCAGGAGAGCCCCCAGACGAATGTCACGCCCCCGCGCCATACTTCTCGCCGGACCGACCGCCAGCGGCAAGTCGGCGGCGGCGCTCGCCCTCGCCGAGACCCATCGCGCCGTCGTCGTCAATGCCGATTCCATGCAGGTCTATCGCGAGTTGCGCATCCTCACGGCGCGCCCGACCGCGGCCGAGGAGGCGCGCGCCGAGCACCGTCTCTATGGCCATGTCGGCGGCGCCGAGCCCTATTCGGTCGGACGCTGGGTGGCCGAGGTCGCCGACCTCCTCGCCGATTGCGAGGCGCGCGGACGGCCGGTCGTGATCGTCGGCGGCACCGGCCTCTACTTCAAGGCGCTCATCGAGGGGCTCTCGCCCATGCCGGCGATCCCCCCTGAGGTCCGCGCCCGGATGCGCGCCCTCGCCACCACCATGTCTGCGGCCGAGCTCCACGCCCTCCTTTCATCGCGCGATGGCCTGACCGCCGCCCGCCTCGATCCGAGCGATCCGCAGCGCATCGTTCGCGCGCTCGAGGTGCTCGAGGCGACCGGGCGGCCGCTCGCCGTCTGGCAGGAGGCGCCCCGCCGCCCGGTGTTGACGGGCGACGGGCTCGTCCGGCTGCTGCTGACCCCACCGCGCGACTGGCTGCGCGAGCGCATCGACCGCCGGCTCGATGCCATGATCGAGGAAGGGGCGCTCGGCGAGTTGCGCGACCTCCTCGCCCTCGGGCTGTCGCCCGAGCTGCCGATCATGCGCGCACTCGGCGTGCCTTCGCTGGCGGCGCATCTGAAGGAAGGCATCCCCCTCGAGGCGGCGCTCGCCGATGCCAAGACGCGGACCCGGCAATACGCCAAGCGGCAAGAGACCTGGTTCCGCCACCAGCTCGTCGGCGACTGGCACAGGATATCCGGTCCCGACATGGCGGCCGCGGTGCGCGCCTTCGCCTCGTGAAGTGGACGGCGCAAGGCGGCAAAGCCCGCACTGGCGAGTGAGCAGGTGCAAACGCCTCCGCGGTGCGCTCCGCAGTCGCCGCTCAAGGAGCCCGCACCGCCGCGTCAGCCGCCGGATTGACCATGCGGTTCTGAGGCTTGCGCGCGCGACAAAGCAGCGCGAGTGACGCCAGCCGAGATATTACGCGCAATATAATTCCAAAACCTCACCGCGAATCGCAAGTTTCGATAAAAATGCACCGCACAATCTTTGCGATTCGTCGCTGTGGCCGGTTGACCGCTCCCCGCCCTACGGGCTAGTTTGCGCCTTCTGCCCGGCTTGCAGAGGCGTGACCCCGCCTCGGCCGTCCGGGCCTTCAGCGCAATTGGGAAGGTCCGGCGCGCACGCCTCCCCCGCCACCTGCGGGGCGGGCGAAGCCATCCCCGCGGGACCAGCAAGACGAGACGGAGCGTGGCATGGCGATGCGGATGACGGGCGCCGAGATGGTGATCAGGGCGCTGGCCGACCACGGGGTTCGCCACATCTTCGGCTATCCGGGCGGCGCCGTCCTGCCGATCTACGACGAACTGTTCCAGCAGGAGAAGGTCGAGCACATCCTGGTCCGCCAGGAAGGCGGCGCCGTGCATGCCGCGGAAGGCTATGCCCGCTCGACCGGCAAGGTCGGCGTCGTACTTGTGACTTCCGGTCCCGGCGCTACCAATGCAGTGACGGGCCTCGCCGATGCGCTGATGGATTCGATCCCCCTCGTCTGCATCACCGGCCAGGTGCCCACCCATCTGATCGGCAACGACGCCTTCCAGGAGTGCGACACCGTCGGCATCACCCGGCCGTGCACCAAGCACAACTGGCTGGTGAAGCGCGTCGAAGACCTGCCGCGCATCCTGCACGAGGCCTTCTATGTGGCCCGCACCGGCCGGCCGGGTCCGGTGGTGGTCGACATCCCCAAGGATGTGCAATTCGCGACCGGCGACTATTTCGGCCCGACCAACATCACCCACAAGACCTATCGCCCGCAGGTGAAGCCCGATCAGGCCTCGATCCGCGCCGCCGTCGATCTGCTGGCGAGCGCCAAGCGACCGATCATCTATTCGGGCGGCGGCGTCGTCAATTCGGGCCCGGCGGCGAGTCGGCTGCTGCGCGACCTCGCCGAGATGACCGGCTTTCCCGTCACCTCGACGCTGATGGGCCTTGGCGCCTATCCGGCCTCCGGAGATCACTGGCTCGGCATGCTCGGCATGCACGGCACCTACGAGGCCAACCTCGCCATGCATGATTGCGACGTCATGCTGGCGGTCGGCGCCCGCTTCGACGACCGCATCACCGGCCGCGTCGATGCCTTCTCGCCGGGCTCCCGGAAGATCCACATCGACATCGATGCCTCCTCGATCAACAAGAATGTGCGCGTCGACGTGCCGGTGGTCGGCGATGTCGCCCATGCCCTCGAGGATATCATCCGCATCTGGCGGACCAAGGCGACCGAGTTCGACAAGAAGGCTCTGAAGGCCTGGTGGAAGCAGATCGGCGAGTGGCGCAAGAAGGACTGCCTGAAATACCGGCCGAACGCCGACGTGATCATGCCGCAATACGCCATCGAGCGGCTTTACGAGCTCACCCGCGACAAGGACGCCTTCATCACCACCGAGGTCGGCCAGCACCAGATGTGGGCCGCCCAGTTCTACAAGTTCGAGAAGCCGAACCGCTGGATGACCTCGGGTGGTCTCGGCACCATGGGTTATGGCCTGCCGGCCGCGATCGGTGTGCAGGTCGCCAATCCCAAGGCGCTCGTCGTCGACATCGCCGGCGACGCCTCGATCCTCATGAACATCCAGGAGATGTCGACGGCGGTGCAGTTCCGCCTGCCGGTCAAGGTATTCGTGCTCAACAACCAGTATATGGGCATGGTCCGCCAGTGGCAGCAGCTCCTGCACGGCAACCGCCTGTCGCACAGCTACACCGAGAGCCTGCCCGACTTCGTCAAGCTGGCGGAGGCCTATGGCGGCGTCGGCATCCGCTGCGAGAAGCCGGCCGATCTCGACGACGCGATCAAGGAGATGATCGCCGTCAAGGACAAGCCGGTGATCTTCGACTGCCGCGTCGCCGCCCTCGCCAACTGCTTCCCGATGATCCCCTCGGGCAAGGCGCACAACGAGATGCTGCTTGGCGACGACGTCAAGGACGAGGATATCGGCGGCATCATCGGCAAGGAGGGCAAGGTCCTCGTTTGAGGCCTGCCGCCGGCCCTTTCGCCAGCGGGTCGCTCGTCGGATCGGCGCGGCGTCTCGAGGGCAGGCCGGACCTGTTCGCAAGTTCGCGGATCTCGACTTGTGGGGTTCTGTCCCGCCACAAGTCGCTTCAACCGGAAGATCGCCCATGTCCGTCCATTCCACCCAGTCCCACTATCCCTCGCCGACGGTCAAGGAGACGGTCGAGTCGCATACGCTGTCGGTGCTCGTCGACAACGAGCCGGGCGTGCTTGCGCGGGTCATCGGTCTCTTCTCCGGGCGCGGCTACAACATCGACTCGCTCACCGTGTCGGAAACCGAGCACGAGAAGCATCTATCGCGCATCACCGTCGTCACGCGCGGCACGCCGATGGTGCTGGCGCAGATCCGCCATCAGCTCGAGCGCATGGTGCCGGTGCACCGCGTCGTCGACCTGACGGTGGTGACCGACGCCATCGAGCGCGAGCTGGCGCTGATCAAGGTCGCGGGCACCGGCGAGAAGCGCGTCGAGGCGCTCCGCCTTGCCGAAGCGTTCGGCGCGCGCACCATCGATGCCACGCTGCAATCCTTCATCTTCGAGCTGACGGGCGATGTGCGCGAGATCGAGCGCTTCATCAAGCTGATGACCAGCGTCGGCCTCGTCGAGGTCTCCCGCACCGGCATCGCCGCCATCGGCCGCGGCGCCGAGTCGATGTGAAGGGGAAGCGCGGGTCGGTCCTCGGCACCTGTTCCCTCGGGAACTGAACGTCTGTTCATGCTCGCCTTGCAGGAAGCCCGCCGCCCTCCCAGTTGACGCTCGCCGCCACGGAACGGCGGCTCGATCAATCCGGGAGGCGGATCATGGAAGGCCTGATGTCGTCATTCATTGCCGGCGGACTCGTTGCGGGCATCGCATTCGGCACGCTCTTCGCACTGCTCTTTCCCTTCTTCTACCGCTTTGCACCGCTGAGCACGCCGGAGTCGCGAAAGGCCATCGCCGAGATGCCGGTGAAGGCGCGGGTGGGGCTCGGTCTCCTCTCCGGCGGCATGTTCGGCGCATCCATGGCCGTGGACAGCGTGATCGCCAGCGCCGGCCTCGCCCGCTCCACCGCCTGGGGAATCGAGGCGATGATGCTGATCGGCATCGGCGGCGCAGTTCTTCTGATCTCGGCGATGTCGAGGAAGGCCGCGTCCTCCGCGTCGGGCTCCTGAGCGGGACAGGCCCTGAGCCAACCCAACCTGTCACCTGGGGGCGGGCAGCCGGTTCGCCGTCATGCACCTCGCTGACAACTACGCCAGCAGGTCCTCGAAGCGGGCGACCGCGACGACCTTCCGCGCCGTTCTCGCGCAGGCGGGATCGAGCGTGACGAAGGCGTCAGCCTGCAGATGGGTGAGGGCGAGATATTCTGCCTCGAAGGTGTCGGGCAGCTTCAGCTCCTCGGCGATCCTCAAAGCATGTTCCTGCAGGACGCGATCGCCGAGGAGACGCAGCTTCAGGCGGCGGACATGATCGAGCCGCCGGCCCGCCTCGGCACGGCTGAGCACGCCGCCCGCGACGTCCCGGTAGAGCATCGCCAGAACCTGCGAGCGAAGCAGCGTCGGCGCCAGCAATTGGTGTTCTGCCGCGATCGCCACCCCGTCGGTGACGATCCGCAGGGCGACATCGGGGCCGATCACGAACCGCGTCATCGGCTCCCCCTGGCTCAGGCCCTCAGCTTGGCGTTCTCGGGATCATAGGGGCTCTCGCCGATCACCCGTGCGCCGAACATCTTGCCGAGGATCTTGATCTGCAGCTCGGTTCCGAGTGCGGCGTGGTCGGGCCGGACCATGGCGAGCGCGAGACTCTTGTCGACGCGGAAGCCATAGCTGCCGTTGGTCGCGCGCCCGGCGAGCTTGCCGGCCTTGTCGTAGATCGGCTCGGAACCGCGGGCATCCGACCAGTCGGGCGTGATGCCCTCGACCTCGAGCGTGACGAACTGCCAGCCGAGCCCCCTCGCCCGGCCGGCGACCAGCGCGTCGCGGCCGATGAAATCGCCCTTGTTCGGATGCACGAAGCGATCGAGGCCGCTCTCATAGGCCGAGTACTCGATCGACAATTCGCGCGGCACCAGGCGATACGACTTCTCGATCGACAGCGCGCCCATCGCCTTGATGCCATAGGGCTTGATGCCGAATTCGCGGCCGGCCTCCATCAGGCAGTCGAACAGCGCGTTCTGCTGCTCGATCGGGTGGTGGAACTCCCAGCCGAGCTCGCCGACGAAGTTGACGCGCAGCGCGTGTGCCGAAGTGTGCCCGACCGAGATCGGCTTGCCCGACAGCCAGGGGAAGGCGGCGTTCGAGAGATCGGTGTCGGTCAGCTTCTGCAGCACCCGGCGGCTGTTCGGACCCGCGAGCACCAGCACGCCCATGCGCGTCGTCAGATAGTTGAGCGTGACCGAGCCGTCGGCCGGCAGCAGCTTCCGCAGATAGTCGTGGTCGTGCCGCTCAAAGGCGCCCGCCGAGACGAGGTAGAAGCGGCCGGGCTTCCACTCGTAGACGGTGAACTCGGCCCGGACGCCGCCGTTCTTCGTCAGCATATGGCAGAGCGCGACGCGGCCCGCGGTCTTGGGGATGCGGTTGGCGAGAATGGAGTCGAGCCACGCCCGCGCCCCCGGTCCCGACACCTCCATCTTGGCGAAGGCCGACATGTCCTGGAGACCGACATTCTCCATGACGTTGCGGCACTCGCGCCCGACATGCTCGAAATAGTTGGAGCGGCGGAAGCTCCACTTCTCGACGATGCGGCCGTCCTCGGTCGCCGGCGCGTGGTTGTGGTTGGTGAGGACGTCGGGCTTGGCGAGCTCGGCCTCGCTGAGCGCCAGGTCCTTCGGGGCGAACCAGCCCGGACGCTCCCAGCCATAGACCGAGCCGAACACCGCGCCCAGCGCCTTCATGCGGTCATAGCAGGGGGTCGTCTTCAGCGGCCGGGCGGCGACACGCTCCTCGTCGGGATAGTGCGGCGTGAAGACGTTGGCATAGGCCTCCTCGTTCTTCACCTTCAGATAGCCGCGCGTCGCATAGGGGCCGAAGCGGCGCGGATCGACGCCCATCATGTCGATCGAGGGCTCGCCTTCGACGATCCACTCCGCGAGCTGCCAGCCGGCGCCACCCGCCGCCGTGACGCCGAACGAATGGCCCTCGTTCAGCCAGAAATTCTTGAGGTCCCAGGCCGGGCCGATGATCGGCGAGCCGTCCGGCGTATAGGCGATGGCACCGTTGTAGACCTTCTTGACGCCGACCTCGCCGAAGGCGGGCACGCGCGCGATCGCCGTCTCGATATGAGGGGCGAGCCGGTCGAGATCCTCCTGGAAAAGCTCGTACTCGGCGCCCTCCGAGGGACCGTCCATATAGCAGCACGGCGCACCGTGCTCATAGGGACCGAGCAGCAGGCCGCCCTTCTCGGCGCGCATGTACCATGAGCTGTCCGCCTCGCGCAGCACGCCAAGCTCGGGCAAGCCCTTCGCCCGATGCTCGAGCACCGCCGGATGGTCCTCGGTGACGATGTACTGGTGCTCGACCGGGATCACCGGAATGTCGAGGCCGACCATGGCGCCGGTCTGGCGCGCGAAATTGCCGGTCGCCGCCACGACGTGCTCGCAGGTCACGTCGCCCTTGTCGGTCTTGACCAGCCATTCGCCCGAGGCCGTCCGCTCGATGGCGGTCACGGTGGTGAAGCGGTTGATCTCCGCGCCCATCTGCCGGGCACCGGTCGCCAGCGCCTGGGTGAGATCGGCCGGCTGAATATAGCCGTCGTCAGGGTGCTGGATCGCACCGAGCAGGCCGTCGGTCACGCACAGCGGCCAGATCTCCTTGACCTGCTCGGGCGTCAGCACATTGACCTTGACGCCGATCGTCTCGGCGACACCGGCGTAATACATGAACTCGTCGAAGCGATCCTTGGTGCGGGCGAGCCGGATGTTCGAGCAGACCGAGAAGCCGACATTCTGGCCGGTCTCGGCCTCGAGCGACTTGTAGAGGTTGACCGAGTATTTGTGGATCTGGCCGACCGAATAGGAGAGGTTGAACAGCGGCAGCAGGCCGGCGGCGTGCCAGGTCGAGCCGGAGGTCAGCTCCCGGCGCTCGATCAGCATGACGTCCGACCAGCCCTTCTTGGCGAGATGATAGAGCGTCGCGACGCCGACCACGCCGCCTCCGATCACGACAACGCGCGCATGCGACTTCATGGCGGCTCTCCCCGAGGCCGGCCGGACAGAGACCGCTCTGCCGGCTCGAATTGACGACTGGCCGGCGCGGGGGCGGCCGCATGCGCAGCCGCCGTCACCGGATCTGGCGGCCTTGATGCCGGATGGTCCGCGGCCGGTCTGGCCGGTTTGCGACAGTCGCACCTTTGCTTGCGACACGTCCCTCGTGACGCAGCCCCTTCCGGATCGCCGCTCGGCCACGGATCTGCGCCGTCTGGTCCAGCGGCGGTGACGCTCTGGTACTTCAGAATACGGACGGCGGATGGAATGGTCGCGGGATCACCGACCCGGCGGTGCCGGCCCGGCCGAGCCCGACCGGACGGAGTGCTCCGGAGCGGCCGGACGCACCGTGACCGGATGGGTGCGCGAGGCCTCGGGCCCGAGGAAATCACGAAGCTGTCCCGCCGTCCCCCTGCTCCTGCCCGAATCTCGATCTTGTAAGGGGTGCCCGCAAACCTGCCCTGTGATAAGGCTCCTCACATGAAACGCCCCGGACGAGCAGAACTGGCCGGCGAGCCCGGCCGGCGCACGGCCCGCCCCCGCAAGGGGCTGGAGATCGGCCGTGCGCGACCGCTGCTCGCCCTCGTCGCCGTGTCGATCACCCTCCTCGTGCTGTTCAGGGCCGAACTACCGGCCCGTGCCGCCGACGAGACCATCCTCACCATCGTCTCCTGGGGCGGCGCCTATGCAGAAAGTCAGCGCAAGGCCTATTTCGAGCCCTACATGGCGCTGACCCCTGACGTGAAGATCGATGTCGTCAATGCCGGCGGCGAGCAGGTGAAGGCGCTGCGCGAGCAGGCCCGCAGCGGCGTGGTCGACTGGGACCTCGTCGACGTCACGGCCGCCGACGCCATCCGGCTCTGTCGCGAAGGCATCGCGCTGCCGATCGACCACGACAAGGTGCTGCGCCGCGCGCCCGACGAGACCCCGGCCAGCCAGGATTTCGGCCAGACGATCGTCTCACCCTGCTTCATCCCCGAGATCGTCTATTCGACGACCTTCGGCTACCGGACCGACAAGGTGCCGGAGACGCCGACCAGCCTGTGCGACGTCTTCGATCTCCAGCGCTTCCCCGGCAAGCGTGCGCTCGAGCGCCGTCCCATCAACAATCTCGAATGGGCGCTGATCTGCGACGGCGTGCCCGCCGATACGGTCTATCAGGTGCTCGACACCGAGGAAGGGGTCGCCCAGGCGCTGCACAAGCTCGCGACCATCCGCAACGATGTCGTCTGGTGGACCGACGGCAATGAGCCGGTCGAGTGGCTCGCCAAGGGCGAGGTGGTCTTTGCCTCGGCCTACAACGGCCGCCTCTTCGACCTCATCACCCGTCCGCCGCCCAAGCCCGCCAAGGACGATCGCAAGTCGAAGAAGCGAAAGAAGGCCGAGCCGGAGCCCAAGCCGGTGCCCGTCGCCATTCTCTGGGATCGGCAGGTCTTCGACTTCGACGGCTGGATCATCCCGCGCGGCACCACGAAGTTGCAGGCCGTCCTCGACTTCGTGCGCTTCGCGACCGATACCGAGCGGCTCGCCGATCAGGCCCGCTACATCGCCTATGGTCCGGCCCGCCGCTCCTCGACCCCCCTCGTCGGCACCAATGCCGAAACCGGCATCGACATGAAGCCGTTCATGCCGACGAGCCCGGAGAATGCCAGGACGACGCTCATCTACAACTACGACTGGTGGGCGCAGAACCGCGACCGGATGGATAAGCGCTTCCGCGAATGGCTGGCAGAGTGAGGTGAATGTCGGGGCTTCGCGCGCCGTCTGCGACGCCTGACCGCAAGGCAAGCACGCGTTCGTGAAGCCTCGTCGCGTCTTCTTCGACTAGGCTTGCCGGAACGATGCACGGGTTTGGCTGCCGGCCGGCTGTGACTGGCCCCGATGACGGAACTCCGATCGCCTGGCGAATGCCACTGACCACGCAGGCGGGCACTACCGCGATCCGCACGCACCGACCGCCGACGACCTCGACCGGAGCCGAGATGGGTGCCGTATCGTCATCCCTGATGGAGTTTCTGACGGCGGGTCTCAGACCCCGCACGCCGCTCGGACACGCCATCAGGGCCGCCCTTCTCGTCAAGCTCGTCGTCATCATCCTGATGCGGGTCTTCCTGTTCAGCGGTGACGACCGTCCTGTGGTCGATGCCCGGATGATCGAGAGCCGCTTGCTTGGAGACGCACCATCCCGGCTGCCCCGACTGCCCACAGCAAATGATTGAAATGTCATGATGGACCTCGACCCGACCGGCCTCGCCCGGCTGCAGTTCGCCGCCACCGCGCTCTATCACTTCCTCTTCGTGCCGCTCACGCTTGGCCTGTCGTTCCTGCTCGCCATCATGGAGAGCGTCTATGTCATGACCGGCCGGCGCATCTGGCGCGACATGACCCAGTTCTGGGGCAAGCTTTTCGCCATCAATTTCGCCATGGGCGTCGCCACCGGCATCACCATGGAGTTCCAGTTCGGCACCAACTGGGCCTATTACTCCCACTATGTCGGAGATGTATTCGGCGCGCCGCTCGCCATCGAGGGCCTGATGGCCTTCTTTCTCGAGAGCACATTCGTCGGTCTGTTCTTCTTCGGCTGGGATCGCATGTCGCGGGTCGGCCACCTGGTCGTCACCTGGCTCGTCGCCATCGGCTCCAACCTGTCTGCGCTGTGGATCCTCATCGCCAATGGCTGGATGCAGAATCCGGTCGGCTCGGTCTTCAACTCCGACACCATGCGCATGGAGCTGACCTCGTTCTGGGATCTGATCTTCAATCCAGTCGCCCAGTCGAAATTCGTCCATACGGTCAGCGCCGGCTACGTCACCGGCTGCATGTTCGTGATCGCCATCAGCTCCTGGTATCTCCTGCGCGGCCGCCACATCGCGCTGGCGCGCCGCTCGTTCACGGTCGCGGCCGCTTTCGGCCTCGCCTCGGCGCTCTCCGTCGTCGTCCTCGGCGACGAGAGCGGCTATGTCGTCACCCAGCACCAGAAGATGAAGCTCGCCGCCCTGGAGGCCATGTGGCGGACCGAACCGGCCCCGGCGGGGTTCACCCTCTTCGCCATTCCCGATACTCAGGCGCGCGAGAACCACCTCGAGGTCAAGGTTCCCTGGGCACTCGGTCTCATCGCCACACGCTCGCTGAGCACCGTCCTGCCCGGTATCGACGATCTCGTCGACGAGGCGAAGCAGCAGATCAGGAGCGGGCTCATCGCCTATGACGCCCTGGAGCGGCTCAAACTGAGCCGGAGCGACGAGGCGGCGCGCGCAAGTCTCGGCGCGCACGCCGTCGACCTCGGCCATGCCCTGCTCCTGAAGCGCTATGTCGAGGACCCGCGCAGTGCCGACGACGCGCTGATCGCCAAGGCCGCCGGCGACACGGTGCCCGACGTCCTCACCATGTTCTGGGCGTTCCGCATCATGGTCGGACTCGGCTTCTTCTTCATCGCCTTCTTCGCCTTCGCCTTCTGGCTGGCCAGCATCCGCGACTTCGGCCGGCACTGGTTCCTCAAGCTCGCCGTGTGGGTCTGGTGGACCCCCTGGCTCGCCGCCGAGCTCGGCTGGATCGTCGCCGAATATGGCCGCCAGCCCTGGGCGATTGCCGGCATCCTGCCGACTTTTCTCGCCTCCTCCTCCCTTTCGGTCGCGCAGGTGCTGTTCTCGCTGACGGGGTTCGTGCTGTTCTATTCGACCCTGCTCGTCGTCGATATCGTCCTCATGCGCCGCTACATCCTGATGGGGCCGGCCGCGGCGCTCGGGGGCGCCGGGCATTCAGCCGCCCGTCCCGCTCCGGCCGCCGAATGATGGAGGGCACGCAGATGGCCATCCCCCTCGACTACGAGACCCTGCGCGTCGTCTGGTGGCTGCTGCTCGGCGTGCTGCTGATCGGCTTTGCGATCATGGACGGCTTCGACCTCGGCGTCGCCATGCTGCTGCCCTTCACCGCCCGCACCGACACCGAGCGGCGCACCGCGATAAACGCCATCGGCCCGGTCTGGGAGGGCAACCAGGTCTGGCTGGTGCTCGGCGGCGGCGCGATTTTCGCCGCCTGGCCGGCGATCTATGCAACGGCTTTCTCGGGCTTCTACATCGCCATGTTCCTGGTGCTCGCGACCTTGATCCTGCGGCCGGTCGGCTTCGATTTCCGCAACAAGTTCGACGACACGCGATGGCGGACCTTCTGGGACTACGCCCTGTTCGCCGGCGGCCTCGTGCCCGCGCTCGTCTTTGGTGTCGCCTTCGGCAATCTCCTCCAAGGCGTGCCGTTCCGCATCGACGGCGATATGCGCGTCCTCTACGAGGGCTCCGGCCTCTTCGAGTTGCTGAACCCGTTCGGTCTCCTCGCCGGGCTGGTCTCGGTGGCGATGCTCGCGACCCATGGTGCCGTCTATCTGTCGCTGAAGACCGAGGGGCCGGTCGCCGCCCGGGCCGCGCGCTTTCTGCCCTATGGGGCGGCGACGACCGTCATTCTCTTCGCGCTGGCGGGACTATGGATCGCGATCGGTATCGAGGGCTATGTGCTCGCCGGACCGGTTGCGACGGACGGCCCCTCCAACCCGCTGTTGAAGGAGGTCGGGCGCGAAGCCGGTGCGTGGGTGGGCAATTACGCGCGTCATCCCTGGATGGCGATCGCGCCGCTCCTCGGGCTCGCCGGGGCGCCGCTGGCGGCGGTGCTCGTGCGGGCCGGGCGCGCGGGTCTCGCATTCGTTGCGAGCGCGCTCGGCATCCTCGGCATCGTCGCCACGGCCGGCCTGTCGATGTTTCCCTTCCTGATGCCCTCGAGCATCGTGCCGGCATCGAGCCTGACGGTCTGGGATGCCTCCTCCAGCCGGCTGACGCTGTTCGTCATGCTGGTCGCAACGCTCATCTTCATGCCGATCGTGATGGCCTACACCGCCTTCGTGTTCCGCACGCTGCGCGGCACCATCACGGGCGAGCATATCGAGCACAACAAGAGCAGCCTCTACTGAGGGAGTGATCGCCGATGTGGTACTTCACCTGGGTGCTCGGCGTCGGCCTCGCCTGCGCCTTCGCCATCCTCAACGCGCTCTGGCACGAGATCCATCTGGAGGATCCAGGCGAGACCGATTGATTGCCTTGCCGGTCTCAGCCCTGCCGCGAGGGCGGCAGCGGGAAGAAGGCACTGGTCCGTTCCTGGTATCGCCGGTAGGCATCACCCCGGCTCTCCAGCATATGCGCCTCGAGCAGCGGAATGCCCGAGACATGGACCAGCAGCACATACATGGTGACCGGCGCGCCGAGCGCCAGCAGCGCAATGGGATATCCCCCCGCGGTCGAGATCGCGATCAGCGGATAGGCGAGCCAGGCCAGCCATTCGAAGAAGTAGTTGGGATGCCGCGACCAGCTCCATAGGCCCCGGTCGCAGACCTTGCCGCGATTTGCCGGATCGCGCCGGAAGTGCCAGAGCTGCCGATCGGCGATGCCCTCTCCGGCGATGGCCGCGAGCAGGAGGGCGATGCCGCCGAGATCCATCAGGTCCGGCGCGGCGCCCGGCCGATGTGCGGCGATCGTGACCGCCAGCAACATCGGCACCGAGACTGCCGCCTGCGCCTGCAGGAACAGGAACATGCGCCGCTCGGCATCGCCGCCCCAGCCTTCTGCCAGCGCCGCATAGCGGGGATCATCCTCGCTGTGGAGCGCCCTCTGCACGATCTGCGCCCCAAGACGGATCGACCACAGCAGGACGAGACCGGCCACGATCCCCTGACGCAACGGCTCGGCATTGCTCGCGACCGGCGCGATCGCTCCCGCCGCGGCGACGGCGCCGAGCCCGAGCGACCAGCACGCATCGACGAAGCCGGAATTGCCGGTGCGACGTCGCAGCAGCCACGCCCCCGCCATCACGGCCGCGAAGACCAGCCACTGGACCAGCACCGTCATCAGCAGGGCCTGCCAGGTCATCTCTCACCCGTGCGCGCGGTCTGCGTCACGCCTCGTCCCCGTGTCGCGGGCGCATACAGTTCTGATGAAGAGACCCTATAGCCGCAGGAAAGGTTGCAGCAGCCGCCCGGCCAGCCCCTTCAGCCGGAGCGATCCCTCCATGGCGACGAGACAGATGCAGGGTCCGCCCGGCTCGACGAGCGGCTGATGTTCCACGCTGTCGTCGGCCTCCTCGAGATCTCCCGGACCGAAACGGCCGCCGGAATGCGAGAACGCGCCCGAGAGCACCAGCGTCAGCTCGCTCCCGGTGTGGGTGTGATCGGGCATCCGCGTGCCGGGACGCGCCTTCAGCAGGAAGACCCGCGCGCCCTTGTCGTCACTGACCTCGACCATGCGCCGATGGATCCCGGGGCCGACCCATTGCCAACCGCCCATGCCATGGGCGCTGAGGGCAGCCGGCAACGGCGCAGTCTCGCCAGTCACCTGCGACGCGAGATCTGGCGTCACCGCGGCGGCGATGGGACCGGCCGCGTCGATCAGCCCGAGCATGCGGGCGAGCGCCCCTTCGCTCATGGGCTCCGGCACGGCATCCTCGATCAATTGGCCCCCGACCGCTTCCAGCAGACGCACCTGCCGCGCGCACGCCCGGCATCGCTCCAGATGGGCCGCGATCACGATAGACCGTCCGCTGTCCAGATGGCCGCTCGCCAGCTCGGCAAGGGTTTCCGCATGGGGATGATGTGTAATGCTCATTGCAGCTCACCGAGCAGGTCCCGCAGACGCTGCACCGCGAGGCGGATGCGGGATTTCACTGTGCCGAGCGGGATGCCGAGCGCCTCGGCGATCTCCGCATGCGGCCGGTCCTCGAAAAACGACATGACGATCACGCGCTGCTGGTCGGGGTTGAGGCCCTTCAGCGCCTCGCGGACCCGCGATTGCAGCTCGACCGAGGCGAGCACCGCATCGGGCAGCGGCTGGTCGTCGGCCTGGTCGCGCTGCTGGTCATCCCCCTCCGCCAGCGTGCGCTGCATGGCACGCGCGACGTCGATCCGCCGGTTGCGGGCGATGGTGAACACCCAGGCGGCGGCCGATCCGGCCGAGGGGTCGTAGAGATGTGCCTTCCGCCATATCGTCAGCATCGTGTCCTGCGCGACATCCTCGGCCTGCGCGGCGGCCGCCCCCGAGCGCATCAGCATGGCCTTGATGCGCGGCGCGAAATGCTCGAACAGGCGGATGAAGGCCGCCCGGTCCTGCCGCCCGACCGCATCGAGGAGACCGGCGAGATCCGCGGCCGTCACATCGGGTTGGGGATCTGGCATGGCGCTCGCCCGGACAAAGCTTCCGACTCCAGACCTGGGGCGCGGCCTCGCCGACCATTCGGCGCTCCCGGCCCACTGCTCGATCGCGATCATAGCGGTTTCCATCCGGCATCTGCCACCGTGCTCGGGAACGGCACCGGCAGGCGCTTGGATCACCGGACCGGCTGGTGATCCAGCCCCGCTTGCCCCGCGTACCGAACGGATGGAAAAACTGCGCCCCGCGTCGGAGGAATGTCGATGAGCGATAGCAGCAGGCGGCTGAGGATCGCCGTCGTCGGCTCCGGCATTTCCGGGCTCGCCGCCGCCTGGCTGCTCGCCACCCGCCACGAGGTCACTCTCCTTGAGCGCGATCACCGGATCGGCGGTCACAGCAACACCGCGATCGTCGATGACGGCACGCGCGAGGTCGCCGTCGACACCGGATTCATCGTCTACAACGAGCCCGCCTATCCCAACCTCACCGCGCTCCTTGCCCACCTGGAGGTCCCCACCACCACGACCAATATGAGCTTCTCGGTATCGCTCGACGGCGGCCGGCTCGAATATGCCGGCGGCACCTGGGCCGGTCTTGTCGCGCAGCCGGCAAACCTTCTGAAGCCCTCCTATCTCGCCATGCTGCGCGACATCGTGCGCTTCTACCGCGAGGGACCCGGCATGGTGGCGGCCGGCGCCGAGGGGCTGACGCTCGGTGACCTCATCGACAAGGGAGGCTTCTGCCGCGCTTTCCGCGACGATCACATCCTGCCGATGGCCGGCGCCATCTGGTCGGCACCGGCCAAGGCCATGCTCGACTATCCCGCCGCCGCCTTCGTCCGCTTCTTCGAGAATCACGGGCTGCTGCGGCTCTCCGGCAGGCCGCTCTGGCGCACGGTCGTCGGCGGCAGCCGCAGCTATGTTGCCCGCCTGATGGCCGACTTCCCCGGCACCGTGCGGATCGGAGCACCTGTGCGCGCCATCAGCCGCCTGCCCGACGGCGTCGGCCTGTCGCTCGAAGGCAGCGAGCCGATGCGCTTCGATCACGTGGTCCTTGCGACCCATGCCGACGACGCACTCGCCCTCATCGCCGATGCCGACAGGTCGGAGCGGAGCATTCTAGGCGCCTTCCGCTATTCGCAGAACCGAACGGTCCTGCATTCCGATCCGGCGCTGATGCCGCGGCGGCGGCTCGCCTGGGCGAGCTGGAACTACATCGCCAGCGGCGATCGCCGCGGCGACGACGGTCGGCTCTCCGCGACCTACTGGATGAACAGCCTGCAGCGCCTCGACACCGATCTTCCCCTCTTCGTCTCGCTGAACCCCGCAAGAGAGCCGCGCGCCGATCTCGTCCATCGCGAGGAGATCTACACCCATCCCCTGCTCGACCTCGCGGCGAGCCGTGCGCAGAAGGCCCTCTGGTCGCTGCAGGGCCGGCGCAATACCTGGTTCTGCGGCGCCCATTTCGGTGCCGGCTTCCACGAGGATGGCCTGCAGGCGGGGCTCGCGGTCGCCGAGGCACTCGGCGGCGTCCGCCGCCCCTGGCGTGTGGCCGACCCGTCCGGCCGCATCCATGTCGGCCCACCGCCAGCCGCTGTCGTGCCTGCCCTTTCGGAGCACGCGGCATGATACTCGCCTCACGTCTCTATGTCGGCCAGGTGCTGCATCTGCGGCGCCGGCCACGCGTGCATCGCCTGCGCTACGGCTGCTTCTGGATGCTGCTGGATCTGGACGAGCTGCCCGGTCTTGCGCGCCGCTGGCGGCTCTTCGGCTACAACAGAGCAGCACTCTTCAGCCTCTGGAGCCGCGATCACGGCGATGGCAAATCCACGGATCTGCGCCGCTATGTCGATCAGAGGCTCGCCGAAGCCGGCATCGACCTTGCGGGTGGCGCCGTCCGGCTGCTCTCGATGCCGCGCGTCGCCGGCTACGTTTTCAATCCGCTGAGCGTCTATTTCTGCCACCGGCCGGACGGCCGTCTCGGTGCCGTCATCTACGAGGTCACCAACACCTATCGCGAGCGCCACAGCTATCTGATCGAGGTCGCCGATCCCGACGCACGTGTGATCTCGCAGCGCTGCGCCAAGGGATTCTACGTCTCGCCCTTCATGGACGCCGAGCTTGCCTACGACTTCCGTGTCGAGGCGCCAGGCGAGGATCTCACATTGGTCATCCGCACCAGTGATCGCGAAGGTCCGCTGCTGCTCGCCTCGATGTGGGGCAAGGCCGCCGCCATCACCGACGCACGTCTCATGGGCCTGATGCTGCGCCAGCCATTCCTGACGATGAAGGTGATCGCCGCAATCCATTGGGAAGCGATGATGCTCTGGCTGAAAGGCATCAAGGTGCGCGCGAAGCCCGCTCCGCCGGCGCATTCGCTGACGATCGTCAGAAACCAGCCGGCCGATGCGGCCGAATCCGGGCCTGTCTTGGGGCGCGGCCGGCCGATGCGGGAGACTGGGCAGCCGACATGACCATCGACTATCAGGGACCCCGCACCTGCGAAAGCCCGGACGCCTGCGACAGCCCGGCTGAACGCGAGACCGCCATCGGACGCGGCATCGCCGAACGCTTGCAAAGAGCGCTCGTTGCATCCTTGCTTCCGGCACGCTGCGAGCACGGCGAGCTCGCAATAGCGCTTCCCACCAAAGCGACGGTGACCTGCTGTTCCGGCAGGCCGGGCCCACATGCGCGACTCGTCGTCCATCGCTGGCGTGGCCTCGGACGCATCCTCCTCGGCGGCAAGCTGGGCTTCGCCGAGGCCTTCATCGACGGCGACATCGACTGCCCCGACCTCGACCGGCTGTTCCACTGGGCCCTCGCCAACGAGGCCGCTCTCGCCAGGATCGGCGGCGGCTCGCTCCTTGTCCGCCTCGCGGCCCGCATCCGCCATCGCGCCAACGCCAACACGCTGAGTGGCAGCCGCCGCAACATCGCCGCCCACTACGACCTCGGCAACGACTTCTATGCAGCCTGGCTCGACCGCGGCATGAGCTACTCCTCGGCGCTCTACGAGAATGGCCGCGCGCAATCGCTCGAGGACGCCCAGGAGGCAAAGCTCGACCGGATCCTAGCCATGCTCGATCTGAAGGGTGGCGAGCGCGTGCTCGAGATCGGTTGCGGCTGGGGCGGCCTCGTCGAGCGGCTGATCGCGAGCGGCGCCGCCGGCGTCACCGCCCTCACCTTGTCGGAACGACAGCGCGACTACACGCTCGCAAGGCTGCGCACGGCCGGCCTTTCGGATCGTGCCGACATTCGGCTGACCGACTACCGTGAGATCGGCGGCAGCTACGACCGCATCGTCTCGATCGAGATGATCGAGGCGGTGGGCGAGCGCTACTGGCCCGTCTACTTCGAAACGCTGCGGAGCCGCCTTGCGCCCGGAGGCCATGCTGTCGTGCAGGCGATCACCATCAGGCAGGATCGCTTCGAGGATTACCGGCGCGAACCCGACTTCATCCAGCGCTATATCTTCCCCGGTGGCATGCTGCCGACCACCACCGCCATCGCCACCGAGGCGGCGCGGGCCGGACTGGTGCTCTCGTCATCCTTCGCTTTCGGACCGAGCTATGCGTTGACGCTCGCCGCGTGGCGTCACCGCTTTCTCGCCCGCTGGCCGGATCTGGCCCTGATGGGCTTCGACGAGCGCTTCCGACGCATGTGGACCTATTACCTCGCCTATTGCGAGGCGGGCTTTGCGACTGGCGAGCTCGACGTCGGACTGTTCCGCCTCGAGCGGCCGGCGAGCTGACGCCATCGCATTCTCACCGCCTGACCTCGTTCGATGGATCTCGTCACGACGCATGTCCCGCGCGGGCGTTCGCCTGGCGCGCACGCAGCCGCCGCAGCACGCGTGGCAGCCGGCGCGCGGCCGCGAGCCTGATCGCGATGTCGTGACTGATCGCCAGCATCGACGGCGTCAGCATCAGCACGAGGAACACGCCGAGCCCGAGCCCATAGGCGAGCGTGATCACCGTCGGCTGCAGGAACTGCGCCTGCCGGCTCGACTCCATCAGTAGCGGCGCAAGGCCGCCGACCGTGGTGAGCGTCGTCAGCATGACGGCGCGCAGCCGGTCCGCCGTTCCCTCGACGATGGCGGTGCGGAAATCCGTCTTGGGCGCCCGTTCGTCGATGGTCGTCACCAGCACGATCGAATCGTTGATGATGATGCCGGCCATGCCGATCAGCCCGACCACCGAGAACATGCTGAGCGGCACGCCGTGCAGCCAGTGGCCGAGCACGACGCCGACGAGGCCGAAGGGAATGACGAGCATGACGATCGCCGGCCGCGACCACGACGCGAACACCCAGGCGAGCACCAGATAGATGCCGACGAGTGCCAACCCGAGGCCGATCATCGATTCGCCGATGAACTCGTTCTCCTGCTCGGCGAGGCCGCCGAGATGCCAGTCGACGCCGAACCGGTCCGCGACATCGGGCAGGATCTCGGCCTTCAGCGCCGCCATCACCTCCGCACCGCTCGCCGCTTCGCCGGACAGATCGCCGGTCACCGCCACGCGGCGGTCGCCGTTCTCGCGCCGGATCGAGGAGAAGCCCTGCACCTCGCGGAAACGGGCAATCTCGCCGAGCGCGACGAAGCCGCCACCCGCGAGCGGCACGGTTGCCTGATGGAGATAGGACGGGCCGACGGTCTCCTTCGGCAGCGCCACCCGCGCCACGATCTCGTCCGAGCCGGACGGCAGGCGAATCGCCTCGATGCCGACGAGGCGTTGCCTCAAATGCTGGGCGATGCTCTCGGTGGTGAAGCCCAGCGCCTCGCCCTTCGGCGTCAGATCGATCACGATCTCGGGCCGGTCGTAGGACATGTCGTCCTCGACGCCGATCGCCGCCGGATAGCGGGCGAGCGCGGCCTTCACGGCCTCCGCCGCGGCCTTCAGCGTCGCCTCGTCGTGGCCCGACAGGCGGATGTCGATCGCATCCCCGCCCGGACCCGAGCGGTCGCCGCGCAGCGCCAGCGTCTCAAGGAGCGGCTGCCGCCGGATCTCCTTCTGCCACGCCTCGGTGAAATCGAAGGCCGAATAGGGCCGCTCGTCGGGATCGATCAGCTCGATCTCGTAGCTGGCGAGTTGGTCCGGCTCCTTGGTGTCGGCGCCCTGCAATCCCCGCCCGCTGACCCCGCCGATCTTGGCGATCGCCACCTGCACCGGATCGCGCCCGTAACGCTCGGCGAACTCTGCGGCCACCACGCGGATGGCGCGATCGAGCTCGTCCACCATGGCGCGCGTGTCGGCGCGGCTCGCATTGTCGAGCATGGCGAGATTGGCGCGGATGGTCGGACGCTCCGGCGAGTTGAAGAACTGCCAGCGCACCGTCTTGTCGAGAACTGCACCGACGGCGAAGGACAGCGCCAAGAGCCCGGCCGCGACCACCGGATAGCGCAAGGCGACGACGGTCCGGATGAACGGCTTGAAGGCGCGCCGCTTGAACCAGTCGAAGCCGCGGTTCACCGCATTGCTCGGCGCATCGAGCCAGGTACGATCCCCCGAATGCTCGAGAGCGTGGCGCATATGGGCGGGCAGGATGAGGAAGGATTCGATCAGGCTCGCCAGGATGACGACACCGACCGTGAAGGGAATGTCGGAGATCATGCTGCCGAAGCGGCCGCCGATCAGTGCGAGAGCCGAGAAGGCGATCACCGTGGTGACCGAGGCACTGAACACCGGCGCCGCCATGCGCTCGGCGGCGAGTGCCGAGGCCTCGTCGGCCGGCACGCCCCGCCGCGCCAGATCGTCGGCATGCTCGCCGACCACGATCGCGTCGTCGACGACGATGCCAAGGCAGATGATCAGCGCGAACAGCGAGATCATGTTGAAGGTGAAGCCGAAGGCGAGCATCAGCGCGATGGTCGCCGCCATCGCCACCGGAATGCCCGCCGTCACCCAGAAGGCGGTCCGGGAGGACAGGAACAGGAAAAGCAGCACGACGACGACGAGAAGACCGCTCGCCCCGTTGCGGACGAGGATGTCGAGACGGTCCGAGATCTCCTTGGCGCGCGGATGGACGAGATGCATGGTGATGCCGCTCGTCAGCGTCGGGGCGACTTCGGCAACGGTCTCCTCGACGATCCTCTGCAGGCCGATGGCGTCGCCGCGCGAGTCCCTGTTGACCTGCAGCAGTACCGCGGGCAGGCCCTCGTGATAGAGCGCGACCTCGCGGTCGGCACCTTCCGCCGTGATCCTCGCTACGTCGCGCAGGTAGATCTTGCTTCCGTCGGTCGATGAGCGCACCGCGATCGCGCCGAGCGTCTCCGGTGTCAGATCGACCGAATCGGCACGCACGCGCGTCCCCGAGCTCTCGATCCGGCCGATCGGCTGCGTTCCCGTCTCCGCCTTGATCGCCGCCGAGATGTCGGAAAGCGCGATGCCGTAGCGCTCCATCGCCTCGGGCGTCACGTCGATGCGGATCTCCGGAGCCGACACGCCGTCGATATCGGTCAGCGTGACGCCGCGCCGGAACAGTTGGTCCTTCAGTTGCTCGGCGGCATCGTTGAGGATGTCGACGCCGACCGGGCCACTGATCAGCACGTCGGTCACCCGGTCGCGCCAGCGCGAGGCGCGGATGACCGGCTTCTCGACATCCTCCGGCAGGTCGCGTGCCTCGTCGACGGCGACCTTCACGTCGTCGAGCGCCGTGGCGATGTCGGTGCCAGGCTGGAACTCCAGCGTCACCGTGGCCGAGCCCTGCCGCGCCACCGAGGTCGCGGTCTTGACGCCTTCGACGGGCCTCAGCTTCGGCTCGAGCCGCGAGACCACCGCCTCGTCCATCTCCGTCGGGCCGGCACCCGGCCAGGCGACCGTGACGGTCACGGTCTCGACGGGCACGTCGGGGAAGAACTGGGCGCGGATGCGCGTCGCGGCAACGATACCCGCCACCAACATGACGAGCAGCAGCAGGTTGGCGGCGGTGCGGTGGCGCACGAAATAGGCGAGCACCCCGCCGCTGCCGCGCTTCTCGTCGGCCGAAGTCCGAGGTCGCCTCATGACCTGTCCGCCCCTTCCGCCATGCGCCGCTCCAGTCGCTCGAGCATCCGCCGCGAGGGACTGGGCTTGGCCAGCTCCTCGAGCAGGCGCAAGCGCTTGTCGTCGGGGATGCCGGCATCCTTCTGTACGAAGGCGATGAGCGCGGCGCGGCGCGTCTCGTCGATCACCACGTCCTCGCCGCCGCCATCGCCACGGCCCGGGGTCGCACCGTCCGCGCCGCCACGGCCGCGGCCGCTTCGGCCCTCGCCGCGCGCGAGCCCGGCGGCCCGTGCGCCCTCGGAATGAGCCACCTCCGGTGCGGTGGTCGTTTCCCCCGCGGCCTCTGCCGATCCCGCCTCCCGCGCCGTCACCTTCACGCCAGCGGCGAGATAGGGCAGCCGCCTTTTCACCACCGGCTCGCCGAAAGGCACATCCGCCAGCACCAGCACGTCCGCCTGCCGGCGCAGCACCCGCGCCTGATGCTCGACGAGCCGGCCGTCCTCGCCGACCGTCAGGATGCGGCCATCGACCGTCGCCGCCTCGCTCGGCACCACCGCGACATGATCGAGCGGCTTCTCCTCGATCGTCACGGTGACGAAGTCGCCCGGCCTCAGCACCGAGGCCGCGACATTGTCGAGCCGCGCATAGACGGTGCGGCCGGCTTGGCTCGTCACCACCGCGGCCGGCCGGTCGAGCAGACCGTGGGCCTCGACCGTCTCGCCGCCGAGATCGAGCCGCACGGTCACGCGAAGCGCCGCGATGCCGTTCGGTGTCGCCGGATCGACGAGGCGGCCGAAATCGCTCTCGCGCACCTGGAAAGCGACCTCGAGCTCGCTCATGTCGATGAGCTCGGCGAGCTTCTCGTTTGCCGTGACGCGCCGGCCGAGCGTGAGCGAGACGCTCGACAGCCGCCCGGCGAAGGGCGCGGCATAGCTCGTCTCGGTCAGTGCCTGCTCGGCATCGGCCTCGGCGAGCCGCGCGCGCTCGACACCGGCCTCGGCCTTGTCGATCCGGCTTTCCAGGGCCACGAGCTGCAGCTCGCTGGTCTTGACCGCCTGCTCCGCCGCGGTGAGGGCCAGACGCGCCTCGTCGAGTGCCGAGGCGGTGCCGAGCTTCTTTTCGAACATCGAGCGCTTGCGTTCCAGATCCTTCTGCCGAAGGGCGAGCTGCGCCTTGGCCGAGCTGATCTCGGACTGGGCATGACCCCGGCTCTGGCGCGCCTCCGACAGCTCCAGCTCCGCCTGGGCGAGCGCTGCCTTGGCGTCGACGACACGTCGCTTCGCGGTGTCGGGATCGATGCGGAGCAAGAGCTCGCCCTTCGCCACGGCAAGACCGTCGCGGAAATTGCGCGAGATCTCGGTGACGGGACCGCCAGCCGGCGCGCGGATCTCCAGGCTCTTCCAGGCGCGGATCTGACCATAGGCGGTGATCACCGGCGCGAAGCTCTGCGGCGCGAGGTCCAGCACTTCGACGACGCGCGCGCGCTCCCGTCCGCCATGACGCGAGCCCTTGTCGGCACTCTGCGTCGCCACCTGGATCCGCCATCCCGCTGCGGCCAGCAGGCCGAGAGTGACGAGCGCGAGCACGAGCCCGGTTGTGGCGCGACCGATGAATCGCATGCCCTGATCCTCACCTGTTGGCATTTGAGCTGCGCACAGCCCGACAATCGAGCCGCGGATCCGCTCCCGGCAATCGCAGACTATAGACCAATCCGACATGAACGACGTCGGAACCGGCCGTTCAAACGAGGTTCATCGCGCCGGCCCGCTGCGGCCTCGCTGAGGCGGAACGATGGCGCAATCGGCGAGAGTGGAGCGGTCGAGCTCGGCGACGAAGGCGGCGTCGGCACGCCCGAGCAGCCCCTTGAGCCGGCAGGCCGGCGTCAGCACGCAGGCCCCGCCACCCGCATCGTAGCATTCGACCAGGGCATGGCGTCCCTCCAGATGCCTGACGACCTGACCGATGCGGATCTCGCCGGCGGGCGCGGCGAGGCGAAAGCCGCCCCGGGCGCCACGTCGTGTGGCGATGAAGCCCGCCGCCCTCAGCTCCGCGACGACCTTGGTCAGATGATTTCGGGAGATGCTGAGCTCGGCCGCGAGCTCCGTCGTCGTGAAGACCCGGCCGGGCTCTCCGGCCAACCGCATCAGCGTTCTCAGGCCATAGTCGGTGAAGGAGGTGAGGCGCATGGCCGCTCCCGCTGAATAGGCATTGATAATGCCGATTATAGATGCATGACTCCGCTGCGCAACCACATGCGGGAGGCGATATGATCGAGCCCATGGACGAAGCCGAGGCCCGCGCGCGCCGTGCCGCCGTCACGGCCGAGGTGAAGGCCCGTACCGGCATCGACGACGAGATGATCGCCCGTCTGGTGCACGCCTTCTACGACCGCGTCCGTGCCGACGATCTGCTCGGTCCGGTCTTTGCTGCCCGCATCGAGGACTGGGGGCCGCACCTGGAGCGCATGTGCGCGTTCTGGTCGTCCGTCACGCTCCTCACCGGCACCTATCATGGCCGTCCGATGCCGGCCCATGCGCCGCTCCCTGTCGGCGCCGAGCATTTCGATCGCTGGCTCGCCCTGTTCGCGCAGACCGCCGGCGAGATCTGTCCTCCCGCCGCCGCCGAGCTCTTCGTCGAGAAGGCGCGGATGATCGCCAAGAGCCTCGAGCTCGGCATCGCCGTCCATCGCGGCCTCATGCTCGGGCGCGGCGAGCGGCTGCCCGAGGCGGCGGCCTGAATGGACCCGTCCCGGCCCGGTCCCGATCGCGCGACAGGCGACGGCGAGGGAAGCGATCCTGGTCGCGCCGCCGCGGCCCCCGCCGATGGCGGTTTCGAGCTCGTGCTCGCCTGGTCAGAGGTTACGTTGCAGGTACCGCCGGGCGAGAGCGCTCTCTCGGTGCTGATCGCCGCCGGTTACCCGGTCGATCCCGGCTGCGAGACCGGCGGATGCGGCACCTGCGTCACCGACTATGTCGAGGGTGACCTCATCCACAAGGACGGCTGCCTCACCGAGAGCGAGCGCCGCCATCGCTTCTGCCCCTGCGTCTCGCGGGCCCATACCCGCATCGTCCTCGCCATGTGACGGCGCGCGCAAGCTCGCCATTGCGCCGTCCGTCTGGCCGCGCGATGGTCGCGCCGAACGCGTCGTCATCGCCGACAGGACGGGGAGAGTGCGGAATGGACAAGGCCGAGCGCGCGATCCGCCAGGCGATCATCGAGGCCTGCCGCGCCATGAATACGAGTGGCCTCAACCAGGGCACCTCAGGCAATATTTCCGTCCGTCACGGCGAGCGTCTGCTGATCACGCCGAGCGCCACCTCCTACGAGCGCATGACCCCGGAGATGATCGCGGCGATGCCGCTCGCCGACCCCTCGGGCCGCTTCGAGGGCCCGTTGAAGCCGTCAACCGAATGGCATTTCCATGTCGCCATCGCCCGGACGCGACCCGAGATCGGCGCGATCGTCCACACCCATTCGACCTTTGCGACGGTGCTCGCGATGGCGCGGCGCGACATCCCCGCCTGCCACTACATGGTGGCGGCTTTCGGCGGCAATGATGTGCGTTGCGCTCGCTACGCCACCTTCGGAACCGAGGCGCTGGCGCGGAACGTGCTCGCCGCCCTCGAGGGCCGCAGCGCCTGCCTGATGGCCAATCACGGCATGATCGCCACCGGCGCCGATCTCGAAAAGGCCATGTGGGCCGCCGTCGAGCTCGAGACCCTTGCGCGGCAATACTGGCATGCCCTCGCGCTCGGTGGCGCGGTCATCCTGTCGGACGAGGAGATGGCCGAGGTGAGGGGCCGCTTCGGCAGCTACGGGATCGCCGCCGGCACGCCCCGCGCGACACCCGGCCGCGGTCCGGACGACCCGCCGCAAGCCTCGTCGGTCACAACACCGCGTCCGCGCCGGGTCAGATCGGTGAGAGGCTCGCGAGCCTGAGCAGCGGCCGCGAGGTTACATCCCGGGACTTCAGCTCAGCTTGCCGTGGCAGTGCTTGTACTTCTTGCCCGAGCCGCAGGGGCATGGGGCATTGCGCGCGACCTTGCCCCAGGATGCCGGGCTCTTGGGGTCGATCGCTTCGCCCTCGGCCTTGCGCACGCGCACCGGCGCCGGCTTTGCCGCCGTCGCCCGGCCGCTGACCACGCTCTGCGCCTCGGCGAGCGCCATTTCGTCCTCGCCGGTGAACGGGTCGATCTTGTGCGTCTCCATGACCGGCAGGGGCTCCGGCGCGAGCTCAGGCGGCGGCGTGTCGCGGCTGAGGCGCAGATGCATGAGCTGCCCCGTCACCGCGAGACGGAGCTGGTCGAGCATGCTCTCGAACAGCGTGAAGCTCTCGGTCTTGTACTCGTTGAGCGGATCGCGCTGGCCATAGCCTCTGAGGCCGATCACCTCGCGTAGATGCTCCAGATTGACGATGTGCTCGCGCCAGAGATGGTCGAGCGTGTGCAGAAGCACCATTTTCTGGATGTGGCGCATCGGCTCGGCGCCGATCTCGGCGCTCTTCTCCTCGACCGACTTGGTCACCGCCTCGCCGAGCCGCTCGCGCAGCTCGCTCTCGGCGATGCCTTCCTCCGCCGCCCAATCCTCGATCGGCAGGTCGAGATCGAAGATGTCGTGGATGTCGGTCTTCAGCCCTGCCGCATCCCACTGCTCGGCATAGGCGTTCTCGGGGATGTGCTTGGCGACGAGGTCGTCGAGAACCTCACTGCGCATGCTCTCGACCGTCTCGCGGACATCGTCGTCGCCCATCAGCTCGATGCGCTGCTCGAAGATGACCTTGCGCTGGTCGTTCATCACGTCGTCGTATTTGAGGACGTATTTGCGCGCGTCGAAGTTCCGCGCCTCGACCTTCTGCTGGGCCTTCTCCAACGCCTTGTTGATCCAGCGATGCGTGATCGCCTCGTTCTCCTCCAGGCCGAGCCGCCCGAGGATCATGTCCATGCGGTCCGAGCCGAAGATCTTCATCAGATCGTCGTCGAGCGAGAGATAGAACTTGGACCGGCCGGGATCGCCCTGGCGGCCCGAGCGGCCACGGAGCTGGTTGTCGATGCGCCGGCTTTCGTGGCGCTCGGTGCCGATCACATAGAGCCCGCCCGCCTCCAAGGCCGCACGCTTCTTGTCGCCGACATCGGCCTCGATCTCGCCGCGCCTGGCGATCGCCGCCTTGTCGTCGGGCTCGCGCCCGGCCTTTGCCTCCTCACTGAGCCAGTCGCGCAGGCGATACTCGACATTGCCGCCGAGCTGGATGTCGGTACCGCGGCCGGCCATGTTGGTGGCGATCGTGACGGCGCCGGGCACGCCGGCCTGGGCGATGATGTTGGCTTCCTGCTCGTGATAGCGCGCGTTCAGCACCTGGTGGGGAATCACCACCTCGCCGGACTTCGCTTTCTTCGCCACCTCGCCGAGATAGGCCGAGATGTCGCGCAAGTAAGCCTGCAGCGCCTTCAGCCCCTCGTCGCGGCCGGGCTTCAGATTTTCGGCCTGACTGGCCAGCGACTTCGCCAGCTCGTCGATGAATTTCTTGTCCTTCAGGTGCTTGGAGAGCTGCTCCGACTTCTCGATCGAGGTCGTGCCGACCAGCACCGGCTGGCCGCGGCGGCGGCAATCGGCGATCTGGGCGATGATCGCCCGGTACTTCTCGATGCCGGTGCGATAGACCTCGTCGTCCTCGTCGAGCCGGGCGACCGCCACATTGGTCGGGATCTCGATCACCTCCAGGCCGTAGATGTCGAGGAACTCGTTCGCCTCGGTGGCGGCGGTGCCGGTCATGCCGGCGAGCTTCTTGTAGAGGCGGAAATAGTTCTGGAAGGTGATCGAGGCGAGTGTGCGGTTCTCCGGCTGGATATGCGCGCCTTCCTTGGCCTCGAGCGCCTGATGGAGCCCGTCCGAATAGCGCCGGCCCTGCATCATGCGGCCGGTGAACTCGTCGATGATCACCACCTCGTCGTTCCGGACGATGTAGTCGCGGTCGCGCTGGAACAGCGTGTGCGCCTTCAGCGCCTGGTTGATGTGATGGACCGTGCGGACGTTCTCCAGATCATAGAGCGACACGCCCTTCAGGAGCCCAGCCGCCTTCAGGAGGTCCTCGACATGCTCGTTGCCGGCCTCGGTCAGCGCCACCTGGCGCATCTTGAGGTCGATCTCGTAGTCCTCCGGCACGAGATCGGGGATGATCTTGTCGATCGCGACATAGAGGTCGGATTTGTCCTCGACGGGACCGGAGATCACCAGCGGCGTGCGCGCCTCGTCGATCAGGATCGAATCAACCTCGTCGACGATCGCGAAAAAGTGACCGCGCTGCACCATGGCATCGACCGAATGCTCCATGTTGTCACGGAGATAGTCGAACCCGAACTCGTTGTTGGTGCCGTAGGTGACGTCGCAGGCATAGGCGGCGCGGCGCTCGTCCGGCGTCAGCTCGTGAACCACGCAGCCGACAGTGAGGCCGAGGAAGCGGTAGACCTGGCCCATCCATTCCGCGTCGCGCTTGGCCAGATAGTCGTTGACCGTGACGACATGCACACCCTTGCCCGCGAGCGCGTTCAGATAGACCGCGAGCGTGGCGACGAGCGTCTTGCCCTCGCCGGTCTTCATCTCGGCGATCTTGCCCTGGTGCAGCACCATGCCGCCGATGAGCTGCACGTCGAAATGCCGCTGCTTCAGCGTGCGCCGCGCCGCCTCGCGCACCGTCGCGAAGGCCTCCGGCAGGAGCGCGTCGAGATCCTCGTTCTGCTGGTAGGCGAGGCGCAGCTTGTCGGTCTGCTGGCGAAGGCCCGCATCGGTCAGCTTCTCGAGCGTCGGCTCCAGCGTTCCGATCTCCTCCACGAGCTTGCGAAACCGCTTCAGCCTGCGGTCGTTCGAGGACCCGAAGATGCGGGTCGCGATAGTCGTGATGGAAACCATCGGGCGGAATCCTTGCTTGAGCATTTTCCGACGAGGTGGACACCGGCTCGCCGAATGAAAATGCGACAAATCAATAACCTAGGGCGCCGGCTCGATTTCATCGGACCGGTAGTCGCTCTAGGCCGGGGCCAGCAGCTTTCGGCCCGTCCGCGGATCGCGAGCCGCTGCCTGGCGGCAGGGGGCAGGTGCCGAACGGACGGGACGGGCAGCCACCTCTCGAACCAGTCGGCCTGGCGGCGGGCGAGAAGGTTCGCGCAAGGCACGGAAGATCGTTCAGCGCGGCCTTCCGGCAGCGGTCAAGGGCAGAGATAGGAGCGGTCAATGCCGATGTCAACGCGACGGCCCGACCTTGGCTAAGGCGTTCGCAGGCAGGCATGGGGGCGTCAGGTGTCGTGGCGGCGGCTGGCGCGTGGCACGGGCGGAGCGAAGGGGCCGCACCGGCCCGCTCCGGTCGCTGTGCCGCCGGTGCAACGACGCCTGAAGGCGGCTTGCGAAACCCGTTCGATGCCTGCTGCGACGAATTTCGCGATCACGACACTAGGCAGGGCCAGTGGCCGGGTCTATGGAACTGGCGACCGACGGTGCCTTCGCCCTCATTCGGCTCCAAAGCGCCGGCATGCCTCGCCGCATTGCGTTCCGGCACCGGCACGCCGTGGCTCGCCCCGGCCGCGGGCCGATACCGGCCCCCGGATGTCAGGCCCCGGATGTAATGCCCCGGATGTCAGTCCCCGGATTTCTGTCCCTTGAAAGCATCCACCACCCGAGAGGTTCAAGCGTGAAAGCTTCCACCAAACCGCTTGCCGCGTGCCTCCTTGCCGCGGCGCTCCTCGCCGGCCCTGACGCCCTCACCGCGCCGGCCCGCGCCGACGATCCGGTGGTGGCCCGCGTCAACGGCGCCGACATCACCATGGAAGACATCCGCTTCGCCGAGACCGAGATCGGTCCGGAGCTGAGCGGCATTCCCGAGCCGCGCCGCCGCCGCGTCGTCATCGAATATCTGATCGAGAACCGCCTGATGGCCGCCGCCGGCGCCGGTGAGAAGCTCGAAGGCGAGGGCGGCTTCGAGAGCCGCATGGCCTATTATCGCCAGCGTGCGCTGAGGGACGCCTATTTCGACAAGGCGATCCGCGATGCCGTGACCGAGGCGGGCGCCAAGGCCATCTATGACGAGCAGATCGCCAAGGTGCCGCCACAGGAGGAGGCCCACGCCCGTCACATCCTCGTCAAGACCAAGGAGGAGGCGCTCGAGGTTCTCGAGCTGATCCGCCGCGGCGACGACTTCGCCGATGTCGCCAAGGAGAAGTCGCAGGATCCCGGCTCGGGCGCCAATGGCGGCGACCTCGGCTATTTCGGTCGCGGCCAGATGGTGAAGCCCTTCGACGAGGCGGTGTTCTCGATGAAGCCGGGCGACATCTCCGAGCCGGTCGAGAGCCAGTTCGGCTGGCACGTCATCAAGCTCGAGGACAAGCGTACGCGCCCTGCCGAGCTTCGACTCGGTCAAGGAGCGCATCATGGTGTCGCTCCTCCAGCGCAAGGCCCAGGAGGTCGTCCAGGGCCTCCGCGATGGCGCCAAGATCGAGATCCTCGATCCGACCGCCACCGACGAGGCGCTCGGCCTCTCGGCGGGCGGCGACGCTGGCGAAGGCGCGGCCGGCCAGTAGGAGACGCGGGCCGGGACGGGCGAAGGCGTCTCGTCCCGGCGACCGCGGTCCAAGAGTCCATCCCGCCTTCGATGTTCTGCAAAGCCATGCGGAGTGACCGGCCGTGAGCAAGATTTCCCCATTCGCCCCGCAAGTGCCGGTGGTTGCCCATCCCGTCGCCGGTGTCCGCTTCGCCACCGCCGAAGCCGGCATCAAGTACAAGAACAGGACCGACCTGCTTCTCGTCCTGTTCGATGAGGGCACGACCGTCGCCGGCCAGCTCACCCGCTCCAAGACCTGCTCCGCCGCAGTCGACTGGTGCCGCGCCTGCCGCGAGGCCGGTCGCGCCCGCGCCCTCGTCGTCAACTCGGGCAATTCCAACGCCTTCACCGGCAAGCTCGGCCGCGAGACGGTCGACCGGACCGTTGCGGCCGCGGCCGAGGCCGCCGGCTGCACTCCAGGCGAGGTCTTCGTCGCCTCGACCGGCGTCATCGGCCAGCCCTTCGACGCCGCGCTCATCACCCGGCACCTGCCGGCCCTCGCCGCTGCCGCCGCGCCCGACGGCCTCGCCGCCGCCGCAGGCGCGATCATGACGACCGATACCTACCCGAAGATCGCCAGCCGCACCCTGCAGATCGCCGGCCGTAAAGTCACGATCAACGGCATCGCCAAGGGCGCGGGCATGATCGCACCCGACATGGCGACCATGTTCACCTTCGTCTTCACCGACCAGGCGGTTGCAAAGCCCGCCCTCGATCGCCTGCTCGCCCTCTCGGTCGCCGAATCGCACAACGCCATCACCATCGACGGCGACACCTCGACGAGCGACACCGTGCTCGCCTTCGCGACCGGCCGGGCCGGCACCCCCGCCATCACCGACATCGACGCTCCCGAGGCGGCGGCCTTCGTCGCAGCGTTCCGCGCCGTGATGCACGATCTCGCCCTGCAGATCGTCAAGGACGGCGAGGGGGTGACGAAATTCGTGACGCTGAAGGTGACTGGCGCCGAGAGCATCGAGGCGGCCCGCCGGATCGGTCTTTCGATCGCCAACTCGCCACTGGTCAAGACGGCGCTCGCCGGCTCCGATCCCAATTGGGGCCGCATCGTCATGGCGATCGGCAAGTCCGGCGAGGCGGCCGACCGCGACCGGATCGCGATCCGCTTCGGAAACATCTCGGTCGCCCGCGAGGGAGCGGTCGATCCGACCTATACCGAGGCCGCGGGAGCCACCTACTTCAAGGGCAGCGAGCTCGAGATCGGCGTCGATGTCGGCGTCGGCGACGGCATGGCGACGGTCTACACCTGCGACCTGACCGCTGAATATGTCTCCATCAACGCCGACTATCGGAGCTGAATGCGCGAGCAAAGCGTTCTCGAACAGGCAGTCCCGGGCCGCGGAAAGTCGCGATCTCGCGTGGCCGTTTCAAGAAAGTCGGCCGCAATCATGAATTTGCGAATGGTTCTCATGACTCCGCCATTGACCCTGCCGGAATCTCGCCGTCAGGCATTCGAGGTCTGAAACCAGCGACTGCAACACCGCAATGATGCCAATGTCGCGCTATCATCGACCAGATCTGCAACCGTCGGTCGGCAAATCAGCTTTCGGTTATCCTTTTCAAAGCCTTGCGAATAGAGGATTTTATATCCCAGTTCATAAAACTCATGCGGAAGTTGTTAAGAATTCCACGCCACATTGGGGGGAAGCATGACGGGCCGGATCGTTCTCGTCGTGGCCTGCGCGCTCATCGATACCGATGGTCGCGTCCTGCTCGCGAAGCGTCCCGAAGGCAAGCATCTGGCGGGCCTCTGGGAATTCCCGGGCGGGAAGGTGAAGGACATGGAGACGCCCGAAGCTGCGCTGATCCGAGAGCTCGAGGAGGAGCTCGGTATCGACGTGCCCGAGCGCTGTCTCGCCCCTTTCGCCTTCGCCAGCCACGGTTATGAGCGTTTCCACCTGCTGATGCCGCTGTTCCTCTGCCGCAATTGGCACGGCGAGGTGACGGCGCGCGAGGGGCAGGAGCTCGCCTGGGTGAGACCGGCACGGCTCGGCGATTATCCGCTGCCGCCCGCCGATCAGCCGCTGCGGGCCATGCTGCAGGATCTCTTGGGGTGAGGCTCGCCGCCGAAGCCCTGGAATGAGGGCTTAGGGGAGCCGGAAATGTTGGATTTTCACAGAGACGATCGATCGAGGGCCGCTGAAGGCTGGCGCGGCCTCTTTGCCGACTTCATGCGCAGCGAGAAGGCGGCCGCCTCGATCGAATACGGGCTGATCGCCGCCATCGTCTGCATCGGCATCGTCGCCTCGCTGATGACCATCACGCCCGAGCTCGTCGGCATCTTCGATTCGGTCACCACCTGGTTCGAGGCCATTCTCGGCGCCTGACGTCGGGCTCCGCCCCGGCCCCGGCCTCACTGCCCGTCCGCGTCGCGACCTCTGCGATCGGTCGGCGGCTTCAGGACATCGGCGAGGCGCATCTGTGCCGAGCCGGGCTTCAGCGGCTGCTGCTGGCTCGGATCGGGCGCCCACGCCGTCAGCGTGACGATCTCGAAAGTGGCGCTCACCCGGCCGTCGGCGCCGGCGAAGCGTTCCCTGTAGCTATCGCGCACCCGGCCGAGCAGTCCGCGCGTCATCGGTCTGCGCGACCGCTCGACGAGCGCGTTGGCGAGACCCATTCCACGCAGGTCCTGAAACAGGCCGAGCGGATCGTCATAGGTGACGATTACCTTCTCGGCGTCGGCGACCGGCAACGCAAAGCCGGCCCGCTGCAGGAGGCCGCCGAGCGCCCGCACGTCGGCAAAGGGCGCGACCCGCGGCGAGGCACCGCCCGTGATCTCCGCCTCGGCAAGGGCGAAGGCCGCGCGCAACTCGCAGAGCGTATCGCCGCCGAGAAGCGCAGCGAGCATCAGCCCGTCCGGTCTCAGCGCCCGACGGATCTGCACGAGCGTCCCCGGCAGGTCGTTGACCTGCTGCAGCACCAGAGCCGAGACTGCCAAGTCGAGCGTCGCGGGACCGAGCGGCAGCGCCTCCTCGTCGGCGACGAGCGCCGGTCCGCCGAACCGCAGCGCCAGCGCCGGATCGACGGCGAGGCCGACCAGCGGACCGACCGTTCCAACGGTCGCCAGGGCCTCGCGCAGCTCGGGCCCCTCCGCCCCGATCTCGACCGCACGTGGAAACTCGCGGCGCACCGCGGCCAGCCGCTCCGCCAGATCCTCCGCGACCCGGCGCCTCAGGAAATCGAAGCCTTCGAGCCCGGCCGACGCCCGCGCCTTGCGCTGTCTGACGAGCCGGCGGTCGAAGATGAGGTGGCGGGTGTCCAATGCGAGCGACTCCAGGGCTGACTTTCGGGCCATACGCAGATGGTCAGGCTTGTCGCATGTGTGCTGCATGCCCGCCAGCCCGCCATCGGAACTGCCCCGCCCCCCGGGTGCGCACCCGATGGCGCCCCTTCCGCCCGTCGACCTAGACTTTGCGCCAGGCGTCCGCACGAGAGCGACAGGGAAGGTATCGGGAGCGAACGACATGCCGCCTCAGACGGAGTTTCACCCGGCAGAGCGGCCGGGTGAGCCGGCCTCCCGTCCACGCGGCGGCCCGATCCGGCTGGCGCGTCTCGCCGGTCGCGGCGTGGCACGGGCCGCCGGCAGCATCGCCGATCTCCTGGTGCCGCCCGTCTGCGTGAACTGCCGCACGCCGCTGACCGATCACCATACACTCTGCGCCCAATGCTGGCAGACGGTCGATTTCATCCGCCACCCGCTGTGCGACCGGCTCGGCATTCCCCTTCCCTTCGATCCCGGCGGCATCGTGGTCTCGGCCGAGGCGCTGGCCCATCCTCCGGCCTTCGACCGCGCCCGCGCCGTCGCCCGCTACGGCGGCACGCTGCGCGACATGATCCACGGCCTCAAATATGGCGACCAGCATCACGCGCTCTCGCTGTTCGGCCGCTGGCTCGCGCTCGCCGCCGCCGACCTCCTGCCCGGCACCGATCTGATCGTGCCCGTCCCGCTCGCCTATTGGCGCCTCTGGCGGCGACGCTTCAACCAGGCGGCCCTCCTCGCCGACGAGCTCTCGCGCGCGACCGGTATCCGCCACGATCCCATGCTCCTGCGCCGCACCCGCGCGACCGAGACCCAGGTCGGCAAGTCGCTCGATCAGCGGCGCCGCAATGTCGAGGGGGCCTTCGCGGTGCCGCGCCGTGCCCGCCGCCGGATCGAGGGCCGCAACGTGCTGCTGGTCGACGACGTCATCACCACCGGCTCCACGGTCGAAGCCGCCACCCGGGCGCTGCGGCGGGCGGGCGCGGCGCGGGTCGATGTCGTCGCGCTCGCCCGCGTCACCGGCGATGTACCGGCCAACGCCTGACCGGTTCCCGAGCGTCGACGGTACGGCCGTCACCGCCGAGCGATCCTCGATTGCGCGCCGAAGCCGTTGCGTGCCGCCGACACCCGACTATGATCGCCGCCCTTGCCAGCCATAGGACCGGCCGATGCCTCAGATCACCATCTACACCACACCCTATTGCCCCTATTGCCACATGGCCAAGGCGCTCCTCGATCGCAAGGGCGCAGCCTATGACGAGATCGACGTCTCGCGCGATCCATCGCTGCGCGAGGCGATGAGGGCGAAGGCCGGCGGGCGCAACACCGTGCCGCAGATCTGGATCGGTGCACGCCATGTCGGCGGCTGCGACGACCTGCATGCGCTCGACCATGCGGGCAAGCTCGATCCGCTCCTTGCGCAATGACTCGCCCGGGTGACGGAGGGCGCGACGAAGGCTATCCTCTGGGCAGGTTCGGACGACGCATGTCTTGCGCGACCGCCGGCCTGGCAATCTCCTCCTCGAGGGAGCGGGCCGTGACCGTGGCGTTCGAGCGAACGGATCGCGTCCGCGCCGCCGAAGGCCGGGCGGGAATGGAGAGACGATGAGCGGCACCCAAAAGCTCAGCGTGGCACTCGTGCAAATGCGTTCGGGCCGCGAGGTGGACGCCAATCTCGCCGCTGCCGAGACGCTGGTGCGCGAGGCGGCCGCCGGCGGCGCGCGCTATGTCCAGACGCCGGAGAATACCGGCATCATGGAGCTCGACCGCGAGCGGCTGCGGGCGAGCGTCGCGCCGTTCGAGACCGACCGCGGCATCGCCCGCTTCCGCCGGCTCGCCGCCGAGCTCGCCATTTGTCTCCATATCGGCTCCATGGCCTTCCGCGGCCTGGACGGCGACCGCCTCCTCAACCGCTCCGTGCTGATCGGCCCCGATGGCGAGATCCTCGCCACCTACGACAAGATCCACATGTTCGACGTCGACCTGCCGAGCGGCGAAAGCTACCGCGAGAGCCGCAATTTCGCGCCCGGCAGCGAGGCCGTGGTCGCCCACCTCGGCGGGGTCGGGCTCGGGCTGTCGATCTGCTACGATTTGAGGTTCCCGGCGCTCTATCGCACGCTCGCCAAGGCCGGCGCCGGCATCCTCGCCGTGCCGTCCGCCTTCACCCGCCAGACCGGCGAAGCCCATTGGCAGGTGCTGCTGCGGGCGCGCGCCATCGAGACCGGCAGCTTCGTTCTCGCCGCCGCCCAGGGCGGTCGTCACGAGAACGGCCGCGAGACCTACGGCCACAGCCTCGTCGTCGATCCCTGGGGCGAGGTGATCGCCGAGACCGGAACGGAGCCGGGCGTGATCCATGCCGAGCTCGATCTGGCGCGGATCGCCGATGCACGCGGACGCATCCCGGCGCTCGCGCACGACCGCGCCTTCGCGCCCATGCCCGCGAGCCCCACCCTTGCGAGGCAAGCGTCATGATTCGCTTCCGGCTCAATTGCAGCAAGGGCCACGAGTTCGAGGCCTGGTTCCGCTCGGGCGAGGACTTCGACCGGCAGGTCGCCCGCAAGCTGCTCGCCTGCCCGCAATGTGGCGATGCCGAGATCGCCAAGGCGGTGATGGCGCCCGCCGTCGCCCGCCGCGATCGCGATCCCGCCGTGTCGCAGACCGTGGCGGCACCCGCCCCCGCCGCCGCGCCCGCCCCACAGATGACGAAGGGCCTGCCGCTGCCGGGCGAAGTCGTCGAGGTCCTGCGCAAGCTTCGCGACCATGTGCGCCAGAACGCCGACTATGTCGGCGACCGTTTCGCCGAGGAGGCGCGCAAGATCCACTACGAAGAGATCGATCCGCGCGGCATCTACGGCGAGGCGACTGTCGAGGAGGCAGAGGCGCTGCGCGAGGAAGGGATCGAGTTCCATCCCCTGCCGGTCCTGCCCGAGGACACCAACTGAGCACGAGGCGGGTGACGAGGCCGGGCTGACGGCGCCGGCCACTCCGCCCTACCCCGATCGGCGACGCGGGCGCGAATCCCGTCGGGCTCCCGCAAGCGGCGGATGGTCCCGGCGCGACGACGGCCCCATCCATCGGCCGTCTGCTGCAGGCATCGTCCGCTCGGCCGCTCTCATCGCCGGCATGTCGCGGTGATCGGTGCCGGTCTCCGCACCGCCGCCACGGCCCGGAACGACTGCCTCGGCGGCTGGCGCATGGGTGCCACCGCCGCGAGCCGGGGCGCGGCCTTTCCTTCTCGACCGGCCCTTGCCCGCACCGCCGCCACGCGCCTTGCCAGCCGGATCGGCGAGCCACGCGCCAAGCCCGAGCAGCAGGAAGACATGGGCGTGGATCGAGTTCCAGTAGTGCACCGTCAGACCGACCAGCCCGATCGAGATGATCGAGATCGTCCAGCCGATCGCCGCATCGCGCTCGAACCGCGGCCGCTTCTGCCGGCGATTGACCGCACGCATGAGGAGACCGGCGCTGAGCAGCAAGAGAACGACGGCCGGAATGCCCATGCGCATCGGCACCAGCAGCCAGAACGCGTCGACCGTCGTCGCGCTCATCCACCAGATGCGCTCCCATCCGGCCAGACCCGCGCCGAGGAACGGGCTCATCCAGACATTCTCGAGCCCATAGTGCCAGATCTGCATGCGATAGAACGCCGTCCACGGATCGAGCGTCACCCGCATGATGATCGCCTCGAAGGCCGGCCGGCTCGATACGATCTCGATGCCGATATAGAGCCCGACGAGCGCTATCAGCGTCAGCGGCACGCGCATGTCGACACCGCGCGTCACCCGGTCCCAGGTGATCAGAGTCGCCTGCACGCCGAGACTGAGCAGCGGCGCCGAGGAGAGACCGAGAAAGGTTGCGAGGGCGAGTCCGGAGGAACGCACGATCTGCGTGTTCCGCGTCTCGGTCGTGAACCACAGCAGCGACATCAGGCTCGCGCAGAACGTGCCATAGATGATCGGATGGTCGAACGTCGCATAGGCGCGAATGAGGCCGAGACGCTTCTCGACGCGCACCGATGACTGGAAGAAACCGGTCATCTTGTAGAGCACGTCATGGATGAAATGCACGCCGCTCACCGCCTCGACGAAGGCGAGGCTGCCGAGCAGCATGATCATGGCAAAGAGGAAGCGTATCGCCCCGCGGAAACTCTCATAGTCCCGCACATAGGCCCGCGCGACCAGGTAGGAGCCGAGACTTTCGAGCGCGAGCGCGCCACCGAACTGGCCGCCACCCGAAACACCCTCGTGATGGATGAAGACCCCGAGCTGCCAGGCGCCGAACAGCATGAAGGCGACATCGAAGCTGCCGATGCGGATGTCGCGCTGGCGGATCAGCCGGAACAACGCCGGCAGGAGGAAGACGAGGAGGGCGATGCGGTGCGGCGGCAGGCGGATGCCGCCGAGAAAGAGCGACAGCTCGCTCGGACAGATGATGCCAAGGATGAGCGCGGCGACCGGCAGCGGCGTATGCCTGAGCTCGGAGAGGAATGTGCCTTTGCGCGGCCGCGCCGGTCGGCGTGACGTGCGGTCGGCCCTGCTGGCGCGCGAGCCGGCCTCGCCGCCAAGGCCGTCGCATGCATCGAATGCGATCGCGGCCGACCCGCCCATCAGAATGCGTTCCGGTGCACGAAGCCGTAGAGCGGCGTCAGGGCGAGGATCCTGAGGTCGAGCCACAGCGACCAGTTGTCGATGTAGTAGAGATCGTGCTCGACGCGCGCCTCCATCGCCTCGGGCGTCCGCGTCTCGCCGCGGAACCCGTTCACCTGCGCCCAGCCCGTCAGCCCCGGCTTCACCTGATGCCGGTTGGCATAGCGCTCCAGCATCTCGCCGTACTGCTCGTTGTGCACGATCGCATGTGGACGCGGTCCGACCAGCGACATCTCTCCGCGAATGATGTTGATGAGTTGCGGCAGCTCGTCGAGGCTGGTCTTGCGCAGGATGCGACCAACCCTCGTGATGCGCGGATCGTCGCGCGTCGCCTGACGGACGCCGGCTCCGTCCTCCATCACACGCATGGTGCGGAACTTCAGCACCTCGATGACGCGGTGATTGAGCCCATGGCGCTTCTGGCGGAAGAACACCGGCCCACGGCTGTCCAGCTTGATGAGCGCCGCGACGACGAGCATGACCGGCAGCGCGAGCGCAAGGGCCACCGACGAGATGACCACGTCCTCGACACGTTTCAGGAACGGCGCCCAATCGGGCAATGGATTCGACTTGAGGTCGAGCAGCCCGAGCGGACCGATGCTCGACACCTTGTGGCTGCGCGCATCGAGGTCGACGAGGTCCGAGGAGATCTGCGTGCAGACCCTGATCCGGACGGGAAGCTGCTCGAGCCGGCGCGCGATGCCGGCGATGCGATGGTCGGCCGTCTGCGGCAGGGCGATGACGATCTCGTCGATGAGGCCCTCGCGACCGTCGCGGATGAGATCCTCCAATCGTCCCGCGATCGGCAGGCCTTGCGTGTCGATACGGGCCGGATCGGCGCGGTCGTCATAGATGCCGACGAGACGCAAGGCCGCGCCCGAGCGCGCCACATGCTCCTCGAGCTTGTGCGCGATGCGGCCGGCCCCGTAGACGGCGACATTGCTGACGAACACGCCGCGCCGGCCTGCCCGCTTCAGCACCATCCTGACCGCGAAACGCTCGATGACGAGAAGCGCCAGCGTACCGCCGAGCCAGACCGGGAACCAGGCCTTCGGCAGCCTGTCGGCGACGCCGAGCGTATGCGCGGTCGCGATCACGATCGAGAAGGAGATGACGAGACCGAGCCCGAGCCTGCCGGGAGAGGCGGTCACCTGGTCGATCCGCTCGATGTCGTAGTGCGCGAGCTGGCGCAGCACGAAATGCGTCGTCGCCGCCGTGATGAGACAGATCTGCGCCAGGGCCAGCGGCGGCACCACCACGCGCAGGCCCCACAGATCGTGCAGAAGCCCGGTCAGCATGGCGCTGATCAGGATGACGGCGATGTCGAGGAACGAGACGATGTCGGCGGTCACGCGGCGCGACCATCGCGGCGCATCGGCCTGCGGCAGCGCGACATAACCCGACGTGATGGCCGATCTGGCAGAGATGGGATCGAGAAGACGCTCGACTGACATGACAAACCCGACAGAGACAACCGGGGCCCGCCTGCACGCCGACCCGCAGCAACCGGGCGGTGTGCCACCCGTACCGCTCCTGAAGGCTCGACAGGTCCGCGCGGAGCCAAGCCGGCACGCGACATGCGCCGCGCTGCCTCCCGTGCAGCGACAGCGGGCCACGAGAACGGGTTCCGCGCTCGCGACAGTGCACTTGCGCGCTTGAAGATAGCGTTAATGAAAGCGCTCGCTTCGTCCGGGAACGGCGCCCGCCCGACGGCTGATACCAGCGAGCGAAAGTTCTGACTTTCGCGAGGTGCTATGCGCGCGGGGTTGGTAGGGCGGCCGCACGCAAACAAAGGAGATACCCGCGCGCATCCAATGGGATCACGAGCCGAAACGTGTGCGCGCCGCTATGACAGGTCAGCCGCGCGTCAGGCCTTTCCTGGCGAGCTCGTCCAGATAGACGAGCCAGTGCGTCTCGCGATGCTCGCCGAGCTCATAGAGATACTCGTAGCGGAAGAACCCGCTGTCGTGGCCATCGTCGAACACGATCTGCACGGCGTAGTTGCCGACCGGCACGAGGTCGGTGATCCGCACATTGCGCTTGCCCGCAACGGTCACGCGCTGCTCGGGACTGTGCCCCTGCACCTCGGCCGACGGGCTCATCACCCGCAGCATTTCCGCGGGAATGACGAAGCGCTGGCCGTCGTCGAAGGTGACGGTGAGCTCGCTGCGCGCACGGTCGAGCTTGAGCTCGCTCGGCCAGGGACGATTATCCGTCGCCATCGCCTATCTCCTGAGGCCGGATGCGGCGAGCGCACCCGCAAAGCCGATCATCGCCACGCCGGTGAGGCGGCTCTGCCAGCGCATGGCCCGCGCGCTGCCCGCGATCGCCCGGCCGATCCGCGCAAACAGCACCGCAAGAAAGCTCAGCCACAGCACCGATCCGCCGGCGAACATCGCCCCGAGCACGAGAAGCTGCCTCGTCACGTCGCCGCGCGACGGGTCGACGAACTGCGGCAGGAAAGCGAGGAAGAACAGCGAGATCTTCGGATTGAGCAGGTTGACGCCGACACCCTTCGCAACGATGGAGAGGCCGCTCGTCCGCGCTCCCTCCCCGCGCGACGCATCGTGCGCTCCACCCTTGGAGCGAGCAGGCCGAGATAGGCAAGATAGGCGACGCCGGTCCAGCGGACGATCTCGAACAGCATGGGCGAGGCATGGAACAGGGCGGAGACGCCGAGCGCGGCCGCGCCCGCCTGGATGACGATGCCGATCAATACGCCGAGACCGGCGAGGAGCCCATGCCGCACACCTCCCGGGACTGCCTTCGAGGCGATGTAGGCCATGTCGGCCCCCGGGGCGAGGTAGGTCGCGAGCGTGGCGGCGGCGAACATGGCGAGCGTGGTCTCGTCGAACATCGCATCATTCCATCACGATACGCGGCGCCGCGCGGCGCGCGCCCGGCTCCTCGATGCCCTCCATCACCTTCCGGGCGATGTCCCGATAGATGTCGGCATGCGGGCTGTCGGGGGCGACCGCCGTCACCGGCTGGCCGCGGTCGGAGGTCTCGCGGATGGTCATGTGCAGCGGCACCTCGCCGAGGAAAGTGACGCCGAGCCTCTCCGCCTCCTCGCGTGCACCGCCATGGCCGAAAATGTCCGAGCGCGTACCGCAGGAGGGACAGAGGAAATAGCTCATGTTCTCGACGATGCCGAGCACGGGCACATTGACCTGGCGGAACATCGCGAGGCCCTTGCGCGCATCGATCAGCGCCAGATCCTGCGGCGTCGACACGATCACCGCCCCCGACAGCGGCGCCTGCTGGGCGAGCGTGAGCTGGGCATCGCCCGTGCCCGGCGGCATGTCGACGACGAGGATGTCGAGATCGTCCCAGGCCACCTCGCGCAGCATCTGCGTCAAGGCCTGCATGACCATCGGCGCCCGCCAGACCACCGGCGTGCCCTCGTCGATGAGGAAGCCCATCGACATGACCTTGAGGCCGAAGGCGCTCATCGGCTTGATGCGCCGGTCGGGCATGACCTGCGGCTTGCCGGAGAGACCGACCAGCCGCGGCACCGACGGGCCGTAGACATCGGCATCGAGGATGCCTGCCTTGAGGCCGAGCGCCTTCAGACCGAGCGCGAGATTGACCGCCGTCGTCGACTTGCCGACACCGCCTTTGCCGGAGGCGACCGCGACGATGTGGCGGATGCCGGGAATGGCCGCCGAGCGGGCCGCCGTGCGCGGTGCCGCGCCGGTGCGGCCGGCCCCCTCGCTGCCGGCGGCTGCGGACGGGCTCTGGCTGCCGGGCGCCCGCTCCGCCGTCAGTGCGACATTGGCGCTCTCGACGCCTTCGAGCGCCTTCACCGCCGCCTCGGCGGCCTTGCGGATCGGTTCCATCTCGGCGGCACGGTCGGGGCTCGCGGAGATCGCGAAGTAGACCTTCCGATTGGCGATGACGATCTCGGAGACGAGGCCCTGTTCGACGATGCTGCTCCGGCCATCGGGTGCGGCGATCGACTTCAGGGCAGCGAGGATATCGGCTCTGGTGACGGAGGCCATGGCTGCCTTTCCTGGATCGGCTGGACGGGCGCCGCTGCGCCGGCCTGGCACGGTCGGCGGCGGCCGCCGAGGCACGCAGAGCTCCTCTGGGAGAACGCCGTCTCGCCCGTCGTTCCGGCGGATCAAGAGCACGAACCGCCAGCATGTTCAACCGGATCGCAGGCAGGCGACGGTGCCGCGGCGCCAACCGGCGGTGGAGGACGGCGATCTGGGCCGATACGTGCCGGGCCGATGACGGTAGAATTGCTCTCCTTCGGCACGGATGGAGGCGGTGGCGTGGCAGGCAGACGAGCGCATGAAGGTGGACGGGCCCAACATGCCCGTACGCGAACCGGCGAGGCGACCGGCCGCGCCTCCCGACCGAGCCGCAGCGGCGACCGCCGAAAGCGCGATCTTCATGCGTTCGGCGAGGAGCGGGCGCTCACCATCCTGCTGAACGGCCTCGAGATCGAGACGATCACCTCCCTGACGACCGATCCCGCGGCGCTCGCCCGTGGCTTCCTGCTCAACCGCGGCCTGCTCGGCCCGGACGAGGCCGTGACTGCGGTCGAGCACGATGCTGATCTCGGCGTGGTCGTCGTACGCACGGCAGAAGCGTCAGCCTACGAGGCGCGGCAGAGGTCCCGACTTGCGGGTTCCGGCTGCGCCTTCACGACGACCGCCGAAGACCTTGCCGAGAGCAACGCCCTGCCACCGCCCGGACGATCGGGCCCACGCATCCGCCTCGAGGCGGCGGCAGAGCTCGCCGCGCTCGCAAGACCCGCAGGCCGGGCGGCACGGGCCGGCACCTGCACCGCCGTCTTCGTCTCTGGCGGCAAGCCCGTTCTTTCCGCGACCGATCGCTCGGCCGATCTCGCGCTCGACGGCATTGCCGGCCAACTCGCCGATCGGCCGGGGCGTGCCGCACGGGGGGTTCTGGTGACTGGCGGCGCGCTCGACGGCATGGCCGTGCTGAAGGCCCTGCGCATGGGCGTACCCCTTCTGGTCGGCACCGGCATGCATGGACGCATCGCCGGCGACCTGGCGACGCTCGGCCGCCTGACCGCCATCGCGGTGCTTCCCCGCGGCCGGACGCAGGTGATGGGTGAGCCGGCCCGCATCGCCGGCGAGCCGGCAACGGACGACGAGAAGGGCAAGCGCCGGCGCGCCCAGACGTCCCACCGGCCTGCCTCGCGCGCCACCTCGAGGACTGACGCCGCCCCGAAGCGGACGACTGGCCGCTCCGCCGCTGCCGCAAAGCCCGCACGGTCCGGCAAGGCCCGGGCGACCGCGGCCGGAAAACGCCGACCGCGCTCCCCTGGCTGAGCGCCACGGCCCGCGCCGTACCTCGAATCCCGCAACGGCCAACGGCGCTCAGAGGTCGATGAGAACCGCCTTTGTCCGCCGATTGGACTGATACGCCTCGCGACCGAGATCCTTGCCCATGCCCGACTGCTTCCAGCCGCCTGTCGGCAGGATATGGTCGCCGGATCGATTGTAGCGATTGATCCACACGGTGCCGGTCTCCAGCCGGCGGGCAAACCTGAGGGCCCGGCTCAGATCGCGCGTGAACAGTCCGGCGCAAAGACCATAGGTCGGATGGCGCGCAAGCTGCTCTGCCTCGTCCTCGCTGTCGAACACCTGGAAAGTCGCCACCGGACCGAAGATCTCCTCGACCACGGCCGGGTTGTCGGGCCGCACGTCGGTCAGCAGCGTCGGCCGGTAGTAGCTGCCGGCGCAATCGAAGCGTTGGCCACCGCATGCCGTCGTCGCGCCCGAGGCGACCGCAGCCGCGACGATGCTGTCGAGCCGGCCGAGCTGGCGTTCCGAGATGATTGGCGAAAGCCCCGCATCTTTCGCCCAGGTCGGTGTCGGCACATGCACCCCAAAGCGTGCGATCAGGCGCTCCATGACCTCCGCGGCGATCTCGCGCGCGACGACCATCCGCGAGCCTGCCACGCAGAACTGGCCGGCATTCGGGATGATGCCCTTCTCGAGGCAGGCGACGGCGAGATCGATGTCGGCATCGGCAAAGACCACCATCGGGCTCTTGCCGCCGAGTTCCAATGTCATCGGCTTCATGCCCGAGCGGGCGACATTCTCCATGATCTGCCCGCCGGCGCGCGTCGAGCCCGTGAAGGAGATCTTGTCGACGCCCGGATGCGCGCAAAGCGCAGCTCCGGTCACCGCCCCGTCGCCGACCACCACGTTGAACAGCCCCGCCGGAATGCCGGCCGCGACCGCCAGCTCAGCGAGCCGCAGCGAGGAGAAGGGCGTCATCTCCGAGGGCTTCAGCACCACGGCGTTTCCAGCCGCCAGCGCCGGCGCCACCTTCCACCCCGCCATATTGATCGGAAAATTCCAGGGGGCGATGGCCCCGACAACGCCATAGGGCTGATCCATGACGAAGCCGGCCTGACCCGCTGCCGTTGGGGCGAGCAGTCCGCCTTCCTTGTCGGCGAACTCGGCGAAGAAGCGGATCTGCTCGGTCGTCGCCGCGATGTCGTGGCCGGGCACATGGGCATGGGGCCGCGTCGACGACACCGCCTCGAGGCAGGCGAGCGTCTCGCTGTCGTTCGCGATCAGGTCGGCCCAGGCATGCAGAGCCTTGACCCGGTCCCGCGGCCGGCATTCACCCCAGCCTGACCTTGCGAGCGCCCGGCGCGCCGCCTCGACAGCGTTGGCCACCACGCCCTCTCCACCGCGCGGCACCAGCGTGAGCCTGCGGCCGTCGGAGGGCGCATCGACCGCGATCTCGCCGCGATCCTCGACGAGCCGGCCAGCTATGAAATGGCCCGAGGCGAGGCTGAGACTCGCCGGATCGAATGCGCTGGTCATATCGTCTCACCCGATGGTCGAGGGCCGCTCGTGGAAACCCGAGCCTGACGCACGCGGCGCTCACTGGAGCATGTTCCATTGCCCGACATGATCATGAATCCGGTCGATCCTCCTCGCCGGCACCGAGCCAGGCTGCGGCGGGGACCGGCCGCACCGGCGGCTGGGCACGCAGATGTCCGACATCGCCCGGTTTCTGGCCCGCTCGCGCCGCCACTACAAGGGCTCCCGCGAGGCTGCAATAGCGTCCCTGGCAGCGCCCCATGCCGAGCCGCGACAGCGACTTCGCCCGGTTGAAATCGCCAGTTGCCACATCTGCCGCATCCCGCAATTGCGCGGCCGTCACACCCTCGCAGCGGCATAGCACCGTATCGCCCGCGATCTCGCCGCCCTCGATGGGGGGCCACGGGAACGCCTGCGCCATCGCCGCCGCGAACCGTCTCAGCCACGCGAGCCGGCTGAGATCGGCACGCGGATCGGCGGCCTTGAAGCCCAGATCGGCGAGGCAGGCCGACGCCGCCAGTCGTCCGCCGATCTCCGCCGCGTCCGCGCCGGCGATGTGCGCACAATCGCCCGCCACATAGAGCCCGGCGCCGGCCCGCCCCATGGCATCGATCACCGGCAGCCATTGCCCCTGCGGGTCGGACCACGCCATGCGCGCGCCGGCGAGCTCGGCCAATCGCGTCTCGGCCATGAGATGCCAGCCGATGCCGACCGCATCGCATGGGCTCGTGCGAGAGCGGTCCCGGGCATCGCGCCAGCGCACGGCGACCGGCCCTGCCACTTCGTGCACGATCTCATCGACACGCACACCCGGATGATAGAGGCGGCCGAGTGCTGCCCTGATGCGCAACCCTCGAAGTGTCGTGCCTGGCCGGCTCGCGAGCATCGCCGGAAGCGCGCCGATCTGCGCCGTCAACGGCGCCGTGTCGAGCACCGCCGCGAGACCCGCGCCGGCCCGGCGCAACTGGTCCGCTACGAGACTGAGCAATGGCCCCGTACCCGCCAGCACGATGCGTCGGCCCGGTGCGACCGCCTGAGCTTTCAGCATGATCTGCACCGCACCGATGGTGAAGACTCCCGCGCGCTCCCCGCCCGAAACCGGCATGATGCGATCCATGGCACCCGTGGCGATGATCAACCGCTCGTAGCCGATGCGACGGATGCGGCCGTCGCAGAGGCAATCGGCTGCCTCTTCCGACAGCGCTACCACCGACGTCCTCGGCCGGTAGTCGATCCGCCCCGCCGCCACGAGCCCATCGAACAGCTCGTGCAGCACGCGCGCCTTGCCGGCCTGCGAACCGTAGAGCGTCTCCTGCGTGCGCGCGAAACCATCTGGCGGACGCCGGTAGATCTGACCACCCGCACGGTGCCCCTCGTCGACCACGATGGGCCGCAGACCGGCTTCGACCATTGTCTCGGCCGCACGGATGCCGGCCGGCCCGGCGCCGACGATCAGAACGCGGGTCATCGCGAGATATCCGCCGGCCATTCGGTTAGGAGCACCATGCCCTCTTGCACCAGCGTCCGGCAGGCCTGCACCCCCTCGCCGCTCGCGCACCAGATCCGGCAGTCCTGGCATGCGCCCATCAGGCAGAAGCCGGCGCGATGCCCCTCGCCCGCATCCGAGGGACGCAGATAGGGCCGCGTCAGCAGTACCGCCGTCAGCACGGTATCGCCCTCGAGGGCCTCGATTTCCTCGCCGTCGAGCATGAGGCGCACGCGCCGGCGGCTACATTCGCCGAGCCGCACCATGCGCGCCGCGCTCATTCGCCCGCACCGGCCGCGGTTTCGGGCCGCGGCAAGTCGGGAAACCGTGCGCATGCCTCGGCGAATGCGGCCCTGACACCCTCGGCACCCGCACGCCCCTTCATGCGCCGGAAGATCTCGGTCTTGGCGAAGAACCGCCAGTGGATCGGCAGGGCAAGCAGGAGTGCGGTCAGGACCCCATAGGCCTCGCCCGTCCAGCAGGCTTCGTAGTCGTCGCGTTCAGGGCCGAAATGGAACATGCCCTGCCCGCCCTTCGCCCCAGCCATGCGCGCGGCCCGCGTCGCCGCCTCGTCGACGCCATCGCCCGCCAGCACCACGCCATAGTCGCGCTCCGCCCCCTCCCGCGAGACATAGCCGCAAGCGACGTCGCGCGCGACCAGCTCCGCCTCGCGCTCGAACGGATCGCCACGCCCGCCGCCACCGGCCGAGCGGATCATCAGTACGTCGCCCGGCTCGAGGATCGCCGTGTCGATGTTGCCGAGTACCCGTTCCCGCTCGCTGCCGGGATTGACCGTCATCTGCGACAGGCCGGCGGCGCGCCCGCCGAGAATGCCCCACGGCCGGAAGCGCGAACGGTCGCGATTGCGCGCGGTGATGCGCGTGTCGGGCGCGAACACCCGGAATGCCATCTCGCTCGCCAGTCCGCCGCGCCAGCGGCCGGCGCCGCCCGTGTCGCGGGCAAGACCGTATCGTACGAACTCGATCGGCACCTCGGTCTCGGTGATCTCGATCGGCGTGTTCTTGAGATAGGCGGCATCGGCGCCCGAGCCGTTGGTGCCGTCCCGGTGAGGCATGCCGCCACCGCCCCCGACCACCGGATTGACCGCCGCGATGATGGTCGAGCGGCTGCGCTCGTCGCGCGTCATGACGTTGACGATGCAGTTGTTGCCGGCGGGCGCGGCGGGCATGCGCTCGGGGATGACCTGCGCGAACGCTCCGAAGATCACCGACCGCAATCTTGCGCAGGTGAGCGAGCGCATGCCGACGGCTGCCGGAAAAACCGGGTTCAGCACCGTCCCCTCGGGCGTGATGCAGGTGAAGGGTCGCGTCAGGCCGGTGTTCAGCAGGATGTGCGGATTGAGCGTGTAGAGCACATAATAGACGCCGACCAGCAGCATGGTGTGACGTGGATCGCCGCCGGACGGCACATTCAGCGACGAGCCGAGCTGCGGATCGGAGCCGGTGAAGTCGAGCACCGCCTCCTCGCCGGCGATGCGCAATGTGAGCTTCAGCCGGCAGGGATTGGCCTGATCGCTGTCCTCGTCGGCATAGTCGGCGAACTCCCACTCGCCGTCCGGCATGTCGCGAAGGATGGCACGCGCCTGCGCCTCGGCCTGATCGAAGAGCGCGGACACGCCCGCGAGAAAGCCCTCTTTGCCGAACCGTGCGATCATGGCGTGCACTTTGCGCTCGCCGGTATTGAGCGCGCCGACCAGCGCCTTGATGTCGCCGAGATTGAGCGCGGGCTTGCGCACATTGGTGGTCATGATGCGAAGCACGGTTTCATCGAACACGCCCTCGTGCATCAGCTTCATCGGCGGGAAGCGCACGCCCTCCTGGTGGATCTCCGTCAGCGAGCGGCTGAGCGAGGCTGGCACCGCGCCACCCATGTCGGTGTTGTGGATATGCCCGCCCGACCAGGCGACGATCTCGCCCTCGGCGAATATCGGCTTCCACAGATGCGTGTCCGGAGCATGTGTTGCGATGAAACAGGAATAGGGATCGTTGGTGAAGGCGACATCGCCCGGTCGGTAGTCGTCGACCATGGCGATGCCACGTCCGTAGGTGAGGCCGGGATACCAGGTCGCCCCCAGATCGATGGGGACCGCGAAGGTATCGCCGGTCCTGTCCATCAGCATCACCGTGAAGTCCTGCGTCTCCTTCACGAACGCTGAATGCGCCGTGCGGTGCAGGGTGTGCGCCATGTTCTCGGCCGCCGCCCGAGCGTGATTGGCGAGAACCTGCAGGGTCATGCGGTCGACCATCAGCCCGGCTCCGCAAGGTCGAGGTGGATGTTCAGATGCCTGTCGATATGTGCGCGCACGCCGTCGGGAATGGCGAAGGTGGTGTCCTCTTGCGCGACGATGGCCGGCCCCTCGAACGTCGCCCCTGCCCTGAGACGAGCACGCTCATAGAGCGGCACGGCGCGCCGGCCCGCGGCGAGATGAACCTCGACCATTCGCTGAACGGCCGCGACCTCGTCGGTGCTGGTGCCCGCATCATGCGGTGGCTCGACAGCGGGCCCCGGCCCGATCGCCGCCAGCCTCAGATTGACGACCTCGACCGCGCCTGCGGGATCGTCGAAATCGTAGATGCGGCGATGGGCGTCGTGGAAGGCCTGCGCCATCGCCCGCGCATTCGACCAGGTCGCGCCGCCCAAGGGCACCTCGATCTCGTAGCTCTGGCCGGCATAGCGCATGTCGGCGGAGCGGACGAGCTGCGCCGGCCCCTCATGACCCTGCGCGGCGAGCCAGGCTTGGGCGGCTTGGCCGAGCTCGTCGAACACCGCCGACATCCCCTTCAGACCTTCAGCCGACACCTCGGCGTAGACGGTGCGGATGAAATCCCCGCGCATGTCCGCCACGAGGCCGCCGAGCGCGGAGACGACGCCGGGCCGGAGCGGTGCGACCACCCGGCTCATGCCGAGCTCTCGGGCGAGGAACGCGCCGAGCATCGGCCCGCCACCGCCGAACGGCATGAGCGTGAACTCCCTGAGGTCGACTCCGCTCTGCGAGATCAGCTTCTCGACCTCGACGAAGAGCTCCGACACGGCGACGTCGACCATCGCCTGCGCGGTGTCCTCGGGGCTGCGCCCGAGCCGGCTGGCGAGCTTGCCGACGGCTTCCCGCGCCAGTTCCCGGTCGATATGCAGTTGGCCATAGGCCATGTCCGAATGACCGAGCCAGCCGAGCACCACCATGGCGTCCGTCAGCGTCGGCTCGGTGCCGCCGCGGCCATAGCAGGCGGGCCCCGGCGTCGAACCGGCCGACGCCGGTCCGACATGCAGGAGGCCGTGATCGTCGACCCATGCGATCGACCCGCCACCGATGCCGATCGAGCTGACCGACACGGAAGGAATGTGCAGCGGGATGCCTCCGATCGTCTCGCCCTCGCCGAATTGCGCCTCGCCGTCGATGATGAGGGCGAAATCGGCCGAGGTGCCGCCGATGTCGAGCGTCAGCACCCGCGCCTCGCCGGCATGACGGGCGAGCCAGGCCGCGCCGATCACGCCAGACGCAGTTCCCGACAGCAGCATCGAGACACAATCGCGCCGGCCCTCGGCCGCCGACATCAGGCCGCCGTTCGACTTGGTGAGGAGAGCGGGAGCACGCACGCCGCTCTCGGCGAGGCGCCGCTCCAGCGCCGCCAGATAGCCCGAGACGCGTGGATGCACATAGCCATTGAGGATCGCGGTCGAAGTGCGCTCGTACTCCCGGATCATCGGCCAGACTTCCGCCGATCCGAACACGAACAGCTCCGGCGCAAGGCGCTCGATCTCGGCCTTCACCGCCTGCTCGTGGGCCGCGTTCCGCCAGGAGTGCAGCAGCGACACGATGATGCCGTCCACCCCTGCCGCGCATGCCTTGCGCACAGCAAGGGCCACGGCATCCCGATCGGGCGCGCGCTTCTCGCACCCGTCGGCGAGCATCCGCACCGGGATGCCGAAGATGCGGTCGCGTCCGATCAGCGGCTCGGGCCGCTGGCAGAACAGCGAGTACATGTCCGGCATGCGCAGCCGGGCGAGCTCGAGCACATCCTCGAACCCTTCATTGGTGATGAGCGCGAGCCTCGCTCCCTTGCGCTGGATGACGGTGTTGATGCCGACCGTGGTGCCGTGCACGAAACGGCTGATGGAGGCCGCGTCGAGCCGCTCCTTGGCGGCGAGGATGTCGAGACCCGAGATCAGCTCGGCGCCGGGATCCTCCGGCGTCGTCAGCACCTTCAAGGAAACGAGCCGTCCCGACCCCGTCTCGAGGGCGCAGAAATCGATGAAGGTGCCGCCGATATCGACACCGACCTTCCAGTCCGTCCCGCCGACCTCGGCTTGCATGGCTGCCGCTCGCTCCCTAGACCCGCCATCGAGGCTCACAGATGCGCCTTGCGCGGTCCAAGACGTTTACGGGGTGCGGACATAAGTGGCACTTATGCATGAGTGCGGCACACCAGGCTGAGATGATCGCGCATCAGCTGCTCGGCGAGCGACAGCGCCCGGTCCCGCAGCGTCAGGAGCGAGAGCGGCATACTCGGGCTCCCCGCCAGCGGTCGCACCGCGACCCCCTCGAACTGCGTCCAGGGCAGCAGGGCATCGACGACGCCGACACCGAGCCCGGCCTGCACGAAACCGACCGCCGAGATCGACACGTCGATCTCGAGCTGTGGCGAGAACACTGCCCCTTCGGCCCGCGCCACAGCGGCAAGCTCCTCCTGCGGCCGGGTCGGCGCGCGATAGGAGATCACCGTGCGCGACCGCAGATCGGCAAAGGACACGGTTTCGAGAGCGAGCAGCGGATCGCCTTTGGGCAGGAGACAGCAGAAGCTCGCCTGGCCGACCTGCTCGACGAGGATGTCGGCAGGCATCCGGTCGTCGAGTGCGAGCGCCATGGCCGCCTCCCCGCTTCTCAGCAGCCCGATCAGCGCGCTGAGCGGCGCCACATGCGATCTCAGCCGGACATCGGGATGCTTCGCGCGGAACTCGGCGAGCGCCCGCGGCAAGAGGGCCATCGCCGGCGGCGCGGAAGCGGCGATCCTGACGAGGCCGGAGCGCCCCTCGCGCAAATCCTCGGTCTTGCGCTTCAGCCCCTCGAGCCCGGCAGCGAGCCGCTCAGCCTCCGGCAGGATCTCGATCGCCTCGGGCGTCGGATGGAGGCGCCCTTTTTCGCGCGCGAACAGGGCGAATCCGAGCTGATCCTCGGTATGTTTCAGGATCTGGCTGAGGGCGGGTTGCGAGATGTTGAGAAGGCGCGCGGCTCCGGTGACGGTTCCGGCCCGCATGACCGCGGTGAAGACTTCGAGCTGGCGTGCGCGCATGGTCCAATCCATACGGCAAACTTATGCCCTCTGCCAGATCGCGTCTTTGACCGGCAGGCGATCGGCCTGCTTCAGTGTCGGCACATATGCGCTCGCGCGGGGGGCGGAATGGCCACGGATGCAATCGTACTCGGCGGCGGCCTGATGGGCTCGGCGACCGCGTTCTTCCTCGCCCGACGCGGCGTCGCCGTGACACTGATCGAGCGCGCCCGCATCGGCTCGGGTGCCACCGTCGCCTCGTTCGGCAACATCCGCCGCACCGGCCGCGACCTCAGTCAGCTTCCCCTCGCCCATCGCTCGCGGCGGCTATGGGGAGAGGCGGAACGCCTGCTCGGCCGCGATGTCGAGTTCCGCGCCACCGGCCATCTGCGCCTCGTCTTCGACGAGGAGGGTCTTGAGGACATGCGCGCCTATGCCGACGCCGCCCGCCCGCTCGGCCTCGAGCTGGAGGAACTCGACGCTCCGGCCATCGCCCGCCGTTTTCCCGGCATCGGTCCGGACGCGATTGCGGCCTCGCTTTCGCCACGCGACGGCTCGGCCAATCCGCGCCTCGTGCCCGCAGCCTTTGCCGCCGCGGCCGTCCGGCTCGGCGCGCGCGTCATCGAGAACGTGTCCATCGCTCGCGCCGAGCGGACCGGTGCGGGCTTTCGCGTGCCGACCGCCGCCGGCGACGTCGCGGCCGAGGTGCTCGTCAATTGCGCCGGTGCCTGGGGGGCGGGCATCGCCGAGAACTTCGGCGAGCCGGTGCCGCTCTCGGCCAACGGGCCGCAGATGGGTGTGACCGAGCCGCTGCCCCCCAGCATCCGGCCCGTCGTCGGCATCTGGACCCGCAAGACGGCCGAGGCCGGCTATCTGCGCCAGGTGGAGCGCGGCAATGTCGTCTTCGGCGGCGCCGCCCCCCGGGTTGCGGTCCCGCTCGACAGCGGTCGTGCCCGTGTCGATCCGGACGTGGCTGCCGGCCAGATGCGAGCGATCCTGCGCCTCGTTCCCGCACTCCGCCATGTCGCGGTGATCCGACGCTGGTCGGGCTGCGAGGGCTACATCGCCGATGGCTTGCCGGTCATGGGCCCCTCCTCGACCACGCCCGGCCTCTTCCATGCCTTCGGATTCTGTGGCCATGGCTTCCAGCTCGGGCCGGGTGTCGGCGATGCAATGGCCGAGCTCGTCGCAACCGGCGCCTGCGAGACGCCGCTCGCGCCCTTTCACGTCTCGCGCTTTGCCACGCGGGCAGGCGCAACATGATCTCAGAAGTCGGCCACCTTGCCCCACTGGCTATCGCCGAAGCGCGACAGGCGATACTGCGCGACCTCGGTGATCGGCCTGCGCCCGAGCGCCAGATCGGCGACGAGATGGCCGGCCCCGGGCCCGATCCCGAAGCCGTGCCCGGAAAATCCCGACGCCACTACCAGCCCGCCGATCCCCACATCCGCATCGATCACCGGAACCCCGTCGGGCGTGCTGTCGATGTAACCGGCCCAGGCACTTTCGACGCCGACGCCCTTGAGCCCAGGCAGAAGCTGGCGGGCACGCTCGAGCGTCAACCTCACCAGGGCGCGCGAAGGCTTCGGATCGAGGATGCGGGCGCGTTCCATGGGAGTTGGCCGGTCGAGCCGCCAGCGCCGCGTGGTCTCGAAGCCCGCCTTCCAGGCTTGAGGGCCGCCGGGCCGCAAGGCGCGCCAGCGTCTGGCGAACATCGGCAGAAAATGCCGCGCATGACCGAGTGCCCGCGGCGTCGGATCGAGATGCCCGCGCCCCGAGATCGCGAGGGTATAGCCGCCCGCGCCCCGCAACGTCGAGGAGACGGCCCCGGTGTGGAGCGCATCGGGAAGCCCCACGGCCCCCGCTTGACCGCCAGGATCGAGCTGCGCACCGCCGCCTGGGGCAGGAAAACGCCGATCTGGTCGAGGAAGCTGCCCGACCAGACCCCGCCTGCCATCACGACGAGCCCGGTCCTGACCGGTCCCCGCTCGGTGACGACGCCACAGACCTTCCCACCGGCAAGCTCGAGCCCGCGCGCCGCGCAGGATTGCACCAGCACCCCGCCCTTGCGCATGAAGGCCTCGGCAATGACCGGCGCTGCCCGCACCGGATCGGCGATGCCGTCGGTCGGCGACCACACTCCCCCGAGCCACGCCTTGCCGGTGGCCGCCCCCCGCTCGCGCGCTTCCGCGGGCCCGAGCATCCGCGTGTCGACGCCGGCATCGCGCGCAAAGCGTCCCCACTTCGCCCATCCCTCGATCTCGGCGGCATCATTGGAGAGATAGAGCAGCCCGCATCGGCGAAAGCCGGCATCCGCGCCAGTGTCGCGGGCGATCTCCTCCCAAAGCTCGAGGCTGCGCGTCGACAAGGGCAGCTCGCGCGCATCACGGTTCTGCTGGCGGCACCAGCCCCAGTTGCGGCTGGACTGCTCGGCCCCGACGCGTCCCTTTTCCAGAAGAACGACGTGGAGCCCGGCCCGCGCCAGCCAGTACGCCGCCGCGACGCCGACGATGCCGGCGCCGATGACGACGCAATCGGCCGCCTTCGGCGGCTCCGCGCTGGTATCGAGATGCAAGAGCGGTGGCGACATCCTGGGAGCTCCTCGTGGCGGTCACGCTATGGCCCGGTCCAGAGAAGCATCTGCTGGATTCACCAATTCCACCGGCATATCGTGCCGAATCGGCCCACTGCCTCGCCGACCGCTGCCCTCGGGGCCGGATTGCCGCGGCGGACCGAGGGGATGCCTTGATGAGCGCGCGCTACAAGCTGGACCGGATCGACGTTCATATCCTTGCCGAGCTGCAGCGCAACGGCCGGATAACCAATGTCCAGCTGGCAAAGCTCGTGAACCTCTCGCCCTCGCCCTGCCTGATGCGGGTGAAGAAGCTGCAGAAGGCCGGCTACATCACCGGCTACACGGCGAACATCGATGTCGGCAAGCTCGGCGAGACGCTGACCGTCTTCACCGAGTTCACCTTGAAGAACCACCGCCAGGTCGATTTCTCGCGCTTCCGCGCCGCGGTCGAGAAGATCGACAGTTGTGTCGAGTGCCACCTCGTGTCGGGCGGCTATGACTATCTGGCGAAATTCGTGACCTCCGGTATCGCCGACTACCAGAGCATCATCGAGGCGCTGATCGATTGCGATGTCGGCATCGACAAGTATTTCAGCTTCGTCGTGATGAAGACGCAGTTCGTCAAGACCCAGATTCCGCTGGCACGGCTGTTCGCCCACCGGGTCTGATACCGGCGAGCGAAAGTTCTGACTTTCGCGAGGTGGCATGCGCGCGGGGTTGGCGGGGCGGCCGCGCGCAAACAAAGGAGATACCGGCGCGCATCCAACTGGACCACGAGGCGAAACTCATGCGCGCGGGTATGAGCAGTCTCAGCGCCTCGCGAAGGCGGCGACGAGCTCTGGATCCTGCTCAAGCCCATCGAGCCAATGCGTGTCGAGCTTGGGCACCGAAGAGATCAGCAGGCGCGAATAGGGGTGCTCCGCATCGCTCGCCATGCGGCCGGCCGGCAGCGACTCCACCACCTCGCCCTCGAGCATCACCAGCACGTCGTCGCAGATCGCCTCGACCGTCGACAGGTCGTGGCTGATGAACATGTAGCTGAGACCGAGCTCGCGCTGCAGGTCGCGCAGGAGTTCGAGGATGGCGGCAGCAACCACCGTGTCGAGCGCCGAGGTGATCTCGTCGCACAGGATCAGCTCGGGTTCCGCCGCGAGTGCACGCGCCAGATTGACGCGCTGCTTCTGTCCGCCCGAGAGCTCGCCTGGCAGGCGGTGCCTGAGCTGCGGTGACAGCCGCACCATCTCCAGCAACTCGATGACGCGCTTCTCCCGCTCCCGTCCCTTGAGCCCCCGGTAGAAGGTGAGTGGCCGGCCGAGAATCGCCCCGACGGAATGGGCGGGATTGAGCGCAGTGTCGGCGAGCTGGAAAACGATCTGCATCCGCCGCAACTGGTCCTTGCTGCGTTGCGCGAGGGCTCCGGGCAGCAGCTCGCCGTTGAGCCGAACCTCGCCCCGATGGGCCGGCAGGATGCCAGCCACCGCCCGCGCCAGGGTGGATTTGCCCGAGCCGCTCTCGCCGATGACGCCGAGATTCTGTCCGCGCCGCAATTCGAGCGAGACATCCTTGAGGATCGTCACCAGCGGCATACCGCCCCGGCCGGCACCATAGCCGGCGAACAGGCCGTCGACCTTCAGGATCGGCGCCTCCTTCACCGCCTCGCCCGACACCACCGAGACGTGCCTCACCGGGTCGAAGGCGGCGATCAGCTCCTTCGTGTAGGCGTGGCGCGGCGCGTGCAGGATCTGCTCGGCCGTTCCTTCCTCCTGCACCTCGCCGTCCTTCAGGACGAGGATGCGGTCGGCGATTTGCGCCACCACGGCCAGATCGTGGCTGACATAGACACCCGACATGCCGCCCCGCTCCATCACGGTGCGGAAGGCCCGCAGCACCTCGATCTGCGTCGTCACGTCGAGCGCCGTGGTCGGCTCGTCGAAGATCACGAGCTTCGGATCGCCGATCAGCGCCATCGCCGCCGAGAGCCGCTGCAACTGCCCGCCCGACACCTGATGGGGATAGCGCTGGCCGATCCGCTCGGGATCCGGCAGCGCCAGCACACGGAACAATTCGCGCGCCTTCGCCTCCGCCTCGCCGCGCGGCATCAGGCCGTGGATCGTCGAGATCTCCACCACCTGATCCATGATGCGCTTGCTGGGATTGAAGGCGGCCGCCGCCGATTGCGGCACATAGGAAACCTCGGTGCCACGCATGTGGGCGCGCGCCGTCTCGCTCATGGCCGACACCATGCGCTCTCCGACGCGGATCGTACCCGCGGCGATGGCGCATCCCGGCCGCGCATGTCCCATCAGCGACAGCGCGATGGTCGTCTTGCCCGAGCCGCTTTCGCCGATCAGCGCGAGGATTTCGCCGGACGCGATATCGAATCCGACCCCGCGGATGATGCGCACCTCGCGGCCCGCATCGGTGACGGCGCGGATGTCTAGATCCCGCACGCTGACGAGGGGCCTGGCGCTCGTCGACATCATTCGCTCCTGTCGCGGATCGTGCGCGGCAGATTGTCGATCAGCATGTTGACCGAGATGGTGAGCGAGGCGATCGCCGCGGAAGGAAAGATCACCGCCGGCGCGCCGAGACTGAGCCCTTCCAGGTTCTCCCTGACGAGCGCGCCCCAGTCGGCTTCGGGTGGCTGCACGCCGAGCCCGAGGAACGACAGGCCCGACAGCACGAGCACGACGAAGACGAAGCGCAAGCCGAGATCGGCCAGCACCGGGCCGAGGATATTGGGGAAGATCTCGCTGAGGATCAGATAGGGCGTACGCTCGCCGCGTGCCCGCGCCACCGTGACGAAATCCATGGTGTTGACGTTGACGGCGAGCGCACGGGCGAAGCGATAGGAGCCGGGCATGTAGATCGCCGCCAGCGTCAGCACCAGCACCGGGATCGACGATCCGACCGCCGCCACCACGACGAGACCGAAGAGCAGCGAGGGAATGCCGTTGAAGGCATCGAGGAACCGCGACAGCAGCATGTCGAAGAGGCCGCCGGTGACGGCAGCGATCATGCCGAGGATGACGCCGGACGTGCAGGCGATGATCACCGCGGCGAGCGCGATGCCGACCGTGTAGCGTGTCCCCATCAGCACGCGCGAAAGCATGTCGCGGCCGAGATAGTCGCTGCCCATCCAGAACTGGTCACTGACGGGCCCGAAATAGTCGGTGTCGACGATCCGCCCGACCGGATAGGGCACGATCCAGGGTGCCGTGATCGCGACCACGACCCAGAAGAGAATGACCGCGAGCCCGACCTTGCCGACGATGTTGAAGGCATAGTCGCCACCCCCGCCCGCAAGCGTGCTGATGAGCGGCAGGCGGCGCAGGGTCATGTTCTCAGCCTCGGATTGGAGAGCACCGCGATCACATCGGCGAGCGTGATGAGGCTCAGATAGCTGACGCAGAAGATCATCGCGCAGGACTGGATCAGCGGCAGGTCGCGCGTCGACACCGCATCGACCATCAGCTTGGCGACGCCGGGATAGTTGAACACCGTCTCGACGATGATGACGCCGCCGACCAGATAGGACAGCGACAGCGCCACCGCATTGGCGATCGGGCCGAGCGCATTGGGCAGCGCGTGGTAGAGCACCTGGCGCCGCCGCGAAGCGCCCTTGAGGAGCGCCATCTCGACATAGGGCGTGTTGATCGTCTCGATGACGGCGGCGCGCGTCATGCGGATCATCTGCGCCGACACCACGAAGCACAGCGTGATCACCGGCATGGCATAGGCGCGCAGGATCGCCCCGAGCGAATCGACCGAGACACCATAGCTGAGCGCCGGCAACCATCCGAGCCACACGGCGAAGATCAGCACCGCGAGCGTCGCTACCATGAACTCCGGCACCGAGATCAGCGAGATGGTGAGGATCGACACGATCCGGTCGAACAGCGATCCCCGCCACATCGCCGCGGCGATGCCGAGCGACAGCGCGACCGGCACGGTGATGACGGTGACGATGGCGGCGAGCCTCAGCGTATTGACGAGGCGCCACGACAGCAGATCGGCGATGTCGATGTTGTTGACGTAGGAGCGGCCGAGATCGCCCGTGGCGAGACCGAGCAGCCAGTCGATGAACCGCCAGATCGCCGGCTGGTCGAGCCCCATCGCCCGGCGCAGACCGGCCACCGCTTCCGGCGTCGCCGCCTGGCCGAGCAGGATCTCCGCCACGTCGCCCGGCAGCATCTCGGTGGCGAAGAACACCGCGAACGACACGATGACGAGCGTGATCAGTGCAATACCCAGCCTCTGGGCGACGAGCAGCCAGGTTCTTGCAGATCGGAACAAATCCCTGGCCCCTCGATCGGTCGGTGGCGGTGCACCCCGCACGGGGAGTCTCGTCCCCGCGCGGAGTTCACGACTTCAGTCCTCAGGCCTCGAGCCAGACATACTCGGCGAACGCATAGCCCATCATGCCGCCGAGTGGATTCGCCCTCAGCCCCTTCAGCTTGGTCGAGATCGCATCGACGCTCGAGAGATAGGCAGGGATGATGGTGCCAGCCTCGTTGGCCACCATCGCCTGCATGTCCCAGTAGATCGCCTTGCGCTTCTCGTCGTCAAGCGCACCGCGTGCCTCGACCATCATGCGGTCGAACTTCTCGGACTTGTACTGTGTCTCGTTCCAGGGGGCGTCCGAGGAGTAGAGCAGCGAGAACAGGATATCCGGCGTCGGCCGCGGGTTGATGTTGCCAAAGCAGATCGGCGCCTTCAGCCAGTAGTTCGACCAGTAGCCGTCGGAGGGTGCCCGCTGGACATCGAACTTCATGCCGATCTCGGCGCCGGCCTGCTGCACGATCGTCGCCATGTCCACCGAGGAGGTGGCCGCGTCGGATGCGACGATCGGGATGGTCTGGCCCATCACGCCGGCCTTCTCGAACAGCGCCTTCGCCTTTTCCGGATCGTAGGCGCGCGGCTTCAGATCGGAGTTGTGGTAGCGGTTGGCCCGCGACACCGGCTGGTCGTTGCCGATCTCGCCGAGCCCGCGCAGCCCCGACTTGACGATCGCCTCGCGATTGATCAGCGACTTCATGCCATCGATGAAGCCGGCCCCGGAACCGGGATCGAGATCGAGACGGATGTTGAGATTGGTGTAATTGCCGACCGTGGTGATCGAGGTCTCGACGTGCGACTGCCCCTCGATCAGCTTCAGCGACTGCGGCTTCACCGAGCCGGCGAGCTGGATGTCGCCCGACAGAAGCGCGTTGACGCGGGCGTTGTTGTCGGAGATGGCAAAGAACTCGAAGCCGTCGAGATAGGGACCGTCCGCCTTGAAGTAGCTGGGATTGCGCGAGGCAACCGATTTGACGCCCGGCTCGAACGCATCGCACAGGAAGGCACCGGTGCCGATGGCCTTGCTGAAGTCGGTGGTGCCCTCGGCGATGATCATGAAGTGGTGGAGCGACAGGATGGTCGGCAGGTCGGCATTGGGCTCCGAGAGCACGATCTTCACCGTGCTGTCGTCCACCGCGGTGATCTCGGCCAGCTGCTTGGCGATGGCATGGACCTTCGAGCCGGTCGCCTCGTCGAGATGGCGCTTCAGCGTGTAGACGACGTCGGCGGCGCCGAACGACTTGCCGTTGTGGAAGGTGACACCCTTCTTCAGCTTGATCTGCCAGGTCTTGGCATCGGTGGTGTCGAAGGATTCGGCCAGCTCCATCTGCGCGATGCCCGCCTCGTCGAGGAAGGTCAGGCGGTTGTAGAAGGCGCAGCAGCGCACGTAGTCCGTCGACAGCGATGCCTTGGCCGGATCGAGCGTGTCGGCGGTCGAGGACGACCAGCCCGACGCCTTGATGCTGCCGCCCTTGACCGGCGTCGCGGCGAGGGCGCGGTCGGCCCTCAGCAGGATCGACTTGCCGGCGCCGATCGCCACGCCCGAGGCCAGCAGCATTTTCATGAGGTCGCGACGGGAAGCGCCGCGACGCAGCGCCGCCTCGACCATCGCATCGTCACGCCTGGTCCAGTTCGTCGGAGAATGCCGTTTCATCGCCGTCTTCCCTTCCGTTGCTTTGGCCCTCGAGCGGGATCCCCGGCCTCGGGCAGGTGAAATCTCAAGCGTCCGCGAAAGCCCCATCGACTGCGTCGGCGAGCTCGCCGAGCGAATGGAAGTGGTAGTCGGGCCTCGTGAAGACGGTCGGCTCGATGGTGCCGCCATACCCGGCCTGCCCGTGACGCCGCTCGATCCAGGCATTGGTCATGCCCATCCGGCGCGAGATGCCGATGTCGTGGTGCTGGCTCTGCGCGACATGCAGGATGGCGCCTACATGGCCGCCCGCACGTCCGACATGGTCGAGCACTTGCTGGAAGAAGGCCGGGTCGGGCTTCTCCGTGCCGGTCTCGTCGACCGTGAACGTCGCCCAGAAGGGGTCTCCGAGCTTTGCCTCGTAATTGCTGAAGGCCCAGCGCCGCGCATTGGTCATGGCGATCAGCCGGTAGCGGCGGGCGAGCCGCGCAAGTGCCTCGACACTGTCCGCGAAGGGTTCCGCATCGCCGACGCGCTCGATCATCGCCGCGCGGTTCGCCTCGCTGTCGGGCAGCCCGAGCGCGGCGGCGATGCGGCCGTAGCAACGGCCGAGGTCGTCGGGAAAACGTGCAGCTTCCGCCTCGTAGCGTGCCTTGCGGTAGATCGACAGCGCCACCTCGCCGTCGATCTCGACGCCGGCCCGGGCGGCGATCCCGGCGAGTCCCGACGTGATGGCGCCTTCGAAGTCGATCAGCGTGCCGACGACATCGAAGCTCGCGAAGGTGAACGCCGTCAGCCGACGAACCTCGGTGGCTGCTGCCATTCTCGCTTTCCTCCCGCCCTCCGGCGCCGGCTCTCGAGGCCATGACCGAAGGAATTTCGAGTGCCTGCCGCACCTTCTGACCGTCTGCGCCCGTGCATGCCCGCTTGCCGAGCGGCCGGAGCGCCGGACATTTCACAGGATTGCCCAGCCCCCCTTCGGGGAATCGCCGAAACGTGCCAGCGCGACGGCAGAAAATTCCGTATTTGCGACCGGGGCGGCATTTGTTTCCGCGCTTGCCCGCTCAATAGCCGCGCGCGGGATCGACGAGACCCGGCAGAGGCAGTGCCCGACGGTCGGCATCGATCACGGCGAGCGCGTGGCGCGCGCCTTCGACCGCATCGGTATGGGCGCCGACATGCGGCGTGACGATGGCGCGCGGATGCCGCCAGAGCCAGTGCTCAGCCGGCAGCGGCTCGGGATCAGTGACATCGAGCATCGCCCCGGTGAGCCGTCCGCTGTCGAGTGCCTGCCTGAGCGCCACCATATCGAGATGCCCGCCGCGGCCGGCATGGGCGAACCGCGCGCCGGCCGGCAGAGCCGCGAGCAGCCTGCCGTCGATTATGCCGCGCGTGTCGTCGGTCAGCGGCAGCAGGCAGACGAGGATGTCGGTTGAGGCGAGGAACCGCGGAAGCTCGCCCTCTCCATGCATCGTGACGCTCGCCACCGGCCGCCCCGACCGGCTCCAGCCGGATACCTTGAAGCCGAGCCCGGTCAGCGCCTCGGCCGACAATCGCCCGATCCGCCCCATGCCCATGATGCCGACGCGACGCGCCGAAGCCGGCAGTGTGGTCCCGGGCTGCCAGTCCCCGCGCCGCGCCTTCTCCAGATAGGCCGGCAGGTCGCGATGCAACGCCAGCACCGCCATCACCGTCCAATCCCGCATCATCGCCTCGATCCCCGGCGCGAGCGTGCGGGCGAGGCGCACGCCCGCCGGTAGAGCCGGCATCTGGTCGACCCCCGCCCCGACGCTGAGCACGACCCGCAGATTTGGATAGATGCCGAGATCGGCGGGCGGCTCCCAGCAGGCGAGATGAGTGATCGCGGCCGGATCGGCCACCGCCGCCTCGCCGAGCACGAGCTCTTCTCCCGCCGCGCGGAAGATGCCCGACCAGACGGCGCCGCGCTCGGGTGGTCCGAGGAGGAGGAGACTCATACCGATGCACTCCGATTGGCCCCGCCTGCCGGCCGGCCCTCAGTGCCGTCCCATCAGCCGAGTGCCTGCGACACCAGTGCGAAGGTCCGCATCCGACCGAGCGCCCGGGCACGTCCATTCCGTATCATCGCCACACCCCCGCCGGTGCGCTGAAGCCCGAGCCCCTCGACGAAACCACAAAGACCGGCGCTCTCGGGCAAGTCGATACGCAGGAAGCTGCCATGGCAGCGGCTGGCCGCGGCGGCGATCAGCATCTGCGCCGGCTCCTCGCCACTTGCCACCACCGGGCCGACGACCTGCCCCCGCCCGAACCGACGCAAAAGTGCAAAGCCGCCGCCGGTGCGCAGTACCGTGCCATCGCCCGCAATCCGCGCGAGGAGCGCGCCCCGCTCCATGCCCGACGCCTCGCGGTCCATGGCGGCAATGTCGCCGATGTCGGCGCCCTCGGCCACCTCGACGGCCAGTCCGGCATCAGGGGCGCGGACCTCGCCCTGATGCTGGAGGACGAGGCCCTCCGGCCGGAAGCCCAGCTTCTCATAGAGCGGCAGCCCGTCTCTGGTCGCAACGAGCCGCAGCTCCCGCTCGCCGGCGAGATCGATGAGGCGCTCCATGATCAGCCGGCCGATTCCCCGCCCGCGCATGGCCTTGTCGACGATGATCATGTTGAGGGTGGCGACCTCGCCGAAGCGGCTGCAAAGCCCGGTGCCGGCGACGCGGCCCTCGTTGAGCGCGACGACGCCTTCGGAGACCGAGAGGCCGAGCATCCAGTCCTCGCTCCGATGAGGCCAGCCGGCGGCTTGCGACAGCCGTGTCGCAGCGCCGAGATGCTGGCCCGTGAAGGGCATCAGATCGATCGTTCCGGAGGACTTGTTCCCCGCCTGCCGGCCCTCCTCGGCGACCGAGAAATGGGGCAAGGTCATTTCGCGGCCGAGCCTCGCTGTCATCGTCGTGGCCTCGTGGCACCGGTGGTCGACCGCGAAACCGCGCCGACCGGCTGCCCGTCCGCGGGCGCGGCGCTCGCCGCCCGACCTGCCGATTGGCATGCACGGGCTGGCGGGAGAGAACGCTGCGGCTGCCCATCGATCGCCATGTCGAAGCTCGCAAGAAGTGCCCAGAGGTTCGGCGGATGGCAGTCTGGCATGGCGAGGCATGTGCATTCGCCCGGATGCACCCGATCCGGCAGCATGGAGTGCTGCGGGCGCATCGGGATACGGAATTTCCTGCGCTGCGGGATCGAAACGCGGCAAGCTCTGTCGTGGCCGCGGCCGGATGATGGGCCGTCCGAAATCGCCTTCGTGAGGCACCATGACCTTTCGACCGAAGTACGTCACCTTCGACTGCCACGGCACCATGATCAATTTCGACATGCCGGGGGCGACGCGCGACCACTATGGCGACAAGCTCGAGCCGGCACGTTTGAAGGCGCTGATCGCCGCCTTCTCCGCCTACCGGTTCGACGAGATCCTCGGCGACTGGAAACCCTATGCGGACGTCGTCCACAATTCGCTCGAGCGCGCCTGCAGGCGTGTCGGCATCGCCTTCGACCCGGCCGTCGCCGACGACATCTATCGCCGCGTGCCGACCTGGGGCCCCCATCCCGACGTTCCCGCCGGCCTCGCTCGCGTCGCCGGGGAATATCCGCTCGTTGCGCTGACCAATGCCATGAACACGCAGATCCCGCACAACATCGCCAAGCTCGGCGCGCCGATCGCGCATGTCTTCACGGCAGAGGACGCGGACGCCTACAAGCCGCGCTTCAAGGCCTTCGAGTACATGCTCGACCAGCTCGGTTGCGGCCCCGACGACATCCTGCATCTCTCGTCGAGCTTCCGCTACGACCTGATGTCGGCCCACGATCTCGGCATCCGCAACAAGGTCTGGGTCAACCGCGGCCACGAGCCCGCCAATCCCTATTATGGCTACACCGAGATCGCCGACCTGTCGGGGCTGCCGGCGGTGCTCGGGCTCGCGCGCGCCTGAGCCTCGAGCCTGCGCCGGTCCGCCGGCACGGTTCGAGATCGTTGTCGTCGTTGCATTCGCTCCGACCGAGCGGCGTCCGCGTCGTCGCGGCATCTCCGGGGACTGCCGATGAAGCTCGCATCCTACTGGCAAGACACCGCTCCGCGTTTTGCGGGTGCGGAGCAGGACCCGATTTCCGGCAGGTTCGATGTCGCCGTCGTCGGCGGCGGCTTCACCGGCCTCAACGCGGCCTTGAAGCTCGCCCGCAACGGCGTCGCCGTGGCGGTGCTCGAGGCGGACCGTGTCGGCGCCGGCGGATCGGGCCGCAATGGCGGCCACCTCAACAACGGCATGGCGCACGGCTTCGCCGAGGCCAAGGCCCATCTCGGCGCCGAGCGGGCCTCGGCCCTCTACAAGGCCTATGACCGCTCGATCGACATGATCGAGGAGATCATCGCCGCGGAAGCCATCCACTGCGATTTCCGCAGGGCGGGCAAGCTGAAGCTCGCATCCAAGGCCTCGCACGTTGCCGGCCTCAAGGCGGGCTTCGAGCTGATCCACCGCGAGGTCGATCCCGACACCGCCTGGCTCGATCGCGCGGATCTCACCGGCGAGATCGTCTCCGGCGAGTTCCACGGCGCGATGCTCTATCGCAAGTCCGCCATGATGCACATGGGCAAATACGTGGCCGGCCTTGCCGGGGCGGCCCGCCGGCACGGCGCCCGCATCTGGGAGGGCGCCCCCTTGACCGGACGCAGCCGCTCCGGCACCGGCTGGCGTCTCGAGACGCCCATGGGCAGTCTCGAGGCCGATCGGGTGATCGTCGCGACCGGCGGCTATGCCGGACGCATCCCCTCGGCGCCGCTCGCCTACTTCAGGCGCCGTATCGTCTCGGTCGGCTCCTTCATCGTCGCGACCCGCCCCCTCGAGCCGCGCGAGGTCGCGACCTCGATGCCCGGCAATCGCACCTGCGTCACCTCCCTAAACATCGGCAACTATTTCCGCCTCTCGCCCGACAATCGCCTCATCTTCGGTGGCCGGGCCCGCTTCTCCGCGGTGTCCGACGAGCGCTCGGATGCCCGCTCGGGCGCCATACTGCGGGCGTCCCTCGCGCGGATCTTCCCGAGCCTGTCGGATGTGGAGATCGACTATTGCTGGGGCGGCCTCGTCGGCATGACGGCCGACCGCCTGCCGCGGGCGGGCGAGGCCGACGGCTACCTCTACGGCATGGGCTATTCCGGCCATGGCGCGCAGATGTCGACACTCGTCGGCCAGGCGCTTGCCGACCTCGCCATGGGACGACCCGGCAGCAATCCTCTGGCCGGCCTCGACTGGCCACCGATCCCCGTCCATTCCGGCAAGCCGTGGTTCCTGCCGCTCGTCGGACTGTGGTTCGGCCTCAAGGACCGGCTCTCCTGAGCGCTACTGCCGCCTGCGCCTATCCGAAGGAATGTCCCGCCAGCACATGCATGATGGCGCCGGCCGTCGCCCGGCGGTGCGGTCCCAGACGCATCTCCGTGACCGTGTCGTAGGCCGCAAGACCGGCGGCCGTCAGGAAGCCGAGGAACGCCTCGTCGCCGAGCGGCGTGTCGACCCTGAGGAACCGCCCCTCGCAATCGGCGATCAATGGCGCCATCATGGCCACGGCCGTCGTCGCGTCCTCGGCCACCACCGGTCCGATCACCAATCCGCGTCCGAAGTTGCGCAAGAGGGCAAAGCCCGTCGTCGCGCCATCCCGCTCGGCCACCATGCCCGTGGACTGCCCGAGAAAGCGGTCGAGCGACTGCCGGCGGTCCGCGCCATAGCTGTGCGTGTCGAGAGCATGGACGGCATTCCCGTCGGCGGCCTCGAGGCGGCGCACCACGGTGCCGGCCGGCGGCGGCGCAGCGCTGACCGCTCTTGCGATGCCCTGCTGCTGGCGGATGGTGACGACCGGCTGGAAACCGGCGCTGAGATAGAGGTGATAGGCCTGCTTGGTGGCGCTGAGGCGCAAGTCGCGCGTTCCACACTCCGCCATGATGCGCGACAGGAGCCACCGGCCGGTGCCGAGCGTCTGCAGCCGCGGCACCGTCACCATCATGCCGAGCATGGCGAAATCGGCTCCCATCGGGAAATACATCGCCGAGCCGATCGGCCGGCCGATCTCGTCGAGCGCGAGATAGCCGTGGCCCAGATCGAGGAACAGCTCCAGATCGTCACGCCGGTGCGGCCAGAGCACACCGACCGTCAGCGCATGCAAGAGGTCGACATGCGAATGGTTCAGCCGGTGGATGCTGGCGGTGAAGTTGTCGACGCGCATGGTGCTTTCGTCGGGGTCGGACGCCGAAGCTTCCTTGGTCTGCGACCTGGCGGTTTGTCGCGCGTCATTTGCCATCGTTGGTCCCTGTTTCCGCCTTGGCCCATTCCGGTCCGGGCGTCCGGCGGACGCGACGGCGCTGCCGTGGCCGGCTATCCCACCTTGCCCCAGAAGGCATGGATTGTTCTGCCGTTTTGGAGTTGCGAACCATAGTTTCTGCGGCCCCCGCAGCGCGGAGCCTCCGCCCCGTCGCTTCGCCAGCCGCTGCACCATCGCATCCGGCCCGGATGATCAGCCTTTTGAATGTTCACATCCAGGGCCTGGAGGGCCCACCAGGCTCCATCGGCCCGCAAGAGAGCCCTGGCGGAGCGAATCTCGGTCAGCGACCTATCCCTCCGCCATGCTCATCTCGACCGTGACGATGTCGGCACCGTCGCTCTTGCGTCGGCAAACGAGCGAGAGATCGGCAAGCTGCCCGCCCTCGATCTTGCGCAGTCCCGCGACCCGTCCTTCATAAGTGAGCTCGTCGCCGACGAAATAGACGGCGCGGAAGCGCGCCCGGAAGCTGCGGACGCTCCGCGGCCCCAGCCATCGGGCTGCATAGGCGCCGAGCATTCCGGCCTGATGCATGCCGACGCCGAAGAAGCCGGGAAACCCGAAGGCCTGCGCATGTGCGAGATCGTAGTGCAGGGGATTGTCCTCGCCGCCCGCAGCCTGATAGCGCACCATGTCGTGCAGCGTCAGCATGCCGCCGTCGACGATGCCCGGCCCCATGCCGAGTGTCAGCTCCGCGAAGGGTTGGCGCGTGAGCCCGGAGAACGTATCGGGGGCCTCGAGTGTCGTGTAGCAGGGCCGGTAGGCGGGCGCCTCGGCCGCGGGCTCGCCGTCCTCCTTGCTCGCCGTCGTCGTCACTGTGACCGAGCGAGCTTCCGCTGCGAGCCGCCCGCCCGGCTCGCGGAACTCGGTCAACAGCGTCAGGAATGTGAGATCGCCCCCCCGCCGCCCCTGCTTGGTCACCACGCTCTCCAGGCCCGCCCGCGCGATCAGCAGGTCGCCGGCGCGCGGCGGCTCGCCATGGAACAGATAGCTCTCCTCAGCATGCAGCGGTACGGCGAGGTCATGGTCGAGTCCCACCAGCAGCGTGCCGCGCGGCCGTTCGAGCGTGTAGCCCCATGCGACATTGGCCGTCGCCAGGAAGCTTGGCGGAATCGTCGCACGCCGATCCTCCAGATAGGCCGGCCACGGCGCATGGATCGATTTCGCGAAGGCACGAATGGCGCCGCGCTCGATCGGCACCTCGAATTCGGGACCGAACCGTCCGATCAGTCGCTCGCACGTCATCCGCCCCTCCAGTTCATTCCGGCCCCGCCTCGCCGATCACTAGCAGCGCATCGACCGCAATTGCGCGGTGATCGCCCGTCACGATCAGGGGATTTATGTCGAGCTCGACGATCACATCCCTGTGCGAGACGGCGAACTCGGCCACCGCCACCATCGCTCGCAGGACGGCATCGCGGGCGCATGCGCCAAGACCCGCCACGGCAAGCCGGTCGAGCGCTGCCGAAAACTCCCGACCGCTCGCCGGCAGCAGGGTGAGTGCATAGCTCCGCTGCGCCTCGACGGCCACCCCACCCAATCCGACGAGCAGCGCCAGGCCGAGCTCGGCATGGCGCTTGATCCCGAGGATGAGCTCGTGGCGAACGTCCTCGACCATCCGCTCGACGAGCACGCCGGCGATGGCAGCCCCCGCCTGCGCCGTGCCGACGGCCGCGACCACCTCCTCCGCCGCAGCCGCCACGTCACTTGCCGAACGCAGTCCGAGCCGGACCCCGCCGAACCTTGCTTTGTGGGCGACATCGGCGCTCAGCACCTTGACAGCGACCGGATAGCCGAGGCGGTCGGCGGCAGCGCCGGCATCGCCCGGGGCACCGCACCAGCGCGGCGGGAATACGAGCCCCGACGCGGCAAGACGCGATTTGCTTTCGTTTTCGTCCAGCATGCGCGGGGCGAGGGGTGGACGACTGCTGAAGAGTGGCAGCGGCCTTGCATCCTTCGGCGCCAGCTCGGAAATTCGCGCCGACGCACGGGCCGCACCACCGAGCGCCTCGAGCGTCTCGGTCATGCCGGCCAGCGCGGCGACATCCCTGTCCTGCAGCCAGGCGCGATGCTCCGCCGCGAGGCCATCCGGGAAGATGCCCGTCGCGACCACGGGAAGGCCGGTGCGCCGCCTCGCCTCGACGAGGGCCTCGAGCGAGGGCAGCCAGGGCAGATCGATGCCGTTCCCGGTCCGCGGCACGTCGACCATCATCACGATCGCATCCGTCTCGCCCTCGCTTCCCTCGACGAGACAGGTCGCGATCGAACCGGCATCGTCGAGCGAGACACCCGTGTCCGACTGCCAGGGTATGTTGAGGTCGAGCGGGTTCGATACGGTCACGACGTCCGGCAGCGTCGGTCGGATGCGCTCCGTATTGCGCGGACTGACGGGCGGCAATTCGAGGCCGAGCTTTGGCGCCGCCTCCGCCGTCAGCGTCGCCGAGGCGCCGGACTAGGACGCGACGAAGATCCGCGGACCTCTCGGCAATCCCGCGATCGCCATCAGCTTCGATGTCTCGAGGAGTTGCTTTGGCGAGCTGACCTCGACGACGCCATAGCGCTCGGCGAGTGCGCGCCAGAAGTCGCCGGGCACCGCCAGATTGCCGGTATGGCTGAGCGAGCGCTCGGCCGCCGCCGGCGTGCCGCCACCACGCAGCAAAACCACGGGAATGCGCCTCGCGAGTGCCTTCGACAGCGCTTCGCCAAGCGCCGCGCCATCCTTCAGCCCCTCGCAATAGAGTGCGATCGCATGGACGCGCTCGTCATCGAGCACCGCATCGACGAGATCCGCCGTATCGATCACCGCCTGATTGCCGACGCTGACGCCGTAGCCCATCGGAAAGGCACGCTCGACATTGAGGATGCCGTAGACGAGTGCGCCGCTTTGCGAAATCACCGCAACGCCTCGTCCTTCGCACGCCTCCATATGGCTGTCGTCGCCCCAAAGGGCCGTGCGGTCGAAGCCGTTGACGAGGCCCATGCAGTTCGGCCCGACCATGGCGAGGCGGCCGGCCGACGCGGCAAGTCTGTCCTGCAAGTCACGGGCATCCCCGCCGAGCTCGCCGAAACCCGCGACATGGCAGATGGCACCAGCGACACCGATCCGGTCCAGCTCGGTCATCGCGGCAATGGATCGCTCGCGCGAGAGTGCGACGAATGCCGCGTCGGGAGCCTCTGGAAGATCGCAGATCGCCGGCACCGTCGCGATGTCGGCAAGCACCTCGCGTACGGGATTGACCACATGGATCCGGCCGGCGAATCCGGCGCGCCGGCACATCGCGATCGACCGTTCGAGATGGCGTCCGCCGATGAATGCGATATGTCGCGGCCGCAACAGGCGCCGCAGGTTCTGGCGTCGAGCCTGCCGAAGCCAGCTCACTGGCTGACCCGCCTCCGGATCGTCGCAGTCATTGTCCCTGCGCATCTGCTGCCTCTCGTCCCGCCCATCCCCTGATGGGGACGCCGGATCGTGACGCGCCGCGATTCCCTCGGCAAGACCCGGTTCGCATTGCAGCCCGTCGGAAGCATGTGCCTCGCGGCCGTCGGCCCCGACGGATCGACCACAGGGGACGGTCAACGGTCTCGCGCGCCCTGGGGCATGAAACCGCCCGATGCCAACCGGCGATGGAATGCAGCCGAAGTGAATTCGCTGCCCCGCCTCATCCAGGCGTAGTCATGACGCGTGGCCACAAGATGATCTCGGCTTTCGCGCCGCAAATTCGTTGCGGCGCGCCGGGCGGCCGAAGACGCCGCCGTCTTCCATATCCACGCTTTTCCAGGAACCGGCGCGATATGTTCGCGTTGTTTCTCGAAGGGGTCCATTTTCTTGCAGGGGCCCGCCCAAGGTCCGCGCCGTCGATCGGGCCCATGTCTCGTCAACCTGGGATGTCATGATGGATCCGCATGGTCGCAGAGCGCGACAACCGTTGGAAATACCCGGACTTGGCTGGATCGACATCCTCTACCGCGTCTGGAGCGAGATCGGCGACAACCGCGTCCTGCTCGTTGCGGCGGGCGTCACCTTCTACAGCCTGCTCGCATTTGTTCCCGCTCTCTCGGCGCTGGTGGCGATCTACGGCCTCGCCTTCGACCAGCGGGAGGTGACCTCGCAGGTGGCCCTCATGTCGGACCTGCTGCCGGCGGAGGTGCTCTCGCTCGTCACCGATCAGCTTACCCGCCTTGCCGCCGAGCCCTCCAAGACGCTCGGCGCGACCCTGGTGATCTCGCTGGCACTGGCTCTGTGGAGTGCGAGCGCCGCGACCAAGTCCCTCATCGATGGGCTGAACGTCGTCTACCAGGAGGTCGAAAAGCGGCCCTGGTGGAAATACAATGCCGTCGCCCTTGCGATCACCGCCGGCGGCCTCGTCCTGGTGCTCGCGATGCTGGCTCTCACGCTCGCTCTGCCTGTTGTTCTCTCCTATCTCTATCCCGGCTACGATCATGTGACCGTTTCTCTTCTCGCCGATGGCATGCTCGCCTTGGGCATCTGGGTCGGCGTCATTCTGCTGTATCGCTGGGCGCCGAGCCGCCAGAAGGCCGAGTGGCCGTGGCTGCTCGCCGGCTCCCTGCTCGCCGTGGTGGCCGTGCTCGCCGCCAGCATGGGCTTCTCCTGGTATGCCCGGACCTTCACCTCCTACGGCAGCTATGGCTCGCTCGGCGCCGTGATCGCCTTCATGGTATGGGGCTGGATAAGCACCGTCATCCTTCTGCTCGGCGCCGAGATCAATGCCGAGATCGAGCACCAGACCGCCATCGACACGACCACGGGCCCGCCCCAGCCGATGGGCATGCGAGGCGCCACGATGGCCGACACGCTGGGGCGGGTCGCGCATGCGAGAACCCCGCGGGCAAATCGCCGGCCGCCTCTCGGCGAGAAGGCGGTCTTTGACCTGGCGCTGGTTTGCGCGTCCGTCGGCCTCGTTCTCGGCTTCCTGATCTCGCATGTGAGGGCGGACCGTCCGCGATCGCGCCCACCCCGCGACCGGTCTGTGGAGCGGATTTGATACTTCTGTCCCGGTTGCCGCGACGTCCGTTCTCAACAGTCCAGTTCAAGAGCTCCACCAGGATTTATGGGTTTTCTCGTGGTTCTCTTGATTCCGACATTTGCTCGCACCGGCTCTGCAACGGGATGCAAATGTCGGAAATGAACCACTCGCCGGACGAGCCGAACGACCTCGCGACCCGGCATTCCGCAAGCACGAGACCCGGCGCGCTGCCGATTGATTCCAGTCAACGTCGACTGGCCCGCGTAATGACTATTCTTCCCCCAAGTCAAGGACCTTTGCAGCGACGACGCCACTGGCCCGCGCGGGGAGAGTTAGATGCCAACGGCACGCATCTTTCATTCGGATTCCGTACATCGAAGACAGCCGCATCGCTGGCGGAGCATGAATATCCGTTCGCGGATTCGTGCCGTCACTTGGCTTCTCGCCCTGTTGGCAGTCGCAGGCGTGCCGCGATACGCGTCGGCCCAGGGCACCACTCCCGAAATGCTCTATACGATCGAGCGGATAGACGCGTGGTGCTACGTCGAGTCGCTACCGGGATTCGAGATCCAACCAGGGGCGAAACGGATCGCAGGCTTCGATCATGCAGAGGGCGATCAGCACGACATGACCCCTCCCTGGCAGAAGAAGCCGGTCGTCATCCGCAGTGTCGGCAGCTCCCTCGCCTATAGGCCCGTTGGCAGCAAGTCTCGATACACTGCGACCAGCAACAAATATGATGAAGCTGGCGAGATATGGGGCGATCGGACGAGGAATGTCGTTCAGATCCTCTCGCCGGCATCGACAGAATTGCACGTCACCCAGACCGTCGGCAACGTCGAGATGTGGACGGAACAGTTCTCGATACCGGAATACTGCCGCACCATCGGCGTCGATTTCGCCGAGGTCGAGAGCCATTTGATGGCGTTGCCGGCTGGTCCGGGTATGAGTGGCGCCACGATTTCAACTACACGTTTCCAGCTCCATTCGCCTTGCCGGGCATGCAGACCGGCGAGGCGACGATCCGCATGCAGGGCTCCATATGGTTCCAGCGCTGGAAAGAGATCGAGCCGCCGCCGATCCCCGACTACACCATGTGCGAAGTCGAGCTGCTGCCGGGCGAGGAGAGCTTCATCGACACGGCGGCCGTCGACAACGGCACGATCCAGTTCCGAGCCCTGCACATGGGCATATCCGGCAGCGACGAGGTGACGCCGGTTCCCTTCCCGATCATGCCGTTCCAATGCTTCGCGATGGCGCGGCTCGACAGATATTCCGAGTTGTCTCCAACTCCCGTCGAGAAATGCTGGCGCAGCCTCGTCCTCAACACCGGCCTATGGTCCGGCTGGTACAATTTCATCAACGACAGCGGCGCTCCATGCCGGACGAAAGGCGCCAACCGGCTCGGCGTCTCCTTCGAGGCGAGCGACTTCTGCTCCGGACCGTTCCGCTACCAGCTCCGTTTCCCCGCCAAGGATGGCGACACCGACAACTGCCTCAATCTTTCTCGCCGCAAGGGTTGCGGCGCGGGGAAGATCCTCAGGAACGGCCGCTGCGTGCCTGTCCTGGTCGAGTGCCCTGCCGGCATGGTCGAGATCGAAGGCAAGTGCGTGAAGGTCGCGGTGCCCTGCCCGCACGGCACGGTGAGACGCGGCTCGCGGTGCATCGAGATCGTCACGCCCTGCCCGAAAGGAACCGTCAGACGCGGCGGCGAATGCCAGCCGATCGTCGTTCCTTGTCCGCGCGGCACCGTGCGCAGGGATGGCCGCTGCGTCCCGATCGACCATCAATGCCCGAAGGGGACGGTGAGACACGGCGATGCCTGCGTGCCGATCACCCTTCCCTGCCCGCACGGCATGGTCCGCCGCGACGGCGAATGCGTGAAGCCCGACGCCCATTGCCCGAAGGGTGAGGTGCTGCGTGGCGGCGAATGCGTGCCCGTGGTCAAGCCATGCCCCAGGGGCACCGTGCTGCGCGGCGGCAAATGCGTGAAGCCGGAGAAGGACTGTCCGAAGGGCGAGGTGCTGCACGCCGGCAAATGCGTGCCCGTGGTCAAGCCATGCCCCAAGGGCACCGTGCTGCGCGCCGGCAAATGCGTGAAGCCGGCCAAGACCTGCCCCGCGGGCGAGGTGCTGCGTGCCGGCAAATGCGTGAAGGCGGCCAAGACCTGCCCCAAGGGCGAGGTGCTGCGTGCCGGCAGATGCGTGAAGGCGGCCAAGACCTGCCCCAAGGGTGAGGTGCTGCGCGGCGGCAAATGCGTGAAGGCCTGTCCCGCCGGCAAAGTCTTGCGCCAGGGCAAATGCGTGAAGCCATGAGTTGGCCAACCGGGAGGAGGTCTCGTCCCGCAGCTCAGAACAGGTTGAGCTGGCCTTCGGCGGCGGCGGCGCGGGGGAAACGGCGATGCAGGCTGAAATCGGTCCGGTCGACGAGCCCCGGATAGGCGTCGCGGAAACGTGCTTCTGCCTTCTCGCGTGCGGCGGGAAAGCGCTGGCCCTCCCAGATCTCGTAGATCCGCCGCGGATCGCAGGCATAGCGGGCGCGGATCTCCTTGCGCGCGACGCGCAGCCAACGGGCGATCCAGATGTCGATGGCGTCCGCCTCGGTGAGCCGGGAAGGCAGCGGCCCGCCGCGATCGGCCTCGCCTTGCGATTTCGTCAGAACGAGACTCATCTGAAACAGCCCCTGTCGGCCGGTATCACTTGACCGGCCGGACCTGCCCGGTCCAATCGAGGATGACCGGCGCCCGTCCGTCCCGGCCGACGCCCCATGCCGGTCCGAATGACCGGCGTCTGGAACTTTTGCAGAACATTGTGGCCGATTGCCGGCCGACGACGCACCGCGAGTACAACGAAAGCCGATCCGATCCCATGATCCTCTATCCAGCCATCGACCTCAAGGACGGCCGCTGCGTCCGCCTGCGCGAGGGCCGCATGGCCGAAGCCACCGTCTTCAGCGACGACCCGGCCGCCCAGGCGCTCGAGTTCAAGTCTCAGGGTTTCCGCTGGCTGCATCTGGTCGACCTCAACGGCGCCTTTGCCGGCCGCCCGGTCAACAGCGCCGCCGTCGAGGCCATTCTCGCCGCCGTCGGCCGCGACATGCCGGCCCAGCTCGGCGGCGGCATCCGCGACCGCGCGACCATCGACGCCTGGCTCGAGAAGGGCATCGCCCGCGTCATCCTCGGCACCGTCGCGGTGCGCGATCCCGCCCTCGTCAGAGAGGCTGCTCGCGCCCACCCTGGCCGCATCGCCGTCGGCATCGACGCGCGCGACGGCAATGTCGCCGTCGAGGGCTGGGCAGAGGCGAGCGAGATCGAAGCGACCGACCTCGCCCGCCGCTTCGAGGATGCCGGCGTCGCTGCCGTCATCTACACCGACATCGCCCGCGACGGCCTGCTGAAGGGCCTCAATCTCCCAGCCACATCGGCACTGGCCACGGCGGTCGACATCCCCGTCATCGCCTCGGGCGGGCTTGCCTCGATCGAGGACATCCATGCGCTGCTGCGGCCCGAGCATGCGCGGCTTGCCGGTGCGATTGCCGGTCGCGCCCTCTATGATGGCCGCCTCGACGCCGCCGAGGCGCTCGGCCTGCTCGCAGCCGCCGCCTGACCGGGCACGCCGGCCGTCGCCCCCTCGAGGACCCTGTGGAGGAGCCCATGCAGAAGTCGAAGCCTCGCGTCGTCAGCTATGCCGCAGTCCCCTATGCCCCGCGTTTCGCCTATGGCGACCAGTGCCAGATCGGCCCGGTCGCCGGCTCGGCCGACGGTGCCGAGATGGCCTGCGGCTATGCGCTGTTCGAAAAGGCGCGCATCCCCTGGACCATCACCTATGACGAGGTGCTGTTCGTGGTCGAGGGCGAGCTGACGGTCCACGCCAATGGCGAGGCGCTGAAGGCCGGACCGAAGGATTCGATCTGGCTGCCGGCGGGCACCGAGCTCGTCTACGAGGCCGAGCGCGCGGTCGTCGCCTATGCGGTCCACCCGTTGACCTCGACGCCGGGTGCGCGCAAGAGCTGAAACGGTAAGGGCGACCGGTGGGCCGCGATCGCGGCCGCGCCGGCGTCCCGCATCGCCCTGGAACGGACAGCATGCTGAAAGTCCGCATCATTCCCTGTCTCGACGTCAAGGACGGCCGGGTCGTCAAGGGTGTCAACTTCGTCGGCCTGCGCGATGCCGGCGACCCGGTCGAGATCGCCGCCGCCTATGACGCGGCCGGCGCCGACGAGCTGTGCTTCCTCGACATCACCGCGAGCCACGAGAATCGCGGCATCATCCTCGACATCGTCCGCGCCACGGCCGAGCGCTGCTTCATGCCGCTGACCGTCGGCGGCGGCGTCAGGACCCTCGCCGACATCCGCCGGCTGCTCGAGGCCGGCGCCGACAAGGTCTCGATCAACACCGCCGCCGTCGCCGAACCGGGCTTCGTGCGCGAGGCGTCGGAGAAGTTCGGCGCGCAATGCATCGTCGTCGCCATCGACGCCAAGCGCGTCTCGGGGTCCGACGAACCTCCCCGCTTCGAGATCTTCACCCATGGTGGAAGGCGGCCGACCGGCATCGATGCCGTCGATTTCGCAAGGCGCGTCACCGATCTCGGCGCCGGCGAGATCCTGCTGACCTCCATGGACCGCGACGGCACCAGGGCGGGCTTCGACATCGCCCTCACTCGCGCCATTGCCGATGCGGTCGAGGTGCCCGTCATCGCCTCGGGCGGCGTCGGCACACTTGCCCATCTCGTCGAGGGCGTGCGCGAGGGCCATGCGAGCGCCGTGCTCGCCGCATCGATCTTCCATTTCGGCGAGGCCTCGATCGCCGACGCGCGTCGTGCCATGGCGGCCGCCGGCATTGCCGTCCGCCCCCTCGCCTGACCATGGCCGGTCTCGAGCGCCCGCGACCGCCCGCCTCACGCACGCACAGGGCAGCCTTGCGGAAGTTGTATTGATTGCACTGCAACAATGCGCGATGCATGCCGGCCGGGAGGGCCGTGAAATGGCCGACGACGTACTTTCGGCGCTCGCCGAGACCATCCGCCTGCGCCGGCAGGAGCAGCCGGACGCCTCCTATACGCGCAAGCTGCTCGACGGCGGACCGGCCCTGATCGGCAAGAAGCTCGGCGAGGAAGCCGTCGAAACCGTGATCGCCGCCCTCGTCGAGAGCGACGACAAGCTGAAGGGCGAGGCCGCCGATCTGATCTATCACTTGCTGGTGCTGCTCGAATCGCGCGGGATCGCGATCGCCGAGGTGCTCGCCGTCCTCGAGGGACGCACCAGCCGGTCGGGACTTGCCGAGAAGGCGAGCCGGAGCGCCGCGAGGTCGGGAGACTGAGGTCGGCACTGGGGAGGGGCGTGTGATGCTGGATGCGCCGGAGAACCGCTTGAAGAGAGCCAGGCTCGATTTCTCGCCCTATCGCACCTTCTCGCGCGACGACTGGGCGGCGCTGCGTGCCGACACGCCGATGACCCTCGACGAGGCCGATCTGCGGGCGCTCTCCGGCCTCAACGAACGCATGTCGGCGACCGAGGTCGAGGAGATCTACCTCCCCCTCGCCCGCCTCCTCAACCTGCACATCAAGGCCTCCCAGCAGCTCCACGCCGTCACCTCGCGCTTCCTCGGGCAGCGCGACGGCAAGATGCCCTATATCGTCGGCCTCGCCGGCTCGGTCGCGGTCGGCAAGAGCACCTCGGCGCGCGTCCTGCAGGCGCTGCTCGCCCGCTGGGCCGACCATACCCGCGTCGATCTCGTCACCACCGACGGCTTCCTCCTGCCCAACCGCGAGCTCGAGGCCCAGGGCCTCATGCAGCGAAAGGGTTTTCCCGAGAGCTACGACACCGCACGGCTGCTCAACTTCCTCGCCGACGTGAAGGCCGGGCGGCCGAAAGTCTCCGCGCCGGTCTATTCCCACATCTCCTACGACATCGTGCCCGGCGAGCGGATCGTGGTCGACCGGCCCGACGTGCTCATCGTCGAGGGGCTGAACGTGCTCCAGCCGGCCCGCCTGCCCAAGGACGGCTCGGCGGTGCCCTTCGTCTCGGACTTCTTCGATTTCTCGATCTATCTCGACGCCGACCACCGCATCATCGGCGACTGGTACATCTCGCGGTTCCTGCGCCTGCGCGAGACCGCCTTCCGCGACGAGGGCGCCTATTTCAGCCGCTATGCCTCGCTCGGCGACGAGGCCGCGACCACGCGTGCGCGCGAGATCTGGCGGACCATCAACCTGAAGAACCTGCTCGAGAACATCCTGCCGACCCGCCAGCGCGCCGATCTCATCCTGGTGAAGGGCGAGAACCACAAGGTCCAGTCGATCAAGCTGAGGAAGCTGTGAGACGGCCGCACTCTTTCCTGGCAGGCCGCCCCCCGCTCTCGCGCGCATCTGCCCCGCTTGCCCGCCGCCGCCCTTGGTGTCCGTGCCGCCGCGGCTGGTCTGGAAAGGTCGACGGGGCATGAGAGGCGATGCCCGTCCGCCGGCCACCCGCCCCGCTGAAGTCTCGCCGGAGCGGCAATCCCTGGGGCCCTATCTCCTCCTATTGGCCATGGCCATCGGCTGGGGCGGCTCGGTCTCGCTCTCGACCATCGCCATGACCGGCGGCGAGACACCGCTCGCCGTCGCCTTCTGGTCGACCGGCTTCGGCTTTCTCTTGCTCACCGCCTATCTCGCCCTGCGCGGTCGCTGGCCGCCACTGACGCGCCGTCATGCTGCCTTCTACGCCGTCTGCGGCCTCCTCGGCACCGCCGCGCCGAACGTGCTTTCCATGGCGGCGGCGGCGCATCTGCCGGCTGGCGTGCGCTCCATACTCTTCGCCCTCATCCCGATGATGACGCTCGCGCTGATGAGCCTCGGCCGCGCCGAGCGCACCGGCTGGCTTCAACTGCTCGGCCTCCTGCTCGGCCTCGCCGCCGTCCTCGTGCTGCTCTGGCCGGGCAGCACGACGGTGCCGGCGGCGCTCTATCCCTGGCTGGCCGTCTCGCTCGGCGCGGTCACCTGCTATGCCCTCGAGAACGTCTATATCGACCGCCGCCAGCCCGAGGGGCTCGACCCGGTCGCCGCGCTCTGGGGCATGACCGCCGCGGCCCTGGCGGTGATGCTGGCGGCCGCCACCCTGCTCGGCGTCGACCTCGTGCCAGCGGCCCGCTTCGGCCGGACGGAACTCGCCATGCTCGGCATGGCGACCGTGCATGTCTCCTGCTATGCGAGTTTCATCTATCTGATCGGCCGGGCCGGACCGGTCTTCGCCAGCCAGGTCGCCTATCTGACGCCGCCCGCCGGCATCCTCTGGGGCGTCCTCCTGCTCGGCGAGCGTCTGAGCGGGGTCATCGGCTGGTCCATGGCGCTGATGCTGCTCGGCATTTCGCTGGTCCGCCCGCGGCGCCGCCGGCCGGACCGCTGACCGCCTTGTCGGATCGACAGGGGCCCGACGCCGGACGCACGCCTCACACCTGCATGCGAAAGTTCTGACTTTTGCGAGGTGGTATGCGCGCGGGGATTGGTGGGGCGGCCGCGCGCAAAGCAAAACATGCGCGCGGGGTTGGCGGGGCAGACGCGCGTAAAGCAAAGAAGCTACCGGCACGCATCCAACTGGATCACGAGCCGAAACTCATGCCCGCCGGTATCAGTGCTCGACCACGCGCAGACGCTTGTCGAGCACCCGCAGCACCCGGTCGAGCTCGTGGCCGCGCTTCAGGATCAGCCCGCTCGGCGTCACCACGCTGTAGGCGCCCTGCTTGCGCGCCAGCCGCATGTCCTTGACGATCCGGTAGATCGGAAACTCGGCGGTGCGGCGGAACACCGAAAAGACCGCCCGGTCGCGCGACATGTCGATCGCATAGTCGCGCCACTCGCCGCGCGCGACCATATGGCCGTAGAGGCGGAGGATCTGGTCGAGCTCGGCACGGGTGAAACGGGTGGCGGGGAAGGGGTGGTGGCCGGCGGCAGGGGCCATCGGCCCGCTGGTCTCGCCCGTCCGGCGCGGGCGGAGGGATATCGGTTCCTCGGTCTCCTTCAACGACGCCTCCTGCGCTTGTGGCTTTCATGACAAGAGTGCCACACCGCAAGCGAATTGCAATAAGGCTTGCAATGCCCCGCGATCTGTAATAAATAGAAACATACATCACGGATTTGCCCAGCTTCGATCCCGGGCAGACCCCACGGGGCAGCGCCCCCTGCGGTCGACATCCAGGGATCGTCGCGTCTGGCCCGGCTCACTCGCAAGGCTTCGGATCTCAGCCCCCCAGTCCCCCCCGAGTCTTCTCTCCGTGAGCCGGGCCTCCTTTCCTCGAGGCCCCGCCGGGCGCCGCTCCCCTCTCTCGATTGCCCGCCCCGCTGTTGCCCGCGTCGTTGGCTCGTCCGCCCTCCCGCGTAGGAAACCGTGAGTTTCGGGGTGAAATTCCCTGCTTTCGCCACAATCCGATCAAGACCAGGCCGCAAACGGCTCTATACTGCCGACCATAGTATCGAGGTTCGGCTGACCGGTGGCTCCGGAACCCAGCCCCCCCAAGCCCCCCTCCGGGGCTCCGGTCGAGCCGGACCCGTTACATGCCTCTGCTTGGCATAGCCAGAACTGAACTGCGGGCCGGCTTGCCGGCCCGCTTTTCATTGGCACGACGTCTCGTGCAAGCGCGCGTCGATTGCGTCACCGGCGCCACCACCGCGGGCGCCTTGATTTTCACCGGTCGCCGGACTATCCCGCCCCCGAGCCATATTCGAGGGGCCCTCCGCCATGTCCGACGACGACACCACTCCGCCCACCGAGCACCCCTTCGCCGCCGAGGTCGAGCGCATCCTCGACCTGATGATCCACTCGGTCTACTCCGAGCGCGAGATCTTCCTGCGCGAGCTCGTCTCCAACGCCTCCGACGCACTCGACAAGCGCCGCTATCTCGCCCAGACCGAGCCGGGTGTCGCCTCGAGCGCCGAGCTCCATGTCCTCATCCGTCCCGGCATTCTCGATCGGTCCCTGACCGTTCGTGACAACGGCATCGGCATGTCGGCGGAGGAATTGGCGCGCAATCTCGGCACCATCGCCCGCTCCGGCACCCGCGCCTTCCGCGAAGGCCTCGCCGATGCCAAGGACAGCGCCACGCTCATCGGCCAGTTCGGCGTCGGCTTCTATTCGGCCTTCATGGTCGCCGAACGCATCGAAGTGGTCAGCCGCAAGGCTGGCACGCCCGACACCTCGATCTGGATCTCCGAGGGGCTGAAGGGTTTCAGCGTGCGCGTCGCCACGCCAGAGGAGGCCGAGCGCCTTTCCGATGCCGGCACCGCGGTGACGCTCTTCCTGAAGGATGACGCGCTGAGCTTCCTCGAGGACCACGAGATCGAGCGTCTCGTCCGCACCTATTCGGACCACATCCTCTTTCCCGTCCGGCTCGAGACGTTGGCCGCCCCCGACGACGATGGCGACGCGGACGAGACCGACACCGCCGAGCCGGTGCATGAGGCCGGCACCTCCATCCGACAGATCAACAGCGCGCGGGCTCTGTGGTCGCGCCCCCGCCAGGAGGTGACGGCCGAGGAATATCGCGACTTCTGCCGCGACGCCCTGCACCTGTTCGACGAGCCGGCCCTCACCATTCACTATCGCGCCGAGGGCCGCAGCGAATACCAGGTGATGCTGTTCGTGCCGCGCAGCCGGCCCTTCGAGATGTCCGATCCGGCGCGCAAGGGCCGCATCCGCCTCTATGTCCGCCGCGTCTTCATCACCGAGGACGCCGACCTCGTTCCGCCCTTCCTGCGCTTCGTGCGCGGCGTCGTCGACAGCGAGGACATGCCGCTCAACATCTCCCGCGAGATGCTGCAATCCAATCCGATGGTGAAGCAGATCCGCGGCGCCCTCACCGGCCGCATCCTGAACGAGCTGAAGACGCTCGCCGGGAGCGACGCCGAGACCTGGGGCATCGTCTGGCAGACCTTCGGCGCCATCCTGAAGGAGGGCCTCTACGAGGAGCCCGAGCGCCGCGACACGCTCCTCGAGCTCGCCCGCTTCCGCACCACCGCCGACGGGGACGGCTGGCGCACGCTGAAGGACTATATCGCCGCGCTGCGTCCGAACCAGACCGCCATCTACTACCTGACCGCCGACACGCTCGAGAAGGCCAAGGCCTCACCCCAGCTCGAGGGCTATCGTGCCCGGGGCGTCGAGGTGCTGTTGCTCACCGATCCGGTCGACAATTTCTGGGTCACCAACGCCCTCGGCTATGACGGCAAGCCGTTCCGCTCGATCACCCAGGGCGAGGCGGACCTCGCCCAGATCGAGAAGGTCGCGAGCAGCGAGGAAGCCGCCCCGCCACTGCCCACGGTGCGCATCGGCGAGGTCATCGAGGCGATGAGGAAAGCGCTCGGCGAGGCCGTCGAGACGGTGCGCGTGTCGACCCGTCTGGTCGAGAGCCCGGCCTGCCTCGTCGCCGGCAGCCATGGTCCGGATCGCGGCCTCGAGAAGCTGCTCGCCATGCGCAACGAGGCGGTCGGCGCCAAGGCGGTGCTGGAAATCAACCCGACCCACGCCCTGACGCGCCGGCTGGAGAGCCTGCTCGGCGCCTCCGGTCAGGCCGATTTCGAGGATCTCGCCTGGATCATGCTCGACGAGGCGCGGCTCCTCGAGGGCGAGGCGCCGGCCGATCCCCGTCGCTTTGCCGAGCGGCTCAACCGTCTGCTGCTCGCCGGCGGCTGAGCCGGAGGCCGGCGGACCGATCGCCGCCAGCGCGGATCGGATCACCAGCTCGCGATCTCGGCGGCGGCCAGGATCGGGCCGAGATCCTTCGCCTGCAGCAGCACCGCGCCTGCGTCGCTCTTCACGGCTCGCACCTCGGCCATCGGCACGCGCAAGGTCAACGCCTCGCCGGACCAGGTACCGATCGCCGTCAGCTTGCGCACCACATTGTGATAGGTGACGATCTGCCCGTCATTCTCGCCGCGCCCGATCGTCACCTCCCGATCGCGCGTCAGATGGGCGAGCCAAACCACCATCGGCACCGGAGCGCCGGCCGGCGCCGCTCCGATGCTGACGACGAGGGTGTCGCCCTCGTGCGCCACATCCATCGTCGGCCGCTTGCCCTCGAGTGCCTTCGCCGTCTCCTCGATCGCCGCCTCGACCTGCGCCTCGTGGCTGCCGACCGCGGGCTTCAGGCCATTGACGACGACCTGGGGCGTATAGACCAGCCCGTCGCCGCGCTGATCGGCATATTCGCGCTGGCGCTCGGTGAAGGCGTGCTGCGCGAGCGTATCCTTCCAGCCCAGATAGTCCCAGTAGTCGACCGGCAGGCTGAGCGCGAGCACATCCGCCCGCTTGTCGAGCTTGCCGATCAGCGAGTCGGCCGGTGGACAGGACGAGCAGCCCTGGCTCGTGAAGAGCTCGACGACGGCCCGCACGCGTACGGGCTCGGCGTTCGCCATCGGCACCGATCCGCAAAGGACCGCCGAGGCCAAGACCATCCATGCCAGCGACAGGCTCGACCGCATCGCCGCGACACCTCTCCGGAAATTGTCGTGCTTCATCGGGAAGGCAGGCGAGATCGCGAAATGCACATCCTCACCTCCCCATCCTCACCTCGAGGCCGAATTATCTTCGCCTCGCCCCCGGCTCACCAATCAACATCGCTTGAGAGCGCTGTGAAGACCGCGCCGGACGACGGCCGCGCCATCGGAGCGGCCATCCTGGCGGACCGATTCAGCGGGCGAGGCCGTGCCTCCTTGTTCCCCTGAGGCCCCCGTCAAAGAGATAGGGACAGGCCGCCGGCTGCCTTGACCTGGGTCATGCTGGAGCCGGAAGTGGAGAAGGGGCGTCGCAACGACGCCCCCCTCGACATGCTGTGACCAGATCGACGGAGCGGTCTGGTCCGCGTGGGCCGGCCGTGTCGGCACCGAGCCAGGATTGCCTCACGCCGCCTGCGCCAGATTGCGCAGCACGTAATGCAGGATGCCGCCGTTCTGGTAGTAGGCGAGCTCGTCGGCCGTATCGATCCTGACGAGCAGCGGCACCTTGATGGTCTCCCCGCCCGCGCGCGTCACCTGTGCATCGAGCGTGGCGCGCGGCTCGAGCCCCGCGAGCCCCTCGAGCGAGACCGTCTCGTCGCCCTTCAGCTCGAGCGCCCTCCACGACCCGCCGTCCTTGAAGACCAGCGGCAGCACGCCCATGCCGATCAGGTTCGAGCGATGTATGCGCTCGAAGCTCTCGGCGATGACCGCCCGCACGCCGAGCAGCCGCGTGCCCTTCGCCGCCCAGTCGCGCGACGAGCCGGTGCCGTACTCCTTGCCGGCGAAGACGACGAGCGGGACGCCCTCCGAGCGGTAGCGCATCGCCGCATCGTAGATCGACATCTGCTCGCCGGAGGGATGATGGATGGTGACGCCGCCCTCGGTGCCGGGCGCGGCGAGATTCTTGATGCGGATATTTGCGAAGGTGCCGCGCATCATCACCTCGTGATTGCCGCGCCGCGCACCATAGGAGTTGAACTCGCGCGGGCTCACCTGATGCTCGACGAGATACTGCCCGGCCGGACCCGATCTGGCGATGTTGCCGGCCGGCGAGATGTGGTCCGTCGTGATCGAATCGAGGAAGAGGCCGAGGATCCTCGCATTCCTGACGTCGGTGATCGGCTCGGGCGTCAGCGTCATGCCCTCGAAATAGGGCGGGTTCTGCACATAGGTGGAACCTGACGACCAGTGATAGGTCATCGACGCCCGGCCACCGATTTTCTGCCAGCGCTCGTCGCCCTTGAAGACGTCGGAATAGCGCGAATCGAACATCTCCGGGGTGATGGTCCGCCGGACGAGATCGGCGATCTCGTTCGACGAGGGCCAGATGTCCTTGAGGAACACCGGCGCGCCGTCGCTGCCCGCGCCGATCGGCTCGTTGAGGAGGTCGATTCGCATCGAACCCGCCAGCGCATAGGCGACGACGAGCGGCGGTGAGGCGAGATAGTTCGCCTTCACGTCGGGATTGACCCGGCCCTCGAAGTTCCGGTTGCCCGACAGCACCGCGGCCGCCACGAGATCGCCGGCCTTCACCGCCTTGGAGATCGTCTCCGGCAGGGGGCCGGAATTGCCGATGCAGGTCGTGCAGCCGTAGCCGGCGAGATTGAAGCCGAGCGCGTCGAGATCACCCTGCAGGCCGGCGCGCGCCAGATAGTCGGTGACGACCTGGCTGCCGGGTGCGAGCGAGGTCTTCACCCACGGCTTCGTCTTCAATCCCCGGCGCAGGGCGTTGCGCGCGAGCAGCCCCGCCGCGATCAGCACCGAAGGGTTCGAGGTGTTGGTGCAGGAGGTGATCGCCGCGATCACCACGTCGCCGTGCTTGAGCTGGAAGCCCTCGCCCTGGACCTGGACCTCGACGGCTGCCGCCTCGCCCGCCTTGCCGAACTCGTTCTCGAGCGACTTCTCGAAGCCCACCTTCGCCCGCGCCAGCGCCACGCGGTCCTGGGGCCGCTTCGGGCCGGCGATCGAGGGCTCGACCGAGCCGAGGTCTAGCTCGAGCACGTCGGTGAAGACCGGCTCGTCGCCGTTCGCCAGTCGGTAGAGCCCCTGGGCCTTGGCGTAGGCCTCGACCAGCGCAACCCGTTGCGGCGCCCGCCCGGTCGCCCTCAGATACTTGATCGCATCGTCGTCGACCGGGAAGAAGCCGCAGGTCGCGCCGTATTCCGGCGCCATGTTGGCGATCGTCGCCCGGTCTTCGAGCGAGAGCCGGTCGAGACCGGGGCCGAAGAACTCGACGAACTTCTCGACGACGCCGCGCTTCCTCAGCATCTGCGTGCAGGTGAGCACGAGATCGGTCGCCGTCACGCCCTCGGGCAGCTTGCCCTTCAGCCTGAAGCCGATGACCTCCGGGATCACCATGGCGACCGGCTGCCCGAGCATCGCCGCCTCGGCCTCGATGCCGCCGACGCCCCAGCCGAGCACGGCGAGGCCGTTGACCATCGTCGTGTGGCTGTCCGTGCCGACGCAGGTGTCGGGATAGGCGAGCTTCCGTCCCCCGGCTTCGCGCGTCCACACGGTCTGCGCCAGATATTCCAGGTTGACCTGATGGCAGATGCCGGTTCCAGGCGGCACGACCCGGAAATTGTCGAGTGCGCTCGCCCCCCAGCGCAGGAACTCGTAGCGCTCCATGTTGCGCTGATACTCGAGCTCGACATTGCGCTTGAAGGCATCGGCCGACCCGAAATAGTCGACCATCACCGAGTGGTCGATGACGAGATCGACCGGCACCAGCGGATTGATCTTGCGCGGATCCCCGCCGAGCTGGGCCATGGCGTCACGCATCGCCGCGAGGTCGACCACGGCCGGCACGCCCGTGAAGTCCTGCATCAGCACGCGGGCCGGGCGGTAGGCGATCTCGTGCTGCGAGGTCTTGGCGTCGAGCCAGGCCGCCATGGCGCGGATGTCGTCGGCCGTCACCGACGTGCCATCCTCGTTGCGGATCAGGTTCTCGAGAAGGACCTTCAGCGAGAAGGGCAGCCGCGATATGCCGGCAAGGCCGTTCTTCTCGGCCTCGACGAGGCTGAAATAATCGTATGTCTCGTCGCCGACCTTGAGCGACCGCAGGCATTTGAAGCTGTCGAGTGACCGGTTGGGGGAGGAGGTCATCCTGGTTCTCCACGTCGTTCGGGCGGCATCTGACGTCGGTTCGTGCCCCCCGCGACGCGTCGAACCTCCTGGTTCTCGACTGCAGGGGACCGGATCGCAGGCGGCACGGGAGATCCCGGGATCTCCTGTCGCGCCGGCGACACGGTCCAAGCTGCAGGAGCGCCTGCACGACGATCGGCCCGCCGCGCGCTTGCCTCTTGCCCCGGAAGGGGAAACGAGGCGGCACCGGACGAGGGGCCGATCGGGGCCAAGAGGCCGCATGGGGACCATTCCATGTCCCCGCCCGATCGAACGGGCTGGCCGGAATGGCGATCAGCCCCTTATAAGACCCCTCGCGGAGCGCTGCCAGCACCACTTTCGGGCGAGTCCCGCGACCGCGCCATGGGATCTGGGGAGGGCCGTTTGAGCGGGAGCGACATCACATCCCTCGCAGATCCCGTCGGCCGATGCCTCGCCCGCACGGATCGCCTCGGGGTCGCCCGACGATGAGCACGACATTCCGCCTGCTCGTCGAGGGTCTCGACGCCGAGCGCGGCGGTCGCCGCGTGCTCGCCGGCATCGGCTTCCGCCTCGAGCCGGGAGAGGGGCTGCTGCTGACCGGCCCCAACGGCGCCGGCAAGACGACGCTTCTTCGCACGCTCGCCGGCCTCATCCGCCCGGCATCCGGCCGCATCCTACTTCAGCCCGTTTCCTCGCCGGGCGGCGCCCCCACCGACGACGATGCCCCCGTTGCCACCTTGACCCATTTCATCGGCCATCTGAACGGCCTGAAGGCGAGCTTCACGGTCCGCGAGAACCTGGCATTCTTCGCCGGCTACCTGGCGCCGGCGGGCGACGGCGACCGGGCCCGGAGGGCCGCTCGCATCGATGCCGCCCTCGAGCGGCTGAACCTGTCGAGCCTCGCGGAAATCCCCGCCGGCTACCTGTCGGCCGGCCAGAAACGCCGCCTCGCCATCGCCCGCCTCGCCGCGGCCGCCCGTCCGCTCTGGCTGCTCGACGAGCCGAGCGTGTCGCTCGACGAGGCCTCCCGCAACATTCTCGCCGGGCTCGTCGACCAACATCTGGCCGACGGCGGCATCGCCATCGCCGCCACCCATCTCCCCCTCGGCATGGCGATCACGCGCGAGCTGCGCCTCGCCCGCCCGGGACAGGCCGTGGTCGGTGCCGCCCGCGACGCCTCGGGCGATGCGCCCGGAGGTGCCTCATGAGCAGCTTCCTCTCGCTCGTCGCCCGTGACCTCAAGCTCGCGCTTCGCGAGGGCGGCGCCATCGGCACCGCGCTCGGCTTCTACCTCGTCGTCGTCGCCATGCTGCCGCTTGGCCTCGGTCCCGACCTCAACCTGCTCTCGCGCATCGCGCCCGGCGTGCTGTGGGTCGCCATGCTGCTCTCGGCGCTGCTCTCGGTCGACCGCATCTTCCACAATGACCACGAGGACGGCACGCTCGAGCAGCTCGCGCTCGGCGAGATGCCGCTCGAGCTCGTCGCCGCCGCCAAGAGCCTCGCCCACTGGATCACCACCGGCATCCCCCTCGCCCTCGTGGCGCCGCTGCTCGGCCTCATGCTCAACATGGAGGCGTCTGCCTATCTGCCGCTCGTCCTCACCATGCTGATCGGCACGCCGGCGGTCAGCTTCGTCGGCGCGATCGGCGCGGCCCTTACCCTCGGCCTCAGGCGCGGCGGCCTTCTCGTCTCGCTACTGGTCCTGCCCCTCTATGTGCCGGCGCTGATCTTCGGCATCTCGGCGGTGAGCGCGGCGACGGTGGCCGGACCGATGTCGTTCCGCACGCCGCTCCTCATCCTCGCCGCCATCTCGATCGTCTCGGTCGTACTGGCGCCGCTCGCCGCCGCCGCCGCGCTGCGCAACCAGCTCGAGTGAGCGGAGCCCCGAAACGACCCCTTGCGGCCTTCTGCCCGTGCCGCGATCATTGCGAACCGCCGCCGAAGCGCCTAGATGTCGGCCATGCTGAAGCTCGCCAATCCAACCCGTTTCATGGAGTATTCCGGCCCACTCCTGCGCTGGCTCTCGGTTGGCGCCGCGGTGCTGTTCGCGGTCGGGCTCTACATGGTCTTCGTGACGAGCCCGGAGGACTACCAGCAGGGCCAGACCGTCAAGATCATGTACATCCACGTGCCGGCCGCCTGGCTCGCCATGATGGGCTATTCGATGATCGCGATCTCCTCGATCGGCTCGCTGGTCTGGCGCCATCCTCTCGCCGACGTGTCGGCCAAGGCCGCCGCCCCGATCGGCGCCGCCTTCACCGCGCTCGCCCTCATCACCGGCTCGCTCTGGGGCAAGCCGATGTGGGGCACCTATTGGCAGTGGGACGCGCGCATGACCTCGGTCCTTGTGCTGCTCTTCCTCTATCTCGGGCTCATCGCCATCTGGAACGCCATCGAGGAGCAGTCCCGCGCCGGCCGCGCCGCGGCGATCCTCGGCCTCGTCGGCTTCGTCAATGTGCCGATCATCAAGTTCTCGGTCGACTGGTGGAACACGCTGCACCAGGGCTCGAGCGTCATGCGGCTCGACGGGCCGACCATCCATCCCGACCTGCTCTGGCCGTTGCTCGTCATGGCGGTGGCGTTCACGCTTCTGTTCCTCGCCCTCCATCTCGCCGCCATGCGCAACGAGATCCTGAGGCGCCGTGTCGAATCTCTGCGCATGAACGAAGTCGCGAGCGCCGCCTCGGGCGCCGCTGAGGTTGCGGAGTAGGCCATGTTGCTCGATCTGGGCCGGCACGCGGCATTCATCTGGCTGTCCTACGCCGCTGCGCTGATGCTCGTTGTCGGCCTCATCGCCTGGGTCGAGCTCGATCGGCGCCGCCAGCGCCGCCTACTCGCCGAGCTCGAGGCCCGTGGCGTCCGTCGCCGCTCCGAGAAGCATGGCGCGCGCCCCGCAGCCGACCGCAGGAAAGCCTGAGACATGACCGAGCACACGGCCCAACGGCCCCGTCTGCTGACGGCGATCCCCTTCGTCCTCTTCGCGATCCTGGCGATCGTCTTCTACTTCGCGCTGAAATCCGGCGATCCCTCGCGCATCCCCTCCGCCCTGATCGGCAAGCCGGTGCCGGCCTTCTCGCTCGCCGCCGTCGACGGTCTGACGGAGGCCGGCAATGCGGTTGCGGGCTTTGCCGCCGCCGATCTCGCCCGGGGCCGGGTGACTGTCGTCAACGTCTGGGCATCCTGGTGCGCGCCCTGCCACGAGGAGCATCCGCTGCTCGTCGTGCTGAAGGAGCGCTCCGGCGTCGATCTCTTCGGCATCAACTACAAGGACGATCCGGCCGATGCGCGGCGCTTTCTCGGCCGCTACGGCAATCCTTTCGACCGGGTCGGCGCCGACCGTAATGGCCGCACCGCCGTCGATTGGGGCGTCTACGGCGTGCCCGAGACTTTCGTCGTCGATGGCTACGGCCGCATTGCCTTCAAGCATGTCGGGCCGATCACCGAGCAGGCGATCGCCGACATCCTCCTGCCCGAGATCGCCAAGGCACGCTCGGCCAAGCCCCCCGCCGCCGCTGCCGGCGGCTGAGCCGGCTTGCGCCCGTTCGGTTCAGCTACAGCATGTCCCAGCGAGGGCGGCGATGGCGACCGGATGGCCGCAAGTATGTGCTCGCACCCAACGGCGAAGATCGGGTTCACGGGTTCAGCCCGAGCTGACCCCGCGCCAGCGATCCGCCTGAGCCTCTCGCGGCCTTGGAGAGAGCGCCGCACACCGGCACGCGCGAAGGCAGCTCGCCGCCCGGCGGTCCAAATGTTCCCCCGGCCGGAGAGCGAGTGGTCGTACGCGGAGGCCGCCGCCCGGTGACCTGCCCCGGTGACCTGCATTGGCAGCTCCGCACAGAGCCGCTCTCTCGCCGATGTTCAGGCGGCTTCCTCGCGCTCCTCCGGCGAGGCCGCCTGCATGATGATCACCAGGCTGTCGATGAACTCCTGGCGCCGACGCTCGGGCAATGCCGCGAGCAGCTTCTCATCGACCCGCGACGCGCCGGGGTCGGCCGACTTGAGCGCATTCCAGCCAGCCTCGCTGAGCTTCACCGCATAGGCCCGCGCATCCTGTTTGGTGCGGCGGCGCTGGATGAGGCCCTTCTTCTGCATGCGCCGCACCACGTCGGCGAGCGTCGAGCGGTCGATCCCGGTCCGCTCCACGAGCCCGGTCTGACTGAGGCCTTCGTTCTCGGCGATGGTCTTGAGGACGGCATATTGACGGGGTGTCAGCCCTTCCTCGCCCATTTCATCCGCAAAGAGTTCTGCGGCGAACTGGCCCGCGCGGTGCAGAAGGTGCACCGGCGATGCGTCGAGCGAGGTGCGAAGTCGTGGTGTTTTCATGTTTGGTGGACCCCTTGAGCCAGCCATCAGCACCGCTGGTTCCGAACGGCCTGCTGCGATGCAGCGTCGGACCGCAAACCACAGGCAAAACATAGGGTCATTGCTTGTTATCGTTGTCAGCCGACGGACACCATTTTCGGTGCCCGTCGAATCAGATTGCGCATGATTGCGTATCTGAACAAAAACTATACGTAATAGGTTGGAATTGTCTACGAGTTTTGCGCCCCTTCGTTGCGAACTCGCTAACCAGTGCCCCGCTCCGGGGAGCCTGCCGTGCCGGTTCGGCCGCCTTGCGCCGTGTCGTCCACGGCGCCGCCTTGCAGGCCGTGGCGCTTGAGCACGCCCATTTGTGCAAGTGCAAAAACCATGGTCAGCGGCATGATGCCGAACAGCTTGAAGCTGACCCAGGTGTCACTGGAGAAGTTGCGCCAGACCACCTCGTTGAGAATGGCGAGAAACAGAAAAAAGCAGCCCCACCGGAACTGCAGGATTCGCCATCCCTTCGTGGTGAGCGCGAATATCTCTCCGAACAGTGTCTTCCAGACGATCCAGTCGAAGAACAATCCCCCCAGAGCGACCGCCGCAAAAAGCATATTTACGATGGTCGGCTTGATTTTTATAAAGGTATCATTCGAGAAAAACAACGTCAGAGCACCGAACACGAGCACGAATACGCCCGTAACGAGCGGCATGACTGGAATGCGACCGAGAAGGACCCGGCTCGCAACTAGCGCGACCGCTGTCGCCGCCATGAACAGGCCGGTCGCCATGAAGATGCCGAGCCGGGCATTTGCTATGAAAAAAACGACGAGCGGCCCTATCTCGAGTGCAAGCTTGAGCAGCGAGCCGCGGACCTCGCCCTGATCCCCGTCCGCTTCCGGCGGGGTGTTGCGATCCTCCTCGGCACCGTCCTTGTCAACGCTGCTGGCCAACCGTTTCCCCTGTCGTCGTGCCCGCGCGCTTCATCAGTGGCTCGCTCTCGGCGCCCGCGCGTCCACCTCGCCCCTCGCCCTCTCCCGCCGTTGTGGCCGACCGGGCCGTGCCGCGCGTGCCCTCCAGGAAATCGGCGATCTGGTCGACCGTCGGGTTCTCCGGCGCATCATGTGTGCGGTGACGCCTGAGCAGCGGCACCTGCGACAGCGCATAGAGCACGGTGAGCGGCGTCAGCGCGAACGCCTTGAACCCGGCCCAGAACTCGATGGAGAAATTGCGCCAGATCGCCTCGTTCAGCACCGCGATGAACAGGAAATAGAGCCCCCAGCGATGCGTGACGAGCCGCCAGCCGATATCGGTGAGGTGCAGGTCCTCGCCGAGCAGCGGCTTCAGGAGGGCCTTCCGGAACATCAGCCCGCCATAGAGTATGGCGGCGAACAGCAGGCTGACGATGGTCGGTTTCAGCTTCACATAGAGCGGATCGGTCAGGTAGAGCGTGAGCGCACCCGAGATGAGGCCGGTCGCCGCCGTGATGAGTGCCATGATGGCGATCTGGCGATAGGCGATCCAGATGATGCCCATGCAGATGACCGTCGCCACCATCAGCGCGGCCGTGCCGACATAGACATCGTAGCGGTCGGTGAAGATGAAGAACAGCCCGAGCGGCAGGAACTCGAGCACGAGCTTGATGAAGAGTTTCATCCGCGGAACCGGCTCCCCTCTTGACCGAGGCCTGAAAGATCCAGACTGGACCATACCGGTAAAGATTGTCCGCTTTTTGCAAGCTCAGCAGCCATCGTTTTCCGTCCGTCTCCTCTCTTGTGGTGCTCTCCGTCCGGGAGCCCGATCGTTTGGGATGCGTGGCGGGGCGCATCGGTTGCGTGGGCCGGACTGCCGGACGAGGACTTGAAGCACGCCATCCTGTCGCAGTTTTGGCCGAAATCGTTCAAAACGCCATCATGGCGCATACGGGAAACCGCCCGGCCGTGCCCCGACGTCTCCCTCCCCCCGATTGGTCTGGCCGCCCCGTCTCATCGAAACCCTAATGCAATATGCGATCCGGTGGATACCGGTTACTGAAAAAAACAGTGACAAAATCAATTCGTTGAGGCTCGGGCATCGCACTCTGCCCGGCGCACGGCCGCCCCCTGCCAAATGCCCCCGCGGGATGATCAGTTCCCGGCGATGGCGCGTGCGAACTCGGCGGCATCGAACGCCTGCAGATCCTCTGCCCCCTCGCCGACCCCGATCGCATGGATCGGCAGGCCGAAACGCTCGGCGACCGCGACCAGGATGCCCCCTCTGGCGGTGCCGTCGAGCTTGGTCATCACCAGTCCCGTCACGCCCGCCACCGTGCGGAACACCTCCACCTGATTGACGGCGTTCTGGCCGGTCGTCGCATCGAGCACGAGCAGCACATCGTGGGGGGCGGAGGGGTCGACCTTGCGGATCACCCTGACGATCTTCTCGAGCTCGGCCATCAGGCCGGCCTTGTTCTGCAGGCGGCCCGCCGTATCGATCAGCAGAACGTCAGACCCCGTCTCCCTGGCCGCCGTCATCGCATCGAAGGCGAGACCGGAGGAATCGGCCCCCACATCCCGCGCCATGACCTCGGCGCCGGTCCGCTCTCCCCAGATCTTGAGCTGGTCGATGGCGGCGGCACGGAACGTGTCGCCGGCCGCCATCATCACCTTGAGGCCGTCCTTGCGGTAGCGGCTCGCCAGCTTGCCGATCGTCGTGGTCTTGCCCGTGCCGTTGACCCCGACCATCAGGATCACCTGCGGCTTCAGCCCCCTGTCGATCGCGAGCGGCTTGGCCACCGGCGCCAGCACCGCCTCGACCTCGCTCGCCAGCACCGCCTTCACCTCGTCGGCCGAGATGTCCTTGTTGTAGCGCTCGCGCTTCAGCTTGGCGGTGATCCGCTGCGCGGCATCGACGCCGAGATCGGCCTGGATGAGCAGATCCTCGAGCTCCTCGAGCGTGTCGTCGTCGAGCCGGCGCTTGGTGAAGACCCCGGTGATGCCTTCCGCGAGGCGCGAGGAGGTCTTGGCGAGGCCCGATTTCAGCCGCTGGAACCAGCCGGCCTTCCGGATCGGCGTCTCCACTTCGACGCCGGCCGGCTCCGCCTCGGGCTCCACCGGTGGAGCGGAAACCGGCTCTGCGCGCGCCGGCTCGCCGCCACTCGCAACCTCGATCTTCGCCTCCGCACCCGCCCCTTTGCCCGCGTCCGCCTCTGCGCCATCGTCCGCGGTCTCGACGGCCGCATCCGGCAGCGGCTCCGCGACCGGCTTTTCCGGCTCCGACCGTCCACCGAACAGGCGTCCGAACAATCCGCGCTTCGTCTCGCCCGCTCCGCTCAACTCGCCATCTCCGCGATCAGCCTCTGGCCGTCATGCCCTATCACCCGGACCGGAACCATGCGACCCGCCCTTCCGCCCGCCTCGAGCCGGACCTCGGTGAACTGCGGGCTGCGTCCGATCGCATCGGTCTCCATCAGCGCCTCGAGCCGCCGCCCGGCCTGCTCGGCGAGATGGCGGGCGAGCACCTCGCGGCCCTTCTCGCGCAACCGCTCCGCCCGCGCCTTGATCTCCTGGCGCGCCACTTGCGGCATGCGCGCCGCCGGCGTGCCGGGCCGCTTCGAATAGGGAAACACATGCAGGAAGGTCAGGCCGCATTCCTCGACCAGATCGAGCGTGCGGGCGAACATCGCCTCCGTCTCGGTCGGAAAACCGGCGATGAGATCGGCGCCGAGCACGATCCCGGGCCTGAGGCGCCGCAGCTCTCGGGTGAAGGCGATGGCGTCGCCCCGCAGATGGCGCCGCTTCATCCGTTTCAGGATCAGGTCGTCGCCCGCTTGCAGCGACAGATGCAGATGCGGCATCAGCCGCTCCTCCTCCGCGATCGCCCGGATCAGATGGTCGTCCGCCTCGACGGAATCGATCGAGGAGATGCGCAGCCGCTTCAGATCGGGCACCCGCCGCAGGATCTCGCCGACCAGCCGCCCGAGCGTCATCTCGCCTGGAAGGTCGGCGCCATAGGCGGTGATGTCGACGCCGGTCAGCACCACCTCCTGCAACCCCTCCTCGACGAGGCCGCGCACCTGCCGCACCACCTCTTCCACCGGCACCGACCGCGAATTGCCCCGGCCGAACGGGATCACACAGAAGGTGCAGCGGTGATCGCAGCCGTTCTGGACCTCGACGAAGGCGCGCATCCGCCCGCCGAACCCCTCGATCGGGTGATGCGCCGTCTCGCGCACGCTCATGATGTCGTCGACCGCGACGCGCTCGATCTCGCAGCCGGGATCGGCGAGCGCCTGCCAGGTCGCGGCTTTCATCTTCTCCCCATTGCCGATCACGTGATCGACCTCGGGCATCTCGGCAAAGCGCTCGGGCTCGATCTGCGCCGCGCAGCCCGTTACCACGATGCGCGCAGTGGGGTTCTCGCGCCGCGCCCGCCTGATGGTCTGCGCCGCCTGACGGACCGCCTCGCCCGTCACCGAGCAGGTATTGACGATCACCACGTCGGCGAGACCGGCCGCCGCCGCATGACCTTCCATGACCTCCGATTCGTAGGCGTTCAGCCGGCAGCCGAAAGTGATGATGCGCGGCGCGGTCATGATCTTGCCGTCGGCTCCCTGGACGAATGATGGCTGAGGCGCCGCGCCCTCTGTCACACCCGCCCGTTCGGGCCGGCGACACTCTCCGCCCCGTTCCGTCCCTCTATATGGGGAGCCGCCGAGCGGGCGTCGAGGCGCAACCTGCGGCATCGCCGTTCAATGCCCGCTTTCCGCCCGCAATGGCAAGGCGAATCGGACTGCGACGGACGTTCCTTCGCGGCCATTCGCCCCCGGCTGCTCGCGACTCTGTGATCGTGCAGGGCCGCAGGCCCCCGTCGCGCCCGCCGCAAGCCTCATGCTAGCTTTCGGGTGAGCGGCAGAATGGCCACGGGCGACCTCGCGCATGTGCCCGCAGCGTCGGCCGGCGTGCTACCGGAGCGGTCTGCCATGCGTCGCAATCACCAATGGCGATGTCTCCCCCGGCGGTTCGCTGCCGCCATAGTCCTCGCGGTCGCGCCGCCCATTGCGGCATCCGCCGCGACCTTCGAGGCGGGCGGCCTCGTCTTCTCCGACGAGCGCGGCGGCTTCGAACTGCTCGGCGCCTCCGGTAGCGGCTCGGTGACCGATCCCATCGTCATTACCGAGCGCATTTTCGCCGATGGCCCGGTCGTGCTCACCATCCGCCGCACCGATCTTGCCGTCGACGCCACCACCTCCATGACCACGATGTTCAGCCGCTCGCTCGTCAAGGTCGTCCGCAATGCCACGCGCCAGAGCTGGGCCTCGTTCAATCTGGAGCTTCAGGAGCACATCGGCCAGCCGAGCGTCTATGGCGATGGTCTATCCTTCGACCAGCTCCACACCATGAAGGAACGGCCGATCGAAGCCGATCGCTTCCTCGACGTGCTGGAGCGCATCGAACCCTATGACCGGATCCGCTTCACCGAGGGCGAAGTGTCCCGCGGCGATGCCGTCACCATGTCGTTCAATGTGACGGACGTGACCCCGGTCGGCGAGTTCTACCTCGTCCAGACGCCCGAATATGTGGTGGTGGAGCGTGATCGCCGCGACGGCCCGTGGCAGCTCTTCGCCACGGCCATCCTGCCGAAGCTGGTCGGTCGGCGACCGCCATCCCGCTGATTTTCGACAGGACTTGCGGCCCTTGTGCTCAGACGAGCGCGCCCAGATCGAGCGTCCCCTCGTGCTCGAAGGCGCACGGCCCCGTCATCACCACATGGTCGTCGGCCCGCCAGTCGATGACGAGCGTCCCGCCTGGCAGCGCCACCGACACGGTCCGCCCGGTCAGCCCCTTGCGCGCCGCCGACACCGCCGCCGCGCAGGCCGCCGAACCGCAGGCTTTGGTCAGCCCGACGCCGCGCTCCCAGGTCCGCAGCTTGAGCGCGTTCTCGCCGGTCACCTCGGCGAGCGAGATGTTCGCCTGCTCGGGAAACAGCGGATGATTCTCGAGGAACGGCCCGATCCGGCCGAGATCATGCGCCTCCACATCGTCGACCCAGAACACGCAATGCGGATTGCCCATATTGGCGACCGAGGGCGAATGCAGCACCGGATTGTCGATCGGCCCGATCTGCAACTCGACCATGCGGGTGTCGTGGAAGGGCTCGGCGAGCGGGATCTCGTCCCACTTCAACCGCGGCCGCCCCATATCGACGCTGAACAAATGCTCGCCCGCCTTCACGACGCTGAGCACCCCGGCCACCGTCTCGACAAGCAGGTCCGAGCCGCCCGTTTCGCGCGTCAGGTAGTCGCCGACGCAGCGCGTGCCGTTGCCGCAGGCGCCCGCCTCCGAGCCGTCCGCGTTGTAGATCCGCACGAAGCTCGCCGTGCCGGGCGTGCGTGGCGGCATCAGCGCCATCAACTGGTCGAACTTGGTCGCCGGCCGAGCGGCCAGCGCGCGCGCGGCCTCGCCCGTCATGGCGCCGTTGCCGGCCCGCAGGTCGACCACGAGGATCTCGTTGCCGATCCCGTTCATCTTCGCATAGGGGGTGCCGCTGCTGCTCATGCGCCGATCTATAGCAGCCTCGCCCGAGTCGCCGATAGCGCCCAGTTGCCCGAATTGGGCCGTGATCGACAACTGGGCCGCCGCAAGGCTTCGATGCCGACGTCTGCGCCGACCACAAGGAACTTTCGGGCCCGGCTGGGGTGCGCAAACGCCCCCTGCCAAAGAAAAAGGCCGCCGGTCGTGTGATCGGCGGCCAGGAGCCAGGAGGGATGAGGTCGATCGGCATCCGGGCGACCTCGGACCCGGCCCACCGTTGCCGGTGGACTAACGATGTCACACCCCTTATCGCCCATAGGTGCCGATGCCGCTTTGATCGGCGTCAATTCGCGCTGAGCCGAGCGCTGCGACGGAATGACCGCCCGGCCCCGGCGACGCTTCGATGCCCACCCCCGCCGACCGACGGCCCCGCCCGCGCGCCCGCCGATGAACCGCCGCTCCGGCGGCTTTCGTTTGACGCGCCCCCCCGTTTCCATGTAAATCCTTGCGACCCGCGGGGACGCATCGTCCCTGCGCTAATGACGCTGCCCGAGGCTCCGGCTGGCCAGACCAGCTCTCACAAGTCCGCGGACATGGCTCCGCGGCGCCACAGGGCGCGGCAGAACGATCAGGGAATGACGAGATGTACGCAGTCATCAAGACCGGCGGCAAGCAATACCGCGTCGCCAAAGACGATATCATCGAGATCGAGAAGCTCGACGGCAATGCCGGCGACACCATCGCCTTCACCGAGGTGCTGATGCTCGGCGGCGACGGCACGCTCGAGGTCGGCAAGCCGCTGGTCGCCGGTGCGACCGTCGCCGGCGAGGTGGTCGAGCAGACCCGCGGCGACAAGGTGATCATCTTCAAGAAGCGGCGCCGGCACAACTACCGCCGCAAGAAGGGTCATCGCCAGGACCTGACGGTCGTCCGCATCACCGACATCCTGACCGGCGGCGCCCGGCCTCAGATGAAGAAGGGCGCCCCCAAGACCGTGCTCGGTGCGCCGGCCGGCGGCCGCGCCTTTGCGACGCTGAAGTCGCCCGACGGCCGCGCCGACGACCTGTCGCTGATCAGCGGCGTCGGTAAGAAGATCAATGAGCGGCTGAAGAGCGCCGGCATCTTCCACTATTGGCAGATCGCCGCGTTCACCGATGCCGACATCGAGAACGTCGAGAAGTCGCTCGCCTTCAAGGGCCGCATCCGCCGCGAGGAATGGGTCGAGCAGGCGCGCGAGCTGATGGACGGCAAGCCGCCGCGCGCCAAGGTCGACCAGGAGGCCGCCGCCGCCCGCAAGGCCGCAGCGAAGAACTGAAATCGCCCCCTCCGGATTTGCGGCCGGCCGGTCGCCCCGCAGGCGAGCAGACATTTGAGATCACGATTGGGCCGCTGACCGGCCCCGAGCATCGAGGACCAGGACCATGGCTCACAAAAAGGCAGGCGGCTCGTCTCGCAACGGCCGCGACTCGGACGGCCGGCGCCTCGGCGTCAAGAAATACGGCGGCGAGCACGTCATTCCCGGCAACATCATCGTCCGCCAGCGCGGCACCAAGTGGCATCCGGGTGTCGGCGTCGGCATGGGCACCGACCACACGATCTTCGCCGAGCGCGAGGGCCGGGTCGAGTTCGCCACCAAGCGCAACGGCCGCACTTTCATCAACGTCGTCGCCCTGAAGGCCGCGGCGGAGTAGTCACCGGCGTCTACCGGCAGGCTATCAAGTCGAGGGGGAGGCGCAACTGCGCCTTCCCCTTTTTCTGTTCGGGAGCGCAGGCATCATGCTTGCCTCACGATTTGCTACTTCTGGTTGTATATTTGCAAATGTATGGAATTTTCTGACACTCTGTTCTTAATCAACTTCGATGAAATTGATGTGCGAGCCCCGGGCCTCTTGACTTTGCAGGTCAGGGCGACGATGTGTGCGCAGATTGAACGATCGTTCAATTGCCCGCGCCCCGCCCATGGGCATGCTCCTCACGGTCCGGCTCATGACTACCATCTCAACGAGGCGCCTCGTTCTGCGCCCGCTACGCCCCACCGACGTCCGGCCCCTCGCCGTTCTCGCCAATGATCCAGGCGTTGCCCGGATGACGTCGCGCATGCCTTTTCCCTATGGCCTCGGCGATGCCACCGCCTATCTGGCGTCGGTCACGGCCGACCGGGAAGGCTTCGTGGCTGCGATCACCGAGGCGGACCGTTTCATGGGCTGCGTCGGCCTGCACCCGCGAGGTCAGGGCGGCACCATGGCCATCGCCGAGCTCGGCTATTGGTTGGGCCGTCCCTTCTGGGGCCAGGGCTATGCCCCGAGGCCGCCGCCGCCGTCGTCGAGCATGCCTTTGCCGAGCTCGGCGTCGACGAGATCGAGTGCGGCCATTTCGCCGACAATTCCCGCTCGGCACGCGTCATCGCCAGACTGGGCTTCCAACCGGACGGTCGAAAGCCTATCTACTCGGTGGCCCGCGGCGCGCAGGTCGAGTGCGCAATGTTCCGCCTGACGCGGGCCGGCTACGAAGCGACCGAGCGATGAAGTTCCTCGACCAGGCCAAGGTCTACATTTTCGCGGGCGACGGCGGAGCCGGCTCCCTGTCGTTCCGGCGCGAGAAGTTCATCGAGTTCGGCGGCCCCGACGGTGGCGACGGCGGCCGCGGCGGCGATGTGCTCGCCGAATGCGTCGCCAATCTCAACACCCTGATCGACTACCGCTATCAGCAGCATTTCAAGGCCGGCAAGGGCATGCACGGCATGGGTCGCAACCGCGCCGGCGCCAATGGCGACGACATCACGCTGAAGGTCCCGCCCGGCACGCAGATCTTCGCCGAGGACAACGAGACGCTGATCGCCGATCTCGTTCATCCGGGCGAGCGCGTGGTGCTCGCCCGCGGCGGCAATGGCGGCTTTGGCAACGCTCATTTCAAGTCGGCGACCAATCAGGCGCCGCGCCGTGCCAATCCAGGCCTCCCCGGCGAGCAGATGACCATCTGGCTGCGCCTGAAGCTGATCGCCGATGCCGGCATCATCGGCCTGCCGAACGCCGGCAAATCGACATTCCTCGCCTCGGTCAGCGCCGCGCGACCCAAGATCGCCGACTATCCCTTCACCACGCTCCATCCCAATCTGGGGGTCGTGAAGGCCGGAGAGGTCGACTTCGTGCTCGCCGACATTCCCGGCCTCATCGAGGGCGCGCACGAGGGCGCCGGCATCGGTGACAGGTTCCTCGGCCATATCGAGCGCTGCCGCGTGCTGCTCCATCTCGTCGACGTCAACGAGGCGGACGTGGTCGCCGCCTACCGCACCATCCGCCGCGAGCTGAAGGCCTATGGCGCCGATCTCGGCAGCAAGCGCGAGGTCGTGGCCCTGTCGAAATGCGATACGGTGCCGCCGGAGGAAGCGGCTGAGAAGGCCGCGCTGCTGCACAAGGCGGCACGCCGCAAGCCGATCCTCCTGTCCGCCGTTTCCGGCACCGGCCGATCCGACGTGCTCTTCCGTCTCGCCCGCGAAATCAGCCGCCGCGACGACGAGAGCGAGGACAAGGACGCCGAAGGCGGCTGGACGCCTTGACGGGCGTCGTCGCGATCGCATTCGCCGCGCTTTGGGGCTTCGCCGAGGCGACGGTGTTTTTCGTCGTGCCGGATGTCTGGCTGACCATCGTGACGGTAAGGTTCGGCCCGCGCCTCGCCTTTGTCGCGGCCATCGCGGCAGCCCTGTCGGCCGCCGCCGGCGGTCTCGTCATGCTGCGGCTCTCGGCCGCCTTCCCCGAGGCGGTCGCCCAACTCCTCGACATGACCCCGGCCATTTCGCCCGCCATGATCGCCGAGACGACCGCGGCGATGCATGCACCTGATTGGCCGTTCGCCCTGCTTCAGGGCTCGGTGACGGGCCGGCCCTACAAGCTCTATGCCGCTGGCGCCGGCCCGGCCGGGATCGACCCGCTCGTCCTCGCGGCCGTCACCGTGCCGGCCCGCTTCGCCCGCTTCTCGATTGCGATCCTTGTCGCCGCCGCGCTCCGCGCCCTGCTTCCGGCACGCCTCGCACCCGGCCGTCTCGTTCTCGTCACCCTTGCTGCCTGGGCGGCCTTCTATGCCCTATTCTGGGGATTGATGCCGCGCTGAGCCGCGCTCATCCGCAGACATCCTCGAACGCCCGGCCGAGCACCGACAACAGCATGTCCGCATGCTCGGGCCGGAACGTCATCGGCGGGCGCATCTTCAGCACATTGTCGTGCGGCCCGTCGGTGCCGATCAGCACGCCGAGCTCGCGGCATCTGAACGAGATGCGCGCGGCGGTTTCGCTGTCATGGTCCTTCGTCGTCCGGTCCTTGACGAGATCGAGCCCGAGAAAGAGCCCCTCCCCGCGCACCTCGCCGATCACCGGGAAGCGCGATTGCAGCCCCCGGAAACCCTCGAGAAGATGCTGCCCCATGCGCCCCGCATGGCCGATCAGATCGCGTCCCTCGATCTCGTCGAGCACGGCAAGGCCGACCGCGCACGAGACCGGATTGCCGCCGAAGGTTGCAAAGAACTCCATGCCGTTGTCGAAGGATGCGGCGATTTCCGGCGTCGTCACCAGCGCCGCCATCGGATGCCCATTGCCGATCGGCTTGCCGAAGGTGACGATGTCGGGAACGACCCCGTGCCGCTCGAAGGCAGCGAGATGGCGACCCGTGCGCCCCATGCCGACCTGGACCTCGTCGGCGATGACGATGGCGCCGGCCTTCCGCGCCGCCGCGTAGACGGCCGCGAGGTAGCCGTCCGGCGGAAATATCTGGCCGCCGCACGACAGGATCGTCTCGATGACAAGCGCAGCCGGCGGCCGCCCGGCCGCTGCCAGATGGCTCGCGAGCTGCGCGGCCGACAGCGCATAGCGCGTGGCAATCTCCCCCACCGGCCAGTCGTCCGGCGCACGATAGGCCTCCGGCATCATGATCTCGTGCACATGCTCGGGCCGCCCTTGCCCGCCGGCGCGTTTGTACTTGTAAGGCGACAGCTCGATCAGCGTCTCGCTGTGACCGTGATAGGCCCAGTCGACCACCATGAAGTCGCGGCGACCGGTATGCGCCTTCGCCATGCGCACGGCGAGATCGTTCGCTTCGCTCCCTGATGTCACGAACACGCACACGCTCAATGGATCGGGGAGCCGTGCCGTCAGACGCCCGGCATAGTCGAGCATCAGGTCGTGCAGATAGCGCGTGTTGGTGTTGAGCCGCGCCGCCTGTCGCGACAATGCCGCCACCACGCGCGGGTTCGAATGCCCGACATGGGCGACATTGTTGAAGCAGTCGAGATAGGCGCGGCCCGTATCGTCGTAGAGCCAGACATCCTCGCCGCGCACGATCTTCAAGGGCTCGGCCCGATAGGCTATCGACAGATTGCCGATGAGCTTCTGCCGGCGCTCCTCGACGATCTCGGCCGGCGCGCGCCCGTCGCGCCGGTAGGTCTCGGGTGCGATGCCGGCAAGTGTTGATGCGTCCGGATAGAGCTCGGCCCACAATTCGCGGAAGCGCCACTCGCCGACACCGATGACCGCGCCCGAATCCTCCTCCCCCGTCAGCACGATCTGCAGATGCAGATGCGGGATCCATCCGCCGTTCTCGTGATAGTCGCCGAACGCCGCGAAGCGCGCGCCTTTCTGCAGTCGCTGCCCCTTGGCGAGCGTGCCGAACGAGGCCGGCGACAGATGCCCCCACAGCGTGCGGAACCTGACACCCTCGGCCGGCTCGTGCTCGAGCAGCACCGAGCCGCCATAGTCCTGCGGCAGATCCGTCACCCGCACGTCGATCACCGTCGCATCGAGCGGCGTGCGGACCGGCGTTCCCGCCGGCAGGAAGAGGTCGAGCCCGATATGCATGTCGCGCCGGTCGTCGGCCGCAAGGCGCGAGATGAAATTGTCGACCGTGTAGATCCGCCGCCGCTCGCCCCAATAGCCGATGCCGAGCTCGAATTTGTGCCTCGCCTGCAGATCGGCCCAGATGCGTGTCCGGAAATCCGCATCGGTCGACGACGTCGCCACCACCAGATCCGAGCCCGGTTCCGAGCAGTCGATGACAAAGCGACTGAGCGTCCGCGGATCGGGATCGATGACGGGCGCGAGGTCGTGCAGATTCTCGGCCTGCCAGCGCATGAAGGCGGCGACGCCCGGTGCCGCCTCGAAGCCGGCTGCCTTGCGGAACACGCCGCGCACGAACACCTGATCCATGCGGTCGAGCCGCTCGATCATGTCCCACGCTGGCCGCTCGGAGATCGCCAGATAGGGATTGTCGCTGATGCGTGCCGCATTCCGTGCCGCGATCGTCACGCTGATGGCGAAGCGCGCCGCCATCAGGTCGGCGAGCAGGTCGGCCTCCTCCTCGCTGAGCGGCAGTGCGCCATGATAGCCGCCGATCACCTCGGCCGCGACCTCGAGCGGCGATTCGGTATCGAGGATCACATAGGCGAGCGCGATGGCGAGCTCGTTGATCGTCGTCGTGAAGATCGTGTCGCCGAGATCGATCAGCGCCGACACCGGCCCGCCATCGGTTGCCGTCACGAACACGTTCCAGTCGTTCGCGTCGGAATGGATCACGCTGGCGCGCAGATGCGGCAGTCGCGGCGCGACGCGAGTGTCGAACCGGTCGAGGATCCGCGCGACGAGGGCGCGGCGCTCCGCATCGGCGATCAACTCCAGCCGGCCACGCGCCGCCGGCGTCTCGCGCAGGTCCCAGTCGAAGCGCCGGTGCGCCGCCCTATGCCCGAAGGATAGCAGCGCCCGGTCGAGCCTGCCGAGCGTCGCACCGAGGCTCCGCAGCGTCTCTGGCGATTTCGTCGATTGCGCCAGCGCCACGCCCGGCAGGAACGTCACCATGCGTGCGAGATGGCTCGTCCCCGTGCCCGTCGTGATGCCGGTGAGCGCGCGGCCGTCGAGCGCCCGCACGATCCGCGGCACCGGCAGTGCCGGATCGACACGGGCGATATGGTCGAGCAGCGCCACCTGCATGTCGAGATAGTCGCCGTCCTCGGCGCTGTTGGCGACCTTGAGCACATAGGCCCGTCCGTCCGCCACCGTGATCTTGAAATTGCGGTCGCGCTCGCTCGCGAGCGGCTCGACCCGGCCTTCGACGCCGTAGCATTCCCGCGCGATCCGGCTGGCGTCCTCGTCCCCGACCACCGGTGGCGGTGTCAATAGCGTCGACATGGTTCAATCCGTCATTCTGCTGTGGGATCGCGACAGGCCTCGGGTCCGCCCGCGCGTCACAGCGCGACCGGCACGCGGCCTGATGGTCAATAGGACCGGGGCAGACCGAGCACGTGCTCGGCGAGATAGGCGAGGATCATGTTGGTCGAGATCGGCGCCACCTGGTAGAGCCGCGTCTCGCGGTACTTGCGCTCGATATCGTAGTCCTCCGCGAACCCGAAGCCGCCATGCGTCTGCAGGCACGCCTCGGCCGCCGCCCACGAGGCGTCCGCCGCCAGCATCTTCGCCATATTGGCCTCGGCGCCGCACTCGGCACCGGTCTCGTAGAGGCTCGCCGCCTCGCGCACCATCAGCTCGGCCGCCCGCATCTGCGCATAGGCTTTCGCGATCGGGAACTGCACGCCCTGGTTCTGGCCGATCGGCCGGTCGAACACCCGCCGGTCGCGCCCATAGGCGCTCGCCTTGTCGATGAACCAGCGCGCATCGCCGATGCATTCCGCCGCGATCAGGATGCGCTCGGCATTCATCCCCGAGAGGATGTAGCGGAAGCCGCGACCGGCCTCGCCGACGAGCGCGCTGTCGGGCACGCTGAGCCCCGAGAAGAACACCTCGGTCGTCGCGTGGTTCATCATCGTGCGGATCGGCCGGATCGAGATCTGGCTCTTGTCGACGGTCCTCAGATCGATGAGGAAGACCGACAGCCCGTCGGTGCGCTTGCCGCCTTCGACACGCGGGCTCGTGCGCGCCAGCACCAGCATCAGGTCGGAATGCTCCGCCCGCGAGGTCCACACCTTCTGCCCGTCGATCACCCAGCGCCGCCCCTCGCGCCGCGCCGTCGTCTTCAGCGCGCCGGTGTCGGTGCCGCTCGTCGGTTCGGTGACGCCGAAGGCCTGGAAACGGATCTCGCCGCGCGCGATGCCCGGCAGATGGTCGATGCGCTGGCGCTCCGAGCCGTGCCTGAGGAGCACGCCCATCATATACATCTGCGCATGTGCCGCCGCGCCGTTGCAGCCCGCCGCATGGATCTCCTCGAGGATGGCCGCGGCCGCCGTGAGCGGCAGTCCGGCGCCGCCATAGTCGGCAGGCACCAGCGCCGCGAGATAGCCCGCCTCCGTCAGCGCCGTGACGAACTCCTGCGGATAGCCGCGCTCGCGGTCGAGCCGCCGCCAGTATTTCCCAGGGAAGCGCGCGCACAGTCGCGCCACCGCCGAGCGGATCTCGCCGAACGGACGTTCCGCCGGTCCAGGGCTCTTGTCGTCCGCGCTCACCGTGCGATCGTCCTCGTTGTCTCCCCGCGCAGAAGGCGCTCGACGAACTGCGGCACCACGACCGTCGCCGGTCCATGGATCGCCTCGTCGAACTGGGACGCCCCCTCCGACGGCTCCAGATTGAGCTCGACCGTGCGCGCGCCGTTGGCCTTGGCGAGGCGCACGAGCCCGGCCGCCGGATAGACCGTGCCCGACGTGCCGATCGAGATGAAGAGGTCGGCTGCCGTCACCGCCTCGGCGATCTCGTCGAGCCTGTAGGGCATCTCGCCGAACCACACCACGTCCGGCCTCAGCCGCCGCGTCTTGCCACAGCCCGGGCAGGCCGAGGCATGCAGGATGTCCTCGGTCCAGGGATGGCGCGTGTCGCAGGCGAGGCACCACGCCTTCATCACCTCGCCATGCATGTGGATGAGCCTCGTCGTGCCCGCCGCCTCGTGCAGCCGGTCGACATTCTGCGTGACGACCAGCACGTCGCTGCCGTGCTCGCGCTCGAGCCGGGCGAGCGCCAGATGCGCCGCATTGGGCTCGATGCCGGCATGCAGCCGCCGCCGCTGGTTGTAGAAGTCGAGCACGAGCTCGGGATTGCGGCGGAAGCCGTCGGGCGTCGCCACGTCGCGATAGTCGTACTTCGCCCAGATGCCGTCCTTGTCGCGGAAGGTCGAGACGCCCGATTCGGCCGAGATGCCGGCCCCGGTCAGGATGACGATCCTCTCTGCTCCCGACATCGGCTGATCCCCCCGCGGCGCCTCGCCGCCTCAACCCATCTGGCCGCGATGGCGCAGCATGTGGTCGGCGAGCACCACCGCCATCATCGCCTCGCCGACCGGCACCGCACGGATGCCGACACATGGGTCGTGCCGCCCCTTGGTGAGGATCTCCGTCTCGGCCCCGTGCCGGTCGATCGTCCGCCGTGGCGTCAGGATCGAGGAGGTCGGCTTGACGGCGAAGCGGCAGACGATCGGTTGACCCGTCGAGATGCCGCCGAGGATGCCACCGGCGTGGTTGGACAGGAAGACCGGCCGGCCGTCCGGCCCCGTGCGCATCTCGTCGGCATTCTCTTCGCCACTGAGCACCGCCGCCGCGAACCCCTCGCCGATTTCCACACCCTTGACCGCGTTGATGCTCATCATCGCCGCCGCGAGGTCCTGATCGAGCTTGCCATAGAGCGGCGCCCCCCAGCCGGCCGGCACGCCCTCGGCCACCACCTCGATGATCGCACCGATCGACGAGCCACGCTTGCGCGTGCCATCGAGGAGCTCTGTCCAGGCCCCGACGATGCCGGCGTCGGGCGAGAAGAACGGATTGCGGTCGACCTCCGCCCAGTCGAAGCGCGACCGGTCGATGCCGACGCTGCCGATCTGCACGAGGGCGCCGCGGATCTTCACGGCCCCGCCGAGCACCCGTTGCGCCACCGCGCCGGCCGCCACCCGCATCGCCGTCTCGCGCGCCGAGGACCGCCCGCCGCCGCGCGGATCGCGGATGCCGTATTTCGCCTGATAGGTGAAATCCGCGTGCCCCGGCCGGAACGCCTCGGCGATCGCGCCATAATCCTTGGAGCGCTGGTCGACATTTTCGATATGGAGCGCGATCGGTGTGCCAGTCGTCACCTGCCGGCCTTCGGCGTCGGTGTGGACGCCCGACAGGATGCGGACCTGGTCGGGTTCCTTGCGCTGCGTCGTGAATTTCGACTGGCCGGGCCGGCGCCGGTCGAGCTGGACCTGGATGTCGGCTTCCGACAGCGGCAGCCCGGCCGGGCAGCCGTCCACCACGCAGCCGATCGCCGGTCCGTGGCTCTCGCCCCAGGTGGTGAAACGGAAGAGATGCCCGAACGTGTTGTGCGACATGGCCCGGTTGGTAGCGATGCGCCCGGCGAAGGTCAACAATCGCCCCTCGCCTGTTGCGGCCGCCCTTGCGATCGGGCAGCTTCGGCGCCGGACCGGGCGTTGTCAGGGGTCGGACCCGCGCCGCCGCGAGAAGCCGCACTGGAAACCGGACGAAGAGGGAGACGAACTGGCGATGGCGATCCTCATCAGTGCCAATGCAGGCTGGGACCGCCAGCTCTGGGTCGACAAGATCGCCGAGCTCGACCCCGCCCGCGACGTCATCGCCGACGATGCCTCGCCCCGCCTCGGCGAGGTGCGCTATGCCCTCGTCTGGAAGGCGCCGCAGGTCCTGCTCGGCCGCCTGCCGAAACTCGACGTGATCTTCAATCTCGGCGCTGGCGTCGACGCCATCCTTGCCGACACGACCATCCCCCCGCACATCCCGATCGTCCGCATCGTCGACGACAATCTGACCCACCGCATGAGCGAGTGGATCGCATTGCAGGTGCTGATCCACCATCGCCAGACACTCGTCTATCAGGAGCGCCAGCGGGCGGGCATCTGGGAGGACCAGCCGGGCCAGCCGGCCGCCGCCCATGTCACGGTCGGCATCATGGGACTGGGCGAGCTCGGCCGCGACGCCGCCCGCGTGCTCGCCGCCCTCGGATTCCGCCTCGTCGGCTGGTCGCGGACCAGGCGCGAGGTGCCGGGCGTCACCACCTTTGCCGGCGACAGCGGGCTCGATGCCTTCCTCGCCGAGACCGACATTCTCGTCTGCCTGCTGCCGCTGACGCCCGAGACCACCGGCATCCTCGACCGCCGCCTCTTCTCGAAGCTGAAGCGGGGCGGCCCGCTCGGCGGCCCCTTCCTCGTCAATGCCGGCCGCGGCCTCGAGCAGAAGGAGGCCGACATCCTCGCCGCCTTGGCCGACGGCACGCTTCGCGGTGCGAGCCTCGATGTCTTCGAGGAGGAGCCCTTGCCGGCCTCGAGCCCGCTCTGGCGCCATCCGCGCGTGATCGTGACACCGCACAATGCCGCCGACAGCGAGCCCGACAGCCTCACCCGCTACATCCTCGCCCAGATCGCCGCCCACGAGGCCGGCAAGCCCCTGCAGAACGTCGTCGACCGCAAGCGCGGCTATTGACGGCCGCTGCCGCCGTCCTGTCTCGCGGTGGCGCCAGGAGGTCCGCCATCCTGAAAACCGAACGGGGCGGACCTTCGTCCACCCCGTCGTCATTTCGAGCCTTGAATTCGGCCGCTGGAGCGCCCTCAGGCGGCCCGCTTCATCAGATTGCGCTCGATCAGGCATTCGGCGATCTGGATGGCGTTGAGCGCGGCGCCCTTGCGCAGATTGTCGGACACGATCCACATGGCGAGGCCGTTCTCGACCGTCGCGTCCTCACGGATCCGGCTGACATAGGTCGCATACTCGCCGACGCACTCGACCGGCGTGATGTAGCCGCCGGGCTCGCGCTTGTCGTAGACCATGACGCCCGGCGCCTCGCGCAGGATCTCGCGCGCCTCGTCCGCCGAGAGCGGGCTTTCGAGCTCGAGATTGACCGCCTCGGAATGGCCGACGAACACCGGCACCCTGACGCAGGTCGCCGTCACCTTGATGCTCGGGTCGAGTATCTTCTTGGTCTCGGCCAGCATCTTCCATTCCTCTTTCGTGTAGCCGTCCTCCATGAAGACGTCGATGTGAGGAATGACATTGAAGGCGATCTGCTTGGGGAACTTCTTCGGCTCGTGCTCCTGACCCGGTACGTATTTGGCCTTGGTCTGGTCGAACAATTCGTCCATTGCGTCCTTGCCCGCCCCCGACACCGACTGGTAGGTCGAGACGACGACCCGCTTGATGCGGGCGCGGTCGTGGATCGGCTTCAGCGCCACGACCATCTGCGCCGTCGAGCAGTTCGGGTTGGCGATGATGTTCCGCCGGTTGTTCCGCGCCATATAACCGTCGAGCGTCGCGCCGTTGACCTCGGGCACCACCAGTGGCACCTCGATGTCGTAGCGCCAGCACGAGGAGTTGTCGATGACGAGGCAGCCGGTCTGGCCGATGCGCGGTCCCCACTCCTTGGAGACGGCCGAGCCCGCCGACATGAAGCAGAAATCGACCTTGGAGAAATCGAACGTCTCCAGGTCCTGACATTTGAGCCGCTTGTCGCCGAACGAGACCTCGGTGCCGAGCGACCGGCGCGAGGCGAGCGCATGGACCTCGGAAGCCGGGAAGCCCCGCTCCTCGAGGATGTTCAGCATTTCGCGGCCCACGTTGCCCGTGGCGCCGACGACGGCGACCCTGTAGCTCATTTTCCTCCTCGTCAGGCATCCGAAGCGCCGGCGGGCGACCCCGCGCCTCGCGGCCGCGGACTATCCGACGGGGCGAGGTCTCGATCGACTTTCTTCGGCGGCGATGACTTAAGCCCGTTCTCGCGCGCCATCAAGTTGTCATTGGAATAGGGCGCATTTGGCCGGCAGTCCGTGGCAAGGGCGAGGACACTGGCTGGGACCGATGAGGACGGAGACCACAATGACCGGACGCTGGACGAGATCCCTCCTGCAGGCTTTGGCCGTGTCGGGCATGCTCGCCGCTTTGCCGCTCTTCGCCCTTCCCGCTCGCTCCACCGAGCCTCCCCGCTCGCGCGCCCTCGCGACCTTCGTCATCCCCGGCGACCGGCTCGCCGATACCTTCTCGGGCCTCACCTATACGGGCCACTACCGCGACGGCGAAGCCTGGACCGAACGCTATCGCGACGACCACTCCCTCGCCTATCGCGACGAGCAGGGCGAGATGATCGGCGACTGGTCGATCGCCGGCCGGACCTTCTGCACCATCTACCGCGACAGCCCGACCGGCGGCTGCTTCCTCATCGTGCAATCGAGCCGCAACTGCTTCGAGTTCTATTTTGTCTCCCGCCTGCCCGACGAGGCCGCCCTCGTCAGCGAGCTGCCCGCGGCCTGGGACGCCCGTGGCTGGCGCACCGACCTGCCTTCGACCTGTACGGGCGCCCTGACGAGCTGAGCCTCCGAACGGCTGGCCGGCCGCTCCGTTCTCCCCTTCGGCGCAGGGCTGGCATGCCCGGTCTTGACGTTTCCCGCCGCTTCGGACTGCCATGTGGCGCGATGGCGACCATCCGGAGCGTCCGGACGGCAATCGGGAGACAAGGCGATGGATCTGAAACTGGCAGGCCGGCGGGCGATCGTCACCGGCGGCAGCCGCGGCATCGGCCGCGCGATCGTGGAGCGGCTGGTTGCCGAGGGCGTGTCGGTGGCCTTGTGCGCCCGTGGCGAGAAGGACGTGACGGCGGCCGTCGCATCCCAGGCTGGCAAGGGACCGAAGGTGATCGGCCGCGCCCTCGACGTCTCCGACCACGCCGCCCTCGCCGAATTCACCGGCTGGGCCGCCACCGAGCTCGGCGGCCTCGACATCGCCGTCGCCAATGCGAGCGCTCTCGCCGAGGGTTCCGGCACGGCCGCCTTCCGCGCCGCCTTCGAGACCGACCTTCTCCACACCGTCACCCTCGCCGAGGCGGCGGTTCCTCATCTGAAGAAGGCGACCGGATCGGCCTTCATCGCCATCTCCTCGATCTCCGGCTCGGAGGAGTACGGCTATGACGGCGTCGCCTACGGCACCATGAAGGCGGCCCTGCTCTTCTACATGAAGGCACTCGCCAATCATCTGGCCCCCAAGGGCATCAGGGCCAATACCGTCAGTCCCGGCACCACCTACTTCCCCGGCGGCTCCTGGGCGGCCGTCGAGCGCGACGCCCCGGAGGTCTTCGCCCGCACGCTGAAGGAGAACCCCATGGGCCGCATGGGCCGGCCCGAGGAGATCGCCGACGCGGTCGTCTTCCTGGCGAGCCCGGTCTCCAGCTTCACCGCCGGTGCGAATCTGGTGGTCGACGGCGGGTACACCCATCGTATTCAGAACTGATTGATCCCGATCGTCAATCCGGCGCGGCCCGGCACCGGTCCCCGGACGCGGCCGGCCCTTGCCTCTCCGCAGGCCGCGTTCCGGTCTTGCCGAGTTCTGCCCATCCTGCTTTTATCGGCGTCATCCATCCCGCCCGGGCATCATCGTCAACTTTCGGGGCGGGAAGCTGGGAGGAAATCGCATGCGTCACTTCTCTCGTGCGCTCTTCGGTGCGCTGCTTGCCGGCTCGATGCTGGCGGGCGCTGCCGAGGCGAAAACCCTCGTCTATTGCTCGGAAGGCTCGCCTGAGGGCTTCGATCCTGCACCCTATACTGCCGGAACGACCTTCAACGCCTCCTCGCGACCGATCTACAATCGTCTGGTCGAGTTCGAGCGCGGCACGACGACGGTCATCCCCGGACTCGCCGAGTCGTGGGATGTCTCCGATGACGGCCTCGAATACACCTTCCATCTGAGGAAGGGCGTGAAGTTCCAGACCACGAGCTTCTTCACCCCCACCCGCGACTTCAATGCCGACGATGTGATCTTCTCCTTCGAGCGGCAGTGGAAGAAGGATCATCCCTGGAACCAGTACACTGCTGGCATCGCCTGGGAATATTTCGACGGCATGGACATGCCGGCACTGCTGAAGGACATCGTCCGGGTCGACGACTACACCGTGAAGTTCGTGCTCAACCGGCCCGAGGCGCCGATGATCGCGAACCTGGCGATGGATTTCGCCTCGATCATGTCGAAGGAGTATGCCGACCAGCTCGAGGCCGCCGGCACCAAGGAGATGCTGAACCAGCAGCCCGTCGGCACCGGTCCATTCAAGTTCGTCGACTACCAGAAGGACGCCGTCATCCGCTATCAGGCCCATGATGGCTATTGGGGCGGCAAGCAGCCGATCGACGATCTCGTCTTCGCCATCACCACGGACGCCTCTGTCCGCGAGCAGAAGCTGAAGGCGGGCGAGTGCCATGTCGCGCCCTACCCGAACCCGGCCGATCTCGCCGACCTGAAGGCCGACCCGAACCTCGTGGTCATGGAGCAGGAAGGCCTCAACGTCGGCTATCTCGCCTATAACAGCATGATGGCGCCCTTCGACAATCCGAAGGTCAGGAAGGCGCTCAACATGGCCATCAACAAGCAGGCCATTCTGGAGGCGGTCTTCCAGGGTGCCGGCAAGGTGGCGGTCAATCCGATCCCGCCGACCATGTGGAGCTACAACACCGCGACCGTCGATGATCCCTACGATCCCGAGGCCGCCAAAAAGATGCTCGAAGAGGCCGGCGTCACGGGCCTCAAGATGAAGATCTGGGCGATGCCCGTGCAGCGGCCCTACAACCCGAACGCCCGCCGCATGGCCGAACTGATCCAGGCCGACTTCGCCAAGGTCGGCGTCGAGGTCGAGATCGTCTCCTTCGAGTGGGCCGAGTACCTGAAGCGCTCCAAGGAGAAGGATCGCGACGGTGCGGTGCTGCTCGGCTGGACCGGCGACAACGGCGATCCGGACAACTTCCTCGCCGTGCTGCTCGGCTGCTCTGCGGTCGGCGGCTCCAATCGCGCCCAGTGGTGCTACCAGCCCTTCGAGGATCTGATCCAGAAGGCGAAGACGGTCTCCGACCAGGCCGAGCGCACCAAGCTCTATGAAGAGGCGCAGGTCGTCTTCAAGGAGCAGGCGCCGTGGGCGACGATCGCGCATTCGATCGTGTTCATGCCCATGTCGAAGAAGGTCAAGGGCTACAAGATGGACCCGCTGGGAAGCCACCGCTTCGACGGCGTGGACATCGAGGAATAGTCCCGAACGGCCATTGAGCCTGGACCGGGGCGGCCTTGGCGCTGCCCCGGTCCTTTCCTCGACGCGACGATGCGACGCCTCCTGTCCACCATCGTCCAGCCCCTGCGGGGCCACTCAACGCCGGGCGACGTCTCCGGCTGAGCGGTTCCGACCCTGAGCGGCCCCGTTGCCGGGAGACGCTCCTTGCCGGCCGGCGGCCCCACGCGAGACGGGACGGATGCTACGCTTTCTGCTGACCCGCATCGCACTCCTCCTCCCGACCTTTCTCGGCATCACCGTTGTCGCTTTCTCGTTCATTCGGCTCCTGCCGGGCGATCCCGTGCTGCTGATGGCCGGCGAGCGCGGCCTAACGCCCGAGCGCCATGCCGAGCTGCTTCACCGCTTCGGCTTCGACCGTCCGCTCTGGCAGCAATATGCCGAATATCTCGGCAACCTTGTTCAGGGCGACTTCGGCCAGTCGCTGGTCACCAAGAAGCCGGTCTTCGTCGAGTTCTTCACCCTCTTTCCCGCGACCATGGAGCTCTCGATCGTCGCCATCCTCCTCGCCATGGCGATCGGTCTCCCCGCCGGCATGCTGGCGGCGGTCAAGCGCGGCTCGATCCTCGATCACGGCGTCATGGGCACCGCGCTCGTCGGCTATTCGATGCCGATCTTCTGGTGGGGCCTGCTGCTCATCATCTTCTTCTCCGGCTGGCTGCACTGGACCCCGGTCTCGGGCCGCATCTCGCTCGTCTATTTCTTCAAGCCCGTCACCGGCTTCATGCTGATCGACAGCCTGCTCTCCGGCCAGAAGGGCGCCTTCGCCTCCGCGCTCAGCCATCTCATCCTGCCGAGCATCGTGCTCGGCACCATCCCGCTCGCCGTCATCGCCCGCCAGACGCGCTCGGCCATGCTCGAGGTGCTCGGCGAGGACTATGTGCGCACTGCCCGCGCCAAGGGTCTGCCGCCGAGCCGGGTGATCGGCCTCCACGCGCTGCGCAACGCGCTGATCCCGGTCATCACCGTGATCGGCCTCCAGATCGGCACGCTGTTCGCCGGCGCGATCCTGACCGAATCCATCTTCTCATGGCCGGGCATCGGCAAATGGATGGTCGATTCCATCTTCCGCCGCGACTACCCTTCGGTCCAGGGCGGACTCGTGCTGATCGCCCTGATCGTCATGCTCGTGAACCTGACGGTCGATCTGCTCTATGGCCTGATCAATCCGCGCATCCGGCACCAGAGGTAGCGATGGCGAGCGAATCCGCGACGACAGCCGGCAGAACCGACAGCCTCGACCGCGTCTCGACGGCGCCCCCTTCGCCGCTCGCCGAGTTCTGGTCCTATTACCGCGAAAACGCCGGCGCCGTGATCGGCCTCGTCGTCTTCGGCCTGCTCTGCCTCATTGCGATTTTCGCGCCCCTGATCGCCCCGCACGACCCGATCCAGCAGTACCGCGATGCCCTGCTCGTGCCGCCGGTCTGGCAGGAGGGCGGGCGGGCCGAGTTCCTGCTCGGCACCGATGCCGTCGGCCGCGACATGCTCTCCCGCCTGATGCACGGCGCCCGCTACTCGCTCTTCATCGGCTGCGTCGTCGTCTCGCTGGCGCTGACCGTCGGCATCATGGTCGGGCTCGTCGCCGGCTATGCGGGAGGCGTGGTCGAGTCGGTCATCATGCGCCTGATGGACGTGATCCTCGCCTTCCCCTACCTGCTCTTCGCCCTCGTCCTTGTCGCCATCCTCGGGCCGGGCCTGCTCAACGCCATGATCGCCATCGCGGTGGTGCTGCAGCCCCATTTCGTGCGCCTCACCCGCGCCGCCGTGGTCGGCGAGAAGGGCAAGGACTATGTGACGTCGGCCCGCGTCGCCGGCGCCGGCCCCTTCCGCCTCGTCTTCCGTACCATACTGCCCAATTGCCTCGCCCCGCTGATCGTCCAGGCCACGCTGTCCTTCTCCTCCTCGATCCTCGATGCCGCCGCCCTCGGCTTTCTCGGCATGGGCGCCCAGCCGCCGACGCCCGAATGGGGCACCATGCTCGCCGAATCCCGCGAGTTCATGCTGCGCGCGCCCTGGGTCGTGACATTCCCGGGCCTCGCCATCCTCATCACCGTGCTCTCGATCAATCTCGTCGGCGACGGCCTGCGCGACGCGCTCGATCCCAAGCTCAAGCGGAGCTGACCATGGCGCTGCTCGAGATCAGGGGGCTTTCGGTCGATTTCGCCACCGCGCGCGGCGCCTTCCGCGCCGTCGACGACTGCGATTTCACGGTCGACACCGGCGAGCGTCTGGCGATCGTCGGCGAATCTGGGTCTGGCAAATCGGTCGCCATGCTCGCCGTCATGGGTCTCCTGCCCTGGACCGCGACGGTCACCGCCGAGCGCATGAGCTTTGCCGGCCACGACCTCCAGAGGCTGTCGGCCAGCCAGCGCCGCAAGGTCGTCGGCAAGGACATCGCGATGATCTTCCAGGAGCCGGTCGCCAGCCTCAATCCCTGCTTTACCGTCGGCTTCCAGCTCGAGGAACAGCTGAAGATCCATCTCGGCCTTGGCCGTCACGACCGCAAGGTCCGGGCCGCCGAGCTGCTCGAGGCCGTCGGCATCACCGAGCCAGAGCGCCGTCTCGGCCAGTATCCCCACCAGCTTTCCGGTGGCATGTGCCAGCGCGTCATGATCGCCATCGCGATTGCCTGCGAGCCGAAGCTCCTGATCGCCGACGAGCCGACCACCGCCCTCGACGTCACCATCCAGGCGCAGATCCTCGATCTGCTGATCGACCTGCAGCGCAAGACCGGCATGGCGCTGGTGCTCATCACCCACGACATGGGCGTCGTCGCCGAGACGGCCGAACGGGTGATCGTCCAGTATGCCGGCCAGCAGGTCGAGCGTCAGACGGTGGCCGGTCTCTTCACCCATCCCCGGCACCCCTACACCGCGGCCCTGCTCGCCGCCCTGCCCGAGCGTAGCAGCGGCGACCGGCTTTCCTCGATCCCGGGTGTCGTGCCCGGCCAGTTCGACCGGCCGACCGGCTGCCTGTTCAATCCGCGCTGTCCCTACGCGACCGATCTCTGCCGGGCGACCCCGCCGCCGCGCGCCCCGGCGCGCCTCGGCGAGGCGCTCTGCCACTATCCGCTCGAGGCCGCCGCCGAGGTTGCGGGGGCCGCCCGATGAGCGAGCCGATCATCCGCGCCCGCGGCCTCTCCCAGACCTACGACGTGAAGCGCGGCTATTTCGCTGCCAGGGCCGACCTGAAGGCCGTCGCCGACGCCAGCTTCGACGTCGCCCCCGGCTCGACGCTCGCCATCGTCGGCGAATCGGGCTCGGGCAAGTCGACCCTCGCCCGCATGATCACCATGATCGAGCAGCCGACCGCCGGCGCCTTGACCATCGATGGCATCGACGTGACGAAGGCGACCGCGGCCGAGCAGCGCCGTCTGCGCCGCATGGTGCAGATCGTCTTCCAGAACCCCTATGGCTCGCTCAATCCACGCCAGAAGATCGGCTCGATCCTGGAGGAGCCGCTCGCCATCAATACCAGGCTGTCCTCGGCCGAGCGCCGCGAGCGCGCCGAGCGGATGCTCGCCGATGTCGGGCTGCGCCCCGAGCACTATCACCGCTATCCGCACATGTTCTCTGGCGGCCAGCGCCAGCGCATCGCCATCGCCCGTGCCTTGATGCTCGAGCCGAAGATCCTCGTCCTCGACGAGCCGGTCTCCGCGCTCGACGTCTCGATCCAGGCGCAGATTCTCAACCTGCTCGCCGACCTGCAGGATCGCTATGGCCTGACTTACGTCTTCATCAGTCATGCCCTGTCGGTCGTGCGCCATGTCGCCGACCAGGTGCTCGTCATGTATCTTGGACACGTCGTCGAGCTCGGACCGGTCGAGGCGCTGTTCGAGGCACCGCGGCATCCCTACACCCAGGCGCTGCTCGCCTCGACGCCGGTCGCCAATCCGCTGCTGAAGCGCAACCGCATCCGCCTCGAGGGCGAGCTGCCCTCGCCGATCAATCCGCCGCCGGGTTGCACCTTCCACCCGCGCTGCCGCTTCGCCAATGCCCGCTGCCGCAGCGAGGAGCCCATGCTGCTGCCGGCCGGTGGCACGGCCGCCGCCTGTCATGCCGTGGAGGAGGGGCGCATCTCGCCGGCCTCAGCCGACACGGGTGCTCCTGCCGCATAGCGCGTGTATGAGAATGGCAGCGCTCGCCGCCACGTTGAGCGACTGCACCTCGCCTTCACCTGGGATCGTCACGACCGTCTCGCAGGCTGCGAGCGTCGCCCGCGCAAGGCCCTCCTCCTCGTTGCCGAGCACGAGTGTCACCGGCCGCACCGCACCCGCACCGGCCCGCCGCCCGATCAGCTCGTCCAGCGTGATGGCGCCCTCCAGCGCCGTTCCGACCACATGATGGGTGCGGCCGAGCCGCTTCAGTGCGATCGGCAGCCTGTCGGCCCGGTAGAGCCGTACCGCCTCCATGCCCCCGCGCGCCACCCGCGTCGCTGCATCCGACGGGCCGGCCTGGCCGCGATGGTCGGAGAGCAGGACCCGGCGCATGCCGAAGAAGGCCGCCGTGCGCAGGATGGCACCCAGATTGTGCGGATTGCCGACGCCGTCGAGCACGAGGAGATCCTCGCCGGCCTCCGCCCAGCCGATCGCCGCCTCGGCATCGAACGGCTCGACCCTCTGCGGCCGCGCCAGCGCGACGATGCCGCCATGCATCGGCGTCCCGGCGATGCGCTCGAGCTCGCCCGCCCCGACCAGCCTGTACTGGCGATGCGACCGCGCCAGCACGACGCAATAGTCGCCGGCCTCCGCCTTCATCTCCTCGGTGAAATAGAGCCGCTCGACCCGCTCGGGCGCATGGACGAAGAGTGCGGCCACCGCCGGCAACCCGGCGATCCGCGAGGTCTTCTCGCCCGATCGCTCGGGGGGCTCGGCACGATGCCGGCGCTCCTCGCCCCGGCCGGACAGGCGCGATCTTTCGCCGGAACCGGGGCGCCGGTCGCTGCGGCGGGGCGGACGGTCTCTCATTCTTCAGTGCTCCGCGGCGGTTGCAAGTCGACCATAGCCGATTTGCCGCCCGCTTGCGCTTGCGCCGGTCGTCCGCCTTTGGCAATCGTCGGGCGACCCGCGAATGGCCCGGACCGCCCCATGCCCGATCATCTGCCGAGCATCGACCATCCCCTTGACGCCCTCGCGGCGATGGCGGGGGCGCGCGGCGACGCCGAGGCGCTCGCCTTCCCGGGCAGCGGCGAACGGCGCAGCTTCAGCCAGTATCACGCGGAGGCCCTCCGCCTCTCGGCGGCGCTCGCCGCGCTCGGGCTCGGCCCAGGCGATCACATCGCGCTCATCGCCGAGAACCGCGTCGAATGGCCGATCGTGCAGATGGCGGTCGCCGCGCTCGGCGGCGTCTTCGTGCCGCTCAACACGCACTACCGCGCCGAGGATCTCGCCGTGGCGCTGGCCCGCTCCGAGGCCCGCGCGATCCTGCTTTCGGAGCGCTTCCGCTCGAACCCCTATCTCGACACACTTCTCGCCCTACGCCCCCGCCTGCCGGCGATCCGCCACATCGTCTCCTTCGACGGCGCAAGGCCGGCCCACGGTGTCATCGGCTATCGCGACCTCATCGCCGCATTCGGACCCGCCGACCGTGCCCCGACACCCGGACCGGCCGAGGGCCCCGCCGCGCTCCTCTACACGTCCGGCACGACCGGGCTCCCAAAGGGCGCCCTCCTCTCCCATCGCGGCATGATGATGTGCGCCCGTGAAACCGCCGAGCGCCTCGCCATCCGCCCCGGCGATCGCTGGACCTCGATCATCCCGCTCTTCCATTGCGCGGGCTGCATCCTCAACATTCTCGGCTCGCTCCAGACTGGCGCCACCTATGTCGGGATCCCCGCTTTCGACCCCGAGATCATGTTCGAGGTCATCGCCACCGAGCGCTGCACGGTGATGTCCGGCGTGCCGACCAGCTACCTCGCCATGCTCGAGCACCCCGCCCGCAGCCGCTACGACCTTTCCTCGCTGCGCACCGGCACTTGTGGCGGCTCCGATGCCAATCCGGCCGTGCTCGCGCGCTGCGCCGCCGAGTTTCCGATGCCCGGCCTCGCCCAGGTCTACGGCCAGACCGAATCCTCCACCCTCGTCACCGCCTCCGCCCACGACGATCCCGAACGCTTCCGCACGGCGGGCCGCCCACTACCCGGCCACGAGTTGCGCATCGTCGACCCGCAGACGGGCGAGATCCAGCCCGACGGCACGATCGGCGAGGTCCAGGCCCGCGGGCCCATGGTCATGCTCGGCTACCACGCCATGCCCGAGGCGACGGCCGAGACCATCACCCCCGACCGCTGGCTGAGGACCGGCGACCTCGGCTATCGCATGCCGACCGGCCATCTCGTCATCGCCGGCGGCCGGCTGCGCGACATGATCATCCGCGGCGGCGAGAACATCTATCCGGTCGAGATCGAGAACCTGCTCGAGGACCATGCCGCGGTGCGAGCCGTCGCCGTGTTCGGCTATCCCGACGACTATTACGGCGAGATCGTCGCCGCCGCCGTCCGGCTCGATGCCCCTGCGACCGCGGCCGAGCTTTCCGCCTTCCTCGCCGACCGCATCGCCCGCTTCAAATTGCCGGTCCGCTACTATCGGGTCGAGAGCTTCCCGCTGACACCGAGCGGCAAGATCAGGAAGGTCGAATTGCGCGCGATGGCCGTGGCGGGCCGGCTCGAGCCGATGGGCTGAGGCCCGACCGGCAGGCGGTCGAAACCCGATGGAACCTTGGCGCGGCCGTCCAGCTTCCACGAAAAGCCGCACCGAGGGAGAGTGCCATGGCCATCACCACCCGCCTGACGACGCGCTTTCGCATCACCCATCCGGTCGTCTCGGCGCCGATGGCCTTTGCCGCCGGCGGAAAGCTCGCGGCAGCCGTCACCGCCGCCGGCGGCCTCGGCCTCATCGGCGGCGGCTATGGTGACGCAGAATGGCTCGACGCACAGTTCGACGAGGCCGGCAACCAGAGCGTCGGATGCGGCTTCATCACCTGGTCGTTGCGCAACAGGCCCGAGCTGCTGACGGCCGTGCTGGCCCACGACCCGGCGGCCCTGTTCCTCTCCTTCGACGATCCCGAGCCCTTTCTTTCCAGAGCCCGTGCTGCGGGCGTCCCGGTCATGTGCCAGGTGCAGTCGGCCGCCGCCGCCGCCCGCGCCCTCGACTGCGGCGCCGACGTGATCGTGGCGCAAGGGGCCGAGGCCGGTGGCCATGGCGCGAGGCGCGCGACCTTCACGCTCGTTCCCGAGATCGCGGATCTGATCGCCCGCCGCGCGCCCGCGACGCTCCTTCTCGCCGCCGGCGGTATCGGCGACGGCCGTGGCCTCGCCGCCGCCCTGATGCTCGGAGCCGACGGGGCGCTCGTCGGCTCTCGCTTCTGGGCTTCCGCCGAGGCACTCGTCCATCCCGCCCACCATGCCCGCGCCATCACCGCCACCGGCGACGACACCATCCGCTCGTCGGTCATGGACATCGCCCGCCACCTCGCCTGGCCGCCCGGCTACACCGCCCGCGTCCTGAGGAATGCGTTCACCGAGCGCTGGCACGGCCGCGAGGACGAACTCCTCGCCAATGCCGAGGCGGAGGCCGCACGCTGGCGGAAAGCATGGGCCGACGGCGATCCCGATATCGCCAACAGCTTCGTCGGCGAGGTGACGGGCCTGATCGACGCCATCGAGCCGGCCGGCCTCATCCTGAAGCGGATGGCCGACGAGGCCGAGCGGCTGCTCGCCCGCGGTCGCGACATCGGTTGAGCACGAGCCTGATCGGTCGAGATGCGAGCGCTCGCGCGAACATCGAGAGCGTGAATCAGCCTCGTCAGCAGAGAGCCTGATCGGTCGAGATGCGAGCGCTCGCGCGAACATCGAGAGCGTGAATCAGCCTCGTCAGCAAAGAGCCTGATCGGTCGAGATGCGAGCGCTCGCGCGAGCATCGAGAGCGTGAATCAGACTCTTGAAGACACTGAGCCTGATCGGTCGAGATGCGAGCGCTCGTCAGCCGGCCATCGCCTCGAGCCTCAGCCGGGCGATGCGGTGCACCTGGTCAAGGGCGGTCCTCAGCTCGCTCGCCCGGTCGTTGCCGACCCGCCGCTCGAAAGCCGCGAGGATGTCGGCGCGCGAGAGACCGCGCACCGCGATGATGAACGGAAAGCCGAAGCGCGCGCCATAGGCCGCGTTCAGCTCGCTGAAGCGGCGGAACTCCTCCGGCGAGCAGCGGTCGAGCCCGGCGGACGCCTGCTCGCTGGTCGAGTCCGCGGTCAGCCTTCCCGCGACCGCCAGTCGCCCGGCGAGCTCGGGATGGGCCTCGAGCAGCGCCAGCTGCCGCTCCGCCCCTCCAGCCTCGACGACCGCCGCCATGCGTGCGGCAAGGCCCTCGACCTCATCCTCCGCCGCACCGACGCCCGCCTCGAAAACCGTCTCGGCGACCCACGGCGAATGCTCGTAGATGCCGCCGAACCGACCAATGAACGCATCGCGATCGAGCGAGGACGGGGCCGGCACCAGCCGCCGACCACGCTCGCATGCCTCGTCGCTCATGGGACGGATCCTCGACAATGCCTCGCCGGATGGGCGCCACGACCTGCAAGGCGGCCACAGCCAACTCCTACAGCCTCTCGGCCCGGCACGGAATGCCCGCCGATGCGAGGGGGCTGGCGTGCGCCGCCGAAGCGAATAGGATCGGGCTCGGACGATGAAGCGCACCGGACCGCCACGGCATCACCGGGTCGGACGATGTCTCGGCAGGCCGCGCGCTCGGCGACGTGCCATCGGGAGAGTCTCCTATCATGGGCCGATTGACCACACATGTGCTCGACACCGCCACGGGCCGCCCTGCCGCCGGCGTTCATGTCGCCCTCTTCCGGCTCGAGGGGAGCCGTGCTGCAGTTGCCGAGGCGGTCACCAACACCGACGGGCGCTGCGACCGGCCGCTGATGGAGGGCGAGACGATGAAGGCCGGCCGCTATGAGCTGGTCTTCGCGGTCGGCGCCTATCTCGACCGCCTTGGCGTCGTCGGTGCCGAGCCGCGCTTCCTCGACGACGTGGTGATCCGCTTCGGCATCGCCGCCGCCGACCAGCACTATCACGTGCCGCTGCTCGTCTCGCCTTATGGCTACGCGACCTATCGGGGAAGCTGAGCGATGGCCGAGCCTTCCACCGGGCGCGCGGATGCCAGCGTCTCCCTCCTCTTGAACGGCGAGCCGCTGCACTATGCCGGCGCCGCCGACATGACGCTGCTCGACTGGCTGCGCACCGGGCGCGGCCTCAAGGGCACCAAGGAAGGTTGTGCCGAGGGCGATTGCGGCGCCTGCACCGTGGTCGTCGGCACGCTGGCGGACGGCCGCGTGCAGCACCGCGCCATCAATGCCTGCATCGCGCTGATGCCGATGCTCTCGGGCCGCTCGGTCTGGACGGTCGAAGGCCTCGCCGGCCCCGGCGGCAGCCTTCACCCCGCCGCGGCGGCGATGATCGACCGCCAGGCGAGCCAGTGCGGCTTCTGCACGCCGGGCTTCGTCATGTCGCTCGCCGCCGCCGCCATGAGCGACCGCCGCCTGCTCGACCGCCGCGAGATCGGCGACGAGCTTGCCGGCAATCTGTGCCGCTGCACCGGCTACGGCCCGATCATCGAGGCCGCGCGCCGCATGGGCGAGATCGCCCGCCCCGACTGGGAGAGCGAACGCCTGCAAAGGGAGCGCGAAGGCCTCGCATCGCTCGCGGTCGCGACGGGGGCGACCGGCGAGCAGCCCGCTTTGCTGTCCGGGCAGCAGCCGATGGCGCACCTGCCGTCCTCGCTCGACGAGCTCGATCGTCTCCTCGCCAGCCGCCCCGCGGCCACCATCGTCGCCGGCGCGACCGATATCGGCCTTCACGTGACGAAGGCGCTGCGACCGCTCGGACCCCAGATCCATCTGGATCGCGTTCCAGAGCTGCGAGCGATCGACGTTGCGGCGGGCCGGCTCGTCATCGGCGCCATGGTGACCTATTCGCAGGCCGAGCCGGTCTTCGCCGCCCAGATCCCGGCACTCGCCGAGCTCGTCCGCCGCATCGGCTCCCGGCAGGTCAGGAACGCCGGCACCATCGGCGGCAACATCGCCAACGGCTCGCCGATCGGCGACATGCCGCCCGCCCTCATTGCCCTCGGCGCAACCCTCGTCCTGCGCGCCGGCGGCACCGAGCGCCGCATCCCGCTCGAGGACTATTTCCTGGCCTACGGCCGACAGGACCGTCGGCCGGGCGAATATGTCCGCGCCGTCGAGCTCGACCTGCCCGGTCCTGGCCGGCTGCTCGGCTTCCACAAGGTATCGAAACGCTTCGACCAGGACATCTCCGCCGTCTGCGGCGGCTTCAACATCGCGCTCGGCGACGATGGCACCGTCACCGGGGTCCGCATCGCCTATGGCGGCATGGCGGCGACGCCGAGACGCGCTTCCCATGTCGAAGCCGCGCTCGCCGGTGAGCCGTGGACGGAGGCGACCGTCGCGCGCGCCTGTGACGCCTATGTCGCGGATTTCACGCCCATCACCGACATGCGCGCCTCGGCCGGCTACCGTCTCGAGGTCGCCCGCAATCTCATCTGGCGTGTCTTCCACGAGAGCCGGCACGGGCCGGGCGCAACGCGCCTCGTCGGTCCCGACGCCACGATCTGAAGGAGAAACGATGTCGGACTGCGATCCAGGCAGCGATCCTCAGGTCATCCGCGGCGGCGTGCGCGAGGCCGTACCCCACGATTCGTCGCGCAAGCACGCGACCGGCACCGCCGTCTATGTCGACGACATTCCCGAGCCGCCCGGCACCCTCCACGTCGCGCTCGGATTGAGCGAGCATGCGCATGCCCGTGTCACCGACATCGACCTCGAGCCCGTGCGCTCGGCGCCGGGCGTCGTCGCCGTCCTGACGGCGGCCGACATACCCGGCGCCAACGACGTCTCGCCCTTCGCCGGCGACGACCCGATGCTTGCAACCGGCGAGGTCTGCTATCATGGCCAGCCCATCTTCGCCGTCGTCGCCCGCTCCTTCCGCGAGGCCCGCGTCGCCGCCCGGCTCGGCCGCATCGCCTACCAGGAACTCCCGGCCATCCTCACCATCGACGACGCCCTTTCGGCGCAATCCTTCCTCGATGGCACCGATCCGCCCTACACCATGTCGCGCGGCGATCCCGATGCCGCCATCGCTGCATCCCCGCACCGCATCGAGGGCGAGATCCGCATCGGTGGCCAGGAGCATTTCTATCTCGAAGGCCAGGCCGCACTCGCCGTGCCCGGTGAGGACGACGACGTCACGGTGCATTCCTCGACGCAGCACCCGACCGAGATCCAGCATGTCGTCGCCCGTGTGCTCGGCCTCGCCGATCATGCCGTCACCGTCGAATGCCGGCGCATGGGCGGCGGCTTCGGCGGCAAGGAGACGCAAGGCAATCTGCCGGCCGCCCTCGCGGCTCTCGCCGCCCGCATCACCCGCCGGCCCGTCAAGGTCCGCTACGATCGCGACGACGATTTTCGCATCACCGGCAAACGCCACGACTTCCTCATCGCCTATCGCTGTGGCTTCGATGCCGAAGGCCGCATCGCCGGCATCGTCTTCGAGCAGGCGGCGCGCTGCGGCATGTCGTTCGATCTGTCCATGGCGATCGCCGACCGCGCCATGTTCCATGCCGACAACGCCTACTATCTCGACACGGCGCGCATCGTCTCGCGCCGCTGCAAGACGCACACGGCCTCCAATACCGCCTTCCGCGGCTTCGGCGGTCCGCAAGGCATGGTCGGCATCGAACGCGTGATGGACCACATCGCCCATCATCTCGGCCGCGACCCGCTCGAGATCCGGCGTGCCAACTATTACGCCGAGAAATCGCAATTGCAGAAGGGCGAGCGCCTTCTGACGCCCTATCACATGACAGTCGAGGATTGCGTGATCGGCGAGTTGACCGCCGAGCTGGAAAAGCGCGCCGACTACGCCGACCGTCGCGCCGCCATCCGGCATTGGAACGCATCGAGCCCGATCCTGAAGCGCGGCCTGGCATTGACGCCGGTGAAATTCGGCATCTCCTTCACGCTGACGCATCTCAACCAGGCCGGCGCCCTCGTCCATCTCTACACCGACGGTTCCGTCATGCTGAATCATGGTGGCACCGAGATGGGCCAGGGGCTCTATGTCAAGGTCGCCCAGGTCGTCGCCGAGGAGTTCCAGATCGACATCGAGCGCGTGAAGATCACCGCGACCTCGACCGCGAAGGTACCGAACACCTCGCCGACGGCGGCTTCTTCGGGATCGGACATGAACGGCATGGCGGCACGCCGCGCCGCCCGCGCGATCAAGATACGCATGGCGCGTCATCTCGCCTCGGAGCGCCAGGCCGACCCCGACGAGGTGGTGTTCCTGCCCGGACGCGTGCGCATCGGCGAGGCGGAGCTGCCTTTCGTCGAGGCGGTGAGAGAGTGCTATCGCGGCCGCGTCTCGCTGTCGGCGACGGGCTACTATGCGACGCCGAAAATCTCCTGGGACCGCGCGGCGGGACGCGGGCGGCCATTCTACTACTTCGCCTACGGCGCCGCCGTCACCGAGGTCGCCATCGATACGCTGACCGGTGAGAACCGCATATTGCGCGTCGACATTCTTCACGACGCCGGCAAGTCGCTCAATCCCGCGATCGACCTCGGCCAGATCGAGGGCGGCTTCGTGCAGGGCGCCGGCTGGTTGACGATGGAGGAGCTGGTCTTCGACGACAAGGGCGCGCTGCGCACGCACGCACCCTCGACCTACAAGATCCCCGCCTGCTCCGATCGCGCGCCGGTCATGAACGTGCAGCTCTTCGAGCGCGGCGAAAATGTCGAGGACACGATCTGGCGCTCCAAGGCGGTCGGCGAGCCGCCGCTCATGCTCGGCATCTCGGCGCTGATGGCACTTTCCGATGCGGTGGCGGCGGCAGGCGAGGGTCGCATCTATCCGGCCCTCGACGCTCCCGCCACGCCCGAGCGCATCCTCGCGGCCGTCAATCGTGTGCGGGCCGGTAGCCCGCCCTCATGATCATCGTGACGGCGGCTTCGGCCGGTAGGGCGCCTCGAGCCGCTCGATCTCCTCGGCCGACAGCCGGATGTCGAGGGCGCCGATCGCGTCGTCGAGCTGCTCGATCCGTGTCGCCCCGATGATCGGCGCGGCGACCCCCTCTTGCGCCAGCACCCATGCGAGCGCCACCTGCGCCGGCTTGACGCCGCGCTCGCGCGCGACTTCCCCGACGCGATCGACGATGGTGAAGTCCTCGTCGGTGAAATAGAACCACTCCGCCACCTCGTCCGACCTGGCGCGCGTCGTGTCGCCGCGATCGGCCTTGTCGGCGCGCCGCCCGCCCGCGAGCAACCCGCGCGCCAGCGGGCTGTAGGGGATGAGGCCGATGCCCTCCTCGCGGCACAAGGGCATCATCTCGCGTTCCTCCTCGCGGAAGGCGAGATTGAGCTGGTTCTGCATCGAGACGAAGCGCGTCAGCCCCATGCGTTCGGCCGTCGCCAGCATCTTCATCATCTTCCACGCCGGCATGGTCGAGGCGCCGACATAGCGTGCCTTGCCGACCCTGACGACGTCGTCGAGCGCCTCGAGCGTCTCCTCGATCGGCGTCTCGTCATCGGCGCGATGGATCTGATAGAGATCGACATGATCCATGCCGAGGCGCTTCAGCGAGGCGTCGATGCCCGCCATGATGTGCTTGCGCGACAGCCCGCAGTCGTTGGGCGCGTCCGACATGCGATGGCGCACCTTGGTCGCGACGACGATGTCGTCACGCCGCGCGAGGTCGCGCAGCGCCCGGCCCGTCACCTTTTCGCTCACCCCGAGCGAGTACATGTCGGCCGTATCGAAGAAGGTGATGCCTGCCTCGATGGCACGGCGGAAAAACGGCCGGCTCGCCGCCTCGTCGAGCACCCAGGGCCGCCAGGCCGGCGAGCCGTAGCTCATGCAGCCGAGGCAGAGCCGCGAGACCTTGAGCCCAGAGCGGCCGAGATTGACATGCTGCATGCGAAGGCTCCCATTGTCGACGATGCGGATCGGTGCCGGCGCTCGACTGTAGCCGCTCGCCCCATGGCCGCAAGCGCGCAGCAACGTGGTGGTGGCAGCTCATGGCAACTCTGCTGGTCAGGAATGCAACGGTCCTCGCCACGATGGACGATGCCGGCCGCGAGATCGCCGGCGGTGGGTTTCATGCGGCCGATGGCGTCATCACCGCCGTCGCAACCACGGCCGATCTGCCTGCGACGGCCGACACCGTGCTCGACCTTTCGGGCCATGTCGTCGTCCCCGGTCTCGTCAACACCCATCACCACCTCTACCAGAGCCTCACCCGCGCCGTGCCGGCCGGCCAGGACGCCCTGCTCTTCGGCTGGCTGAAGGCGCTCTATCCGATCTGGGCGCGGATGGGACCCGAGCATTTCCGCGTCTCGGCGCTGACCGGTCTTGCCGAGATGATGCTGTCGGGCTGCACCACCTCGAGCGACCATCTCTATCTCTTCCCCAACGGCGCCCGCCTCGACGACGAGATCGAGGCGGCCCTCGAGATCGGCATCCGTTTCCACGCCATGCGCGGCTCCATGAGCAAGGGCGCCTCCAAGGGCGGCCTGCCGCCCGACAGCCTTGTCGAGACCGAGGATCGGATTCTGGAGGACAGCCGGCGCGTCATCGAGACGTTCCACGATGCCACACGGCTGGCGATGCTCCGCGTCGGCCTCGCGCCCTGTACGCCCTTCACCGTCAGCGCCGATCTGATGCGCGAGACGGCTGCCCTCGCCCGCTCCTATGGCGTCCGGCTGCACACCCACACGGCCGAGAACGGCGAGGACGTGGTCTATTGCCGCGAGACCTTCGGCATGACGCCGGTCGAATATGTCGAGAGCCTCGGCTGGACCGGCGCCGACACCTGGCATGCCCACTGCGTGAAGCTCGGGCCCGTCGAGATCGGCCGCTTTGCCGCGAGCCGCACGGGCGTCGCCCACTGTCCCTGCTCGAACATGCGGCTCGGCAGCGGCATCGCCCCCGTCCGCGCCATGATCGACGCCGGCGTGCCGGTCGGCCTTGGCGTCGACGGCTCGGCCTCGACCGACTCCGGCCATCTCCTCAACGAGGCCCGCCAGGCCATGCTGCTGCAGCGTGTGGCAGGCGGCGCGGCGGCCATGACGGCGCGCGAGGCCCTGAGGCTCGCCACCCGGGGCGGCGCCGAAGTGCTCGGCCGCGACGATGCGATCGGTCGGCTGGCGCCCGGCTTTGCCGCCGACTTCGCCGCCTACGACACGGCGACGATCGACATGGCCGGTGCGGAATGGGATCCGCTCGCCGCCCTCGTCCTGTGCGGGCCCCAGCGCGCCGCCCATGTCGGCATCGGCGGCCGGATCGTGGTGAGCGAAGGGAAGCTCACCACGATCGACCTGCCGGTCCACCTCGAGCAGCACCGCCGTCTGGCGAAAACGCTGATCGAGGCCTGCCGGTGACCTGCCGTCTGCGCCGGCCTCAGAGGATGGTCAGCGCCATCATCACCGAGCCGAGCGCGGCGACGCCCGTCGCATAGTGGCGCGCGAGGGGCTTGGCCGCCTCCGGGCTCAGGAACCACTCCGAGGCGCGGATCATGAAGATCATCGCGATCGCGAGACCGATGAAGGTGAAGGCCCATCCCGACGGCAGCCAGAGCGTCACCGCGGCCGCCAGCTTGGCGCCGCCGCCCCCGACGATGCCGGCCGCGAAAAGGCCGATGAAGAGCACCAGCGCCAGCGCGAAGGCGACGAGATGCCAGATCACCTCGCCCATCGCCATCTGGCTGACGAGCCCGAACGGAACGAAGGCCGCCATGAAGCCGATGATCAGCTTGTTCGGCACGACGCCGAGCAGCCAGTTCCACAATGCCGCCCCCACGAGAGCCGCGATGGCGATCGATACGCAGACCGTTTCAAGCATGTGACGCCTCACCAGGAAGTGCTTGTCCCCGCCCCGCCTTCCGGCCGACGGGCCGGGACGCGAGGGGCCGGGAATGACATGGCCGCCCATCGAGGGCGGCGCCGCCGGCCGCAACGCCGGCACGGCTTCGACTTGAGCGGGACGCTATCGTTTTAGCGTTCAGAACCGGTAAATCCCTCAAATCATTTTGTTTTCATCCCTCGAGGCAATGTCTGCGCACCGCCATCCGGCACGCCCGCCGGCCGGCCCGGATGAGGAGAAGAGTCTTCCTGTTCCCGCCCGAAGGCGCTAAACGCTTGCCGATACCTCACCAGATGCTGCGGCATCCCCTTCGGGCGCTTTGGCCAGGACGTCCTGGCCTGCCCGGCGCCTTGGCGTGGCCACGCCCGGCGACGACCGACGACACGAGACCCGCCATGAAATTCACGCTCTCCTGGCTGAAGGATCACATCGACCTCGATCCGGCCATCGGCCTCGACACCCTCGCCGACACGCTCTCGCGCATCGGTCACGAGGTCGAGGGCATCGAGAACCCGGCCGAGCGGCCTGGCGCCTTCGTGCTCGCCTATGTCGAGAAGGCCGAGAAGCCCGAATGCCGACAAGCTGCGGGTCTGCATGGTCAACAACGGCCGCAGCACCGTGCAGGTGGTCTGCGGCGCCCCCAATGCCCGCACCGGCATGGTCGGCGTCTTCGCCGCCGAGGGCACCTACGTTCCCGGCACCGATCTGAAGCTCGTCAAGTCCACCATCCGCGGCGTCGAGTCGAACGGCATGCTCTGCTCGGAGCGCGAGCTCGAGCTCTCCAACGACCATGACGGCATCATCGACCTGCCGGTCGAGCTGAAATCGCGGATCGGCGAGCGCTATGTCGACGTCATGGGCCTCGACGATCCGGTCATCGAGGTGAAGGTGACGCCGAACCGGCCGGACGCGCTCGGCATTCGCGGTCTTGCCCGCGATCTCGCCGCCGCCGGGCTCGGCACCCTGAAACCGGAAGACCCGGGGCTCACCGGCGAGGGCAGCTACGATTGCCCTGTCGCGATCGCGCTGAAATTCCCCAAGGGCGAGGAGAAGGCCTGCCCGGCCTTCGGCGGCATCTATGTGCGGGGCGTGAAGAACGGTCCTTCCCCCGCCTGGATGCAGCGTCGCTTGCGGGCGATCGGCCTCAGGCCCATCAACGCTCTCGTCGACATCACCAACTATGTCACCTTCGACCGTTGCCGGCCGCTCCATGTCTATGATGCCGACCTCCTGAAGGGCACCATCCACGCCCGCTTCGGCAAGCCCGGCGAGCGCTTTCTCGCCCTCGACAACAAGGAGTACGAGGCCGGCGACGGCATGACCGTGATCGCCGACGACAGCGGCGCGCTCGGCTTCGGCGGCATTATCGGCGGCGAATCGACCGGCTGCTCGGAGGGGACCGTGAACGTCCTCGTCGAGAGCGCCTATTTCGATCCGATCCGCACCGCCGCCACCGGCCGGCTGACGGGCGTGCGCTCCGACGCCCGCTATCGCTTCGAGCGCGGCATCGATCCCCAGTCGATCGAGCAGGGCCTGAGGCTCGCGGCCAAGCTCATCCTCGACATCTGCGGCGGCGCGCCGAGCCGCATCCTGATCGCCGGCAAGGCACCCGATCCCAAGCGTCTCGTCGATTTCCGGCCGCGGCGCGTCGCCGAGCTCGGCGGCATCGAGGTATCCGAGGCCGAGACGCGCCGCATCCTCGGCACTCTCGGCTTCACCGCCAAGGGCAAGGGCGAGACGCTGAAGGTAGCGGTTCCGACCTGGCGGCCCGATGTCCACGGCGCCGCCGACCTCGTCGAGGAGGTCGTCCGGATCGTCGGCGTCGACAAGGTTCCGGCGACGCCCATGCCGCGGATCTCCGGCGTCTCGCGGGCGACATTGACCGAGGGGCAGAAGCGGGTGCGCCGCGCCCGCCGCACGCTGGCCGGCCGCGGCCTCGTCGAGGCGATCACCTGGTCCTTCGTGACCCGCGCCGAGGCCACCACCTTCGGCGGCGGCACCGACGCACTCGAGCTCGCCAACCCGATCTCGTCCGAGCTGACCAGCATGCGGCCGAGCCTCCTGCCCGCCCTCGCTGCTGCCTGCCAGCGCAACCGCGATCGCGGCCATGGCGATCATGGCCTGTTCGAGGTCGGCCAGGCCTATCGCGGCATCCGCCCCGAGGACCAGACCATGCTCGCCTCCGGCATCCGCGCCGGGCTTTCCCACATGACCGGTGGCGGTCGCCACTGGCAGGCGCCGCCGACCCCGGCCGATGTCTTCGACGTCAAGGCCGATACCGTGGCCCTGATCGCCGCCATGGGTCTCGATCCCTCCAAGATGCAGGTCACGCGCGATGCTCCGGCCTGGTTCCATCCCGGCCGCTCCGGCGTCGTGCGCCTCGGCCCGAAAACCGTGCTCGCGCATTTCGGCGAGCTGCATCCCGCCACGCTGAAGGCGCTCGGCGTCGAAGGCCCGCTCGCCGCCTTCGAGGTCTTCCTCGACGCCCTGCCGCCGGCAAAGCGCAAGCCGACCCGGGCCAAGCCGCTGCTCGACGCCGTCGACCTGCAGCCGGTCCGGCGCGACTTCGCCTTCCTCCTCGACCGCTCGGTCGCGGCCGGCGACGTCGTGCGCGCCGCCGAGGGCGTCGACCGCAAGCTGATCGCGGCGGTCACCGTGTTCGACATCTACGAGGGCGGCGCGCTCGGCGCCGACAAGAAGTCGCTCGCTATCGAGGTGACCCTGCAGCCGCGCGAGAAGACGCTGAACGACGAGGAGATCGAGGCCGTCTCCAGGCGCATCGTCGAGGGTGTGAGGAAGGCGACCGGCGGCGAGATCCGCGGCTGACGACGAAGCGAAAGGGGCGGCCGGTCCCATACCCGCGCCTTTCGCTATTGCTCCCGCCAGGCATTATAGCACTTTGATATTCGTACATAATTCGTGAAGCGGCGGCCGCCGTTCCGCCGCAATCCCCGTGCGTTCTTCGCTCGATGGGAGGCGCGGGAAGTGCTGCGCCCGCTTTCATGCCTCCCCTTCCGTGAATTGGACACGAGAGGGAGAGTTCGGGATGACGAGTTCCGCCACGCGCACGCTGTTCCTGGCCGGCTTTCTCGCCGTCGGCACCGGTCCGGCCTTCGCCGCCGATCTGAGCGGCGGCCCCTTGCCGGGCGACGATCCCTTCCCGCTGCCGGCCACCTACACCGCGCCCTGGTTCGTCGGCGTGCGAGGCGGCGTCGCTTTCCCCGGCGATACCACTTTCAACGCGATCGGCACCGACATCGACACCAGCTACCAGACCGGCGGCTTCGTCGGCGCCTTCGTCGGCTATGATTTCGACGGCGGTCGCAAGGGCGGCGGCGGCCTGCGCGGCGAGCTCGAGGTCGATCGCATCTGGGCCGATGTCGACAGCCAGACCGTAGCCGGCACCGGCGCCTTCACCGATGGCCTCGCCGGTGGCACGACCACCGCGACCGTCGGCTTCGCCAACCTCTACTACGACCTGCCCTTCTCGCCCGGGATCACGCCCTTCCTCGGCGGCGGTATCGGTATCGCCAGCGTCGACTTCTCCGACCATATGGCGGGCGGCGCCGCGCTCTTGAGCGACAGCGACACCGGCTTTGCCTGGAACCTGACCTCGGGGGTCGACATCGCTCTCACCGAGAGCACCGATCTCGAGCTCGGTTACCGCTACATGCAGATCAGCGGCATCGATGTCACCGCCCTATCCGGCCAGAAGAGCACCGTCGACCTCGACGACCACATGCTGTTCGCCGGCATCAAGATGCGGTTCTAGTGGTCCAAATCCGACATTTGCATCCCGTTTCAGAACCCGTGAGAGCAAATGTCGGAATCATGAGAACCACGAGCAGGTTTATGATTCTAGTGGAGCTTTGGAATTCATCATTTGAGAACGAGCCTGGCCGCACCCGGGACGCAAATGTTGAATTCGCTCCACTCGAGCACGTCCACGCGAAGTGGAAACCGGTTCACCGACAGAACCCGCTCAAAATCAATAGCTTAGAGCGATTTCATGATTCCGGTTGACCCGAACCCGCTCTGAGGACCATCGCGACCATCGCCCCCTCGGCAAGGGGGCGTCATCGGCAAGAGGCACCATGCCCGGCCATTCGTCGGGCAGCGCTCGCATGCGTCGCAGATTTGGACTGGCGCGCCTGAGCTCCGGGCCTTGCATGCCGCCGCCCCGCCTGCGCCCCCGACCCTCTAACGGATCCGGTCACGCGGGAACTCGATGACGTTGTCGCCGCCCTCGCCATCCTCCGTGCCGCTCCGTTCCGTGTTGCCCGGCACTGCGCCCCTCTCGGCGCCCGGTCGGCCGCGATAGAACGGGTTCGACCGTGCGAGCCCGCGGAACATGCGATCGGTCAGATAGTTCGGGCGGGTCACCGTGCGCGGCGTCTCGCCCCGCTCGATCAGCAGCGCTTCGCTCTGGCCGAGCCCGGCGAGCCTCGGCAGCCGGCCACCGAGATAGGTCTCGACCTCGGCCGAAGCCTGCGGCGTCGCCGCGCCGAACATCTGCTGCACCGAGCAATTGTTCATGATCGAGCGCCAGTCGAGCGGATAGGTGTGCATGAGCTGGCTAAGGTCCTGCCAGAAGCTCCACACCTTGACGCCATAGCCGCGCATCAGCGTCACCGCCGCGCGCAATTCGTCGAGCGGCCCGAGCTGCGCCGCCTCGTCGAGGATCAGCAGCGTCGGCTTCAAGGGTTGCCGGCGCCGGCGCGCGAGCGTCGTCATCAGCACGCCGAGCCAGAGCCGGAGCAGTTTGCCGTGCGAGATCAGCTTGTCGGGCGGCACCACGAGATAGATCGTCATCGGCAGGCCGCGCTGCACGTCCTCGAGCGAGATCGTGCTCTCGGCCAGCGACGACTGCACCGGCCCCGCCCTGAGGAAGCTGAGATGCGACGACGTGCTCGACATGATCCCCGAGCGCGTATTGCTCGCCCGGGTCTGCAGGATATTGGCGGCAGCCGCGACATCGGTATTGCCGGTTCGGTGCATGTCCTTGGCGGTCGCATCGAGCCCCGCCTCGTTCTGCTCGATGAGGAAGCGCACCTCGGCGAGCGACCGGAGCGGCGCCCGCGTCGTCATCGCCACATAGAGCACGAGGCCGGCGATCAGCGATTCCGCCCGCTCGTCCCAGAACGGATCGCGCACCGAGACGCGACCCTGGATGAGCAGCTTGGCGATCACCGCCGCATCGTCGGGTGCGCTCGGCGAATCCGCCGCGACGAGATCGAGCGGGTTGAGCGCATCCCACTGTTCCGTCTCGGTCACGTTGAAGGGATCGAGCACGGCGACCTTCTGGCCGAGCTGGCGCCGCCGCTCGGCCGTCACCGCGAAATTCTCGCCCTTGGGATCGACGACGATCGCCGGTCCGTCCCAGGTGAGGAGGGCCGGGATGATGCAGGAGACGCCCTTGCCCGCCCCCGTCGGCGCGATGGTGACGAGATGCCCTTCGCCCGAATGCCAGATCGGCTCCAGCCGCTCGCCGTCCGCCTCGCTCTTGAGGCCGGTCGGCCGGTCGGCCGCTGGCTGCCAGCCGAGCATGAGCTGGCCGCGCGCCATCGGGCTCTGCGGAACGGTTCGCCTTGCCATCTGAAGCTCCTGACAGCCGGCGCGCCTCGCTGCCGGTCGCGCCATGCCATGGTCGCCGGCACCTGCCGACAGCCGCACGCGCTCGCCCCGGCCGGGGGCATTTCGGCGCTGATGCTAGCAGGAATTGAAACCAAGGCGAAAATGAGTTTGTTTCGCAAGCGGCGGCTGCGCTCCGGAATTTGATCCTTCGCAGGCGGCTGGACGGGCCCGCTACGGGCCAGGACGAAGGCGCGAGAAGGGGCTGCGCACGGCCCGGACCCGCGCGCGGGCGACACATCGAGGACGACATCCATGAGCGACGTGCTGGTGACGAAGACAGGCGCCGTCGGCCTCATCACCATGAACCGGCCCGAGCGCCACAATGCCTTCAACGAGCGCATGATCGCCCGCCTCATCGAGGCGCTCGACGACGTCGCCACCGACCCCGCCATCCGCGTTGTCAAGCTCGCCGGCGCCGGCAAGAGCTTCTCGGCAGGCGCCGATCTCGACTGGATGCGCCGCATGGCCGACTACAGCCACGAGGAGAACCTCGCCGATGCGCGCGAGCTTGGCCGCATGCTGCGCCTGCTGCATGCGCTGCCCAAGCCGACCATCGCCGTCGTCCAGGGCTCTGCATTCGGCGGTGGCGTCGGCCTCGTCGCCGCTGCGGACTTCGCCATCGCGGCTCCCGAGGCGGCCTTTTCGCTTTCGGAAGTTGCACTCGGCCTGATCCCGTCCGTGATCAGCCCCTATGTCGTGCGCGCCGTCGGTCCGCGCGCCGCCAAGGCTCTGGCGCTCAGCGCCGCGCGCTTCGACGCCGCCGAGGCGCTGCGGCTCGGCCTCATCGACACCGTCGTGCCGGCGTCCGAGCTCGACCAGACCGCCGACGCGCTCGCCGAACGGCTCGTCCGCAATTCGCCCCAGGCGATGGCCGCCGCAAAGGAGCTCATGGATTTCGTCTCGACCCGGCCGATCGATGCCGAGACGGTGGAGGGCACCGTCGAGCGCATCGCCCGCCAGCGCGCCAGCGCGGAAGGCCGGGACGGCGTCGCGGCATTCCTGGAGAAACGGCTGCCGCGCTGGCGCAAGTCCTGACGTCATTTGGGCGGAGACAGGATGCGAGCCGATCGCGCCTCACGCCGTCTCAGCGCTTGGCGCGCCGTCGCTTGGCGATCGCGACACCGAGCAGGATCAGCGCGAGCGCCGCATAGGCGCTCGGCGGCACCCGCTCGCCGAGCACGATCGCGCCCCACACGACGCCGGCGATCGGCACCAGATAATTGATCTGCGAGAAGAACGACGCACCCTGCCGACGGACGATCTCGAACAGCATCAGCGTGGCGATGCCGGTCTGCACGATGCCGAGCGTGACGATCGACAGCATGGAGGCGAGGCTCGGCGAGAGCGACATCGGCCGGTCGACCAGAAGGCTGATCGGCACCATGATGACGGTCGAGACCAGCAGCACTGCCGCCACCGTGCCGCGCGGCGGTGCCCGTGTCAGCGTGCGGGTGATATTGGCGTTGACCGCATAGCAGAGCGAGGCGCCGGCGACGGCGAGCTGCCGGGGCACGTCGCCGCCGAGCGTCAGCAGCTTCTCCGGTCCGATCAGCACGACGAGGCCGGCAAGGCCGAGCAGCACCCCGACGATCTTGCGCAAGTCGAGCTTCTCGTCGCTCGTCACGAAATGGGCGATGATCACCGTCGCCAGCGGCATCACTCCCATGAGGATGGCGGCGAGACCGGAATCGATATGCTCCTCGCCCCAGGAGATCAGCGCGAAGGGCAGCGCATTGCCGGTGATGCCGGCCGCCAGCACGGCCGGCCACAGCCGACGATCCGGAATGACCCGTTCGCCCGCGAGCCTCGCGAACAAGAGCAGCGTCGCCGTCGCGATGACGAGCCGCATCGCCGTCAGCGTCAGGCTCGGCACCGTCTCGACACCGATCTTGATGAAGGTGAAGCTGCCGCCCCACAGCGCCGCCAGCAGCAGCAGCAGGCTATAGTCGGCAAGGCCCGGATACGGCCGTTCCGGCGCGATGGCGGTCACTCTGCGCGGCCTCCCCTTGGCACCATGCCGGCTGAGGGCCTGTCGCCTGATGAGGGCCTGCCTACTTCCACGACCACGACACCTCTCTCAGCTCGAACCTGAAGGCGATGAGTGGCGCATCGGCCGCGTCCGCACCGATCTCATTGTCGTCGCCGTCGAAGAACACGGTCTCGGCCTCGATGGTCAGCATCCGTCCGCCGATCTCGCACTCGAAAGGCGGGATCCGCGCCCCGCCGAGCTCCTGCCATTGATTGCCGAGCCGCGTCCCCGTGCAGACCACCTCGTCTTCGCTCCGGCCAGCCGCTGCAACCGCCTCCTCGACCTCGGCGCGGAGCCTGGCGTTCTCCGGCAGGAGACTGAGCACCTCATCGAGCGCGATCGTTCCCCCGGCGACGGCCGTTCCCGTCAGCGCCAGCGCCGCGACGATCACCGCCAGACCGAACCCCCGCGCCGCGATCCGGGCGATCAGCGACCTCTTCGGCATCTCCCGACACTCCTCTTCGCGACGAAGCTCTTTTAGCGATATGCCGTGCGGACCGTAGCGGCATGCGTGCGAACGGCACCATCGCCCCTTGCGGCCGGCATCCGAACCGGACCGATGGCTATCAGATCGCAGGCAGGATGGAAATCGCGCTGCCGTGACCCGAGACCATCCGCGATGTTCACAGGAAGTTGTAGGGATCGATGTCGATCTGCAGCCGCGCATCGCCCGTGATCTTCGCCAGCCCGTCGAGCCAGGCGCGCAGATAGCCCTGCAGATCGACCTCGCGCGGCGCCTTGACGAGGATGCGGAAACGGTGACGTCCGCGAATGACCGCGAGCGGCGCCTCGGCCGGGCCCAGCACCTCGATCCGCGGCGCGAAGGGTGCCGAGCGCGCCACCGTCCGTGCCAGCTCCTCGGCGACCGGCTTCATCCGCGCCGTCACCAGCAGCGCCGCCAGTCGGCCGAACGGCGGCATCATGGTCGCCTGCCGCATGGCGATCTCGCGCTCGATGAAGGCCTCCCGGTCGCCCGAGATGATCGCCTGCATGACCGGATGCTCGGGCAGATGTGTCTGCACGAGGCCGCGCCCCGGCTTCTCCGCCCGCCCGGCCCGGCCGGTCACCTGGTGGAGGAGCTGGAACGTCCGCTCCGACGCCCGCGGATCGGCCTGGCCGAGCCCCAGATCGCCATCGACGATGCCGACGAAGGTGAGGCCTGGAAAATTGTGACCCTTGGCGACGATCTGCGTGCCGATGACGATGTCGGCCTCGCCCCTGGCGATCAGGTCGAGGATCTGCCGCTGCTCGCTGACGCCGGGCGTCAGATCGCTCGACAGGATGGCGACACGCGCCTCGGGAAATCGCTCGCGCACCTCCTCGGCGACCCGCTCGATCCCCGGCCCGCAGGCGACCAGCGTGCCGGCCTCGGAGCATTTCGGGCACTTCTCCGGCAGCGGCATCTGGAAGCCGCAATGATGGCAGGCGAGCCGGCCGCGGAAGCGGTGCTCGACCAGCCAGGCGGTGCATTGCGGGCACTGGAAGCGGTGACCGCAGGCCCGGCAGAGCGTCAGCGGCGCATAGCCCCGTCGGTTGAGGAAGAGCAGCGACTGCTCGCCCTTCTGAAGCGTCTCGATCATCGCACCGACGAGCGGCGGGGCGAGCCAGCGGCCGCGATCGGGCTGGTCGCGCTTCAGGTCGATGGCGGCGACATCGGGCAAGTCGTTGCCGGAGAAGCGCTCGGTCAGCCGGACATGCCGGTAGCGGCCGCTCCGTGCGTTCCAGTGGCTCTCGATCGAGGGCGTCGCCGAGGCGAGGACCACCGGCGCACCCCCGAGCGAGGCCCGAACGACCGCCATGTCGCGCCCCTGATAGGTGACGCGGTCCTCCTGCTTGAAGGCGCTGTCGTGCTCCTCGTCGACGACGACGAGGCCGAGATCGGCATAGGGCAGGAACAGCGCCGAGCGCGCCCCGATCACCGCCCGCGCCTCGCCGGTCGCCACCGCCCGCCAGATCCGCCCCCGCTCGGCACCCGAGACGGCCGAATGCCATTCGGCGGCGCCGACCCCGAAACGCGCCTTGAACCGAGCCGCGAACCCGCCGGTGAGCGCGATCTCGGGCATCATCACCAGCACCTGCCGGCCCTTCTCGAGCGTCCGCGCCACCGCCTCGAAATAGACCTCGGTCTTGCCCGAGCCGGTGATGCCGTCGAGCAGCGTGACCGAGAACCCGCCCTGATCGACCGCGGCCCGCATCTGATGGGCCGCCTCGACCTGCGAGCCCCGGAGCTCGGGCACGACATGGCCGGGATCGGGCAGGGGGAAGCCCTTCTGCGGGATCTCGACATCGACGAGCGTGCCGGATGCGACGAGGCCGTCGACCACCGAGGGACTGACGCCCGCCTCCATGGCGAGCGCGCTTTTGCCCCGCACGAGACCATCGCGCGCAATCGCGATCACCCGCTCGCGGCCGGGCGTCAGGCGTTTGGGCGGCTCGCCGGCGAGGCGGACCCCGAAGCGCGGCGGCGGCGGCTCGAAAGCCGACGAGGCCCCCATCATCAGCCGCAGCACCATGCCCCGCGGCGACAGCGTAGCGCGCAACCCATTCGGCGAAGCGCATGCTGGACAGCGCCGGCAGCACCGGCACGTCGAGCCGCGCCACCACCTCTTTCAGCTTCTTCTCGGCGACCTCCGGCCCCTCGTCGCGCTGGTCCCAGACGACGCCGAGCCGCTGCTGGTTGCCGAAGGGAACGAGCACGAAGGCGCCCGGCTCGACGGTCGTGCCCTCGGGCAGGAGATAGTCGTAGGTCTGGTCGAGCATTCGGCAGCAGCACCCGGCACGCGCGCCGTGCGCAGGGAAGCCGGGCTCTGGTCGCCGGATCGAGCGTCAGCAGGCTTTCCATGAGATCATCGATTTCGCCAAGATCGCTTCGAATCATCGGGGAAGTTTAGGCTCCCCGCGTGGAAGGATCGCGGCAAAGGCGAGGGCAGGCAATGAAGTTCTTTGTGGACACCGCCGACCTGAAGGAGATCCGCGAGCTCGCCGAGACCGGGCTGCTCGACGGCGTCACCACCAATCCCTCGCTGATCGCCAAATCGGGCGGCGACTTCAAGGCGACGATCAAGGAGATCTGCGCCATCGTCGAGGGCCCGGTCAGCGCCGAGGTCGGCGCGACCGAGGCCGACGCCATGATCGCCGAGGCGAGAAGCCTGCCGCCATCGCCGAGAACGTGGCTGCCTGGAGGTGCCCTCACCTGGGATGGCCTCAAGGCCTGCCGCGCCCTCTCCGAGGCCGAGATCCCGGTCAGCTGTCACGCTCTGCTCAACGCCAACCAGGCGCTGCTCGCCGCCAAGGCCGGGGCGATGTTCATCTCGCCCTTCGTCGGCCGGCTCGACGATGCCGGCGAGGACGGCATGCAGGTCGTCCGCGACATCCGCACGATCTACGACAACCACCTGTTCGAGACCGATCCTCGCCGCTCCTCGGATCAGACCAGGAACGACGTGAAGTTGGCCGCCATCGCCGGCGCCGACGTCGCGACCGTTCCCCCGCAGATCATCAGGGACCTCGTCAAGCACCCGCTCACCGACAAGGGCCTCGCCGCCTTCCTCGCCGACTGGAAGAAGTCCGGCCAGTCGGTGTGAGCGGACGCGGCAGGCGAGCCGGCCGTCCGCACCGGTTTGCCCAATGCTGCGGGCACCTGCTGTCGTCCGATCTTGGCTGGTCGGGCGACCCGTCGTCGCCCGCAGGTCCCCTCTACGTCGGCGAGCTCACCCTGTCCGCGCACTCGGCGACCTCCACCTCGACCGTGGCGTGGTCGATGCCGAAGCGCTGGCGGAGCACCCGCTTGATCTCGCCGACCACGGCCTCGGGCGGTCGACCGGCCCCCTCGATCCGCGCATGCAGCGTGACCATGGTGCGCTCTTCCGAGATCGACCAGGCATGCACGTGATGGACGTTCGAGACGCCGGCGAGGCTCGCCTCCAGATGGCTGGCGATCTCCTTGGTGTCGAGCCCCTTGGGCGCCGCTTCGATGAGGATGCGGCCGCTGTCGACCACCACGCGATAGGCCGAGCGCAGGATGATGACGGCGACGAGCACCGACAGGATCGGGTCGATCGGCGTCCAGCCCGTGAAGAGGATGATGACGGCCGCCGCGATCGCCGCGACCGACCCGAGCAGGTCGCCCATGACATGCAGGAGCGCCGCCCTGAGGTTGAGATTGCCCCTGTCGCCGCCCATCAAGAGGACGAAGGCGAGGATGTTGACGCCGAGGCCCGCCGCCGCCACGGCGAGCATCAGCCCGCCCGCCACCGGCGAGGGCTCCGACAAGCGGTGCGCCGCCTCCACCACGATCATCCCGGCGACGACGAACAGCGTCAGGCCGTTGACGAATGCCGCGAGGATCGAGAAGCGGTCCCAGCCATAGGTCCGCTGCCGGTCGGCCGGCCGGCGCGCCAGACGGAAACCATACCAGGCAAGCGCCAGACCGGCGAAATCGGTCAGCATGTGCCCGGCGTCGGCCAGGAGCGCCAGCGAGCCCGACAGGTAGCCGCCCAGCACCTCGGCCGCCATGAAGAGGCCCGTGAGGAGCGCGACGAGACCAACCCGCGATTCGCTCGCGCCCTGGCCGTGATGATGGTGGCCACCATCGCCATGGCGGTGATCGTGATGGTGATGGTGGTGGTCGTGGTCGCCTTGACCGTGATCGTGCCCGCGATGATGACGGTGATCGTGCTGGCCACCATGATCCCCGGCGCCCCGGCCATGCGCGCCGACGCCGGCCCCGGTGGCGCCAGCCGCGCCACCGCCTTCGCTCGCAAGTTTGCCTCGACCGGATTCTTCGCTCATGGTCGGACTTCTACCATGTTCGCCGTTCCTGCGCGGCATTGCCGCCTTCGCACCCCGGGAGAGCCGATATGATCCTCGAGCACGCCATCCTCGACGTGGCGCCCGAGCGACGCGAGGCCTATGAGGCGGCGCTCGCCGAGGCGCTTCCTCTCATCGCCGCGACACCCGGTTTCCTCGGTCTCGAGGTCCTGCCGTGCCTGGAGCGCCCCGGCCGCTACCTGCTCCTGGTCCGCTGGCGCCGGCTCGAGGACCACACCGAGGGCTTCCGCGGCTCGGAGCGCTACCTGCGCTGGAAGGCGCTGCTACATGCCTTCTACGATCCGTTCCCGACCGTCGAGCACTATGGCGAACCGGTTGCGGAGGTCGCGGCCCCGCGCCCCAATGATTGAGGTCCGACCAGATGCTCGAGGAAGAGCCCCGATGATCGACCATTTCTCGATCGGCACGCGCGATCTCGATCGCCTCGCCAGCTTCTACGACGCCGTGCTCGCGCCCCTCGGGCTCGTGCGCGTCGCGACCATCGAGGCGGAGTCGGACGCCCATCCGTTCCGGTCGGCCTGCTATGGCCCGCCCGGCGCCGATCCTGCCGCCGACGCCGGCGAGGCACCGTTCTGGCTGGAGGAGCGCCCCGATGCGGCACCCGCCGGGGCCGGCTTCCACATCTGCTTCCGGGCGCCGGACCGCAGCTCGGTCGAAGCCTTCCACAAGGCCGGTCTCGCCGCCGGTGGCATCGACTATGGCGCGCCGGGCCTGCGCCCCCATTATGCACCCGGCTACTACGCCGCCTTCCTCATCGACCCGGAAGGCTGGCGCATCGAGGCCGTCACCTTCGCGCCCTGACGCCCTCACACCACCGCGCATGAGTTTCGGCTCGTGGTCCAGTTGGATGCGCGCCGGTAGCTTCCCTGTTTGCGCGCGGCCGCCCCACCAACCCCGCGCGCATACCACCTCGCGAAAGCCGGAGCTTTCGCTCGTTGGTATCAGTCCTCGCGGCCATAGGCGTGCAGGCTGGCGCCTTCGCGGTGCAGCCAGCGGCGGGCTTCCTCGAGATCGGGATAGGTGCGCGCGAGCAGCGCCCAATAGCGCGGCCCGTGGTTCATCTCCTTCAGATGCGCGACCTCGTGGGCGGCCACATAGTCGAGCACGAAGGCCGGCGCCAGGATCAGCCGCCAGGAGAACGACAGCACCCGCGACGACGAGCAAGAGCCCCAGCGGCTGGTCTGGTCGCGCATGGCGACCTGCCGGTATTTGAGCCCCAGCCGCTCGGCATGGAAATCGACCCGCTCGACGATGCGCGCCTTGGCCTCGCCGACCAGCCAGTCGCGCAGCCGCCGCGGCGCATGCTCGGCATGGCCGCGAACCACGAGATGCGGGAGATATTTCTCGTCCGGCTTCTGCCGCCACTTCGCAATGCCGCGATCCTTGGCCTCGCGCTGCGCCTCGCGCGCCGCCTTCACATTGGCGATCGTGACGACGCTCTTGCCCCGGCTCGGCCCGGCGAAGCGGATGAGATGTGGTGTGCCGCGATAGGGGATCACCACGCCGTCGGCGAATGGCACCGGCTGCGGCATGGCATCGAGCCGCTGCTTCACCCAGTCGATATGCTTGGCGACGAACCGGTCGGCGTCGTCGAGGCTCGAATGCTGCGGCATCGTCACGATGACGGCCCGCCGGGTCTGGCTGACGCGCAACGTCAGCCGTCGGGCCGCAGCGTGCCAGCGCACCTTTACCAGCGTTCCCAGCCCCGTCACACGGAGCGCCTGCTCGCTGGGCAAGGCATCCTGGGATCGCCGCATCGCCGTCACCTCCGAAGGCTGACCACCTCACACGCCTACTTGACCCATCTCCGGCACGTTCCGCGGGAAGTCCCCGGCAGGTCTACGTACCTCCCCACCCCGCCTGGTAGCCTGCCGCGCCGATGGGATGCACTCACCGGTCGCGGCCCCCTGCGGGCGAGGCGGGAAGCATAGCTGATTTGCTCCCGTGACTCGTCAATCTTGTGACGATGCTGGGGATCATCCCCCACGGCCGCTCGAGAGCACGTCCGAAGGCGACGAGCCCCATTCGGCCGTAGGCCTATTCGCTCTCGGGCATCCACACCGCATGACTGCCGGCCGCCACGGCACCGGGACTGAGCCGGATCTCGCGCGACGGGTTGGAGGCAGACCGCGCAGAGGCGTCGCCCGCCCGCTGGTTGCGTGCCTCGGCCCTCGCCCCCCGCGGGTCGTGCTGGCGCATGAACATGGCGATCCGCGGCGCGATCTCCTTGCGGAACCGTGAGCCGTTGAAGATGCCGTAGTGCCCGACCCCGTCCTGCACGTAGCGCACCCGCCTGTCAGCCGAGAGGCCCGCGGCGAGCTCGTGGGCGGCGCTGCACTGGCCAAGGCCCGTGATGTCGTCCTTCTCGCCCTCGACCGTCATCAGCGCCGTCCGGCGGATCGCGGCAGGCTCGACCCGCTGGCCCTTGTGGCTCATGGTCCCGTTCGGCAGGGCATGGCGGACGAACACCGTGTCGATCGTCTGCAGGTAGAACTCGGCCGAGAGGTCCATGACGGCCAGATACTCGTCATAGAACTCCTTGTGCTTTTCCGCCGAATCGCCGTCGCCGCGTACCAGGTGCACGAAGAGATCCTTGTGCGCCTTGATGTGACGGTCGAGATTCATGGTCATGAAGCCGGTGAGCTGGAGAAAGCCCGGATAGACCAGCCGTCCGCGCCCCGCATAGGGCCAAGGCACCGAGGTGATGACGGTCCGCTCGAACCACTCCGTGCCGCGCCGCTCCGCCAGCCGGTTGACGGCGGTCGGGCTGCGGCGGGTGTCGACCGGCCCGCCGAGCAGCGTCATCGAGCGCGGCGTCAGCGGCTCGCCGTTCTGCTCCATCAGCGAGACCGCCGCCATCACCGGCACCGAGGGCTGGCAGACCGCGACGACATGAACATCGCCTTCGAACATGCGGAACAGCCGCATCAGCAGCTCGATATAGCTGTCGAGATCGAAGCGGCCGGCCGAATAGGGCACGGTGCGGGCGTCCTGCCAGTCGGTGATGTAGACGTCGTGCGCCGGCAGCAGCGCCTCGACGGTGCCGCGCAGGAGCGTGGCGAAATGGCCCGACATGGGCGCGACCAGCAGCACCTTGGGATCGTTGCGGCGCTGGCCGCGCTCATCGCGGCGGAAATGCACGATGCGGCAGAACGGTTCCTGATGGACCGTCTCCTCGACGACCGGCACCAGATCGCCGTCGATCCGCGTGTGGCTGATGCCGAAGGCCGGTTTGCCGTAGCGCCGGGTGGTACGCTCGAACACCTCGCAGACCGCCGAGGCGCTGCGGGCGAGCGGCGTGTGCGACAGCGGGTTGAACGGGTTGTCGAGGAAGAGGCGACAGGTATCCGCCGCCGCCCGCGCCGGCCTGAAGGCGGCGTGGCCGAGCTCGAACCAGTGATAGAGCATGGAAAGGCTTCCCCCCGGAAACACGGCAGGACGCTTCCCCCGAAGCGACCCGGATTGCTGAAACGCCCTCGCTCGACCTCTGTCTGACCGCCTCCGAACTCAGAGGGGATTGAATCCCCACAATTATTCTCTCAAAGGCTAGCACCCTCGAATTGATTCGCCAATGTGGATGACCTGTGGATGTCTCCACGCCGGTCGTGAGGCCTGGCGCTGCCCGCCCGCATCCCCGCCTTCGCGGCCCGCCGCAGCCTCAAAGCACCGCCCTCAGCCGTCGCGCCAGCTCGTTCGCGCTGATGCTATGGCTGTAGTGGCTGACGAGCCGGCCGTCCGGTCCCATCAGATAGATGTAGCCGCTGTGGTCGATCAGATAGTCGTCCGATGAGCCCTCGCCCTCGACGCGCCGCGCATAGACGCGGAACGACCGCATCGCCTGCTCGACCTCGCCCTGCGTGCCGGTCAGGCCGATCATCCTTGAGCCGAAATTCCGCACATAGTCCGCCAACACCTCGGGCGTGTCGCGGGCCGGATCGACGCTGATGAGCACCGGCGTCACCTTGTCCGCCTGCGTCCCGATCGCCGCCAGCGCCGCCTCGATGGTCTGCAGCCCGGCGGGGCAGATGTCTGGGCAGTGCGTGTAGCCGAAATAGAAGAGGGTGTAGCGTCCGCCGAAATCCTTGTCCGTCACCCGCGCGCCCCGGTGGTCGACGAGCGAGAACGGTCCCCCGATCGCCGCCTCGCCGATCGGGGCCTCCGCCGTCTCCTCGACGAGCCGGTGGAAGCGCTCGGGAAACGCCACGATGGCGCCGATGCCACCGGCGAGGAAGGCGAGCAAGGCCACGAGCGCGAGCTTCACATGCATCGGTCGACGAGTTCCTGGCTGATACCCTGCGCCTCGGGCGAGGAGTCCCGCCCAAGGGACGGTTGGGGAGAATAGCCGCGGCCCGTCCCCTCTCAATCGCAAAAAATGTCGCGCCGTCATCGCCTTCCGGCCTGCATGCGGACGATCGGCGCCCTGCGGCCCCGTCATGGGACGAGCGACCGCCGCGTGCTATGCGAAGGGCTAGGGCGGCGGCGCCCCGAGGCCCGAGGGAAGCTGACAGCATGCGATCTGCCGAGGACCGTGGCGGCACCATCCCGGCCGACCAGCGAGTGGTTCGATTCCGACATTTGCACCCCGTTTCAGAGCCCGCGCGAGTAGATGTCGGCATCATGAGAACCACGGGAAAGCTTGTGGATCCTGGCGGAGGTCTTGAATTTGACACTTGAGAACGCACGTCGCGGCAACCGGGACCGAAGTGTCGAATTCGCCCCACCAGGCATCGCCCATGCGGGAGAGACCGCCGCCGGTCCCGCCGCCTCGCCGGCTTCCCTGCCCAAACCCCTCTGGCTCCGTTTCGCGCCGCTCATCTTCCTGATGCTCTGGTCGGCCGGCTATGCCGTCGCCAAGATCGGCCTCAGGGGCGCCGAGCCCTTCACCTTCCTCGCCCTGCGCTATGTGGCCGTGATCGCCGTCCTCTTCCCTTCGTTCCCCTCCTGCGCCCGCCGGTGCCGGCGCGCTCCTGCCGAATGGATGCACCTCGCCGTCGTCGGCCTGCTCATCCAGGGTCTCTATTTCGGCATGTGCTACATCGCCTTCTGGCTGGACATCTCGACGGGCGCCATTGCTCTCATCCTCGCCCTCCAGCCGATCCTCGTCGCGCTCCTTGCTCCCGCGCTCGCGGGCGAGCAGGTGACTTGGCGCCGCTGGCTCGGCCTCGTCCTCGGCCTTGCCGGCGCCGGCATCGTGATCTGGGCGCGCTCGCGGATCGCGACCGACTCGATCTCGGGCCTCGCCGCCGCCGTCGCCGCCCTCCTCGCCATCACCGCCGGCACGCTCTACGAGAAGCGTTTCGGCACCAGCCGGCACCCGGTCACGTCGAATCTCGTGCAATTCGCCGTCGGGTTGGCCGTCATCGCCCCCTTCGCCCTTTTTCTCGAGAAGGGCCATGTCGACTGGACGCCGTCGGTGATCGCGAGCTTCGCCTATCTCGTCATCGGCAACTCGCTGATCGCCACCACGCTCCTGCTCGCCATGATCCGCCATGGCGAAGCCTCGCGGGTCTCGGCGCTGCTCTTCCTCGTGCCGCCGATCGCCGCGGTGATTGCCTGGCTGCTGCTCGAAGAGTTCATGCCCCCGCTCGCCTGGCCGGGGCTCGTCCTCGCCGCCCTCGGCGTCTGGCTTGCGACCCGCGCCGATCCGGCTCAGCCGAAACGGCCGTAGCGCTTCATCACGGCGACCAGCCCGTCATGCGGGATCGCCCGGCAGATCTTGCCCGGCGGCTTCAGCGTCGGCGTGTCCTCGGCCGCGACCATGGCATTGATCACCGCCTCCTCGACGGCTTCGATCGCCGCCATGTAGATCGGATCGAAGATGTCGTCGTTGATCGCCTCGAACTGGAGCCGCGGCCCGGCATGCTCGGCGAGCGGCATCGGATTGGCGACCGAGAAGGCGAGGAAGATGTCGCCCGACGAGTTGCCGCCCGGCGTACCGCCGCGACCGATGCCGATCGAGGCCCGCTTGGCGATCCGCCGGAGCTGGTGTGGCAGGATCGGCAGATCGGTTCCGATCAGCACGATGATCGAGCCTTCCTCCTTGGTCTCGCGGATGATGTCGTCCTTGAGATGCCGGCCGACCGGCACGCCGAGCACGGTCAGCCATTCGCGCCGCCCGTGATTGGCCTGCACCAGCGCACCGACCGTGTGCGAGCGCCCGCCGACCTCGATCACCCGCGAGGCGGTTCCCGTGCCGCCCTTGAAGTCGTAGCAGATCATGCCCGTGCCGCCGCCGACATTGCCTTCCGCGATCGGCCCCGCCTTCGCATTCGCGAGCGCGGCGAGCGCGTGTTGCTCCGTGACGTGCAGGCCGTTGATGTCGGAGAGCACCCCGTCATAGGTCTCCGCCACCACCGGCATCGCCCAGACATGTCCCTCCGTCCAGTCGTCCCGGTAGGTCTCGATGGTATGCCGCACCAGCGCATGGTGGACGATGCCGACCGAATGCGTGTTGGTGATCGCGAGCGGCCCGATGAAATAGCCGGCGTCCTCGATCCAGTGCGTGCCGGTCATCTCGCCATTGCCGTTGAGCGCGTGGAACCCCGCCCAGACCGGCTGGGGCGCCGTCTCGCCGCTGCGCGGGATCACCGCCGTGACGCCCGTGCGGATCTGCCGGCCGCTCGCCGAATTGCCTGTCACGGTCTCATAGCCGACCATCACGCCCGGCACGTCGGTCAGCGCGTTCGCGGGCCCGGGCGTTCCGGGAAACGGCAGACCGAGATCGCGGGCGCGCGGCTTCATGATGCCTCCTTGCGACATGCAATTGGGGGTGGACGGGTGCGGCGGGGGTGGCACCCGCGTCGTCAGAGAAGCCCGGCGAGCACCGATTTGCAATGCGCTTCGAACGCCTCGACCACGCGCCGGCGCATCTTGCGCTCGACGGTGACGAGACCGAGCACCATCGGCCGGTAGTTGCCCGACAGCGGCCGCGTCACGATCGGCCGGCCATCGAGCGCGGTGCCGGTCTTCAGGGGAATGTTGCCGAGCCCGTAGCCGATGCCGTTGGCGACGAGGCCGCGCACCACCTCCAGATGCCGCGACCTGAGCGCGATGCGCGGCCTGAGGCCCTCGGAGAGGAAAAGCGAGAGGAAATAGTCGCGCGACAACGGCAGGTCGAGCAGGACCAGCCCCTCGTCGGCGACCTCGGCGAGCCGGATCGTCTTGCGGCGAGCCAGCCTGTGCTCCCGGCTGAAATAGGCATAGGGCTCGAGCGCCACGATCGGCTGGAAGAGCAGGTCGCTCGGCACTTCCAGATCGTAGCTGATGGCGATGTCGATCTCGCCATGCCGCAGCATGTCGTAGAGATCCTCCTGGTCGGCCTCGCGCGGCGCCACCGACGCCCCCGGATGCTGTTCTGTGAAGCTGCGGATGAGCCCCGGCAGGATGATCGGCGCGATGGTCACCAGCGAGCCGACCGTCAGCGGTCCGGCGATCTCGTGCCGGAACTCCTCGGCGAGCACATGCAGATTGCCGGCCTGCGCGATCAGCGCCTTCGCCTCGACGAGCAGCCGGCGGCCCTCCGGCGTCAGCGTGACTCCCTGGGCATGATGGCGGATGAGGAGCTGGACGCCGAGCGTCTCCTCCAGATCCGATATCGCCGTGGAGATCGCCGGCTGCGAGACGTTGATCGTCTCGGAGGCGAGCTTGATGCTGCCCGCATCGCCGGTCGCGATGAAATATTCGAGCTGGCGCAGCGTCAGCCGCATGTCAGCGGCCGGCGCCGGTCTGGCGCGCGCGATCCTCGTCGCGTCGGACGGCGCAGCATCACTCGTCGCCCGGCACGCCGTAGCTCGGCGCCGCCGTCGGATTGACCGCGCGATCGAGATAGGCCTGCATCTGCGGCGTATAGTCGGAGAGGAGCCGGCGCAGCACCTTGACCGGGTCCTCGTCGTCCCAATCGCATCTGAGATCGACGAGCGGGAATGGTTGCTTGTCGGCGACGAGGAGCGCCGCCGAATGCGTCGGTCCCTCCTCGCCGCCCGCCGCCTGTCCGGCCTCTAGCGCGGTCAAGAGCCGATCGCCGAGGTGCTTGCCCGAATGGGCCGCGAAGGCCTCCGCCATGGCCCGCGGCACTGCCGTCGAGCTCAACAGATTGCCGGCCGCCATGCAGTCGACGCCCTCGACCTCGGCGTGGGTGCCGAGGATGCGACCGCCGGTGTGATGGCCGACGCGGCCCGCCGCATCGACTGCGGTGAGTTGCCGGTAGTCGATATGGGCACGTCCCGCCACGATGGCCTTGACCGCATCGGGCGCGGGAACGCCGCGCGCCATCAGATCGAGCAGCATCGGCCCGAGCGCCGGATCCGTGACGTTCTGCGTCGCCACCGCCCCGACGCCCGCCCTGACATGCGGGCAGCGCGCGCCGACGCAGATCGACGACGTGGTGATCGCCACGCCGAACATGCCTGTGCGCCCGCAGCGCCCGACGATCGAGAATGTCATGCCGCTCTCATCCCTCCGCTCTGCCATGCCTGCACTTCGGCCGCCGGCCCGGTCCTCGGCCGGCAAGCCTCACTCGGCCGCCTCGGCCTTGCGCTTCCGCCCTTTGCCTGCGGCCCGGGCCGGTGCGGCACGGCGAGGCGACGCACCGGCCTTGCCGCCGACCGCCTCGCCGCTCGTCAGCCGCCGCGCGACATAGCCGATGAAATCATGGATCTCGCGTTCGAGCCAACTGAGCGGTCCAGCTGTCGCCGTCGGCGCGAGCGAGCCGCGATAGATCCCCTCGACCACCATCCGGTCCTCGGCATTGACCTTGTCGAAGAACGACAGCAGTGGCGCGAGGAAATCATCGAGGCTCTCGAGCGAGGCGTGCACTTCCGGCGCGAGCGCGATGCCGAAGCGGACCAGCGTTTCGCCGGGTCCCTTCGGCCGGAGTGACAGATACCAGTAATGATCAGGTGCCAGCACATACATGTGCGTCGGATAGATCGTCGGCAGGATCGAGGTATGGCGCCACCGCCCTTCGAGCCGCGTATTGTCCTTGTGCGCCCGTCCGTAGGTGGCGTTCTCGTCCTTGGTGAAGGTCTGGTAGGTGAAGGCCTCGAACACCTCCTCGGAGAATTCGGTGTCCTCGACCGGAAACCAGGCGCCGACCGTCGCCTTGTGCGCGACCGGCAGGTGGTAGCCCTCCATGAAATTCTCGTCGAGCAGCTTCCAGTTCGTCTGCCAGACATGGTCCTGCAGCGTCACCGGGATATAGTCGGCCATCCGGTAGCGCGCGACGACCGGCTCGAGCCCCGCGAGCAGCTCGGCGACAGGGCGCGCCTCGGGATCGGCCGTGACATAGATCCAGCCGTTCCAGATCTCGGTGCGGAACTGCGGCAGGCAGTGTTGCGACTTGTCGAAGCCTTCCGTCCGCTGCATATGACCGGCCCCGATCAGCCGGCCGCCCGCATCATAGGTCCAGGCATGATAGGGACAGACGATGCGCCGCGCCTTGCCGCGCCCCTCGAGCAGGATCATCATGCGGTGCCGGCAGACATTGGAGAACGCGCGGATGCTGCCATCCTGCTGGCGCATGACGACGATCGGCTCGGTGCCGATCGAGAAGGTGAGATAGTCGCCCGGCTCGGGGATCTCGGCCGCCGGCCCGGGACAGAGCCAATCGCGCGCGAAGATGCGTTCCAGCTCGAGCGCATGGATTGCCGGATCGTTGTAGATCCGCGGCGGCATGGTGATGCCCTCACCGAGCGGCCGCGCCGCCGCCGCCGCCAGCGCCTCGATGAGCTCGGCCGTCGTCCCGTTTCCTGCCTCAGCCATGATGCCCTCGCTCAGTCGGGAATGACCGCCGTCGCCTCGATCTCGACGATCCAGTCGGGTCGTGCCAGCGCCGTGATGACGAGGCCGGTCGAGCACGGGAACACGCCCTTCAGATGCTGGCCCATCTCCCGGTAGACCGCCTCGCGGTAGCGCACATCGGTCAGATAGACGACGATCCGGCAGATGTGATCCATGTTGCCGCCGGCTTCCTCCATGAGCAGCTTGATGTTCTCCATGGTCTTGCGCGTCTGCAATGTCGCGTCGCCGACATGCAGGCTCTCGCGCGTATCGAGATCCTGGCTGACCTGTCCGCGCAGGAACACCATGGTGCCGCGCGCGACCACCGCCTGGCAGAGATCGTTGTCGAGCTTCTGCTCGGGGTAGGTGTCGCGCGTGTTGAACTTGCGGATACGCGTGTGCTCGGTCATGTCGCTGTCCTTCCCTCCTGTCGCCGGCGCTCGCCGGATCTTGCCGCCGGTCGGCCGGTCCGTCCTGTTCCTTCGCGGCCTCGATCGAGACGCCGGGGCCGGTGGCAGCCGCCACTCTGGCAAGGCCCTTCGAGCCCGGCAATCCCGGCCGATCGCTTGGCGACCGCTCCGCCCTATTCGGCGGCCTTGCCCTGATTGCCCCAGATCCGGTCCGACAGACCCGCCGAGCGTTGCACGAAGCGGGCGGAATTGTCCCAGTCGAAGGTCCGGTAGACGGCGGCCAGATGCGCGAAGGGTGGCGACTGGGCGAAGAGCTGGAACGTCACCCGATGTCCGGCATAGTCGGAGTTGACGAGATCGCGCGCGAAGGCGAGCAGCTTGCGCCGGTCGTCGGCCATCCAGGACTCGTTGATCGAATAGAACTTCTCCAGCCAGGGCCTCGTCTCCGGCGCCTCGAAGGCGGCGATGTCCGGCGTCACGCAGATCTGTCCGCCGCACAATTCGCGCGCGATGTGCATCATCCGCGGCAGGTTCGAGCAGGCATGGACGCGGCCGGTGAACAGCAGCGACTGGTTGGGCATCAAGAGCCCGTTCGGGCTCTTCTCGGCCGTCGCGATCGCCGCCGTCAGATGCGCATTGATGCCCTCGCGATAGACGGCGAGCTCGGCCAGCTTCTCCTGCACCGCCTGCTGCTTGTCGAGCCCGGTCTGGCGGGTGTTCCAGAGCGCCGCGCCGATCAGGAGGTCGGCGACGAGCAGCGTACGATAGACGAACGGGAAGGCCGAGTAGCGGTGCAGCGTCTGGCGGATGAACGCCGCCGCCCGCGTGTGCTGATAGAACAGCACGTCCTCCCAGGGGATCAGCACATTGTCGAGCACCATCAGCGTGTCGACCTCGTCGAACCGGCTGGCGAGCGGATAGTCGCGCGCGTCGCGCCGGCCGGCGAATCCGGTGCGGCAGATGTGCTTCAGCCCCGGCGCGTTCATCCGCACGATGCAGCCGACCGCATAGTCGGAGAGCTTGGAATCGCCCCAGTTGGCGATGGTCGGCTTCAGGAACGCCTGGTTGGCATAGGCGGACGCGGTCTCGTATTTGGCGCCGCGGATGACGATGCCCGCATCCGTCTCCTTGACGACATGGACGAGGAAGTCGGGATCCTGCTCCTGCGGGCGCTTCGACCGGTCGCCCTTGGGATCGGTGTTGGCCGAGACATGGAAGGGATCGTCCTTCAGCACCTTCTGGATGTGCGTCTCGATATTGGTGGCGAACCGCGGATCGATCTCCGACAGGATGTCCTTGCCGTCCCACAGCGACCACATCTCGCCGATCGTCTCGTCGCCGACGCGGATGACTACGCCGCCGATGTCCCACATCACCGCATCGATGGCGCGGCGCTTGGCCTGCCAGTGCTCCTGCGTGTAGGGAAGCTGCGAGCCGATGGCGAAACGCTCGCCCTTCTCCTCGTAGCTCATGATGTCGCGGGTCTTGGCCTCGTGCTGCATGTCGTAGATGCGGGCGCGCACATCGACGAGCGGCTTGAACATCGGATGCGAGGTGACGTCCTTGACCCGCTGGCCGTCCATATAGACTTCGCGGTCGTCGCGGATCGAGTCGCGGTACTGGTCGCCTGTGCGGATCATGTCTATTCCTCCCTGGCGGCCCGGCCGGGACCCTCGGTCCGCGGCCCGTCGGCGTTGTCGCCTGCTCCCTCTTGCGCTCACTCTGTTCTGGCGCTTGGCCGATCCCCGGCCGCCGTGACCCGAGGTCACCGGCAGGCGGGATCGCCGATAGGAAAGGCCCGACTATCGCTGCGGCTGTTGATTTTGAAAAATATTACTTTTCGAGGATTTGAATAGTTTAATCCGAAGCAGTCGCCTTGCCGCGCAACCTTGCCGGCTCGCAGGCCGGCCCCGCCGCCATCGCGACCCGGCCTCCGGCAGCCGAGCCATTCGGCAATCGCATGACGAGACCATTTGAGCGTGGCCATTTGGCCCATGCGACAAAATGCACCACTTTGCACCCCCGGACATGGGCCGCACTATCGCCGGTGCGTCCTCGCCCCCCGTGACAAGGGGGCCCGGACGCGACGGGAGGTCAGTCCGGGAGGCAGCCCGGACCTTGCCGACCGGGCGAGAAGCGGGAGAGGCGCACGGCCTGCGGATGAAGCGGGCCGCCGGACAAGCTCCCGGGCTCGGAAAGCCGACCATCTGGAACAGTATCGGGCGTTGCGCACCTGTGGCTCCGGCCGCGGGGATCGGCGTGGCGCGCGCACCGTTCCGGCTCGTCCAGGGAAATGACGAAGCCCCCGAGCGGCGCGTCCGTGGACAACGGCACGACCGGGCGGAGATGAGAAAACGGGAGGAATGGAATTCCCATGACCACAGCCATTCAAAGCGACGCGGGCGCTGCCGGGTCCGGCCGCCTCGTCCGGGCGATCGACTGGCGCGGCGCCTTCTGGGTCGCCAGCGGCGTGCCCGCTCTGGTATTGTTCTCGATCGGCGGCATCGCCAGCACCGCCGGCTATGCCGCCTTCGCGGTATGGGGCGTCTCCATGCTGATGGGCTTCGTGCAGTCCTTCACCTATGCCGAGATCGCCGGGCTCTATCCCAACAAATCGGGCGGCGCCTCGGTCTACGGCGCCACGGCCTGGCTGCGCTATGGCAAGCTGCTGGCGCCGCTCTCGGTCTGGTGCAACTGGATCGCCTGGACGCCCGTCCTCTCGCTCGGCTGCTCGATTGCCGCCGGCTACATCCTGAACGCCATAGCCCCGGTGCCGACCTTCACCGAGGCTTCGCCCGAGGTGATCGCCTGGCTCGGCGACCCCGCCCATGCCGGCCAGTCCGCCGCCGACGCGATCGCCGCCGTGACGGCCGCGGCGACTCCCGCCATCCAGACCTGGTCGCTGATCTCCTTCGACCTGCCCTGGCTGCCGGCGATCTCGCTGAACTCGACCTTCTTCATCGGCGCGATCCTGATGCTGATCGTCTTCGCCATCCAGCATCGCGGCATTCTCGGCACCGCCAACACGCAGAAGTGGATCGGCCTTCTCGTCATCATCCCGATGCTCATCGTCGGCATCGTGCCCCTGTTCAACGGCAGCTTCGATTCGGCCAATTTCTCGCCCTTCGTGCCCGGCACCACGGCCGAGGCCACCTGGAACAATGGCGGCTGGACGCTCTTCCTCGGCGGCCTCTTCATCGCCGCCTGGTCGACCTACGCCTTCGAGACGGCGATCTGCTACACGAGCGAGTTCCGCAATCCCGGCACCGATACCTTCAAGGCGATCTTCTATGCCGGCCTGCTCTGCCTCGTGCTCTACACTCTCGTGCCCTTCACCTTCCAGGGCGCGCTCGGCGTCTCCGGCATGACCGATCCGGGTGTCGTCGCCGGCACGGGCGTCGCCGATGCCATGGCCAACATGGTCGCGGGCGGCAACATCCTGCTGAAGCGCATCTTCGTCGTGCTGATGATCCTCGCGCTCATCCTCGCCATCATGACGGCGATGGCCGGCTCCTCGCGCACGCTCTATCAGGGCTCGGTGGACGGCTGGCTGCCGCGCTATCTCAGCCACGTCAACAGCCATGGCGCCCCGACCCGCGCCATGTGGACCGATCTCGTCACCAACCTGATCCTGCTGTCCTTCGTCTCCTCCGACGTCGCCATGTACTACACCGTGCTGGCGATCTCGAACTGCGGCTACATCATCTTCAACTTCCTCAACCTCAACGCCGGCTGGATGCACCGCATGGACAGCCCGCACATCAAGCGGCCCTGGCGTGCGCCGACCATCCTGATCGGCTTCAACACCATCCTCGCCTTCGTCAATGCGGCGTTGATGGGTGCGGGTGCCAAGGTCTGGGGCAGCACGGCTCTGCTCTGGTACGGCCTTGCGACGGCGGCGGCGATCATTCCGGTCTTCTGGTATCGCCACTATGTCCAGGACGGCGGCAGGTTCCCCGACCACATGCTGGCTGATCTCGGCCTCGAGGGTCAGGACCTCGGCGAGCGGCGGGCGGGCATCCTGCCCTATGTGGCGCTCGTCCTCGGCCTCGTGGTGGTGCTGGTCGCCAATCACCTGTTCCAGATGCCGGCCTGACGAGGCGCCGGTCGGCCGGGTGGCATCGCCGCCCGGCCGAAATCCATACGACGTCGCCCCGGCACACGGCCACTCCGCGGACCGAGACGCCGGGGCTCGCGTCTCGCCGGCCCACCCATGCCGACCACACGACGAGAAACGGGCGGCCCTTGCGGACCGCCCGCTGTGGATTTCATGTCTTGCAGCCGCGCTGCGCTACTTCTTGGAGACGAGCGCGTTGCGGATCTCTTCCAGCAGCACCTCCGAGCGCGTCGGCGCCGCCGCGGCGGCCACCTCGGCCGGCTTCTTCTTCTCGGCCATCTTCTTTGCCGTGTTGACGGCCTTCACCAGCATGAACACCGCCCAGGCGACGATGAGAAACGAGATCACATTGTTGATGAAGCTGCCGATGGCGATCGTCACCGCCTCGCCCTTCGGATTGGTGCCGAGCGCGATGCCGATATTGGAGAAATCGACGCCGCCGAGCGCCATGCCGATCGGCGGCATGATCACGTCGTTGACGAGCGAGTTCACCACGGTGCCGAAGGCGGCGCCCATGATGATACCGACCGCCATGTCGATCATGTTGCCCTTGATGGCGAACTCGCGGAACTCGCTGATGATGCCCATGTGAACTCCCCTCCTGCCTCGACCGGGGCGGATCCCGTGCCTCATGCGCGGGGACCGTCGAACCCGGACCTGCCGTCCATTCGGTTGCGCCGGGGATCCGCCAGCCTCTCCGGCGACGGCAATCCGCGGCCCGCACCGCCTCCCGATGCCAGTCCGTCGAGCCCCCACCGGCGCTTGCATATCACAACCGACAGTCAGCGCGCAGAGCGATTCGACGCCGCGATTCTATTGAATGGGCCGAAGTCCAGCAAGCCGCAGACCTTCCTCGGCTCGTTCGTCGATCAGGAGCCCTGGCCGCATGACGGTGCGAGGACTTGCCGTAGCCGCCGGGATCTCTGGCGGCAATCCTTGCAGCGAAAACCGAAATGCCGAGTCTTGCGCTTTGCTGTAGCATCCCCCCGCTGAGGGGCGTCGCAACCCGCGGGGGGCGGGGCGATCCTGCAATTCCCGTTGAGAACGAAGGGCTTCGATGCTGGATGGCTGGCTCATACTGATCGCCTCGCTCGGCTATCTGGGCCTGCTCTTCCTCATCGCCTATTTCGGCGACCAGCTCCTGCGCCGCCGCCGCAATGATACCGGCTGGCCGCTCATCTACTCGCTGACCCTCGCCGTCTATTGCACCTCCTGGACCTTCTTCGGCTCGGTCGGCGTCGCCGCCTCGACGGGCCTCGACTTCCTGCCCGTCTATCTCGGTCCGATCCTGATGCTGACGATCGGCCGGCCGCTGGTGCTGCGCGTCGTCCGCATCGCCAAGAGCCAGAACATCACCTCGATCGCCGATTTCATCGCCGCGCGCTACGGCAAGAGCCCGACCCTCGCCCTCGTCGTAACCCTCATCGCCGTGCTCGGCTCGATCCCCTACATCGCCCTTCAGCTCCGGGCGATCGCCACCTCGGCCGCCACCCTCCTCGGCGAGACCCAGGTCCTCGCCGGAACCCTGCCCTCGCCCATCGACACCGGCTTCCTGATCGCCATCGCCATGGCCGCCTTCGCCATCCTGTTCGGCACCCGCCATGTCGACGCCACCGAGCACCAGGACGGGTTGATGCTGGCGATCGCCACCGAATCGCTCGTCAAGCTCTGCGCCTTTCTGGTGGTCGGCGGCCTCGTCACCTTCACGCTCTTCGATGGACCATCGGACCTCTTCGCCAGGGCGCTCGCCGATCCCGCCATCTCAGGCCTCTATTTCCGTGGCCAGGATGGCGGCCGCTGGCTGACCGTCACACTGCTCAGTTTCGTCTGCATCCTGCTGTTGCCCCGCCAGTTCCACGTCGCCGTCGTCGAGAACCATTCCGAGCGCGAGGTCCGTCGCGCCGGCTGGCTGTTTCCGATCTATCTCGCTCTCATCAACGTCTTCGTCGTGCCGATCGCCATGGGCGGCCTGCTTCTTCTGCCCAAGGATGCCCATGTGCCGGACATGTTCGTGCTCGCCCTGCCGATGGCGACCGGTGAGAAGTGGATCACGCTGCTCGCCTTCCTCGGTGGCCTGTCCGCCGCCATGGCCATGGTGATCGTCGAGTCGGTCGCGCTCTCGATCATGGTGTGCAACGACATCGTGATGCCCCAGCTCCTGCGTCGCGGTTGGCCGACCTCGGGCAATGGCCACCCGGACGGCCGCGAGGAGGGCGACCGCAGCCGCCTGCTCCTGCGCATCCGCCGCTGGGCCATCTTCGCCATCCTGCTGCTCGCCTATCTCTTCCACGGCACCATCAACCAGACCGCGGGGCTCGCGGCCATCGGCCTTCTCTCCTTTGCCGCCATGGCGCAATTCGCACCGGCCTTCTTCGGCGGCCTCGTCTGGCGCCGGGCGACATCGAGCGGCGCCATCGCCGGCATCCTCGCCGGTTTCGCCGTCTGGTCCTACACGCTGATGCTACCCTGGTTCATGGATGCGGGCTTCATCGACCGGTCGATGCTGGAGACGGGTCCGTTCGGCATCACGCTCCTGCGCCCGCGCATGCTCTTCAACATGCATTTCGAGCCGCTCACCCATGGCGTGCTCTGGAGCCTCGCCGCCAACATCGCCGTCTATGTCGCCGTCTCCATGTTGCGTCTGCCCGAGCCGATCGAGCGCCTGCAGGCCAACATCTTCGTGCTCGACCAGTTGCCGAGCCCGAGCGCGCCGGTCTTCCGCCTCTGGCGCACCTCGATCACCGTCGAGGATCTGGAGAGCACCGCCGCCCGCTATGTCGGCGCCGAGCGCGCCCAGCGCTCGTTCCGGGAATATGCGCGCAGCCGCAGCGTGCCCTATGACCGCCAGGCCGAGGCCGACATCGCGCTCATCCGCTTCTCCGAGCATCTGCTGGCGAGCGCCATCGGCGCCGCCTCCTCGCGCCTCGTCATGTCGCTGCTGATCCGTCGGCACTCGGTCTCCAACCGCTCGGCTCTGAAGCTGCTCGACGATGCCTCCGAGGCGCTGCACTACAACCGCGACCTGTTGCAGTCTGCGCTCGACCAGGTCGGCCAGGGCATCGCCGTCTGGGACCGCAATCTGACGCTGATCTGCTGGAATCAGCAGTTCCGCAACCTGCTCGGCCTGCCTGCCGAATTCGGCCGGGTCGGCGTGCCGGTCGACCATGTCGTCCGCTTCCTCGCCGAGCGGGGCGATTTCGGCGACGGCCAGATCGATGAGCTCGTCAAGCGCCGCGTCGACAAGATCGCCGTAACCCGCGAGACCTTCCAGGACCGCATCGGCCTCGACGAACGCGTCCTCGAAATATCGACGAGCCCGATGCCTCAGGGCGGTTTCGTCGTCACCTTCACCGACATCACCGAGCGCGCCATGGCGGCCGAGGCCCTCGAGCGCCGCGTCGCCGAGCGCACCGCCGAGCTCACCCATGTCAACAAGGCGCTTGCCATCGAGAAATCGAAGGCCGATGCCGCCAGTCTCGACAAGACGCGCTTCCTCGCCGCCGCCAGCCACGACATTCTCCAGCCGCTGAACGCCGCCCGGCTCTATGTCTCGACCCTCGTCGACCATGCCGCCGGCGGGCCGGACGAGAGGCTCGTGCGCAATGTCGAGGCCTCCCTCGAGGCGGTGGAGGAAATCCTCGGCGCGCTGCTCGACATCTCGCGTCTCGACGCCGGCGCCCTCCCGGCCGAGATGACCGACGTTTCGCTCGGCGAGATGCTCGACCGGCTGCGGGTCGAGTTCGATCCCCTCGCCCGCGAGAAGGGCATCGGGCTCACCATGGTGCCGACCAGCCTCTATGTGCGATCCGACCGCCGGCTGCTCCGCCGCATGCTGCAGAACCTCGTCTCCAACGCCATCAAATATACGCCCGAGGGCCGCGTGCTGGTCGGCTGCCGGCGGCACGGCACCGAGGTCGTCGTCGAGGTCATCGACACCGGCACCGGCATCCCCGCCGACAAACAGGTGCTGATCTTCCGCGAGTTCGAGCGCCTTGCCGCCAACTCCCACGGCACCCGCGGCCTCGGGCTCGGCCTGTCGATCGTCGAGCGCATCGGCCGCGTGCTCGGCGTACCCATCCGCCTGACCTCGACGGTCGGACGGGGCAGCCGCTTCTCGCTGCGCCTGCCGCGCGGCACGGCCGTCGTCGAGCCGCAGCCGACGACCGACGGCGAGGCGCCCGCCACCGCGCCGGTCGGTCCGCAGGCGGGCCTCTGCGTGCTCTGCATCGACAACGAGCCGGCCATCGTCGAGAGCATGACGCTTCTGCTGACCGGCTGGGGCTGCCGGGTGATCGCCGCTGAAAACATTCCCGATGCCGTCGCGGTCGCGACCGCCGGCACCAGACCCGACATCATTCTCGCCGACTACCATCTCGACGAGGGCACGGGCATCGAGGCGATCGAGATGATCCGTCAGGCACTCGGCGAGGAGGTTCCGGCCGCCATCATCACCGCCGACCACTCGCCCGAGATGCAGCGTGACGTGCGCTGGCGCGGCCATGCCCTGCTGCGCAAGCCATTGAAGCCGGCCGCCCTGCGTGCCGTTCTCGTCAAGGTCCGCCAGCGCGTCGCGGCGGAATAGCCTGTGAGAGAGGGCAGGCGGCGCACATTTCGCCGCGCCGCCAGCGGGGCGGTCACTCGCTGGCGAGCTTCTGCCAGTCGCCGGTCTCGATGCGATTGACCGCGATCACCGCCTGCGTCCGGCTGTCGACGCCGAGTTTCTGCAGGATCGCCGAGACATGCGCCTTGACGGTCGCCTCGGAGACGCCGAGCTCGTAGGCGATCTGCTTGTTGAGCAGCCCCTGCCCGAGCATCATCAGCACGCGCACCTGTTGCGGCGTCAGCGTCTGCAGCCGGGCGATCAGTGCGGTCTCGCCGCTCGATTCGGCCTGCGCGGGATCATAGTCGGGCGGCAGGAAGATCTCGCCCTTCAGGAGCTCGGCCACGGCGGCCCGGATCTCGGCGACCGGCAGGGATTTCGGCACGAAGCCCGACGCGCCCAGATCGATCGAGCGGCGTATGGTGATGGCGTCCTCGCTCGCCGACACGACCACGATCGGCACCTCGGGATGCTGCGCCCGCAGATAGATGAGGCCCGAGAACCCCCTGACCCCCGGCATGTTGAGGTCGAGCAGCACGAGATCGGCGTCGCCGTTGGAGCTGAGCGTCTCGGCCACCTCGTCGATCGAGGCGGCTTCCGCGATGTCGATGCCCTCGAACGCCGCGCTCAGCGCCTGCCGGAGGGCATCCCGGAAGAGCGGATGGTCGTCGACGATGATCACGCGATAGCCGGGCATGGCTTCCCGTCGGATCGGAGTTCCGGTGCAGGCTGTTGACACGCGGTCGGATCAGGCGACTGCGGGCACGACGGTGTATCGGCCCGCGCTTGCACCCTTGCCGGGCAATGGAGCCGAGCTCCGCTCATCCCGCAACACGGGTACATGCCCGGTCAACCGAGCACGCCTGCGTCGAAATGTCCAGCCGCTTGCATGCGGCCGGCGCGGACGGTGCCATCTCGCCGGACGCCCCGTTCGGAATGCGAGGATGAGCGGCCGGACCGCCTCGACACGCTCTTGCAAGCCGCCGCCGTGACACCATAATCGCCACGCTCCTATCGGGGGGCGAATCCGGAGCGACGGGCATGATCGAGAAGAAGCGCAGGAAGCCCTATTGGCGCGAGACCAAGCAGTTGATGGCCGGCACGCTTCTGCTGCCGTTCGTCCTTCTGCTTGCTTTGCCCTTCTGGGGCGACGATCTCGACCAGATCCGCCTGTTCGGCTTCCCGCTCGGCTATGCCATCGTCGCCCACGGCGCGGTCATCCTGGTGCTGCTGGCGTCGGGCCAGTTCATCACCCGCCAGGACGATATCGATCACTGGCACGGTGCCCATGACGAGCTGTGAGCACCCGGTCGCCGCTGGCCCGGTCCATGCGCGCCGCCATGAGGGGCCTGCCACGAGATGAGCATCGATCTTCGTCCGGCGGCGGCGAACCCGCGTATCGGCGCCTATTTCGGCATCTTTACCAGTGCCTTCGCCGCCCTCGCGGTGCTCATGCTGATTCTCGAGCAACTCGGTGATGCCGGCCGCCAGCCGCTCGTCCTGATGCTCGCCGGTCCGATCGCCGTCTATCTGGCCATCGGCCTCTCCAGCATCGCCACCGACCCCGCCGGCTATTTCGCCGCCGGGCGTGCCATGCCCTCGGTCTCGAACGGCCTCGCCGCGGCCATGGCCGTGTTCGGCGGCACCGGCTTCGTCGCTGTCACCGGCGCCTTCTACTTCCTCGGCTTCGACGCGCTCGCCTATCCGCTCGGCATCTGCACGGGGCTGCTCGTCTCCTCCGTCATGATCATGCCCTATGTCCGCAAGGACGGCTCCTACACGCTCGCCGGCTACCTGTCGCGCCGCTTCGAGAGCCGGGCGCTGAGATCCATGACCGGGGCGGCATTGACGGTTCCGGCCCTCCTCCTGCTCGTCGCCGAGCTGAAGATCGGCAGTGTCGTGGCGAGCCGCTTCCTCGAGGTCTCCGAGCTCACCGCCATGGCCGTGCTCGGCCTCGTCGTCTGCCTGTGTGCCGCGCTCGGCGGCCTGCGCGGGGTGGTCTGGACGGGGACCGCGCAGGGTATCGTCGCGCTGATCGGCCTCCTCGTGCCGGTCACCGCGCTCGCCGTCATTCTGACCAATCTGCCACTGCCCCAGCTCACCTACGGCACCCTCGCCGACGACGTGCTGCGCCTGGAGGCCGGCGGCGGCCTCGTCGCCAGGGCCGTTCCGTCGGTGCAGATCGTCCAGCCGGGCACCGAGCCCGAGGTGCTCGTCAAACCGTTCATGCAGGCCTTCGGCGCCACCGGCCGCCTGGGCTTCCTCGCCCTCATGTTCACCATCGCGCTCGGTGTCGCCTCCATGCCGGCGCTCGCAACCCGCGCCGGCACCTGCCGCAGCGTGTTCGAGGTCCGCCGCTCCATGGGCTGGACGATCGCCATCGCCTGCCTGCTTGCCCTCACCATGCCCGCCATCGGCATGTTCGTCCGCTTCGAGGTGCTGAGCTCGCTCGCCGGCCGCAGCGGTGTCGACCCGCCCGCCTGGGCGAGCACCCTCGCCCGGCTCGGCCTTGCCGGCTACGACGCGGCGTCGAGCCAGTTGACCGCCATGGGCATGGCCGTCGCCCGCGATGCCGTACCCTTCCTGGTATCGCTCGGCGGCGGCTTCCCCGAGACGCTGGTCGGCCTGACGCTCGCAGCGGTGGTCTCGGCCGCCCTTGCCGGCGCCACCGCCCAGGCCGTCGCACTGTCGGGCATCCTCGCCGAGGATGTCGTCTTCGCCTGGACCGAGACCGGCGACAGCGGCGAGGCCCGTGTCGCCACCGCGCGCATCCTGCTCGGCGTCGTCGTCCTGCTGGCTGGCTGGCTGGCCCTGTCGGTCGCCGCCGATCCGCTGACTTTGTTCGTCTGGGCGCTGGCGCTCGCCGCCTCGAGCGCCTTTCCGCTGCTCATCATGTCGGTCTGGTGGAAGCGCATCAACCAATGGGGCGCGATCGCCGGCCTCGCCACCGGCTACGGCATCGCCCTCGTCATGCTGCTGGCGGGGCTCGCCGGCGCCCTGCCGTCCAGCTTCTCGACGATCGGCGCCTATGTCGCGCCGATCGCGGTCCCCATCGGCGCCCTCACCGCCGCTGTCGTCAGCCTGATGACACCCAATCCCGAGAAGCGGCTGCTCGAGCTCGTGCGCGACATCCGCGTGCCCGGCGGCGAGGCGGTCTATGATCGCGAGGTCCGGCTGGCGAGCATCGGCAAGAAGCGATGAAGCGACCTCGGAAGGCGAAGGAGAAGAGAGCCTGATCGGTCGATATGAAGGCGTCCGCGCGCGCATCGAAGCCGTGAATCAGGTTATAAATCAAAGAGTTAGCGCATGCCCGACACGGCCGTACCGATGCCAACCAAGTCGGACATGCTCTAGCCCGATCGGTCCGCCCCCGAGAGGGGCGGGCGCCCGATCGGTCGAGCCTTCTGCCCGTCGCCTGCGATCCAAATCGGTTCTGAAGAGTTTCCAGGTGAAGGGCGTTCGCTCCACCCGCTACCCTAACCGGGCACCAGCCGATATGGATGGCGATCAACCCCGAGCCCGCTGACCGACCGGAGGTCCAATGACAGCCCTGTTCCCGCCGATCGAGCCCTTCAATGCCGGCATGCTGCCGGTCGGCGACGGTCACGAGATCTATTTCGAGGAGTCCGGCAATCCCCGCGGCCGGCCGGTCATCATCGTCCATGGCGGCCCCGGCGGCGGCAGCAACCCGACCATGCGCCGCTACCACGACCCGGCGCACTATCGCATCGTTTTGTTCGACCAGCGCGGCTGCGGCCGCTCCCGGCCCAACGCCTCGCTCGAGGCCAACACCACCTGGCATCTCGTCGCCGACATGGAGCGGATCCGCACCCATCTTGGCATCGACCGCTGGCAGCTCTTCGGCGGCTCCTGGGGCTCCACGCTCTCGCTCGCCTATGCCGAGACACATCCAGAGCGCGTCACCGAGATGGTGCTGCGCGGCATCTTCACGCTGCGCCGGGCCGAGCTCCTGTGGTTCTACCAGGAGGGCGCGAGCTGGATCTATCCCGACACCTTCGAGCCCTATCGCGACTTCATTCCCGAGGCCGAGCGCTCCGACATGATCGCGGCCTATTACCGCCGCTTGACCGATCCCGACCTCGACCTGCAGATCGAGGCGGCGCGGCGCTGGAGCATGTGGGAGGGGTCCGCCCTGTCGCTCATTCCCGATCCCGAGCGCGTCCGCCAGTTCGGCGCCGACAGCTATGCCCGGGCCTTCGCACGCATCGAGTGCCACTATTTCGTCAACCGCGGCTTCTTCGAGCGCGACGACCAGCTCCTCGCCAATGTCGATCGCATCCGCGGCATCCCGGGCGTGATCGTGCACGGCCGCTATGACATCTGCACGCCGCTGAAGATCGGTCACGACCTGAAGAAGGCCTGGCCCGAGGCCGATTTCCGCATCGTCGCCGATGCCGGGCACGCCATGTCGGAGCCGGGCATCGTCCGCGAGCTGATGGCGGCGGCCCGCCGCTTTGCCGGTCAGGCCATGAGCTGACGGCCGCCACGACCTGGGAAGGGCGCGGAAGGCAGGCGGCCGGCCGCGCCTTCGGGCCCAGATATGCTGTCAGTGATGCTGGCTGCCGGCCGCGCCGAGGAAATGCACGACCACCGTGCGCCGGTGCTTCTGCCGGCGGTGCTCGAGCAGATAGACGGCCTGCCAGGTGCCGAGCGCGAGCGCGCCCTCGACCACCGGGATGCTGAGGCTGACCGGCGTCAGCATCGCCTTGATATGGGCCGGCATGTCGTCGGCGCCTTCGCAGCGGTGCCGATAGCCGGCCCCCTCCGGCGCGAGCCGGTCGAGCGCATCGAGGATATCGCGCTGCACGTCGGGGTCGGTGTTCTCCTGGATCGCCAGCGAGGCCGATGTGTGCTTGAGGAAGATGGTCAGCAGCCCTTCGCGTGCGCCGATACCGTTGAGCCAGGTCACGATCTCGGGCGTGATGTCGGTGAGGCTCCGCCCCTGAGGATGGAAGCTCAGCTCGTCCCGGATCTGGCGGATGGCCAGCGCCATCTCCTCCTCTTCTCCCGTCGGTTCTCGCAGCCGAGGCGTCCCTCCCCAGAGCCGGGAGGTCCCGATTTCATCTCGCTCCGGCGTGCTTTCAAAGCGGCGTCGCCGGCTGCTCTTCCTTCTTCAGCTCTTCGATCAGCGACTTGAACCGCCGCATCAGCTTCTCGACGAAGCCCATGGCCCGGTCGACCTCGGCATCGCTCGGCAGCCCGCTGCCCGGCGTCGCTCCGGTATCGACCGCCGCCCGCATCCGCTCCAGCTCGTCGTGGAGCGCCTCGTTCTCGGCCTTCAGCCGTTCGATCTCGACCGTCATCGCGCTCGAGGTGTCGGCCACGGGATTGCAGGCGAAGGTGCCGCTCTCCTCCCGGCACAGCGATACCGCACCGGTCGCCGTGTCGAGCCGCAGATAGCCGTTCTCGGTCGGCGTCATCGTATAGCGGCCCGCCGCCTCCTCCGCCAGCGCGCTGCCGGCCATACCGAGCACGAGCACGGCGGCCACCGCAATCGTCGTTCCACGCATCAGATCACTCCGCTTCCAGCCGAACTGCTCTTGGCAAGGATAGCACAGGCGGGGCGGAATCATGGCATCGGGACGAGGCCGCGCGGCCGCAGCGCCGGACCTGCCGGCGACGATGGCCGACCGCGCGCCGCCGGACTGCGCTGACTGAATTAAACTCCATGAATTTCAGCATGAAAAGGGAAATTAATGACACGATAGATTAATCGAGGTTGCCAACCCATTGCTCCTTAATTGAAAGTTTACCAACTCGACCCAATCTCCGCTCAGCATGGTCCGCACCTCGTGCTGATTCCGGACTGACGCGCGACACCCGGCTTCTGGCTCGGGGGTTGAGGCACCGGACGACCTCGCCCCTTGCGATCCACTCGCCGACGAATCGCCGTGCGGAGCCGGTTGAGCGCTTTGGGGGAACGCGATGGACACGAGCATTGAGCGCGGTGGGACGGCCGCCAGGGACTGTCCGCCACTCGCCGCCGGCGGGATCGCCGAGCCGGCCGTGGGTCCCGGCCGCGTCTCGGCCGCGAGCCATTCGCTCGAGGTCTCGGTGATGCTTCGGCGCATCGTCGATCAGCTCGTCAGCACCGAATCGCTCGACGCCGACACGCTCGCCGGCCTCAAGTCGCGCCTCGCCGCCCTCGCAGAACGTGCCGAGCATGCCCGCAATGGCGCTCCCGAGGAGCTGCGATCGGCATTTCGCGAGATCGATGCCCGCATCGACGAGCTGACACGCCGTCTCGGCGATGCCGATGCCCGTGCCGCCTCGCGCTCGCCGCGCGGCAGCGATCTCGACGACATCCGTCTGCCCGACGCCCATGCCCCGCCCGCGACCGCAGTCGCCCCAGTCGCATCTCCAGAGCCTCACGACACCTCCCATCCTTCCGCACCCGACCGCACGAGTGCCGCAATGACCAAAGATGCCCCCGCCGCAGTCGCCGGCACCACCGCCGAAGACCGCCTGAAGAAACTGTACTCCTCCGTGGTCGATGCCTATGCCAAGGTCCAGCCCGCCAGCGGCCGGCCCGCCCGCAAGGCGCCGGCCTCGCGGCCCGTCCTGCGCTCGACCCGCCATGCGGCAACTCCGAAGGAGGCGACGCCCGCACCGATAGAGCACGCGCCCATCGAGCCCGCGACGGCAGAGCCGCGGCCCGAGACGCGGCCCGAGACACGGCCCGAGACACGGCAAGTCGAGCCGCCGGCGATCGCCATGGCGGACGCCTCGCCGCTCGCCCCCGCGATCACCCTGCGCGCCGCCGAGCCGCCCGTACCCTCCGAGACCCCGGCCCTCGCCGAGCCGGCCACCCTCGCGCCGATGCCGGCCGAGACCGTTCTTGCCGAGCCGCCGCTCTGGACGCTCGCCGAGGCCGATGCCCTGACCGAGCTGCTCGATCCCGTCGCCGCGCCGCTGGCCCATGATCCCGCCGATCACGCCGCCTCCGACCTCTCGCCGGATGCCGGCGATGTTGCGGCCGCGTCCGCGATGGCGCTCGGGGCGATCGAGGATTTCGACGACATCGTCGAGCCGCTCCCGCTGGCTCCCGCCTTGCCGGTGGCGACCGATCCTGAGGTGGAGGTCGTCGCGGCCGGCACCAAGCCCTCGCCGTCGAGCGAGATCGAGCTCGAAGCCGACGCCGAGACCGAGCCGACCGGGCTCGGCTCCATGCTCACGTCTGAACCCGCGGCAGAGGGTGCGCCGGACGCCGGCATCGCGGATGGCATGGCTGACGAGGATGGACTTCACGCATCGATCGAGGGCGCGACCGCAGGTCCTCTGGGGCTCCTCGCCGCCGCGGCCGACGTCGCGCCGCTCGCCGTCGTCGCCGATGCCACGCTCGCCACCACTCCCGCCGAGCCCTTCGACCGTACCTGGTTCGACGGCCGCCTCGACGAGCTCGAGCGGCAGATCGCCTCGGTCGTCGAGCAGCTTCGCCCCGACCAGGCCTTCGACGCCCTCGTCCGCCGCCTCGACGGTCTCGACCAGAAGGTCGAGGACGCCATCGCCCGCCACGGCGACGAGGAAGCGATCCGCATGCTCGAGACCCATATCGAGAGCCTGCGCAGCGAGCTGACCCAGGTGACCGCCGAGATCGTGCGCCTCGAGCGGATCGAGGATGCCGTGGCAGCCCTGCCGGCAGCCGCCGCCGGCGCCTCGGCCCTCGATGCCGACACCATGCGCGAGATCGCCGAGGCAGCGGCCCGCAGCGCCAGCGAGGAGATCGCCGACCGCCTGCCGGCCTTCGCCGACGAGGCCGTCAGGCGCGCGGGCGACGAGCTCGCCGCCCGCTTCGCCGCCGCGCAGCCCGATGGCGACAGCGAAACCGACAGCACCGGCGAGGATCGCCTCGCCTCCATCGAATCCATGCTCTCGGCCTTCACCGCCGCCCATGCCGACGGCAACTCCGAGACGCGCTCGCTGCTCGAATCCGTGCAGGTGCTCGTCGAGAGCCTGACCGGCCGCATCGATGCGCTCGAGGAGGCGCTCATCGCCGCCGACGAGGCCTATTCCCGCGCCGCGACGCCCGAGGCGGCGCCCCCCGCCCCGGCCCGTGCCGCGACACCGGCCGCCGCCACCCCGACCAGCAATCTGAGCGCGGCCGCTCTCGCCGTCGGCCCGGTGCCGCTTATGTCGGAGAACATCGTGCTGTCGCGGCCAGAGCATCGCCTGCCCGAGCCCGAGGCCGAGCCCGAGGAGTTCGAGCATTCGGTCTCCGCCGGCCAGTCTGCCCGGCACGGCGTCGCCCGTCCCGAGGGGGGCCTTCACGCATCGGCCGCCGCCCATCAGCCGGTCCCCGAGGCCGACACGCTGTCGCGCATGCGCTCGGGTCTCAACCGCGAGGACCTCGTCGCCTCGGCCCGCCGCGCCGCCCAGTCCGCCTCCACCGGCAGCCTCTCGGCGGCCGAGACCACCCGCCTCCTGCGCGAGCGTGCCCAGGTGACGGTCGCGGCCCCGGCGCCGGCCCCGAAGAAGAAGTCGCTGTTCTCCTTCGACCGCTCCGGCCCGAAGCCCGTTCTGGTCATCGCGCTCATCGCTCTGGCGACGGCCGGCGCCGGCATGGTCTACGGCAAGCTGGTCTCGCGCAGCCAGGGCGGTGGCATCCGCATCGAGGAGACGAGCGCGGCCGCCGAGGTGATCGATGACGGCACCTTCGGCCGCGATCAGGCGATGACGGAGCCGACCGGCGACGTCGAGACCTGGTACCCGGCCGACGACCAGTCCGCGACGCCGGGCATCTCGCTCGGCGAGCCGGCGACGGCGACCCCCGAGGCCGCCGCAGCGGTGGCGGCCGTGGCTGGCGCCGACGGCGGGGCGCTCTCCCGCGTCGCCCTCTCCACCGACGAGGCGGCGCCCGCCACTCTCCACCGCTCCCGCGCTCGAGCTGCCGCCTGCGGCCCTCGCACCCCTCTCGGTGCGCGTCGCCGCCGCCAATGGCGATCCGGCGGCCCAGCTCGAGATCGCCTCGCGCTATCTGCAGGGCTCGGGCGGCATCAAGGATCCAGCGAAGGCGGCGCTCTGGCTGCAGCGCGCTGCCGGCTCGGGCTATGCCCTTGCGCAATATCACCTCGGCGCCCTCTACGAGCGCGGCCGGGGCGTCGAGAAGGATGCCGGTCGCGCCCATGTCTGGTATGGCCGCGCCGCCGACCAGGGCAATGTCAAGGCGATGCACAACCTGGCCGTGCTCTACACCTCCGGCGTGACCGGCAAGGCCGACTATGCCGCCGCCGCCGGGCTCTTCCAGAAGGCGGCGAGCCATGGCCTCGGCGACAGCCAGTTCAATCTCGCGGTCCTCTACGAGAACGGTCTGGGCGTCGAGCGCGACGATCTGGAGGCCTACAAGTGGTTCTCGCTCGCCGCCGCCTCGGGTGACAAGGAAGCGCTCGCCCGCCGCGACGAGGTGAAGAAGCGCCTCTCCAAGGCCTCCGTCGCCAAGGCCGAGCAGGCGGTGAAGTCCTGGCGCCCGGTCCCGGCCGATCGACTGGCGAACGAAGGCGCACAGGTTGGCGTGCTCGGCGTCAGTCTCGCGCCCGGCGCCTCGACTGCCGGCGCCGCCGCGGCGGGCGACGATGTCGCCGCCGTCAAGGACATGCTGGCGCGCCTCGGCTACGACGTCGACACCGGCACCTCCGGCCTCGACGGCAAGACCCGCGCCGCCATCATGCGCTTCGAGGGCCGTTCGGGCATGACGCCTTCAGGCGAGGTGACGCCCGAGCTCGTCGAGCGCCTGCACGCCCTCGCCGGCTGACCGCGCGACGGCACGGCCGAAGCGCCCGCGGCAGCGACCGAGCGGATCGGGGCGGCGCCCGCCACCGCCTCGTCGCCGAGTTGATCAAAACCCGGCATCCCGGACGCCGCAATGGCGGCTATCCGGGATCTGATCGCGACGCACGTGTCCTGGTCTGGCTTCCTTCTCAGACCTCCGGCGTCAGTTCCATCGAGAAATTGTCGAGCCGCTCGACTCCGGTCTCGGTGATGAGGAGCTGGTTCTCCAGCTTGACCCCCTCCTTGCCCCCGACCGGGCAGATCAGACTTTCGACGCACAGCACCATGCCGGGCTCGAAGACGCCGTCATGGGCGATCGCCTTGTCCTCGCGATAGAGGATCGAGGGGTACTCGTCGCACAGGCCGACGCCGTGCATGACGACACCGTAGCGCCGCGCCTTGCAGTCCTCCGGCAGCTCGAAGCACTTGTCGGTGAACTCGAGGAAGCTCATGCCGGGCTTCACCAGATCGGTGTTGAACGCGATGTGCTCGCGGGCGAGCTGGTGCATGGAAATCTGCTGGTTGGTCGGCTTCTTGCCGGGCGTCACCCAGGCCCGGCTGATATCGGCGCAATAGCCATAGGGCCCGACGAGATCGGTGTCGAAGGAGACGATGTCGCCCGCCTCGATCACCCGGTCCGAGCATTCGTGGAACCACGGATTGGTCCGCGGCCCCGATGCCAGCAGCCGCGTCTCGATCCACTCGCCGCCGCGCGCGATATTCGCCTCGTGCAGCTTCGCCCAGAGCTGGTTCTCGGTGATGCCGGGCTTCAGGTTTCGCCACATCGCCGCCATGCCGACCTCGGTCGTGTTGATCGACCGCCGCATCGCCTTGATCTCTTCGGGGTGCTTGATCTTGCGCGCCTCCTCGCAGAACTCCTGCGAGGCGAGCGGCTCGATCCCCTCGGCGCGCAGTACGTCGATGGCGAGCGGCTCGCACTTGTCGAAGGCCAGCCGGCGATTGCCGCCGCCGTGCTGCTTGACGAGATCGACGATGTCGCGCGCCCAACGCTTGCAGCCCGCCCGCTCACCCTCCTGCGAGCCCGCATACATGTAGAACCAGCCGATCGACGGTCGCGCCTCGCTGACGAGCGGGAAGTCTTTCGACAGGTGCACCGCCTGCTCGTAGTCGAACAGTACCACCGGCCCCTCGGTCGCGACGAAGCAATAGCGCGTGAAATTGTGCAGGCACCACACCTGCATGTTCGACACGTCGGTCGCATAGCGGATGTTGAGCGGGTCGTAGAGCACGCAGCCCATGAAATCGCGCTTCTTCAGCTCCGCGCGCAGCCGGTCGAGCCGGTACTTCCGGATGATGCCGAAATCGGGCTCGGCGAGGCCTGCCGCCTGCCATTCCGGGATCGCCGGATTGGCCGGCCCGATATAGGAGATGCCGAGCGCGCCCTCAGCCTCGCGCGTCGAGGGATCGATCTTCCGCCTGTGCCTGCCGAGTTGCGCCATCGCGCCCTCCTCAATCGCGCCGGGGCGAGGATGTGATCGACGGCGCTGCCCCGGAGCCGCGGCGTCCCGCTGATTTCCACCAAGGCCCCGGACCACGGTCAAGCCGCGCCCACCGCATGGCTGTCCTCGCGGCGCCTGCGGTGGGCGCATGGCCGATCACCGTCTCATACCGCCGCGCATGAGATTCAACTCGTGATCCAGTTGGATGCGCGCCGGTAGCTTCTTTGTTTGCGCGCGGCCGCCCCGCCAACCCCGCGCGCGCATACCGCCGCGCGAAAGTCAGGACTTTCGCGAGGCGGTATCAATCGCACCGCACCCAGCTCTCATGCGTGTCGGCGACAGCACCGCCGCCCGGCCCTGTATAATTGAAGAGAAGGTGGGCGAAGCCCTTGGCCTCGCAGGTGATGCGGAACACGAAGGGCTCCGGCGCCCCGACGATCAGCTTGCCGGACGATTTCTTGCGGCCCGCATAGCCGAGCGACTCGATCGCGACGAGATCGAGCCCTTCCGAGGCCGCCTCGTCGAGCACCCATTTGTAGCCGGTCGACGGGTTGCCCTCGAGTTGGAACTCGAAGCTCTGCCCGGTCCTGAGCTTCTTCTCCTTGGCCGCGCTTGCAGGCGTGGCGGCGAATGCGACGAGGACTGCAGCGACGAGCGCCGTCTGAAGCCGCGAAGGCCGATGCGGCATGGCGGATGAAGAGGTCGGTCTATGGGTCATGCCTGATCCTCCAGTTGAGCGCCCGTCGGCTCGGCCGACGAGGTCGCCTGCTTGAGGAAAGCCTCGGCCCGCGAGAGGGCATCGTCATTGACGCCGTTCAATCGGCCGAACCCCGCCGAAGATTGACGGGGATCAAGGCAGAGCGGTCGCGTCCCCGCAGAAGAAGACTGTCACGGAACCGTCACGCGACTGTCATCTCATCGGGAGGATCGGGTGATCACGCTGGAGGACTGTCTCGCATTCTGCGACCTGACCGAGGACGAGGTCCGCGCCATTGCCGAGCACGAGCACATTCCCGATATGGCCGCCGCCGCGCTCGCCCAGTGCCTGCTCGCCGAGGAGCACGGCCCCGAGCGCATCCGCGACATGCTGCGCGACGACGTGCGCGCCGCAATCGCCCGTGGCGACGCGGCCCACGCCCGCGAGTTGATCCACACCCTGCACTGTTTCCTCGGCTGCCATCCCGAGGCCATTCCGCAATGGACCGATCGCTGAGCCGCCAACCCTCTTGCCCGACTGCCTGAAGCGGGCTCAGTTCAATCGGAATCACGAACCCGCTCTAAGTTATTGATTTTGAGCAGGTTCTAACGGCGGGCCGGTTTCCACTTCGCCTGAACGCGCTCCAGGCGGCGATCACGCCGCCGCCGTCGGCCTCGTCTCGAGCCGCGCCAGCGGCCTGTCGTCGATCGGCAGATGGACGAGCGCAGCGACCACGCCGAGTGCCACGCCCATCCACCACACCGGATCATAGGTACCCATCCGGTCGTAGACGAGGCCGCCGAGCCAGACGCCGAGGAACGAGCCGATCTGGTGGCTGAAGAACACGATGCCGAACAGCGTCGCCATGTAGCGCACGCCGAACACCTGCGCGACGATGCCCGACGTCAGCGGCACCGTCGACAGCCACAGGACACCCATCACCGCGGCGAAAACCAGCATGCCCGCCTCGGTCTTCGGCAAAAGCAGCATCGCCGTCACCGCCACCGAGCGCAGCAGGTAGATGAGGCTGAGGCCGTAGCGCTTCGAGTAGCGCTGCCCGATCCAGCCGGCTCCGAACGAGCCGGCAATGTTGAAGAGGCCGACCAGCGCCATGGCGGCCGCCCCGATCGCCGGATCGAAGCCGAGATCCTTCACATAGGCCGGGAAGTGCACGGTGATGAACGCCACCTGGAAGCCACAGACGAAGAAGCCCGATGTCAGGAGCACGAAGCCGCGGTGACCGACCGCCTCCCTCAGCGCCTCGCCGATCGTCTGCTCGGCCGCCTGCCGTCCGCCACCGCCCGGATCGCCCGGCAGGAGCACGGCGAGCGGAATGATCGCGAGCACGACGAGGGCCAGGATGGTCAGGCTGTCGTGCCAGCCCAGTTGCCCGATCATGCCTTGTGTCAGCGGCGAGAACAGCACCTGACCGAGCGAGCCGGCTGCCGTGCCGAGTCCGAGCGCCAGCGACCGGCGGGCCGGCCCGACCGCCCGCGCGATCGAGGCGAGCGCGATCGAGAACGAGGCGAAGGCGACGCCGAGCCCGGTAAGCAGGCCGCCGAACAGGTGGAGACCGACGCCGCTCGTCGCCTCCGCCATGCCCCAGAGCCCCAGCGCATACATGACGGCGCCGAGCGCCAGCACGCGCGCCGGCCCGAACCGGTCGGCGAGGGCGCCCGCGATCGGCACGCCGGCCCCCCAAAGCAGGTTCTGGATCGCCATGGCGAGGCCGAAGGTCTCGCGGCTGAAACCGCGCTCGACCGTCATCGGCTCGAGGAACAGGCCCATCACCGAGCGCGGCCCGAAGCCGATCAGCGAGACCGCGCAGCCCGCGAGGATGATGACGGTGGCAGATCTGAGCAGGCTCGGCCGATCGGCCTGAGCGGGGGCGCTGGTCATCGGACGGTCCCGGGAAGATCGCCGGCGGAGCCGCCGGCAGGCGCCCGACAATGCCAGCCCCCCGCCGCCCTTGTCGAGCACATCGCATTCAGCCGGCAGATTGGCACGCCTGACGGCACGGCCGACTGCCCGTCACACCGGCAGCCCTTTCAGCAGTTTGGGCACGTCGCCGACGAGGCCGGCGGCTTCCTCGACGATCAGGCGTTTGAGGCCGGGCGCCCGGTCGACCAGCCTGAGGCCGGTCTCGCGCACCGCGCGCAAAAGAGAATTGTCGTTGGAGAACAGACGGTTGATTCCGTCCATTGCCCCCGCCGAGACGACCGAATCGAACCGCCGCCAGCGCTGGTAGCGCGCGAGTGCCGTCGCCCCGCCCGGATCGAGCCCGAGCCGCATGGTATCGCTCACCACCTCGGCGAGCGCAGCGACGTCGCGCAAGGCGAGGTTGAGCCCCTGCCCGGCGATCGGATGAACCCCGCGCGCCGCATCGCCCAGAAGCGCGATCCGCGGCCCGACGAAGCTGCGCGACATATGCATCTCGAGCGGCCAGGACATCCGCGGACCTTCGAGCGTGATCTCCCCCCGCCGCCCGCCGAACCGCTGGGCGACCTCGGCGAGGAAATCGCCGTCGCCGAGCCGCATCATCCGCTCGGCCGTCTCGGTCCGCTCGCTCCAGACGAGCGACGAGGTGAGCCCGCCCGGCAGCGGCAGGATGGCGAACGGCCCCGCCGGCAGGAAGTGCTGCACCGCCACGCCCTCGTGCGGCCGCTCGTGCCGGACCGTGGTGACGATCCCCGACTGGCCGTAGCTCCAGCCGACGGTCTTGATGCCGGCCGCCTCGCGCAAGGCCGAGCGCCGGCCTTCGCTCGCGACGACGAGGGGCGCCGTCAACCGCCGGCCGCTTGCCAGCCGCACCTCGGCGAGTGCCTCGCCGGCCTCGAAGCCGACCGCGGCCTCGCCGGAAACGAGGGTGATGCCGGGCTCGGCTCGTACCGCACGGCTGAGTGCGGCATGGAGAAGCCGGTTCATCAGGATGTAGGAGGCGGGCTCGCCCTCGCGCGTGTGATTGTCGTAGTCGAGCAGCACCGGACGCACCGGGCTCTCGACCCGCGCCCCGCCGATCTCGATCCGCGACACCGGCTGGGCCTCGCCGGTCACCGCCGGCCAGACGCCGATCGCGCCGAGCAGATTGGCCGATCCCGCCGAGATCGCCGAGGCCCGCACATCTTCTGCTGCGGCCACCGGCGGCGGGCGATCGACGATGGCGATCCGCACCTCCTCGCCGAGCGCACCCGCGATCGCCCGCGCGAGCGCCATGCCCGCAAAGCCGCCACCGCCGATGATGAGATCGAACCGTTCGTCCTCGCCTGCTGGTCCTGCCATGGTCTGCCTTGACTCCTTCGGCGCCCTGCCATCAGGTGACGCCGCCACCCGCGCATCCCGCCCCGAGGCGGTCATCGCCTCCACCTGCAGGTATGCGCCGGATCGAATGCCTGCGCTGCTCCAACCGAAAGATCCCGTTCGCGAGAGCGCTGGCACCAGCCCCCACGACAGCAGCTCGATTGGAACGCCGGCATGCAAGACCTGAAGGTCGACCTCGTCAAGCTCCTGAGGCTGGAAGCCGCGGGTGAGCGGGTGTTCGTCGGCGAGAGCCCCGACGTCGGCTGGAAGCGTGTCTATGGCGGCCAGGTCGTCGCCCAGGCGCTTGCCGCCGCCTACCGCACGGTCGATGCGGACGTTCATGTCCACTCGCTGCACTGCTACTTCCTGATCGGCGGCGACCCCCGTCAGCCGATCCGTTACGAGGTCGAGCCGCTGCGCGACGGCCGTAGCTTCCGCACGCGCCGCGTCGTCGCCCGCCAGAACGGCGAGGCGATCTTCGCTTTCGCGGCCTCTTTTCATAAGGAGGAGACCGCCTACGACCACCAGCTCGACATGCCCGACGTGCCGATGCCCGAGGATCTGCCCGACGAGCGCGAGATCCTCGCCCGCCATGGCGACCGCATCGATCCGACCGTCAGGAGGCTGCTCGAGCGCGGCCCTTCGCTCGACTGCATCGAGATGCGCGTGGTCGACTACATGCACTACGTCACCGTCGCCCGCACACCGCCGCGCCAATACGTCTGGCTGCGCGCCAGGGGCGACTTCCCCGATGATCGTGGCTTCGCAGAAGCAGTGCTCGCCTATCTGTCCGACTGGTCGCTGATCGAGACCGGCCTCCTGCCGCATGGCCGCCTCCTGGTCGATCCGGCGATCCAGGCCGCGAGCCTCGACCACGCGCTCTGGTTCCATCGCCCGTTCAAGGCCGGCGAGTGGTTCCTCTATGCCGAGGACAGCCCGAGCAATTTCGGCGGCCTCGCCCTGGCACGCGGCCAGATCTTCACCCGCGACGGCACCCTCGTCGCCTCGGCAGCCCAGGAAGGCCTGCTGCGCCTGCGCGATCCGGCCCGCAAGGCCTGAACCCACCCACGCCCGTCATCTGCACATTTCGCGGGCAACCGCGCTTGATCTGCCCTCTCTTTATGCAGCAGGGCTCGGCTGCGCCGTCGCATTGTTGCGCCACACAAACTATTGTTGAAGCATAATCAATATCTTATTGCATTGCAGCGCGATTGGCACACCCCTTGAAACAGCGTTAACCGAGGTCGCCCGACTGGCGACCGGTCTCACGGCCGGCGACGGCGCCCGCTCGGGCGCGCTCGATCGGCCCCGCCAAGGGGAAGTCGAAATGAAGCTCATCATGGCGATCATCAAGCCGTTCAAGCTCGATGACGTCCGTGCCGCGCTTACCGGCATCGGCGTCGAGGGCATGACGGTCACCGAGGTCAAGGGCTATGGCCGCCAGAAAGGCCATACGGAGATCTATCGCGGTGCCGAATACGTCGTGAGCTTCATGCCCAAGCTGAAGATCGAGGCGGTGGTGCCGGCCGAGCTCGTCGAGCGCGCCGTCGAGGCGATCGCCGCGGCCGCCCGTACCGGCCAGATCGGCGACGGCAAGATCTTCGTCACGCCCGTCGAGCACATCGTCCGCATCCGCACCGGCGAGACCGACCGCGACGCCTTCTGAGCGCCCGCTCGGGGCTTCGGCTTCACCAATCCCAGATCCAGATGCACTTTCGGGGGCACCGAACACAGATGACGAAGAGACGAACCCTGCCCGCCTGCGCCGCCAAGCTGGCTTCCACCGCGCTTGCCGGCCTATTCGGCCTGATCCTCGCCGGCTCGGCGGCGGTCGCCCAGGATGCCGCGCCCGTGCCCGACAAGGGCGACACTGCCTGGATGATGGTCGCGAGCGCCCTCGTGCTCCTGATGACCGTGCCGGGCCTCGCCCTCTTCTACGGCGGCCTCGTCCGCTCCAAGAACATGCTCTCCGTGCTGATGCAGGTGCTCTACTCGACCGCCGTTGTCTGCATCATCTGGGTGTTCTACGGCTACAGCCTCGCCTTCACCAATGGCGGCAGCCTCAACAGTTTCATCGGCGGCTTCGACCGCCTGTTCCTCGCCGGTGTCGGCCTCGAATCGAACCTCGAGACCTTCACCAAGGGCGTCGTCATTCCCGAATACGTCTTCATCGTCTTCCAGATGACCTTCGCCGCGATCACGCCGGCCCTCATCGTCGGCGCCATGGCCGAACGCATCCGCTTCGCCGCGATCGCGCTCTTCATTCCGCTCTGGGTGACCTTCGTCTACTTTCCGATGGCGCACATGGTCTGGTTCTGGGGCGGCCCGTCCGCCTATGGCGACCCGGCCGGCTTCATCTTCTCGCTCGGCGCCGTCGACTTCGCCGGCGGCACCGTGGTGCACATCAATTCCGGCATCGCCGCCCTCGTCGGCGCCCTCCTGATCGGCCGGCGCGTCGGCTACCGCTCCGAGCTGATGGCGCCACACTCGCTGACCATGACGCTGATCGGCGGCGGCCTGCTCTGGGTCGGCTGGTTCGGCTTCAATGCCGGCTCGGCGCTCGAGGCCTCGAGCGGCGCCGTGCTCGCCATGCTGAACACCTTCGTCGCGACCGCCGCCGCCTCGCTCGGCTGGATCCTGATGGAGGTCGTGCGCGGCCACAAGCCGAGCCTGCTCGGCGCCATCTCGGGCGTCGTCGCCGGCCTCGTCGCCGTGACGCCGGCCGCAGGCCTCGCCGGTCCGGTCGGCGCCATCTGCCTCGGCTTCCTCGCCGGTGCGATCTGCTTCCTCGCCTGCACCTCCTTGAAGAACAGGCTCGGCTATGACGACAGTCTCGACGTCTTCGGGGTCCACGGCGTCGGCGGCATCGTCGGCGCCATCGGCACCGGCATCGTCGCCGCTCCCGCGCTCGGCGGCACCGGCATCTTCGACTACGCGACCGGCGCCGTCGCCGACTACAGCATCATCGGCCAGGTCCTCGCCCAGGCGAAGGCCGTGATCGTGACGGTCATCTGGTCGGGCATCGGCTCGCTCGCGCTCTTCAAGCTGGTCGATCTCGTCGTCGGCCTGCGTGTCGCCACCGAGGAGGAGCGCGAGGGGCTCGATCTCTCCGGCCACGGCGAGCGCGCCTACAACTACTGAGCAGAGACAGACCGGGAGAGACCGGCGGGGGCGGCACGACGACCGCCCCCGCAACGGCTTGCCGACGACCGAGATCCGCGACCGGGACCCGGCATCGACGCCGGTCTTCGTCGCTTGGCACCGGCCCCGCCCCCGCGCTACTCATCGCTGAGGAAGAGCGCCGCCGCCCGGCGGCCGTCCTGCCGACGAGAGGGAGCGATCCGGCATGACCGAGCCTGCTGCACGCGACATCTTCGCACGCGCCATCCACTCGCCCTTTCCCCGGCTGAAGGCCCTCATCGAAGGCGTCGCGCCCGGCGCCTCGCCCATCGACATGACGGTCGGCGAACCGCGCCACGCCCAGCCCGCCTTCCTCATGGAGGCGCTCGCCACCCATCAGTCCGAGTTCGGCAAGTATCCCGCGATCGTCGGCCTCCCTGAGTTGCGCGGCGCCATCGCCGGCTGGATCGGGCGGCGCTATGACCTCGCCGGCCGCATCGACCCCGACGCCAATGTCCACATCCTCTGCGGCTCGCGCGAGGGGCTCTTCACCGCCATCTTCCCCGCGCTCGACCGCCGCCCGCCGATCGACCGGCCGGCCGTGCTGATCCCCAATCCGTTCTATCAGGCCTATATCGCCGCCGCCCTCGGCGCCGGCGTCGAGCCGGTCTTCCTGCCCGCCCTGCCCGAGACCGGCTTCCTCCCCGATCTCGACGCCCTCGAGAAGGATCGCGCACTCCTCGCCCGCACCATCGCCTTCTATCTCTGCTCGCCCTCCAACCCCCAGGGCACCGTTGCCAGCGAAACCTATCTGGAGCGCGCCATCGCCCTCTGCCGCGCCAACGACATCATGCTCTTCTGCGACGAGTGCTATTCGGAGGTCTACGCCGACCGCCCGCCGCCGGGCGCCCTCGAGGTCGCGCTGAAGCGGACCGGCTCGCTCGCCAACCTGCTGGTCTTCAACTCGCTGTCGAAGCGCTCGAACCTGCCGGGCCTGCGCTCGGGCTTTGCCGCCGGCGATGCCGGTTTCATCGCGAGGCTCAGCCAGTTCCGCAATGTCGTCGCTCCCCAGATGCCGCTGCCTGTCCAGTGGGCGAGCGCGGCCGTCTGGTCGGACGAGGCCCATGTCGAGGCGAGCCGCGCCATCTACAAGGCCAAGTTCGAGCTGTCGGAACGGCTGCTCGGCAACCGCTTCGGCGCTCCAAGACCCGAGGGCGGATTCTTCCTCTGGCTCGATCTGGATCGTTTGGGCACAGGTGAGGACGCCGCGCTAACCCTCTGGAAAGCATGCGGTGTCAAGGTGTTGCCAGGCGCCTACCTGACGTATCGGGATGGTGGGGTCGATCCGGGCAGCCGCTACGTCCGCATCGCCCTCGTCCACGATCTCGCAACGACGGAGGAGGCGCTGAAGCGTCTTGTGTCCGTTGCTGCGTAGAGTGGAACCGTGTCGGTCGAAGTCAGAAGCGTCGTCGATGAACGTCGGGGCCTGTTGCCCGCGAGGCTCACGGTCAGCCTGAGGGCAGGTCTCGTCCGCCTCGGCGGATTGGCCTTGCTGGTGGCCTCCGTCGCCCTTTGGGCCGCGCTCATCTCCTGGTCGGCCGACGATCCGGTGCTGGCTCACGTCGCGGGCGTCCCCTCGCGCAACCTGATGGGCGCCGCCGGCGCCAATCTCGCCGACTTCCTCCTCCAGATCCTCGGTCTCGGCGGCGCCACGCTGCTCTTCCTGCCGACCTTCGCCGGCATCCGCCTGCTGGCGGGCCGCCGCCAGGCGGCGAGCCGCCTGCGCCTCGCTGTCTGGCCGCTCTCGGCCATTCTCGCCGCCGCGGCCTTCTCCAGCCTGCCGGTGCTGGGCGGTTGGCCCTTCGCCAACGGCCTTGGCGGCATCGTCGGCGATCTCGTCTATGGCCTCGTCCGCCAGCCGCTGGTCGCCGTCGTGCCCGGCATCGCCGGCGCACTGAGCGGCCTCCTGCTTTCGGCCCTCGCGGTCATGTCGGTCTCCGCGTCGCTCGACTTGCCGGTGCCGGGGCTCGGGCGCTGGACCCTCGGCCGCTCCGCCCTTGCCGTCCGGCAGCCCCGCTCGGGCCACCGCGATCCGGCCGACACCGCCCCCATCCATGCGCAGCGTCACGGACCCGCCGGCGGCCCGCACGATCTCGCCTTTTCCAGTGACGCCGCGCCGGGCATCGCTCGCCGCTTCGCGCACGATGGCTTCGACGCCCTGCCGCCGCTCTCGCGCGAGGAGCCGCCGTTCGACGACACCGAGACCGCGCAACCTCCATTCGTCGCGCCGCTCGCCACACCGTCCTTTGCCGGGCGCGACGCCCGCGCCACCCGCTCGGGCCAGATCCATCCCGGCTCCGGCTTTGGTCCTCAGCGGCTCGACGACGATCCACTTGGCGAAGAGGACGACGACGAGGACGACGATTTCGGCGTGCTGCCCCACGACGAGGAAAGCGCGCAGATGGCGGCCCGCTTCGCCCCTAAATCGCCCGCCGGCACGCGCGGCCCTGGCACCGTCTCGGCCACCCCCGCCCCCATTGCCGAGGCCGTCGGCACACCGGGCGAGGCGCATCTGGCCGTCCCGACCGAGGCCGCGGCCGCCTTCCTCGCCGATGCCTACCGCCTGCCCCCGCTCCGTCTCCTGAAGCAGCCGGCCGCGGCCCGTCCGAGCCCCGAATTCGCCGGCACCGTGCTGCGCGGCAATGCCCGGCTGCTCGAGGACGTGCTCGCCGAGTTCGGCATCCGCGGCCGCATCCTCGACCAGCATCCAGGCCCGGTCGTCACCGTCTACGAGCTCGAGCCCGGCCGCGGTGTCAGGACCGAGCGGGTCGTCGGCCTCGCCATCGACATTGCCCGGGCCATGAGCGTCAACGCCGCCCGCATTGCGCCGATCCCCGGCCGCCAGACGCTCGGCCTCGAATTGCCCAATGTCCGCCGCGAGACCATCCTGCTGCGCGAGGTCCTGGAGAGCGAAGCGTGGCGGCGCACGGCCGCCGCCCTGCCGCTGGCGCTTGGCAAGACCGTCGACGGCGAGCCTGTGGTCGCCGACCTGACACGGATGCCGCATCTCGTCCTCGCCGGCGCCGCCGGCTCGGGCCGCGCCTCTGGCCTCAGGGCGATGATCCTGTCCCTGCTCTATCGGCTGACGCCCGAGGATCTGCGCCTCGTCGTCATCGATCCGCGCCGTCTCGAGCCTTCCCCGCTCGAGGGCCTGCCCCACCTGCTGACGCCCGTCGTCACCGACGCCCGCCACGCCGTCGCCGTGCTCGAGTGGATCGTCCGCGAGATGGACGAGCGCTACAAGCAGATGTCGCGGCTGAACATCCGCAACATCGAGACCTACAACAATGTCGTGCAGAATGCGCACCGCCAGGGCACGCCGCTGACCCGTCGCGTCCAGACCGGCTACGACCGCCGCACCGGCCAGCCGATCCATGAGATCGAGGAGCTGCGGCCCGAGCGGATGCCTCACATCGTCGTTCTCGTCGAGGAGCTGTCCGAGCTGATGCAGATTGCCGGCCACGCCACCGAGACGGCCATCCACGAGCTCGGCCAGCGCGCGAGGGCGGTCGGCATCCATCTGATCGCCGCCACCGGCCGTCCGGCCGGCGACGTGCTGACCTCCGTGATCCGCTCGAGCATTCCGACCCGCATCGCCTTCAGGCTCGCCTCGCGCCAGGAGAGCCGCCTCGCCATCGACACGGAAGGGGCCGAGCAACTGCTCGGCGCCGGCGACATGCTCTACAATGTCGGCGGTCAGCAGATCCTGCGCCTGCACGCGCCCTACGCCTCTGCCGAGGAGCTGGCGCAGGTCGCGGCCGATCTGCGGCGTCAGGGCCCGGCCCGGTACCTGCCCGAGCTGGCCGAAGCCGCGCCTTCCGCCCGCACCTTGCCGTCGGCCCGGACCGGCGAGGCCATCGAGGATCCGCTCTACGACCGCGCCGTCGCCATGGCCGTTCGCGACCGCGGACTGACGGCGGGCCTGATCGAGCGCCGGCTCGGTGTCACGCGCAGCGAAGCCGCCTCGCTCGCACGGCGCCTCGCCGCCGACGGGCTGATCGGTCACACCCCTTGAGCGCCAGGCGTCGCAGGCCTGCCGCATTTGCTGCAAAATCCCGTGGGAAAGCACAAGGTGTCGCCTTGCGCCGCGGGGTCGCCCGACTAGGATCGCGCCGCATCCGGCCGATGCCGGCTCGCATGCGCACGGATGCCGGCCTCCTTGCCAGGCCTGACCGAGGCGTGGCATGGCGGTACGGGTTTCTTGCGCGGGGGCGCGTTTCTGCGTCGGGACCGCCACCGATCCGTCGCAAGATCATGCGAGAGGACGAGGCTGGAAAGCCGGCTCACCCCTCTCGATCGGGCCGGGGCTCCGGCGGGGATTGCGGTGGACATGTTCGCGATGACCCCGTCTCCCGGCGTCCTGGCTTGAAGCCGCTGCCGTCACGTGGATTTCCTGGAGCAGGATATGATCGATCTCCGTATGCTGGCGCCGCGCGCCCGGGCCCTTGCCATGGCCTTCGCCGCCGCGCTCGTGCTCTCCGTGCCGACCCTGGCGAGCGCCCAGACCACCACCGGCACGACCGAGGGCGGAACGGCGAGCAATCCCGTCGGCGTCGGCTCGGCCTGGAGCTCGCAGGTGACGGGCGCGGGCTCCGTCGATGGCGTCGCCCTCGATCCCGGCCAGCTCGCCATCGTCGAGAAGATCAACGACTACTTCAACGCCCTCGGCGACCTGCACGGCAGTTTCGTCCAGACCGATGCCGCCAACGAGCAGCAGAGGGGCCGCTTCTACATCCGCAGGCCCGGCCGCTTCCGCTTCGTCTACGCGGCTCCCAGCAAGATGGTCATCATCGCCGACGGCGAGAACCTCTCCTTCGAGGACCACGACATCAAGAGCGCCGACCGCTACCCGCTCGACAGCACGCCCTTCCGCGTTTTGCTCGAGCCGCAGGTCGATCTCGTCCGTGACGCCTTGATCGCCGATGTCTACGAGGGACCCGACCTCATCGTCGCGACCCTGAAGGACAAGGCCGACCCGACCTCGGGTCAGATCAAGGTCTTCCTGTCTAAGGCCGGCGATCAGGTCGATCTGAAGGAATGGATCATCACCGGCCCGCAAGGTGGCGACACCCGCGTCGAGCTCGCCGATCTCGCCCACGCGCCCCGGACCGCTGCGTCGCGGTTCCAGCCGACGCCCTTCCTCCCGGTGTCCAACAAGCGGAAATGACAGGTCGGGTGAGGTCCCGGCATCGACCGGTCCCTCGCGACCGCCGGGTGCTGGCCTTGCCCGAGCCAGGCCAGTTTCGCAGTCGACCGGCCAAGGTTGTCCCGTCAACTTTCTGTGACTTCTTCGGGCGGGGCTATTGAACCGCGCCGGAACCATCCTATCTTTGGGTCATAGCGGGCGTGTCAGTTTATCGGTAGTGCCCCCCCGTCTAGCCGATGACACGTCTGCAGGCGCCGGCTTCCCTCCCGGCGCAAAGCGCCCCGAGCGCTTATGGCGCCCAGTCGAAAGATTGGGCGCCTTTTTCGTGTCCCGGGCCTTGCCGCCGTCACGCGGGCCGGCCGAACGGCCGGGGAGCGGGCGCCCATCCGCCGCTTTCCGCTCGGCCGCGCTGCCCCTATTCTCACCACCAGCCCCGAACGCCCACCCCGCCTTGCGAGCCCCCTCACCGCCGATGCCGATCTCCCTCGCCACCTGGAACATCAACTCCGTCAGACTGCGCATCGGCCTCGTCGAGCACATGCTCGACCGCTTTCGTCCGGACGTCCTCTGCCTGCAGGAGATCAAATGCGAGAATGGGCTGTTCCCATTCGAGCCGTTCCGGGCACGCGGCTACGAGCACATCCAGGTGCACGGCCAGCGTGGCTATCACGGTGTCGCCATCGTATCCCGCCTGCCGCTCGAGCCCGTCGAGACCCTCGACTTCAACGGCACGGGCGAGAGCCGCCACCTCGCCGTCAGGCTCTTGAGGGGCGCAAGGCGCGCGCCGGTCCTCGTCCACAATGTCTATGCGCCCGCCGGCGGCGACATCCCCGATCCCGACAGCAATCCGAAGTTCCGCCAGAAGCTCGACTATTTCGCTGCCATGGCCCGCTGGTCGCGACCAGCGTCATCGGCCGGCCCGTCGAGATCCTCGTCGGCGACCTCAACATCGCGCCTCTCGAGCACGACGTCTGGTCGCATCGCCAGATGCTGAACGTCGTCAGCCACACCGGTCGAGGTCGACCACATGGCCGCGCTCGCCGCCGCCCATGGCTGGCACGACGTCATGCGCGCCTTCGTGCCGCCGGACGAGAAGCTGTTCACCTGGTGGAGCTATCGCTCGAAGGACTGGCGCTTGACCAATCGCGGCCGCCGCCTCGACCATGTATGGGTCTCGCCAGCTCTGGCCGGCGCCCCGCAAAGCCTGGAGGTCTTGGAGGAGGCCCGCGGCTGGGAACGCCCCTCGGACCACGTGCCCGTGATCGCGACTTTCGATCTTTAGAGCGGGTTCAGATCCACCGGAATCATGAACCCACTCTAAGTCATTGATTTTGAGCACGTTCTAACGGCGAACCAGCGTCCGCGTCCGCCTGAGACCGGCATCAATGCGTCGACCAGCGCGGTTCGCCGTCGAAGGCGCTGGAGGTGCCACCTGCCCCCGCATCGGCGAGAACATCGTCGTCGATCGGCATCGGCGCATGGTCGGGCAGCGCCTCGTCGATCTCGCGCAGCCGTCGCGCCGTGTCGAGCAGTCGCTCGCGCATGCACTCGACGAAATGGCCCGCGAGCTCGGGGTCCTCGGTCATCAGGCGGGTCATCATCGACCGCTCGAACTTGAGCGCGGCGACGCCCTCGAGCGCGACCACCGAGCTGCCGTGCACCATGTCGATGAACATCGCCATCTCGCCGACGACCGTGCCGGCCGCCATCGGCTCGCCGGTCTCGCCCGTCTCGCTGTCGATGGCAGCGACCGTCCCCGACACCACCAGGAAGGCGGCGTCGCCCTCCTCCCCCTCGCCGACCAGCCGCTCGCCGGCCTGGAAGGCCACACGGTCGGCATGAAGCGCGAGCACCTTGAGCTGCATCGGCTGCAGCCCGGTGAAGAGCTGGGCGCTGAGCATGGGCAGGACGAGAACTTCCGGAGACATGGGACAACCCCGCTGCGGGTGACTTTGCGAACCGATCAACGCAAGCACCAGACGGGGCCCGGAAAGCATCCGGGTACACGGCCCCTCGAAAGAATCATTCGATGACAGGACGCTAGGAGATTCGCCCGACCCCGGCGAGCGGCCTGTTGAAGACCTGTTGGCGGATCGCCGGCGGCTGCGGCCGACTCGCCACATCCCGCCGGTCGGCAAGGGCACCCCGGGCGGGCGAGGCCGTGACAGGCTGATGGCGGCCGATGGCGGGAGCCGCCGGGCCGACCGCCCGGCGCCGCGCCTTTGCGCCTCTCCTCAGGGAATGAGCTTGTAGCCGCCCGTCTCGGTGATCAGCAGCTCGGCATTGGCCGGATCGCGCTCGATCTTCTGGCGCAGGCGATAGATGTGCGTCTCGAGCGTATGCGTGGTGACCCCGGCATTGTAGCCCCACACCTCGTGCAGCAGCACGTCGCGCGTCACCACCTTCTCGTCGGCGCGATAGAGATATTTGAGGATCGAGGTTTCCTTCTCGGTCAGCCTCACCTTGCCGCCCTTCTCGTCGAGCAGCATCTTGGCCGCCGGCTTGAACGTGTAGCGCCCGATCGTGAAGACCGCGTCCTCGCTCTGCTCGTGCTGGCGAAGCTGCGCCCGGATGCGCGCGAGCAGCACGCCGAAACGGAACGGCTTGGCGACATAGTCGTTGGCGCCGGCATCGAGCCCGAGGATCGTATCGGCTTCCGAGGCCTGCCCCGTCAGCATGATGATCGGGCCCTTGTAGCCGTTCCGGCGCAGGATCTTGCAGGCCTCGCGCCCGTCCATGTCCGGCAGGCCGACGTCGAGAATGACGAGATCCACCCGGTCCTTCTTGACCGCCTCGATGGCGGCCGACGCCGTGCTGAGCTCGGCCGCCTCGAAATCCTCGTGCGGCGCCAATTGCTCCATCAGGGATTCGCGCAGGTTCTCATCATCGTCCACAACGAGAATTTTCCGTGATGCGCTCATCGATCGCTCCGTGGCGTCGTCTCGATTGGGGAGGACAGATCGAACTGCTGAACTGTCTCGGCCAGTCTACCGCCGGCCCGCCCGGGCCGGTATAGTTCTCGCCGCGCTTTCCTTGAAAGCCAGGAACCCCCTAACGAAAAGACCTGTCGGTGTCAAAAAGCAGGCCGCTCCGCCACGCTGTCGTCGCCCGTTCGCCCGCCCATCCCGCGCGCGGAACCCTGCGTTTCGGCAATCTCACCTATCCATGCGCCCTCGGTCCCGCCGGCATCGTCCCCTTGAAGCGCGAGGGCGACGGCGGAACGCCGATGGGCGTGTGGCGGATCGTCGGAATGCTCTACCGTCCCGACAAGGTGGCGCCGCCCCGCGCGCACGTGCCGGTCCGCCCCATCGCGCCGGGCGATGGATGGTGCGACGCGCCGGGCGATCCCAACTACAACCGCCCGGTCGATCTGCCCTACCCCGCGAGCCATGAGCGGCTGTGGCGCGACGACGGGCTCTATGATGTGGTGGTCGTCCTCGACTACAACCTCGCCCGCCGCAGCCAGGGACGGGGTAGCTGCATTTTTATGCATATCGCCCGGCCCGGCCTCTCGCCGACAGCCGGCTGCGTTGCGCTCGCCCGCCAGGATCTCCTCCGCCTGCTGGCCGCCCCCCATCCCCCGGAAGCCGTCGAGATCGTCGGCTGAGCTCGCTGGCGGCGGGCCCCCTTCCGACCAGCACCTACGTGCTGATGGCTGAAAGAACGGCGATCCGCCTGTCCCGGATCGCCTGAGAGCCATCGGCGCGATTGCCTGCCGACGGCTCGCCCGGCCGAGGCGATGAGCCCGCCGCCTTCAGTTCTTCTTCAACAGCCGCTCAAGATAGTCGAGATCGGTCGCCGGCCGCGTCGACTCGCCGAGCCGGCGGCGCAATTCCTCGAGAATGGCCCGGGCCCGCTGCCCGTCGACCTCGCTCGGCAGCGCCCGGCCCTGACTGTCGATCAGCGCGTCCTCTCCCGAGGGCCGCCCGAGTGGATCGCGGTCGTCGCCACCGGCGCGCTGCGAGCCGGACTGCCCCTGCCGGCTGCCGATCATCTGCTCGGTCATCGACTGAGCACCCTTGCGCAACTCGTCGAGCGCCTTCGACTGCGCCTCCGTCGCCTGGTCGAGATCGCCCTCCTTCAGCGAGCGCTCGGCCTGACCCATGGCACCGTTGGCGTCGTCGAACCGCCGCCGCGCCTCCTCGCCGAGGCCCTGCATCGAGCGCATCAGGTCGTCGAGCTCTTGCCGCAGATCGCCCTGCCTCTGGCCGAGCTCGCCGAGGCCCTGCTCGCGTCCTCCGGCCTGCGGATCCTCCGCCGTTCCCTGCCCGGGCGTTTGGCGGCCTCGCTGGCCCTCGCTGCCGGGTCGGCCGCTGCCGCGCCGCTCGTCGAACGTATCGTCGAGCAGCTTGCGCTGCCGGGTGATCATGCCGCCGAACTTCTCCAGCGTCTCCATCATCTGCTGCTGCGCCTGCCCGCCCTCGCCCTGCTTGCCGGCCTGCAGCCGCTCGAGCATGTCGCGCAGCTCCGAGAGCATCTGCTGGGCGTCCTCGGTGGCGCCGGACTTTGCCAGCTCCTCGATGCTCTTCAGCATCTGCTCGAGGTCCTGCTGCGTCATCCGCGAGCTGCCTTGCGGCGTTTCGGCGTTCTGGTCGGGGTTCTTCTGCGCCTCGGCGGTCAGCGCCTTCAGGAACTCGTTGAGCGCATCGCGCAGCTCGGCCATGAGCTGGCTGAGCTCCTCCTCGGACGCACCGTCCTTCAAGGCCTGCTGCAGCCGGTCCTGCGCCTCGCGCAGGCGTCGCTCGGCATCGCTGAGATCGCCGTCCTCGACCCTCAGCGCAATCTGCCAGAGCTGGTCGACGGCGCTTTCGAGCCCCGCCTTGTCGCGCTGATACTGCAGGCGCCAGAACACCGAACGGATGCCGAGATAGACCTGGGCATCCGCCATGAAGCGCTCCGGCGCGATCGTCAGGGCATCGAGCGCGAGGCGTACCTCGTCGACGAGACCCGGCGTCAGGGCGAGTTTCCGGCGCTGCTCGACCAGTGCCCGGGCGAGTGGCTGACGGAACGGCCGGCCCGGCAGCACCATGTCGCTCGGCGTGCTCTCGCCGGTCTGACCAGCCTGGTCCCGCGCGCGGAGCACCATGCGGACCCGCATGCCGGCCCAGGGATGGGCCGTCAGATCCGTGGTGGTTCGTCCCTCGCCGGCCTTGGCCTTGTCGCCCCGCGGCAGCTTCAGCATCATCACCGGCGCCTCGACCAGCGGCCCGATCCTCGTCCCGTCGGCGAGCTCGAGCGGCTTGTCCTCGACGGGATCGAGAAGCGTGAACCCCGCCTCCGCGCCGACCACCCCATAGTCGTCCTCGACCCGGTAGGCGAGCGCCAGCGCACCGCGCGGTCCCGCCGACGGCTCGCGCACCAGTTGGATGCTCGGATTGCGATCGTCGATCACCACGATCGGCCAGCTGTAGCGCTCGCTGCCGTTCTCGAGCACCCGGACCGTCCCAGCCGTGGTGATCCTCACGGCGGAACTCGGCGATCGCCACGTTCTGCGTCCGCTGTTGGCCCGCTCGAGCGCCACCGGCTCCCGATCCTCGCCTGGGGAGGTCATCGACGGAGAAGCGCTCGAAGCCGGGTCCGGCGGCGCGCACCACCAGCCGGCTGCCCTCGGGCGCCTCGATGATCCGTGCCTGCTGCGCATCGGCCTCGAGCTTCTTCATGCCGTTCGCGAGCATGATCGGCTGGCGTCCCGTATAGATCGGCGGCGTCAGCCAGGCATCGACCCGGACGGCGAGCGCCTCGCTCTGGGTGCCGAGACGGAATGCCGAGAGGAGGCGATCGGGTGCGGCATCGCCGGCGACCACCACCAGCAGGCCGAGGACGGTCAGCATCAGCGCGCGTAGGGCGAAAAGGATCGCGCGTTCCACCTCGGCAGTGGCGTCGGCATCTTGAGGCGGCGGATCAGCGCCGCCATCCGGGCCCGGTGAGCGGCCCACAGCCGGCGCGAATCCGACGGACCGTCCTCCGTCGCGATCTTGTCCTCATAGGCCGTGGCCGGTCGATGCGGGACGCCGGACGTCGCCTCGAGCCGCCGCATCGCCTCCTCCCGCGCCGGCATCGAGATCCGCGCGAGCGGCACCAGTGAAGCAAGGAAGGCGACGGCGAAACCGCCGAGCACGATACGATGGATCTCGGTGCCGAGCTGAGGCCACAGGCCGGCCAGCGACTACGATGAGGAAAGACGCCGATGACGGCGATTGGCGGCCACAGCCGCGGCCAGATGCGCTCGACGAGGATCGCCCGCCGCACCCAGCGGATCTTGCGATCGAGCAGTGCCTGGGTCTCGCCGGGAGAGAGCGCGCGCTCAGCCTCCCCGATGCCCTTCAGCCTCATCACAATCCTTCCGCGCCGGTCGTTGGGTCCCTCGAGGACCCGGCCGAGGCAACTGGATCCTGCCCCTCGGGTATGCGTGCCAATGCGGCGCGCATCGCAGATATTGGTCAGGCACCAAGGACGGGCAAGGGGGAGCCCGATCTCCGCGATCACTCCCGCTTCCTGCCTGCCGCTCATGCTTTTAGCACATCAGCCGGGCTCCGCATGCCGCCTCGCCTCGATTTGATCGTGAGATGATGTCCCCAGAATGGCAGGAGCCGCGGCACCGGGCCTGCGATGCCGCGAATGGCGGCGGATCGGAAGGGTGCGACGCTTCTTTTCCAGCGCTGCGCACGCTGCTCTCGCCGTACCGGCAGGGACGCACACCGCCGCGGCCTTCAGCCGCGTCACCTGCCGCGCTCCCCTCGGCCTGACCACGGCGCCATCCGGTCGAGGCCGATCAACTCGTCATAGGTCTGTCGCGGCCGCACCACCGCCATATCGCCGCCCTTGACGATCACCTCGGGCACCAGCGGCCGGCTGTTGTAGGTGCCGGACTGCACCGCGCCATAGGCGCCAGCCGTCATGACCGCGATGAGATCGTCGGCCTTCAGCTTCGGCATCGAGCGGGCCTTCGCCAGATAGTCGCCCGTCTCGCAGACCGGCCCGACCACGTCGTAGACCGCCTCGCCGCCGCGCCGCTTCTCGATCACCGGCCAGATTTCGTGATGGGCCTCATAGAGCGTCGGCCTGATCAGATCGTTCATCGCCGCATCGACGATGGCGAAGCTCCGCTCCGCTCCCTTCTTGATGTAAATGACGCGGGCGACCAGGATGCCGGCATTGCCGACGATCATCCGCCCCGGCTCGAGCATCACCTTGACGCCGAGATCGCCGACCGAGCGCCTGACGATGCGCGCATACTCGTCCGGATGAGGCGGCACGTCGTTGCCGCCACGATAGGGCACGCCGAGCCCGCCGCCGAGGTCGACATGGTCGATCCGGTGACCGGCCGCCCGCAGCGTGCCGACCATCTCGCGCATCAGCCGGAATGCCCGCTTGAACGGCGCCAGCTTCGTCACCTGGCTGCCGATATGCATATGGATGCCGGCAACCTCGATTGCGGGCAGCTTGCGGGCCTTCTGATAGAGGCGCGGCGCATCCTCGAAGGGAATGCCGAACTTCGTCTCGGCCTTGCCGGTCGAGATCTTGGCATGGGTCTTCGGATCGACGTCCGGATTGACCCGGAAGGCGATGCGCGCGACCGCCCCGAGCGATGCGGCGACCTCCGAGAGCGCCACGACTTCCGGCTCCGATTCGACGTTGAAATGGATGACGCCGCTCCGCAGCGCGAAGGCCATCTCGGCCCGGGTCTTGCCGACGCCGGCGAAGATGATCTTTTCGGGCGCGACCCCGGCCGCCAGCGCGCGGCGGATCTCACCCTCGGACACCACGTCCATGCCCGCGCCCAGCCGCGCCAGCGTGCCGATCACCGACTGGTTGGAGTTCGCCTTGATGGCGTAGCAGACCAGCGCATCGAGATCGCCGAACGACTCGCGGAACACCCGGTAGTGCCGCTCGAGCGTTTCCGTCGAATAGCAGTAGAAGGGCGTGCCGACGGTCTCGGCCATGCGGGCGAGATCGCAGTCCTCGGCGTGGAGGACGCCGTTCCGGTACTGGAAATGGTGCATTTTGCGCGGGGCCGGGTCAGTCGCTGAGAGGGCAGACCGTCATTGTGACAGAAAGCCGGGCGGCCGAGAAGTGCGATGCCGGCGGCCGAAGCCGTGTCCAACCCGAGGCGCCGAGTGACCTCGGCTGCGTGTCCACGGCACTTGCATGGTCTGCTGCATGTCCAGCGCACTCACCGGCCCTTGCCGCTGGGCAGTCCGCCAAACTTGAGCACTGGGCGGACGATCTGCCCGGCGGCGTTCCGACGGCCACTGCCGTCTTTCAGGGCCTCAGGCGCTCGTTGGCGCCGCTCAATGTTGATGCTGGTCAGACAATCGGGTGATTTCGTCTTTCAGCTTCAGTTTCTGTCGTTTCAGCTCGACGATTCTCAGGTCGTCTCCGGAAGGGCTCGCCAATTCTTCCTGGATCTTGCGCTCGAGAGTCTTGTGCTTCTCCGCAAGCTCCAGCAGGTGAGCTTCGACAGCCATCTCGTCCTCCGTTTGATGTGGACAGGCTCGACGATGATGTCACAATCGCCGGGTGCTGTCCAATCGCGAGCGGGCAGCCTGTTAACGGCTTCTGGCCGAATCACGCTCAACTCGAATAGAAACTCGTCAAGCCGTGTCGAGCGCCCTTGACGGGCTCGGCGCGCTCCCTGTTTCATCCCCCTCGCCGACCGGCTATTGCTGACGGCGGGATGCGGTTTTTCGAGGATCACGCGCCCGATGGCCCTGAGCGACGATCGTCAGATTCGCGAGCGCATGGCGGCTCTTCGCCAGCAGCACCGTGACCTCGACGATGCCATCGCCGCGCTCGAGACGGCCGGCAGCGCCGATCTCCTGCAGATCAAGCGGCTGAAGAAGCAGAAGCTGAAGCTGAAGGACGAGATCCAGCTCCTCGAGGACAAGCTGCTGCCCGACATCATCGCCTGAGCCGGGTAGCCGGTGCGGCTGCGCCGCATCCTCGACCTCGTCTGACGAAGAGCCGGGCCGCCACGCCGTCTGGATCGCGCAGGCTTCGATCCTGCTGTGCCGCATGCCGCAATCGCCCCGCCTTTGCAGGATGAGGCGCACGAGGAGGTCGTTGAGTGATGCACAGTCCCGATCCCCTCGTCGGCGTCATCATGGGGAGCCAGTCGGACTGGCAGACCATGCGCCGGGCGGCCGAGGTGCTGACCGAGCTTCTCGTGCCCCACGAAACCCGCATCGTCTCGGCCCACCGCACGCCCGAGCGCCTCTACGACTATGCCCGTACGGCCCGCGACCGCGGCCTGAAAGTCATCGTCGCGGGAGCCGGCGGCGCCGCCCATCTGCCCGGCATGGCCGCCGCCATGACATCTCTCCCGGTGCTCGGCGTGCCCGTCAGCTCTCGCGCGCTCTCGGGACTCGACAGTCTCTATTCCATCGTCCAGATGCCGGCTGGCGTCGCCGTCGGCACGCTCGCCATCGGCGAGGCCGGCGCCGCCAATGCCGGCCTCCTCGCCGCCCAGATCCTCGCCCTCGGCGATGCCGCGCTCGCCGCCCGGATCGACGCCTGGCGCGCCGCCCGCACCGCCGCCGTCAAGGAGAGCCCGACAGATGAAGGCTGAGCGGCGACTGGCCCCCGGCAGCACCATCGGCATTCTCGGCGGCGGCCAGCTCGGACGCATGCTGGCGCTGGCCGCCGCCCGGCTCGGCCTCAGATGCCGCATCTATTCCGATGTGCAGGCCGCCCCGGCCGGCGATGTCGCCCTCTCGACGACGGTCGCGGATTATTCCGACGCCGACGCCATCGCCGCCTTCGCCCGCACGGTCGACGTCGTCACCTACGAGTTCGAGAACGTCGCGCTCGCCGCCGCCGAGGCCGCCGCTGCCATCGTCCCGGTCTACCCGCCGCCGCGGGCCCTCAGCGAGACCCAGGACCGCCTCCTCGAGAAGCGCTTCCTTGCGCGGCTCGGCATCCCGGTCGCTCCCTTCGCCGACGTCCCCGATCTGCCCGCCCTGGAGGCCGCTTTCGCCAGCATCGGCCCGGCCGCGCATCTGAAGACCCGCCGTTTCGGCTATGACGGCAAGGGCCAGATCCGGCTCGGCGAGGGAGCCGATCTTGGCGCCGCGCTGACGGCGCTCGGCGGCGTGCCGGCCGTGCTCGAGGGCCATGTCGCCTTCGAGCGCGAGATCTCGGTCGTCGCCGTCCGCGGCCGCAGTGGCGAGGTCGCCGCCTACGACATCCCCGAGAACACCCATGGCGAGGGCATTCTCCGCCGCTCCCAGGTCCCCGCCGCCATCGGCCCGCGCACCGCCGCCGCCGCCGAGGCCATCGCCGCGGCGATCCTCGCCGATCTCGACTATGTGGGCGTCATCGGCGTCGAGATGTTCGTCATCGGCGAGGCAGCGGGAGAGCCGGTGCTCGTCAACGAGATCGCGCCGCGCGTTCACAACACCGGCCACTGGACCATCGACGCCTGCTGCGTCAGCCAGTTCGAGAACCATGTCCGCGCCATCTGCGGCTGGCCGCTCGGCCCGACCGCCCGCCACTCCGACGCCGAGATGATCAACCTCATCGGCCGGGAGGCCGACCACTGGCTGATGCTGGCGGGCGAGCCGGCGACCGCCGTCCACCTCTATGGCAAGGCCGAGGCGCGGCCGGGCCGCAAGATGGGCCACGCCACCCGGCTGAGGCCCCGCGACTGACCTCGCCGCCGGCCCTCGACTTGCCCATTCCGCTGTGCTATCTAGCGCGCTCGCATTCAGGATGACCATGAGGTCTCGCCCATGGCGCGCGGCATGTCGCCGTCTGACGCCGAGTTGGATGCCGAGGCACGAGGGTCTCATCCGCTGAACCCCGAACCGACGACGTCAAGAGGTGAAAACGCGTGCAGGTACTCGTTCGCGACAACAATGTCGATCAGGCCCTGAAGGCGCTGAAGAAGAAGATGCAGCGCGAAGGCATCTTCCGTGAGATGAAGCTGCGCGGCCACTACGAGAAGCCGTCGCAGAAGCGCGCCCGCGAGAAGGCCGAGGCCGTGCGTCGCGCCCGCAAGCTGGCGCGCAAGCGCCTGCAGCGCGAGGGTCTGCTGCCGGGTGCGCCCAAGGCAGCCCCCAAGCGCGCTGGCCGCTGAGCCTCGTGATCGGGCCGGTGAGGCAGACGGGGCGATCCCGACCGACACCGGTTGCCAGATAGATTGCTGTTCGACGGCCTCGAGCGCCATGGCGCTGCGGGGCCGTTGGTGTTTTCCGCGGTCCGGCCCTGACGGGTAGCCTGCCGGCTGCTCCACGGCGCCGGCGGGCCGTCCGGGGGAGACTTGCGATGACCATCGCCACCATGCTCGCGCGTGCCGAAGCCGGCCGTCCTGCCATCGGCGCGCCCGGCGCCCGCCCTCTCGACTTCGCCGGCCTCGGCCACCTCGCCCGCGACACCGTCGCCGCCCTCAATGGCGTCGGCATCGGCCGCAACGATCGCGTCGCCATCGTCCTGCCGAACGGTCCGGCCATGGCCGCCGCCTTCCTCGCCATCGGCTCGGGCGCGACGACGGCGCCCCTCAATCCCGCCTACCGGGCCGAGGAGTTCGAATTCTACCTGAACGACCTCGACGCCCGTGCGCTGGTCGTGGAGGCCGGCGGCGACACTACGGCGCGCGCCGTCGCCACCCGCCTCGGCATTCCGGTGATCGAGCTTGCGCCTCTCGCCGGGGATGGGCCCGCCGGGGCCTTCCGTCTCGCCACGGGATCGAGAAGCCCCGCCACCCCGGCAGCCGCCGGCCCCGCCGCCCCCGGCGACGTCGCCCTCGTCCTCCACACCTCCGGCACCACCTCGCGCCCGAAGATCGTGCCCCTGACCCACGAGAACCTCGCCGCGTCCGCCACCAATATCGGTCGCACCCTGGCGCTCGGCCCCACCGACACCTGCCTCAACATCATGCCGCTCTTCCACATCCACGGCCTCGTCGCGGCGGTGACGGCCTCGGTGGCGGCCGGCGGCTCGGTCGTCTGCACGGCAGGCTTCAACGCCCTCAAATTCTTCGCCTGGCTCGATGAGGTGAGGCCGACCTGGTACACCGCCGTGCCGACCATGCATCAGGCGATCCTCGCCCGCGCCGACCGCAACCGCGACATCGTCGCCACCGCCGCCTTGCGCTTCATCCGCTCATCTTCCTCCTCGCTGCCGCCGCAAGTCATGCAGGCGCTGGAAGAAGTGTTCGCCTGCCCGGTCGTCGAGAGCTACGGCATGACCGAGGCCTGCCACCAGATGACCTCCAATCCGCTGCCGCCCTCGAAGCGCTATCCCGGCTCCGTCGGCATCGCCGCCGGCCCGCAGGTCGCCATCATGGACGAGGAGGGCCGCATCCTCGCCCCCGGCGCGCTCGGCGAGATCGTCATCCGCGGCCGCAACGTCACGCCCGGCTACGACAAGAACCCCGATGCCAATGCCAAGGCCTTCACCGCCGGCTGGTTTCGCACCGGCGACCAGGGCACGCTCGATGCCGAGGGCTATCTGCGCATCACCGGCCGCCTGAAGGAGCTCATCAACCGCGGCGGCGAGAAGATCTCGCCCCTCGAGGTCGACGAGGTGCTGATGGACCACCCGGCCGTCCAGCAGGTCGTCACCTTCGCCATGCCGCACGACAAGCTCGGCGAGGAGGTCGCCGCCGTCGTCGTGCTGCGCGAGGGCATGACGGCGAGCGAGCGCGAGATCCGCGACTTCGCGCTGAAGCGGCTTGCCGATTTCAAGGTGCCGCGCAAGGTGGTGTTCCTTGCCGAGATCCCCAAGGGCGCCACCGGCAAGCTGCAGCGCATCGGCCTTGCCGAGAAGCTCGGTCTCGTCTGAGATCTCTTTCGTGCTCTCGGCAGCATTTCGACGGGCCCCAGTGCGGGAGGATCGGTGAGGATGCGCATCTGCATTTTCGGAGCCGGCGCCATCGGTGGCTATATGGGCGTCAAGCTCCACGAGGCCGGCGAGGATGTCACCTTCCTCGCCCGTGGTCCCCACCTCGCCGCCATGCGCCAGAACGGCGTCAAGCTGATCTCCGAGGGCCGCGAAACGGTCGTCCGCCCCCGTCTCGCCGCGACCCCGGAGGAAGCCGGCCCCCAGGACTATGTGATCGTCACGCTGAAGGCGCCGGGCCTGCTGAAGGCCGCTCCCGACATCGCCCGCCTCATCGGCCCCGCGACGACCCTCGTCTCCGCCGTCAACGGCGTGCCCTGGTGGTACTTCCACGCCCATGGCGGCGCCCTCGAGGGCACGCGCCTCAAATCGGTCGATCCCGACGGCCGGCTGTGGGACCTGCTGTCGCCCTCCGCCTGCCTCGGCTGCATCGTCTATCCGGCCGCCGACGTCATCGCCCCCGGTGTCATCGAGCACACCTATTCCAACCGCTTCGCCCTCGGCGAACCCGACGGATCGCGCTCCGAGCGCGCCACGCGCCTCTCCGGCACGATGATAGCCGCCGGCCTCAAATGCCCGGTCCGGCCGCGCATCCGCGACGATCTCTGGATCAAGCTCTGGGGCAATCTCTGCTTCAACCCGATCTCGGCGCTGACCACGGCGACCCTCGACCGCATCGCCTCCGAGCCCGGCACGCGGACCCTCGCCCGCCAGATGATGGTCGAGGCCGAGGCGGTCGGCGAGGCGCTCGGCATCCGCTTCGGGGTAGATGTCGACAAACGCATCGAAGGCGCCCTGTCGGTCGGCGCCCACAAGACCTCGATGTTGCAGGATCTCGAGAAGGGCCGGCCGATGGAGATCGACGCCCTGCTCGGCGCCATCGTCGAGATGGCCGGCCTCGTCGACAGGCCGGTGCCGATGTGCAAGGCCGTTCTCGCTCTCGTCCGACAGCGCGCCGCGCTCGCCGGCTGCTATCCCTGAGGGTTGGTGCCGGCTGGCGACCGGTCAGATGATGGCGAGCGGCATCCTGCGCTTCGGCGGCGGAAAGGCCCGGTCGAGCGCCGCCAGATCCTCGGTGTCGAGCTCGACCTCGAGCGCCTTCAGATTGGCCTTCAGATGCGCCTCGCTCGAGGTCTTGGGGATCGCCAAGACATCGTCGTGGCGCATGACGAAGGCGAGCGCGATGGCAGCGGGCGTCACCCCGTGCTTGCCGGCGATGGTCGCCAGCGCCCGATGGCCGAGCACCGCGCCCTGCCCGAGCGGCGAATAGGCCATGATCGGGATGTCGGCCCGCCGGCATTCCGGCAACAGGTCGAACTCGATGCCGCGCTCCCCGGGATGGTAGAGCACCTGATTGGCCGCGCACTGACCACCCTCGTCGACGCCGAGCAGCTCCGCCATCGCCGCGCTGTCGAAATTGCTGACGCCCCAGCGCCCGATCCGCCCATCCCGCCGCAAGGCCTCGAACCCCTCCACCGTCTCCTCGATCGGATGGCTGCCCTGCCAGTGCAGGAGATAGAGGTCGATGCGGTCGGTGCCGAGCCGCCTGAGGCTGCGCGCACAGGCGGCGATCACGCCCTGGCGCGAGGCATTGTGCGGATAGACCTTGGAGACGAGGAAGACCTCGTCGCGCCGCCCCGCGATCGCCTCGCCGACCACCTCCTCCGCACTGCCTTCGCCATACATCTCCGCCGTGTCGATCAGCGTCATGCCGAGATCGAGCCCTGCCTTCAGCGCCCGCACCTCGCGCGCCCGCTCGCCGGCGACTTCCCCCATTCGCCAGGTGCCGAGCCCGAGCTGGACGACCTTCACGCCCTTCATCTCGACCTGTCGCATCGACATTTGCCCTCTCCGCTCCCATCCGCCGGCCGCCACCGAGCTGCGATCTTGGCGCTGAAGGCCGCCGCGTCAACCCTTTCGCCTTTCGCACGCGCCGCCGACCACCCGCCCCGTGCGATGGCGCTTGCGGACCCGGAGCGGCGGAAGCTAAGCTGCTTCAAAAAGCTGGAACGAGGGATGGAAACGCTGGCATGGATGCAAAGGTAGCTTCCGCGGCCGACGCCGCCGCCCGAGGGCGCGACGGCAATGCGCCGGCGGTGACCGCGGAACGCGTCAGCAAGATTTTCGGCGCCGGCGGCGACGAGGTGCGCGCGGTCGACGATGTCTCGATCGCCATCCGCGAGAACGAGTTCTTCACGCTGCTTGGTCCATCGGGTTGCGGCAAGACCACGCTGCTTCGCCTGATCGCCGGCTTCGAGCATCCGACGCGAGGCCGCATCCTGCTCGGCGGCGAGGACATCTCGACGCTTCCCCCCTACAAGCGCCCGGTCAACACCGTCTTCCAGAACTACGCGCTCTTCCCGCACATGACGGTGGCGCAGAACATCGCCTTCGGTCTCGAGATGCTGGGCCGCCCGCGCGCCGAGATCGACAGGACGGTCGGCGACATGCTCGACCTCGTGCGCATGTCGGAGCTGAAGGATCGCCGCACCAGCCAGATCTCCGGCGGCCAGCAGCAGCGCGTCGCGCTCGCCCGGGCGCTCGCGCCCCGGCCGAAGGTCCTGCTCCTCGACGAGCCGCTGTCCGCCCTCGACTACAAGCTGCGCAAGGACATGCAGATCGAGCTGAAGCGCCTCCAGCACGAGACCGGTATCACCTTCGTCTTCGTCACCCACGACCAGGAGGAGGCCTTGACCATGTCGGACCGCATCGCGGTCATGAACAAGGGCAAGGTGCTGCAGATCGGCTCGCCGCGCGACATCTACGATCGCCCCGCCGAGCGCTTCGTCGCCAACTTCATCGGTGACACGAATTTCCTCGAGGGCGAGATCGCCGGCCTCGAGGCCGGCCGTGCCAAGGTCCGTCTCGCCGATGGCGGCACCATCGCCGCGTCGCTCTCGGAGGGCATGGCGCCGGCCGGCCGTATCACCGTGGTGGTGCGGCCCGAGCATGCCGAGCTCGTGGCCGATGCCGCCCGCGGCTCGATCCGCGCCACCGTCGAGAACGTCGTCTATTTCGGCACCGATACGCACTTCCACCTGCGTCTCGCCAATGGCGCCGAGTTCACCATCCGCCAGCAGAACCGCCGCGGCGGCGATGCCGGCATTGCCGTCGGCGACACGGTCGGCGTGGTGATCCCCGACGACGCCGCGCAGGTTCTCAAGGATTGAACGGGGGACGCGAGTTGAGCAGCACCGTTGCAGCCGACGCCGTCGACAGCGCGGCCGAGCAGATTGCCCGCGATGCCGCGCGCCGCGACGTGCGCAATCGCTGGCTCCTCAGCACGCCCGCGCTCGTCATCATCGCATTCGCCGCCATCGGTCCTTTGCTAATCGTCGTGCTGTTTTCGTTTCTGACGCCCCACCCGCACGGCAATGTCATCTGGCAGTTCTCGACCGATTCCTGGGTGAATGTGGTGCTTCAGCAGGACATCTTCGATGAGAAGGTGTGGCTGTGGGCCGACGCGCATCTGTCGATCTTCTGGCGCAGCGTGAAGCTGTCGCTGATGACGACCTTCCTGACGCTGGTCTTCGGCGTGCCGACCGCCTATTTCATCGCCACCCGTCCCGAGCGCTCGCGCAACTGGTGGCTGTTCCTGATCACGATCCCGTTCTGGAGCAATCTCCTGATCCGCACCATCGCGGTGATGGAGCTCCTCCGCGCGGAAGGCGCCTTGAACGCGGTGCTGCTCTTCAGCGGCGTCATATCCACGCCGATCCAGATGATGTTCACCGACTTCGCCATCGCCTTCGGCATGGTCTACGTCTTCCTGCCGCTGATGGTGCTGCCGGTCTATGCCTCGATCGAGAAGCTGGACTTCCGCCTCGTCGAGGCCGGCTATGATCTCTACGCCAACCGCTTCCAGGTCTTCCGCCGGGTGACGTTGCCGCTGATCGCGCCGGGCATCGTCGCCGGCTCGATCCTCGTCTTCATCCCCTCGCTCGGCGCCTATGTGACGCCGCGCGTGCTCGGCGGCGGCAAGAACCTGATGCTCGGCAATCTGATCGAGTTGCAGTTCGGTCAGGGGCGCAATTGGCCGCTCGGCGCCGCCCTGTCGATCACCCTGATGATCATCGTCGTGGTCGCGCTGCTCTTCTATGTCCGCGCCACCACCGGCCAGCAGTCGAGGAACGGCCATGCTTGACGCGCTTCTCGGTCGTGGCTTCTCGGTGAAGCGCCTGCCCGGCTTCGGCCTCATCGCGATGATCGTCTTCGTCACGCTCTACGCGCCGATCCTGATCCTCGTCATCTACTCCTTCAACGAGGGCACCAATCCCTCGATCTGGCAGGGCTTCTCGACGCGCTGGTACGAGTCCGCCTGGACCAACGAGCATGTTCAGGAGGCGGCGCTCCGCTCGCTCTGGCTTGCCGCCATTGCCGCCACTGTCGCGACCGTGGCCGCCACCATGGCCGCGCTCGCGACCACCCGGACCGCGCCCTTTCGCGGCATGACGGCGATCTACGCCTTCATCAACCAGCCGCTGATGGTGCCCGAGATCGTCACCGCGGTCGCGCTGCTGATCTTCTTCGCCCAGATCAAGATGGCGACGGGCTATACCGGCATGGGCTACATGGTCGCCGCCCACACCGCCTTCTGCATTCCCTTCGCCTATCTGCCGATCCGCGCCCGCCTGGAGAGCATGGATCTCTCCCTCGAGCGCGCCGCCGCCGACCTCTACGCCACGCCCTGGCAGGCCTTCCGCCGCATCACGCTGCCGCTGATGTGGCCGGGCGTCATGGCCGGCCTGATGCTGGCCTTCGTCGTATCGCTCGACGATGTCGTCATCACCGAGTTCGTCAAGTCGGCCGGCCAGGAGACGCTGCCGACCTACATGCTCGGCCAGCTCCGCCGCGTCGTCACCCCCGAGATGTATGCCGTCTCCACGGCATTTCTCGTGCTCTCGATCTTGATGGTGACCTTCTTCTTTTTCATCAACCGCTCCCGGAACTAGGGCCTGACCGGTCGAGATGCGAGCATCCGCGCGAGCATCGAAGGCGTGAATCGGACTCTGGAACAATGAGCTGGAGCGTGCCCGACACCACCAACCTGATTCCATCTCGGTCGGACATGCTCTAAATTGGCCCCCGGGGACGTGCAATCGATCCCGCCAACGAACGGAGGAAACGGGCATGAAGTGGAAACTCGCTGCGGCAGCCGCCGCCGTCGCCGTGATGACCGGCGCCGGTGCCGCGAATGCCGAGGGCGTCCTCAACATCTTCAATTGGGGCAACTACACCAACCCCGATCTGATCAAGAAGTTCGAGGAAACCTACAACGTCAAGGTGACGATCACCGACTACGATTCGAACGACACCGCGCTCGCCAAGGTCAAGGCCGGCGGTCACGGCTTCGACATCGTCGTTCCCTCGCACAGCCACATGGGCATCTTCATCTCCGAGGGCCTGCTGCTCGAATCGCGCCCCGACGAGATGGAGAACTTCAAATACGTCGACAAGCGTTGGGTCGACGTCTCGTGGGATCCCGGCCGGCACTACTCGGTGCCGTGGCAGTGGGGCACCACCGGCGTCGTGGTGAACACCAAATACTACAAGGGTGACATCAACACCGCCGGCATCTTCATGGATCCGCCGCAGGAGCTCGTCGGCAAGATCAACGTCGTGCCCGAGATGCTCGACGTCATGTCGCTGGCCATCCCCTATGCCGGCGGCAAGCCCTGCACCACCGACAAGGAGGTGCTGAAGAAGGTTCGCGACCTGCTCCTCGCCGCCAAGCCGAAGTGGCTCGGCATGGACTATGGCAACATCGAGAAGTTCGCCAAGGAGGACATGTGGGCCGGCGTCAACTGGAACGGCTCGACCTTCCGCATGCGCCTCGCCAATCCGGCGATCGCCTACGGCTATCCCAAGGACGGCTTCCCGATGTGGATGGATTCCGCCGCCATCCTGAAGGACGCGCAGAACGTCGAGAACGCCAAGCTGTTCCTCAACTTCATCATGCTGCCGGAGAACGCCGCGCTCATCTCTGCCTTCGCCCGCTACGCGAACGGCATCGTCGGCTCGGAGGAGTTCATGCCTCCGGACATGAAGACGGCGCCCGAGATCGTCATTCCCGCCGAGCTCGCCGACAAGGGCACCTTCAACGTCTGCCCGCCTGAGGCGATCGAGATCTACACCAAGATCTGGACCGAGCTGCAGAAGTAGCCTTCGTCCAGTCAGTCACGCCGGGCGGCCTTCGGGCCGCCCGGTCCGTTTCCGCCCGCCCTCGGGCGGCCTCTCCTTGGGACCGGCGCGGCCGCCTGACCTCGCGGATCCGCCCGAATTTCGACCATGACCTCATCCCCAGGCTCACCCGTTTTCTTCGATGCGGCCCGCCACGGCCTCGTCGACCGCGACCGCAGCGTGCTCGCCGTCATCGACGTGCAGAGCTACTTCCTCGGCAAGCTGCCGCTCGACACGCGCGAGCCGCTCGTCGCCCGCATGGCCTGGCTGATGCGCGTCGCCCGCGAGCTCTCGATCCCGATCCTCGCCACCGCCGAGGACGTCGCCAATGACGGCCCACTCGTCGCCGAGCTGTCGTCGCTTCTGCCCGACGGTGCCGTCGTCCACGACAAGATGGTGTTCGGCCTCTGCGGCCAGCCACCGATCCTCGAGGAATTGCTCGGCCACGGCCGCGACACCGTCGTCCTCGTCGGCCTCGAAACCGATGTCTGCATCGCCCAGTCGGCCCTCGGGCTCGCCGAGCGCGGTCTGCGCCCCGTCGTCATCGAGGATGCGACCGGCTCCCCCCCGCCCAATCACGATGCCGGTCTGCGGCGACTGCGCGAGGCCGGCATCACGGTGACCACCGTCAAGGGCATTTTCTATGAATGGGTGCGCGACCTTGCCACCTACCATCGCGTCAAGGCGGCCCTCAACGTGCCGCTGCCACCGGGGATGACGATATGACCACCGACCAATCCGTCGACGCGCTTTTCGCTGCTCGCGACCGCTGCCCGGGCCCTGAGATCCCGCGCATCGACTGGGACCGCCCGCCCTGGAACCGCTGGACCTTCCAGAACATCCGCCAGGTGCTCCCGACCTCCGAAGTCTGGCGCGGCGACGGTCCGGTCTGCGCCCTTGCAACCGATGCGCAGGATCTCGGCGCCGTCCCGTTCCATTCGACGGCGGGCGGCCACATGACGGTCGCCGGCCTCCTCGATTCGACCTTCACCGACGGCTTCATCGTCGTCCATCGCGGCCGGATCGTCTACGAGCGCTACATGAACCACATGACCGAGCGCACGCTGCACCTCTCGCAGTCGGTCGCCAAATCGGTCACCGCCGCGGCCGCAGGCGTGCTGATGGGGCGCGGTTTGCTCGATCCCGAGGCGCCCGTCACCCACTATCTGCCCGAGCTCGAGACCAGCGCCTATCGCGGTGCCAAGGTCGCTCATGTGCTCGACATGACGAGCGGTGTCGCCTTCAACGAGGACGATTACGGCGACCGCTATTCCGACATCGGCCAGATGGATGTCGCAAGCGGCTGGAAGCCGGTGCCGCCGGGCGCCGATCCGCATTTCGACTGGCCGGGCAGCGTCTTCGAGCAGGCCCGCCGCCTCGCTCATCTCGAGGCCGAGCACGGCAGCCGCTTCCGCTATCGCTCGATCGAGACCGACGTGCTCGCCTTCTGCATGGAGCGCGCCGCCGGCAAGCGCCTGCCGCAGATCGTCTCCGAGACCGTCTGGGCGCCGATGGGCGCGGCCGAGACTGCCGCCTTCACCGTCGATCCGACCGGCTATGCGCTCGCCAGCGGCGGCCTCAACGCGACGCTGCGCGACTATGCGCGCTTCGGCCTCCTCTATCTGAACGACGGCCGCGCGGGCGAACGCCAGGTGCTGCCCGCCGCCTGGGTTGCCGACACGCGCAGCGGACCCCACGGCCTCGCCAACGACTATCTGCGCCTGTCGCTGCCCGAAGGCTGCTATCGCAACCAGTTCTGGGTGGAGGACCGCCGCGGCGAGACCATCATGGCCCGCGGCGTGTTCGGCCAGCTCATCTACATCGCCCCGGCGCAGAACATGGTGGCGGTGAAGCTGTCGTCCTTCCCCGATTTCCTCAACCTGCAATACGGGCTCGACACGCTCGCCGCGCTCCACGCGATCGCGGCCGCGCTCGCCTGACCGAACGGAGATCTGACCATGACCGATCCGGAACTCTGCTACCTCCCGGCCTCCGAGGCCCTGCGCCTCTTCCGCGCCCGCAAGCTCTCGCCCGTCGAGTTGATGAAGGCCGTCGTCGCCCGCGCCGAGGCGAGCCAGCCGGCGATCAACGCCTTCACCTTCCGCTATTTCGAGGAGGCGCTCGGCAAGGCGCGCATCGCCGAGGCGCGCTACCACAAGGGCCATGCCGACGGCGATCTCGAAGGTCTGCCCGTCGCGGTGAAGGACGAGAGCTACATCAAGGGCTATCCGACCACGAACGCCTCGGCGCTGATGCGCGACTTCGTGCCCGACCGCACCTCTCCGACCAACGAGCGCCTGCTCGAGGCCGGCGTCATCGTCCATGGCCGCACCGCGACGCCGGAGTTCTCCTGCGCCGGCTTCACGCATTCGAAGATGTGGGGCGTCACGCGCAATCCCTGGAATCTCGACTGCACGCCGGGCGGCTCCTCGGGCGGCTCGGGCGCCGTGCTCGCCGCCGGTGCGACGACGCTCGCGACCGGCTCCGACATCGGCGGCTCGATCCGCATTCCCGCCTCGATCTGCGGCGTCGTCGGCTTCAAGCCGCCCTATGGCCGCAACCCCGATGATCCCCCGTTCAATCTCGACTTCTACAATCACACCGGCCCCATGGCCCGCACGGTCGAGGACACCATCCTTCTCCAGAACGTGATGAGCGGTCCCCATCCCCTCGACATCGCCACCGTGAAGCCGAAGCTGACCCTGCCGACCCGCTATCCCGGCCTGAAGGGCGTTCGTATCGCCGCCTCGATCGACCTTGGCATGTTCACCGTCGATCCCGAGATCGAGCGCAACACCCGCGCCGCGCTCGACCTGCTGCGCGATCTCGGCGCGACCGTCGAGGAGGTCGACCTCGGCTGGGACGAGGAGTGCCGCCAGGCAGGCCTCGACTATCTCTCGCATCTCTTCGGCGCGCTCATGCTGAAGTACCGCGACGAGCTCGGCGACGAGATGAACCCCTATGCCATCTGGTTCGCCGAACAGAGCCGCAAATCCTCGGTCCTGTCATTCCTCAAGTCCCTCGAGACCGCCGGGCGCATGTATCAGACGCTCGGTCCGCTGCTCGACACCTACGACGCGCTCGTCTGTCCGACACTGGCCGCGACCTTCGTCCCTGCCAACATGGATTATGTGAAGAACGCGCCGTTCCGCATCGCCGGCAAGGAGGTCGATCCCGCGCTCGGCTGGGCGATGACCACCTGCTTCAACACCATGAGCCGCTGCCCGGTGCTCGCCGTCCCCTCGGGGCACGCCACCAACGGCGTGCCGACCGGCATCCAGATCGTCGGGCCGACCTACACCGACGAGAATGTCTTCCGCATCGGCATGGCCTACGAGGCCGCCGCCGGGCCCTGGTACGGCACGCCCGCCACGCGACCCACGATCTGATGTAAGGCGGCGCTTTCTCTGTCACCGGCTCCGCGCTATCGTTTTCGAGGGGGCGCGGGGCGGAAACGGCGAGCCGCCGCCCGGGATCGTCAGGCGAGCTCAGGGAGACGGCGTGTGAGCGTGAGTGAGAGTGCGAGCGTGACTGAGCGGGCCTCGCAGCAATCCGATCTCTGCTATCTGACGGCGAGCGAGGCGATCGCTCTTTTCCAGGCGCGGAAGCTGTCGCCGCGCGAGCTGATGGCCGCCACGATCGCGCGCATCGAGGCGGTCAATCCGCGGATCAATGCCATCTCCGACCGCTATTTCGAGGAAGCGCTCGAGCACGCCGCCGCCGCCGAAGCGCGCTGGATGAAGGGCGAGGCGCGCGCGCTGGAAGGAGTGCCGGTCGCCATCAAGGACGTGCAGCGCGTCGCCGGCAAGCGCACGACGCAGGGCTCGCTCGCGCTCGCCGACCACATCGACGATCATTCCGATCCGATGGTCGAGCGCCTGACCCGCGCCGGCGCCATCGTCCACATCCGCACCACCACGCCAGAATTCTGCCTGTCGGGCGTCTGCAACTCGCGCGCCTTCGGCATCACCCGCAATCCCTTCAACACCGACTACGGCCCGGGCGGCTCGTCGGGCGGCTCGGGCGCGGCGCTCGCCGCCGGCATGACGACGATCGCGACAGGCACCGATATCGGCGGCTCCATCCGCATCCCGGCATCGGCCTGCGGTGTCGTCGGTTTCAAGCCCCCACACGGCCGCAACCCCGACGGTCCGCCTGCCAATTTCGACCGCTTCAACCATTGCGGACCGATGACGCGTTCCGTGGCCGATGCCGCGCTGATGCAGAACGTCACCTCGGGACCTCATCCGCTCGACCACGACTCGCTACGCGAGCGCGTGCGCATCCCGGCCGATCTTCCCGGCATCGACGGCTGGCGCATCGCCTGCTCGCTCGATCTTGGCTATGTCCCGGTCGACGACGAGGTGAAGGCGGGCACGCTCGCCGCCCTCGAGCATCTGCGCGCCGCCGGCGCCATCGTCGAGGAGGTCGATCTCGGCTGGACCGCCGACATCGATCAGCTCGCCCTGCACTGGTACAACACCATGCATTTCGGCCGCTCGACCATCTGGCAGCGGCGCGACCACGCCGCGCTTCTGACCGACTATGCACTGAAATTCGCCGAGGCCGCCGAGCGCACCACCGGCATCGACGACGTGCACAAGACCTTCGAGACCGCGCATCGCATGTGGCAGACCCTCGGGCCGGTTCTCGACCGCTACGACGTCTTCGTCTGCCCGACCCTGACCGTCCCCGCCGTGAAGGCCGAGCACGATCCCTACGATGCCGATTTCCGCGTCGCCGGTGTCCGCGTCGATCCAGAATACGGCTGGGTCATGACCCATCAGTTCAACATGCTGAGCAACTGCCCGGTGATGGCGGTGCCTTCGGGCCGCGCCACGAGCGGGGTGCCGACCGGCATCCAGATCGTCGGGCGCACCTTCGACGACATCTCGGTGTTTCGCGCCGCCGCCGCTCTCGAACGGTCGGTAGGCGGTTGGTTCCGCAGCGAGGAGGCGCGGCCGGTGCTCGCCTGAGCTCCGGCGCAAGACTCTGCCGGCTGTTGTCCTGAGCCCCCCTCTTCGCGCCGCACCTTTCCGCCGCCGATTAGGTCTTTCAATATTCTCCTGACAATCCCCTTTCGGGACGCCAGTTCACCTGCTACCGATGACGAAGCATCATCGGGAGGCAGTCATGATTACCCCTTTGCCAGAATTGGTCGGCGCATCCGAGCTTTCCGAGGAGGAGCTCGCCCCGCTTCCCCCGGGCCCGTCATTCCTCGCCGACCTGACCATCGACTACGGTCCCTCGCCTTTCGTCGGCGAGTTCCTGCTCCGTGCCGACGCCACGGTCCGCAGCATCGGCATCAGCCTCGAGCTGGCGCCGCTGTCGGAGATCGCGGTGCACAATGCCCGCGTGCCGGCCAGGGACTGGGGTCCCTTCTCGCCGATCCTCGACACCCGCGTCGTGAAGGTGCCCGAGGGCATGGGCTATTGTCTGCTCGGCCGCACGAGGACGAAGCGGGTGGTCGTCGCCCAGGCCGGCCGCATCTTCGACACCGCCAACCGCTCGCTGCAGGACATGGCCGACGACCTGTCGCTCTACTACGGATCCGAACCGTTTCCCGGCGGCGAGCAACCCCGCTTCACGCTCGAGGACTGCCCGGCGGCCCGCGCCATCCGCGGCCGCTTCCTCTATTCGGGCGCCCTGTGGGTCCATCCCGAATACCGCAAGCTCGGTCTCTCGGCGCTCCTGCCGCGCATCTCCCGCGTCTACGCCCTCGGCACTCGCAATACCCAGTACACGGTCACTTTCGTCAGCGATTCGATCAAACAGTCGAAGCTGATGGCCCAGTACGGCTATCCAGGCTCCGAAGGCGTCTACAAGATATTCTACGGCGGCCGGCACACCTATACGGGCAGCCTCTCCTATCTGACCACGAGCCAGATGCTGGACGAGACCAGGGCGTTCGAATCAGGCGCTCTTGCGCAGATCGATCGCCGCATTGCCGACCGAAGCCGAGAAAATCAGGCGGCTCCCGTGGCCTAGCGTGACGGGCATGGTGACGCGCTCGTAGCGGATGCGCACCGGATTGCTGTTCTCGAACGAGGCATAGACGTCCACCTCGTCGAACTCCGTCCGGTCGCTGTCGAGCACATGGCGGCGCGTGCCTGCCACCCAGTCCGCATAGGCGGCGTCGCCGCAGCACATCGCGAGGCTGACGCCGGGCGCCGACCTGTGCCAGTTCGAATGATAGGGGGTGAAGCCGTCGCCCATATTGTGGATCACGACCTGCCCGTCGGCATCGGAGATCGACGACAGCGTCCAGCGCCCCTGGAAGGCATCGTTGAGCATCCGCTGCATGGCCTCGGGGCTCAACCCCGCCGAGATCTGCCGGCGCACGGTCTCGGCCGGCGCACGCAGGCGCGACCGGTTGGCGGCGATGCCGCGGTTGAGGAAGCGCTCCGACATGCCGATGACCTCACCGCCCGAGCAGCCGATCACCGCGTCGATCAGCGTGCGCGTGCGGTTGGTGTTCCTGAGGAACTGCGTGCTCCAGCGGCCGAAATGCGTCGACAGAACGATGCGCGGATTGCGGTCCTCGTCGAGCAGATCGGCCTTGAGGGCGCCGAGCGACTTGGACGTTACCCAGCCGGGCCGGCACCTGACATGCAGCCCGTTGGCATAGCGATGCACGTCGATGTATCCGCAATTGCGGACGAGGTTCTCGATCACCGTCTCGCGATCGAGGAATGGGTTCTTCGAGCGCACCAGTGCATCGATGTCGTGCTCGAGCTCGGCTTCCCGGCTGATCAGGAACCGGCTGTTCGTAGGCTCGAATGCACCTGACCCCAGTTTCGGCATCGAAGTCCGCTCTCGCATTGGCGACGCGCCGCGTCGCTGTCCCGCTCCCGCAAGGGGAAGAGCCCGACGACACGACCGGTCACGCACTCCGGGCCGAGGGCGAGACGTGTCTTGCAGCCGTCTCTCGTCGGGGGTGCGACCGGGGCCTCCGGGCACGGGTCACGATAGGGACTCAATCGTTTACAGATCCTTTCGAGGAGGGCGCGCCCTACGGGCTTTTGCGTAACCGCGACCGGCGCGAAACGGCGCACCCAGGCACCTCCCCCGCGATCACCTCCCGCCTTGCAGATGCAAGACCGCCGTCCGGCCTCGCCACCTGATCGTCGGATCCGTCCTCGCTGCCAAAAATTTGTGCGTCTATTCAATGCGTTAGAAGAATGTATCGGCAACGGAACTTCCGCGAGAGCCGCTCCATGCGGCCGGCGCCAACCATCGCCTGGCCGTTCATCCTTTCTTGATGATGTTGAACGATGCGTGCGGCGACCGACTTGCCATGCATCTGCGAGGTGCCTCCGGGACGGGCGGGTAATGTCACCCCGTCATCTGTGCCGGCCCTCGATCCTTCCGGCGCCCCATCCCGGCCGGCCAACGTTTGCGCCGGCACGCGATCCCTTCTGGTCGCAGGAGACCTTCTTCAGGGATCGCCACCGCCGATCTCCTCCTTCCGCCGCGCGACATAGGCGTCGAGCGCCTCCCGCCGCGACGGATCGAGCACCGGCTCAGCGTCGACAATCGCACGACTGAAGGAGTTCTGGACCGACGAGCACAGCCGCTGGAGACGGCGCGACCTGTCGGCCCGGCGCTACGTCTACGTCTGGGCGGATGGCATCTATCTTCAGGCGAGGCTGGAGGACGAGAAGCAGTGCATCCTCGTGCTGATCGGCGCGACGCCAGAGCAGGAAGGAGCTGATCGGCTTCACGGATGGGGCACGCGAGAGCGCGCAGGACTGGCGCAGGCTGCTGCTCGATCTCCGAAACCTGCCAACCTCACTACTCCACCGAAACTCGCCACGGCCGACGGCGCGCTCGGCTTCTGGAGGCGCTCGGCGAGATCTGGCCAACATGCAGGAGCAACAGTGCTGGGTGCACAAGACGGCGAACGTCTTGAACAAACTGCCGATGAGCCAGCAGCCGAAAGCCAAGCGCTCACTCCAGGAGATCTGGATGGCCGAGACGAGGGCCGACGCCGAGTTGGCCTTCGACACTTCATCGAGAGCTACCGGCTGAAATACGAGAAAGCCGCCAATTGCCTCGCCAAGGATCGCGACGCGCTGCTCGCCTACGATTTCCCGGCCGAGCACTGGAAGCATCTGAGGACGTCGAACCCGATCGAAAGCACCTTTGCCACCGTGCGTCACCGCACCATCCGCGCGAAGGGCTGCCTCTCCAACGCGACGGCGCTCGCCATGGTCTTCAAGCTGGTCGATGCCGCGCAGAAATCCTGGCGCCACCTCGACAGCCCAACCCAGTTGCCGAAGGTCATACTGGGTGCCAAGTTCAAGGACGGGCTGGAGGTCGTGCATTCCCCCGACCATCCAACCCAGAGCGGCCGCCTGAGCCCTCAGGCCGTCACCAAGATCTGGCGATAGCTCCTCCGGGCACGGGTCACGATAGGGACTCAATCGTTTACAGATCCTTTCGAGGAGGGCGCGCCCTACAGGCTTTTGCGCAACCGTGACCGGCGCGAAACAGCGCACCCAGGCGCCTCCCCGCGATCATCTCCCGCCTTGCAGATGCAAGACTGCCGTCCGGCCTCGCCAGCTGATCGTCGGATCCGTCCACACTTTGCCAAAAATTTGTGCGTCTATTCAATGCGGTTAAGAAGAATGTATCGGCAACGGAACTTCCGCGAGCCGCTCCATGCGGCCGGCGCCAGCCGGCCCGGCCGTTCATCGCCTGCTTGATGATGTTGAACGATGCGTGCGGCGACTGTTCACCATGCATCTGCGAGGTGCCTCTGGGACGGGCGGGCAATGTCACCCCGTCATCTGTGCCGGCCCCGACCTTCCGGCGCCCCATCCCGGCCCGGCCATCGTTTGCGCCGGCACGCGGAAGGCCTTTCCGGTCACCAGGAGACCTTCTTCAGGGATCGCCGCCGCCGATCTCCTCCTTCCGCCGCGCGACATAGGCGTCGAGCGCCTCCCGCCGCGCCGGATCGAGCACCGGCTCCTGATACTCTGCGAGCGCCTTCTGCCAGAGCTCGGTCGCTCGCTCGAGCGCATCCCGGCCGCCCGCCTCGAGCCAGGCGCCATGATTGGTCCAGTCCGACAGCATCGGTCGGTAGAACGCCGTCTCGTAGCGCGCCATGGTGTGCTCGGCGCCGAAGAAGTGACCGCCGGTCGGCACCGAGGCGATGGCATCGAAGCCAAGCTCGTCCTCCGAAAGATCGAGCGGCTTCAGGATCTCCATCATGTTCTGCAGGATCTCGACATCGAGCACGAGCTTCTCGAACGACGCGGTGAGCCCGCCCTCGAGCCAGCCGGCCGCGTGATAGACGAGATTGCCGCCACCAAGGATTGCGCCCCAGGTTGCATTCGCCGTCTCGTAGGCCGCCTGCAGGTCGACGGCATTCGAGGCATTGGAGTTCGACGTTCGATAGGGCAGCCGGTAGCGCCGCGCGAGCTGCCCGGCAATGAGGTTCGCGCGCGTGTTCTCCGGTGTGCCGAACGCCGGCGCGCCCGATCGCATGTCGACATTGCTGGTGAACGCCCCATACATCACCGGCGCGCCGGGCCTGACGAGCTGCGTCAGCGCGATGCCGAACAGCGCCTCGGCATTCTGCTGGACGAGCGCCGCCCCGAGCGTCACCGGCGTCATCGCTCCCATGAGCGTGAACGGCGTCACCGTCACCGGCTGGCCGTGCTCGGACATCGTCATCAGCCCTTCGGCCATGGCGTCGTCGAAGAGGCGCGGCGAGTTGACCGAGATGATCGTCGTCACGCCCGGATCCCTTGCCATCTCCTCGAGCGTGATGCCGCGCGCGATCGCCATCATCTCGATGCCGTCGAGCGCCCGTCCCCGTCCGATCGCGGTGCAGTGGAAGGACAGATCCGACAGCGTCAGATTGGCGAGATAGGTGTCGAGATGGCGGTTGTTGGCCGGCAGCTCCTGCGGTGCCGTCACCTGGTTGCCGATGATGTGGATGGCGTTGAAATAGTGGGCGAGTCGGATGAAGTCGCGATAGTCGGCGAGACTGCCCGACCGCCGCCCGCGCACCCGGTCGTGCACATTGGGCGGTCCGGCCACCAACCCGAACGAGAGATGCCGCCCGCCCATGGTGAGCCGCTTCTCGGCATTGCGCGAGGTGATGGTGAAGGACGACGGCGCCGTTCTCAGCGCCTCGGCGACGAGGCTCTCGTCGATCCGCACCACCTGCTCACCGCGGTCGACGATGCCGCCGGCCGCTTCGAAGAGGTCCAGCACGCGCTCGCTCATGACGCGGATGCCGAGCTCCGAGAGCACGCGCATCGAGGTCCGGTGGATCTTCTCGATCTGCTCGGGGCTCGCCACCTCGACGGGCGGGAATGGGTTCTCCACCGCGCGCCACGGCAATTGCGGGATGGCCGCCTGCCCGCGTGCCGCCCGCGTCCGTCGCCCGCCGCTCCGTCGCTCCTCGCTCACCGCACCGATCCTCGCGTCCGTTTCGCCCCACGGCCAGAGCACCACAGCAGGCCAGTCCCCGCAAGCCGCCTGACCTGCCGGGATGGGCACTTCGTCCCTCCGCGCCCGGAGCGCAGGGCCCGTTGAATGAGGTCACGATTGCGTGTTCCAGACCCATTCCGGGCTCGTCCGCAGTGGTCCGATCGCGACCGGGAACGTAGTCTATGCGTCTGCAAGTAACTACCGACGAGGACAAGAACCATGGTCGCACTCTCCCGCAGGCAGCTCGTGCTCTCCGCCACTACCGCCGCCGCGACGCTCGGCCTCGACCGGCGCTTCACCTTCCTCGGTGCCTCGCCCGCCTGGGCCGACAGCGCCATGGACGCCGGCTTCCTGCGCTTCAAGGTCGGCGACATCGAGATGACGGCGCTGTTCGACGGTGCCTGGGTCCGCGACCACGATCCGGGCTTCATCAAGAATGCGAGCGTCGATGAGACCAAGGCCGCACTCGCCGCCGCCGGCCTGCCGACCGACAAGGTCACCATTCCCTTCTCCGTCATGGTCGCCCGCATCGGCGACCGCACCGTCATGTTCGACAGCGGCACCGGCGGCCAGCTCGCCCCGACCGCCGGCCTCATCATGACGAAGGGCATGGCCGCTGCCGGCATCGATCCGGCGAGCATCGCGACCATCGCCGTCACGCATTATCATCCCGACCACATCTTCGGCATGATGGCCAAGGACACCAACGCGCCGGTGTTCCCCAATGCCGAGATCATCGTTCCGGCCGCCGAGCATGAATGGTGGACCGACGAGAGCGTGTTCACCAAGCTGCCGGAGGCGCGCCACGGGCTCGCCAAGCGGATCAAGGCCACCCTCGGCACCTGGTCGAATGTCCGCCCCGTCGGGGACGATGTCGAGATCCTGCCGGGGGTCCGCACGGTCGCCAGCCACGGCCACACGCCCGGCCACACCTCCTATCATCTGAGCTCGGGCAGCGAGCAGCTCATGGTGCTCGGCGATGTCTCCAACATTCCCGCGCTCTTCCTCAGCCATCCCGGCTGGCACGCGTCCTTCGATGCCGATCCGGTGATGGCCGAGGAGACGCGCCGGCGGATGATGGACCGCGTTGTCGCCGACAAGCTGATGGTGGCGGGCTACCACTACCCCTTCCCCGCGGCCGGCAACGTCGCCCGCGATGGCGAGGGCTATACCTTCGCGCCGATCGCCTGACCCGGCGGTCGGGAATGGGCCGAGACCGCCCTTCGTTCATCTCGAGCGACAGAGCGGCCGGGGGGCGGAAGCCACCCCGGCCGTTCCTTGTTCAGACCGCGCCTTGCGGAGAATACCGGAGGGTGCCGCCCCCTGCGGCCCCATAGGCGCCGAACACAGCGCACGGTATAGTCTCCCGCACGGCCCCACTTCCCCGATCACGCCGGGGCCGACCCAACAACGAGCAGGGAGGATGTCGAAGCCATGACACTCAGAGCTCTGGTGCGAGCATTTGCGCTCGGCCTCGTCATGCTGATCGCCGGTGCGTTCGGCGCGTCGGCCGAGGTCGTCTACAACCGCGGCAACTCGGCCGACCCCGAAAGCCTCGATCCGCACAAGACCTCCACGGTCTACGAGGCCAACATATTGAGGGACCTGTTCATGGGTCTCGTCGTCCAGGATGCCGGCGCCAATCTCATTCCGGGCGCGGCCGAGAGCTGGACCATCTCGCCCGACGGCACCGTCTACACCTTCAAGCTGCGCACCGGCGCCCTCTGGTCGAATGGCGATCCCGTCACGGCCGGCGATTTCGTTTTCGCCTTCCAGCGCCTCCAGCTCCCCGACACCGGCGCCGAATACGCCTCCATGCTCTATCCCGTGAAGGGGGCCGAGGAGGTCAACCAGGGCAAGGGCAAGCCCGAGGACATGGGCGTGAAGGCCGTCGACGACCAGACGCTCGAGATCACCCTGAAATCCCCCACTCCCTATTTCCTCGAGCTCCTCACCCATCAGGCGACCTATCCGGTGCACAGAAAGAGCGTCGAGACGCTCGGCGCCGATTTCGTCAAGCCCGGCAATCTCGTCTCGAACGGCGCCTACACGCTCGCCGAGTTCGTGCCCAACGATCACATTCGCCTCGTCAAGAACCCGAAGTTCTATGACGCCGCCAACGTGCAGATCGACGTCGTCAACTATTTCCCGACCGAGGATCGCTCCACGGCGCTGAAGCGCTTCGAGGCTGGCGAGCTCGATTCCAACGACGATCTGCCAACCGAGCAGCTCGCCGACATCCGCGCCCGTCTCGGCGACCAGGTTCACATCGGCCCCTATCTCGGCACCTACTACTACGCCTTCAAATCCGACAAGGCGCCCTGGACCGAGCCCAAGCTGCGTCGCGCCATCTCCATGGCCATCGACCGCGATCTGCTCGCCGAGAAGATCTGGTCGAATAGCATGATCCCGGCCTATTCCTTCGTCCCGCCGGGCATCCCTGGCTATGAGAGCCGCATGGCGGACTATGCCGCCTCCTCCCAGCTCGACCGCGAGGACGAGGCCAAGCGCATCCTCGCCGAGCTCGGTTACGGGCCCGACAAGCCGTTGAAGCTTGAATTGCGCTTCAACACCTCCGAGAACCACCGCAACACCGCGGTCGCCGTCCAGGACATGCTGAAGCCGCTCGGCATCGAGGTGACGCTCGTCAACACCGATACCAAGACCCATTACGGCCTGCTCGAGCAGCATGCCGATTTCGACGTGGCGCGCGCCGGCTGGATCGCCGACTACAAGGACCCGGAGACCTTCCTCCGTCTGGCCACCACCGGCGACGGCAACAACTACTCGCTCTACAGCAATCCCGAGTATGACGGGCTGATGAAGGCCGCCGCGGCCGAGCCCGATCCGGCCAAGCGCCTCGGGCTCCTGTCCGATGCCGAGGCCATCTTCATGCGCGACACGCCCTACATTCCGCTGCTCTACTACTCCTATCACGACCTCGTCTCGCCCAAGCTGAAGGGCTGGCAGGACAATGTGATGGACGTGCATCCGACGCGCTTCCTGCGCAAGGAATAGGGCGCTCCCCTCCGGCGGGTGAACCGTCCCGTGGCCCAAGGGCTGCGGGACGGCGCGCCCGCCCGTTGCTCGGCGAGTGGAGCGCGGCATGCTGCGATACGTCCTCAAGCGGCTCTTGACCGCCATTCCGACGCTGTTCGTCATCGTGACGGTCAGCTTCTTCCTGATGCGCGTGGCGCCCGGCGGCCCCTTCAATCTCGAGAAGGGCCTCAACCCGACCATCATCCGCAATCTGGAGCGCATGTTCCGGCTCGATGAGCCGCTCTACATGCAGTATCTCGACTATCTCTGGAACCTCCTGCACGGCGACCTCGGGCCGAGCTACGTGCTGCCCGACTTCACCGTCGCGGACCTCTTCCGCGCCGGCCTGCCGGTCTCGATCCAGCTCGGCGCCTCCGCTCTTCTGCTCGCGCTCCTCGTCGGCGGCACGCTCGGCATCGTCGCGGCGCTGCGGCAGAACCGTGCCGCCGACTACACCGTCGTCGCGCTGGCGACTGCCGGCAGCACCATCCCGACCTTCGTGATCGCCCCGCTCCTGCAACTCGGTTTCGGCCTTGCGCTCCGCTGGCTCCCGGTCGGCGGCTGGGGCGACGGCGCCCTCGCCAACAAGGTGATGCCGATCCTGACGCTCGCGCTGCCGCAGATCGCCATCGTCGCGCGGCTGATGCGCGCCGCCATGATCGAAGCCCTGCGCTCCAACCACATCCGCACCGCGCGCGCCATGGGGCTGCCGGGCGCGACCGTCGTTCTGAAACATGCACTGCGCGGCGCCTTGCTGCCGATCGTCTCCTATATCGGACCGGCCGCCGCCGCGCTCCTCACCGGCTCGGTGATCGTCGAGACCATCTTCGCCATTCCCGGCATCGGCCGCTATTTCGTCGAGGCCGCGCTCAACCGCGACTACACCGTCGTGATGGGCACCGTCGTAATCATCGCCGTCTTCACCATCGTCTTCAACCTGATCGTCGACATCCTCTATTCGGCGCTCGATCCTCGGGTGCGCTATGACTGATCAGCGCGAGGAGACCGTCCGCGTGACCGGGGATGGCACGGCCTCCGCGCCGGTGCGCGGTCGTTCTCTTTGGGGCGATGCGCTCGTCCGCCTGCGCGCCAACAAGGCCGCTGTCGTCAGCCTCGTCTATCTGGCGCTGATGACCCTCGTCTGCCTGATCGGCCCCTGGGCCGCGCCCCATCCCTTCGACGAGGTCTATCCCGATTTCGTCAAGGTGCCCGCCAGCCTCGAGCCCTATCCCCACGAGGCCGACATCGCCGTCTCGCTCGGCGAGGCGGCGAAGCGCGCGCGCCTCGACCTCGTCGGCTGGCGGCGCGACGGCGGCACCGTCGTCATCGAGCTCGCTTCGGCAAAGCCCATCGACGAGCGCAATACCCGCTACATCGACCGCCAGTCGAGCTTCTCGGGCGCCCGCATCACCGCGCGCTCCGACGACGGCACCAGGGTGACGATGACCGCCGACATCGCCCGCCACTACTTCCTGTTCGGCACCGATTCCAATGGCCGCGACCTCTTCACGCGCACGCTGATCGCCGGCCGCGTCTCGCTGTCGATCGGGCTGCTCGCCGGCTTCGTCGCCATCACCATCGGCGTCGTCTACGGCGCCACCGCCGGCTTCGTCGGCGGGCGCGTCGACAATGTCATGATGCGCATCGTCGATGTGCTCTACTCGCTGCCGTTCATCTTTTTCGTCATCATGCTGGTGGTGTTTTTCGGGCGGAATTTCGTGCTGATGTTCATCGCCGTCGGCGCCGTGCTCTGGCTCGATATGGCGCGCATCGTCCGCGGCCAGACGCTGTCGATCAAGCGCCAGGAATATGTGCAGGCAGCCGAGGCGCTCGGCGTCTCCAATGCCGGCATCCTGCTGCGCCACGTCGTGCCCAACACACTCGGTCCCGTCGTCGTCTACATGACGCTGCTCGTGCCGCAGGTCATCATCCTCGAGAGTTTCCTCTCCTTCCTCGGCCTCGGCGTGCAGGAGCCGATGACGAGCTGGGGCGTGCTGATCGCGCAAGGCGCCAAGAACATGCCCTCGGCCAACTGGATGCTGGCCTTTCCCTCGTTCTTCCTGACCTCGACGCTGTTCGCGCTGAATTTCATCGGCGACGGCCTGCGCGATGCCCTCGATCCCAAGGACCGCTGAGATGGCCGCCGCCGACCACCACCCAGCGGCCATGGTGCTCGAGATCCGCGATCTCGCCGTCCGCTTCCGCACCGCCGACGGCACGGTCGAGGCGGTCCGCGGCGTCGATCTCTCGCTCGCCGCCGGCGAGACTTTGGCCATCGTCGGGGAATCGGGCTCGGGCAAGAGCCAGCTCATGATGGCGGCGATGGGGCTCCTCGCCACCAACGGCACCGCCACCGGCTCCGTGCGGTTTCGCGGCACCGAGATCCTGAACGAGCCCGCGCGCGTGCTGAACCGCATCCGCGGCCGGAAGATGACGATGATCTTCCAGGAGCCGATGACCTCGCTCGATCCGCTCTATCGCATCGGCACCCAGCTCGCCGAGCCGATCATGCGCCACCAGGGGCTCGGCCGGCGCGCCGCGATGAAGCGGGCCGAGGAACTGCTCGATCTCGTCCTGATCCCCGATGCCGCCCGCCGCCTGCGCTCCTATCCCCACGAGCTGTCGGGCGGCCAGCGCCAGCGCGTCATGATCGCCATGGCGATCGCCGGCGATCCCGACCTCCTCATCGCCGACGAGCCGACCACCGCGCTCGACGTCACCATCCAGGCCGAGATCCTGGCGCTGCTCGCCGATCTGCAGCGCCGGCTCGGCATGGGGCTCGTCTTCATCACCCATGATCTCGGCATCGTGCGCCGCATCGCCGGGCGCGTGCTCGTGATGCAGGACGGCCGCGCCGTCGAGACCGGGCCGACCGAGCGCATCTTCAAGGAGCCCCGCCACGACTACACGCGCGCCCTGCTCGCGGCCGAGCCGGAGGGCCGCAAGACACCCGTCGCCGGCGATGCGCCGACCGTGCTCGCCGCCGACCACATGACCGTCGCCTTCAGGCTCGGTGGCGGCTTCCTCGGCGAGCCCGCGCGGACGCTGAAGGCGGTCGATGATGTGAGCCTCGTGCTCCGGCGCGGTCAGACCATCGGCATCGTCGGCGAATCGGGCTCCGGCAAATCGACGCTCGCCCGCGCCATCCTGCGACTGGTGCCGGGCGCGGGCCGCGTGACGCTCGAAGGCCGGAGAATTGCTGATCTCGGCAAGGCCGAGTTGCGCCCGCTGCGGCGCCAGATGCAGACCGTGCTGCAGGATCCCTTCGGCTCGCTGTCGCCGCGCCTGACCGCCGGCCAGATCGTCGCCGAAGGCCTCATCGTGCACGAGCCCGGCCTCGGCCGCGCCGAGCGCGATCGCCGCGCCGCCGAGGCGCTCGCCGCCGTCCAGCTCGATCCCGCGCTCCGCAACCGCTACCCGCACGAGTTTTCGGGCGGCCAGCGCCAGCGCATCGCCATCGCCCGTGCCATGATCCTGCGGCCCCGCCTCGTCGTCCTCGACGAGCCGACCTCCGCCCTCGACCGGCAGGTCCAGAAGCAGATCGTCGAGCTGCTGCGCGCGCTCCAGGCCGAGCACGGTCTCTCCTACCTGTTCATCAGCCACGACCTCGCCGTCGTGCGCGCCATGGCCGACCACATCATGGTGATGAAGGACGGGCGTGTCGTGGAGGAGGGATCGGTGGCGCGGATCTTCGAGGCGCCGCAGGAGGCCTACACCCAGCGGCTGATCGCGGCCGCATTCCTGACCGCGGCATGATCGGTCGATTTCCGAAGGCGGGCGACCAGCTTGGCCGGGCCCGAACGCTCAGGCCGGCTGCAGCCGGCTGCGGCCGAGCACATCGACGAGGGCGGCGGCAAGGATGAGCAAGGCTCCCGCCGCCTCGTGCCAGCCGAACGGTGCCGACGAGAAGAGCGCGCTGGTGACGGTTCCGACCACCACCTCCGTCATCAGCAGGATGCCGACCCGGCCCGGGCTGATGACATGCGCGCCCCAGGCGATCAGATAGGTCGAGGGCACGAACACCAGCACCGACATCGCCACCAGCCAAGGCAGATTGGCGAGGATGGCGGCATGGGGCACTCCACCCGACAGGCCCTCGATCGGCAAGAGGACGAACACCGCCGACACCAGGAGACCGCCGAGACTGAAGAAGAACACCGTCTCCCCGAGCCGCCCGTCCTCGCTGGCGAACAGCCGCAGCGAGCCATAGGCCCAGATCACGCCGGCCAGCAGCGACAGCCAGTCGCCGAGATTGCGTGGCCACGGAATGCCCGCGCCGGCGTGAAGGACGAGGAGAAGCCCGGCAAGCCCCAGCACGATTGCCGCGATCCGTGACGGCGTGATGCGCTCGCCGAGCAGCAGCGCCCCGAGAAGCGTGCTCCATACCGGCGTCACATAGAACAGCAGGATCGAATGCACGACGTCGGTGAGCACCAGGCTGACCGAGTAGAGCATGAAGGCGCCACCGCAGAGCAGGCCGGTCGTGAGCTGCGACGCCAGATGCCCGCCTCCCCGGTCGCGCCGCGCCAGGAAGGGACCGGCGAGCAGCAGCACCGAGATCGCGAACATCACGAGCGCCACCCAGGCACCGTCCAGCCCGCGCGCATTGAAAATCGAGATCGGGATCCAGTAGAGCCCCCAAAGGGCTCCGGAGCCGGCGACGCCGAGGCTCGGCAGGAGGGTCTTGTCACGCATGGCGGGATCTGGACGGCATCGGGCTGTGGGAGGATGGGAGCAGAGCACCGACCGGCCGTCATCGACTTCCTGCTGCTTCGGCGATCAGGTCACCTGAAAGGTCGAGCGTCGGCTATCGGGATCGCCGCCCGCATCGAAAGCCACGGCCGGCTGCAATGGCCCGGCCCCGCCCCCTCGCAGGCAGCCTCGGCGCTACTGGATCAGGCCGTCGAGCACGAAGGTCTTGTTGGACTTGCCGGCGCTGGCATCCCTCTGGTCGACGGCGCCCGTCGTACCGTCGTCGGCCGTGGCGCTCGGCGGCGGCTCGAGGGGACCGCGCACGCCGCACCCGGCGAGGCCGCCCGCAAGAGCGAGGATGGCGATACCGAGACCGAGCCGTGCCAACATGGATTTACCGTCCCGTTCCCTGGGCGCGCCGCCCGCCCGCAAAGCGGGGCGGACCGTTTAGGAGGTCTGCGCGCACGAAAGCCGCGGCGGCCAGACGCTCTGGCTGCCACTCAACGCCCCTTTTAGCCCCGCTTCATGTCTTTTTCCAACCGCTTCAGCCAGCCGGCGGCCATTTTGCGCACGTTCTGTGGCGCCGTTCCCCCATAGCTCGTCCGGCTGCGGACCGAGCGCTCGACGCCGAGCACCTCGTAGACCGGCTTGCCGATCCGCGGCTCGACCGCCTGCATGGCCTCGAGCGGCAGGTCCTCGAGGCCGCAACCGCGCGCCTCGGCCTCCGCGACGATGCGGCCGGTCACGTGATGGGCCTCGCGGAACGGCAGACCCAGCGTCCGGACCAGCCAGTCGGCGAGATCGGTCGCCGTGGAGAAGCCCCGGCCCGCCGCCGCCGCCATCCGCTCGCGATCGGGCTCGAGATCCTCGACCATGCCGGTCATGGCCGCGACGGCGAGCGCATAGGCGTCGAGGGCGTCGAACGTGACCTCCTTGTCCTCCTGCATGTCCTTGGAATAGGTGAGCGGCAGCCCCTTCATCACCATCAAGAGGCTCTGGAAACCGCCGGCGATCCGCCCGATCTTGGCGCGGACCAGCTCGGCCGCATCCGGATTGCGCTTCTGCGGCATGATCGATGAGCCGGTCGTGAAGGCATCCGTCAGCCTCACGAAGCGGAACTCCGCGCTCATCCAGATGACGATCTCCTCGGCGAGCCGGGAGAGATGCATCGCCGAGATCGCCGCCGCCGACAGCGTCTCGAGCACGAAATCGCGGTCGGCGACGCTGTCGAGCGAGTTGGCGGTCGGCCGGTCGAAGCCGAGCGCCTTCGCCGTCATGGTCCGGTCGATCGGAAAGGAGGTGCCGGCGAGCGCGGCGCTGCCGAGCGGGCATTCGTTGAGCCGCCGCCGGGCATCCGCGAACCGGCCGCGATCGCGCGCGATCATCTCGACATAGGCGAGACAGTGGTGGCCGAAGGTCACCGGCTGGGCGGTCTGGAGATGGGTATAGCCGGGCATCACCGCATCGGCATAGTCGGCAGCCTTGCGGGCGAGCGCACCCTGCAGCGCCGCGAGCCCCGGATCGATGGCATCGATCTGGTCGCGCACCCAGAGCCGGAAATCGGTCGCCACCTGATCGTTGCGCGAGCGCGCGGTGTGGAGCCGCCCGGCCGGCGCGCCGATCACCTCCTTGAGGCGGTTCTCGACGTTCATATGGACGTCCTCCAGCGCCGTGGAGTAGACGAAGCGGCCGTCCTCGATCTCTGACAGGATCGTGTCTAGACCCTCGATGATCCGCTTGGCATCCTCCGATGCGATGATGCCGGCCTCCGCGAGCATGGCGGCATGGGCCTTCGAGCCGGCGATATCCTGCGGCGCAAGGCGCTTGTCGAAGCCGATCGAGGCATTGATCTCGGCCATGATGGCGGCAGGTCCGGCGGCGAAGCGCCCGCCCCACATGGCGTTCTGGTCCGCCCCCTTCGGTGCCTGCTCCTTCGGTGCCGCACCGGTCGCGGCGGGCTTCTTTTGACGATTGGTGGTCATGACGAACGATCCGGTGAAGAGGAGCGGCGGTCCGACGCTCAGAACCTATGCGATGGCGGCAGCGGCGGCGGCCTTGGCGGGATTCATCGCCATATATGTGCAACTGCCTGGACCTGGCAACGACGGCACGGACACGGCCGAAACGCCGCCTGCCACCGCCACCACCTCCACGGGCGGGGGACCGCAGCCGGCCGACAAGACGCTCGCCGGCCTCAACCGCGGCACCATGACGACCTTCGTCTTCCACAAGGAGCCGGCGCCCTTGCCCGCCTTCACCCTGACCGACCGCGCCGGCCGCAAGCTGACGGGCCGCGATCTTCAGGGCCGGGTGATCCTCCTCAACATCTGGGCCACCTGGTGCGCGCCCTGCCGCAAGGAGATGCCGGCGCTCGACAGCCTGCAGGCCCGGCTCGGCGGCAAGGATTTCGAGGTCGTCGCCGTCAATACCGATCGCGGCGGCCCGGCCAAGGCCGAGAAGTTCTTCGCCGATACCGGCGTCCGCGCCCTCGGTCTCTATGTCGAGGACGAGGCGAGCGTCTCCAAGGGCCTCAAGGTTTTCGGCATGCCGACGACGCTTCTCATCGACCGCGAAGGCCGCGAGATCGGCCGGCTCGTCGGCCCCGCCGAATGGGATTCGGATGACGCGCGGGCGCTCATCGAGGCAGCAATTTCGCGGCGAAGTTGATGGTCCGTTGCGAAAAACCTCGGAAAACCGGGCGAATCCGCTATCCCCGGCGCGAAAAAGCGTGGTAAGGGCGCAACGCAGGCAGCGTTTTCGGGCTTTTGTCGCACGAGCGCAGTTTTAACTCCGCAGCAAATCAAATAACCGAAGCGCTCTCAGATAGTTAGAACCGCGGGTTCTGACGACGGCCCCGAGATGGAACCAATCCCATGAAGACTCCGAAGCGCACCGTCGCAAAGAAGGCGACCAAGACTGCCGCCACCAAGACCGCCAAGGCCGATGTGGCCAAGGTCGAGACCGTCACGCTGAAGCACCTCGGCACCACCCTCGCCGAGACGCACAATCTGCCCAAGAAGCAGGTCAACGAGATGCTCGCCGAGATGATCGACATGATCGGCACGCATCTGAAGAAGGGCAAGAAGATCCGCATCGCCAAGTTCGGCACCATGCAGGTCAGGAAGCGCCCGGCGCGCATGGGTCGCAATCCCGCGACCGGCGAGCAGATCAAGATCAAGGCGTCGAAGAAGGTCGCCTTCCGCGTCGCCAAGGAACTGAAGGAGATGATCTGACGGTCCGCGCGGCCACGCGCCCCGCGCCGACGAATGTCCTGGAAGCGGGAAACGTGACGCAGCGACCATCGGCATCGACCGACAAGGGCCGGGGAGCGATCCCCGGCCCTTCTTGCATGCCAGTGAGCGGTGGAGGCCGCCGGCTCACCGCTTGCTGAGCGAGACCTGCACCGAGGCGATCGTCTTGCCGGTCACCGAGATGCTGATCGACATCGAGCGGGCGCTGCCCGAGATCGAGCCGCTGGCGCTGGTATTGCGGCCGCTGAGCGACACATGGAACCCGTTGCCCGTGGTCGAACCGCTGAGACCGGCCGTGAAGCCCTGCACCGATTCCCTGAGCGTGCCGCGCAGCGAGCTGCCGCTGACCGAAATATTGCTCGAGATCGAAAGCCTTAGATTGGTGCTGGCGCAGGTGATCTGCTGGCGCGCCGAGCTGCCACCGGCCGAGACCGAGCCCCGGCATTTGATCTTCTGCGTCGTGCCGTTCGACATGCGCACCGTGCCGCCGCCCGACCAGCTTCCCGCGAACGATTTGAGCCCGTCCGGTTTGGCGGCGACGGCGGGAACTGCGCCGCCGGCGGCCATCAGCAACGCCGCAGCAAGGGCAGTGATGCGGCCGATACGCGAATTGGACATGAAACGCAGCCTCTGGGGAAATTGAGTGACAGGACGGTCGGCGGGACTATAGGCAACCGCGACCGGCCGGAAAAGCCAGCGTGCGGAACAAGGCGAACGCCGTCCGACCCCGCGCGAACATGGCTCCGCGAGACCGGCCGATCCCGCAAAGCGGCAGCTCGGTTGGAGTTGCACCAAGCGCTCAGAACGTCTCGACCCAGGGCCTGAGCTCGACCTCCCACGTCCAGGCCGAGCGCGGCTGGCGCACGAGATCGAGATAGCTCGCCGCGATCGCATCGGGATCGAGCGTGCTGTCGGGTGCCCCCGGCTTGTCGGCCGTACCCTTCTGCGCGTTACGCACCATGCCGTCGATGATGAAATGGCCGACATGGATGCCCTTGGGATGCAGCTCGCGCGCCATCGACTGGGCAAGACCGCGCAGCGCGAATTTGCCCATCGCGAAAGGTGCCGACAGGGCATAGCCCTTCACGCTCGCCGACGCGCCGGTGAAGAGGATCGTGCCTTGCCCACGGCCCAACATGCGTTTCGCCGCCGCCTGCCCGACCAGGAAACCGCCATAGGCGGTCACCATCAGCGCCGTCTCGACCTCGACCGGATCGAGCGTGGCGATCGGCCCGCGCGAGCGGGCGCTCGGATTGTAGAGCACCAGATCGAGCGCACCGAAATCCCGGTCGAGCGTCGCAAACAGCCGCTCCACATCGGCCGGCTTCGAGGCATCGCAGGCGATGAGCGGTCCCTTCGCTTCGCTGGCGAGATCGGTGAGCTTCTCGGTGCTTCGCGCAGAGAGAGCGACCTTTGCGCCCTCCTTCGCCAGTAGGCGCGCGAACGAGGCGCTGATGCCCGAGCCGGCGCCGACGATCAGTGCGTGCTTCACCATGTTGGGCTCCTTCCGCGGAGATGCGTTCGTTGCGACCACCCTACAGCGCCCTCGCGCCCGCGTGTAGCCGCGCCTGCCGCACGGCAGGATCGAACGGAGGCGTTCGCCTCAGCTCCTCTCGCGACTGAGCACCAGGATGCCGCCGATCACCAGCGCGGTGCCGAGCGCATGCCAGATCGAGAACTCCTCGCCGAGGATCCAGATCGCCATCAGCGACGTGAACATCGGCCCGGCCCCCGTCGTCACGCTAGCCGGGCCCGGACCGATCCGGTTGATGGCCTCGGCGATCAGCAGCGAGGGAATGAAAGTGGCGAGGATCGACATGGCGAGGCACAGCCACACCACCGGCATCGGCACGATCAGATCGCTGACCGGATGCAGAACCAGAAAATGCCCGAGCGTGCCGACCGTGCCTGCCAGCATCGAGATCGAGGTGAAGAGCTGGCTGCCCATCGCACGAATGCGACCCTTGGCGAGCAGCAGATAGATCGCATAGGTGACCGACGAGGTCAGCACCAGGCCCGTGCCGATCACCACGCTGTCGCCGAGGCTGTGCAGGTCACGGGCGAAGATCGTCGCAAGGCCCAGATAGGTGAGCCCGATCGAGACGAGGTGGCGTGGCCCCAGCCGCTCGCCGAAGAACCAGTAGCCGAGGATGGCGACGAAGGTCGGGAAGGTGAAGAGGATGAGGCGCTCGAACTGCGCGGTGATGTGCGCCAGCCCCTCCATGTCGAGCAGCGCGGTCAGGTAGTAGCCGAGAAAGCCGATCAGGACGGTCGAGACCAGCGAGCGGCGGGAGAGGTCGGTCGGCAGCGCCTTGGCGCGGCGGTTGCGCAGCGCGTGCAGGGCGATCGCGCTGTAGAACGGCACCGAGAACAGCATCCTGAGCGCAAGCTGCGTCGAGGCGCCGACATCGTACTCGTAGTTGAGCTTGATGAAGATCGGCTTCAGCGAGAAGAGCAGCGCGCCGCAAAGAGCAAGGGCGATGCCGGTCGAGTCGATCGCGCCGGTGCCGGCGACGGAACCAGCCGCCGGCCTCCCGGCGACCGTGGTCGGCGCCGTGCGATCTTGGGTCCCGTTCGACACGGAGCGCCTGCTGCCTCTCTCTGAAGCTCGCGGAAACCCCTCCCCCTATCAAGCCGCGGCCCGACCGCCTATGCGACACGTCGCATGGCCGGCATGCCGCCGCGCCGGCCTGCCTTGCCAGATGCCGCTCACGAGCGCGGATGGGCGCGCTCGTAGATGGCGAGCAGACGCTCGCGGTCGACCTCGGTATAGGCCTGGGTCGTCGCCAGCGATCGGTGACCGAGCAGCTCCTGGATCTGCCTGAGATCGGCACCGGCCCCGAGCAGATGGGTGGCGAAGGAATGCCGCAGCGCGTGCGGCGTCGCGGTATCGGGCAGGCCGAGCGTCGCCCTGAGCCGCTCCATCAGCAATTGCACGATCCGCGGCGACAGCGGCCCGCCCTTCTCGCCGAGAAAAAGCGGCGCCTCGCCCTCGAGCGGATAGGGGCAGAGCACCAGATAGCGCATGATCGCACGCCGCGCCGCCGGCAGGATCGGCACCAGCCGCTCGCGTCCGCCCTTGCCGGCGATGCGCAGCATGTCGCGATTGCCGACCGGCGCATCCGCCCCCGTGAGCGACAGCGCCTCGGAGATCCTGAGCCCCGCCCCGTAGAGCAGCATGAGGACCGCGACGTCGCGTGCCTCGACCCAGTCGAGCCCACCCGCGGGCGTATCGGCGACGACCGCGAGCGCCTTGTCGACGGTCAGCGGCTTGGGGATGGCGTGCGGCACCTTGGGAAGCTGCACCGCCATGACCGCGCGGTTGGCGCTGATCTGCGAGGAATCGAGCCAGCGGAAGAACATCCTCAGCGCCGTCATCTGCCGCGACAGCGAGCGCGCTGCCGTACCCATCTTGCGGCGGGCCGCCATGAATGTGCGGAAGGCCCGCGGCTCCAGGTGATCGAGATCGGCGACCGTTGGCGGATAGCCCAGATGCAGCGTCAGGAAGCCGAGGAACTGCCTGAGATCGCGGCCATAGGCCTCGCGTGTCTTGTCGGCGAGGCCGCGATCGTGCGTCAGGTGGTCGAGCCAGCCTCGCGCCACGTCTTCCAGATCGCCCGACAGCGGCAGCTCGCCCTCGCTGGCGAGCACACGAGCGAAATCTTCCGGCGTCCGGTCGTCCATCGTGAAGGTCTCCCGCGCGCCGCCGGTGCCCCGCCGGGCGGCATGATGTTCGTCAAATGTTCCAGCCGGAGCGAAGCATCGCGCCGATCCGGTTAACGAAACGTTAACGGCTGTGCCGGACTTGTGGGCGGTGCCGAAATCATGCGACCGGACCCTCCGTGACGGCTGGCCGCAACTCGGCTACCCCCTATCGACAACGATATTTGTAGAGCGACGAGCGGAGCGCGTAGACCTGCATGAGAGACGATGGCCGGTTCGAGATCTTCCTGTCCGCGCCCCCGGGGCTCGAGCCGGTCCTGCTCGCCGAGGTGCGCGGCAAGGGCTTCAACTCGCCCCGCATAGTTCCAGGCGGCGTCACGATCCGTGGCGGCTGGCCGGAGGTCTGGCGCGCCAATCTGTGGGTGCGCGGCGCCGGCCGTGTGCTGGCGCGGATCGCCTCCTTCCGGGCCGAACGGCTCGAGGAGCTCGAGAAGCGCGCCCGGGGTGTGGGCTGGAAGGATCTGCTGCGCCCGGATCGTCCGTTCCGTGTCGAGGCAACCTGCCGCCGGTCGCGCATCTACCATTCGGACGCCGCCGCCGAGCGCGTCGGCAATGCGATCCGCGAGACGCTCGGCGCCCGGATGTCGGCGGATGCGGCCATCGTCGTTCGCGCGCGCATCGAGGACGATGCCTGCGAGCTCTCTCTCGACAGCTCCGGCGAGCTTCTGCACAAGCGCGGCTACAAGGAGGCGGTGGGCAAGGCGCCGATCCGCGAGACCATGGCGGCGCTGTTCCTCATGCAATGCGGTTTCACCGGCACCGAGCCGGTCGTCGATCCGATGTGCGGCGCCGGCACTTTCGTTATCGAGGCGGCCGAGATCGCCTGCCGGCTCAATCCAGGCCGCGCCCGTCATTTCGCCTTCGAGCATTTCGCCGGTTTCGACGCCGGGGCCTGGCAACGCATGCGCGAGGTGAAAAGCGCGCGGCCGCCCGCCGCCCGCTGCCATGGCTTCGACCGTGATGCCGGCGCCATCGACGCGGCAATGCAGAACGCCGCCCGGGCCGGTGTCGCCGATGGCACCGCCTTCCGCCGCGCGGCGATCAGCGAGGCCGCACCGCCCGAGGGACCGCCCGGCCTCGTCGTCGTCAACCCGCCCTATGGCGAGCGCATCGGCGGCGACAAGGATCTGATCCCGCTCTACGGCAGCCTCGGCCAGGTGCTGCGCACCCGCTTCGCGGGCTGGCGGGTCGGCCTCGTCACCAGCGAGCCGACGCTCGCTGAGGCGACGGGCCTGCCCTTCCTGCCGACCACCGCGCCCGTGCCCCATGGCGGCCTTCGCGTCACGCTCTACCGTACCGCTCCGCTCGCCTGACATCGCCGATCCCGGCGGCGCCGGGATCGGCGTGCCGCGCGCCCAGGATGGCCATCAAAGATCGACGACGACGCGGCCCTTCACCTGGCCCTTCAGGATCGCCCGGCCGAGCTTCGGCAGATCCTCGAGCTTTGCCGGCTCGATCATCGCTTCCAGCCTGTCGATCGGCAGATCGCGCGCGAGGCGCTCCCAGGCCGTCACGCGGTCGTCATAGGGCCGCATCACCGAGTCGATTCCAAGCAGGTTGACGCCGCGCAACAGGAACGGGATCACCGTCGCCGGCAGCGCCGCGCCGCCCGCAAGGCCGACCGCCGCGACCGACGCGCCATACTTCATCTGCCCGAGCACGCGCGCCAGCATGGCGCCGCCGACCGCATCGACGCAACCCGCCCAGGTCTCTGCCTCGAGCGGCTTTTTCGTCGTCTCGGCGAGCTCGGCCCGTGCCACGATGCGCGTCGCACCGAGCGCCTTCAGATAATCCTCGGTCTCAGGCCGGCCGGTCACCGCCGCGACCTCGTGGCCGAGCTTCGCAAGAATGGCGGTCGCAACCGAGCCGACACCACCCGCCGCGCCCGTCACCAGCACCTCGCCATGGCCGGGCTTCAGCTCGTGCTGCTCGAGGGCCATCACGGCGAGCATGGCGGTGAATCCGGCGGTGCCGACCGCCATCGCCTGGCGCGTCGAGAGGCCCTTGGGCAACGGCACCAGCCAGTCGCCCTTCACCTTCGCGCGCTCGGCATAGCCGCCCCACCACACCTCGCCCACCCGCCAGCCGGTCAGCACGACCTTGTCGCCGGCCTTGTAGCGCGCGTCGGAGGAGGCCTCGACGGTGCCGGCGAGATCGATGCCCGGCACATGCGGGAAATTGCGCACGAGGCCGCCGGCTCCGGTGATGCAGAGCCCGTCCTTGTAGTTGAGCGTCGAATGCTCGACCTTCACCGTGACGTTTCCCTCAGGAAGGCGAGCGTCGTCGAGCGTCTCGACCGCTTGCGAGATGGTGCCGTCCTCGGCCTTCGAGACGACGAGTGCGCGGAAGCTCATGATGATTGTCTCCTGATTTCGATAGGTGGCGTGCGGCACCTGTTGGCCCCTCGAGGCCGGCGCCGTCGCGTCGTCGTCGGATCCGGCCGCGCCGTCAGAGCGATCTTGCCGTCTGGCGCAACACGAACTTCTGGATCTTGCCGGTCGAGGTCTTCGGCAACTCGCCGAACACGATGCGCTTCGGCGTCTTGAAGCCGGCGAGATGGCGACGGCAGAAGGCAAGGATCTCCTCCTCGCTCGCCGTCCGGCCCGCTTTCAGCTCGACGAAGGCGCAAGGCGTCTCGCCCCACTTCTCGTCGGGCCTTGCGACCACGGCCGCGGCCGCCACCGCCTCGTGCTTGTAGAGCACGCTCTCGATCTCGACCGAGGAGATGTTCTCGCCGCCCGAGATGATGACGTCCTTCAGCCGGTCCTTGATCTCCACATAGCCGTCGGGATGCACGACGGCGAGATCGCCCGAATGGAACCAGCCGCCCTTGAATGCCGCCTCGGTCGCCGCCTTGTCCTTGTAGTAGCCTTTCATCACCGTATTGCCGCGAATGACGATCTCACCCATCGCCGTCGCGTCGCGCGCAACCGGCTCGCCGCTCGCCACGTCGATGACCGCGATCTCCTCCGTATGCGGCATGCGCACGCCTTGGCGCGCCTTGATCTCGGCCTGCGTCTCGTCGGGGAGTGCGTCCCATTCCTCGTGCCAGGCGCAGTGCGAGACATGGCCATAGGTCTCGGTCAGCCCGTAGACCTGCATGACCGAGAAGCCCAGCGCCTTCATCGCCCCGAGCACGGCGCTCGGCGGCGGGGCACCTGCCGTCATCACCTGAACGTTGCGCGGCAGCGGTCGGCGGTCGCTCGCAGGTGAATTGACGATCATGCCGAGCACGATCGGCGCGCCACCGAAATGCGTGATGCCTTCCTCGGCGATCGCATCGAAGATGGCCTTCGCCGAGACGTAGCGGCAGCATACGATCGTGCCGGCGACCGCCGTCATGGTCCAGCAATGGCCCCAGCCGTTACAATGGAACATCGGCACGGTGTAGAGATAGACCGGATGCGCCGGTAGGCTCCAGCCGATCACGGTGCCGCTCGTCATCAGATAGGAGCCGCGGTGGTGGTAGACGACACCCTTCGGTCGCCCGCTGGTCCCCGACGTATAGTTGAGCGCCAGTGCCTGCCATTCGTCGTCCGGCATCTGCCATTGGCCGTCGGGATCGCCCGATGCCAGGAGCTCGTCATAGGTCGTCGCGCCGAGCCGCTCGCCCTCGCCCGCCTTCAGCAACGCCGCCGGATCGACGATGTCGACGACGCGGATGCCGCTCCGCCCGGTGCGCGCCAGTGCCTCCTTCACGACCGGCGAGAACTGCGTGTCGGTGATCAGCACCTCCGCATCGCCATGCTCGAGGATGTAGGCGATGGTCTCGGCGTCGAGACGCGTGTTGATGGTGTTGAGCACGGCGCCGCTCATCGGGATGCCGAGATGGGCATCAACCATCTCCGGCGTGTTGGCGGCGATGACCGCAACCGTCGCGCCCCGGCCGATGCCGAGCCGCTTCAGCCCCGTCGCGAGCCGCACCGCCCGCTCATAGACCTGCGCCCAACTGTAGCGCCGCGCGCCGTAGACGACCGCCGTACGGTCGGGGAACACGTCCTTCGTGCGAGTGAGGAAGGAGAGCGGCGTCAGCGGCACGTAGTTCGCGGGACTGCGATCGAGGCCGATGCCGGCGTCATTGGCGGACATGTGTCGTCACCGTCTTCTTGTGGGCGCTCGCGCCGCCGGCATGAGCCGGGCGGACTTGGCGGAACTTCCCTCAGCTCTTCTTGCGCGCCGCCGGGCGGCCGGCCTTGGCCGTCTTTGCCGCCGATCGGGGCGCGGCGGGTTTCGCATCGCCCGGCGCCTCCTCGAAAGGCAGCGCCACCACGACGCCGGAGCGCATCCCCTCCGGCGTCTCGACCTCGATCGAGGTGCCGATCATGGATGCGCTCGCCTCCATCATGGCAAAGCCGACGATGCCCGAAAAGCGTGGCGACCAGGTCGCCGAAGACACCGCTCCGACCTGCGCCCGACCGCGACGTTTGCGAACCGGCCAGGGTTCGATCGGCCCCGCCAGCGCCGCGCCCTCGAGGCGCACGCCGCGCACCATGCGCGCCGGCCCGTTCGCCCTGATGCGATCGAGCGCCGCACGGCCGATATGCTCGTGCCGGCTGTCCGGCGAGCAATAGCGCTCGAGCCCGCATTCGAGCGGATTGTTCGCGCGGGTCATGTCGTTGCCGTAGGAGAGCAGCCCGCCCTCGATCCGCTCGATGAGATTCGGGCAGCCCGGCCCCACATCGAGCACCTCGCCGACCGCGAAAAGCCGGTCGTAGAGCGCGCGCCCGACCTCCCAGTCGTCGACATAGATCTCGAACCCGCCCTGCTTGCTCCAGCCCGAGCGCGCGACGAGCAGCGGATGGCCCATGAATGACAGCATCGCCGAGCGGAAGAAGCGGATGCGTCGCACCTCATCGCCGAAAACCAGCGCCATCAGATCGTCGGCGCGCGGCCCCTGCACCGCGAGCGGTCCAGCGTCCGGCTCGAACACTTCGACATCGAGATCGAGGCCATGGGCAAGACCGCCCGCCCATAGCACCACGTCGGAATCGGCGATCGACAGCCAGAACCGGTCCTCGCCGAGCCGGATCACCACCGGATCGTTGATCATGCCGGCCGCCTCGTCGATGATCGGCGCATAGACGCATTGCCCGATCTCGATCCGCGACAGATCGCGCGGCGTCATCATCTGCGTGAGGCGGAAGGCGTCTGGGCCCTTCAGCTCGACCTGACGCTCGCAGAACACGTCCCAGACCTGCACGTGGCGCCGCAGATGCCAATAGTCCTCCTCGAGCGAGCGGAAGGCGGTCGGCAGCAGCATGTGGTTGTAGACCGTGTAGCCCTTCACGCCATGGGCGGCGAGCCGCTCGGTGAAGGGCGTACGCCGGGTGCGCCGGGAGACGGCGAGTATGGGTGTCGACATGTCGATCAGTACCGGCAGGACTGGGGATGGCAAGAAAACTGGCCGGTCACGCCGCGCGGGAGCGACCGGTTGCGGCGACGGCGTCTCGACTTCTCAAGGTCCCTTCCAGTCGAGCTGGACGATCTCGGCGCTGCGGCCGGCGAAGTCCCAGACATGGCCGAACGCCCGCACGCGTGACTGCGTCGCCTCCGCCACCGTGACGACCGAACCCATCCAGTATTGGGTGTTGACGATCTGCACCGGCTCGCCGTCCTTGGCGCCCTGGATCGGCTGCACCTCGCCGACGATCTTGCGGCCGACCGTCAGCCGCCGCTTCTCGCCCTCCGTCTCGTAGGTGATCGGCGCGCGCTCGTCGCCGAAATAGCGACCGACCAGGATCGAGAACAGGCCCGTCGAACCGCGCGCCTTGCCCGACAGGATGGCGACCAGCGCCGCGTATTGCGCATCGCTCGCCCGCTCGTCGATATAGAGCGCGACGCCCCAATTGCCGCGCGCCATGCGCTCGGGAATGTCGAGCAGCAGCGCGACATTGAGGCCGTCGAGCTTGACCTTGCCGAAGCTGCCCTTGTCGATGCGGATGCCGCCCCAACCCTGGCAGTGTCCCTCGGTCGGCGGGTGCTTGCCGAGCGAGATCACGCAGGGGCAGAAGACGTTGCAGTTGCAGTTGAGGATGAGCTCCCCCTGCAGCGACCAGCGCTCGATCTCGGCCTTGGCGGCCCCCTTGCCCTGGGCCTTGCTCTTCTCGGTCACCGCCATGCCTTCGCTCTCCTCTCCTGATCGGTTGTTGCCTTCATCGCCAGACCGCCGCCGCAACGGCGGCACGGCCTCGCCCCGTCTCGTCGTTTCATGCAAATCCGAGCGCGCTCGCCGCCACCACCGCCCCGGCGCCGACCAGCGCGATGCCGAGCGGTCGCGTCACGTGGCGCCCCGGTCCCGGCAGTTTCTCGACCGCCATCAGCACCATGGCGAGCCCCATGAATGCGAGGTTCATGGTGCCGCCGACGAAGGCGAGCAGCATGAGCGCCGCGCAGCAGCCCAGGCAATGGATGCCGTTGCGAATGCCCATCAGATAGGCTCCGGCCGCCCCGTCGCGCCAGCCGGCGAGAAACGTCGTCATCGGCGAGCGGCATTTGGAGACGCAGGCGTGCTTGATCGCTGAGAACTGATAGAGCCCTGCCGCCAGCAGGACGATCGCGCTGAGCGCGGCCGATAGGCTGGTGCCGTCGACGCCGACGAGGCCCTGGCGGGTCAGGCCGAGCTGTAACAGCCCCGCCGGCACCGAGAAGCCGAGCCAGACCGAGGCATAGCCGGCGAGCAGCATCGCGAAGTTCCAGAAGCGCTCGCCCATCGGGCGTGCGGCCATCAGCTCGCTGAACGTGGCGAGCATCGGATAGGCCGTCGGCAGCATCATGCCGAGCGACATCAACGCCCACATGGCGATGAGCGAGATGGGCTCGGCCGTGGCGGCGCTGGCGCTGCAGAGGCTCCGCCACAGTGATCCCTCGCCCGTCCAGTCGAACCAGCCGAGATAGGCGCCGAGCGGCGCCGGCGGCAGGCTCTGACTGGCACCATGCAGCAGCAGCCCGGCCCATCCCGCAAGGATGGCGAGGAAGAACAGCAGCCAATGGGCGTCCTTCAGGTGACGTGTCATGTCGCTCGACCGGCTCCCTCCCCGGGGAGCTCGAATGCAGGCTGCGCTGCCCATCGCAGAGCCGCGTCCGGTCGCGTCCCCTCGAGGACGCGCCATGCTCATCGGCCCAGTTGAGCAGAGCTTGACCCGCCTGGGAACCGCGAATAGTTTCACCTCATCATCGAAAATTTCGATCATGCCGACGGCGTGAGGGACGATCGAGGGACCATGTCCGACCTGCCGCCGCTGAAGGCGGTCCGCGCCTTCGAGGCCTGCTACCGGCTCGGCAGCTTCGGCCGCGCCGCCCGCTCGCTCAATGTCGGTCAACCGGCCATCAGCCACCAGATCCGCCTGCTCGAAACCGATCTCGGCACCAGGCTCTTCCAGAAGCGCGGGTCCCAGACCCTGCCGACCGCGGCGGCTCACCAGCTCTATGCCGCGATCGCCCCGGCCCTCGACACCATCGGTCGCGCCAGTCAAGCGATCCGCCGCCGCGTCCGCTCCCGCGCCGTGACGGTCGCCACCTATCCCGGCATCGCCGCCTATTGGCTGCTGCCGCGCCTCGCACGTCTGTCGGAGGCCGGCGACCGGCTGGCGGTCCGCGTGACGACGGCCGAGCGCGACGCCGACATGCCGCTCGACGAGGTCGACTGCGCGATCCTGTTCGGCCATGGCGACTGGGGCGGCCGGCGCAGCATCGCCCTCATGGCCGAGAGCGTCGTGCCGGTCGCTTCGCCGGCCCTGGCGAGACGGCTGAAGTCATGGCCTCCCGCCCGCCTGCTCGCCGAGGCGCCACTCATCCATCTGGAGGACCCCGAACGCCGCTGGTTCGACTGGAGCGACTGGCGCGATCGCTTCGCCCCGGAGATCGCCGAGGTGCCGCGCACGACCACCGGGTCACCAACCACGGCACGTACATCCACCGTGCCCTGATGGCCACGGCGTCGCCCTCGGCTGGCAGGCACTGCTGCCGATCTGCTGGAGGGGTGCGCTCGCCGCCCTCGGCACCACGCCGCCGGCCTCCGATCGCGGCTATCATCTGGTGCTGATGCCTGGCTTCGAGGAAACCGACGAGGCTCGCCGCCTGGCGCTGGCCCTTGGTTGAGCCGCCGTCCCGGGGCTCGTGGTCCCTGCCCGGTAGTTCCTCTCGCCGCCGGTCACAGCCGGGCTGGCTGCCGCATCCGCCTGGCTGCATCCCGGGGCGGGCGTCGCATGGATTGCGGCTTTTGGCGGTTTCGCACTGGCATATGGCAGGTGCCTGTTGAACCTACCGGCGGCAAAGCAGATCTGAACGTTTGGAAGAGCGCGCAAAAGGCTTGAAATCCTGGTCGCTGACACTGGAAGATTTTGGAGAAGGTTGGACGTCAGGCCCATCCCCTCCGCCAATTGCGCGACCGACGTCGAGCTTGCTCGCAGCCCGTTCGAGGTGGACGTCGGGACGCCTGACCGGGGCTTCCCCTGGCCCGCTCGCCAGGTCGGGTCCGCTCAGCTCCCCATCATCTCCTTGATGCGACCGATGAAGCTCGCATCGTCTTTGGCCTTTCGCTCCTCGATGAGTGCATCGGCATCTTGGCCCGCGCGGAAGCGGAGGCGGTCCGCGGTTGCGTTGACCGCCTGCCAGATCACATCGGCGACGACCTCGGGAGCCGACGGGTCTGAGGCCAGCTTGCCGAACAGCCGCCCCATGGCCTTGGCAGTCGGGGCGTAGTCGGTGAGGGTTTCGTCCATCGCGAAATCGAAGGACCTGCCGCCGAAATCGGTCCGGATCATGCCCGGCTCGACGATCCGCACCTTGATGCCGAGCGGCTCCAGCTCGTAGTGCAGCGCCTCCGACAGGCCTTCGACGGCGAATTTGGTGCCGTGGTAGAGCGTGCCGAGCGGAAAGGTGATCTGCCCGCCGATGGAGGAGATGTTGACGATCGTGCCGGAACGGTTTGCGCGCATGTGAGGCAGCACCGCCTTCGTCACCTCCAGGAGCCCGATCACGTTGGTATCGAACTGGCGGCGGATGCGCTCGCTCGAAAAGGCCTCGAGCGGGCCATAGGCGCCGTAGCCGGCATTGTTCAGGAGCACGTCGATCCGGCCGAACCGGGAGAGCCCCTCGGCCACCGCTGACGTGATGGAGCCGCCGTCGGTCACGTCGAGCCGCGTGACGAGGACGTGGTCCAGCGCGCCGAGCTCCGCGCCGGCGGACGGATCGCGCATCGTGGCGATGACGTTCCAGCCCGCCGATTGAAAATGCAACGCCGTGGCTTTGCCGATGCCCGACGAGGCACCGGTGATGAGAATGGTCTTCATCGGCTGTTCCTCAGGCATTCAGGTCGAGCATTCGCTCGATACCGAAATTGGTGAGCACGGTCCGCGTCACCTCGTGCAGCACATCGTTGTAGCGCTCGATGTGGTGGCCGACGCCGGTATGGTCGACGACGGTGCGGAAGGGCTTCTGGCCGGACGGCATGTCGAGCAGCGCCACCACCGCCTCTGCGATCCGCTCGGGGCGCTGCACGGGTGTCGCCTTCAGCATCTGCGCGAGGCCTGCGGCCGCCATCGCCGGCACCTGGGCGAACTCGCCATAGCCCGCCGCGCGCGCAGGATCGTTCGCGGCGACCATTCCATCGAAGAAGGCCGTTGGCATCGCACCAGGCTCGATGATGCAGGATTCGATACCGAAACCCGACAGCTCCGTCCGGTAGCATTCTGCGATCGCCTCCAGCGCCCATTTCGACGCCGAATAGGTGCCATAGAACGGCGTGGCGATCCGGCCGATCAGGCTGGAGGTGTAGAGCACCGTGCCGCGCCCCTGCGCGCGCATATGCGGAAGTGCGGCGCGCATCACCCGCTGGACACCCGTGACGTTCACGTCGAAGACGCGACCCATGTCTTCGGGCGACATCAGTTCCTGGATCCCGTAGGACCCGATCCCGGCATTGTTGAAAAGGACGTCGAGACCGCCCAGCGCCGCGATGGCGGCGGAGAGGCCGCGCTCGGTACTGGTCGTGTCGGTCACGTCCATCTCGACGATCCGCGCGCCGGCCGTCTCCAGCTCGCCGACCGCCTCGGCGTTCCGCCCTTCGCGACTGCGCACGCTGCCCGCGACTTCGTGCCCGCGTTCCATGAGCGCCAGCGCCGTCGGCTTGCCGAAGCCGCCCGCAATCCCCGTGATCAAGACCTTCGCCATGGTCGTCCCCTTCGTGTTTCGTGCGGTCGACCCTAGTTCGGCTGCGAGGTCCATTCTTTCCCGATTGACCGGATTTCTTGCCTGATCCTCCAAGCCTGTAAACTTTCGCACAAGACGGCGGCGGCCCTATGCTAGTGGAGACGCAAGGAGAAAGGCATGAGCCGCTCAGCCCTCTTGCACCACCTGACAGCGTTGCTCGACCGCCAGGGGCCGGCCGAGGGCGCACTGGCGCACGCGCCGAGCGGCCTGCATTTCCTGCGCTTCGTGGCTCCGACCGGACAGGACGCGACCGTCTACCGCCCACTCCTGTGCCTCGTGTTGCAAGGCGCCAAGGAGGTCGGCACGAGCAAGCGGACGCTGCGCGTCGCCGACGGACAGTCGCTGATCGTGAGCCACGCTTTGCCGGTCGTCTCGCGCATCACCGAGGCCGCGCCGGACCGCCCTTATGTGGCGCTCGTCTTCCCGATCGACCTCGATCTCCTGCGCGGCATGGCCGCCGACGTGGCGCCGGTCCGTGCCTCGAACCAGCAGGACCCGTTCTCGATCTCGCTCTGCCAGACCGATCTGGAGATGGAGGGAGCGCTTCTGCGCCTGATCCGGCAATCCGACCACGCGGAGGCGCGCCGCCTGCTGGCACCGATCACGGCTCGGGAAATCCACGCCCGGCTACTCCTCGGCCCCCATGCCGAGCCGTTGCGCAGGCTTCTCTGGCACGAAACGACGGCCAGCCGCATATTCCAGGCGACGCGCGAGATCCAGTCGAACCTCGCCCGTCCCCTCGTGGTCGGCGACCTCGCGAGCCGGGCCGGCATGAGCAGTTCCGCCTTCTTCGAACACTTCAAGGCGGTCACCGGCACCTCGCCACTGCAGTACCAGAAGGACTTGCGCCTTCTGCGCGCCCGCGAGGCGTTGCGCAGCACCAACGAAAAGGTCTCCGAGATCGCCTTCGAGGTCGGCTACGAAAGCTCGGCACAGTTCTCGCGGGAATACGCCCGCAAATTCGGCCGGCCGCCGCGGCAGGATCGCGCTGCCGAGGCTTGAGGCTCGTCGTCTTTCACATGCCGCGCGATTTGGATGACAGGCGCCTCTTTCGACCGCCTGACCGACACAAACTCCTGGCCGGCGGGCCCGCGAAAGCGGCGCCGCACGCCATCGCCTGATCGCCGAGCCTTACCGTCGGTGCTGCGCTCGCCCCTTGCCGCCGCCGAGCAGGAGGACGAGGGGCGCCAGCACGACAAAGCTCATGGCGATGAAATAGAACGCATCTAGAAAGCCGATCATGCTCGATTGCCGCGCCAGCTCGGCGGCGAGTACCGCCGGCGCCAACGGATCGGCCGGCGAGAGCCCGCGCGCCGCCAGATAGTCTGCAACCAGCGGATTGTACCGGCTGATGTGCCCCCCGAGCAGCATCCAGCTCGTCTGGTTCATCCGCGTCAGAACTGTCGCGGCGATCGCGATGCCGATCGAGGAGCCGATGGTCCGTGCCAGGTTGAAGATGCTGGCCGCGCGATCCGTCGCTGCCTCGCCGACCGTCTGGAACGCCAGCGTCGACAGCGGCACGAAAACCATGCCCATGCCGTAGCCCTGGACGAGGCTCGGCAGGACGAGATGCACCATGTCGACCTGCAGCGAGTAGCCCGTCATCTGATAGGTGCCGATACCCGCCATCACCAGTCCCGCGAGCACCAGCCAGCGCGGCCCGATGCGATTGATGAGCACCGCCACCGTCGCCATGCCGAGTGCGGCGGCGAGACCGCGCGGCGCCATCACGAGCCCGGTCGTGCTCGCGGGATATCCGAGCAGGGTCTCGAGCATCAGCGGCTGCAAGGCGATCGTACCGAACAGCCCCAGACCGAACACCAGCATCATCACCGACGCACTCGCCAGATTGCGGTCGCGCATGAGGCTGATGCGCAGGATCGCATCCTCGCGTGACCAGCTCCGCCAGGTGAAGCTGGCGAGGCCGGCGACGCTGACGACCGCGAGCGCGACGATCAGTTTCGACTGGAACCAGTTTTCGGTGTTGCCACGATCGAGCAGCGTCTGCAGGCTGGCGATGCCGAGCCCGAGCAGCGCCGCGCCGATCCAGTCGACGCGCGACGGCCGTGTTCGCTGCTCGGAGAGGAATGTCGCGAGCAGCACGAGATTGAGGAGACCGACCGGTAGATTTATGTAGAACACGAAGCGCCAGCCGAGACTGTCCGTTATGAAGCCGCCGAGCGTTGGACCGAGCACCGGTCCGAGCATGATGCCGATCCCCCAGATTGCCATCGCCTTGCCACGGCTCTTCTCGTCGAAGGATGCGACCAGCGTCGATTGCGAGATCGGAATGACGCTCGCACCGAAGACGCCTTGCAGAACCCGGAACGCCACCATCGCCGTCAGCGAGGTCGCCTGTCCGCACAGCATGGATGCCGCGACGAAGCCCGCCACGCTGACGAGGATCACGCGCCGACGTCCGAAGCGCTCCGCGAGAAATCCCGAAAGCGGAATCGTGACGGCCTCGGCAACGATATAGGAGGTCAGCACCCAGGTGATCTGATCGGGTGTCGCCGCGAGTGCACCCATCATGTCAGGCAAGGCGACATTCACCACCGTCATGTCGATGATGATCATGAAGGTCGCGAGCATGACCGGGATCGCCACCAGCACACGGTCGACGGTCGAGGGGTTGCTGCCCGGTGATGTCTCGCTGGCGAGCGCCACTCTTCTCGCTCCTCCGAGCCTGATCGGTCGAGATGCGAGCGTCCATGCCGGCATCGACACCGTGAATCAGGCTCTCAATCCGACAGTCGGAGCATGTCCGGCACGCGCGCCCCGATCCCATCGCATCTGGACGTGCTTCAATTTGCTCCCGCCGTCAGATCGATCTCGACGCTTGAGGACGCCCCGATGCGCAGCGGCGGCGAGCCGTTGTCGGTCTCGAGCAGGATCCGCACTGGAAATCGCTGCGTCACCTTCACCCAATTGCCACTCGCATTCTCCGGCGGCAGCAACGCGAAGGCCGCGCCACTCGCCGGCGAGATCGATTCGACGCGGCCCCTGATCTGTCGCGACGGGTAGAGATCGAGCGTCACGCGGGCGGCCTGGCCAGGCCTGATATGCGTGAGGTCGGTTTCCTTGAAATTGGCGTCGACCCACCACCGCCCGGTCTCCACCAGCGGAAACATCGCCATCCCCGTATCGACGACCGCGCCCGGCCGGACTTCCACCTCGCCGACGATGCCATCCGCGGGAGCGCGGATGGTGGCATGTTCCAGATCGAGCTCTGCGCTGGTGACGGTAGCGGCGGCTGCCCTCACCGCCGCATTCTGATCGCCTTCCGCACCAAGGTGCTGGCGCGCCTGTGTCAATGCCGCCTCGGCAGACCTCAGCCCCGCCTCGGCCGATTTCAGCTTCGCCTCGGCGTCGTCCCGCTCGGCCTTGGTCGCCGCGCCCTTGTCTGTCAGCGTCACCGTTCTTTGCGTTTGCTTGCGCTGATCGACCAGCGTGGCGCGCGCCTCGGCGACCTGCGCCTCGGCCGCCGTCACGGCCGCCGCCGTGGCCGCCGCCTCCTGCTTCGCCTCCGCGAGCCGCGCTCGTGCGCCCTCGAGCGCGGCCTTCAGCGGTGCCTGGTCAATCTCGACAAGAATGTCGCCAGCCTTCACCGGCTGGAATGTGCGTGCGCGCACAGCGCTGACGCGACCGCTGACGAGCGGCGCAACCCTGACGACATGCGCCCCGACATAGGCGTCGGACGTCGATGGATGCAGCGAAGTGTAGTGCCAGTACCAGGCACCGCCGCCGGCGATGACGAGAATCGCCAGCGCCGCCAGCAACAGCTTCCACCTCCGACCGAGCCTCGGCCTGTTCTCGTCAGTCTTTGTTGCGACGCCGCTGTCGCCTCGCTTCCGCGGCGGGCTGGCAGGCCGCTCGTCGTCTTGCTCGTCAAGCCGCTCGTCTTTGCTCTTGCCATCCATCGCACCCGCGCTCCCAACGCACGTTCAGGCGAAGCGGTCCGACATTTGCTCTCACGGGTTCTGAAACGGGATGCAAATGTCGGAATCGAACCACTAGCGCATCGCCGTCGCCACGTTGACGCCGTGCGCGTAGACGAGCTCCAGTCCGTAGATCCCTGTGAGGACGAAAAGAACTGCGAGGCCGAGACTGAATGCGGCGATCAGGATGTTCCACAGGCGAGCCAGCGGGATTCGCCGGCTCCATAGCCAGCCGCGCAGCACCGCCACGACGAGCGCGAGCACCGTCACGATTGTCGCCAGCCTCCGGTGCAGGTCCATGAGCTCCGGCGGAACGCCGTTCGCGATCGCGACGTCGGAAGCCATCCGGCCGTTGACATAAGCGATCAGCGCGAAGACGCCGGCGAGTACGGCGATGAGCGCGGCGAGCCCCGGCATGCAGTCTCTCGTTCCGAGATTTCCCCCGGACAGAACCGTGGCGTGATCGGTAACGGCGAGAGCGATGAGAAGGAAGATGGGTGCATGCGCCAACAGCGGATGCATGAAGGAGGGAGTGAATGTCGGCATCACGGTTCTCTATATGAGATGTCGGCCACCCGCTGCCGCAAACGACGACGACGGCGAACGAATGGCCTGCCTCGGTGTCGACGCCCGCACCGTGCTCCGCCGGCATCGGACGCACGCGCTCGACCGGCTTGCATCCGGCATGTGCCAGCGGAACAGCAAATGGCGAAACCGGCGGCGACTGTGTCACGCCGCGTCGAGCAATTCGGTCGACGTCGCCTTCAGTCGAGCAAGAATGTCGCGCGCCTTGCCGACCTGCTCGGCACTGCCATGCGCGATCAGCACGAACTTGTCGGCCTTCACCGCGCTCTCGTAGCGGATCACGCTCTCGCGTGACACGCCGAGGCTGGCGAGCGCCGCCCCCAGCGCCGAGAGGCCGCTGACGACCGCCGCACCTTCCAGCGCACCGACCAGAACGGGAATGAACGGTCCGGCGATCGCCAGCGGCCCGACGCCCGGTACCCAGAAGAAGGCCGCGCCGAACAGCATCCCCCACAGGCCACCCCAAACGGCGCCTGTTCCACCCCAATACTTCACCCGGTCGCCGATGGTGTAGAAGCCGACCGGTGTTTCCTCACTGTGATAGCCCTTGCCGACGATCGAAAGCTTCCGCATGTCGAAGCCCGCGTGCTCAAGATCCTTGATCGCCTCTTCGGCCCTCTCGTGACTGTCGAAGACTGCGAGAACTGCGTTTTCCTTGGTCATGGCTTGCCTCTCGACCACTGATTCGACGGTCGGCCGGCCGGATCACCGGTTGCCGCTCCGTCCTCATGGCGACGCATGCCCCTCGATCAGGCGCCTCACGATTGAAAGTCCGATCTCGCAGCCTTTGTTTCATGGAACGGCGCATCCAGCCGCTATGCCGCAGGCGCGCTGGACCGAAGCCGCTCGTCCGATCCCAACCCTTGAAGGACGCCCCTTCGAGCCCCCCACTAGCCGGAGCCACCGGCAGAGCCGGTTCGCGCCCGGTAGTTCTTGTTTTGTTCTCGTTGGTGTGCTAGATACTTCGGCAGGCCAAGACTGGCGGGAGAGCATGGTGGCGGACATGCAACGAGTAGATGCGCGGCATCACCAGGGGGAGGGTCAGGAGGCGCAACCCTTACATGGCACCCCGATCGCCGAGACCCGCCGCCACGGCCGCGGCAGTCGCTCGAACCGCAGCGGGCGCTACGAGCCGCTGCAGGCAGAGACGGTCGACGACGGCTGGCGGACGATCGAGGACCTGCCGCCCTTCCGCACCGACGTCACCGAGGAGCGGGCTCGCACGATCATCACCACCAATACCTCGCCCGACATCTCGTTCGACCAGTCGATCAATCCCTACCGGGGGTGCGAGCACGGCTGCAGCTACTGCTATGCCCGCCCCTCGCACGCCTATATGGGTCATTCGCCAGGGCTCGATTTCGAGACGAGACTCTATGTCAAGCCGAACGCCGCCGCGCTCCTCGAGCGCGAGATCGCGGCCTCCGGCTACGTGCCGCGAACCATCGCCCTCGGCACCAACACCGACCCCTATCAGCCGATCGAGCGGAACTGGCGAGTGACCCGCGCGATCCTCGAGGTGCTCGAGGCGGCGCGCCACCCGGTCGGTATCGTCACGAAGTCGGCGCTCGTCCTTCGCGACATCGACATCCTCGTTCGCATGGCCCGCGACGGACTGTCCAAGGTCGCCATTTCGGTGACGACGCTCGACAGGGCAGTGTCGCGCAGCATGGAGCCACGCGCTTCAACTCCCCGCCGGCGGCTCGAGGCGATCGCGCGGCTCGCGGAGGCGGGCATTCCGGCGTCCGTGATGGTCGCGCCGATCGTCCCGGCCATCAACGACCACGAGATCGAACGCATTCTCGGCGCGGCGGCGGCGGCCGGAGCGAGCGAGGCCGGCTACGTGCTGCTGCGGCTTCCGCTCGAGATCAAGGACCTTTTCCGCGAATGGCTGGCGACCGAGTTCCCCGATCGTGCCAAGCGGGTGGTCGCTTTGATGCGGTCGATGCGTGGCGGTCGCGATTATGACGCCCGCTGGTTCGAGCGCCAGCGCGGGCGCGGGCCCTATGCCGAGCAGATCGCCCAGCGCTTCAAGCTCGCCCTCCGGCAGAACAGGCTGAACGAGCGCCGGCTGACATTGCGTACCGACCTCTTCCGGCCGCCTGTTCCAGCCGGCGGGCAGATCCCTCTCCTTTGAGCAGCCGCCACCTGCAATGTCTTGCCCCGGGATGGGGTCGCGGATCACCGATAGGGCTGCCGGGCACATCTGAACGCGGAGCAAACCAGAGAATGCCACCCTCCCCGATCGAGCCCTTGCCAGCGCCCATCGCGATCCGGCATTCACAGGCGGCGGGGCCGGCCCTGCGGCCGCGGCCGAGACATGGCGCGGCCGGACGGACGCCGGCCGACCTGGTCCGGGTCGAAAGACGCGGCCGGCCGGCAAGGGAGGCGGCGGGACAGCCATGCGGAACGGGGGAGGCCGTCAGGCGGCGGCAATCGCAAGGAAGGCGACGGCGGAATGCCGCTTGCCCACGCTCGAGCTCGAGCTGGCGGCAGGCCGCGATCATGGCGGAAAGATCGCCGGCGTCGACGAGGCCGGCCGCGGTCCCTGGGCCGGACCGGTCGTGGCGGCAGCCGTCATTCTCGACCCGCATGCCATTCCTCACGGCATCGACGATTCCAAACGCCTGTCGCCGCAAGCCCGCGAACGTCTCTATGGCGAGATCCTCGCGTCGGCGAGCACTGGCATCGGCATCGCCGAGGTCGACCGCATCGACCGCGACAACATCCTCGCCGCGACCCTCTGGGCCATGCAGCGCGCCGTCGAGGCCCTCGGCCGGACCCCCGCAGCCGTGCTGGTCGACGGCAACCGCCCGCCGGCCCTCGCCTGCCCGGTCGTCACCGCGGTCGGTGGCGATCGGCTGTCACTCTCCATCGCCGCCGCCTCCATCATCGCCAAGGTGACGCGCGACCGCATCATGACCGAGCTCGCGAACATCCATCCCGGCTATGGATTCCAGTCCAACAAGGGTTACGGAACCCCCGACCATCGCGCGGCGCTGCTTCGCCTCGGCCCGGCCCCGCCCCACCGCCGTTCCTTCGCGCCGATCCGCGACCTGCTTGCGCGGGGGCGGGCGCCAGACTTGCCGCCGGGCCGCGGCCGCCGCGAAACCGCCAACAAATCGTGAACACTGCCGCTGGATGTCACCTCGTCTTTTTCCTCCCCGTTAACGCTGCCTTAACCAGTCTTCACCTATGTTTAACGCTTCCTGAGACCGGTGTGGCAGGCTGGAACGGGGGCGAGCAGTGATCCTTGGCCTTCGCGTCGAAAGTATCGAGAGTAGACTTGTATGTCTGTCCGTCGCCGTGCGCGTCCAGTTGTTGAGAAGAGCCGCATTGATCTGGGCGATTGCATCGCCGGGTTGCGCCGGCTTCCCGCCGGCTGCGCTGACCTCGTCTTTGCCGATCCTCCCTACAATCTTCAGCTCGACCGCGATCTCCTCCGTCCCGACAATTCCGTGGTCGACGGCGTCGACGACGACTGGGACAAGTTCGACAGCTTCGCGGACTACGACCGCTTCACGCGGGACTGGCTGGGCGCCGCCCGCACCGTCCTGAAGCCCGATGGCGCCATCTGGGTGATCGGCTCCTACCACAATATCTACCGCCTCGGCGCCGCCCTGCAGGATGCCGGCTTCTGGATCCTCAACGACGTCGTCTGGCGCAAGGTCAATCCGATGCCGAATTTCCGCGGCCGCCGGCTGACCAATGCCCACGAGACGCTGATCTGGGCGGCCCGCGACCGCGCCTCGCGCTACACCTTCAACTATGAGGCCATGAAGGCGCTGAACGACGACGTGCAGCTCCGCTCCGACTGGCTGTTTCCGATCTGCTCGGGCCCCGAGCGGCTGAAGGACGAGGGCGGCCGCAAGGCCCATCCGACCCAGAAGCCGGAGGCGCTGCTGCACCGCATCCTGCTCGCCTCGACGAAGCCGGGCGATCTCGTGGTCGATCCCTTCTTCGGCACCGGCACCACCGGCGCGGTGGCCAAGCGTCTCGGCCGGCGCTGCATCGGCATCGAGCGCGACCCCGACTATGTGAGAGCCGCCGAGGAGCGCATCGCTCGCGTCGAGCCGCTCCCGCCCGCGACCCTCGAGGTCGCGCCGAGCAAACGCGCCGAGCCGCGGGTTGGCTTCGGCACGCTCGTCGAGCTCGGCATCATCGAGCCGGGCGCCATCCTGTTCGACGGCCGCCGCCGCATCCAGGCCGAGGTGAAGGCCGACGGGACGCTCGCCGGCGCCGGCGCCCGAGGCTCGATACATCGCCTCGGCGCGGTCGTTCAGGGCCGCTCTGCCTGCAATGGCTGGACCTACTGGCACTTCGAGGTCGGTGGTCGCCTGCACCCGATCGACGTTCTGCGCACCGAGGCGCGGCGCCAGCTCGGTCTGACGCCCGGCCCCGCCAGCATCCTCGGCGATCCCGTCTGAGCGTCCGCTGCTCGCGTCTCCGGTCGTTCCGGCCGATGCCGGCTGGCCGCAGCCCGACGGCATCGGCGCATCTCAGCGTGCGAGCGGCTTTTCCATGAACACCGACGCGGGATGGTCGGGATAGTCGCCGAAGGCCCCCCGCCGCGCGAAGCCGCCACGCTCGTAGAGCCTCAATGCCTCATGCGAGACATCGCCCGTCTCGAGTCTGAGCAGGCCGAGCCCCTCCGCCCGTGCCGTCGCCTCGATCCGCTCGAGCAGCAGCCGGCCGATCCTCAAGCCGCGGCAATCCGGGTGCACGAACATGCGCTTGACCTCGCCCCAGTCGCGGCCATGCACCCACAGCGCCCCGCAGCCGACCGCCGCCCCCTCGCGCCGCGCCACGAAGAAACGCATCTCCGGCACGACCAGCTCCTCGATGTCGAGCAGGTGGTTGGCCTCCGGCGGATAGAGCCCGAGGCTGAATGCGTCGGCGGCATCGAGCAATGCCCTGACATCGGCCTGTCGCGGATCCTCCCGCGCGATGACGATGGTTGGCAGCGGTTCGCTCATCTCGGCTCGGCTCACTCGTCGTCGGCGAGCGCGCGGGCCTCGTCCGGCAGCATCACCGGGATGCCGTCGCGGATTGGAAAGGCGAGCCGCGCCGCCCGGCTGACGAGTTCGCCGCGCTCGGCGTCGTAGGCGAGCGAGGTCTTCGTCAACGGACAGACCAGCAGCTCGAGCACCCGCGTGTCGACACGCCGTGCCTGAGCTGCGGCCCCGCCGGCCACCTGCCGACCGTCCTCGTCCGGCGTCCCGCTCATCGCCGCCTCCCCGTCATTGCAGCGTCGATCCCGAGCTTCCGCCCTGTCCGGCGAGCTCCATCTCGGCGAGCGCGACGAGCGCCTCGGCCCGCGCCTTCAGATTGCGCGCCTCGAGGAGCGCCTGCTTCTCCTCGCAACCATAGGGACTGATCATCGAGAGCGTATTGATCAGGAGCTCGTTGTCCGCCGAATTGATCGCCTGCCAGTCGGCCTTGAGATCATTGGCCTCCAGATAGGCCTTCAGCACCTTGAGGAAATGCGCCCGGTCGACGTCGCCTTCGCCGAAGCCCGACACCAGATCGTCGCCGAACGCCTCATAGCCGACCTGGAACATCCGGTAGGGCATCGAGGTCCGCATCTCCTCGATGAGGTGGAAGCGGCAGATGCCGGTCAGGCTGACGAGATAGCGGCCGTCGTCGGTCTCGCTGAACGAGGTCACGCGGCCGAGCCCGCCGACCCGGCGCAGCGGCGCCGATTTGCCGGCCGGGCTCTCGACCCCTTCCTCGGTGGATTGCGGCTGCACGATCCCGACGAGCCGCGGCGTCGACAGCACATCGTCGATCATCGCCAGATAGCGTGGCTCGAACACGTTCAAGGGCAGCGTGACCCGCGGCAGCAGGATGGCCCCCCGCAGCGGAAAGATCGGGATCCGGCCCGGCAGATCGCTGATCCTGTGATATCGCTCTCTCACCCGAATCCCGCCTACTCCGTTCTGCGGCCGGGCATGCCCGCCGGCACCTCGTCCCTACGCGAACAATATCGCGGAAAGCCGCCGCCGTCCCGACAGAGTGAGCTCGTCCTTGGGACCCCAGGCCTCGAAGAGCTGCACGAGCTGCTTGCGCGCCGCCTCCTCGTTCCAGGTCCGGTTGCGCCGCACGATCTCGAGCAGATTGTCGACCGCCCCTTCCCGGTCGCCGGCTGCCTGCATGGCAAGGGCGAGATCGAAACGGGCCTGATGGTCTGCCGGATTGCTTTCGACCCGCCGCACCAGCGCCTCGGTCTCCGAAGCCTTGGGCGCCTTGCGCGCAAGCTCGAGCATGGCCCGGGCGGTGGCGACGGCCGTGTGGCTCTGCTTGGCCTGCGGCACCATCGCGAGCGTGCTCTCGGCATGCTCGAAATCGCCGGCTTTGACATAGCATTTGGCAAGGCCGGCAATGGCGTCGACGTTCTCCTTGTCCTCGCCGAGCACCGCCGCATAGATCTCGGCTGCAGCCTGAACATCGCCCTCCTCGAAGGCAGCGTCGGCCGATTCGAGGACGGCGGCGAGATCGTCGCCCTCGCCTTCGCCGAGGAAGCGCTCGATGAAAGTCTTGATCTGGCTCTCCGGCACGGCGCCCATGAAGGCATCGACCGGCCGCCCACCCTGGAAGGCGAAGACCGCCGGGATCGACCGGACGCCGAGCTGGCCGGGGATCGAGGGCTCCTTGTCGATGTTCATTTTGACGAGCCGGACCCGGCCCTTATAGGACCGCACCACCTTTTCGAGGATCGGCGTCAGCTGCTTGCACGGTCCGCACCAGGGCGCCCAGAAATCGACCAGCACCAGCGCGTCCTGCGAGGCCTCGATCACGTCGGCCATGAAATCGCGAGTGGTCGTGTCCTTTATGATCTCACCGGGCGCGCCGCCGACCGGACCGTTGGTCTGGCTGTCGTCGATGATGCTGGAACCAGGTAGTTTCGCCATGGGAATGAGGCTCCGCGTATGAGAAGGGAATTGCAGCCGACGGGGCGAGCGGTCCGATACCGGCCTCGGCTCGCCCTTGCCGGCCCCGCACCACCTGGACATCGCCGGGCCGCTGGATTGGCGTCGCGTGAGCGCCCCGGACCGGCGCGCGGGAGTGCGCGGCACGACGTCGTTCTGTTGCACTCCGATACCATTGGTGACGCGCGGACGGAATGCCTGTGATCAATCGGCTCGGTTCCCGTGCCCGCAGCGGGTCCGCAATGGCGAGCCCTCAGCTCGCCGCCTCGCCGTGCTCCTCGCCCGACAGCACACCATCCGACACCGTCTCGATCCTCGGCTCGTGACCGGTCGCCCGGATGAACCGCAAGAGATCCTCCCGCCCGATCGCCGTCGTCGCCGTGTTCTCGAGCGGATGATAGTTGAGGATCTCGTGATCGAGCATCGGCTTGTCGAGCACGACGCTTACCCGCCCGGCCTTGTCGTTGATCACCGAGAACGGCGTCACCGAGCCGGGCTTGATCCCGAGCACCTCCTCCAGCAGCTCGGCCCGGCCGAAGCTGAGCCGGTCGCAACCCAGCCGCTTGTGCAGCGTTTTCATGTCGATCCGGGCGTTGTTGAGCGCCACCACCAGGAACAGCCGGTCCTTCTTGTCCTTGAGGAACAGGTTCTTGGTATGCCCGCCGGGCATCGAGCGCTCGATGTCGAGACTCTCGGCAACGGTGAACACGGCCTCGTGCTCATAGGTGCGGGTGCTGATGCCGAGCTCGTCGAGCATGGCGAGAAGGTCGGCGCGTGTCGCGGGCATTGCGCTGGATTCCGGGATTGCGGGTCGGGATTTTCGGCCCTCGTGTAGCGGCTCGGCGCCGGGCCGGCAATGGCGCACATCTCGTCTGCGGCCTCGGTCTCTCCCATTGCGGTCGGGCACGTTCCGCAGCTCTTCCCGTCTGCTGTCGCACTTTTGTGATCGGGGCACCGCCGCGACCTCCGAATGGTCTTGCAATCGGCATCGCCTTGCGCAATAAGGTCGGTCGCGTCGACGGAGCGCGCGTTCCGGTCTGGAATGCGGGTGTAGCTCAGGGGTAGAGCACAACCTTGCCAAGGTTGGGGTCGTGGGTTCGAATCCCATCGCCCGCTCCAATTCACCGATTGAAGTCCCGGACATCGAAGTCCCGGACATCGCTGGCAAGGCCCGCGGTCTTTGCACGGAACGTTGGCTCCGGCATGCTCGAAGCGTCGGACCAATCGAATTGATGCCAGATCGCGAATGGATCCTCGTATGGATCGGTGTCCGACACTCGTTATCCGATCGGGACGCTGAGCCTCTCGACCGCCGGCCCCGCCTCCCCAATGCTCCCGGACAGGCGGACGGCCATCCCTCATCCGCATGACAGGCGCCCGGTTCGCACGAGATGCGACCTGCCGGCTGCCACGCTGTCGCCTTCAATTCCGCTCAAACTTCGGTGTGATCGGGCCGCGAGGGGTTGCGGAGGGCGCGGCGATCCTGGAAGGGGATAGGGCTCGGGCCAGCGCTCGCCCCGTTGTCCCGGCAGATCGCTTCCGAGGGCGATTTGAGGCAGAGCGACAATTCCACTAGGTTCGCGTGATGAGTGGCGGGTGGTACGGCTCATCGGCTTTCGCCGCGCCGGCCGCCGAGGCCGCCGCCACGCCGCCGGGGACCTCGGATGCCACTGCAGCGAGGCGACCGGCCGCGACGCATCGAGAACAGGGGACAGGGCATCGTGATTGAACTCCACGGTCGCATCGCACGATCCGCAGCCACACTTTCCGCCATTCGGGCGCGACATATCGGGCTGGCCGCGGCCGCGATGCTCACCGTTATCGCCTTGCCGAATTCGGAGGCCCGAGCCGAGGCGAGCCGCCTGCGCATCGAGGCGCTGACCAGCAAGCAATCCGAGGAGGCGGCCCCCAAGACCGATGCCGAGCGCGCCGAGATCGCCAAGGCCGAGGAGGCGCTCCTCGACCAGCTCGAGCCGCGCGATCTGCTCGTCACCTTCGCCAATCAGCAGGCCATGGTCGGGGCCATCGCCGACTATCAGCGCATCGTCTCGCAGGGTGGCTGGCCAAGCGTGCCGACCGGACGCACGATCCGTCCCGGTGAGATGAACGAGGCGGTCGGCGCGATCCGCGCCCGCCTGCAGATCACCGATGGCCTGTCGCCTGCCGGCAGTGGATCATGGACCTTCGACGAGGAGGTCGAGGCGGCCGTCAAGCGCTTCCAGCGGCGCCACGGCATCCCGCCGAACGGTATCGTCGACCGCCGCACCATCGTCGCGATGAACGTGCCCGCCAGCGCTCGCCTCGCCCAGCTCCGCATCAACATCCAGCGCCTGCGCGAGCTGCTTCAGCAGGGCCTGCCGCCGACCTTCGTCATGGTCAACATTCCGGCCTTCAGCCTGCAGGCGGTCGATCAGGGGCGCCTGGCGCTCTCCAGCCGCGTCATCGTCGGGCGCGAGGAACGGCAGACACCCTCGGTGTCGGCGGTGATCCGGGGTCTCAACTTCTTCCCCTATTGGAACGTGCCGGACAGCGTCGCCTTCGGCGACCTGATCCCCAAGCTCTATCGCGATCCGGGCTATCTGGCCCGCGAGCGCATTCGCGTGCTGTCGACCTGGGGCGGCGACGAGATCGATCCGCGCATCATCGACTGGAACACGCCGGAGGCGCAGTCCTACAAGTTCCGCCAGGATCCGGGCCCGCAGAACGCCCTCGGCCTCGTACGCATCGACATGCCCAACGAGCATATCGTCTACATGCACGATACGCCGATGAAGAACCTGTTCGTTCGGCCGGTTCGCGCCTATAGCGCCGGCTGCGTCAGGGTCCAGCGCATCTTCGACCTGGTGACCTGGATCGCCGGTCACAACGGCGACTGGGACCGCGCCCGCGTCGACAGCGTCCTGATGTCGGGCCAGCCGGTCGACGTGAAGCTGAACGAGCCCATTCCGGTCAAATTCGTCTACCTCACCGCCTGGGCGACCCCCGACGGCGAGATCAGTTTCCGCGCCGACCTCTATGGCCGCGACGGCGAGGAGAACGCCGGCAATCGTGCCGACAAGGAGGAGATGGCCTCAACCGGCGACAGCGTCCGCCTCGCGCCCTGATCCGCCCTCGCAGCGTGTAGACCGGCGCGGCTGTCCATTCTGCCGCATTGACCGCAGGGGCCGACCGACCCGACCTTGCGGCGATGAGAAGGCTCCGCCGGCTGACAGGACTGCGGCAATGGCTGCTTGCGCTCTACGCGCTTGCCGCGCTGCTCGTTCCGTTCGCTCACCGGCCGCTCTCACTGGCAGAGCCCGAGCCTGCCGAGCTCGCGGCCTACGCGCTGCCGGGTGACATTCTTCCCGAGCTCTGCCTGTCCGTTCCCGACGATGGTCGTGGTGGCGGACGCCAGGCCTCGGCCGGGATCTGTGATGCCTGCCTGCTGACTGCCGCCCCCGGCCTGCCCGCTTGTGACCTCGTCGTCGAGGCGCACGCACCGGCACGCACGCGTCAGGCCCTCGTCACGACCCCACTCGCGACCTCGCGACCTCGCCGGCTGCTCGTCGCCGAGCCGCGCGCACCCCCGTCGCGGTCGGTCTGACATGGCCTTCACCGCCATCCGATGACCGGTGCATCCGCTGGCAGCCATGCCCGGCGGATGCACGTTCCACCAAGCCTCACGAGTTGGCGGGAACGCGCACCGTCAAGTGCGCCGCATCGGCATGCGCGGCCGGCCTCGAGGAAGGCCGACGGCCCCTTTCAATCATCATCCCGCACGCGTGCCGGTGACATCTCCCGGCTGCCGCATCGCTCTGTTCTGCATCAGGAAACCAACATGCGCGCATTCCTCTCGAAGCTGGCCTTCGCCATGCTTCTCGTCTTCGCGAGCCCGGCCTTCGCCGAGATCGTGCTCACCGACGTGAAAGGTCGCGAGGTGAGGCTGCCCAAGCCCGCCGAACGGGTCGTCCTCGGCTTCTACTACGAGGATTTCATCGCCATCGCCGGCCCCGACGCCATGAACAAGGTGGTCGCCGTGTCGCTGTCGCCGTGGAAGGACTGGCGGCCGAAGCAGTTCGAGGCCTATCTGAAGGTCTATCCCGGCATCGCCGATCTGCCCGACATCGGCGACACCGAAACCGGCAATTTCTCGATCGAGAAGGCGATCGCCAGCAAGCCCGATCTGGTCATTCTCGCCGCCTGGTCTTGGGACGTGCTCGGCGAAAGCGTGAAACAGTTCGAGGCGGCCGGCATTCCCGTCGTCGTCCTCGACTACAACGCCCAGACGATCGAGAAGCATGTCCAGTCGACCATCGCGCTCGGCAAGGCCATGGGAACCGAGGACCGCGCCGAGCAGCTCGTCGCGCTCTACAAGAGTGCGATGGCGGACATCGAGCAGCGCATCGCCACGGCCAAGGAGCCGAAGAAGAAGGTCTATGTCGAGCTCGCCAAGAAGGGGCCCTCCGAGGTCGGCAACAGCTATGGCAACGGCATGTGGGGCGGGCTCATCGACAGCCTCGGCGGCATCAACATCGCCAAGGGCCAGGTCGAGAACTGGGGCCCGTTGAGCCCGGAATACGTGCTGGCCGAGCAGCCTGACGTGATCCTGCTTGCGGGCTCCGAATGGCTATCCTCGCCGAACGCGGTTCTCGTCGGCTTTGGCGCCGACAAGGCCCTCGCCAACGAGCGCGTGGGCGCCTATCTGACGCGCGCCGGCTGGTCGGATCTGCCGGCCGTCCGCAACGGCGAGGTCCACGCCATCTATCATGGTGGCGCGCGCACGCTCTCGGATTTCGTCTATGCGCAATACATCGCCAAGATCCTCTACCCGGACGCCTTCGCCGACCTCGATCCGACGGCCGAGCTGGCGAAATACTATGCCGCCTGGCTGCCGATACCGGCCGAGGGCGTCTTCGTGCTGAAGCACGAATAGGGCGGTGCCGACGATGCCCGTGAGCGCGTCGCAGATCATCCGTGGCTATCGCCGCGAGATCTATCTGAGGGGGGTGGCGGTCGCCGCCTCCCTATTCGCGCTCGTCCTGCTCGTCCTCGTCGACCTCGCGACCGGTCCCTCGGGGCTGCCGATCGCCGATGTCTGGCATGCGATCCTCGCCGGGCCTTCCGGTGGGGATCGTATGACCGCGACCATCATCTGGCCGATCCGATTGCCGCAGACTTTGACCGGTGTGCTGGTCGGCGCCGCGCTCGGCGTCGCGGGGCTGCAGATGCAGACCATTCTCGACAATCCGCTCGCGAGCCCCTTCACGCTCGGCTTCTCGGCAGCCGCCGGCTTCGGCGCCGCGCTCGCCATCATGTTCGGCACCTGGCTGCCCTTTCCCGACTACCTCGCCGTGCCGATCTCGGCCTTTCTCATGACGCTGCTGGCGACGTCCCTCGTCTATGGCGTCGCCCGCTCCCATCGTGCGACGCCCGAGGTGCTGGTGCTGTCCGGCATCGCCGTGCTGTTCTTCTTCCAGGCCCTGCAATCGCTGTTGCAGTTCATGGCCTCGCCCGAGGTGCTTCAGCAGATCGTTTTCTGGCTGTTCGGCAGCCTGTTGAAGGCGACGTGGACGAGCGTCGCCGTCATCCTCGTCATCGGACTTGCCGTATCGCCGGTGATCCTCGGCGATGTCTGGCGGCTGACGGCCCTCCGCCTTGGCGACGGGACCGCTGCGAGCCTCGGCCTGCCGATCCCCGAATTGCGCCGCCGCACGCTCGTCACCGTCTCCCTGTTGACCGCGGGCGCCGTTTGTTTCGTCGGCACCATCGGTTTCGTCGGTCTGATCGCCCCACACGCCGCCCGCGCCGCGGTCGGCGAGGACCACCGCCACGCCCTTCCTCTCGCCGCCATCGCCGGTTCGGTGATCCTTGTCGGCGCGTCTGTCTTCGGCAAGCTGATCTCGCCGGCCGCCGCCATCCCCGTCGGCATCATCACCGCCGTCGCCGGCGTGCCGATGCTCTTCGCCGTCATCATCTCGCGCAGGTCGTCGTCATGAGCGCAGCCGCCGGCCTCGAGCTCGACGATGTGACGGTCGCACGCGGCGGCAAGCTCATCGTCTCGGGCGTGACGCTCTCCATCGCCACTGGCCGGATCGTCGCGGTCATCGGCCCGAACGGCGCCGGCAAATCGACCCTGCTCGCCGCCATTGCCGGCCAGCTCCCCCATCGCGGTCGCATCCATTGGCAGGGCGCGCCGCCCAGTCCAGGCCAAGTCGGCTATTTCCCGCAATCGGCCGATGTCCGCAGCAGCCTCACCGTCCTCGAGACCGTGCTGCTCGGCCGTTACGATCGCCTCGGCTGGCATGTCGGCGATGCCGATCTCGCCCGTGCCGGCGAGGCGCTTGCCGAGCTCGAGCTGAACCATCTGGCTCCCCGCCCGATGAGCACGCTGTCTGGCGGACAGCGCCAGCTCGTCCTGCTCGCCCAGAGCCTCGTCCGCCAGCCGGCCCTCCTCGTTCTCGACGAGGCGACGAGCGCCCTCGACCTGCGCCACCAGATGAGTGTGCTGAGGCGTCTGTCGGCCTATGTCGAAAGGACGGGCGCACTGGTCGTCACGGCGATCCACGACCTCAACCTCGCCGCCCGGTTCGCCGACAGCATGTTGCTGATGGCCAATGGCCGTCTGCAGGCGCTCGGCACGCCGCGCGAGGTCTTGACTGGCGAGGCGCTCGCCAGCTCGTTCGGCATCCGCGCCGAGATGCTCCTGTCCTCGGCCGGCGAGCCGGTTCTCGTACCGCTGGCGCCGCTTTGAGCAGAGGCCAAGCTGGCGATGCTGACGCAGCCAAGCTCCGCCCGTCCGCCCGGCACGACAGCCGAGCCCGGCCGCTCGCCCCGGCTACCTGACCCGCCTCGGGTTCAGATACATGTCCGTCTCCTGGGTCTCCACATGCGGCGTCACCCGCCCGCTATGGATGTCCCCGAACAGGTCCGAGATGTGATTGCGGCAGTCGTCGTTGAATTTCAGCATGGAGCAGAACATCTGCAGCACCTGATCGAGCCGTGTATCGGCGTACTCCTCCTCGTACTCGACCTTCCATTTGCCGCCGAGATTGAGGATCCGGCCGTTCAGCTTGCCGATCTGGCGATCCTTCTCGTCATAGAGGATGTAGTCGTCGCCGATCGAGACCCAGTTGCGCCTGAGCCGGAAGAAGCTCGGCCGCCCGTCGGAGAGGTTCTTCATCACGAAGAACGAGAAGCTCTCGGGGATACCCGGCCATTTCGACGCCGAGCGCTCGAGCTGGATGATCTGGTCATGGGCATCGAGATTGACCGAAAAGGCCGGCACCGGAATGCCGCGCGCCCCATGGGTGAGCTGCAGGCTGCGCGCCATCATCAGCTCGATCGAGCCCTTCCAGCGCATGGTCGGCGTGAACAGCTTGATGACCAGCCGACGGTCCATGCCGGTCTTGTTCTCCCACAGATCGGCCCGGTAGCCGAGAAGGCCGGTCCGCTCGCCGCCCTCCTTGACCTCCGCGAAGATGTCCATGTCCGAGGTGAACTGCCGCGACTTGGCGCGGTTGCGGCTGCGCTTGAAGATGCCGAACTCGGTCGTGTTGAGATCGGTGATCCACAGATCGACCTCGAAGGCGTGCATCTTGCCCGACGGCTTTGCGACGACGGCGTCCTTGGTGCTCGCGGCCATGCTCGACAGTCTCCAGCGCTCGGCCGCCATGTGCGGCAGCCCGAATCAGCCCATTGCCGCGAATCCTAGCAGTGCCGGCCGCGCCAGCGTGGAGAGGCGGTGCAGAACCTGTGGAAGATCTTGCATCGTCGCCGCCGTCGGCCGGGCCCCGCGCACCGGTCGGCCGCGCCGGTCAGCCGCGCGAGCCGAAGATCGCCGAGCCGACCCGCACATGCGTCGCCCCGAATGCGATGGCGGTCTCGAAGTCGCCGCTCATGCCCATGCTGAGCTTCCCGACGCCGGCCTCGGCGGCCAGCCGGGCGAGCAGCGCGAAATGCAGCGACGGCTCCTCATCGAGCGGGGGAATGCACATCAGCCCTTCGATCTGCAGGCCGTGCACCTCCCGGCAGGCCTTGACGAAGGCGGCCGCCTCTTTGGGTGCGATCCCGGCCTTCTGCGGCTCCTCGCCGGTATTGACCTGCACGAAGAGCTTCGGGGTCCGGCCCTGCTTGCGCATCTCGGCCGCCAGCGCCTCGGCGATCCGCGGCCGGTCGACCGTCTCGATGGCGTCGAACAGCGCCACCGCCTCGGCCGCCTTGTTGGATTGCAGCGGGCCGATCAGATGCAATTCGGTGCCGGCAAATCGCGCCCTCAGCCCCGGCCATTTGGCCTTCGCCTCCTGCACGCGGTTCTCGCCGAACAGCCGGTGCCCCGCCTCGAGCACCGGCACGATCTCATCGGCCGCGAAGGTCTTGCTGACCGCGACGAGCCGGACATCGGCCGGATCGCGCCCGGCTCCCCGCGCAGCCGCCTCGATCCGTGCCCGGACCGCGGCGAGCCGTCCGGCGATCCCGGCATCGGCCGCCTTGTCCGCTCCCTTTCCGGTCTCGCCCATCGCAGCTTCCTCATCTCCGGCACGGAACCGGGCGGAGGCGTCGCCGCCACCGCCCGTCGATCTCGTTCTCACAGCGCCTGGCGGGACCCTGGCGCGCCCGATGCGGCCTACTGCACCGTCACGGTCACGCCGTCCGATGCCGGCACCACCGCGGGCATCGGCTGCGTCTCGATGACCGAGCCGGCGGTCGTCGTCGCGACCGGCTTCTTCTTCGTCGCCGTCGCCGCCGCCTTCTTGGTGGCGACCGTTGCGGTCACCGCCGGCGTTGCCGCCGCCACGGTCTTCTTCTTGGCGGGCGCCTCGGCCTTCTTGGGCGTGCAGCGCGCCTTCGACGCCTGGTTCACCTCGACATAGCGCGAGAACTCGGCCGTCTCGTCGGGCGTCGGGGTGTATTTCGACTGGCCGAACTGCGCCAGCCGCTGCGGCACCTTCGCCGCCGTGAAGGCGGTCATCTCGTCCTTCAGCGATTCGCAGCTCATCGAGGCGACGTTGGGCTTGACGGGCTTTGGCGGCTCGGCGGGAACCGCCGCCACGGCCGGCGTCTCGGCCGGTGTGATCGACGAAGTCGTGCCGAGACCGTCCATGCTCGAGCATCCGCCGGCGAGACCGGCCACGGCGAAAAGGCTGATCGCCAGAGCCATGCGCAATGGAGTCATCTTCAACGGACCTCCCTATCCCCTTGCCACGCATAGTGATTCGTTTGGGCAAAGGTACCCGACCCGCCAAGCGTCAAGATATGGCCACAAAGCCCTCCACGGCAATTATCCCCTTAATCTTCCGCGCGCCCCTCGCGACAATCGGTCACGAGGTCGCCTTGACCGGCGCGGGCTTTTCGGGCTCATTCCCGCCGCGACAGCCCTGACGAGAAAGACAGTCCGCGATGGCAACCGAACGCTACAACGCACCCGAGCGCGAGCCGCACTGGCAGAAGGTGTGGGACGAGAAGGGGGTCTTCCGGACGCTGAACGACGACGGCCGGCCGAAATACTACGTCCTCGAGATGTTCCCTTATCCCTCGGGGCGCATCCATATGGGCCACGTCCGCAACTACACGATGGGCGACGTAGTCGCGCGCTATCGCCGGGCGCTTGGCTTCAACGTGCTGCACCCGATGGGCTGGGACGCCTTCGGCATGCCGGCGGAGAACGCCGCCATGGCCAACAAGGTCCATCCGGCGGGCTGGACCTACGACAACATCGCCACCATGCGCGGCCAGTTGAAGTCGATGGGCCTGTCGATCGACTGGGACCGCGAGATCGCCACCTGCCATCCCGAATACTACCGTCACCAGCAGAAGCTCTTCCTCGACATGCTGGCGAAGGGCCTCGTCATCCGCAAGTCGTCGAAGGTCAATTGGGATCCGGTCGACATGACCGTGCTCGCCAACGAGCAGGTCATCGACGGTCGCGGCTGGCGCTCCGGCGCCCTCGTCGAGACGCGCGAGCTGACCCAGTGGTTCTTCCGCATCACCCACTATACCGAGGACCTGCTCGCCAGCCTCGACACGCTCGACCGCTGGCCCGAGAAGGTCCGCCTGATGCAGCAGAACTGGATCGGCCGCTCCGAGGGCATGCTGATCGACTGGGATCTCGCCGCCGGCGCTTCGAAGCTGCCGCGCGGGGAGAAATCGCTGCAGATCTTCACGACGCGCCACGACACGCTCTTTGGCGCGAGCTTCATGGCGATCTCCCCTGAGCATCCGCTCGCCCAGAAGCTCGCCGGCAAGGTCGCGGGCTTGCCGGAGTTCATCGCCGAGTGTCGCCGCACCGGCACCAGCGCGGAGGCGCTCGAGACTGCCGAGAAGGTCGGCTTCGACACCGGCATATTCGCCGTGCACCCCTTCGACAAGACCTGGAAGGTGCCGGTCTATGTCGCCAATTTCGTGCTGATGGACTACGGCACGGGCGCGATCTTCGGCTGCCCGGCGCACGACCAGCGCGATCTCGATTTCGCCGAGAAATATGCTCTGCCGGTGACGCCGGTCGTCGTGCCCTCGGGGGCCGATGCCAAGAGCTTCACGGTCTCCGGCGAGGCCTATGTCGGCCCCGGCCGCCTCGCCAACTCCGCCTTCCTCGATGGCATGACGGTCGAGGAGGCGAAATCCGAGGTCGCCCGCCGCATCGAGGAGAAGGGCCGCGGCACCCGCCGCGTGATGTACCGCCTGCGCGACTGGGGCATCTCGCGTCAGCGCTATTGGGGCTGCCCCATTCCCATCATCCATTGCGAGGCGTGCGGCGTCGTGCCCGTTCCCGAGGCCGACCTGCCCGTCCGCCTGCCCGACGACGTGACCTTCGACAGGCCGGGCAATCCGCTCGAGCGCCATCCGACCTGGAAGGACGTGTCCTGCCCCTCTTGCGGCAAGCCGGCCCGTCGCGAGACGGACACGATGGACACTTTCGTCGACAGCTCCTGGTATTTCGTCCGCTTCTGCGCGCCACGCGCCGACACGCCGAGCGACCTTGCCGCCTCGCGCTACTGGCTGCCGGTCGACCAGTATATCGGCGGCATCGAGCACGCCATTCTGCACCTGCTCTATTCGCGCTTCTTCGCCCGTGCGATGAGCGACACCGGCCATCTCGACGTCAAGGAGCCCTTCGCCGGCCTCTTCACGCAGGGCATGGTCGTTCACGAGACCTATCGCCGCGCCGGCGTCGAGCCGCCGCAATGGCTGTTGCCGACCGAGGTCTCGATCAGGACCGAGGGCGACAAGAGAATCGCCACCGAGATCGCGACCGGCAAGCCGGCCGTCATCGGATCGATCGAGAAGATGTCGAAGTCGCGCAAGAATCTCGTCGATCCCGACGACATCATCGGTCACTACGGCGCCGACACCGCCCGCTGGTTCATGCTGTCCGACAGCCCGCCCGAACGCGACGTGCAATGGACCTCCGAGGGCTTCGACGCCGCCTGGCGCTTCCAGCAGCGCATCTGGCGGCTGGTCGACGAGGCGGTGGCTATCATGGCGCCGCGGGACGCGTCCCGCCCGAACGCCCTGTCCGCCGAGGCCGAGGCCCTTCGCCGTGCCGGTCACAAGGCCGTCCACGCCATCGGCCGGGAGATCGAGAGCCTGCGCTTCAATCGCGCCGTCGCCCAGATCTACGAGCTCGCCAATCATCTCTCCCTGGCCCTGCAGAAATCGGGTGCCGAGGGCATGCCTTGGGTGCTGCGCGAGGCCGTGGAATTCCTCGTTCAGGTGGTCAATCCGATGATGCCGCACCTCGCCGAGGAATGCTGGTCGCGGCTCGGTTACAACACTCTGGTCGCCGATCAGCCTTGGCCCAAGGCCGATCCGGCCTTGCTCGTTGACGAGACGATCACGATTGCCGTACAGGTCAATGGCAAGCGCAGGGACGAGCTCGTCATGCCTCGGACGGCTGATAAGGCCGAGATCGAGGCTGCAGCGCTGAAGCTCGATTCCGTGGTCCGTGCCATCGGGGGGCGCGCGATCAAGAAGATCATCGTGGTGCCGCAGAGGATCGTGAATGTCGTCGCGTGATCGAGGCGCAGACATGACGATACGGCTGACCCGGCGGTCGGCCCTTTACCTGCTGGGCGCGACGCTTTCGGCACCGATTCTCTCGGCCTGTGGTTTCCAGCCGCTCTATGGCACCACCGCGGCGGGCACCAGCGTCGGCGACGCCATGGCTGCCATCGACATCGCGCCGATTCCAGGTCGCGTCGGTCAGCAGGTCCGCAACGAGCTGATCTTCAAGACCACCGGCGGCGGCCTCGCCGCGCCGCCCAGATTCAATCTCGACATCGCCATCCGCGAGAGTGCCCGCAACATGCTGGTGCAGCTCGACGGCAACTCCAATGGCGTGATGTACTCGCTCGACGCCGATTTCAAGCTCGTTCGCGTCGCCGACAAGGAGACGCTGCTGAACGCCAAGGCCTCCTCGCAGGCGGCGTTCCAGAAGGTCGAGAGCATCTTCGCCAACATCCGCGCCCGCCGCGATGCCGAGGACCGCGCCGCCCGCGTGCTCGCCGACAGCATCCGCACCCGCGTGGCCGCCTTCCTCTCGACGACGACCTGACGGCACGGACGGCTTCTTCGGGCCCATCGCCCCGGCGGCCTTGGCCCTGCTCGCCGGTCATCGCGGTGTCGCGATCCGGCCGGTCCACCTCCAAACCGGGAACACCAATTCACACCCGGAACGTGATGGGAACTGCGCCGTGACCGACGTCAAGGCCCATCAGGCGGACCGCTTCCTTCGCCAGCTCCCGCGCGAGATCGTCGCCGTCCTGTTCTACGGCACCGACCCGGGCCTCGTTTCCGAGCGGGGCGAGCGTCTCGCCACCGCCTATGCCGCCGGTCAATCGCCCCCCGGCGAGGTGCTTCGCCTCACCGAGGACGACGTTTCGGCCTCGCCCGATCGCCTCGCCGTCGAGTTGCGCACGCTACCGATGTTTGGCGGCCGCAATGCCGTGCGTTTCCTCGCCCCGAGCCTCACCAAGCCCGACCTCGTCACCGATCTTCTCGACGGCGGCCCCCTCGAGGCCCTTCTCATCGTCGAGGCTGGCAACCTGAAGCCCGATTCCAAGCTGCGCGCCGCCTTTGCCAAGGCCGCAACCGCAGCAGCCGTCGCCTGCTACGCCGACGAGCCCGATGCCCTGAGGAACCTCGCGCGCGAGGTCATGACCGCGGGACGCATCCGCTTCGCCCCCGGTGCCGAGAGCCATCTGCTCGGCCTGCTCGGCGCCGACCGCGCGCTCTCGCGTGGCGAGCTCGAAGCTCGCCCTCTATGTCGGCGAGAATGGCGAGGCCACGCTCGAGGATATTGATGCCATCGTCGGCGACGCCTCCGAGCAGGCGACCGACCGGATCGTCCTCGCGGCCTTTGCCGGCGAGGCGGCGACCACGCCCTCAAAGAGCTCGACAAGGCCGTGGCCGCCGGCGATTCCCCGCAGATGATCGTGCTCGCCGTGATCCGGCATCTGACGCGCCTGCAGCAGATCAGAGCCGGCCTCGATGCCGGCAAGCCCGGCGACCAGGTGATGCGCAGCCTGCGCCCACCCGTACATTTCAAGCAGCAGGATGCGGTCGCCGGCCAGGCCCGCCGCTGGACACTTGCGCGGCTCTCCGAAGCGCTCCGGCTCGCCGATCGCGCCGCCTTCCAGGCCCGCGTCACCTCGAGACTCGAGCGCGAGCTGACGGAGCGTCTTCTGATCGACCTCACCCTGCTGACGAAAAGGCCTGCCTGAGCCCGATCGACGAGCCCGTCAGCTCTCGCCCCCGCCCAACAGCCTCAGGCGCAGATATTCGAGCTGGTCGTAGTTGCGGTAGCGGATCGACAGCACGCCCGACTCGCCCGAGCCCCGCTTCACCTCGACTTTCAGCCCGAGCGCCTCCATCAGCTCCTTCTCGAAGGCCGCCGTGTCGGCATCCTTGTCGCGCTTGCGCCGCTCGCCCGCCGGCCCCGCGTCGAGCCGCTGAACCAGCGCCTCGGCCTCGCGCACATTGAGACCCTTCTCGATGATCTGCCCGGCGAGCGCCTCGGCATCGCCGCGTCCGACCAGCGCCCGGCCGTGCCCCGCCGTCAGCCGGCCGTCCTGCACCATCCGCTGAACGCTCTCCGGCAGCTTCAGCAGGCGCAGCGTATTGGCCAGATGCGGCCGGCTCTTGCCGATGATCTGGGCGAGATCGTCCTGGTTGTAGCCGAAACGATCGACCAGCTCGCGATAGCCCCGCGCCTCCTCGATGGCGTTCAGGTCGCTTCGCTGGACGTTCTCGATGATCGCCAGCTCGAGCATTTCCTTGTCGCCGAGCTCGCGCACGATCACCGGAATGCGCGACACCCCGGCCCGCTGGGCCGCCCGCCAGCGCCGCTCGCCGGCGACGATCTCGTACTGGCCGGGCACGGCCGGATCGGCCCGCACGACCAGGGGCTGCACCAGCCCACGCTCGCGGATCGAGGAGGCGAGCTCGTCGAGCTCCTCCTCGCCGAAGGTCTGACGCGGATTGAGCGGGCTCGACTTGACCAGCTCGATCGGCACGACCTTCTGCAGACCCTCGGAGGGCAGCCGCTCCTCGGCGCCGCCCTGCGAATCACCGATCAGCGAAGCGAGGCCACGGCCGAGGCGGCTGCGCGGAGCGGGTGCGGCCATGGACATGCCGTTTCCTTTCGGGACTGCGACCGGAAGCGGACCCCCCACGGGACATCCAGCCGACGGGCCGCCAATCTGACAATTCGGGACATTGCGACGCTGGACTTGTCACACAGGACCGCGCGCAGCGGCCGCCGCCACTACGCCGCCTGATACCGCCGCTCGCGCAGGATGATCTCCTCGGCGAGCTTCACATATGCCTGGCTGCCCGGACTCTTGATGTCGTAGGACAGGATCGGCTGACCGTGCGAGGGCGCCTCCGCCAGCTTCACGTTGCGCGGAATGATGGTCGAGTAGACCTTGTCGCCGAAGAACGCCCTGACGTCGCGCACCACGTCGCCCGACAGCTTGGCGCGCGGATCGTGCATCGTCAGCACGACGCCATGGATGTCGAGCTTGGGGTTGAGCGACGCCCTGACGCCGTCGATCGTCTCCTTGAGCTGAGAGATGCCCTCGAGCGCGAAGAACTCGCATTGCACCGGCACCAGCACCGAGTCGGCCGCCGCCATGGCATTGACGGTCAGCGTGTTCAGCGACGGCGGGCAATCGATCAGGATGTAGCTGTAGGGCACCTCTTCCGGGCGAGACCGCTGCATCGCGATCAGCGCGGCGATGGCGTCTCTCAGGCGGAAATTGCGATTTGCAGTGCCGAGCAGCTCGCTCTCCAGGCCCACCAGATCGCTGGTGGCGGGCACGATCGAGAGGCCCTTCACCGACGTTCCGACCGCCGCCTGGCCAAGCGAGGCCCGCGTCGTCAGCACGTCATAGGTGGTGATGTGCCGTTGCCCCGGCTGCACGCCGAGCCCCGTCGAGGCATTGCCTTGCGGATCGAGATCGACGATCAGCACCCGCTCGTCGATGGCCGCCAGCGCGGTGCCGAGATTGATGGCGGTGGTGGTCTTGCCGACGCCGCCCTTCTGATTGACGACGGCGATCACGCGCAGACCCCGCGGGCCCATTGCCGGTCCAGTCACTGTCTTGCTCCAGTCGTCTCGATCACCGTCTCACCGGCCGCCGGACCGCCAGGATCCGCGAATCGGGATCCGTCCGGCTGATATGGGCCGTCAGCTCGAAAGCCCAGGATCGCCCGGCACTCTCGATCTCCGAGGCGAAATCCCGCCCCTTCGCAAACAACCCCAAGGCCTGCGCGCCCATCAGCGGCTCGGCCAGGCCGAGCAACCGATCGAGCGGCGCAAGTGCACGCGCCGTAACGACATCGGCAGCGGAGACTATACGCTGACTCGCGACATTTTCGATCCGCGTCGCGTGAATTTCCACAAAGGCCCCGGTCTGCCGCGCCACGTCGCGCAGGAAGGAACACTTGCGACCATTGCTCTCGACGAGGTGAACCTCGAGCCCCGCCCCGCCGCGCTCCGCCGCCAGAATGGCGATGACGAGGCCGGGAAAGCCCGCCCCCGTTCCCAGATCGACCAAGACCCGCGCCTCTTCGGGGATGAGCGCCAGGAGCTGCGCGCTGTCGGCGAAATGCCGGCTCCAGATTTCGGTCAGCGTGCCCGGCGCTACCAGATCCTGCACTTTCGACCAGCGCCCGAGGAGCGCGGCATAGAGTGTCAGCCGCTCGGCTGTTTCACGTGAAACGCCGAAGGCCGCCCGGAACGCCTCGGGGCCGTCGACCCTCTCCTCGCTCCCATTGCCCGAACGCTTCGACATCACGTCGGCCGGCCCTCGCCGGTGGCACGCCGCCCGCGTGATCGGCGATGGGCATGAGCGAGCAGAAGCATCAGCGCTGCCGGCGTCATGCCATCGATCCGGCCGGCTTGGCCGAGCGTCGCCGGTCGCGCCCGCTCGAGCTTCTGCCTCAGTTCCGCCGATAGGCCGGCGATTGCTCCATAATCGAGCTCCTCCCCGAGACTCACCGCCTCGTCGCGCCGCAACTGCGACACGTCCTCCGCCTGCCGCTCGAGATAGACGGCATAGCGCGCATCCGTCGCCAGGGCCGCGCCGATGCCCGGCGTGATCCCGCCGATCTCCGGCCAGATCGCCGCGAGCCGGGCGAGATCGACCCCCGGCAGCGACAGGAGCTCGAAGGCTGTCCGCCGTCGACCGTCGCGATTGACCGAGAGCCCGTGCCTCAGTGCCTCGTCGGGTGTCAGCGACAGAGCCGAGAGCAGCACCTCGCCGGCATTGAAAGCGGCCATCTTGGCGGCAAAGGCCGCGGCCCGCTCCCGTCCGACACAACCGGTGCGAAGGCCGATGGGGGTCAGGCGTCGGTCGGCATTGTCGGCTCTGAGGCTGAGACGGTACTCGGCTCGCGAGGTGAACATCCGGTAGGGCTCGCTCACCCCGCGGCTCACCAGATCATCGATCATGACACCGAGATAGCCATCCGCGCGGCTGAATTGCAGCCCTTCGCCCGATCGCCCGTCGCCGGCAACCGCTCCCGCCGCCAGCGCGGCATTGATGCCCGCCAACAGCCCCTGCGCCGCTGCCTCTTCATAGCCCGTCGTGCCGTTGATCTGCCCTGCCAGGTAGAGCCCTTTCACCGCGCGGACCATCAGTGCCGGCGTCAGGCCGCGCGGATCGACATGATCGTACTCGATGGCATAGCCCGGTCTCAGCACCCTGACGGCCTCGAGCCCTGGGATCGTCCGAAGGAAGGCGTGTTGGACGTCCTCGGGCAGCGAGGTCGAGATGCCGTTCGGATAGACCGTCGGATCGTCGAGACCTTCGGGCTCGAGAAAGATCTGATGTGCGCCGCGGTCGCGGAACCGCACCACCTTGTCCTCGATCGAGGGGCAGTAGCGCGGGCCGACACCCTTGATCTCGCCCGAATACATCGCCGAGCGGTGGAGATTGTCGGCGATGATGCGATGGGTCGCCTCGGTCGTATGCGTGATGTGGCAGACGACCTGTGGTGTCTCGATGCGCTGCGTCAGGTACGAGAACGGCTCGGGCGGATCGTCGCCTTGTTGTATCTCCAGCCGTTCCCAGTCGATCGTCCGCCCATCGAGTCGCGCCGGAGTGCCGGTCTTGAGGCGCCCGAGTTGCAGACCCAACCCGGCGAGCCGCTCCGACAGGCCGCGCGCCGGCGCCTCGCCCACCCGGCCGGCCGGCGTCTTCTCCGCGCCGACATGGATGAGGCCGTTGAGGAAAGTGCCGGCGGTCAGCACGACCGCTCCGGCCCCGAGCACCTCGCCGCCTTCCATGGCAACGCCTGTCACGCGGCCCGCCTCGATCCTGAGGTCGCCGACGCCGCCCTCGATCACCTCGAGGCCTTCGGTCGCACGGATCGCCGACTGCATGGCCACGCGATAGAGCCGGCGGTCGGCCTGCGCCCGCGGTCCCTGCACCGCCGGCCCCTTGGAGCGATTGAGCATGCGAAACTGGATACCGGCCCGATCGGCGACCCGCCCCATCAGCCCGTCGAGCGCATCGATCTCCCGCACCAGGTGACCCTTGCCGAGCCCCCCGATCGCCGGATTGCAGCTCATCTCGCCGATCGTCTGGAACCGATGCGTGACGAGCGCGACGCGCGCGCCGACCCGCGCAGCCGCTGCCGCCGCCTCACAGCCGGCATGGCCACCACCGACCACGATCACGTCGAAAGACCTCGCCGCCATGGCGCGCCCGACCATTCCCTGTTGCTTGTCCGAATGGCGGCCAAGCTACAGGAGCCCGGCCCGGACGGCAAACGGATCGCGGCCTCCCCGGCCCGCGCGAAACCCCCTCCGGCGATATCCCCAGCTTGGGGAGGATGCGCCTTGACGAGTCCTGGAGGTGGGGAGGTTCGATTCCCGCGAGTCCTCCCCATGGGGAGGATGCTTCGCGGAGAGTCCTCGCGTCGCCCTCCCCTCGCTCTCGACCATGAATCACGCTGTTTCACGTGAAACAGGAAGAGTATTTCCCCCATCCCCTGGGCCCGGTGTCATCGGTTCCGGAGTCGTTACAACCCGGCCCACCCGGGATTTACCGGTCGAGCCGAAGTATTGCGCCAGCGATCATGCGCCCTGGCACCCGCCTCGCCGGGAAACGCGCAGCACCAGGCCCCGCGCCCGTCACCGGCCCCTTGCCTCATCGACCGCGAGCCCCGGGCTCGTTCCGCCGTCACCTCGTCAAACCCGCGCCATCACCCGCTGCCACGTTGCACGATGATCAGGAGTCGCTACAACTCCGCGAAGGGTCTGAAGACGGGGGTCCGGTCCGGGGCGACCGCTCGGGACGTCGGTCGGGAGGAGGCATGTCGGAAGCGGGGGAGACGCTCGGGCTCACCGAGCGCCTGATCGTGGCAGCGGCGAGCGCTGGCGGTGTCGCCGATTTCGCCTACGACTACATGACGAACGGCGAGGAGACGCCCGTCGAGGCCGATTTTCTCCGCCGCCTGCTGCTCGGCCTGCCGCTCACCGACAGCTCCAGCCATCGCGTCACCGTGGCCCCGACCGGCCTCCGGCTCCGCTTCGTCAGGATCGAGGGCACGCTCGACCTCGACGACGCCCGCGGCGGTGAGGCGGCCCTGCCCCCGATCATCCTCGAATTCTCGACGCTCGGCACGCTCAGCGCCCGCCACGCTCATCTCACCCGCCTGGTGCTGCGTTCCTGCAGCTTCACCGCCATCAATCTCGACGGCGCCCGCATCGATTCCGCTGTCGATCTCGCCGGCTCGTCCTCCTCCGTTCTCGATCTCGTGCCGACCGAGAGCGGCGAGACTTCCGTCGTCGCCTCCTGCACCATCAGCGCCCGTGGCTGCCGGATCGACGGCAGCCTCCTCATCAGCCACACCGCGCTCGCGGTCGAGGCGCCCGAGCTTGGCGATTGTCTCGATCTCACCGATGCCCGCATCGAGGGCGAGGTGCGCCTCAATCCGGGCTTCCGCGCACGCGGGCGCGTCCGCCTCGACAGCGCCCAGGTCTCGGGCGACGTCTGGGCCGAGGGCGCCACCCTCGATGGCCTCGGCGGCGATGCCCTGTCGGCCCAGAACACCCGGGTCGGCGGTGGCATGTTCCTGCGCAGCAACGCCCTCGAGCGCCTTCTGGTGGCTGGCAGTCTGCATCTCTACGGGCTCCGCACCGCCTCCAATCTCGAGCTGACTGGCGCGCACATCGTCGGCCGCCCCGATGTCGCGATCACCCTGACCCAGGCCGACATCGGCGGCTCCATCCAGCTCTCGGCACAATCGCTCGGCGAGGGCCGGTTCAACTTCTTCACCGTCGAAGGCCCGATCTACATGACCGGCATGCATATCGGCGGCACGCTGTTCATGCGTGGCGCCCGGCTCGATGCCGGCCTGCCGGAGCGCTATGCCCTGCTGCTCGACGGCAGCGAGATCGAAGGCAATCTCGTGCTGACGCCGCTCGCCGTCAGTGGCGCCGGGCTCATTCGCTTTGCCGCCAACGGCATCATCTCGGTCGATTCCTGTCGCATCGGCGGCACGCTCGAATGCCACGGCCTCGGCCTCGACTACCTCGTCCATCCAATCCAGCGCACCCACGTCAATCCGCGATTCCTCATCAAGTGGATGCACGGCCTGCACCTCGATCCCGGCGAGGAGAGCGACGAGTGGCCCGAGCCGCCGGGCATTCTCTGGCGTCCCTGCTATGACGAGACCGGCGAGGACCCGACAGGCTGGCGTATGACGCTCGATCTCTCCAATACGCGCGCCACCACGCTCAACGACCAGGCCGGCACCAACTGGGGCGCCGATGTCGGCCTGAAGCTCGACGGCCTGATCTATGGCCATCTCGCCCACCACACGAGCGGCATCGACCTGCCCACGACCTTTCCCTGGATCGGCCGGCTGACGGCGCGGCTGGTCGGCAGCCGCAGCGCGACCGGTGCCCGTGCCCGTCGCATGTGGCTCGCTCTGCAATATCCGAGCGGCAGGGCGACGCCCGGCACCTTTTTACCCCAGCCTTTCGAGCAGCTCGCGAGCGTTCTCGCCGCCCAGGGCGCCGGCCGCGACGCCCGCTCGATCCTGTCCTACAAGATGCGGCTCGAGAGCATGGGCGTCTCGCTGCTCTTCAAGCCGATCTATTGGCTCTATGGGCTCTTCTTCCGCTATGGCCTGTCGCCCCGCCGCGCGCTCCTGACTTTCCTGCTGTTCATCCTCGTCGGTGCGGTCGGCGCCGGGCTCGCCGCCAAGCGCGATCTTCTCGTGCTCGACGCCATGCCGGTCACGGTGGCGGTGACGCCCGAGGGTCCGGCCTCCCTCATCGCCGACACGCGCCGTGCCGTCGTCGAGGATGCGCCCTGCGGCTCGGAGATCACGCCCTGGGTCTATGCGGTCGATCTGGCGATCCCCATTCTCGACCTGCATGAGGAGACGCGCTGCAATCTGCGTGCGGCGAGGCCCGACGACCCGGTCGTCATGACGCTACGCTGGCCATCGCTGATCGAGGGGCGACTATTGGCGAGCCACGAGATTCGCGGCCCCGATATCTGGCGTTTCGCCAAGGCGATCTATGCCTTGCTCGGCTGGCTGGTCACCTCGCTGGCACTCTTGACGGTGACGGGCGTTCTCCGCCGCGTCGCCGAGAGATAGGGCCTGGACGAAGGGACGGTGTCCGGCCGATCCTCCAGGCGTGGGGAGGTCGGGGGGACCATGGTCCTCGCCCTGGGGACGATGCCGCGACGGTCCTCCTCATGCGGGAGAGGCATGGAATGCGCCATCGCAGCCCGGCCGGAACAGCGCCCGCGCCGCGCCAGCATCTGAATCAGCCTGTTTCACGTGGAACAATAGTCGCGGGTCTGAGGCAATAGAAAGCGTCGAGCCTCCCCATTTGAGTCTATACAACCTCGTAAGACCGCGACGGATTCAAAGATTTCGAACGTGCATTTCGAATATCGGCTGGGGGGCAATGCTGTCGAGTCTATACAACCCCGGCCGCAAGCGAAAACACCAACGCCGCGGCGTCCGCTATCGGCCCTTTTCGAGCCGCCGGAGCTGGACATAGAGCGCACCTTCGCCGCCATGGCCACGTCCGGCCTCGGTATAGCTGACGACCACCGAGCGAAGCTCCGGCTCGGCGAGCCAGATCGGCACCGCCCGGCGCAGCACACCGCGCTCCTCGCTCTCGTGGATCGGACGCTCGTCAGGCTCCCCCCGTCGGCCGCCCTTGCCGGTGATGACCTTGACATGCCTGAGCCCGCGCGCCTGCGCGCCCCTCAGGAACCGGATGAGAGCGCCATGGGCCTCCGCCTGGCGCAGCCCGTGCAGGTCGATCCGTGCCTCGATCTCCAGCCTGCCGGCCTTCAGACGGCGGGCCTTGCGGCTCTCGAACACCGCGAGCGGTGGCTGAGCCGGTTTCGTCGCGACCGATTTCGGCGGCCCCGACGCGGGCCGGCGCTGCCGCCCGCCGCCTTCGCCTGGGGCGGGCTTCGTTCCCTTGAGCACGCCATTGCTGCCCTTGCCGTGGTCGACCGCCGCTGCCTCGGCCTTCGCCTGCTCGTCGGCGTCTCTCCCGCTACCCGGCCCCGCGCCGCGCCGGTCCATGCGCCAGTCGAGCGTCTCGCCGACCCGCCGCCATAGCTCCGCCTCCTCCGCCGAAACCTCACGGCTGCGGCTCGGCGACTGGAGTTGTTCCTCGTCTGGCGGTGTCTTTGGCGGTTTGCGCGGCATCGGCCGGCGTGTAACAGATTTGCCCGCCGGGCCGGAAGCTGTCGAACGGGCGCATGGTGACCGACGCGCCGCCGGCCGGCGTCAGGGGACGGTCACACCGCGCGGCAGCAGCACGATGAACGAGCCGGGATGTTTGGTCTCGCCCGCCAGCGCCTCGGCCGCCTTGCCCGAGCCCCAGAAGATGTCGCCGCGCTCCGGACCCTTGATCGCCGAGCCGACGTCCTGGGCGATCATCAGCCGATTGAGCCCGCTGCGCCCTGCAACCCCGAGCGTCGGCGACATGGCGTAGATCGGCGTGCCGAGCACATGATAGCTCGCATCGACTGCGAGGCTGCGGCCCTCGGTGAGCGCCACCCCCGATGCCCCGACCGGCCCCTCGCCGTCCCGCGCCGGACCGTACATCTGGAAGAAGATGTAGGACCGGTTGAGCTGCATGAGCTCACGCCCCTCCTTCGGATGCGCATCGAGCCAGCCCCTGAGCGTCGCCAGCGACATCTCTTCGCGGCTGAAGATGCCCCGCGAGACGAGGACGCCGCCGATCGACGTGTAGGGATGGCCGTTCTTGCCGGCATAGCCGATGCGCACGACCTGCCCATCCGCCAGCCGGATGCGCCCCGAGCCCTGCACATGCATGAAGAACGCGTCGACCGGGTCCTTCAGATAGAGGAGTGTGAGCCCGCGTCCATCGAGCGCGCCGTCCTCGATCTCCTGGCGCGTGAAATAGGGCACGACCTTGCCGCCCTCGCTCCGGCCGGCGGCGAGACGGTCGTTCGCCGAGGCATGCAGGCTGCGGTCGACGAGGTCGACGAGATCGTCGGGCCGCTTGAGGATCGGCACGCGATAGGCCTCGGACCGCGTCAGCGAGCCCTCCAGCTCGGGCTCGTAATAGCCCGTCAAGAAGCCGTCCGGCTTGGCGGTGTCGACATGGTAGGCGCGGAAGGCACTCTCGAAGAACTGACGCGCCTCGACCAATGTGGATCGCTCGGACAGGCCGCGCCTCGCCGCCTCGGCGCAAGCCGCCGCCAGCCCTTGGCGGACCTCAGCGCTCGCGACCGGCGAGGTCTTGCCGCCTTTCCAGCCGCCCTTGCGGCATGACCTGAGAAAGGCCTTGAGCGCCCCTCTCTGATCATCCTCGCTCCAACCGGGAATCTCCGCGAAATCGGTCTCGCGGAACGCCATGTGCTGGCCGGGTGCAGGAACCTTCCGGTTGTCGAGCATGGCGCGGGCCGGGTGGAAGACGGTCAGAACGAGGATGAGGACGAGTGCGGCGCATGCCGCAGAGGCAGGGCCGTACCCGGCAGGGCGCGACGGAGCACGGCGGCGACGAGAGGTCGGCAAGGCGCCGTCTCCAGGTCGGGTTCAGGACTTCAGCCGCCCGCCCTCGCAGACCCTTGCGGCCATTCCGTGACGGCCGGCACCTGCGACCGCAACCAGCCCCGGCTCGTGTCGCCGCGCATCCAGCACCGCGCGCCTCAGTTCGCCGCCTGGGTCGCCACGAGCTTCCAGTTGGGATCCTTCGAGCTCACTTCGCGGGCGAAGGTCCAGATATCCGTCACCTCGCGGATCTGCTTGGGATCGCCCTCGATGATCTCGCCGTTGCGGTTGCGGATCGCGGTGATGAGCTGGCTGACGAACTTCACCGTCACGCGGGCCGTGCGGTTCTTCAGCTCCGCATCGATGATATCGGCCTTGTCGATCCCGACGAAGCTCGTATCGACCGCCTCGCCCCGGCTCTCGCGCTTGGCGATGGCGTCGGCGAAACCGTCGAACACCTCTTTGCTGAGGAACTGCTTGAGGAGCCGCTTGTTACCCTCGGCGAACGAGGTGACGATCATCTCGTAGGCGCTGCGCGCGCCCTGAATGAAGTGCTTGGGGTCGAAGGAGGGATCGCCACGGGCGATCTCGATCAGCCCGAAGGTCGCCGGATTGGTCTCGGGCATGAAGTCGCGGATGCGGGCCTCCGCATCGGCCACCACCTCGGTGCGGGTCGCCCCGCCCATCTCGCCCGAGGATCGCGGCATCGGCACCACATTGTCGGTCGGCCGCGCGCCACGCTGGGCACGTTCCTGCTCGCGGGCCTGCATCCGCTCCGCCGGCGTCCGCTCGTGACCGGTCCGCCGGCCGAGCACGCTGCGCAGCTTCAGGATGATCGCCACCGCGATGACCAGAAGCAGGACCGTGTAGAAATCGAATATTCCGCTCATGTTGGATGCATCCAGGATGGCGGCTTGCGACTGCGAGGTGAGCCGGCACCGCGCCCCGGTTCGACCACGCCGCAAGCCCGCAGGGACCGCATTCCGCCTCCGAAAGAGGGCTTTTCGTTGATTTAGTTAGGAACTTACGGCATCGCAATCCTGATGCCAACAAAGATTAGGGCCGGGTGCGTCCGAGCTCCCATCGGCTGGAACGGCTATCTGGCGGCACAGGTTCCCTCTCGACGGGGCCGGGCCGCCGACGTGCGGAGGACGGAGTTGCCGTCATGCTGATCATCATACTCTTGCTGATCGTGGTGCCGCTCGTCGAGCTGGCGATCCTCATCCAGGTCGGCGGCATGATCGGCGTCCTGCCGACCATCCTGCTCGTGATCTCGATCTCGGTCGCCGGCGGCTACCTGATTCGCTCGCAGGGCTTGTCGGCCCTGCGCCGCACCGAGGAGGCGATGCGCTCGGGCCGTCCCCCGCTCGATTCGGTGATCGACGGCATGGGGTTGCTGGTCGCCGGCACGCTGCTCCTGACACCGGGCCTGTTGACCGATGCCATCGGCATACTGCTGCTCGTGCCGCGCATCAGGCGGTTGGCGGCAAGGTTTCTCTTCGACCACATGCTGAAGCGGTCGGCCGTCGACATCCGGGTTTTCCGCAGCACCGGGCGCCCCTCGTCCACCCCGCGCGAGCCACCGCCCGGCACCGTCTACGATGACGGCGAGGGCACGGTGATCGAGGGTGAATACACCCGCCTCGACGAGGAGAAGGGCAAGCGCAACCGCGAATGAGCGCTCGCCGGCCGGCAACCATCGGCCGCGCAGCGTTAAGCTGTTCGGGTCTCGCGACATTGCGCCGCCCGGGCGGCGCATGTTAGAGCCAGATCGTTCGAGCATGTCTGGGATCGCAGCGTGCAGACGTGCGCCACCGATCGCTCCGATGAGGCCCGCGACGGCGAGGTGCCGACGGCGCTTCGGCCAGACGCTTCATGCCGAACGGCGGACGCCACCACCACCACCCATCGGTCGGCCCCCGGCCGGATCAAGCCACGAGGAGCCGAAAGACATGGCCGAGACCAACGGACCAAAGCCGGCGGACGGCATGGCGGCCGGCGCCACCCCCGCGATCTTCCGTGTTCTCGCCCAGTATGTGAAGGACATGTCTTTCGAGAGCCCGAATGCTCCCGAGACGCTGAAGCACCTGACCGAGCGCCCCAAGCTCAATATCGAGGTCAATGTCTCGGCGGCGGGCATGGAGCCCAACACCCACGAGGTGACCATTCATCTCGAGGCGACAGCGGCACGGGCCAATGGCGGCCAGACGCTCTACAATGTCGAGATCGACTATGCTGGTCTGTTCCATATCGAGCATGTGCCCGACGACCGTCTGCCGCCGCTGCTGATGATCAACTGCCCGGCGCTGATCTACCCGTTCCTCCGCCGCCTCGTCTGCGATCTGACGCGCGAGGGCGGCTTCCCGCCGCTCTTGCTCGACCCCATCGATTTCGCCGGGCTCTACCTGAAGAATCTCGCCGATCGCGAGAAGGCTGGCCAGAAGACCATGGCCTGAAGGGCGACGTTCGGCGGCCGGCCTCGCTCCAGACCGGCCTCAGGCCTTTTCCTCGCTCTCCAGCCAGTCGAGCCAGACGGCGCCGCCGAGCGTGGCGAGAAACTGCCGGTGCGCGGCGATCTCCTCTGCCGTCAGGCGTTCGGGCAACGGCCCCGGACGCGGTCGCGCCGCCGTGCCGCGCCCGTTCGAACGAGCCTGTGCGCCTCCTGCCTGCTGTACCAGCTCGAGCCGCGTCTGGTGCCCGCCGATCAGCTCCAGATAGACCGCCGCCAGAAGCTCGGAGTCGACGAGCGCGCCGTGCTTGGTGCGCTGGGTGTTGTCGATACCGTAGCGCTTGCACAGCGCATCGAGCGAGTTCGGGCCGCCGGGATGCTTGCGCCGTGCGAGCGCCAATGTGTCGACCACCCGATCGAAGCCGAGAGGCGGCTGCCCGCACCTGTCGAGCTCGAAATTGAGGAAGTTGACGTCGAATCCGGCATTGTGGATGACGAGTCGGCTGTCACCGATGAACGCGAGGAAGCCTGGAGCGATCGCCGCGAATTTCGGCTTGCCGGTCACCATCTGCGTGGTGATGCCGTGGACGTTCACCGCATCCTGCGGCACAGCCCGCTCCGGATCGATGAACTCGTGATAGCTGGCGCCGGTCGGGATGTGATTGACGAGCTCGATGCAGCCGATCTCGATGATCCTGTGCCCGTCCCGCGGATCGAGGCCGGTGGTTTCTGTATCGAGTACGATCTCGCGCAGCATATGGCCCCGTCCGTTGCTCTCGAGGCTGAAGGCCGTAAGACCGCTCGCCGCAACGTCTGAAGAGCACGTCCAGGCGAAGTGGAAACCGGTTCGCCGTTCGAACGTGCTCAGATTCGATGACTTGGAGCGGGCTTGATTCCGGTTGATCTGAACCCGCTCGACTACTGGCCACCGATCAGGCGTCGTGCCTTGCCCAGTGACGCGCGAAAGCATCGCCCTCGCGCCCCTTCAGTGATTCGAGAATGTGATCGACCGCGGCCCGCGTGTCCTCGATCCTCGTCCCGGTATCCACGACGAAATCGGCGCGGGCCCGTTTCTCCGCGTCGGCAAGCTGCCGCGCCAGGATCTGCGCGAGCTTCGCCTCGCTCATGCCGGGGCGTGCCAGCACGCGCGCTTTCTGCACCTCGGCCGGGGCGCTCACGACGATGACGAGGTCGACCATCGCCTCGCCTCCCGTCTCGAAGAGCAGCGGAATTTCGAGCACGGCAACAAGGTCCCGGCGCCGCGCCGCCTCGGCGAGAAACGCCCGCTCGGCCTCCCGGACCAGCGGATGGACGATCGCCTCGATGCGCTTGAAACCGGCTGGATCGCGCCCGAGGGCTGCCGACAGTCTCTGGCGATCCACCGCGCCGTCCACCGTGCTGCCGGGGAACGCCGCCTCGATCAGCGGCACCGCTTCGCCCGCATAGAGGCGATGCACCTCCGCATCGGCATCGAAGACCGCCACCCCGCGCGATCTGAGATGCTCGGCGACCGTGCTTTTGCCCATGCCGATCGAGCCGGTCAATGCGACGACGAGCATGCTCAATCCCTCAGATCCGCTTCGATCAGGGCACGCAGCTCCCTCGTCACCTCGGGGCGGATGCCGAACCAGCGCTCGAAGCCTGGCACCGCCTGATGCAGCAGCATGCCGAGCCCGTCGACCGCGACGAGACCCTTCTGGCGCGCCGCCTTCAAGAGCGGCGTCTCGAGCGGTGCATAGACGATGTCGGACACCGTCAGGCGATCGCCGGCCGCCGCGAGCGAGATGTCGAGCGGCGCCTGACCCGTCATGCCGAGCGATGTCGTATTGATCAGCAGGCCGCAATCGCCGATCAGGCTGTCGCGCTCCGCCCAGTCGCCGACCACGACCGCCCGGCCGAAATGGGCCACGAGCGCCTCTGCCCGGCCGCGCGATCGGTTGACGAGCCGGATCTCTCTGACACCCGCCTCGATCAGGCCCTGCAGGATCGCCCGCGCGGCGCCGCCTGCCCCAAGAACCAGAGCCGGCCGGCCACCCTCCTGCCAGCCGGGCGCCTCGGTCCGCAGATGCGTCATGAATCCATAGGCATCGGTATTGGTCGCATGCAGCCGGCCGCGCTCGACCCACAGCGTATTCGCCGCTCCGATCGCCCGGGCGGTGTCGGTCGCTTCGTCGGCGAGCGCCAGGGCCTGCTCCTTGTGCGGCACCGTGACGTTGCAGCCCCGCCATCCCGCCGCCGCGAGGCCGGCGAGGAAACCGGCGAGATCGCCAGGCTCGACCGCCACTTTCTCGTAGCTGCCCGCTATGCCGTAGCGGCGGAGCCAGTGTCCGTGGATCAGCGGCGACCGCGAATGTTTGATCGGCCAGCCGATGACGCCGGCACGCGGCACCGCTGCGGAGCTGTCGTCGCGGGAGCCTGTCATGTCGAAAGCGCTCCCATCCCTCTCAGCTTCGCCAGCAGCGGCAGCAGCGGGAGTCCCAGAATGGTGAAATAGTCACCCTCGATCGCCTCGAAGAGTTGAATGCCCGGCCCCTCGAGCTGATAGGCACCGACCGAGGCGGTGAGCGCCGGCCCGGCCAAGCGGACATAATCTTCCAGGAAGCCGTCCGAGAATGCTCTCATATCGAGCCGCGCCGTCTCGATCGTCTCCCAGCGCGTGACGCCCCCCTCGGCGATGACGACCGCCGAGTGCAGCGCGTGACGCTTGCCTCGCAACTGCCTCAGGCTGTCCCTCGCTGCCGCCGCGCTTTCCGCCTTGGCGAGCACCTCGCCCTCGAAATCGAGCACCTGGTCGGCCCCGATGACGAGCGCAGCCGGCAAGGCGCGGCTGACCGTCTCGGCCTTGGCGCGGGCGAGGTGAGCTGCCACCTGCTCGGGCGAAGAAATGCCTCTTCGGGCGAGCTCCTGCCGGAGCGCCACCTCGTCGACATCGGCAGCCCGCACCGTGAAGGCGACCCCCGCGCCCTCGAGCAGGGCACGTCGGGCTGCGCTCCCCGAAGCGAGCACGATCGACCGGGCCGCCCTCTCAGCCATGGCCCGGCGCTCCCCCGCCGTTCGCACCGCCACTCCCCCCTCGTGGCCCTGCGACCTCATCGCGCTGCCGGTGCTCGTAGAGCTGCATGATCTCGGTCGCGGTCTCCTCGATGGAGCGGCGCGTCACGTCGATGAATGGCCAGCCGTTCTTCTGGAAGAGCTGGCGCGCGTGATTGATCTCCTTGGCGATCTCGTCGCGATCCACATATTCGTCGAGCTCACGGTCGGCGAGGGTCAGCACGCGGTTTCGCCGGATCTGCGCGATGCGCTCGGCGCTCGCCACCAGTCCGACGATGAACGCCTTGGTCGGCCGCGAGAAGGACGGCGGCAGCGCCATGCCTTTGACCAGCGGCAGGTTGGTGGTCTTGTAGCCGCGATTGGCGAGATAGATCGAGGTCGGCGTCTTCGAGGTGCGGCTGATGCCGAGAATGACGATATCGGCCTCGTCGAGGTCGTCGGGCAGGTGCCCGTCATCGTGCACCAGGGTGAAGTTGAGGGCATCGATCCGCCGGAAATAGGCGGCATCGAGCTGGTGCTGGCCCCCCACGGTCGGCGTCTGCGGCGCGCCGAGATAGGCCTCCAGCACCTTCATGATCGGATTGAGAACGGGCACACACGGGATCTTGAGCTCCTGGCAGCGAGCCTCGAGCGCGGCGCCGAGCTGGCGGTTGACCAGCGTGTAGAGGACGATGCCCGGCACCTGCTCGATCTCCCCGAGCACACGCTGGAGCTGCCGCTCGGTGCGCACCAGGGGATGGACATGCTCGATCGCCCGCACCTCCTGATACTGGACGGTCGCCGCCTTCGAGATCGTGCGCAGCGTCTCGCCGGTCGAGTCCGAGACGAGATGCAGATTGTAGGTCAGGGGGCTCTTGGTCATCTGTGGAAAAGCCTGGATGAAATGGCCCCGCCGCCCCGGCGGCCGGCCGGCCGGCCCGGCTTTCCGGCGGTTGTCCACGCGCCCGTCCACCGAAACACCCGCGCCCCGCATTTCCGGGGCCCGGCCCACTTCCCTGTGGGTTGCGCGATCATTCGGGCGTGCTCCCTGCCTTGTCAACAGGATCGCCCGGTCTCTCCCGATTACCCAGACTTGCCGTCAAACCTTTGACATGAAATGATAATCGAGAGATTCCCGCACCGTTCAAGCGACAATCGTCCGCCCGCGGCCTGCCGGGATTTCAACAGTCGCGAGGGCTGTGGATATGCTGGTCATGGCTGCGGATGTCCGATATCCAACGCCTAACAAACAACCACAACAAGAAGATTCAAAAATCTCTCTTTAAGGAAGAGCGATGGGGATTTCCCGCCAAGCGCCTGCCCGAGCTCCCCAGCAGGGCGCCTTTCTCGCCAGCCTTGCGGGCAAGGCCCATGTGCCGCCACCGATCTGGCTGATGCGCCAGGCCGGCCGCTATCTGCCGGAATATCGCGAGACGCGCGCCCGCGCCGGTTCCTTCCTCGACCTCTGCTACAATCCCGAGCTCGCTGCCGAGGTCACCCTCCAGCCCATCCGCCGCTTCGGTTTCGACGCCGCCATCCTCTTCTCCGACATCCTCGTCGTCCCGCATGCGCTTGGCCAGAAGCTCTGGTTCGAGGAAGGCGAGGGACCCCGTCTCGAGCCGGTCGCCGATGCTGCGGCCCTTGCGCGGCTCTCGGTCGACGCCGCCGTGCCCCGCTTCGATCTCGTCGCCGAGACGGTTTCGCGCGTGCGCGCCGGTCTGCCCTCCAGCACCGCGCTCATCGGCTTTTGCGGCGCCCCCTGGACGGTCGCCACCTACATGGTCGCCGGCCGCGGTTCGCAGGACCAGGCTGCCGCCCGGCTCTGGGCCTATCGCGACCCGGCCGGTTTTGCCGCCCTCGTCGACCTCGTCGTCGAAGCCTCGATCGACTATCTCGCCCGCCAGGTCGCGGCCGGCGCCGACTGCCTGCAGATCTTCGACAGTTGGTCGGGCAGCCTCGCCGAGCCGGAGTTCGAGCGCTGGGTGATCGAGCCGACCAAGGCGATCCTCGCCGGTCTGAAGGCCCGGGGCATTGCGGTGCCGGTGATCGGCTTTCCGCGCGGTGCGGGGCTCCTCGCCGCGCGCTATGTCCGCGCCACCGGCGTTGCCGGGCTCGGCTGCGACACGGCGATGCCGCTCGACGTCATGGCCCGCGATCTCTCCCCCCTCGCCACCCTCCAGGGCAATCTCGATCCCCTGCTCCTGGTCTCGGGAGGCGAGGCCCTGGATCGCCGGATCGATCAGATCCTCGCGGCGATGGCCGGCCGCCCCTTCATCTTCAACCTCGGCCACGGCATCGTGCCCGAGACGCCACCCGACCATGTGGCCCGTCTCGTCGCGCTGGTCCGCCGGACCTCGGGAGCCTGACATGACAGAGAGACCGATCCCAGGCGGGCCATCGCCGGCCTGGCGGGCGGCGATCGCACTCGGTGTCACGGCGGCGTTGGTGCTCGGCGCCATGGTCGTGCTCGGCGCCGACGCCTACCCCTGGGTTAAGGCCGCCCATGTCGTCGCCATCATCTCCTGGATGGCCGGCATGCTCTACCTGCCGCGATTGTTCGTCTATCATTCCGGCGCCGCGAAAGGCTCCGAGCTCTCCGAGACGCTGAAGGTCATGGAGGCCCGCCTGCTGCGCATCATCGTCAATCCCTCGATGGTGCTGGCCTGGGTCTTCGGCCTCTGGCTCGCCTGGCAGGCCGACTGGTTCACCGCCGGCTGGTTTCACGCCAAGCTCGCCTTCGTCATCGCCCTCTCGGGCGTCCATGGCTATCTGTCGGCCGCCGTCAGGCGCTTCGCCGAAGATTGCAACGAGCGCCCGGCGCGCCATTGGCGGATCATGAACGAGGTCCCTGCGCTGCTGATGATCGCGATCGTCATTCTCGTCATCGTGAAGCCGTTCTGATCGGGAGGGGCGCTGACCCCTCGCCGGGGGCAACCGGCTCCGACGGTTTGATCGAGGCGCCACGCCCCGACCCAAGCACCGCGGTTCGTTCTACAGGGGCCCGACCGCGCGGCGGTGTCGCGTCGTTCGGCTTCACCTCGGGTGATCGACCACCGATACCGCTCGTCTCACCTCGCCGCGTCAACAAATCGCCCGGTTGTTCCTGCAAGACTTGGCTTTGCGGCCGGGACTCTGCTATAGACAGAATCAGTCGTTCCTACCTCAAGGGAACAGGCAGACACTGGGCTGTGATGCCCGGGATCGCGCGGGCCGCTCGATAAGGCCCGCCCTCGCCCTGATGGCGACCAAGCTTCTCCACATCGAAGTCGATCCTGCCGGTTCTCCCCTTCCCCCTTCCTCGGCCGTTCGCCCCCGGAGTCTCCCATGCAGGAAATGAAACTAGCAGACCTCAAGATGAAGAACCCCATGGAGCTCCTGAGCTTTGCCGAGGAGGTCCAGGTCGAGAACGCCAGCGCGCTGCGCAAGCAGGAGCTGATGTTCGCCATCCTGAAGCAGCTCGCCGCCCGCGAGGTCGACATCACCGGCACTGGCGTCGTCGAGGTATTGCAGGACGGCTTCGGCTTCCTGCGCTCGCCCGATGCCAACTATCTGCCGGGGCCCGACGACATCTATGTCAGCCCGAGTCAGATCCGTCGCTTCGCGCTGCGCACCGGCGATACCGTCGAGGGCCAGATCCGCAGCCCCAAGGAGGGCGAACGCTACTTCGCGCTCCTCAAGGTCAACAAGATCAATTTCGAGGATCCCGAGGCGGCGCGTCACAAGATCCACTTCGACAACCTCACTCCACTCTATCCGACCCGTCGGCTGAAGATGGAGATCGAGGCGCAACCGACCAAGGATCTGACCGCCCGCGTCATCGATATCGTCGCGCCGCTCGGCAAGGGCCAGCGCGCATTGATCGTCGCCCAGCCGCGCACCGGCAAGACGGTGATCCTGCAGAACATCGCCCACTCGATCACGGCCAATCACCCCGAATGCTACCTGATCGTGCTGCTCATCGACGAGCGGCCCGAGGAGGTCACCGACATGCAGCGCTCGGTGAACGGCGAGGTCGTTTCCTCGACCTTCGACGAGCCGGCGGCCCGTCACGTCCAGGTGGCCGAGATGGTCATCGAGAAGGCCAAGCGCCTCGTCGAGCACAAGCGCGACGTCGTCATCCTGCTCGATTCGATCACCCGCCTCGGCCGCGCCTACAACACGGTCGTGCCGTCCTCCGGCAAGGTGCTGACCGGCGGTGTCGACTCCAATGCCCTGCAGCGGCCGAAGCGGTTTTTCGGTGCCGCCCGCAACATCGAGGAGGGCGGCTCGCTCACCATCATCGCGACGGCGCTGATCGATACCGGCAGCCGCATGGACGAGGTGATTTTCGAGGAGTTCAAGGGCACCGGCAACTGCGAGATTGTGCTCGACCGCAAGGTCGCCGACAAGCGCGTCTTCCCGGCGATCGACATCGCCAAGTCCGGCACCCGCAAGGAGGACCTGCTGACGACGCCCGAGCAGCTCAAGAAGATGTACGTGCTGCGCCGCATCCTCAATCCGATGGGCGTCATGGAATCTATCGAGTTCCTCTCCGACAAGCTCCGCGCCACCAAGACGAATGGCGACTTCTTCACCAGCATGAATGCCTGACCTTCGGGTGGCGGGCGGCTCCGGGACGGTCCGGCCGCGACTTTCGAGGGTGGGGCATGGCACGGCTGGCGATCGTCTACTACTCTGCGACAGGCAACACCCATCGTCTGGCGGAGACGATCCGTGAAGGCGCCGGCAAGCATGGCGAGGCCGAGCTCTGCCGCATCGTCGGCGCGGACATGGATGGCGGCCGCTTTCGCAACGAGAGCCTGCTGCAACGGCTGGACGCCGCCGACGGCATCGTCTTCGGCAGCCCGACTTTCATGGGTGGGCCTGCCGCCCAGTTCAAGGCCTTCGCCGACGCGACGAGCGAGCGCTGGACCACCCAGCTCTGGGCCGACAAGGTCGCGGCCGGTTTCACCACCGGCTCTTGCCTGAACGGCGACCAGTCCGCCACGCTCTCCTACTTCTCGATCCTCGCGTCGCAGCATGGCATGATCTGGTGCGGTCTCGATATTCCGAGCGGCTACGATCCGGCGGGCCGCAACCGTCTCGGCACCCAGCTCGGGCTTGCAACCGAAACCGCCGGCGATGCCTTCGTCGAGAGCGATCTGGTGACCGCGGCCCATCTGGGGGCAAGGGTCGCGCGGCTCGCGGCCAGACTCTCCTCCGGCTGAGTGCGGGGCGGCGCTTGCCTGCCCCCTGCCGGCGATCTTCACCAAAGTCTACGGATTCGGGTCGACGGTTGTCGCGTCGGCCAATTCTTGCTTGTCCGGGGCGGGGGGCAGAGTCACAATCCTGCAACTGTGCCGAAGCGGTGCGACGCAAAGGACGCGCTGGACGTGGCGACGAGCTCGACTCGACGCTATTTTGCCCGAATCCTTTGGGCTGCCGCTGCGGCGGCCAGATGCGACCTCGCAAAATCGGGAAATCGGCAATGAACCGCACAAACGGCTCGCCAGCGCTTCGTCTGATGCTTGGAGCAGTCTCGAGCCTGCTGATCGCAGCCCTGCTCGTGGTTTCGATAGCGGCCAGCGCCGACGCATCCTCCAAACGCAAGAAAAAGGAGAAGGAGCCCGAGCAGGCCGAGGTCGCGCCGCGCTTCCCGCTCAATCTCGTCGTCTCGACCGCCGACCAGAAGGTCTACGTCTATCACGGCACCGAGCTGCTCGAATCCTCGCCCGTCTCGACCGGGCAGCGGGCGTTTCCGACCCCGACCGGCGTCTTCTCTATCCTCGCCAAGTCGCGTCACCATTACTCGAATCTCTATGGCGGCGCGCCCATGCCTTGGATGCAGCGCCTGACCTGGACGGGCACCGCCCTGCACCAGGGCCACCTGCCGGGCTACGCGGCGTCGCACGGCTGCATCCGCATGCCCGGCAAGTTCGCCAGCCATCTCTTCCGCATGACCCGGATGAACACGCATGTCATCGTGACGGCCGGTCATTCGGCGCCGAGCGACATCTCCCATCCGCTGCTCTTCAATCCGGCGCCCGTGCCGAAGCTGACGACCGGCGCCTGCGACGGCTGCGCCACCGTCGCCTCCACCGGCGAGGTTGCCGTTGCCGCCGCGAGCGTGGATGTCGAGGAGGGCGAGGCGTCGGGCGTGGTGAAGGACAATGCGCCCTTGCGCATGCTGATCGCCCGCTCATCCGAGCGCGACATCGTGAAATCGCTGCAGACCATGCTCTCCGAGCTGCAATACGAAATCGGCGAGATCGACGGCTTCATCGGTCCCCAGACCCGAAAGATCATGCGCGTCTACCAGCGCATCCACGGCCTGAAAGAGACCGACGACGTCTCGACCGAGGTGCTCGACCATCTGAGCCGCGCCACTGGCCGCGGGCCCGCCCGGGCTTGGCACATCTTCGTCAAGCAGGACTTCAAGGATCTGTTCAGCGCGCCGGTCGAGGTCGTCGAGTCGGATGAGCCGATGGGCACGCATCTCTATCAGGCACTGTCCTTCGCCAGCGGCGATACCACCGTGCGCTGGGTCGCCATGCCGGGCGATCCCATGTCGGAGGACATCTCCGCCTCGGCCGTTCTCGACCGCATCACCATTCCCGACGAGACGCGGACGCGCATCGCCAGTCTGCTGACGCCCGGCTCGTCGCTCATCGTCACCGATCGCGGCAAGAGCGAGGAATCGAATTTCTACACCGCCTTCATCGTCCGCACGCCGGCCATCCAGTCCTCGTCCGTCAAGAAGGCGCGGGCCTCCGCCGCGGTCGATGCCGGCGATGTCGCCGAGGATCAGCCGGTGAAGCGCAAGCGCCGCGCCCGGGCCTCCCGCACGAGCTCCAAGAGGGCGGCCTCGGTGAAGCGCGCCGGTACACAGCTTCGCTGGAAGCAGAGATAGGCGCTGGTGCGCCCGTCCTCGGCGGGCTTGCCGGCAGCGGGCGATCCTTCGGGAATGTCTGAAGGATCGTCAAACACCGAGACGAGCGCGCCCGGATAGGCCATCCGGCGCGCGGCGGCGACCAGCCGATCCCCGGCGCCATCGTCTCCCTCGCCGCGCACGATCACAAGATGCGCCGGCGCGATCGCGTCCATCAGCCCGGCAAGCAGTCCGCAATAGGCGAGCGGCGCCTCCGCGAGCCCGCCGGCATGGGCCTTCAACACCGCTTCCGCACGCGCCTCGTAGTCGGCCTCGCCCGTCAGCAGGGCGAGCCTCACGAGATTGGCGACCATCACGGCATTGGCGTTCGGCACCGCATCGTCATGGGCCGAGCGTGTGCGCACGACGAGCCCCGGCGTGTCGTCGGCGCTCAGCGCATAGCCGCCCGCTGGTGCCACGCGATAGTGACGCTCGAGCGTCTCGGCCAGCCCCATGGCCTCGCTGAGCAGGTTCCGGTCCCCCGTCGCCTCGTGAAGTGCAATCGCCGCCGCGATCATATTGGCATAGTCACTCGACGTCGCCGGCGCCTTGGCGATCCCGGCCCGATAGGCATGAACGAGTCGTCCCTCGCGCATCATCTGCGTCATGACGAAGCGATAGGCTTGCTTGCCGGCGCCGATCCAATCATCCCTGTCGAAGGCGAGCCCCGCCTTGACGAGCCCGACGATCGCAAGTCCGTTCCAGTCGGCCAGCACCTTGTCGTCGAAGCCGGGCGGCACGCGGCCGGCGCGATGTGCGCGGAGCCGCAGGTTCAGCCTGTCGAGCCGCCTCTCGCTGGCCTCGTCTCGCAGCTCTGGCATGGCGAGACGATTGGGAATGCTCCGCCCCTCGAAGTTTCCGCCCTCCGTGATGTCCATCATGCGGCAGTAGAAGGCACCGTCCTCGGCCCCGAGCACATCGAGGATCTCGGCCGGCGTCCAGACGTAGAAGCGTCCCTCCTCGCCCTCCGAATCGGCATCGTAGCTCGACGCGAGCCCGCCATCCGGCGCCGCCATGGCGGTCACCATGAACTCTGCCGTCTCCGCGATACGCCGCTCGAGAAGCGCAGAGCCCGTCTCCTTCCACACCTCCGTCATCAGATCGATGAGCAGTGCATTGTCGTAGAGCATCTTCTCGAAATGCGGCACCAGCCAGCGCTCGTCGACCGAGTAGCGCGCGAATCCTCCCCCCACATGATCGTAGATGCCGCCCTGGCAGATGTTGTCGAGCGTTCTGATGACGGCCTCGCGGGCCGGCGCGAGATCATAGGCAAGGCCCGCGCGCCAGAGCCACCAGAGGAACGGATGCTGCGGGAATTTCGGCGCCCCGCGCATGCCGCCATGGACGGGATCGACGAGGCCGGCGGCGCGCTCGCCCAGCGCCGCGATCTCGGCATCGCCCGGCAGCCGGTCGCGACCGGGCGCCGCCTCGGCCGACAGCCGCGAAAGGATCGCACGCGCATTGCCATGCACCCGTTCCGGCTCCTCGGCATGGATGCGCGCGATCTCGTTCAGCACCTGGCGGAAGGACGGCCGGCCGTAGCGTGCCTCCCTCGGAAAATAGGTGCCGCCCCAGAACGGCTCGCCGTCGGAGGTCAGGAACATGGTGAGCGGCCAGCCGCCCTGCTCGCCGAGCGTGTGCAGCGCCGCCATGTAGATCGCATCGATGTCCGGACGCTCCTCGCGGTCGACCTTGATGTTGACGAACAGGCTGTTCATCAGCGCGGCCGTCTCCTCGTCCTCGAAGCTTTCATGCGCCATCACATGGCACCAGTGGCACGCCGCATAGCCGACCGAGAGCAGAATGGGCTTGCCGGTCCGGCGCGCTTCCTGAAGCGCGGCCTCGCCCCACGGCCACCAGTCGACGGGGTTGTCCTTGTGCTGGAGCAGATAGGGGCTGGTCTCGCCGGTAAGCCGGTTGGCGCCACGCATATGCGGATCGGACATCCTCGAATCCCCGGATGAAATCTTGTCGGACTGGCCCCGGCGGCCGCGCGCCCATCTGTGCGCCAGCGGCACCGCGCCCGGGCTATGCAAGCCTGCCGGGCATGCTCTAAATGCCAAGCGAGGCGCAAGCGCAAGCCGGGCGAGCCCACGGCGCTTCCCCATTTTGACCAACTCCCGAGCTTCTGGAATGGTTCTCGCGCCCCAGACCACCATATTCGCGCTCTCGAGCGGCCAGCCGCCGGCAGGCATCGCGATCGTGCGCCTGTCGGGGCCGGCCGCCTTCGGTGCGGCCGCGGCGCTCGGCTGCGGAACGCTGACGCCCCGCCTCGCTCGGCGGGTCCGGCTGCGGCATCCGCGCTCGGCCGAGCCGCTCGACGAGGCCCTGGCACTCGGCTTTCCCGCCCCCGCGAGCTTCACCGGCGAGGACGTGGTCGAGCTTCATCTCCATGGCGGCCGGGCCGTCGTCGCCGCCGTGCTCGCAGCGCTCGCCGAGCTCGAGGGCCTCCGCCTCGCCGAGCCCGGCGCGTTCGCCCGCCGTGCCTTCGACAACGGTCGCATCGATCTGACCGAGGCCGAGGCGCTCGCCGATCTCATCGCCGCCGAGACCGAGGGGCAGCGCCGGATCGCCCTCGCCAATGCCGGGGGACGCCTGCGCCGCCAGGCGGATGTCTGGCGCGGCGATCTGCTCGAGGCGATGGCCCTTCTCGAGGCGCTGATCGATTTCGCCGAGGAGGATGTCGGCATCGCCCCGGCACGCGCGGCGGCGGAAGCGCGCGTGCGGGTGGTGAGGGATAGCATTGCGGCCGCTCTCGCCGATGCCCATCGCGGCGAGATCCATCGCGAGGGCTTCCGTGTCGTGCTCGCCGGACCGCCCAATGTCGGCAAGTCGAGCCTGCTCAACGTCCTCGCCCGCCGCGACGTCGCCATCGTCTCGGCCGAGCCCGGCACGACCCGCGATGCGATCGAGGTGCGTCTCGATCTCGCCGGCCTCGCCGTCGTTGTCACCGACACGGCCGGACTTCGCGAGGCCTCGGGCGATGTCGAGGCCGAGGGCATTCGCCGCAGCTATGCGCATGCCGCGGTGGCGGATCTGGTGCTCTGGCTGGTCGATGTCGCCGAGCCCGATCCCCGTGTTCCCGACCGCCTCGCCTCGCTCGGTGTCCCGGTCGTCGCCATCGTCACCAAGAGCGATCTCCTCTGCGGTGTGCGTCCGGTGCCGGGATTGGCGCCCGACGCCTTGCGTGTCTCGGCCCGCCGGGGCACCGGTATCGGCGAATTGGAGCGGTTGATCGCAAGGCACGCATCGCAGGCGGCGGGCGACACCGAAAGCCTGCTCGTCGTGCGCGCCCGCGAGCGTCAGTGTCTCGAGCAGACATTGGCCGCGATCGAGGAGTTTCTCGACCCTTCCGAGCAGGAACTCGCGCTCGGTGCCGAGGCGCTGCGGCGCGCCAATCATGCGCTCGGCCGGCTCGCCGGCAGCATCGGCGTCGAGGAAGTTCTCGGCGCGATCTTCGCGCGCTTCTGCATCG
>JAWKWA010000001.1:0-349393 GCA_041397765.1 Hyphomicrobiaceae bacterium | reverse complement strand
TGCGGCTTCACGGCGAGCGCGATCTTGACCATCTCCTCGGTCGCCGCCATCTCGAAATTGAGCGGCCGGTCGATCGTCGCCATCAGGCTCCCGATGTCGGCGTCACGAATATGGCGCCGGTCCTCGCGCAGATGCGCGGTGATGCCGTCGGCGCCCGCCGAAATCGCGAGCACGGCCGCCCGCACCGGATCGGGCAGATCGCCGCCGCGGGCGTTCCGGACGGTCGCCACATGATCGATATTGACGCCGAGCCTCAGATATCCGGGATGTCCCGCAGCCGCCATGGTCCTGTCCGTCGCCTGTTGAGTTGCATGTCCGGGCGTCCGCCGCGGGCACATCGCAAGCCCGCCCCCGCGCTCGCCGGCCGGCACCGCTCCCGCGATCATGGCCGAGCGGCCGGCCGCCATCAATCCTCGCCGAAGATGCGCACCGCGTCACTGACCACCGGCACCGATTTCAGGCCCTTGAGGATGTCGTTCAGATGGGCGAGATCGAACACCTCGACGCCGATGTCCATCTCCGTGAAATCGGCGGCGCGCGTTCGCATGCGCAGCGTGTCGATATTGCCGTCGGCATCGCCGATCACCTGGGCGATCCGGGCGAGCGAGCCCGGCTGGTTCAGCGTCGTCACGCGGATCATGGCGCGGTAGCGTTCCGAGCCGCCCTCCGACAGGTCCCAGGCCACATCGATCCAGTCGTCGAAGCGCTCGTAGTCCTTGAGCTTGGGGGAATGGATCGGAAAGATCAGGATGCCCTTGTCGGGCGTCAGGATGCCGACGATCTTGTCGCCGGGAACGGCGCCGCCCTCGCCGAACTCGACCGGCAGATTGCCCTTCAGCCCGCGGATCGGGATGCCCTGGCCACCCGGCACCTGATCGCCCGCCCCCGAAAGCCCCGGCAGGCGGAACTTGAAGCCCATGACGCGCGTGAGATTGAACCAGCCCTCGTCGGCCCGCCCCTCGTAGCGGTTGCGCCGCGAGCGGTCGCGCGGGCGCGGGCCCGGCGGCTCGGCATCCGGCAGCGAGGCGCGGATGACCGCCTCGGTCGCCAGCTCGCTCTTGGCCACCGCGACCAGCACGTCCTCGACCGTCTTCTGCGACAGCCGCCCCAGCCCCTTGGCGACGAGATCGTCGGAATAGTCGCGCCCGATGGTGGCAAAGGCCGACCGCAGGAGCTGCCGCCCGAGCTCGCCGAATCTCCGCCGGTTCGCCTCCCGGTTGGCACGGCGGATCGTCGAGCGCGCCTTGCCGGTCTTGACGATGGTCTCCCAGTCGGCCGGTGGCGTCTGCGCGTCCGAGGTCTCGATCTGCACCTCGTCGCCGTTTCTCAGCTCGGTCTTCAGCGGCCGGTGCTGACCGTTGATCCGCGCCCCGACGCAGCGGTTGCCGACCGAGGTGTGCACCGCATAGGCGAAGTCGATCGGCGTCGCGCCGCGCGGCAATGCCAGGAGCCGCCCCTTCGGCGTGAAGCAGAACACCTGGTCCTGGAACAGCTCGAGCTTGGTGTTCTCGAGGAACTCCTCCGGGTTGTCGCCCTCGACCAGCGTCTCGACGAGGCGCCTGAGCCATTGGTAGGCTTGGCTGTCGTGACCGGTGATGCCGTTGCCGCCGCCCCGCCCGGCCGGCGACCCCGCGCCCTGCCCGCCGCGCCCCTGAAACTCGCCGTCCTTGTAGAGCGCATGCGCCGCGACGCCATATTCGGCGACCTGGTGCATCGCCTCGGTGCGGATCTGCAATTCGACCCGCTGATGCTGCGGCCCGACGATCGTGGTGTGGATCGAGCGATAATCGTTGGGCTTGGGGCTCGACACATAGTCCTTGAACCGGCCCGGCACGATCTGCCAGCTCGTATGCACGACGCCGAGCGCCTTGTAGCAATCGAGCACCGTCTCGACGACGACGCGGAAGGCATAGATGTCGGAGAGCTGCTCGAGCGAGACCTGCTTCCGCTCCATCTTCTTCCACACCGAGAATGGCGTCTTCTCCCGACCGCTGACGCGCGCCTTGATGCCGCCCTCGGCAAGCCGGGCGCCGAGCGCGGAGGTGATCTCGTCGACGAAGGGTTGCGACTTCGCCCCGAGCTCCTTGAGCTTGCCCGTGACGATGGCGTAGGCCTCCGGATCGATCCAGCGGAACGACAGGTCCTCCAATTCGTCGCGCAGCGACTGCATGCCCATGCGCCCGGCGAGCGGCGCGTAGATGTCGAGCGTCTCGCGCGAGATGCGCGCCTTCTTGTCGATGCGCATGTGCTCGAGCGTGCGCATGTTGTGCAGCCGGTCGGCGAGCTTGACCATCAGCACGCGGATGTCGCTCGAGATCGCGAGCAGCAGCTTGCGGAAATTCTCGGCCTGCTCGGCCTGCTTGGTGACGAGATCGAGCTTCTTGATCTTGGTCAGGCCCTCGACGAGCGCGCCGATCTCGGGCCCGAACATCGTGTCGATCTCGGCCCGCGTCGTATCGGTGTCCTCGATCGTGTCGTGCAGCAGGGCGGTGGCGATGGTCGCATCGTCGAGCTTCAGCTCGGTCAGGATCGCGGCGACCTCGAGGGGGTGGGAGAAATAGGGATCGCCCGAGGCGCGCTTCTGGTCGCCGTGCTTGCGCATGGCATAGACATAGGCGCGATTGAGCAGCGCCTCGTCGGCCTTGGGGTCGTAGCTCTGGACGCGCTCGACCAGCTCGTACTGCCGCATCATCGTGAGGGGCTCACGGAGGAAACCGGACACCTCGAGCGCCGCCCGGGCGGCCGGTTCTGCACCGTGGCGGCCGCCATGTCGGGGCATCTGCGGGATCGGACGGGCGACACCACGGCGTCCGCCCATCGCCCCCTGACGTCCGGTGGGTGAAGGGCGCTCGGTTCCGCCTCGCCCGCCGGGCCGGCCGCCTCAGCGTGTCCGCGGGCTGGTCGTCGATGCCTCGACCGGGACCATGCTCTCGAGGCCCCTCAGCAGCTCTTCCTCGCTCATCCGGTCGATGGTGGTGTCCATCGACTGGTCGTCGCGCCCGAGGGTCGGCCCGCGATGCTCGTTCTGGATCATCGGCGCGGCCTCGGCCTCCGGCTCGTCGACCTCGACGAACTTCTGGATCGAGTGGATGAGGTCCTCTTTGAGGTCCTCCGGCGAGATCATGTGGTCGGCCACCTCGCGCAGCGCCACGACCGGGTTCTTGTCGTTGTCGCGCTCGACGGTGATCTGCGCGCCGGTGGCCAGCGCCCTGGCCCGGTGGGCGGCGAGAAGCACGAGCTCGAAACGGTTGGGGACCTTGTCGATGCAGTCTTCGACGGTGACGCGGGCCATGAGCGGTCTGCCTCTCGAGAATCGTCCGGGGGGTGTGGGTCAGCCGATGATACTACGCCACCTTGTGCACCGCCGCAACCCGTGTCGGCCGCATGTCCCGCAAGGGGCGACCGTGGCCGAACGGCGGCCCTCACCCCTTGCGTGCGATCAGCTCGACCGGGGCGATCCGTCCCTCGGTGATGTTGGCGATCATGTTCCTGACCTTCTCGGGCGTCGAGCGCCCCATCAGCACGTGCAGGCCGAGCGGCGGCGGGCCGTCCGCGCCCGCGGCCCGCGATCGCATCTGCGAAAAGAACTCCAGCGCGAAGTCGCGGCGGTCGCGCTCGGCCGTCAGCGAGAAGCCGGCATCCTGCAGGGCGCCCTTGTAGTCCGCCGGCGCAGCGAGCGCGCTGAGATCGGGCGTATCGGCCCACGGCACCGGATAGACGAGATCGCCCGGCCCCGTCCGCATGATGTCGTAGATGCCGAAAGTCGCCCCCGGCTTCAGCACCCGCGCGACCTCGGCGGTGAGCCCCTGCTTGTCGGCGATGTTCATGCCCGCATGCAGCATATAGGCGGCATCGAAGGCGCCGTCCTCGAACGGCATGGCGAGCGCATTGCCTCGGCGCAGCGACACGCGCTCCTCGAGCCCGACCCACTGGCAGAGCGTATTGCCGGTATCGATGTATTCGCGCGTCAGGTCGATGCCCGTGACACGGCCCTCAAAGCGCTCGGCGGCATAGCGCGCCGTGCCCCCGAGACCGCAGCCGATGTCGAGCACCCGCATCCCTGCCGTGAGACCGAGCTGACCGATGAACTCCTCCGACGCCTTGCGGCCGCCGACATGGAACTCGTCGACCGGCGCGAGATCGTCGATCGTGACCGTCTCGGGCGTCTTGCCGAGCGAGAGCACCCCGTCGCGTATGGCGAGGGCGAGTCCGCCGCGAGTATATTGCAGGGCGACATTCGTCGGTGTCGACATGACGGGGATCCTCTTCTGGTCGGGCCTCAGGCCCTGGCTCGGGGTGCGGCCACCCGTGTGCCGCCCTGCCCGCGGGCGATCCAAGAGGCGGTCATCCGACCGCGGGATCGCGCCTCGATGAGGTCTTTGCGCGCCGCCCATTCTGCCGGCTGACGCGCAGAATTGCCACCGGGATGCTCACCGGCTCGTCCGCCCGCTGCCTCTGCCCCCTCTCTGCCACCTGCTCGCTGCCAAGCTCTCGCAGCCAGATGGCACCAGCCATGTCTTCCGGAACCCATCCGCCACTCGGCCACTCGTCCCCGGCTTCATCCCGCCAGCCCACCGGCTGCCCCGGCGCGTCCACCACTGCCCTGTCCCTCCCCGCTTTGTCCCTTGCTCCCCCTCTGCAATCGCTCCAGCCGTCGACCCTGTCACACCCCTGTCATTCACATCGATCATTCTCGATATATGGATCAATCGATCGCCATCGACTGTCTCTCCGCGCTCTCGCAGCCGACCCGCCTCAGTGCCTTCCGGCTTCTCGTCGCCCGCGAGCCGGGCGGCATTCCAGCCGGCGAGATCGCCCGCCTGCTCGCCGTCCCCCAGAACACCATGTCGAGCCATCTGTCCGCCCTCGCCGCCTGTGGCCTCGTCCGCCGCACCCGCCTGTCTCGCCAGATCGTCTATCGCGCCGATCTCGGGCGCTTCCGTGCCGTGCTGGTCTTCCTGCTGCAGGACTGCTGCGACGGCAGGCCCGAAATCTGCGCCCCCATTCTCGACGAGATCGCCCCCTGCTGCCCGCCCGCCCTCGCCTCGAAGGAGAAACCCTGTGCCTGACAAGGTTTTCCACGTCCTCTTCCTGTGCACCGGAAATACCGCCCGCTCGATCCTGGCCGAGAGCATCCTGCGCGCCTTGGGTGGCGATCGCTTCCGTGCCCATTCGGCCGGCAGCCAGCCCAAGGGCACCGTCAACCCCTTCGCCCTGAAGGTCATCGGGGCGCACGGCCATTCGACCGAGGGGCTCCGCTCCAAGAGCTGGGAGGAGTTCGCCGGCCCGGGCGCCCCGACCATGGATTTCGTCTTCACCGTCTGTGACAACGCCGCCGGCGAGACCTGCCCCATCTGGCCCGGCCAGCCCATGACCGCCCATTGGGGCATCGAGGACCCGGCCGCCGTCGAGGGGACCGACATCGAGAAGGAGCGCGCCTTCGAGCTCGCCTACCGCTTTCTCTCGCGGCGCATCGGTGCCTTCACCTCCCTGCCGATCGCGAGTCTCGATGGTCTGAGGCTGAAGGCCGAGCTCGGTGCCATCGGCCGCATGGATGGCGCCACCGTCAAGGCCACCGGGGAGCGCTCATGACCCCGAACGCTTCCTCGCGGCTCCTCGCCGAGGGACTCGGCACCGCTCTCCTGCTCGCGACCGTCGTCGGTTCCGGAATCATGGGCGCCAAGCTTGCCGGCGGCAATGTCGCGATCGCCCTCCTCGCCAACACGCTGGCGACCGGCGCGATCCTCATCGTGCTGATCCAGATGCTCGGCACGGTTTCGGGCGCCCATTTCAATCCGGCCGTCACGCTCGCCTTCGCGCTCCGCCGCGAACTGCCTTGGAGCGAGGTCGCACCCTATGTCGCGGCCCAGATCGCCGGCGCCGTGCTCGGCGTCTGGCTGGCCCATGCCATGTTCGACCTGCCCGTCATGCAGCTCTCGACTACGGTCCGCTCGGGCCCCGGCCAATGGCTCGCCGAGGCGGTCGCGACCTTCGGTCTCCTCGTCACCATCATCGGCACCATCGCAACCGCGCGGGAGGCCGTGCCCTATGCGGTCGGGCTCTACATCACCGCCGCCTACTGGTTCACCGCCTCGACCTCCTTTGCCAATCCGGCCGTCACCCTCGCGCGCGCCCTGTCCGACACGTTCGCCGGCATCGCGCCCACAAGCGTGCCGGCCTTCCTCGCCGCCGAGATCGCCGGCGCCCTCTTCGCCGTATTGGTCGCGCCCCACCTCGGGCGCCGGAATGCAAGAAGGCGCGCGGGGGGTGCTCCCCGCGCGCCTTGCCTGTTGCAACCTGCCGGACCCCGGCAGCCGATTACCGCGCCTCAGGCCGCGATATCGAACCGGTCGGCGTTCATCACCTTGACCCAGGCCGCCACGAAATCCTCGACCAGCTTCTTCTTGGCGTCGTCCTGCGCATAGACCTCGGCGAGCGCCCGAAGCTGCGAGTTCGAGCCGAACACGAGATCGGCCCGGCTTGCGGTCCATCTCGCCTTGCCGGTCTTGCGGCAGCGTCCCTCGAACCGCTCCTTGTCCTCCGAGACCGGCGTCCAGGCGACGCCCATATCGAGGAGATTGACGAAGAAGTCGTTGGAGAGCGTGCCGGCCCGGTCGGTGAGCACACCGTCCTTCGTGCCGCCATGCGTCACCCCGAGCGCCCGCATGCCGCCGACGAGCGCGGTCATCTCCGGAGCGGTGAGCGTCAGGAGCTGGGCTTTGTCGATCAGCAACTCCTCGGTGGAGACCGTGTAGCGGCCCTTGCGATAGTTGCGGAAACCGTCGGCGATCGGCTCCATGACCTCGAAGGATTCGATGTCGGTCTGCTCCTGCGTGGCGTCGGTACGCCCGGGCGTGAACGCCACCTCGATGTCATGGCCGCCGGCCTTGGCCGCCTTCTCGATCGCCGCCGAACCGGCGAGCACGAGGAGATCGGCGATCGACACCTTCCGGCCGCCGCCCGCGCTCTTGTCGAAATCGGCCTTGACGCCCTCGAGCACCTTGAGGACGCCGGCGAGCCGCTGCGGCTCGTTCGCCTCCCAGTCCTTCTGCGGCGAGAGGCGGACCCGCGCGCCGTTGGCGCCGCCGCGCTTGTCCGAGCCACGGAAGGTCGAGGCCGAGGCCCAGGCCGCCGAGACGAGATCGGCGATGGAGAGGCCCGAGGCGAGGATCTTCGCCTTGAGGGCGGCGACGTCCTTGGCATCGACCAGCGGATGATCGGCGACGGGAACCGGGTCCTGCCAGATCAGGTCCTCGGCCGGCACCTCCGGGCCCAGATACCGCGCCTTCGGCCCCATGTCGCGATGGGTCAGCTTGAACCAGGCCCGCGCGAAGGCGTCGGCGAACTCGTCCGGATTCTTGTGGAAATGCCGCGAGATCGGCTCGTAGATCGGATCCATGCGCATCGCCATGTCGGCGGTGGTCATGATGATCGGCACGCGCTTCTTGGGGTCTGCCGGATCGGGCGCCATCTGGTCGGGCGTCGGGTTCTTCGGCGTCCACTGGAAGGCGCCGGCCGGGCTTTTCACCAGCTCCCACTCGCAACCGAACAGCATGTCGAAATAGCCCATGTCCCACTTGATCGGGTTGGGCTTCCAGGCGCCCTCGATGCCGCTCGTGATGGTGTCGCGACCCTTGCCGCTGCCGTAGCTCGACAGCCAGCCGAGGCCCATCGCCTCCATGGGGGCCGCCTCCGGCTCGGCACCGACATGGGAGGCCGAGGCCGCGCCATGGGTCTTGCCGAAGGTGTGGCCACCGGCCGTCAGCGCCACCGTCTCGTAGTCGTTCATCGCCATGCGGGCGAAGGTCTCGCGGATGTCGCGGCCGGACGCGACCGGATCGGGCTTGCCGTCGGGGCCCTCCGGATTGACGTAGATGAGGCCCATCTGCACGGCCGCGAGCGGATTTTCGAGCGCCCGGTCACCCGAATAGCGGCTGTTCGCCTTGTCGCTGGTCGCCAGCCACTCGGTCTCGGCGCCCCAGTAGATGTCCTCCTCGGGCTCCCACACATCGGCGCGACCGCCGCCGAAGCCGAAGGTCCGCCCGCCCATCGATTCGATGGCGACATTGCCGGCGAGGATCATCAGATCGGCCCAGGAGATGCGATTGCCGTATTTCTGCTTGATCGGCCAGAGCAGGCGGCGCGCCTTGTCGAGATTGGCGTTGTCGGGCCAGCTGTTGAGCGGGCGAAGCGCTGCGTGCCCGAGCCGGCGCCACCGCGCCCGTCGGCCGTGCGATAGGTGCCGGCGCTGTGCCAGGCCATGCGGATGAAGAGGCCGCCGTAATGGCCATAGTCGGCCGGCCACCAGTCCTGCGATTCCGTCATCAGCGCCGTCAGGTCGGCCTTCAGGCCCTGGTAGTCGAGCTTCCTGAACTCGGCGGCATAGTCGAAGCCGGCGCCCATCGGGTCCGACAGCGAGGAGTTCTGGTGCAGGATCCTGAGGTTGAGCTGGTTCGGCCACCAGTCGCGGTTCGACCGGCCGCTCATCAGCGTGTTGCCACGAGACCCGTGCAACACGGGACACTTCTTTTCCTCGGCCATCTTGTCTTCCTCGTCTAGCCTTTGCGTTCCGTCGCTGCCACGCAAGCACGGACCCGTCAGGGCCGTCTTTGCGGGAGCGCAATCGGCGGGGCACGAGCCCGACCCACCGCAAGCACGGGCAAGGCACGCCGCGATCCTTCGCGTCCGGCCCGCCGCCTGCTGGCGCGGTCATCGTCCAGGGCCTGCCTCGGCATCCCCACGGGGGCCAAGTTAGTGCCCCCGTCCCATCAGGTAAAATTGTATTTCGTGATCCATCTGATAAGAGCCTCTGATGCTACAGATCACGCTCAGGCAGCTCCGCTATTTCGACGCGCTCGCCCGCCACCGCCATTTCGGCCGCGCCGCGGAGGCCTGCGCCATTTCCCAGCCGGCGCTGTCCATGCAGATCAGGGAGCTGGAGCAGGCGCTCGGCCTGCCCTTGATCGAGCGGCGGACGCGGGGCGTCAGGCTGACCCGCTTCGGCGAGGAGGTGGCGGCGCGCAGTGGCGGCATCATTCGCTCGGTCGACGAGCTCGGCGAGTTCGCGCGCACCGCCGAGGACCGGCTGCTCGGGCGTCTGCGCATCGGCATGATCCCGACCATCGCCCCCTACCTGCTGCCCTCGGTCATCGCCGGGCTGACCGCCCGCTTCCCCGACCTCGACATCCACGTGCGAGAGGCGCTGACCTCGCGACTGATCGAGGAGATCGTCGCGGGGCGCATCGACGCCGCCATTCTCGCACTTCCGGTCTCCGAGCCCTCGCTGACCGAGGTGGAGCTGTTCAGCGAGAGCTTCCTGCTGGTCCGGCCGGGCGAGGACGAAGGCAAGCCGGTGCCGGCCGCCGAGGCCTTGCGGGAGATGCGGCTGCTGCTGCTCGAGGAGGGACACTGCTTCCGCGACCAGGCGCTCTCGTTCTGCAGCCTGGAGACACGGGTGGCGCGCGAGACGCTCGATGCCAGCTCGCTCTCGACGCTCGTGCAGATGGTCGCAGCCGGTCTCGGCGTCACGCTGATCCCCGAGATGGCGGTCGCGGTCGAGACACGCTCGGCGCGCGTCTCGCTCGTGCGTTTCAGGCCGCCGCAGCCCGCCCGCCGGATCGGCATGGTCTGGCGCAGCTCGAGCCCGCTCGTCCGGCCGCTGCTCGAGATCGCGCGCGTGGTCGGCGAGGCGGCCGGCGCGCTGCGCAAGGCCGGCGGCGCCGGGCCCGAGCCCGCCCGGCCGATGACGTGATCGCTTCGATCCCCGCTCGCGCTATTCCTCGATCGCCCGCATGCCGCCGACACCGCCCTCGAGCCGCGCGATCAACTCGCCAGCCGTCAGCCCGAACACCGGATGGCGCCAGTCGGGCGCGACATCGGCGAGCGGCATCAGCACGAAGGCCCGGCGATGCATCTCCGGATGCGGCAGCACCAGACGCCGCGGCTTCTCAGGATCGTGCGTGCGCTCCCAGCCGACCACCCGTCCGTCATAGTCGACGATGTCGAGATCGAGGGCGCGCGGTCCCCATCGGAGTCCGTCGACACGGCCCGCCTCGGCCTCGATCTCCTTGAGGCTGGCGAGCAGCCGCCCGGGCGCCAGCGTCGTGGCGACGAGCAGCGCGCCGTTGACGAACGGCGGCTGCGAGATCGGCCCGACCGGTTCGGTCTCGAACAGCCGCGAATGGGCGAGCACGCGGATGCCGTGCGCCTCCAGCGCCCCTTCCGCCGCACGCACCGTGCGCCTTGGCTCGCCCCAGCGCCCCGCCACATTGGCCCCGACCGCCACGATCGCCCGCCGTTCTCTCCGGCCCTCGCCGCTCATCCGAAATTCCTTTGCCAACGAAGAGGTTCGGCGCCTATACCTCGCCCGGAGCCGGCGCGGCGAATCCGGGAGCCCCGGTCGTGTTGCGCGCCCGCCGGCCTTGCGATAATCGCCCCTTCTCGCCCCCATTTCGAGGTGACTTCGTGCATTTCTATCCCAATGAACGCACGGCGCTGTTCATCGACGGCGCCAATCTCTACGCCACGGCCAAGGCGCTCGGCTTCGATATCGACTACAAGCGCCTGCTCGCGCTCTTCCGCGGCAAGGCCCAGCTCGTTCGCGCGCTCTATTACACGGCCATCGTCGAGGATCAGGAATATTCTTCCATCCGCCCACTGATCGATTGGCTCGACTACAACGGCTACACCATGGTGACGAAGCCGACCAAGGAGTTCACCGACTCGACCGGCCGGCGCAAGATCAAGGGCAACATGGACATCGAGCTGGCGGTCGACGCCATGCAGCTCGCCGACCATCTCGATCACATCATTCTGTTTTCCGGCGACGGCGATTTCCGCTCGCTGGTGCAGGCGCTTCAGGAGAAGGGCAAGCGCGTCAGCGTCGTCTCCACGCTGCAGACCCAGCCGCCGATGGTCGCCGACGAATTGCGCCGCCAGGCCGACCAGTTCGTCGACCTCGCCCATCTGGAGAACGCCATCTGCCGCGATCCGGCGATCCGCGCCCAGCGCGAGCAGGCCGCCGCCAGCCGCTTCGCCCCCGCCCGCGTCGCAAGCCCCGATCCCGACGACGCCGACGACGACTATCCCGAGACCTGACCTGGGCCTGGAGCCGAGAACGTGCCCGACCTGGTCGGAACCGGTTCGGCCGCGTCGGACGTGCTCCAACGCTTGGGTCGAGAGTCTGATTCACGCCTTCGATGCTCGCGGACGCTCGCGTCTCAGGCTCTAGCCGACCGAAGAGTACCCGCCGACGGCGCGGCGGCGGCCTGCGCCGTCCGGCTGCCACGCGCCATTGCCGGCCGGTCGGATTTCGAGGGGGGAACAATCGTGAGCCGTAACAGCGTTGCCCCTCCCGAGCCGCCCCGCGACTGCCCGCTCTGCCCCCGACTGGTGACGTTCCGCCAGTCCAACGCGGCCGCCCATCCCGGCTTCTTCAACGCGCCGGTCCCCTCCTTCGGCCCGCCCGACGCGCGCCTCCTCGTCGTCGGCCTCGCGCCCGGCCTCAAAGGCGCCAACCGGACCGGACGGCCCTTCACCGGCGACTATGCCGGCGATCTCCTCTATGAATGCCTGATCGAGGCGGGGCTCGCGCGCGGCAGCTATCGGGCCTCGCCCGAGGACGGCCTGACCCTCAAAGGTTGCATGATCACCAACGCGGTCCGCTGCGTCCCGCCCGAGAACAAGCCGACGGGCGAGGAGGCGCGCACCTGCCTCGGCTTCCTGAAGGCGCGCATCGCCGCATTGCCCGAGCTGAGAGCGCTCTTTGCCCTCGGCCGCATCGCCCATGACAACGTGCTGGCGGCGCTCGCCGTGCGCCGGGCCGCCCACCCCTTCGCCCATGGCGCCGTCCATATCCTCGAAGGCGGCCTCACCCTCGTCGATAGCTACCACTGCTCGCGCTACAATACGAACACCGGGCGCCTGACGCCTCAGATGTTCCGCGAGGCCTTGGCGAAGGCGGTTGCGGCGAGCCGCTGAGCCCTCGCTCGCCGCCCCCACTCGTTTCCCCACTCGTTTCCCGAAGCCGCGACAGCGGCTATCCGGGCCCAGGGCCACCGCGGCTCCCGCCAGCTCCCCAGCCCCTGGTCCGGCTCTCCGCCTGCTCGCGCAGGCTCCGGCCGGGAAGACGGGTGAGGTGGGGTACAACGACCTCTCCGTGACCGCGACACGCATCCCCACACGCACGCGCCCACCCTCAGCGGATGCGGCGTCACGGCGAGAGGAACAGGAACAGCAGCCCGCGATAGAGCGTCTGCACAGCCCGCATAGCGACGGCATCGGGACCAGCCGCACGAGCTGCTGATTGTCACCTCCGCCATCAGCTTGCGGTCGAGCCATAGAGGCAGCATTCCGCCGCCCTGTCTTCGCCGAACCGGCAACAAGCCCTTCCGCAGCGAACCGCGAGCGCGGCCGAACGGCGTCGACGTCCGCCCCGCGTAGGCACCAACGCCCCTGACGGCGAGCGCGGGTAGTGACAGAACGGCCGCCCCCTGACGAGACCGCTGCGAGGCCGTGGCGCCCGCGGTCCGCCTGGCCGGCGCTGGCATGCTGGCCGAGAAAGCGCCCGACAGCGCCCACACCGGCCGCGCCATGAGCGCCGAGTCCGCGCCATTCGTAGAGTGGCCGAGCCCAACGGCAGTTGAACGGCCGGTCGACCGATCCCAGCTCTGCATCGCGGGCGAGATCTGCTCGCGCTCGTGGTCGTGGCCCTGGCTCGCCAGCCGTTCACGCCAGCGCGCCGTCTCTCGCGCCCGGAGCGTGTTGCTTTTTCCTTGACATCGTGTTTCCAACCCCAGAGCGCCCCGGTTGGACATGCCCCCGGGAAGTGCGAAATCAACCGGGCGCTTCTGAAATGGCCTGCTCGAAATCGGGCATGCGAAGCACGCGCGCAGCGAATAGCTGCTCGAGCGCGTGAACGGCTGTCCTGAAGCGCGTCGAAGCGGGAGCCCAACGGGCGACGAACCGCGCACCGAGAACGTCGCCTGAACCCGCTTCCCGAGAACGTCGCCTTTCGAACCCGCGTCCCGAGAACGTCGCCTTGAACCCGCGTTCCCGAGAACGTCGCCCCGAACCCCTTCGAGAACGTCGCCCCACCGCCCCGCTCCGAGACTTGAACCCGCTTCCGGAATCGCTGGAACCCGCGTCCCGAGAACGTCGCCGAACCGCTCCCGGAAACCGGAAGCCGAGAAATGACCTGTCTCGAAGTGTGCGGCGCTCGGCGCTGGAGAAATCGGGGCGCCGCCATCCAGAGGCGGGTGGCCGTTCTTGGGTGAGCACCAGATGTCTCGCCGCCCACTCCCGCCGCGTCCAGGCTGCGCTCGCCAGCATCGGTCCGCCCAGCTTCAGGCCTCGCGCCCAGGCGTAGAGCGCCAGTGCTCGTCGGTTCATCGCCTCCCCTCTACTCGACCCGCGACTATAGCCGAGGAGGCCAAGGCACGACGCCGCCGGCCCCACTCCGTTTCCCCGCCCGTTTCCGAAGCCGCGACAGGGCTGTCCGGGCCAGGGCCCCGGGACACGCCAGCTCCCAGCCCTGGTCCCGGCTCGCGCCTGCGGCCCGGCCGGAAGACGGGTGTGCGTGGAAGCCGGCCGGCGTCAGCAATCGCTCCCAGCCGTTTCCCCGGAAGCCGCGACAGCGGCTATCCGAGGCCCAGGAGCCCGGCGGTCGCCCGTCTTCCCGCATCGGCCACCGTCGCCCCGCCCGTCGCCCACCTGCCAACGTCATCCCCGCGAAGGCGGGGATCCAGCCACGCACTCGAAACACCCGACCTCGACGTGTCTGGCTGCCGGCCTCCGCCGGCATGACGGTTCAGGGGAGGATAGGACGGGCGAAAAGGGGCGAGGCGTGCCAAGTCTCGCTTAAAGTGCCGGCGCATTGGCCCGGCGCAGACCCCGGAGACTCTGGGTCCCGGCTCTGCGCCTGCTGGCGCAGGCTCCGGCCGGGAAGACGGATTGCGGGTTCTGGCCGGGTTGATCCTGTGTGACCGACAGCCTCTCCCGTCTCGCTGGAATCGTCCCCACTCCGTTTCCCCGGAAGCCGCGACAGCGGCTATCCGGGGCCCAGGGCCGCCGCGGCTCCCGCCAGCTCCCCAGCCCCTGGGTCCCGGCTCTCCGCCCTCGGCTCCGGCCGGGAAGACGGGCGAGGGGAAGGGTGGCGCCTCGGATCACTTGGCGTAGGGGTTGGCGCCCTTGCGCAGGTTGAAGCGGATCGGCACGCCTGGAATGTCGAAGCTGTCGCGCAGGCTGTTGACGAGATAGCGCACATAGGATTTCGGCACCTTCTCCGCCCGCTGGCAGAAGGCGACGAAGGTCGGCGGCCGGGTGCTCGGCTGCGTCATGTAGCGCAGGCGGATGCGCTTGCCGGCGACCGCGGGCGGAGCATGACGCTCGGTCGCGACCGCAAGCCAACGATTGAGCTCGGCCGTCGAGACGCGCCGGTTCCAGGTCTCCTCGGCATCGAGCACCGCGCCGACCAGCTTCTCGACGCCCTGCCCCGACCGCGCCGACACCGGCACGATGGCGAGCCCGCGGGCATCCGGCAGCACCCGCTCGGCTTCCTCGTGGATCTCCTTCAGCCGCTTCTGCTTCTCCTCGACCACATCCCATTTGTTGAGACCGACCACCAGTGCCCGCCCCTCGCTGAGGACGAGATCGGCAATGGCGAGATCCTGCTTCTCGAGCGCCCGGTCGACATCGACCAGCAGCACCACCACCTCGGCGAATTTGATGGCGCGGATGGCGTCGGACGCCGCCAGTTCCTCGGCCCGCTCCTCGATGCGCGCCTTGCGCCGGAGCCCGGCCGTATCGAAGATGCGCAGACGCCGGCCCTGCCGCTCGGTCTCGACAGCGATCGAATCGCGCGTGATGCCGGCCTCCGGCCCGGTGATCATCCGTTCCTCGCCGAGGATCGTGTTGACGAGTGTCGACTTGCCCGCGTTCGGCCGTCCGACCACCGCGATCCTGAGCGGCCGTGCCAGCCGCTCGGCCTCGCTCTCCTCGGGCGCGTCCTCGCCGGCCTCCCCGTCCTCCTCAGCCTCGATGTCCCCGCCCATCGCCGCGAACATTTCGGCGAGCAGGTCGCTGATCCCCTCGCCATGCTCGGCCGAGATCGCCACCGGCTCGCCGAAGCCGAGCGCATAGGCGTCGTAGAAGCCGTCCGTTCCCGCCCGCCCCTCGCATTTGTTGGCGACGAGCATGACCGGCCGGCCGGTCTCGCGCACGAGCGCGGCGAACACCTCGTCGCCCGCCGTCACACCCGCGCGGGCATCGATCACGAACAGCACGAGGTCGCATTCGGCGACCGCCTTCATCGACTGGTCCCGCATCCGCGCCGCGATGGTATCGGCGCCGGCTTCCTCGAGGCCGGCCGTGTCGATCAGCACCGCCTTGCGCTCGAACACCTCGATCTCGGTCTCGCGCCGGTCGCGGGTGAGGCCCGGCGTCGGGTCGACGAGCGCCAGCCGACGGCCGGCAAGCCGGTTGAACAGCGTCGACTTGCCGACATTGGGCCGGCCGACGATGGCGATGCGGAAGGTGGACATGGTCGCTTTCGGCAGACGAGGATCGAAGGCCCCGCTTGTAGCGCCTTTCGCGGCAATCGGCACGGTCAATGCGTGACGGCAGGCGCATCCGGCCGGGCGCTAAGGCCAGGGCGCCCCGCTCGCGTCACGGACGCCGGTCGCGTCCAGGAGCCGGTCGCCTCAAGGAGCCGGTCGCGTCGAGGAGAGGCAGCCCGGCCCGGAGCGAAGGCACGAGACGGCGGCACGCGAGGTCCGCCCGCTACCGGCCGGCATCCGCCATGCGTCCCATCCGCGGCCTGTCAGCGAGGTTCAGTTGAGCGCGACGAGCCGTGCCGAATCGGTCAGCACGAACATGCGGTTCTCCGCGACGATCGGCGCGATCTCGACCTTCTCGCCGAGACTGCGCGAGGCGACCACCTTGCCGCTCTGGGGATCGACGCCGACGATCTCGCCGGCCTCCGAGACCAGCCACAGCCGCCCGCCGGCGAGCACCGGACCATTCCAGCGGCTATCGCCGGGCAGCTTCACGGCCCAGCGCTTGCTGCCACTGTCGCGCTCGAGCGCCACGAGCCGTCCGTTGACATCGGTGACGAACACGCTGTCGCCCGCCACCCATGGCGTCTGCAGTCCGCCGAGATTGATCGACCACAGCCGCTCGCCGGTGCGCTCGCTGGTGGCGATCATGCGGCCGGCATGGCCGACGACGAACACCGTGCCGTTGTCGGCGACCGGCCGGCCGGTATCGTTCAGCCGGGCGAAGGAGGAATGGGAGCGCGTGATGCCGAGTGAATCGGTCCAGATCGCCTCGCCGGTCGAGGCCTTGACCGCGATCACGTCGCCGCTCGAATAGGGCACGATCACCGTGTCGCCCGACACTGCGGGGCTGACATTGTTGATGATGCCGGTGCTCTGCGGCACGCCGCGGAAGCTCCACAGCTCGGCGCCGTCCTGCGCCGAGAGGCAATAGAGCTTGCCCTCGATGGTCGTGATGAACACCCGTCCGTCGGAAACCGTCGGCGAGGTGCGGGCCGGCGCGCCGAGCGCCTTCTCCCACAGCTTGGCGCCGCCCGAGGCGTCGAGCGCGACGAGCTGACCATAGCCGGTCGCCGCGAACAGTCGGCCGTCCTCCGCCGCGAGGCCGCCGCCATAGCCCTCCTCGGCGTCCTCGCCTTCCGGCACGAGACTGACGGCCCAGGCCCGGCCGCCACCCGCCGCGCTGAAGGCGCTGATCTGCGCGCCGGTATCGAGCGTGTAGATGCGGCCGCGATGTACGATCGGCGTCGCCGTCAGCTTGCCATGCGAGTTCGAGCCGTGGCCGGCATCGCCCGTCCACACCGTCTTCAGGCCGCCCTCGAGCGAGAGATGGCCCGGCGAATTGCTGGCGGTCCCGCCCGGCTGGCTCCATTCGGCATTCGACACCATGCCCGGAACGACGACCGCACCGAGGCTCGCCGTCGTCTCCTCGCCGCTCTCGGTGTCCTCTTCGGTGATGATGGCGATGCGCGTGCCCGGCAGCTTCTCCTCGGGCTTGGCGAAGGGATTGAGATCGCCGATCTTCGGCATCGAGGGCATCGACAGGCCGCTGCCGCTGCATCCAGCCGTCAGGGACCCTGCGGCGAGGACCGCGAGAACGGCGATCGCATGACGTGCGCTGCGGCTCATCTCCACTCCCTCAGTTGCCCGAGCCCGACGTCGCCCCGGCCGCGCCGCCCGTCCCCTCCGAGCTCGCGCCGGCCGTTCCCTCGGTGGCAGTCTCGCCCTCGGGAACGGCGCCCGCGGCGTCTCCGGCCGCCCCGCTCTTGGCGCGCTCACCGCCGGCCTTGGCCGATTCCGAGACGATGAGGGCCATCATCATCTCGGCCCGTCGCCTCAGCCCCTGCGGCGTCGCCTGATCTGTGAGGACTTCCGTGAGGCGCTGCTCGGCCCCCACCAGATCGCCCGCCTTGTAGGCGGACAGCCCCAGCAGCTCGCGCGCCGAATTCCGCCACGCGCTGGTGCCCCCGGCTATATCGTTGAGCCGATTCTGCATCTCGGTAAAGTCTGCCGCGTCGACCCGCAGCTCCGCCGCGGCGATCCGCGCATAGTCCCTGAGCACGGAATCGTTGGAGCTGCCCGCGGCAAAGGCGTCGTAGGCCGCCACCGCCTCGTCGACCTTGCCTGCCGCCGCCTGATCGGCGGCAAGGCGCAGTTGGGCAAGCTCGCGATAACCGGCCGGACCATCGGCGACAAAGCGCTCCAGCTCGGGCGTCGCCTCGGCGATCTTGCCCTCCGCGATCAGCTTCTCGGCAGCGACCAGCCGCAAGCCGGCATCCTCGGCCTTCTGCGTCTGCCAGTGATTCCAGCCCTCGCGACCGGCGACGGCGATGACGATGGCGATGGCACCGGCGAGCACGAAACCGCCGTAGCGCTTCCACAGCGCCTCCATGCGCTCGCGCCGCAGCTCCTCGTCGACCTCGCGGAAAATCTCGCCTTCAGACATCGATCATCCCAACCGGCCCCGATCACGGGGCTCCCCCTATCCAATGCCCCGTCCCGCGACCTGCGCCCGACGCCCGCGGCACGGCGCTTCTCGTCAGGACACTAGATAGCCTCTCGAACCCGAAAGCGCAAAGCTGGCACGAGGCCGCGCGGCGCCCCGCGAGCCGCTTCCTCGGGCTTTGGTCAAGATGCCGCGGTTTTTGACTTTTTTGCGGTTCCGGCCCGGGCGGCCTGCGGCTTTGTCCCGCCCTCATCGATGACACCGTAGACATGCTCGGCTCCCGGGAAGGTCCGCGCCCTCACCTCCGCCGCATAGCCGGCGATGGCCCGCTCGATCGCCCCGCCGACCTCGCCGAACTCCTTGACGAATTTCGGCACGCGCGGCGAGAGGCCGAGCATATCCTCCATGACGAGGATCTGCCCGTCGCAGGCCGCCCCCGCCCCGATGCCGATGGTCGGGATCGAGACCTGCCGCGTCAGCCGCTCGGCGAGCGGCTCGGCGACCGCCTCCACCACCACCGCGAAGGCGCCGGCCTCCGCCACGATGCGGGCATCCTCCTCGATCGCCGCCCACTGGTCGCGCGAGCGCCCCTGCGCCTTGAAGCCGCCGAGCACATGGATCGACTGCGGCGTCAGCCCGATATGGGCCATCACCGGCACGCCGCGCTCGACGAGGTAGCGGATCGTCTCGCCCATGCGCCGCCCACCCTCGAGCTTGATGGCCCCGCAATCGGTCTCCTTCAGCACCCGCGCGGCGTTGCGGAACGCCACCTGCGGGCTCTCCTCATAGGTGCCGAACGGCATGTCGACGACCACCAGGGCTCGCTTCGCCCCGCGCATGACGGCGCGGCCGTGCATGATCATCAGGTCGAGCGGCACCGGAACAGTCGATTCGAAGCCGTGCATGACCATGCCGAGACTGTCGCCGACCAGGAGGAAGTCGACGAAGGGATCGGCGATCCGCGCCGTATGGGCATGATAGGCGGTGAGCGACACGATCGGTTCGCCACCCTTGCGTGCAGCGATCTCGGGCGCGGTGATGCGCTTCTGCGGGGCATGGGCCGACATGAACTGCTACCCTCCTGGGGGATCAGAGCCTGATCGGTTGAGATGCGAGCGCCCGCGCGCGCATCGAAAGCGTCAATCAGGCTCCGAAGCAATGAGAGAGAGCATGCTCGACACCGCCGACCTGGTTCCATTTCAGTCGGACATGCTCAGGAGGGCGGAAGAATATCGCATTGCAGCACCGCCGGCCACCGCCTGGCGCGACCGGTGCCCAAGGGGCCTTTGGCCGTCTCAGCCCGCGACCTGACGATCCGGCAAGACGACGACCTCGGTCCCGACCGGCACGCGATCGAACAGGTCGATGATGTCCTGGTTGAAGAGCCGGATGCACCCCGACGACACCCGCCGTCCGACCGACCACGGCTCGGCCGTGCCATGCAGCCGGTAGAGCGTATCGGCGCCGTCCTGGAAGAGGTAGAGCGCACGTGCCCCGAGCGGATTGTCGGGTCCGCCGAGCATACCATTGCGGAACGGCCGGACCCGCGGATCGCGCGCCACCATCTCGGCGGGCGGCGTCCATTTCGGCCAGACCTCCTTGCGTCCGACCACCGCCCGGCCACTCCAGCCGAAGCCTTCCCGTCCGACCCCGATGGCATAGCGGATCGCCGAGCCGCCGGGCTCGATCAGGAACAGCGCCCGCGCTCCCGGATCGACGACGATGGTGCCCGGGCGATAGCCCGGCGGCGCGTTCACGCGATGGCGCACCTTGTCGCCGGTGAGATAGCGCGACTTGACCCCCGGCACCACGAAGCCGCCGTCGCGGAAGGCGAGATAGCGCTCGTCGCCACCACCGGTCCGCCCATAGGTGGAGCCGCCGTCGCGCCCATACGAGCCGCCGCCTCGCCCGTAATACGAGCCGCCCTCGTCGTCATAGGCCCCGTCCCCCCGCGTGAAGGGGACGCGATAGGCGTCGTCGGGATAGAGCAGCACCTCGCCATTGGCCGCATAGGGCCCGCGCGGCGCTGCACACCCCGCGAGCAGGAGGCACGCCACGGCCAGCACGGCCGCAAGGCCCATCGATTTCGGGCCCGATAGGCTAAGTCTGCTCGAAGAGTCGAGCCACATCACAGCTATCCATGGTCTCCCCCGGTCCCCTGATCAGGTCGTGCCACGGATCGGTAACGCGCCAGCACCAGGAATGTTGCGGGCACATCATTCTAAACCCTGCCGGTCCCTCGAAAAAGCATCTTCGCAGGTGTCGCCCTTGCGGCCTCCCTCACGGACTGACCGGCACCCCGATCAGCCATTCGTGCAGCCTTGCAACGAAGAGCCCGTAGACGACGAGACCGGCGACGATGGCGATCACGTCTCCCCGCGCTGTCCCTTGCCTGTCGCCGAGCGGTCCCCTGTCGCCCCGCCGCTTGACCGAGATCCGGTCGAAAACGCCATAGCCGAGGAACGAGCCGAACAGGACCATCGAGGCGAGATCGCCATTGGTGAGGAGATGCGCGAGAGCCCAGGTCTTGATCGCCGCCAGCATCGGGTGGCGCACGCGGTCGCGGATCCGCGAGGGCACATAGGCTGCCGCCAGCAGGATCATGGCGATCACCATCAGCCCCATGGTCAGGTGCCGCGTCCATGCCGGCGGATACCAGATGTCGGGCGAAACCGGCCGCGCCGCGCCATAGCCGACGACGACGGCCGCAAGTCCCGCAACCGAGATCAGCGAGAAGACGAGCTTGTAGCCGCCTTCGCCCATCATGGCTTGCATGCGCGCCCGTAGCGCCGGCGCCGTCGGCACCAGATGGATCGCAAAGAACACGGCAAGACCTGCAACGAGCAGCGACATCGGCGCCCCCCCATTTCGTCAGCCTACGACCAAGCGTCCACAGGGATAGCACCGAAGCGACCGAAAGTCGCCCACTTGCCGCCGCGACGCCGGGCAGCCTCATGCCTCGCCTCTCGAAATTGTTTGCGGTTCGGACCCTCCAAGGCCGGCTCTCGATGGAACCACGAGCGGCGGCGCCGGCTTGTCCGACCAAGAGGCGGATCTTCCGCTGAGAGCCTGATCGGTTGAGATGCGAGCGCTCGCGCGAGCATCGGAGCCGTGAACGAGACCCTGAGGCAAGAAGCTGGTGCCTGTCCGACATGGTCGAACCGAATTCGACCGGGTCGGAAATGCTCCAAGAGCCGTGAGCGCTCAAGGCTTGCCGGGGATCGTGCTCTTGCCCTGAATGCCGCCCGGCCGGCGGATATGGCTCGCCAGTGGGCGGGTTCTTGCCGAGGCCGGGTCGAGCCGCAGCTGCCGTGCTCCGCAAGACCCGCGGGCATCGGCAAAGCCCGGGCGCGCAATTGCGCGGCAGCCGCCTCGACAGCGCAGATCAGTTCCCCGGCCCGACGTGCTATTGGGAGAGTTGATCGGGGAAGTCTGCGAGCCCCGGCGCCGATGCGAATTGGCCGGGAGTCAGTCACGGGATCAGGCGTGCGTCCCCGGATCACGGATGCTGAGTATCCCCGACGGCAGAGGAGACTTTTGTCATGAAATTGTTCGCAGAAGGGCCTGCTGGCCCTCGGCCTGATGTTTGCGGCCCTGGGCTTGACGGCCCCGGCCGCGCGGGCGGCCGGCGCCGGCGGTGCCACTGCGCTCGTCGACCTGTCGCAAGTGAGAGCAGACGGCCTCTTGCAGGAGGTGCGTTAGCGCCGCTGTCACTATCGTCGGATATGGACCGCTATGGATGGCGCTGGTACGTCTATCCGCGCGGCTGTCAGCATCATAACATTATTATGGACCGCGGATCTTCATCTATCGCGCCTCTATCTGCGTGGCCATCCTTCCGGCCATCACCGGTTCCGCAGTCACCGGTTCCGCGGCCATCGGTTCCGCGGCTACCGCTTCCATCGTCGTGGCGGCAAGCGGCGGCACTGAGCGAGTGGTTCGATCCCGACCTTTGCATGCCGTTTCAGAACCCGCGTGAGCAATTGCTGGAATCATAGAACTACTGGAAGGCCTATAGAACCTGGTGGAACTTGAATTCGACACTTGAAAACGCCCATCGCGCCAATCGGGCCTCAAATGTCAAATTCGCTTCCCTGGCTGCCCGCCTGCCCTGCCATCTGTGTGTGGTGGGGCAGGCGGGTCGGCTGCTGCTGTCACCTCACCCGCGCCCGCGCCTGTCACCGCTCACCCGGTCATTCCCACTCGATGGTGCCCGGCGGTTTCGACGTCACGTCGTAGCAGACGCGGTTGATGCCCTTCACCTCGTTGATGATCCGCGTCGCGATGCGACCGAGCACCTCGTGCGGCATCGGATAGAAATCCGCCGTCATGCCATCGGTCGATGTCACCGCCCTCAATGCCAGCGCACGGTCGTAGGTCCGCCGTCGCCCATCACGCCGAACCGTCCGCACCGGCAGCAGCTGCGCGAGCCTGCCAGATCTCGTCGTAGAGCCCGGCCTTCTGATCTCCTCCAGATAGATGCGATCGGCCCGTCGCAGCGGGTCGAGCTTCTCGCGCGTGATCTCGCCGGGTATGCGGATGGCGAAGGCCGGGGCGAGAAAGGGATGGCGGCAGCCCACGAAGACGTCAGGCAGACCGAGCTCGCGGCCGAGCGCGCGCACCTCGTCCTTGAAAAGCTCGTATAATGGCTCGACAACTTCCAGGTTCATGCGCGCGGGCAGGCCGCCGACATTGTGGTGTGACTTGATCGTGACCGACGGCCCGCCGGTGAACGACACGCTTTCGATGACGTCGGGATAGAGCGTGCCCTGGGCCGAGAACCCGGCCCCGCCGATCGGCCCGCCTCCTCCTCGAAAACGTCGATGAAGAGCCCACCGATCGTCTTGCGCTTCACCTCCGGATCGGTGACACCGGCGAGCGCCGACAGGAAGCGCTCGCTCGCATCGACATGGACGAGCGGAATGTTGTAGTGCCCGCGAAGAGGTCGACGACCTCGCCAGCCTCGTCCGCGCGCATGAGCCCGTGATCGACCAGGATGCAGGTCAGCCGCTCGCCGATCGCCTCGTGGATCAGGACGGCGGCCACCGCCGAGTCGACGCCCCCCGACAAGCCGCAGACGACACGCCCCTCGCCGACCTGCTGACGGATCGCCGCGATCGCCGCCGAGCGGAAATGCGCCATCGTCCAGTCGCCCTCGATGCCGGCGATCCTGTGCACGAAATTGGCGATGAGGCGGCTGCCGTCCGGCGTATGGACGACCTCGGGATGGAACATCGTCGTATAGATGCGCCGGCTCTCGTCGGCCGCGACCGCGAAGGGCGCATTCTCCGACACCGCCAGCACCTCGAAGCCGTCGGGCAGACGGGTCACCCGGTCGCCATGGCTCATCCACACCGGATAGCGCCCGCCGACCCTCCACACCCCCTCGAACAGCGGGCTGTCGGCGATCACCTCGACATCGGCGCGGCCGAACTCGGCGGCATGTCCGCCCTCGACCGTCCCCCCGAGCTGGACCGCCGTCGTCTGCTGCCCGTAGCAGATGGCGAGCACCGGCAGGCCCGAGGCGAAGACGGCCTCAGGGGCCCTCGGGCTCCCGGCATCCGTCACCGAGGCAGGTCCGCCCGACAGGATCACCGCCTTCGGCTTGAGCCGCTCGATCGCGGCGGCGGCCTTGGAGAAGGGGGCGATCTGGGAATAGACGCCCGCCTCGCGCACCCGCCGGGCGATGAGCTGGGTCACCTGCGAGCCGAAGTCGACGATCAGCACGGTCTCGGTCATCTGGCTCTCCTCGCGGATCTCGATTGCGGCCGGTGAGGCGCGGCGGCCTCGAGTTCTGCCGTTGCGCGGGCTTACATGAGCCTCGCCTCCCCGCCCAGCGCCACCTCGTCGGCTGCGCGAGGGTGGCGGGGAATTTCCGTGGACGGGCGCCTTGCCTGCGACAGCCCGCCGCATCCTGCACCGAGACTCGCCGGCCCCGCCGACACGAGCCCACCCCAATGCTATCGTCAGTCGCCGCGCACCGGCCACCTCGACGTGCCGTCCTTGATGCCGGTGACGCCCCGATCAAAGAGCCATCCGATGATCCGCACTCTCAGCCGTGTCTTCACGAGCCGGTGGGGCGCGCCCACTCTCGAGCGCGTCGACACCGCCGTCTTCACCACCACCTACTTCGCCGAATGCATGGCCTGCAGCTTCTGTCACGACCGCTGTTGCAGCTACGGTGCCGATGTCGATCTCGACAACCGCGAGCGCCTGCTCGCCGAGCGGGACGGTCTCGAGGCCTTCACCGGCGTGCTGGCCTCGCAATGGTTCCGCACCGACCTTGAGATCGCCGACGCGGATTTCCCCTCCGGCCGCTACACGCGCACGGCCACCGTGGACGGCGCCTGCGTGTTCCTCGACCGCCGGCATCGCGGCTGCCGCATCCACAGCTACATGCTCGCCGCCGGCCGCGACATCCACGAGCTGAAGCCGATGGTCTGCAGCCTCTTTGCGGTGACCTTCGACAAGGGGCTGATCGAGGTCTCGGGCGAGCTTGCCAGCCGGGAGCTGATCTGCACCGGCCCCGGCAGCACCGCCTATCGCGCCGCCCGCGAGGCGATCGCCGCTCATTTCGGCGATGATCTCGTCGCCGAACTCGATCGCATCGAGACGGAGACGCTCGCCGACACGCGCGTCGCGCCCCGGCCGCCCGGCTGACGAGCGAGGCCTTGGCGCCGCCCGGCCGTTACCGGCCCGCGATGGCTACACCGGCGCGCATGATTTTCGGCTCGTAATCGGGTTGGATGCGCGCCGGTATCTCTCTTGTTTGCGCGCGGCCGCCCCGCCAACCCCGCGCGCATACTTTGATTGCGCGCGGCCGCCCCGCCAACCCCGCGCGCATAATTTGATTGCGCGCGCCCGCCCCGCCAACCCCGCGCGCATACTTTGATTGCGCGCGGCCGCCCCGCCAACCCCGCGCGCATACTTTGATTGCGCGCGGCCGCCGCTCGCTGGTATCACCGTCTTCTCGAAGATCACCTTGCCGTCGCCGGGCCGGTAGAAGTCGGGAATGCTTGCCACCTCGCGAAAGCCCGTCGCGCGGTAGAAGGCCCGCGTCGGCAGATATTTCTGCGTCGAGGAGGTCTCGGCATAGTAGCGCGTGCCGCCCGCCTCGCGGATCAAGGGCTCGGTGCGATCGACCAGCAGCCGGCCGAGGCCGAGCCCGCGCGTGTCGGGCGCGACCACGATCCAGAAGAGATCGAACGCGCTCTCGGTGCCCGCGATCGGGCCATAGCAGGTATAGCCGGCGAGGCGCCCGTCGATCTCGGCGAGCACGAAATGATAGCCGGTCTGGATGCCGCGCTCGAGACGCTCCTCGACGAGCTCGGCGGCGATCGCCACCTCATCGCTCGAGAAGAAGCCGGTCGCCGCCACCATGGCGCGGATGCGCTCGACATCCTCCCTCGTCACCGCGGTGCGCCATTCGATCTTCTCCGCATCGACCGGCAGATAGGGCGCCGCCGACGTCCCGCTGCGCTGGCGCCGCGGCCGCGCCGCCGGCGTGGATGTCCCCGCCGCAAGACCGGTGAAGAAGCTGCGCACATTGGTCCCCAGCGTGCGCACCCGGTAGCCGCCCTCCTGGACGATCAGCGTCGGATAGCTCTCCGCGCCGATCATGCGGCCGATCTCGGCGAAGTCCTTGGCCGTGTTCGACCAGGTTCCCGTCGGATCGCCCTTGGCCGTATCGAAGCCGGCCGCCACAACGAGATGGGCCGGATCGAACCGGCGGATGCGCTTCAGCGCCTCGCCGAGCGCTGCCCGATAGGCCTCGGGCGGCGTCTGCTCGGGCAGCGGCATGTTGACATTGTAGCCGGCGCCGGCCCCCAGCCCGACCTCGTCGCGAAAACCCGTATAGTAGGGGTAGGCGATCGCCGGATCGCCATGGATCGAGACGGTGAGCACGTCGGCCCGCTCGTAGAAGATGTCCTGCTGGCCGTTGCCGTGGTGATAGTCGATGTCGAGGATGGCGACGCGGCCATAGCGGCTGAGATGATGGGCTGCGATCGCGGCATTGCAGAAATAGCAGAAGCCGCCGAACACCTGGCGCTCGGCATGATGGCCGGGCGGACGCACCAGCGCATAGGCGAAGCGCCGTCCCGCCAGCACGAGATCGGCGGCCGTCATGGTCGCATCGACCGCGGCGCGCGCGGCCAGATAGGCGTTCTGGTTGAGCGGCGTGAAAGTGTCGATGCAGTAATAGCCGGCGAGCAGCGCATCGTCCCTGGGCGGCCGCGTCGCGTTCCTCACCGGGAAGAGATAGGGGAAGATCGACTTCTTCGTGCCCGCGATCGCGCTCGCGCGGCGGATGAAGTCGACGAGCCGGCCATCGTGCACCGCATAGATGTGGCGGTCCGGATAATTGCGCGCCGGCACCGCCTCGAACAGGCCCGACTGGTCGAGCTCGGAGCGGATCGCCCGCACGCGGATCGGCGCCTCGAAATAGCCGCGGTCGTTGACCTTGTGCAGGTCGTGCGCATCGTTGATGACGAGCGCGATCTTCTCCACCGGCATGCCGGCAGCCGGCTTCGCCTCGCCCGGCGCCGCCGGCTTTCTCGCATAGCGCGGCGGGCGCAGCCGCACCGGGTCGTCGCTGATCGAGCCGACCACCATCTCCACATAGTCGGGCGGACAGACACCATCATATTTGCGCTCGAGGATCGCCCGCACCACCTCGCGCACCGTCTCGGCGGAGGGAGCCGGCATGCCGAGCGCGTCGAGCACCAGATAGGGCGGATCCTTCTCGCCCGGAACGAGCGGCGTCTCGTAGCGCGTTCCCGCGATCGGCCGCGCACCGAACCCTTCGTAGAATTTCAGCCGGGCCCGGCTCTCGGCGAGTGCCGCCTCCGATGAGGCGAGCAAGGGATCATCCGGGTAGCACTCGAAATAAAGCCCGTGCGCGCCGAGCGCGCGCGCCTCCTCGCGCAAGCGCTCATAGAGCGCCGCCCCGACACCGCGCCCGCTCATGCCCTTGGTCGAGGTGATGTAGTCGAGGAAGGCAAAGCGTACGTCCGGCACCCAGATGAGGATGCCGACGCCCGTCACCTTCTCCTTGGCCGTCTCCGCGACGAACAGGCGCGTCACATAGCGGTGCCCGAGCGGATCGCGGATGCGGCCCGGCAGCGAGGCGAGCTCGCGCTCGGAGATGTGCGGGAATCGCTGCTTCAGCACGGCCTGCGCCTCGGCGATCGCATGCCGGTTCGCGTCGCTCAGCTCGTCCGCGACCTTTCTGATGCGCAGCATCCGCCACCGCCGTTTGCTGGCGCCCGCGCGCCCTGATTGTCAGCCGACACGGGCCCGCCGCGTTGCCGCCTTCGCCCGGCGCGCCAGCGGACCGATGCCGACCTCGGCCGGCAGCACGATCGCCGAGACCGCCTGCGGCAGCTCCGTCGCGGGCTTGCCGCGCCCGATCGCGGCGCGGTCGACGACGCGCCCGACGAGCGCGTCGTAGGGAAGCCCGCTCTCGGCGGCGGCGGCGGCAAGGCCTGCATCGGGTGAGATGCACGGATTGGTGTTGATGTCGATGACGCTCGGCCGTCCCGCCGCATCGACCCTGAGGTCGACGCGCGCATAGCCGTCGATGCCGAACAGGTCCCAGCACGCCATCACGATCCGCTTCAGCTCGGCGGCGAGCCCCGGCTCGCGAGCCTCGACACCGAACAGCCGCGGCGTGTGATGGTATTCGTAGCTCGTCTCGTTCCACTTGGCGTCGAAATCGACGATGCGCTCGCGATCGGCGCCATAGCCATCGAACACGATCTCGGGCATCGGCAGCACCTCGACGCCGCCGCTCGCGCCGGCGATCAGCGAGATGTTGAACTCGCGCCCCTCGACATAGGTCTCGGCGAAGAAGCTGCCGCCGAACAGCCGCTCGCGCCTGAGGATCTCCGCCGCCGCCTCACCCGCCGGAACGATCGATCCCTGGTCGATGCCGACCGAGGCATGCTCGTCGACCGACTTGACGATGACGCGCGTCGAGGGATCGAGTCCCTCGCCGCTCTTCGACCAGGCCGGCGTCGGCAGCCCCGCATAGGCGAGGAGCTGCTTGACGCGCAGCTTGGAGGCGGTCGCCGTCAGCGCCTCGAAGCGCGAGCCGGTATAGGCGAGACCGAGCCGGTCGAGCATCGCCGGCACCAGCGCCGCCGTCCGGCAATCGGTATCGAGCGCCTCGACGAGATTGAACACGGCGAGCGGGTGGCGCTCGGCCAGCCGCTTGACCGGTCTCAGGTCGAGCCCGAGGCCGATCACCTGCGTGCGATAGCCGAGGCGGCGCAGGCTGGCCGCCACCGCCTCCGCTGCCATCACCGTATCCTGCTCGTCGGCGCGTTCGCCGGTCGCGCCGTGGATCACCGGCACGAAGGATCGCTGTCCCATGGCGTCACCCGACCTTCAGCTCGGCGGCCGCGCCGATGCCGTAGCGCCGCGCGGCGGCATCGAGGATCATCGCCATCAGCCGGTCGTAGCCAAGGCCCGCAAGGCCGGAGAGGATCGGCAGATCGGAATGCGTCGGATGGAGCCCAGCGATCGGGTTGGCCTCCATGAAGACCGGCACGCCGCGCTCGTCGCAGCGGAAGTCGAGCCGGCAGGAGTCGCGGCACTCGAGTGCGTGATAGGCTGCGAGCGCGTGCTCGCACAGCTTCACGACGGCGTCGTCGACCGGCGGACGGCGATAGTCGACGAGCTCCTCGCTCTCCTCCTTGTTGCGCATCGAGTAGACGCCGGCATCGGCGTCCGGCTTCATGTGGATCTCCATGTAGCCGACCACGCGCGCCTCATCGCCATTGCCGACGATGCCGATCGTGAACTCGCGGCCCGGCAGATAGGCCTCGACGAGCGCCGGCTGCTGGAAGCGGTGCACGAGGCCCGTCGCCGCATTGCGGAGCTGCGCCTCGTCCTGCACCAGCGAGCCGAGCTCGCAGCCCTTGCCGGTTCCCTCTGCCAGCGGCTTGACGAAGGCGGGATAGTGCGTCCAGCCCGACAGATCCTCCTCGCTCGAGCGATAGAGCATGAAAGGCGCCGTCGGCACGCCGTGATCGCGCACCACGCGCTTGGCCAGTGCCTTGTCGAGCGCGACGCCCATCGTCACCGAATCGGAGAAGACGAAGGGCTGATCGTAGAGCTCGCACAAAGCCGGCACCTGCGCCTCGCGTCCGCGGCCCTTGAGACCCTCGGCGATCGAGAACACGAGGTCGAAGCGCTCGCCGAGCACGAGCCGCTGGGCGAGCTTCCTCGCATGGCCGATGCGCTCGACCGCATGGCCGATGCGCTCCAGCGCCGAGGCGATCTCGTCGATCGTCCCTTGCGTGTCGAACTCGACGGTCTGCTCCGGGCTGTAGCCCATCGCCAGATACTCGTCGCGAAGATCGTAGACGAAACCGATACGCATCAGAGCACCGCCTTCTGCGCGCCAACCGCCGCGCCAGTGGAGCCATCGGGATCGGGATAGCGGTAGACGCCACCCTCGAAATTGCGGATGAGCAGGTCGTCGCCGTCGCGCCCGACCACATAGTCCGGCAGGAGCGGAATCTTGCCGCCTCCCCCCGGTGCATCGATGACGTAGTGCGGCACCGCATAGCCCGTCGTGTGGCCGCGCAGGCCCTCGATCATTTCGAGACCCTTGGCGACCGACGTGCGGAAATGCGACGAGCCCGAGATCGGATCGCACTGATAGAGATAGTAGGGCTTCACGCGCCGCATCAGCAGGCCGTGGTAGAGCGACTTCAGCGTCGCCACCTCGTCGTTGATGCCCTTCAGCAGAACCGTCTGCGAGCCGAGCGGAATGCCGGCATCTGCGAGCCGCGCCGTCGATTCCGTCACTTCCGGCGTCAGCTCGTCGGGATGCGTGAAGTGGATGCTCATCCACAAGGGATGATACCGCTTCAGCATGCGCGTCAGCGCCTTCGTCACGCGCATCGGCAGCACCACCGGCACCTTGGTGCCGATGCGAATGAACTCGACCGACTTGATCTGCCGCAGCCGCAACAGCAGATACTCGATCTTGTCGTCGGCCAGCGTCAGCGGATCGCCGCCCGAGATCAGCACGTCGCGGATCTGCGGATTGGCCTCGATATAGGCGAAGGCCTTCTCCCAGTTCGAGCGGTTGAACGAATACTCGCCCGCCGTCTCGCCGACCATGCGCGAGCGCGTGCAATAGCGGCAATAGGTCGAGCAGAAACCGGTCGCAAGGAACAGCACGCGATCGGGATAGCGGTGGACGAGGCCGGGAACGGCCTGGTCGTGGTCCTCGCCGAGCGGATCGTCGGCCTCGCCCGGCGTGCGCAGATACTCGGTGCCGACCGGCAGATGCGTGCGCCGGAGACCGTGCGCGGCATCATGCTGGGCAAAGAGGCTGGCATAGTAGGGCGTCACGCCGACCGGCAGCGAGCCCTGGTGGCGCCGGATGGCGTCGCGCTCGTCCTCCGAAAGCGTGAACATGCGCTCGAGGTCGGCGAGCGTGCGCACGCGCCGACGCACCTGCCAGCGCCAGTCGTTCCACTCGTCGAGCGTCGCATCCGGGAAGCAGCGCTTGCGGAATGCGCGCGCGGCAGCCCCCTCGGGAAAGCGCAATCCCCCCGAGCGGGCCTTGCGCGCGTCCTTCGTGCCGCCGGCTCCGGCCGGTCGGTTGATCGTGTCGATGATGTTTTGTTTTGGAGAAGTGTTTGTAGCGCCCGAGGGGCGACTGGGAGGCTCTGCGGCCTCGTCGAGGTCCATTTTCATGGTCCTGCATGTCTCCGCGCCCGACCCGCCTTCGGCGACCATCGCCGTTGTAGGCCGCGATCGGAACGGCGCATATATGTGGCAACCATTTTGAAAAGCAAGTGGCGCCAAGGGCTCTCCGGCGATCAATTTTTTTGTCGGGCCGCGACGCCTCCGACGCGCATGCGAGGCGCCCTGAAGGCAAGCTCTGTCGGGCTTTCCGGCGCCCCGCGGCCAGCCGGTTGGCCTCGTCCTCACGCCATCGTGATCGAGGTCGAAAACGGATGCCGGTCACGAAGCCGCGGGAGCAGACGCTCCCGATCCGGCTCAGTTGAGCCGGAACACCGCCAGATTGAGTGCCGCCGCGAAACTCACCCACAATAGATAGGGGACGAAGAGCAGGGCCGCCGTCCGGCTTCTATTCCAGACCGTGGCGACGAAGCCGACGATCGCCAGCCACAGGAGGGTGATGTCGGCGAGCGCCAGATCGATGCGATTGAGCCCGAAGAACAGATAGGACCAGAGCGTATTGGCGACCATCTGCACGAGCCAGAGCAGCGTTGCGAGGCTCGGCCCCGCGCTCCGCCAGGCGAGTGCCCCCGCGACCGCGATCATCACATAGAGGAGCGTCCAGACCGGCCCGAACAGCCAGTTGGGCGGCGTCCAGTCCGGTTTGGCGAGCGCTGCGTACCAGGGTCCCGGCATGAACTGCGCGCCCGTGGTGGCGGCAGCGGCCGTCAAGAGGGCGAAGACGGCGAAAACGGCGAGCGTGCGGAGCGTCATGGCGTGCCTGTCCCGGGGCGAATGCTGTTCGATTGAGCGCAGGGTGGCGGCCGTCCGGCCCTCGCACCTCCGGCGCACTGACCTGCCCGGCCGGGCGAAGTGCCGAAAGCTGACACGCGCTCCGATCGAAACCCGACCGAGGGGGAAACGCTCCGTCCCCCTCTCCGGATCAACCCCGCCCGCTCACATCCGTTCGATGACCGCGACGAAGAAGCCGTCGGTCTTGGTCCGCGCCGGCGTCAGCAGCAGGTTGACCGCCTCGGCCGTCCCGGGGAACGGCGCGTCGGCCCCGAGCGCCGCCTGCCACAGCGGCGCCATGGCGAGCGGCCGGAAGCCGGTATGGCCCTTCAGGAATTGGGCAATCCGTTCGCCATTCTCGGCCTCGAGCAGCGAGCACGTCACATAGCAGAGCCGCCCGCCCGGCCTGACGAAGCGCGCCCCCTCGGCGAGCACGGCGTCCTGCTCGGCGAGGCGCCGCGCCAGCGCCTCCGGCTTCAGCCGCCATTTCGCATCGGGCTTGCGCCGCCAGACCCCCGTTCCCGTGCAGGGCGCATCGATCAGCACGAGATCCATCCGGCCTTCGAGATCATCGAGCGCCCCGGCTCGCGCCGGCCGCACCTGCACGTTGCGCGCGCCCGCCCGCTTCAGCCGCTCGTGGATCGGGGCGAGGCGGTGCCGGTCGGCATCGGTCGCGAACACCTGGCCGCGGTTGCCTTTCTGCGCGGCGAGCGCCAGCGACTTGCCACCGCCACCCGCGCACAGATCGAGCACCTGGCCCGACGAGGCATGCGCCGCCCCCGCGATCAGCGCCGCGATCTGCGAGCCTTCGTCCTGGATCTCGAACTGGCCTTTCTGGAATGCCGTCTCGGCCTGGACGTTCGCCGTCCGCCCGGTCCCCTCGGCCGGCCTGATGCGGAGCCCGACCGGCGACAAGGGCGTCGGCACGGCCCCGAACGGCCCCAGCGCCTTCTCGACCTTCTCGCGGGCCGCTTTCAGCAGGTTGACCCGGATATCGACCGGCGCCCGCGTCGAAAGGGCCGCCCCCTCCGCCACGGCCGCATCGCCGAGCGAGGCCGAGAAGGCCGGCCACAGCCAATCCGGCACGTCGGCCCGCACATGCTCGGCGGCATCCGACATCTCCGCGCCGCCGAGCACCCCGTGCCGCTCGTCCTCGCCGGCAGGATCGGGACTGTGGTCGAGGCCGGTCATGAGATCGAGCACCGCCTCGGGTGCCATCGCCCAGGCGGAGGCCGCGACACCGATCGCCAGCGCCCGCGGCGTGTCGCGCCCCATGCGATGAGCCGTCGACAGCCGCAGCCTCAGCGCGTCATAGACGAGATTGCCGATGGCGGCCCGGTCGCCAGAGCCCGCGAAGCGGTGCGCCTTGCCCCAGTCGGCGAGCGCATCGGCCGCCGGCCGGTGTCGCTCCAGAATGTCGCCGAGCACCTCGATCGCAGCCGTCAGCCGCCCGCCGGGCCTCATGTGTTGCTCGGATAGTTCGGGCTCTCGCGCGTGATGATCACGTCGTGGGCGTGGCTCTCGCGCAGCGAGGCGTTGGAGATGCGCACGAACTCGGCCTTGTCGTGCAGCTCCGCGACGGTCCGCGCGCCGACATAGCCCATCGCCGCCCTGAGGCCGCCGACGAGCTGGTGAAGAACGCTCGAAAGCGGTCCCTTATAGGGCACCTGCCCCTCGATTCCCTCCGGCACCAGCTTCAGCGTGTCCTTCACCTCCTGCTGGAAGTAGCGGTCGGCCGAGCCGCGCGCCATCGCCCCGACCGATCCCATGCCGCGATAGGCCTTGTAGGAGCGTCCCTGATAGAGATAGACCTCGCCCGGGCTCTCGTCGGTGCCCGCCAGCAGCGAGCCGATCATCACGCAGTCGGCCCCCGCCGCGATCGCCTTGGCGACGTCGCCCGAATATTTGATGCCGCCATCCGCGATCACCGGCACGCCTTCGGCCTTCGCCACCTCGACCGCTTCCATGATGGCGGTGAGCTGCGGCACGCCGACGCCCGCCACGATCCGCGTCGTGCAGATCGAGCCCGGCCCGATGCCGACCTTCACCGCATCGGCCCCCGCATCGATCAGCGCCCGCGTGCCGTCGCCCGTCGCGACATTGCCGGCGATCACCTGCACCCGGTTCGACAGCCGCTTGATGCGGTCGACCGCCTCCAGCACGCGCCGCGAATGCCCGTGCGCGGTATCGACGACGATCACGTCGGCACCCGCCTCGATTAGCCGCTCGCTGCGGTGGAAGCCGTCCTCGCCGACCGTGGTCGCGGCCGCCACCCTCAGCCGGCCGACCGAATCCTTGGCCGCATTCGGATTGAGCCGCGCCTTCTCGATGTCCTTCACCGTGATGAGGCCGATGCAGCGATAGGCCTCGTCGACCACCAGCAGCTTCTCGATGCGGTGCTGATGGAGGATGCGTTTGGCCTCATCGGTCCCGACCCCCTCCCTCACCGTCACGAGGTTGCGGGAGGTCATCAGCTCGGCGACCTTCTGATCGGGATCGTCGGCAAAGCGCACGTCGCGATTGGTCAGGATGCCGACGAGCTTGCCGTCCCGGCCGCCCGCCTTGCCCTGCTCGACCACCGGAATCCCGGATATGCCGTGATCGGCCATGAGCGCCAGCGCGAAGGCGAGCGTCGCGGTCGGATGGATCGTGACGGGGTTCACGACCATGCCGGATTCGAACTTCTTCACCTGGGCGATCTCGCCCGCCTGCTGCTCCGGCGTCAGATTGCGGTGCACGACGCCGATGCCGCCGGCCTGCGCCATGGCGATGGCGAGCCGGCCTTCCGTCACCGTATCCATGGCCGAGGAGATGATCGGGATGTTGAGGCCGATCTCGCGCGTGAGGCGGGTCGCCGTGTCGACCTCGGTCGGCAGCACCTCGGATGGACCGGGCCTGAGCAGCACGTCGTCGAATGTCAGCGCGATCGGGGAATCGCTCACCTTCGGCCGTTTCGCCATGGCCTCGCTCCTCGTCGCTCGATTGAGTCCTGGATGGCCGGGCCGCATCGGGCGGCACGGCAGCGGCTTCTAGTGGTTCGATTCCGACCGCTCTAACTTGTTGATCTTGAGCACGTTCTAACGGCGAACCGGTTTCCACTGCGCCTGAACGTTCTGAAACGGGACGGGCTCATGAGTCCGGTTGATCTGAACCCGCTCTAGAGCCTGATCGGTTGAGATGCGAGAGCCCACGCGAGCGTCGAATGCGTCAATCAGACTCCAAAACCGGAACCTGGAGCATGTTCGACACCGCCAAACCGACTCCGTCTCGGTCGGACATGCTCTAGCACCGGACGGCCGGAACCGGAAGGTACCGCCCCTCACATTCGCCGCGTTCCTCGAGGCGCTCTGAGCCACACTGGTGGTTCGATTCCGACATCTGCATCCCGTTTCAGAACCCGTGAGAGCAAATTCGCTCCACTAGAAGGACGGGCCGAACCGGTTCGACCGCGGGAAGCCTTTGGGCGCCAGCTGGCCCGACTGCGCTCGCTGGCCGACCCAGTCCTTGAGCTCGCCAAGCGCAAGCGTGAAGGTCCGTCCCGCCGGGTCGAGCCAGGTGAGCCCCTCTGCCCCTGCGAACACCCGCGCGTCCGAGATGCCGCCGTCCTTGTATTTCTGCAGGCGGACGCCCTTGCCGCGCGCCATCTCGTTGACCTCGGCGAGCGGGAACACGAGCAGCTTCCGGTTCTCGCCGATCACCGCCACCATGTCGCCCTTCGCCGGCACGCAGACCGCCGCCTCCTCCGGCTCGGAGAGGTTGAGGACCTGCTTGCCCTTGCGCGTCATGGCGATGAGTTCGTCCTCGACGACGACGAAGCCATTGCCGGCGGTCGAGGCGACGAGCAGCTTGCGGCCCGGCTCGTGCACGAACATCTCGACGACCGCGTGGTTCTCCTCCAGCTCGACGATCAGCCTGAGCGGCTCGCCATGGCCGCGACCGCCCGGCAGCTTGTCGCAGCCGAGCGTGAATACCTTGCCATTGGTGGCGAGCACCAGCAGCTTGTCGGTCGTCTGGGCATGCACCGCCCGCTTCAACTGGTCGCCCTGCTTGAAGTCGAGCTTGGAGAGGTCGGCCTGATGCCCCTTCATGGCGCGGATCCAGCCCTTCTCGGACAGGATCACCGTGACCGGCTCCTTCTCGATCAGCGCCTCGTCGAGATCGACCTCGATCGCCGGGGCGTCGCCGAGCTGGGAGCGCCGCCGGCCGACCTCGGTGCCCTTGCCGAAGCGCTCGCGGGTCGCCTTGATCTCCTCGCCGATACGCTGCCACTGCAGGTCTTCCGAGCCGAGGAGCGCATTGAGGCCGTCGCGCTCCTTCGTCAGCTCGTCGTGCTCGCGCCGGATCTCGATCTCTTCCAGCTTGTGCAGGGCCCGCAGACGCATGTTGAGGATGGCGTCGGTCTGCACCTCGGTGAGGCCGAACCGCGCCATCAACTCGGGCTTGGGCTCCTCGCCGAAGCGGATGATGCGGATCACCTCGTCGAGGTTCAGATAGGCGACGAGATAGCCTTCAAGCACCTCGAGCCGGTGGGCGATCTTCTCCAGCCGGTGACGGGTGCGCCGGACGAGCACCACCTGCCGGTGATCCAGCCACTCCTTCAGCACCTCCTTGAGGCCGAGCACGTTCGGCACCTGCCCCCTGGAGATGACGTTCATGTTGAGCGGCACCCGCACCTCGAGCTCTGTCGCCCGGAACAGGCTCTCCATCAGCACCAGCGGATCGACCGTCCGGCTCTTGGGCTCGAGCACGAGGCGCACGTCCTCGGCGCTCTCGTCGCGCACATCCTCGAGCAGGGGCAGCTTCTTCAACTGCATGAGCTCGGCGATCTTCTCGACGAGGCGCGCCTTCTGCACGCCAGAGGGGATCTCGGTGACGACGATCTGATAGGTGCCGCGCCCGGTATCCTCCCTCTCCCAGCGCGCCCTGAGGCGAAACGCGCCCCGGCCGGTGCGATAGGCCTCGATCATCTGCTCGCGCGGCTCGACGACGATGCCCCCCGTCGGGAAATCGGGGCCCGGCACCAGTTCGACGAGCTTCTCCACGCTCGCATTGGGATGCTTGATGAGATGCAGCAGCGCCTGGCAGAGTTCGTCGGCATTGTGCGGCGGGATCGAGGTCGCCATGCCGACCGCGATGCCCGAGGAGCCGTTGGCGAGCAGGTTCGGGAAGGCCGCCGGCAGCACCAGCGGCTCGGTGTCGTCGCCGTTGAAGGTCGGGCGGAAGTCGACCGTGTCCTCGTCGAGCCCGTCGAGCAGCGCCCTCGCCACCTCGGTGAGGCGCGCCTCGGTGTAGCGGTAGGCGGCGGCATTGTCGCCGTCGATATTGCCGAAGTTGCCCTGGCCGTCGATCAGCGGGTAGCGCTGCGCGAAATCCTGGGCGAGACGGACGAGCGCGTCGTAGACCGCCTGGTCGCCATGGGGATGGAACTTACCGATGACGTCGCCGACCACGCGGGCGCATTTCTTGTAGGCCCCCTCCGGATCGAGCTTCAGCTCGCGCATGGCATAGAGCAGGCGGCGGTGCACCGGCTTCAGGCCGTCGCGCACGTCGGGCAGCGCCCGCCCCATGATGGTCGAGAGCGCATAAGAGAGGTAGCGCTCCTCGAGGGCGTCCTTGAGGTTCACCGGCTCGATGGGGCCGGGCAGAATCGGTTTGTCGCTCATGGGGCAGTTGGGTAGCGGCTCGCCGCGGCGTGCTCAAGAGCCAGGCTGCCACAGCCCCGATCCCGTGACTGGCCAGGCACCGCGGCAATTTCCCGTGCAGAACCCCGCAAAACGTCATGTCCCGGCCACCTTGGTCGTGCAACCGCGACGCCGATGCCCTTAGTTTGGGGAGCGGGACAGCCAGTCAGTCAGTCGAGGAGGGTAGCAAGATGGCGACCATGACCTTCACCGTGCCGGACGACGTCAAGGAGGCGTTCGAGCGCGCCTTTGCCGGCGAGGATCTGTCCAAGGCGGCAGGCGCCGCGCTGATGCGCGCCGTCGAGGAGCGGGACTCGGGAACCGAGGCCGCCGCGCGCCGCCGCGAGGCGGTCGAGGCGATCCTGAAGGGCGGCTCCTGACGGCCCCTTACCGACGCCCGACATGACAAGGCCGGCCACCCCCTCGAGGATGGCCGGCCTTTCGATCGCGCACGCGTTGCCGGCTCAGCCGCCGAGCTTGATCTGGTCGAACAGCGCGATCATCTTCTCGCGCTTGTCCGGCTCGATCTCGCCCTGGAAGCGCGAGCCCTCGAGGAACTTGTTGATGTCGCCGAGTAGACCGAGGTCCCGGGCGATCTCGGACTCGGCCAGCTTGTAGCTCTCCCCGTTCGAGTGGCCGTATCCCCACTCGTCGATGAGGACCTTGCCGACGGTCGGATCGAGCATGGCGTCGAGATAGTCATAGGCGAGGCTTTCGTCGCCCGGACCGTCCGTGTTCAGCACCATGCCGCACATCCAGGAGGACAGCCCCTCCTTGGGGAACATGAACTTGGCCGGCACACCCTGCCCCTTGAGGTTGGTGTAGGTGCTGGTCCAGCACCAGGCCGCCGCCACTTCGCCCGAGGCCAGCGCCTGCTCGAGCTGTGTCGTATCGCTCCAGTAGAACCGTACCTGCTTGTGCAGTTGCCGGAGCACCTCGCCACACTTGTCGATCTCCTCCATGGAAAGATCCATGTGGCTCTTATAGCCGAGGATCGCAGCCGCGAAGCAGAACACCTCGTCGGCTGAATCGAAGATCGAGACCCGACCCTTCAGCTTCTCGTCGAGCAGCATCTGATAGGTATCGAGATTGTCCTTCACCTCGTCGTCGCGATAGACGATGGTCGAGTTACCCCAATCCCACGGCATCATCCAGATCTTGCCGTCGTACTGCATGCCTTTGAATTGCACCATCGCCTCGGGAATGTCCTTCCAGCGCGGGATGCGGCTGACATCGAGCGGCTTGATGAGGCCGGCGTCGCGCCAGCGCCGCAGCGACAGCGTGCAGGGGTGGGTCAGGTCGACTTTGAATCCGCCCTTCAGCTTCTGATAGGCCTCCTCCTCCTCCGCGAAGATCGAGAAGTTCGGCACCCCGTGCTTGGCGACGAATTCGGGATGGAGATTGTCCGCCTCATAGCCCGACCATTCGAACACGGTGAGGTTGGCGGCAGCTCCGGCCCGGCCGCCGAGCATCGGCAGCGTCACCATCGACAGGCCGGCGGCGGCTGCCATCCGGCTGAACTCGCGCCGTGACAGGCCTTTGCGCAACTGCGCGCTGATCTGGGCTTTCCTGTCCATGTCCTGGTCGTCTCCTCTTGCGCTTGAGGCCGGTCCATCCGGCCGACTGCCACCCCGCTCGTTCGCGCGACGTGACCGGCACCACTCTTCTGCTTGGTCTCCCCGCAGGCCGGCACCGGAGCGCCGCGGGGAGTTGTCCATCGACGGGCCGGCCGACGAGCCCGCCCCCGCACCCGACTGACCGACGCCGGCACGTGTCGAGCCGGCGACTCACCTCCTGCTCTCTCACGCCCTTGCGCCGCAATTCTGGCGACGACCTACTGGGTCTTTCCCTCCTCGGCCGATCCGCCGGCGTGCGTACCGCCCACCACCCGTTCCGCCATCGTGGCCTCGGCCGGCGCGATCACGCCGGCCGCATCCGCGCGACCGGCGACGTCTGGCGACCTGGCCGCCTCGGCCCGGCGAGCCATGGCGCGGGCCAGCACGCCCGCCTTGCAGCCGCACGACGAGCCGCTCGGCTCCGATCCTGCCGGAGCGGACCCCGGCGCCGCTGCGAGCACGGCAACGAGAACGAGGCTGGCCGTCGTCCGCCGCGCAGCTTGCCGGCCGGCCTGCCTCAGTCCTTTCAAGTCCCGCGCCTCGCGCTCGCCCGCCATCGACCGCTCGAACCTCCCTTTCGCGCCGGCACCCCCTCGACCACTCGGCCACTGTCGATCTGGGGACCGCTCGAACCGCATTCTGCGCTCCTGTGCGAACCTCGATCAAGCGCCTCGAAGAGCGCGCCCACCGCCATTGCCGCCGACACGTGTCCTGGAGATGTCCCTCTCCCTCGCGAAGCCGCGATCCACCATCGAGGCTATCGCGAAACAGGCGCCCGACGAAAGCCGAATCTTGGTCTTCGCTGATTGAAGGTACATTCAGCGAGTGGACTTTTCCCGGCGCCCGCGTCACCTTGGGGACGTCCGCCGGTGCCGCCCGCCAGACGTGATCGCGGATTTGCCCGCGCGAGTTCTGCAACGGGCTGCAGATGCCGGAATCGAGCCACGAGTATGGCATCGCCCTCGATGGCCATGCCGGCAGACAGCATGATATAGGCGGCTCGCGGGAGGGAACCCTTTTGAGCGAGAACATCGACACCGAAGGGCAATCCACCGACCGGCTGGCGCTCGCCGCGGTCTTTGCGAGCGTCGCCTCCACCGGCATCGCCTGGGGCACGCTGACGCCGCTGCTCACGGTCCTGATGGAGCGCGACGGCGTCCCTGCCTCGCTGATCGGCCTCAACTCGGCCGCCCCCGTGCTCGCCGTCCTCATTGCCGCGCGCCTCCTGCCCACGGTCAGCCGGCGGATCGGCGTCGCCGGCGCCCTGTTCGGCGGTCTCGCCTCGACCGTCGTCGCCATCATGCTGATGGCCTACCTGCGCTCCTACGAGGCCTGGCTCGCCATCCGCTTCGTGCTCGGCATCACCGGCTCGGTGCATTGGATCCTGTCCGAGACCTGGATCAACACCCTCTCCCCGCCGAATCGGCGCGGCCTCTTTGTCGGCATCTATGGTGCGCTCTTCATGGCCGGCTTCGCCCTCGGGCCGCTGATGCTGACGGCGATACCGATCGAGGGCGCGCTGCCTTTCGCCCTCGTCGCCTTGGCGACCGCGGCCGCCGGCCTGCCCCTCTATCTGCTGCGCCATCGCCTGCCCAGGCTCGACGACCGGCCGCAGAAGGCCAGCCTCGCGCCGCTGTTGACCACTCCGACCGTCTTTCTCGGCGTTCTCACCTCCGGCCTCGCCGACAGCGCCTTGTGGGCACTCCTCACCGTCTATGGCATCCAGAAGGGGCTCGGCGAGACCCCCGCCCTCGAGCTCCTCGCCGCCCTCAACATCGGCACCGTCGCCTTGCAGATCCCACTCGGCTGGATCGCCGACCGCATCGGCGCCCGCCCCATGCTGCTGCTGTGCGGCGCCGTCGGCACTGCGGGCGGGCTCGCATTGCCATTCGCCATGGACGACTGGCCGGTCGCCCTCGTCTGGTCGCTGGTGTTCATCTGGGGCGCGATGCTGGCCGCGCTCTACACGGTCGCGCTCGTCGAGCTCGGCCGGCGTTTCAGCGGCGCCGCGCTCGCCGAGGCGAACGCGGTCTTCGTATCGGGCTACAGCCTCGGCGGACTCGTCGGGCCGCTGGTCGCCGGCTTCGCCATGGACGGCCGCGGCCCCGATGCCCTGCCGGGCTATGTCGCCGTGGTGACCGGCGCCTATCTCGTCTTCGCCGTCGTGCGGACGCTGCAGCGCCGGCATCGCCGCGAGACCTGAGCCCAATGGCCGCTCTCCCCGCACAAAGCCGCCGCATGAGGCCACCCGGTCATCCGTCCCGACGAGGTCCGTCGATCCGGCAGGGTGCAACCGTAGGGCTGCGGCAACCCGAGGCCGCACACGGGCTGCCCAGGCCTGACTGACCGCCCGCCTCAGCGCCCGACGGCAAGACCGCCGGCCGCGGCACCGGCTCCCGTCTCATCCGCCGAGAATACCGCCCGCGCGCCCGGCGCCAGATGGGGCGGGGGATCGGGCAGACGCGTCTCGGGGATCGCCGCGCGGATGCGGTCGTGGAAGTCCTTGATCGCCACCTCGAGCGCCGACAGCGGCCCGGGCTGATAGCCATGGCTGCCGAGCCCCTTCTGCACCCGCTCGCACAGCTCCTTGTCCTCGTTCGCCGCCTGCCGGTTGATGCGGTAGTTGAGATAGCGCAGCAGCCGCGCCTCGCGCCGCGTGTCGCGTGGGCGGAAGATCGGATAGCGCACGAAGCAGGTGGTCGCGGTCCTCGGCAGGATCTGGAACACGTCCATCGAGTCCGGATAGATGTCGACACCCGTGTTCGGCGGCATGGTGGCGAACAGCCAGGAGGTGCGCGCCTCCGCCGGCAGGTCGCTCAGCACCTCCGGCGCGAAGCGCTGGTAGAGCCGCTCCGTCCAGGCCGGCGACAGCTCGTCGCGATGCACCGCATCGCTGATGGCGACGCCATGCTCGTTCATCTGGCCTTCCGCATCGTAGTCGAGCAGCCGCTCATAACCCGGATGCCCGATCGGCAGATGGTAGTTCTCGAGATTGTTGTCGACGGCCGTTTTCCAGTTGCAGTTCCAGACCTCTGTCTGGATGCCGGCATCGTCGAGCTCGAGGCGCTCGATGCCGCGGCCCTCGAGCAGCTTGGCGAACTCGCCCCACGACTCGCGCACGCCCGCACCGCCGCCCTCGGAGATCACGCGCACGAAGACGAGGCCGAAGAACACCTCGCTCTCGACCTCGACGAGGCTGTGGTCGCCGAGATCGAGACCGGGGAACGTCCGCTTGGCCGGCAGTGCCTTGAGGCCGCCGTCGAGCCCGTAGGTCCAGCCGTGATAGGGGCAGACGATCGAGCCGCGGCACTTGCCGTTGCCCTCCAGCAACCGCGCGCCGCGATGCCGGCAGACGTTCTTGAAGGCGCGGATCCGCCCGTCGCGCCCGCACACCACCGCGATCGAGTCGCGCATCATGTCGAGCGTGACGAACTGGCCGGGCTCGCGCACCTGGCTGACATGGCAGGCGAACTGCCAGGAGGGCAGGATGACCCGCTCGTATTCGAGCTGCACGAGACCGTCGCTGAGATAGGTCCAGGCCGGCAGCCCGTCGGTCGCATGCTCGTCGTCGTAGACCGGCACCGTGATCGGCGTCGTCTCGTCGAATGCCTGCACATCATTGCCGTCGGTCTCGCGATCGGTCGCCATGAAAGTCGTCTCCTGCCAATGAAGTCCGACCGTCCGCCTCCACGGCCGGTCATGCGTCGGCGGGCGCGTCTGCCCGCCATCGGGGTGAGGGAGTCGGGCCCGACCGGGCCCATCATCGGAAATGATGCCGGAAGATGCCGCCGAGATAGCTGCGCGCGAGGCGGATGGCGCCGGCCCGGTCGAAGGCGCGGCCGGCGACCAGGATCTCCTGCCACTGCCATTCCAGAAGCCCGGCGAGCCCGGTGGCGACCGCATCGGCATCGAGCCCGTCATAGCCGCCCTCGGCGATCAGGCGGGAGACGAGACCGGTGATGTCGGCGAGATAGCCCTGCTCGGACCTGCCGACCCGCGCCAGATAGGTCCGTCGCGCATTGGCCTCGCCCCAGAACGCGTACCAGACCGCCACCTTGTCGGGCCGGCTGACCCTTGGATCGAACGAGGCGACGACGAGCGCATCGAGCGCCGCGGCGGCCGATGGGCCGGCCCCCGCGATCGCCCGGGCGCGCGCATTCTCGAATTCGGCGACGACGGCATCGAGCGCGGCGAGCAGAAGCAGGTCCTTGCGCTGGAAATGGAAACTGACGGTGCCGGGCGACACGCCCGCCTTGTCGGCGACACGCTCGATGGTGGTGGCCGACAGCCCGTCGGCGGCGATGACCTGGATGGTGGCCGCGACGATGGCCCGCCGACGCTGCCCGGCGAGGTGCTCCTGGCGTGCGACGACCCGCAACTTCGCACGGCCTGCCTGTGGATAACTTGCCATAAGGATATAGGATTGCTCAGAATTCGGAACTTGATTGATTGAACATACGTATAGCGAAGATCGCCCATAGAGTCAATCCGAGGCCCAATTCGCGAGTTCAGGGCGTCGCTTCTCGCTGTTCTGTCGCCCCTCTGCATCGCTTGGAGAAGGCTTCTTCCAGGCGGAAAAACACTTGCCGGAAAGGAGCTTGGCAGCCCCTCCGCAACGCGGAACTGAAGCCATGGGGACGGGCATGCGACCGCCCGCGGGCGCAGGCCTGGCGCCGCTTGGGATCATCGATCGGCCATGAGGAAAGCTGCGCTGTGATCAGCCGGGCTTGCGCGCCCGGAAATGGCCAGGACCGAGTTCGCCCGTGTCGAGCACCTTCGCCAGCGCCTCCCAGACCTCGATCTCGTGATCGAGGAAGTCCTGACCGACCCGCCGCACCAGCTCGCCGTGAAGCGGGCCACGCAGGGCCGCGAGCTCCTTGTGGGTGAGGTCGCGATACCAGGCCGTCCGGTCGGTATAGGCGATCTCGACGAAACCCGCCGCCCTCAGCGCTGCAAAATAGCGGTCGGGCGAGGCGAGCCTGAAGCCGAGCCCCTCGAGCTCGTTGTAGCGCAGCATCGCCTCCGACATCGGCCCGTCCGCGCCCGCCATCCAGTCGCTCGCCGCGAACACGCCACCCGGCTTCAGCACGCGGAAGATCTCGGCGGCGATACCATGCTTGTCCTCGATATGGACGATCGAATCCTTGCTGAAGGCCACGTCGAGGCTGGACTCCGCAAAGGGCAGCGGACCGGGCGCGACGGCGCGGAAGTCGACACGGTCGGCGAGCCCCGCCTCCTCCGCCCGCCGCACCGCCTCTGCAACGACACCCGCCTCGACGTCGATGCCGATGACACGGGCCGGGCCATGACGCCGCGCGATATGGAACGCGCATCCGCCGGTGCCGCTGCCGATGTCGAGCACGTGCCGTCCAGCGAGATCGATGCCGGCGAGCACCCGGTCGGTCTCCTCGTCGCCGCCCGGCGAGAGATAGCCCGGCCCCCAGAGAACCTCCAGAAGCGTGACGAGCTTCTCGTCATAGGCTTGCGTCTGCTCCATCGCGGGTCTCCCGGACTGGTGTGGCGCTTCCTGCCGAGCGCAGCGTCAATAGGGGCCGGGCGGCGTCGCCCGCCGCCGCGGATGGTTGAAGAACGGCCGCTCGGCGATATGCGCCTTCACCATCAGCTTCTGCCACATCAGTTCACGCATGACATAGATCTCGGCATAGAGCGTGTCGTGCCGCGTCAGGCCGTGGGGCCGCTTCAGCGAGGCGAGCGCAATATTGCGCTTCAGCGTCGGCGACCAGGCCGCCGCCGTCACATGCCCCGCCTCCGCCCAGGTCCCGACGCCGGTCTTCACATAGAGGAGCGCGCTCTCGGCCGGCAGATTGCCCTCGATGTCGAGACCGACGAATGTGTAGCGCGAGGTGCGGCCGTCGCGCTCGGCGAGCAGCGCCCGCCGGCCGTTGAAATGGCCCTTGTCGAAATCGACCATCCAGCCGAGACCGATCTCGTAGGGCGAGCGGGAGCGACCGGGCCGGAGCGTGTGCTCGGCATTGACGAAATCGAAACGCGCCATGATGAAGCCGGCCTCGATGCGCGCGAGATTGAGCGCATCGTTGCCGAAGGGCCTGATGCCGTGCAACCGGCCTGCCTCGAACAGCCGGTCCCACAGGTCGAGCGCGCGCGAAGGCTCGACGAACAGCTCATAGCCCAGATCGCCCGTGAAACCCGTCCGCGAGATCATCACCGGCAGATCGCCCATCTGGAAATCGGCAAGATCGAACGGTTTCAGCCGCCCTGCCGCCTCGAGCCCCGCCCGCTTCAGCACCTCGAACGCGCACGGTCCCTGCAGCGACAGCCCGGCGACGGCCTCGGTCTCCTCCTCGATCCCGACATCGAAGCCCTCCGCGCTGTCGAGGAGCCAGGGCAGCATGCGCTCCTGGCAACAGATGCGGAAATGATCGGGCCCGAGCCGGAACACCGTGCCGTCGTCGATCACCATGCCCTCGCCGTCGCACCAGACCGTGTAGAACACCCGGCCCGGCTTCAGCTTGGCGACGCTGCGCACCTGGAGGCGGTCGACGAAGGCGGCCGCGTCACGTCCGCTGATGCGGTACTTGACCATCGGCGAGATGTCGTAGACGCCGGCCTGGTTGCGGACGGCGAAATATTCCATCGTCTCGTCGTCATAGACGCCGGCGGTCATGTAGCCCGCCCACGGCACCCAGGAATGGTTGCGGTTGCATGCCGACGTCCGCTCGTGGACCGGCGTCGTCAGATGCGGCGTGCGGAAATGCGTGAGAGGCCGCGTCTCGGCCGCGGCGCTTCTCATCGCCGTCCCTCCGTCTCGAGGATTGTCCTGACCGCGTTCATCGCCGCGAGCCCCATGACATTGCCGCCCGGATGGCTGCCGGCGCCGGCGAGATAGAGGCCATCGATCGGCGTCGAATACTGCGCCGCCGCCTGGAATGGCCGGAGGAAGAACATCTGGTCGACCGTCATCTCGCCGTGATGCCAATGACCACCCGGCATCCGGCAGCGCCGCTCGATGTCGGCCGGCGTCATCAGCTCGGCATGGCGGACGAGCCGGCCGATACCCGGCAGATGCGCCTCGATCTCAGAGAGCACACGCGCCTTCAGCTCCTCGCGCGCCGCCTCGCTCCAGCCACCCGTGAGCCGGTAGGGCACGAATTGCATCGTCACCGACAGCACATGCCGGCCGGCCGGCGCCAGCGAGGGATCGGAAATCGACGGCAGCACCATCTCCATGACCGGCCGCTCCGGCAACTCGCCGTACTTCGCCGGATTGAACGCCTCCTCGACGGCGCGCATCGACGGCGCGATGACCATGCGCGCGGCCAGCCGGTCGCGGTCGAGCCCGGCGATCTCCGGCAGCCCGTCGAGCGCAACGAGGAGGCGGCCCGCATTTCCGTTCATGCGGATCGCCGACACACGCCGCACGACATCGGTGTCGAGCGCGCGTGCGCCCACCATGTCGAGAAGCGTCTGGCGCGGGTTCGCCGCCGAGACGACGAGCCGCGCCTCGATCTTCTCGCCGCCTTCCAGCACGACGCCCCTCGCGCGACCGCCCTCGACCAGGATCCTCTCGACCGGCGCGCCGGGACGCAGCAGCACGCCCGCCGCTTTCGCCGCGCCGGCGAGCGCCAGGATCACCGACCCCATGCCGCCCTTCGGCAGGATCAGCCTTTGCGGCGCCCCCGCCACATCGCCCGCCAGCCGGTAGAGATAGCTGAGCAGCGAGCCCGGCGACATCGGTCCCAGATGCGTGCCGAGCGTCGCATCGAAGGCGACGAGTCCCTTCAGCCGGTCGTCGGTGAGCTCCTCGTCGAGCACATCGGCGATGTTCATCAGGATCATGCGCAGCAGCTCGCGCATGTCGCGCCGACCGAGCCGGCGGATGTCGAGGCCGAGCCGGGCGAGGCTGAGCGCCGATTGCCGGTCCCGTGTCGCCAGTCGCGGCGGCGCCTTGGCGAGCGCCGGCTTGAGGGTCGCGGCAAAGAGCGCGAGCTTCCTGTTGAGATCGTGGAAGGCCGCCGCCTCGCCCTCCGCCACATCGCCGCCGACATCGCCCGCCGTGACGACGAGATGGCGCCCCGACCGCTCGAGCGCGATGCTTGGCAGCGACGGCCCCGCGATGTCGAGCCCGTGTCGCGCAAGACCGAGCTCGTCGATCACGCGCACCGGCAGATGCGTGACGAGATGAGCGACCTCGGACGCGCGAAAGCCCGGATGGAACTCGACCGTGCGCGCCGCACCGCCGAGTGTCGCGTCGGCCTCGAGGAGGACGACCTTCCGCCCCGCCTTGCCGAGCAGCGCGGCCGCGGCGAGCCCGTTGTGGCCGCCGCCGATCACGATTGCATCAAATGACGGCATAGGCATCGCCCATCGTTCGCGGCCGCGCCAGATCGCGCAGCACCTCGGCGGCGGCATTGCGGCCGGGCGCCCCCATGACCCCGCCGCCCGGATGCGTCGAGGACCCGCACATGTAGAGCCCCTTCACCGGCGCGCGATATTGCGCATAGCCCGGCACCGGACGGTTGAAGAGAAGCTGATCGAACGTCAATTCGCCCTGGAAGATGTTGCCCTCGGTGAGACCGACCTCCGCCTCGAGCTCGCGCGGCGTGCGCACCTCGGCATGGAGGATCAGATCCTTGAAGTTGGGGCTGTATTCGGCGATCTGGTCGATGCAGGTCTTTCCGAAGGCGTCCCGGTCGGCATCGGTCCATTCGCGCCCCTCGATGAGCGGCGGGCAGTACTGCACGAAGCAGGTCATGTAGTGCTTGCCCGGCGGCGCCATGGTCGGATCGAGCCCGGTCGGGATCAGCATGTCGATGAAGGGGTCGCGCGAGAAGCGCCCCGCCTTCCAGTCGTCATAGGCCCGCTCCATCCGCCCGATGGAATCGGTGAAGTGCATGTCGCCGCGATAGCAGGGGCTGTCGTCGGGCAGCGCCGAGAAACGCGGCAATCCGTCGAGCGCGATGTTGAGCTTGCCCGATGAGCCGCGGATCTTGAAGTTCCGCACCGACTTGACGAAGTCGGACGGCAGCGCCGTCTCGTCGACGAGCTTGAGGAACGTCCGCTTGACGTCGAGATTGGAGACGACGCGCTTCGCCCTGATCTCCTCGCCGCTCTCCAGAACGACGCCCATCGTGCGGTTGTTGCGGATCAGCACGCGCGACACGCCCGCGCCGGTGCGGATCTCGCCGCCCGCCGCCTCGAGCGCGCCGGCGATCGAGCGTGACACCGCCCCCATGCCACCGCGCGCAAAGCCCCAGGCGCCGATCTGGTCGTCGACATCGCCCATATAGTGGTGCAGCAGCACATAGGCGGTGCCCGGCGACATCGGCCCGAGCGCCGTGCCGATGATGCCCGAAATGGCCAGATAGGCCTTGATCACATCGCTCTCGAAATACTGGTCGAGGAACTCGGCGATCGACATCGTCCAGAAGCGGATGGTGTCGCCGAGATCCTTCTCGCCAAGCTCGCCGAATGCCTTGGCAAGATGCAGGAGCTCGCCGAGATCACGCGGCTTCACCGATGTCGGATCGGGCGGCGTGCGCATGAGGAACGGCCGGATCAGCCGGCACTGCTTCATGACGAAGGTCGAGTAGCGGTCGTAGCTTTCCGCGTCCCGACGCGAGAAGCGCGCGAAGGCACGCCGGTTGACCTCGTGATTGCGCGAGGTCGCGAGCACGTCGCCGTCCTTGGTGAAGAGCGCGCCGCCTTCGTAGGGAATGACCTGGAGCCCGTGCCGCGGCAGCTCCAGATCGCGCATGATCTCCGGCCTCAGCAGGCTGCAGACATAGGAGCAGTTGGAATAGAGGAAGCCCTTGTGCAATTCGCGGCTGACGGCGGCACCGCCGATATAGGGGTTGCGCTCGACGACGAGCGTCTTGAGGCCGGCCCGCGCCAGATAGGCGGCCGCCACCAGCCCATTGTGACCGGCGCCGATCACGATGACATCGTAGGTTTTGGCCATCGCCCTCACCACCTTCCATTGCCCGGTTGCATCGCCGCCCGCGCGAGCCTGATCGGGTAGCGCTCGCGCAGCAGCCTGTCCGTCGACTCGTCGATCGTGCGCGGATAGTGGGTCGAAAGGATCGCCTGCGCCTTCTCCCGCGCGGCTTGAAGCGCGCCCGGCCGTCCCGCCGCCTCCCACTCCGACAGCGACATGCGGTTGGCGACCTCGGATAGAGATACCTGCTCTCCATGAGCGCGAGCGTCTGGGGATGACCGAGGAAGTGCTGGGGCCCGCGCAGCACCACATCCTCGATGACATCGATCGACAGCGTCTCGTCGCTGACCTCGATGCCACGCAGCGTGCGCTGCACCGCGCCGATCAGATCGTTGTCGAGCACCAGCCCCTCGAACGACGTGCCCATGAGGCTCGCCATCATGCCGCCTGCCTCCATGACGAGCCCGCCGCCCGCAAGGCCCGCCAGGGCCATGGAGATGCCCTTCTCGTAGCCGGCCTGGTAGTCGAGCACTTTCGCATCGGTCATGCCGGCGGCGATCGAGCCGGGCAGATCGTAGAAGCGCGCCATCTGTGCGGCCGCCGCCATCAGCACCGCGGTCTCGCCGCAGCCCCCCGAGAAACCGCCGGTCCTGAGGTCGGCGACGAAGATCCAATTGCCGAAATGCATCCGGGCGGCAGGGTCGACGAGGTAGACCTGCACGAGCCCGGCGAGCGTCTCTGCGATCGCCTGCGCCAGCGCGCCTGCGAGCGCGGCCGGCGCCGTCGCGCCGGCAAGCGGCGCCACGCACATGTCCGACACCAGCCCGAGCTCGGCGCAGCGCACCGCCACCTCGCTGGTCTCCCGGCCGAACTTGAGCGGCGAGACGATCGGGCAGTGGCCGATCGTGCAGAACGGTCGCTTCAGGAACGCGCCCGTCTCGCCGAGCACGATGTCGCCCATCTCGACCATCTTCTCGACATTGCCGACCGTCGCCGTCGAGAAGCCGAAGGATTTCCTGGTGCCTGAGATGCCGGCATAGGCGACCGAGAGATCGTGCGCGTCGCGCGGTCCGATCTCGGTGGCGATGATCGGCTGGCCGACATGGTGGATGTGCTCCAGCCGGTCGGCGAGGCGATAGAGGTCGTAGAGATCCTCGATGGTCGAGGGCCGGTAGTCGCCGGTCGCGAAATCGATGACGCGGACCGCCTCGCCAGCGGTGCAGAAATAGACATGGTCGCTGCCAAGCTCGCGATCGAGGGCCCGGTCGCGCGCGAAAAGTGGATAGCGTCGGGGCGCCGCCGCGATCGCCTCCTCGACGAGGCCACGAGGAAAGAGCAGCCGGCCGCCCTCCGTCACCCGGCAGCCGCGGGCCCGCGCCCGCTCCAGCGTCGAGGCGATCGCGTCCCCCATGCCGACGCGCTCGAGCAATGTGAGCGCCGCCTCATGGATGCGTGTCATGTCGCGGTCGCCGAGCGGCCGGTACTGACCGCCGGCATATCCGGGCCTGACTGCCGACGCGCCGTCCTCGGCCCGCCTGAGGCCGATCCGCGCCGCCCGCCCGCTCCGTCTCGTGCCGCAGGGCCTTGCCGCCGATCCGGTCGGTCCGCTCGCCATTCCCGCCCAGCCTCCCGCGAATGAATTTGACTGACCGGACAAATAATTTCAGGATGCCGCCCCAGATGTCAAGCCGAGCCGACACCGCTGAAGGACGACCCGACCGGCGCCGCAGCCGCAGCGCCGCCTCCCGCGCCATCCTGCTCGAGGCCACGATCGCCTCGATCGCCGAGCGCGGCCTCGAGGCCACGACGCTCGCCACTGTCTCCGAGCATGCCGGCCTGTCTCGCGGCCTCGTCGCCTTCCATTTCGCCGGCAAGGAGCCGCTGATCCGGGCCGCGCTCGACCATGCCAACGAGGTCTACGACCGCAGCTGGGTCCACCACGTCCACGTCACGCCATTGCCCGCAGCCGAGCGCCTCGCCCGCGCGCTCGCCCACGACCTCGCCTTCGCCGAGGCCTTTCCGGACTACCTTTCGTTCTGGTACGCGCTCTGGGGTGCGGCGCGTGGCAAGTCGCTCTATCGCGAGGCGACACTGCGGCTCGACAGCCGCTATGTCAGTGAGCTCGCGTCCCTCATCGCCGCGGCCGCGCCGCCGGATGCCCCGCTGTCGCCTGCCGTCGCGACCGCCCGGGCCGAGGCCCTGTCCGCCATGATCTATGGCTTCTGGCTCGACGTTCACCTCGGCCCGCCGCGCCATGATGCCGCCGCCGCACGCCAAGCCGCAGCCGAGGCGCTGAGGCTGCATGTCCCCGGCTATCAGGGGCCGCTTCCGCTCCTGCGCATCGAGCGCCGTTGAGCTGTCTGCCCAGGCTCGATCGCCGCAACCTGCGATTGCAGAATCAGATCGAATCGCGCATTCAGAGGCGGTCGCTTGTCGGACGATTGCCGTCGCCCGTTAAGCATTGTTGCCGATCGACCACGCAATGGGCGCCAAAGCCCGCATACCGAGGAATGACGGACCGCGACCGCGGCGAATCAGGCATTTCTGCGTCCGGCGCGGTCATCGTATCAACAGGTTGTCCACAATCCACCTGCCCGTGCGCGCCGATCGCCTCGCAAGCGATCACCCCGGAAGCTCCCGGACGTCCGCAAAGGCAGGAGATGCCGAACATGATGCGCCGGTTGCGCCAGGCTGTGCTGCTGACGGCTGACGTCGCCTTCGTGGGAGGCGGTGCGCTTCTCACGCTTGCAGGCCTCGGCAAGTTCGACGTCGAGGCACTGCGCGATCCGAGCATCGGCCCCGCATTGCGCTATACGGCCGTCAGCATGGTGGTCGCCGCCATCGTCTTCGTCGTGATGGGCGTGCACCGCAGTCTCTGGCGCTACGTCTCGCTCCCCGATGTGCTGCGCATCGTCAGCGCCGTGACGCTGGTGACGCTGATCTCGGCCTTCCTCGTCTTCTCCCTGGACCGCCTCGACGGCGTCTCGCGCTCGGTGCCGTTGTTCCAGTGGCTGATCGCGGTCGCGGCAATGACCTCTGCCCGCACGATCGCCCGCCTGACTGCCGGCTCGGGAAGCGCGGCCCAGGCGAGCGCCGGCGCAAATCGTCACCATGTCCTCATCGTCGGCATGAACCGTGTCACCGAGCTCTACATGCGCACGGTCACAGAGTTCGGTCACGACAACGTCGTCATCGCCGGCATCCTCGACGACAACCGCAACCTGCACAACCGCATGATGCGCGGCCATCCGATCCTCGGCGCCTCGGCCGCCGTCGGCGAGACCATCGCGCAGATGCGCGTGCACGGCATCGACATCGACCGGGTCATCGTCGCCAGCCCGCTCGCCACCCTTTCCCCCGAGGGCCGCGCCGCCCTCGCCGACATCGAGCGCCGCGGCGGGATCGATGTCGAGTTTCTCGCCGAGCATCTCGGCTTCGACGACCGTCCCCCGGTCGCCGCGGTCGATCCGGCGAGCGATGTCCTGCGGATTGCCGATGCGAGCGGTCTCGACGCCCGGCTCGGCGGCTACATCACTTTGAAGCGCGCCATGGATATCGCGCTCGCGCTGGCACTCATCATCTTCCTCGCGCCGCTCACCCTGCTCGTCGCGCTCGTCGTCGCCCTCGACGTCGGCTTCCCGCTGATCTTCTGGCAGCAGCGCCCTGGCCATCTCGGACGTCCGTTCCGCGTCTACAAGTTCCGCACCATGGGCGCCGCCCACGATGTCGACGGCAACCGTCTGCCCGATGCCGCCCGCAATTCCCTGGTCGGCCGCTTCCTGCGGCGCGTCCGCCTCGACGAGATCCCGCAGCTCTTCAACATTCTCGCCGGCGAGATGTCGTTCATCGGTCCCCGTCCGCTGCTGCCGATCGACCAGCCCGCCCAGCGCGAGCTCCGCCTCGTCGTGCGTCCCGGCATCACCGGCTGGGCGCAGGTCAATGGCGGCCGCGATCTGACGCCCGACGAGAAGAACGCCCTCGACATCTGGTACATCCGCCACGCATCGCTGCTCCTCGACATCAATATCCTGCTGCGCACGCTGCGCACCGCCGTGTTCGGAGAGCGCACCAACGCCCGCGCGGTTGCCGAGGCCGTGCGCGAGGCCGCCTTCGTGATGCCGCCGCCCGCCAGCAGCGACATGGCCGGCCACGCCGCCGCTGTCGCCGTCGCCGGCCGCTAGGGGAGCATCGGCCTTGACGAGGCGAGATCACCGCTCAGGTCCCAGCCACGGGGAGCGTAGCGCCGCCCCCCACCCGGCGCACCGTGAGCCCACCGCAAATCCGCGCCGGGGCGGGATCGATATCCGTCGCATCGAAGCGCCGCCGTCTGCCGCGACGGTGCATCTGCCGGTCGACCGCATCGCGGGGCTCGCTCTCGCCCTGCCGGCACTCGGGCTCGGCCTCTTCCTCTGCGCCACGACATTCGCCAGCCAGCCGGATCTGGCGGCCGGCGGCGGTGGCATCTACGGCACGACGCAGCTCCAGGCCGCGACGCAAAGGGCCTTCGCCGCCCACGACGCGGCCCTGATGGCCGCGGATGCGGCAGGCCTCGCCCGCCATCTCGCCGCGATCGAGAGGGGCCTGCGGTTGCAGCTTGCGCGCACCCCCGCCAATGGTGCGCTGTGGGCCAGTCTCGCCGAGATCACAGCACGCCGCACCGGCGACACGCGTGCCGCGCTGCCCTTCTACGATCTCTCCTATCTGACCGGCCGCATCGAGGACAGTGCCGTGTCGCGGCGTCTCGTCTTTGCGACGGCGCGCTGGAGCGAACTGCCAGCCGGCTCACGCGAGCACTTCGCCGCGGACCTGCGCACGCTGCTGACGCATGTGCCGCGCCACCGCGCCATCGATTTCCTCGCCGATCTCGCCGTCGCGGCGACGGATGCCGAGGTGCCGGTCCGTCTGCGCGCCGCCGTCGCCGAGCTCGCTTCCGAGCAGTTGAAGAACTTCGACGCATGGACCGCCAAGCGGCGGGTCGCATCGAAGAGCACCTGAGCACTTGCCGTCCGGCCGGCGATCTTCGCCATGGCCGGACGGATGACGAGTTGCATCACACAGGCGTATTCGCGCCATCACGCCGGGGTCTTGAGTTTCGCGTGAGGCTGGATTCCACATGACGTTAGCCGGAACACAAAAATGATCGACGGAAAGAGCATCCTTATCACGGGCGGCAGCGGTTCGTTCGGCACGCGCTTCATCGAGCACACTCTGAAGCACCACAACCCGCGCAAGCTGATCGTCTTCTCGCGCGACGAGTTCAAGCAGTACACCATGGCGCAGCGCATCAGCGATCCGCGGCTGCGCTTCTTCATCGGCGATGTGCGCGACCTGCCGCGCCTCAAGATGGCCATGCGCGAGGTCGACATCGTGGTGCATGCCGCGGCGCTGAAGCACGTTCCGGTCGCCGAGTACAACCCGATGGAATGCGTGAAGACCAATGTCATGGGCGCCGAGAACGTCGTCGATGCGGCGATCTCCTGCCATGTCGACCGCGTCATCGCGCTCTCGACCGACAAGGCCTGCAGCCCGGTCAATCTCTACGGCGCGACCAAGCTCGCCTCCGACAAGATCTTCATCGCCTCCAACAATCTGTCGGGCTCCATCGGCACGAAATTCGCGGTCGTGCGCTATGGCAATGTCGTCGGCTCGCGCGGATCCGTCGTGCCCTTCTTCAAGGATCTCGTCGCCCGGGGCGCCGACCACCTGCCGATCACCGACGAGCGCATGACACGCTTCTGGATCACGCTCGACATGGGCGTGAAGTTCGTGCTCTCGAGCCTCGAGACGATGCAGGGCGGCGAGTTGTTCGTGCCCAAGATCCCGTCCATGAGCATCGTCGATCTCGCCTCGGTTCTGGCGCCCCACCTGCCCCAGAAGATCATCGGCATCCGCCCCGGCGAGAAGCTGCACGAGGTCATGATCACCGAGGACGATGCGCGCCACACCATCGAGCTCGACGACCGCTACGTCGTTCAGCCTGCGCTCGGCTGGTGGAATCCCGAGGCCTATCTGCGCAAGGGGCGGCCGGTCGGCGAGACCTTCCGCTATGCCAGCAACATCAACACCGAGTGGCTCGACGCCGCCGGTCTCGAGCGCATGATGGCGACCGTCGGCTGACATTCGGGCGGAACGGTGAGGCAGCGGAGCAAGAATGATCGTGAGTGACAAGACATTCATCCCCTATGGCCGCCAGGAGATCGCCGAGAGCGATATCGAGGCGGTGGTCGAGACGCTCCGCTCCGCCTGGCTCACCACCGGCCCGAAGGTCGGCGCCTTCGAGGAGGCGTTCGCCGCCTGGTGCGGCGCGCGCGAGGGCGTCGCGCTCAACAGCGGCACCGCGGCACTCCATGCCGCGATGCGCGCCATCGGCATCGGCGCCGGCGACGAGGTGATCGTCCCGGCGCTCACATTCGCGGCCTCCGCCAATGCCGCGGTCTACGAGGGCGGCCGCCCGGTCTTCGTCGATGTCGAGCCGGACACGCTGCTCATCGACCCCGCACGTGTCGAGGCGCTGATCGGCCCGCGCACGCGCGCCATCGTCGCCGTCGACTATGCCGGCCAGCCCGCCGACTACGATGCGCTGCGCGCCATTGCGACGCGCCACGGCCTGCGCCTCGTCGCCGATGCCTGCCACTCTCCCGGCGCAACCTATCGCGGCCGACGCACCGGCACGCTCGCCGACATCTCCTGCTTCTCGTTCCATCCCGTGAAGCACCTGACGACCTGTGAAGGCGGCATGACCGTCACCGACGACACCGGGTTCGCACGTCACATGCGGCGTTTCCGCAATCACGGTATCGACAGCGACGCGCGCAGCCGCGAGACCAAGGGCCGCTTCGTCTACGACATGGTCGAGCTCGGCTACAATTTCCGCCTGCCCGACGTGCAATGCGCGCTCGGGATGGCGCAGCTCGCCCATCTCGACCGCTGGGTGTCGCGCCGCCAGGAGATCGCCGCCGCCTATGACCGCGGCTTTGCCGGGCTCGGACACGTCGCGCCCCTCGTGACGCGCGCCGACCGCACCAATGCCCACCATCTCTATGTCGTCAGGCTGCGGCTCGACCGCCTGCGCATCGAACGCGCCGAGGCCTTCGCAAGCCTCCGCAATCGAGGCATCGGCGCCAATGTGCATTACAGACCCGTGCACCTGATGAGCTTCTACCGCGAGCGGTTCGGCACCGGCCCCGGCCTTTGCCCCGTCGCCGAGGCCGCCTACGAGGACATCCTGACCCTGCCGATGTTCCCCGCCATGACCGCCGCCGACATCGACCGCGTCATCGCCGCCGTCGCCTCTCTGGCGGGCTGACGTCACCTCGAAATCGCCCGCCTCGCGATCCCATCGCCAAGGAGCAGGAGCACTCTCATGAAGCCGCGGCTACTCTTCGTGACCAATCAGAGGAAGACCGCGTTCTACAGCGCTCTCGGCAAACGTCTGGCGGGCGAGGGCGCCGAGGTGCACTGGGTGAGCGTCGGCGAGCGCTGGTCGCAGATGCTGGCGGCCGACGGCTGGCAGGACGGACGCATCCTGCATCTGCATCGGCACGGCTGGGAGTGGGAAGCCGGCATGGGCGGAACACCGCTCGATCTCCAGCGCCTGCGGCGCATCGAGACCGCGAGCGGCACCTCCATGAAGAGCATCCTCATCATGGATCGCGAGCTGAACCGGCGCCAGGGACCGCAGAAGGATGCCTATGTCAGCATCGTCGCGCGCGAGATCGACCGGTTCGTCGCCGCGCACGGCATCGACTACGGTTTCGGCGAGCCGACCTGGGCACCCGAGATGATCGCCAGCGCCGTCCTGCAGGCCTCAGGCGGCCACTACTGGTCGCCGTTCACCATCCGCGTGCCCTCGAGCCGCATCGCCTTCTTCCCCACCCTGCAGCATGACCGCGTGAGCGAGATCCGTGAACCAGGCGCTGCCGACCGCGAGATCGCGCGTGCGACCATCCGATCGGTCCGCGAGCGCGGCGAGCGGCCCTACTACTTCACGACGAACAGGAATCCGCAGCGCTTCCGCACGCACTGGCTGGAAGAGGCGCGCAAGGGCATGACGCGCGCCGGCGACGACCGGTTCGATCACACCGTGCCCGGCCTCGTGGTGCGCAGCCGCCGCCGCATCGGTGCGCGCCTCCATGCCGTGCGGGCCCGATCCTATCCCCGCTTCGAGCGGGCTCCCGCAAACCCGACGCGGCCTTTCGTGTTCGTGACGCTGCACAAGCAGCCCGAGTCGTCCGTCGACGTTTTCGGTGCCCCGTTCGACAACCAGCTGGAAGCCATCCGCGCACTCGCCCGCGTCCTGCCCTTCGATTGGGAAATCTGGGTGAAGGAGCACAATCACGCCATCGGCGATCGCTCGCTCGGCTACTACGAGGCGCTGCTGCGCATCCCGGGCGTGCGTCTGATCGATCCCGACGAGGACGGCATGGCGATCATGCGGCGCGCATCGCTGGTCGCCTCGGCGAGCGGCACATCTTGCATGGAGGCAGGTATCCTCGGGATTCCCGCCGTCACATTCGGCCGCCTCTTCTTTGCTCCGCTGCTGCTGAGGACTGCCTTCGATCCCTATGCGATGACGAGCGCCGCCATGGCGGACCTCATCGCCGAGGCGGATGCGATGCGCAAGGATCCCGCGCGCGACCAGCGGATCGAGGACTTTCTCGCCTGGCTCGTCGCCCAGTCGTCCGAGGGCTTGATCAGCGATCCCGTCAGCAATCCCTCTTGTCTCGACGAGGCCAACATCGCCGCCGTCGGCGAAGCGATGATGCGGGTCATGCGATCCCATGCCCCCGCCGGAACGGCGGAGCGTCTCGCATCCTGACAGTGCACCTCGCGCATCTTCCGACGAAACGGACACCGCAACGTCGAGCGAAAATGCGAAAGGAACTCCACTTCGGAGCACCGAACCGTTCTCATCCGATCGGAAGGCGCTCCGGTCACCGCAAGCCGCGCAACGAGGAGCCGCTGAATGGCCAAGGTCCTGATGGTCGGCAAGTACTTTCCCCCGACCCGTGGCGGCATCGAGGAGTTCACCTACGGCCTTGCCGAGGTTGTCGGCGAGCGCCATGAGCTCACCGTTCTCGTCCATTCCGAGGATCGTACGAGCACGGTCGAGCAGCACGAGAAATACCGCGTCGTGCGCCATGCCACCCTCGTCAAGGCGGGACCGCAGCCGATCTCGCCCGGCATGATCGGCGCCCTCGCCGCCGAACGCTACGACCTCATCCATCTGCATGTGCCAAACGTGTTCGGCGTCGCTCTCGTGCACGCGCTCGGCCGCAATTCCAGGCTGATCGTCACGCACCACGCCGACATGGTGGGCTTCGGTGCCGCCGGCACCGTCGCGCGCAGTCTCTATCGCCGCTTGCTGCGCCACACCGACGCCGTCACCGTGCTCTCGCTGAAGAACCGCGATCTCGCCCGCGACACCGCCGGCATCGACGTGCCCTTCCATGCCCTGCCGATGGCGATCGACCCGGCCCGCTTCGCGCCGACACCAGCCGTTCTCTCGCGCATCGCCGCCTTGCGCGCCGAGCATCAGGATGTCGACCTGCTGCTCTCCTTCGTCGGCCGCCTGGTGCCCTACAAGGGGCTCGATGTGCTGATCGATGCGCTGCCGGAGGCCGGAAACGTCCGCTGCCTCGTCGTCGGCGAGGGGCGCGAGCGCCCGGCACTGGAGGCACGGGCCGCAGCGCTCGGCGTCGGCGATCGCATTCGCTTTCTGGGTGGCGTCGACGAGACCGGGAAGCACGCCGTGCTGCGCGCCTCCGATGCCTTCGTCCTGCCGAGCACGTCGACCGCGGAAGCTTTCGGCATCGTCCAGGTCGAGGCACAGCTCTGCAGCCTGCCCATCCTCACGACCGACCTGCCAAGCGGCGTCACCGACGTGACGCGAGCGAACGAGACGGGCCTCGTCGTGCCGCCCGGCGATTCCGTTGCACTCTCCGCCGCGATCCGCCGCCTCAGGGACGATGCCGCGCTTCGCCGCCGCCTCGGCGACGCCGGTTTCGAGCGCGCGCTCGCCAACTACTCGCCAGATGCGCTGCGCCGTTCCGCGCTCGCGCTCTATGACGAGGTGCTGGCGGCCTGACGACAGCAAGGTTTCGCCATCGCGGCATTGCCGGCAATCGGCGCGACGCGCTCGCGACCGGCCTGCCTCAGACGAGACCTTCGTTCATAGCCGCGATCCCGGGATGCTCGGCAAGGCAGGCGAGAATCTCGGCCTGACCGAACGCGGTCGCCTCCGGTAGCAGCAGACGGTAGACCTGCTCGACCATCGCGAAATCCTGCGGGTAGTCGACCGTCCAGCGCAAGGCGCTGCGATCGGGATGCTGCCGATGCTGCACGATGCGGAACAATTCGGGATTGCGGTAGATATACATCGTCACATGCTCGCGATGCGAGGGCGTGTCCGCTTCCGCATGGGCGCGCATCAGCGCCGCCTGCGTCATCACCTCGACATCGAGCCCCTTGGGGAATGTCCGCTCGACCGAATTGCTCGTGTAGTCGGCCCGTTCGCGCAGGTGCAGCGCGATCACATCGTCGATCACCTGCGGATCGGTGAGCGGACAGTCGGCAGTGAGCCGCACGACGTGATCGGCGGGCCCGAACTTGTCGGCCGTCTCGGCATAGCGGCCGAGCACGTCGTTGAGCGGCCCGCGGTGGCAGCCTATGCCTTCGGCTGCCGCGAACGCCGAGATCGCCGCATCGCTCTGATCGACGCTCGTTGCGATCACCAGCCGGTCGATCGTCCTGCAGCGTCGCAACCGGTCGATCTGGCGTCCGAGCATCGGCCTTCCGACGAGATCCTTCAGCACCTTGCCCGGCAGTCGCGAAGACGACATCCGGGCCTGCAGGATTGCGAGTATCATCGACACACCTTCCCAGATCGGAGTTCTTCGCTCGGGCACCGCCGATCACCGCGAAGGTGGCGCAGCGGCAAACCTCATGCGCGCGTCGCCGGCCGCAGCATCCGCTCGGGTGTTCCGGCCGTTCCCCGCCTCGGCCCCTGCACGGATTTCAGCAGCCGCGTGCTCGAGCGGATCACCGGCCGCTCGATGACGAGATAGGCGAGGGTCCCGGCTGCAACGGCGATCACCAGCAGCATTGCCCGAAGCGCGGTCGCGCCGAGCAGATCGAGCACGCCGAAACGGGTGAGCAGCCCGGCCGCCACCGGCAGCACGAAGATATGCGACAGATAGATCGAGTAGGACGCATCGCCGAGCAACTCGACGACGGGCATGCGCGGCCAGAGCCCTTCCCGTTCCAGGTGCAGCACAGTCGCGATCACGACCGCGGCCGGAATGCCCCAGTAGATCACACGCTCGGGCCCCTCCGAGACGCCCGAGAGCACGCCGACCGCGACGAGCGCCGAGGCCACCACCATGGCACCCGCGATCGCGGCAAGCGAGCTCGGTACATGGCGCACGAAGGCGATGCCGATCACCATGCCGAACACGAATTCGAGCAGCATGCCGCTCGCATAGAACGAGACCGGTGACGGCAGGCCCGGAAACATCCAGCCGATGGCCGCCAGCATCGCGAAGCCGCCCGCCATCGCCGTCACGCGGCGCCCGAGCGGCATCCACATCAAGGCAGCGAAGACGGCATAGAAGAACATCTCGTAGTTGAGCGTCCAGCCGAGAGGCAGAAAGGGCCGCTCGATGCCGAGCACCGGATGCGGGAACGGCACGAACAGATAGGACAGCACCAGATGCGGGGGATCGAAGGCCGAGCTCTTGAAGAGAGCGGGAGCGATCGCCAGCCCGGCAACCATCGCCGTCATGTAGAGCCAGTAGAGCGGCGCGATGCGTGCCAGCCTGTTGAGCAGGAACTCGCTGCCGCTCTGCGGCTTCATCGATGTCACATAGACCATGATGAAGCCGCTGATGACGAAGAACAGGTCGACTCCCGCCGCTCCGATTCCAAGATCGAGCGTCGCGTCCGGCGACAGCCGCCGCACCTGCACCTCGGCATGATAGACGACCACCATCGAGGCCGCGATCAGCCGCATCACCTGGACCGCAGGCAGATTGCCGCGCCGGCCACCTGCCCCGGATCCATCGACCGATCGTCGTGGCGACACTGCCGCGCCTTCGCCGCTCACCGGATCATGCTCCAGTCGAGCGCTTCGCCATAGGCGATCGCCCGCGTCGCCTTGCGCCCGATCAGATCCGGCAGATGCTTGGGCGGCAGCCCGTGCCCAGGACGGATCGAGCGCACATTGCTCGCACTGAACGCCTCGCCCTCGCCGATCGGCTGCACGGCATAGAGCGAACGACGGAACACGATATTGCCGCGCTCGCAGCCTTCGAGGTCGTAGTGCACCCGGCCGAGCGCCGCCCAGGCATTGTGGCAATCCGAGACGAGCGCGCGGAACTCGTCCGGCTCGAGCGAGAAGGCCGCATCCGGACCGCCATCGGCACGCGCAAGCGTCATGTGCTTCTCGACGATCGAGCCGCCGAGCACCACCGATGCCACCGCCGCCGCCGAGCCGGGCGTGTGGTCCGAGAGCCCGCCCACGACGCCGAAAGCCTCGGCCAGATGCGGCACGGTGCGGACATTGGCATCCTCGATCGGCGCCGGATAGGAGCTGATGCAATGGAGGAGTGCGACGCCGTCGGCACCGCCGTTGCGCGCCGCATCGACCGCCTCGGAGATCTCGCCGAGATTGGCAAGGCCGGTCGAGATGATCATCGGTTTCCCCGCCCGGGCGACGCGCGCGATCAGCGGCAGATCGACGATCTCGAAGGACGCGATCTTGTAGGCCGGCGCCCCGAGCCCCTCGAGCAGTTCGATCGCACTCTCGTCGAAGGGCGTCGAGAACAGGGTGATGCCTCGTTTGCGCGCCCGTTCGAAGATCGCCGCATGCCATTCGTAGGGTGTGTACGCCTCCTTGTAGAGGTCGTGCAGCGTATAGCCGTCCCACAGGCCGCCGGTGATGCGGAAGTCCGGCCGGTCGCACGCGATGGTCAGCGTGTCGGCCGTATAGGTCTGGATCTTGATCGCGTCGGCGCCGGTGTCGGCTGCGACGTCGACCATCTGGAGCGCGCGCTCGAGGCTGCCATTGTGATTGCCGGAGAGCTCGGCGATCACATAGGGCGGATGGCCCGGGCCGATCACGCGGCCGTCGATCATGAGGACCGGCTGCTGCTGCGTCCCGCCCATCTGCCGCTTCTGCACCTTCGCCTCCATCTCACCTGCTTGCCGGCTCGCGCGCGACGCCGCAGTCCGTGCTGCCCCCTCGACCGCAATGGGACGCCGGGAATCCGAGACGTTGCACTGTCGGCGCCGATTGCACCTGACGGTTCCGCGCGACGCGCGATCGGCACGCTCCCGGCCCGATTGGTAGCATGGGCGATCGGACACGCTCGACCGTCAATTCAGCCGCATACGCTCGCCGCGGCATCGATCCGCGATTGCAGAAGCGATAGCAGCACTTCTGCAACACGCGCCGCACCGTCGCCGGGCACGATCGCGGCGGCGGCCGTTGCCATGGCGGTGCGTAGACCGCGCGATGCGCAGAGCGCAGCGAGCGCGGCTCCGAGCGCGTCTGCTGCCGGCGTCTCGATCGCGATGGCGGCACCGGCCGCGGCGAGCTGGCGCGCCACCAGCCGTTGATTGTCCGCAAGCACGACGAGGACGCTCGGCAGACCGAGGCAGCAGCGTTCCCAGCTCGTCGAGCCCGCCGCGCCGACCGCCAGATCGGCCGCACTCATGAGCCGGCTCATGTCCGTGACGTCGCAATGGAGTGCGATGCGCGCGTGCGACCGCGCCATCGCGGCGATGTCGGGCGAGCCGATCGCACCGCGCCCGACGACGACGTCGATGGCGACATCGTCCGGCGTCGCCGCGAGAGCCGCCCGCAACGCCATGGCGGTTACTTCGGCGACATCGCCGAGCCCGAGCGAGATCAGCACGCGGCCGACGTCTCGACCAGCCGATCGGCGCGCGAGCGCCGCTTCGCGCGCCGCCGCGAACTCCGGGCGCAGCAGCGCAAAGCCGGCGCCCGTCAGGATGCGACAGCCATCCGGGACCAGCCCCTCGTAGTCGTCCGCCTCGCGCCCGAAGGTCTGGTCGAGCAGCAGGTCGCAATCGTGCGGACGGTCGGCAAGATCGTCCACCACCATCAGCGTCGATGCGACCGCGCGCAGCTGCTCCTCCAGCCGGCGATCGATGCCGTAATGGTCGATGATGAGCCCGTCGGCCGCTCCGTCCCAGGTCCGTGCGATCGCCCCAGCGATGGTCGGGTAGTCGCTGGCCTCGGCGATCAGGCGCCCGGGCGTCGCCAGACGCGGCACCGTCGCGACCGTCTCGGCGTTGCACAGCCACAGCACCTCCGCGCCCCTGGTGCCCAGCATATGTGCGAGAGTCAGGCACCGCATGACATGCCCGCCGCCGATCCTTGCGCTCGCATCGGCGCGAACTGCGATCCGCAATGGTCGGGGGTCCCCCATAGATGTCACCTTCGCCTTGCAGATCGCACCGCGCCTTGGAATCGCTGCGCCGCGCAGCCTACCGCCGCTGGCCGCCGCGTCAAAGATGCGGCCGCGGCACACCGCGCGCTCGCCATCGGCGATCCGGACATCGCGGGCTTGCTCCAAGGCACGCGTTTGCCCGAACGTTCCCCGGTCGGATGATTCGGGAGAGAGCCGCATGGACGCGCAATCGTCGCGCCGGCGCACAGCGGGGCGCATGGATGTCGCCTCCGTTCTGCAGGGCGCCTTCCTGCTGGCACTCGTGCTGTCGCCGCTGTGGTATGGCGGCGTCTCGCAAGTTGCATGGGCGCTGAACGCGGTCGTCTTCGCGCTCCTGCTCGCATGGATGGCGATCTACCCCGGCAACGGCGAAGCCTTGCGCATCCCGCCGGTCTGGATTGCCGCGCCGACGCTCGGCTTCCTCGCGGTCATGGCCTGGGCGGCCTTGCAGGCGGCACCCTTCACGCCGTCGTCCTTGCATCACCCGCTCTGGCAGATGGCGGCCGAAGCGCTCGGCGAGCCGATCGGCGGCGCCATCGGTCTCGATCCGTGGAGTACGGTCACGTATCTCGCACGCTTCTTCACGGTTGCGGTCGTGTTCGCGCTGGCGGTTCGACTCTCGGCTGCGCCGGCCATGGCACGGCGGATCATGCTCGCCGTCGCGCTTTCGGCGACGCTCTGCAGCATCTACGCCCTCCTCGACATCGCACTCGATGGACGCCATGTGCTGTTCCGCGAGAAGAATCCCTACACGATCGCCAGTTTCGGCAACTATGCCGCCGGACCATTCGTCAACAGCACGCATTTCGCCGCCTTCGCCGGCATCGGTCTCGTCGCCCTCGCGGCCCACGCGATCGGCGCTGCGGCCGGCTTTGTCTCCGACGCCGGCGGGACGGCCCGCAAGCGCCTCGCCGCGCTTCTGCGCCAGCCGCTCGGTGGCCCCCTTCTCCTGGTCGGCATGCTGGCGATCAACACCGTCGCCATCGCACTTTCCACCTCGCGCGCCGCATTCGCCTGCGTGCTCGCCGGATTGCTGACGGTCGGGCTCATCTACACGCTGCGCCAGCGCCGTCGCATTCTGACCGGCGCCATCGCCATTGCTGCGGCCGGCATCTTCCTCGCCCTCATCGACAGCTTCTCCACCATCTCCTCCGCCCGCGCCGACACGCTCGACGACGCGCTCGGCTTGCGTGTCGCCGTCTATCGCCTGGTGCTCCAGGCGATAGGCGACAATCCGCTCACCGGCGTCGGGCTCGGCGCCTTCAAGGCGGCATTCCCGCTCTATCGCGATGCGAGTGCCGGCACGCTCGGCACCTGGAACGCCGCCCACGATACCTATCTGGAGCTCGCCATGACACTCGGCGCACCGGCGGCGCTCCTGCTTCTCGCAGTCGTCACCGCCATTGCCCTGCGCTGCATGGCGGGCGCTCTCGTGCGCCGCCGCGATGCCGTGACACCGATCGCCGCATCGGCTGCGGCGGTGCAGCTCGCGCTCCATTCGCTGATCGATTTCCCGCTCCAGACCGATGCGGTGTCGATCGGATTTGCCGCGCTGCTGGGCGCCGGATTCGCACAGAGCTGGTCCTCGCAACCTGCACGGGTCACGACGCCTCGGCGATCGGCGTCGAGGCAATAATGGAGCGAATTTGACACTTCGTGTCCCGATTGCTGCGAAGTGCGTTCTCAAGTGTCGAATTCAAAAGCTCCACTAGAATCATAAGCTTGTTAGTGGTTCTCACGGGTTCTGAAACGGGATGCAGATGTCGGAATCGAACCACTTGCTGATGTCGACCGGAGCCGACGCATGACCGCCGCCGCCTTCGCAGCCACCCGCCGCTTCGCCCGCGAGCACGGACAGGGCGCCGCCATCTATCTTGCGAGCTTCATCGGCTCCAAGGCCGTCGCGTTTCTCGGCCCCCTCGTCCTTGCCGCGGCGTTGCGACCCGACATCTATGGCGCCCTCGAGATGGCGCTCTCGACCGGTCTCGTTCTCGCCATGGTCTCGAGCCTCGGCCTCTGGGGCGCCGTGCCGCGCGTCACGCTGCGCGCCAATCCGATCCCCATCATCGACATCCTCGCGCTCTTCCTCTCCGTCGCCGGCCTCGCCTTCTTTCTCGCTGGGCTCGCCGTCGCCGCGACCGGCCTCGGCGCAGCCGCCGCGCTCGTCTGCTTCGTCTCGATGACCTCGGCAGCGCAGGGCGCGCTCACCGCGCTCTGCCGCACATATTCCCGCCGCAACGTCGCCGTCTGGGTCGAGGGGCTCGCCACCCATGTCGCGATCGCCGTCGCTCTCGCCTCGCTGCTGATCGGCGCCGCCCGGATCGAGCATGTCGCGGCGCTCTCGGGCCTCGCCTGCGCGGCGCTGACGCTCGGCGCCTTCATCGTCTTCTTGAGGACACGACGCGCCGATCTTGCCGCACGCCTGCGTTCCGTCATGCGCACGAGCCTTCCCCTGCTCGGCTACTCGCTCGTCTCGGTCTGGCTTGCGACGAGCCCGCGCGTCCTGATCGGCGCCCTGCTTCCTGCCGGATTCATTGCCGTCTACGCCGTCGACTTCCGCTTCGCGGGGTTGCTGCTCGGCATCAACATGCTGATGATGACCGGCCTCTTCCGCCGCATCTATCAGATGCGCACGCGCCGCTTCGACAGGCTCGGCGCCATCTATGCCGGTGCGCTCGCGATCATATCGCTCGCCTTCGCGCTCGCTGTACCGGTCATCCTCGCCCAGGTCGAGATGAAGGCGCTCGCGGACGCCGGTGCCCGCGATGCGGCGATCGCCGTCTTTCCGCTCGTCATGGCCCAGATCTATTGCTGGGCGGTCAGCGCCATGTTGCAGATGCGCGTCTCCCGCGCGCGGCTCGTCGCACCCGCCGTCGCGCTTCAGACCATCCTGGCGGCAGCGACGGCAGGTCTTTTCCTCTGGCTGACGCAGACCGGCATGGGCTTTGCCGGCGCGGTCGTCCTGTTGCTCGGCCAGTCGGTCGGTGTCAATCTGATCGAGCTTGGCCTGCTTGCACGCAAGGGGCTCGTCATGCCCCGTCTCGCCATGAGCTGGGCGGCGGCCGTCGCCTTGCTCGCCTCGGTATGGCTGCTGGCGTGAGATGCAATGCCGCTCACTCGGCGGGGAGACCGCCATCGCCGCCGAAGGCATGGTTGCGTGCTGACGGTGCGATCGCCGGCCTGATGCCGCAGGCGAGCGAGCCGCCGAGCCAGACGATTGTGAAGGCGAGGTTGGCAAAGATCGACGCACCGAGCGAGATGCCATCGACGATCGGCACCAGCGCCACCTGCGCCAGCAGCAGCACATAGAGCGGAAAGGCCAGCGGATTGCCGCTGATCACCGCAATCCTGACGCGTCCGACGAACGCGCCGATCACGAAACCCGCAACCGGCAGGAACGGTCCGAAATCGATGTAGAGCGTGCCGAACAGCGTCTTGTAGACACCCGGGCGCGGGTCCGACATGGCGATCAGGCTGCTCACCACGAGTGTCGAATCGCCATTCACCATCGCAGCGAACTTCGGCACGAAGAAGAACATCCGCGCGCCCCACGCAAAACCGTCGTCCTTCATCTCGACGAGCCACAGGAACTCGAACAGCCCGTGCACCAGATATTGCAGGATCGAGGTCAGGCCGAGGAACAACAGCTTCGCCGGACCGAGGCCGTCGATCATGTCGAGATAGGCGGGCGAGGCCGGCACGGTCTGCGCGAACACCGAGTAGCGCACCATGATCGCGGGATCGTAGCCGAAGTCCTCGGCGCGCTTCAGGAAAACGACCGCAAAGAGATAGGGCGCGGCCACCGCGATCGCGACGCCCGTCGCGAGAATGCGCGGCCCGAGCCGCGGCAGCAGTAACAGCGCCGCGATGCCGAGCTGCAGTCCGGTGACGAGCAGCAGCGAGCGGCTGCCGAACAGGATACCGACGAGTGAGGGGACGACCGCGATCACGAGCGCGAGCGTGCTGATGCGCTGCAGCCGGCCGCTGCGCCAGGCATGAAGCTGCGTCAGCACCGCACCGAACAGGCAGGGCAGCAAACCCGCCGCAACCACCGAAGCGAGCGACGAATCGGCCGTTCCCGTCTCGCGGGCATCCTTGATCGTGTCGAACGACACCGGCCGGAACACCGTCATGTCGAGCGCCTTGGCGAGGAACCCGGCGAGACCGAGCGCCAGCAGGATGCCAATCAACCTCTTGAGTCGCCCCGCATCATACGAGACCGCGACCGGCGACCAGCCGAGCAGCGTCCAGAAGCCGAAGCCGAGCAGCATCGCACCATAGCCGAAGGCGAGGTAGACATAACCGAGCGGCTCGCCCGACCAGCGCGGCTCGACCGGGGCCAGAACCAGCGCCATCAGCACCACGGCCGACATGCCGAGCAGCGTGCGGGCGGGCGTTAGGCGCTCGATGACGACCGGCGATCCGATCACGGCAGCACTCCCGCTCGATGTGCCGGCGAGGAAACCGCACCAGCCGACAGTCGATCCTCAACCGCCGCGGGCGATGCCCGTCGGCCACCGGCACACTCTGCCGATCAGTTGGAATAGTACTTTCCGTAGCCGTACTTGCCGGAATAGTACTTGTAGTAGGATTCCCGGTGCCGCATGCGGTCGAGCTCGACCTTGTTCATCACGACGCCGGCGACCGAGGCGCGGCTTTCGCCGAGCACGGACATCGCGCGAGCGACGATGTCACGGGCCGTATTCTCCCATTCGAGGACGAACAGCACCTTGTCGGTGTGCGGGATGACGACAAGACTGTCGACCACCGCGGTGACGGGCGGCGTGTCGATGATCACCAGATCATAGCTCGAGCGCGCCGTCTCGAGGAACTGGCGCATGCGCTGCGAAGCGAGCAGATCCGGCGAGTTCTTCGTGCCCGCACCGGCAGGCAGCACGATCAGCGATCCGTTGTTGAAGCCGCGGAACACTTCTCCCGCCTGCGCCGTGCCGGACAGGAGATCGACGAGCCCGCGGCTCTTCTCCAGGCCGAACAGCTTCGACGTCGAGGGATGACGCATGTCGCCGTCGATCAGCAGCGTCTTGATGCCCGACGCCGATGCTGACACGGCGATCGACGAAGCGATCGTCGACTTGCCTTCGCCCGGCACGCTCGACGTCACCAGCACGAGACGCGGCGGCTGGTCGACATCCGACAGCGAGATCGCCACCCGCGCGCTCCTTATGCCCTCGCCGAATCGCGACAACGGCTTCGTCGCCACATAGGAGAGCACCGTACCGCCCTTGCGCTCGGGATCGTACTCGGACGTCGAGAGCCGCGGCAGCATCGCAAGCACCGGCAGATTGAGATCGGCCTCGACCTGCTCGGCCGTGGTGAAGCCGCTCTCCAGATACTCCATCAGGAAGGCGGCGCTGATGCCGACGCCGAGGCCGAGAAAGAGCGCAAGGCCGAGAAATACGCTTGTCTGGGGATAGGACGCACGCTCCGGCCGCAACGCCGGCGAGATCACGCGCGAGTCGGTCGTCTCGAGCGTCGTCTGCTCTCGCGTCTCCTTGAAACGCTGCAGGAAGCTCTGATAGAGTGAGCGGTTCGCCTCCGCCTCGCGCTCCAGGTCCCGCAGCTTGATGCGCGCCTCGTCATTGATGCTGGCGACGCCCGTCAGCTTGTCGAGGCTCTCCTGCAGCGAACTCTCCCGCTTCTGCGCCACTTCGTACTCGTTGCGCAGATTGGTGATGATGCGCTCGACCTCGTTGTGGATGGCACGGCGGATGTCGGCGAGCTCGGCGCGCACGTTGAGGATGGTTGGATGGCGCGGTCCGTATTGCGTCGACAGATCCGCCTCCTTGCGGGCGACCTCCGCCTCCTGCGTGCGCAGCGAGGCGATCACCTGCGACTGCAGCACCTCGGCGACGGCCGCGGTATTGCCGCCACCGCTCGCCAGGCGCTGCGTCTGCTCGTATTTGGCGCGCGTCTCGGCGGTCTTTGCCCGCGCAAGTACGAGTTGGGCGTTGATCTCGGACACCTGCTGCTTGTCGATCGTGTCTCCACCGGTATCGACGAGACCGAAGCGCGCGCGATATTCCGACACGGCGCGCTCGCTCGCCTGAACCTGGTCGCTGAGCCCGCCGAGCCGCTCGCTCAGCCAGTCGCTGGCGCGCTTTGCCGTCTCGTAGCGCGCCTCGAGCTGCTCGAGCAGATAGGCCTCCGCGATCGCATCGGCGATGCGGGCCGCCTTGGCGGCATCCTTGGAGGTGAAGCTGACATCGATCACATAGGTGACACCGACACGCCGCGCCCGCGTCGCCTCACGCACCGCCTTGATCGTATCCTGCTGGACGCGGGTCAGCCCCTCCGTCGTCTCCTCGCTCGCCTCCCCGCCCGCGAACAGCTGGGACACGAGGCGGCGGATCGCGCCGACACCCGGCAGCCCACCACCGCGCGGCCGCGAGAACTCCGGATCGTCGTCGAGATGCAGCTTCTCGACGACGCGCTGCGCAATGCTGTGCGACAGGATCAGCGACACCTCGCTCTCCACCACCCCCGTATCGAGCCGGATGCCCTCGACGACATCCTGGCTCTTCAGGATGTTCTGCTGGCGCGGGTCGAGCAGGATCTGGATGTTGGCGGTGTAGCGCGGCGTGATGAACAGCAGCAGCAACAGCGCCGCAGCGAGCGCACCACCGACGAACAGACCGATCAACCGCCCGCGACGTCGCAGAACGCCGATCGCCCGGCTCACCTCGTTGACGGAGCCGGCGGCAGCCAGGGGCTTGAACACCGTCGCGGGAAATGGAGCATTCATGTCTGGCGCTCTCTTGCCTGTCGCTGCCGCCGGCAGGCGATCGGAACGCGCCCCGGCTCGTGCAGACCGACGATGACGACGCTGGAACACGAATCGGCAGCGCCGGCCGTCAGCCACCGGAAAGACTAGGTACCGTCACGACGGCGGGCAACCGCAGAGCACCGCCTACGTCGGCGGATTCTCGCGATGCGCACAGCAAATTTGCCGGAGCGGGACCCCGCCGGTCGCGGCGAAGGCAGGTGCCGCAAATAGAAACGCACCGTCCGCCGGGGACGGTGCGTTGCAGAAATCACAGTTCCGTACGGCGTCCGGCTACCACTGCGCCTTGAGGCCGGCCGTCGCGACGTTCTTGTCGTAGTCGATACCATCGATGCTCGAATCGAAGTCCACATGCCTCAGGCTGAGCAGCGCCGAGAGATGCGCACTGATCAGATATTGCGCCTGGATCTCCGCCGTGCCCTTCTCGTCGTCGCGCACGATGTCCTCGTACTCGGTCCACTCGTAGCCGCCGAGCGCCGAGAGGATGATGTTCCGCCTGAACTCGTAGTCGATCCGGGCATTGAGCGTCGAGACGACCGTCGATGACGAGCCGAATTCCGACGAGATCGACACGTCGCGATCGCCGAACAGACTGACCGAGACGAGCGGCGTCGGGTCCCAGAAGAGCTTCGTGCTGTAGGTGTAGGTCTCGATATCGTCGCGCGTCGGATCGTCGAAATCGAAGCTCATCCAGCCGCCGCCGACTTCGCCGCGCACAAGATGCGTCATCTCGAACTCGACGCCACCGATCGCCTTGACGCCGTCGCCGTCGAACTCCGAGCCCCGGTAGTCCTTGACGTCATAGGCCGCCTGGAAGAACACCGCCGTCGCCGGGCTGACCTCGTAGCTGAGCCGATCCGTCAGGTTGTAGAACTGCCCGTCGCGATAATCCTCGTCGACATTGGCGCCACCGATGCTGGTGTCGTGGTAGTCGTCGTTGCGGAAACCGGCCGTCGCCCGCATGCGCAGGCGATTGAACCTCTTGTCGACACCGAGGCTGGTCTCGAACCGCTCGAACTCGACCGGCTTGTCGAACAGCCGGAACGAATCGCCCGAGCCACGATCCTCATGATCGCGCAGAAAGGAGGCAGCGCCGATGAGCTGCATGTCGCTGAGCACGTCCGCCGTGCCACGCAATCCGAGATAATAGTTGAACTGATCGTCGTCGTCGAAATTCTCGTGCAGCAGCCCCTCGCCCCAACTGCGGAGCTCGACGCTGTGCGTACCCCAGTCGGAGGCGATCACCACCTCCGGCCGCAGCGCGTAGATGGTCTCGTCCTGCGCATTGCTGTGCGTCGAGAAGAAATTGTCGTCGTGCTCGACCGTCACCGTCGCCGACGGCAGGGCGATGAAGGACCCCATGCGGATGCCTTGCGCCTCGTATTCCGGGCGAGACCGCTGCATGACCGGCTCGACGTCCTGCGCCTCCGCCATTGCTGGAGCCAGTGCCAGCAACACCGGCACGGCAAGCACCGCACCACCGAACCGCCCGACGGCCCCCCTGCCCTGACGTCTCATGTCTCAGCCTTCCCCGCCGGTCGAAATCGTTAGCCGGTGCGCCTCTCAACGGATGCACACCACAGCGCGACGCCCCAGTCTTCGGCGCAGCACAATTGGCAAAATGTAATCAGATGATGCAGGGGCGCGGCCGTCGAAAGTCCCGCAAGAGAGCGACGAGGCCGCACACCTGTTGGCATCACGCTCAGATCGGGCTGAGATCGCCGGTGCCGCCGCCACTACCTCCGCCCGAGCCGAAGCTGGGAACGAGACCGCCACCGCCACCGCCACCGCCGCCACCGCCACCGCCGCCGCCCATCGCCGCCTGAAACGCGCCAGTCATCGCCGGATTGGTGCTACTGGCCATTGCCGCGTTGATCTGCGAGGCGCCAGTGGGATCGCTGGCGCTAAGCTGCGTGACCGCCATGGCCATACCCTGCCCCATAGCCGCCACGAGATTGCTGTCGCTCATGTTGTTGGCGACAGCAACCACGGCGTCTGCCAGGCTGGGATCGGCCGCAACAGCGTCGGCGATCGCCTGCGAGAGCTCGGGGCCGCCATCGGGATGAGCCGCGACGATCGCCTGGACCGTCTGTATCTGCGACGCCGTCTGCGCATGCACGCTGCCGGCGAAGCCCCAGCCGCCGATCATCGCGACGAGCGCAATTGCCACGATCCGAACCAGCCTTGTCATGTCGGTCTATCCCCCGCTTTGCCGCCCGGCATTGCGGGCAACTCCTTGGCGCATGGTTACTGATTGTCCGATTCTGAGGCAATCTGAGTTAATACATTGATACTTCCACGGACAATATCTGTGACAGGATTGCAACGGTCCAGGAGACGACTGATGATCCCCATCCAATTCTGTTAACTATTTGTTAATCGTTGCATGTGCGTCCGAACGCTACAGCACCGGCGCAGCGTTGGACCCCGCCCGTAGGCGGATGGTGTGACGCCATAATGCCGCCCGTGTTGTGCGGGCGGCTCTACGACTGTTGGCAGGGATGGGGTGGGATGCGCGCAAGCGGCGCTGCGTGTCAGAAATAGCGCTCGGCAACCCGCACAGTGTCGCCAGGCATCACGACGATGGTCGGAGCGGCCGGGAACTCGCGCTCGAAGGCCTCGTTCGCGCGTCGGATGAAGACGCGCGAGGAATCCGCCCGATAGGTGAAGCCGCCGGCGAGCGCCACCGCGCTGACCGCGTTCAGCCCCGACTTGAACGGATACTCGCCGGCCGTCTTGACCTCGCCGAGCACATAGATCGGCCGCAGATCCGATGGCAGCACCGAGACCTTGGGGTCCTTCAGATAGCCATTGGCGAGCGCTGCGGTGATCGATTGCTCGAGCTCCTGCTGCGTATGGCCGGCGGCCTCCACGCGCCCGACCAGCGGCATGGAGAAATGCCCGGTGGAATCGATCTCGAACTCACCGGACAGTTGCTCTTCACGGAACACGACGACCTTGACCTTGTCGCCAGGACCGAGCTTGTAGGCCGGCGTGCCGACGGCGAGGCTCGCAGGCTGCACGAGCGCGGGATCTGCCGAGGCGGTGGCCGCGAGCGACGTCTCGGGCAGCAGGCTCGCACCCTGCTGCTGCGCGCAGCCCGCGAGCACGACGCCGAGGAATGCGACGACGAGCAGGATGCGTGCGAGCGACAGAAGGAACGGATGCGCGTCATCGCCGACGACAGCGTTGAGCTGGGGTCCGCACTCCCTGGTGGTGAGCACCGGAGACAGGCCCTCGCCAATCGCGCGCATCATCTGGCACCTCGTCCGGCAACCGGCCCAAGCCCGGCGTGATCGACTCGTCCGTTCACGAACATAGCGCGCATCGCCGACCGTCGGGACCAGCCAGATGCCACGCGTCCACCGACATCGCGATTTCGGCGGAAAGTAATACCGCTCGCTCTACTCAGCCGAATGACGGCGGCACGGTCGCGATATAGTCGCGCCGCGCCCCCTCGAGCACGAGGCAAGTGAGCAGATTCGTTGCATACGCGCCAGTATCAATGTTGATGCGATTGTGACGCTCCTCGGGCGCCTCCACCGGCGTATGCCCGTGCACGATGAGCGCGCCGTGGTCGGCCTCGCTGTCGAGGAAGGCGCCGCGGATCCACAAGAGATCCTCCGGTCTCTGCCGATCGAGCGCGACGCCCGGCCGCACGCCGGCATGACAGAGCATGTAGTCGCCCGCCCGGTAGGTCAGCGGCATGGCGGCGATCGTCTGAAGATGTGCGCGCGGAATGAGCTCGCCGAGCCTTGCGGAGATCTCGGCCGTCGCATCACGGGCGCGCGCCAGTCTCGGCTCCATGCCGTAGGACAGCATCGTCTCCAATCCGCCGAGCGAGCGCCACGCCTCGATCGGCTCGCTGCCACGGACGGCCGCCTCGAGCATCTGCTCGTGATTGCCCTTCAGATAGACGAGCTCCGCGCCCGGCAGACGCCGTTCGAGCACCCTATCGAGCACGCCGCGGCTGTCGGCTCCCCTGTCGACATAGTCGCCGAGATGAACGACCACCGCACGCCATCCCGCCGGCGGCGGATGGCTCGCGAGATCGGTCGCGATCATCTCGTGCATGCGATCGAGCAGATCGGAACGGCCATGGATGTCGCCGATGGCATAGATACGCAGACCGTCCGGCGCCTGCGCCACGCGCGCCGGCCGCGCGGCGGGCGACTTGCGGCCGAGCAACCGCCTCAGCATCGCCGCCACCGTGCCGCCGTCACGGGCGGCGCTGTGCCCGCGATGCTCATCCCTTGCGACCGTAGACGTCCTCGATGCGCACGATGTCGTCCTCGCCGAGATAGGAGCCGACCTGCACCTCGATGAGCTCGAGCGGAATCTTTCCCGGATTGGCGAGCCGGTGCACCGTGCCGAGCGGCAGAGAGATCGATTCGTTCTCGCGCACGGCGACCACCCGCTCGTCGGCCGTCACCTCGGCCGTACCCTTCACCACCACCCAGTGCTCCGAGCGGTGGAAGTGCTTCTGCAGCGAGAGCCGCCCGCCCGGCTTCACCACGATGCGCTTCACCTGATAACGCTCGCCCATGTCGATCGACTGGTAGTAGCCCCAGGGACGATAGACACGCCGGTGCTCGCTGACTTCGCGCCGGCCTGCCTTCTTCAGCCGGTCGACCAGCGCCTTGACGCCTTCGGAGCGCTCGCGCGCGGCGACCAGCACCGCATCTCCCGTGACGATCACCGCCAGCCCCTCGACACCGATCAGCGCCGTCAGAATGCCCGTCTCGCTCTCCACCAGATTGTCGCGCGCGCCTTCGGTGACCACGTCGCCGCGCGTTGCATTGCCATCGGCGTCCTTTGCCGCAATCTGCCAGACGGCATCCCAGCTTCCGACATCCGACCAGCCGAAAGAGGCTTCCAGCACCGCCGCCTTGTCGGTCTTCTCCATCACCGCGTAGTCGATCGAGATCTTGCGCGCCGCGGCGAAGGCCTCCTTGTCGAGACGCAGGAAGTCGAGGTCGCGCTTCGCCAACTTGACGGCACTGCGCGCCGCATCGGCCGTGCGTGCATCGAGACGCTTCAGCTCCTCGCGCATGGTGGCGGCGCGGAACAGGAAATTGCCGCTGTTCCACAGATAGCCGTCGCGCAAATAGACGGCCGCCGTCTCGGCATCGGGCTTCTCGACGAAGGCCTCGACCGCCTTGACCTCGCCCGAGACCGGCTTCTTCGAGGGCCTGATATAGCCGTAGCTGGTGACGGGTCCTTCCGGCGTGATGCCGAAGGTGACGATGCGACCAGCCTCGGCGGCGGCGAGCGCCTTGCGGCTGGCGGCGCGGAAGCCATCGGGATCGCGAACGACATGATCTGCAGCGAGGATGAGCACGATGGCGTCGGATGAACGCTGGAAGGCGAGTTCGGCGGCGACCGCGACGGCCGGCGCCGAATCCTGCCGCATCGGCTCCAGAACGATCTCAACGTCCGCTCCCATGCGCCGCGCCTGCTCGGCGACGACGAAGCGGAAGTCGTCGTTGGTGATGACGATCGCCTTCTCGAACAGATCGCCCGGCCGCACGCGATCGAGCGTCGCCTCGAAGGTGGAATGGCCGCCGAGCAGCGTCATGAACTGCTTGGGCTGCGCCTCGCGCGAGGCCGGCCACAGCCGCGTTCCCGCGCCACCGCACATGATGACCGGAATGATCGTCGTCGCCATGGAGCCCCCATTCGCCGCATCCAGCGGCTGCGCCGGATCGCTCGCCGGCGCAACACCGGCCGGCCGACGGGCGCCGCCAGCTCGATTCCCCGATCCCTCTGCGTGACGAAGACCGATTCGACAAGGGAAGAATGGACCGCATGCGACAGGCGTGCCGGCGCTGCTGCCGAATGGCACCGCAGCAAGGCGCTCGAGGCGCCCGGCCGTTCCTCGAGGTGGGCTCAGCGCGCCCCGAGCGCCGTGAGGATCAGGGCGGCATTGCCTCGCATCATCGCCAGATAGCTGTCGGCGGCCCCCCCGGGGCATCGAGCGTGTCGGCATGCAGCACTCCACCGACCGTCGCCCCGGTCTCTGCCGCGATCGCCGCCATCAGCCGCGGATCGCTCGCTGTCTCGCCGAACATCGCAACGCCCTTGTGGTTGCGGATCAGCCGGACGAGCCGCGCCACCGTCTGCGCCGTCGGCTCGCTCTCGGTGCCGAGCCCCTCGGCGGCGAGCACATGCAGACCATAGGCCCGTCCCAGATAGCCGAACGCGTCATGGCTGGTGACGATCGTGCGGCGGTCGGCCGGCAGCCGGGCGAACGCCGCGCGCAATTCGCCATCGAGCGCCTCGATCTCGCCGATATAGCGCGCAGCCGCCGCCTTGTAGTCGGGACAGCCGGCGCGGTCGGCCTCGCAGAAGGCGCGCGCGATATTGCCGACATAGACGACGCCGTTCTGCGGATCCTGCCAGGCATGCGGGTCCGTCGCCTTCGCAACCACCGTGCCGAAGGGCGCCGGCGCATCGTCGCAAGGAACCGCCCCGGCACAGCGCTCGCCGGCGAGGAGGACCTGCACGCCCTCGCTCACGACGACGGGTGACGCGCGCCCTCCCGCCGCCGCCACGAGCCGCCCCATATAGCCCTCGAAACCGAGCCCGTTGACGAGCACGACATCGGCCCGCCGCAGCGCCTCGGCCTCCGCCGGGCTCGGACGGAAGACATGCGCATCGCTGCCGGCGGGAACCAGCGACACCACATCGACGCGCGCGCCCCCGACCTGCCTTGCCATGTCGGCGATGATCGAGAAGCTGGCGACGACCTTGAGCACCGGCTCCCCGGCGCCGGCCGCATCAGGACGGCCCGCCAGAATCGCGACGGCCCCGAGAACGGCGACGAGCGCCCTGAGGCCTCCCACGGTCCATCGCCAACCGGTTCCCCGATCGCGCCGCGTGCCGCCACCAGACTTCGTTCGGACCATCGTCGCCCGTTCCTGCCTCATGCCGCCCGATGCCGTCGCCGGACGAGCCCTGTCAGCACCCCGTCGACCGGACCGAGCGCCAGCGACACCCCATAGCCGACACCCGCCACCAGCACGATCGCCGGCCCCGACGGCAGCCCCAGGTGATAGGAGACGAGCAGCCCGCAGAACCCCGAGATCACCGCGGCCGCGAACGCGACCAGCATCAGCCGGCCGAGCGAGCGCGCCCAGAACCGCGCCGCCGCCGCCGGCAGCATCATGAGACCGACCGAGAGCAGCGTGCCGAGCGCCTGATAGCCGGCGACGAGATTGAGGACGACGAGGCCGAGGAACGTCAGATGCACGACCGGTCCGAGCCGCGACACGGTGGCAAGAAACCCCGGATCGACGCATTCGATGACGAGCGGCCGGTAGATGACGGCGAGCGCGACGAGGCTCACCGTCGCCACGCCCGCGATCAGCACGAGCGCCTGATCGTCCATCGCCAGCACCGAGCCGAACAGGACATGCATCAGATCGACATTGGAGCCGCCGATGCTGACGAGCGTCACGCCCAGCGCCAGCGAGATCAGATAGAAGGAGGCGAGGCTCGCATCCTCCTTCAACGGCGTCGCCCGCGAGACGAGGCCCGACAGCAGCGCCACGACGAGGCCCGCGACGAGACCGCCAGCGGCCATCGGCAGCAGATCGAGCCCGGCGACGAGGAAGCCGGCCGCGGCTCCCGGCAGGATGGCATGGGCCATGGCGTCGCCGGTCAGGCTCATGCGTCTCAGCATCAGAAGGACGCCGATCGGCGAGGCCCCCGCCGACAGCGCGACGATGCCCGCGAGGGCGCGCCGCATGAACGAGAACTCGGCGAAGGGACCGATCAGGAGGTCGTGCAGGGTCACGCCGTCGCTCCGAGCGCGCAAAGGCCGGCGGCATCGTCGAAGGCCTCGGTCATCGCCCGGGCGCGCAGGAGGTTCTCGCTCGCCAGCACCTCCCGCGTCGCCCCCCACGCGATCGGCTCGCGCGCCAGCAGCAGCGTCTCGGGGAAATGGCTGCGCACCTGCTCGAGATCGTGCAGAACCGCCACCACCGTACGTCCCTCGCCATGCCAGCGGCCGATCAGCTCCATGAGATCGCGCACCGTGCGCTGGTCGATCGCCGCGAACGGCTCGTCCAGCAGGATGAGCGGGGCATCCTGCAGGATGAGCCGCGCGAACAGGGCGCGCTGCAACTGTCCGCCCGACAAGGTGCCGATGCCGCGCGCCTCGAAGCCCTCGAGGCCGACGGCGCCGAGCGCCCGCTCGACCTCCACCCGCTCTCTACGCCCGAGCCCTCCGAAGGCACCGATCCGTCCCCACAGGCCGCTCGAGACGAGATCCCGCACCCCGATCGGAAACGACCGGTCGATCTGCGCCTGCTGGGGCAGATAGGCGACCGTACCGCGCCGCCGGGGCTCGATCCCGATCCGTCCGCTCGCCAGCCTCTGTCGGCCTGCCAGCGCCCTCAGCAATGTCGATTTGCCGGCACCATTCGGCCCGACCACGGCGAGCAGCGCGCCCGGCTGCAGTTCGCCCGTCAGGTGATGGATCGCCGGATGGCCGTCGAAGGCCACGGTGACGTTCTCGAGAAGGACACGCACCCCTCCCGTCCGCGGCCCGGCCGCCGGCACCGGCGTGGAAGATCCGATCAGAGCCAGAGACATACGCACCTACCTCGATTGGAGCCGAGACCCGGACTGGCCCGCCGGCACCACGCCGTCAACCCATCGACCAGAGGACGAGCCCCCAAATCACCGCCGCGGCCAGCGCCGCCACGCCGAGCCGCTGCGCCACGCTCCAGGCCATCAGCGTCGCCGGCACCGGCGGGCCCGGCCGGGCATGTCCGTGGGCGTCCCTTTCAGGATCGTACCGTCGCCGCGTTCCGCCCGCCGGCCGGCCGTGGAGCCTCGTCATCGACCTGCCCGCCCCTTTCGCAGGTATGATTCTAGTGGAGCTCTTGAATTTGACGCCCGAGAACGCACTTCGCAGCAACCGGAACTCGAAGTGTCAAATTCGCTCCACTGAGGGCCAAGGCTGGTCACCTGCCGGCCGGAACGCGATCGGGCGACGCCCGAGGCGCCGCCCGCATCTGAAACGTTATATCATTACACTCACACCTGCAAGGCGCCGAACGCTCACGCCTGCAAGGCGCCGGAAACCGGGCCTTCGGCCGCAACCCGGGTGCGACGGCCGGACGCCCCTCCTCAGCTCTCGGCGGCCGCCGCGCTCGTCCTGCCCTCCTCCAGCACCTCGTCGACGGCCCGCTCGAAGCGCTTCAGCGTTTCCTGCAGGCTGTCGTCCTTGGCATGGGCCTCGCACATGAACCATGGCTCGCGCGAATCGGGCTCGATCAGCACACCATTGTCGATCACCCTCGCGGCGAGCGCGTCGTAGAACGAATAGTCGCTCCGCTTCCAGTCCCGGTAGTTGCCGGGCGGGCTCGCCGAGAAGAAGAGCCCCGACAGGCTCGGATGCCCCGAATAGGTGTGCACGATGCCGCGCGCCGACAGGATGCGCGACTTGCCCTCGCGCAGCCGCGTGCCGTAGTCGGCGATGACGGCGAGTGCGTCGGTCTCGTCGAGGATCCGCAGCGTCTCGTTGGCGGCGGCAAGCGCGATGGCATGACCGGTATAGGTGCCGCCATGCACGACGCCGCGACCGATCTTGCGCATGATCTCCTCGCGGCCGGCCAGCGCCGAGATCTGATAGCCGTTGGCGATCGATTTGGCGAAGGTGCAGATGTCGGCATCGACGCCGTAGAGCTCCTGCACGCCGCCCCGGGCGACGCGAAAGCCGGTCTTCACCTCGTCGACGATCATCAGCACGCCATAGCGCGTGCACAATTCGCGCACCGCCTTCAGATAGGCGCCGTCCGCCGCGATCGCACAGCAATTGCCCTGGATCGGCTCGATGAGAACGGCGGCGATCCGCCCGGCATTGGCCTTGAGGATGTCCTCGAGCCGGCCTGCGTCGTTCATCGGGGTCGGCCAGAAGAGCTGCTTCAGGATGTGCGGCACGCCCTCGCCATAGGGCTTCACCTCGGGATCGCCGGCCCCGGTCCAGCCGCCGATGTCGGACTGCCAGAGCGCTGCGTCGAACACGCCGTGATAGCCGCCCTCGACGATCACATAGCCATCGCGGCCGGTATAGCCGCGGGCGAGCCGGAGCGCCGCCATCACCGCCTCGGTGCCCGACGCCGAGAACCGCACCAGCTCGGCCGATCTCACCATTTTCGAGATCCGCGAGGCGACCTCGTATTCGAGCTCGGTAGCAAGCGCGAACACCGATCCGCGCTTCATGCCCTCGAGCGCGGCGGCGTCGACCCGCTCGTCGCAATAGCCGAGAATGGTCGGCCCATAGCCGAGCCGGTAATCGATATACTCGTTGCCGTCGAGATCAAACAGCCTCGAACCCTTGGCGTGGTCGATGTAGATCGTCTCGTCTTCGCCCCAATAGCGAAAATTGGATGCAACACCGAGCGGCAGCCTAGTCACCGCTTTCTTGAAATGCTCGCGGGATCTGTCGAGCTTGCGGTGGGTCATGACGGGAACTCCTGATATCTCGTGATGGTCCACGGAGGGTGGCACGAAAGTCGCCGACTGTCCAGTTTCATTGGCCAAGCGTTCAGTCAGTGAGCGGCGCGACGGTGCCACCGCCGCTGCGCCGCAAAGGCCGAATTGGGGGATTGTGCTGCAGGAAAATCCAACGGATAGTCGGTGCCGGATCGAGGGCCGGCGCCCGGTGCCGGACAGGTGCCGTGAGGGCACCGGAAGGGCGCCGGTGCCACCGTGCCGGTGAGCAGCCTTTAGGAGTCGAGCGACGTTGACGAAGGGCGAGGGAAAGGCCGGCACGCGGCCGGGCCGGCCGACTTTGGTGGCCACACGGCCGCCGACCCGCAACGAGCGAAAGCAGGCGACCCGTCAGGAGCTCATCCAGGCGACCATCGACGCCATCGCCGAGGGCGGCCTGTCGGCGCTGACGCTCGGCAAGATCACCCAGCGGGCCGACCTGTCGCGCGGCCTCGTCAACTTCCATTTCCGCCACAAGGAGCAGCTCCTCGTCGAGACGCTGTCCTTCCTGACCGAGGAATATCGCCAGTCCTGGCGCCAGGCGGTCGCGCGTGCCGGCGCCGATCCGGCCGCTGAACTCGAGGCCATCGTCAGGAACGATTTCCACCCCGCGATCTGCAACCGCAAGAAGGTGGCGGTCTGGTTCGCCTTCCGCGGCGAGTCGAAGGCCCGTCCGACCTATCTTGAAGTCTGCAAGCGGGCGGACGACGAGTTCAGCACCGTCGTCACCGGGATCGTCGGCCGCCTCGTCGCCGCCGGCGGCTATCGCATCGACCCGCAGGCGACCGCCATCGGCCTGCAGGCGATGATCGAGGGCCTGTGGCTCGATTGCCTGATGTATCCCCAGAGCTTCCGTCGCGAGGACGCCATGGCGACCGTCATGTCCTATCTGGCTGCCGTGATGCCGGATCACTTCTCGGTCGAGCCGCCCTGCCCGGCCGCCCGTGCCAGTCATGGGGGCCGCTCGTGACGGCGCTCGACACCGATCAGGCGGCCGTCGCCACGCCTCGCGCCGCCCGGCGTCCCGCCGGCTCCGGCCGCCAGCTCCTGAAAACCGAGGCGTCGAAGGGCTGGGCGCTGATGTCGCCGGCGCTGCTGACGATCGTCGTCGGGCTCGGCGGTCCGATCGTGATGCTGCTGCTCTACAGCTTCTGGACGCAGCACTATATCGAGATCGACCACACCCCGACATTCGCCAACTACCAGCAGGTGCTGACCCAGCCGATCTATCTGAACGTCTTCCTGCGCTCGATCCTGATCGCCGCCGGCGCCACGCTGACGACCGTGCTGATCTGCTATCCGGTCGCCTACTTCCTCGCCTTCGACGTCAAGAAACACCGGCTCGTCTGGATGGTGCTGATCACGCTGCCGTTCTGGACCAGCTACCTGCTGCGCGTCTTCACCTGGAAGATCATCCTCGGCTACAACGGCATCATCAATTCGGGTCTGAAGGGCGTCGGCCTCATCGACAAGCCGCTCGAGTTCCTGCTCTACAACCCCTTCGCCGTCTACCTGACGCTGGTCTATGGCTGGGCGACTTTCGCGATCCTGCCGATCTTCGTCTCCCTCGACAAGATCGACCGCAGCTATCTGGAGGCCGCCACCGACCTCGGCGACACCGCCGTCGAGCGCTTCTGGCGCATCACCTTTCCCCTGTCGCTGCCGGGCGTGATCGCCGCCTTCCTCGTGATCTTCATCCCGACCGTCGGCGACTACGTGACCCCCCAGCTCGTCGGCGGCCCCGACGGCCTGATGATCGCCAACATCATCCAGAGCCAGTTCGGCAAGGCCAACAACTTCCCGCTCGGCGCGGCACTGTCGATCACCTCCATGGTCGTCGTCACGCTGATCGCGGTCGGTTTCGTGTGGATGTCGAGGCGCGTGACGGAGAGGATCGGCTGATGGCTGGGACCGCCGTGAGGAAGATGTCGGGGAGCGGCTGGCGCCTCGCCTGGGTGTGCGTCTTCCTGCTGTTCCTCTATCTGCCGATCATGCTGATGCCGCTCTTCTCGTTCAATGACGGCATCTATGTCGCCTTTCCGCTGAAGGGCTTCACCACCAAGTGGTACGCCCAGCTCTTCGCCAACGAAGCGCTCGCCCATGCCCTCGTCAACAGCCTGAAGGTCGCCATCGCCGCCTCGCTGATCTCGACCGGCCTTGCCATTTTCGCCGCAAAGGCCTTCACGCGCTACGAGTTCAAGGGGCGCCAGCTTGGCTATGGCCTCATCATGGCGCCGATGATCCTGCCCGAGATCATGGTCGGCATTTCGCTGTTCCTCATCATCCTCGCGCTCGGCCTGCCGCTCGGCCTCTACACCGTGCTGTTCGGCCATGTGCTGTTCTGCATGCCCTTCGCCATATCGGTCCTCAGCTCCAGGCTCGAGGGCTTCGACAAGAGCCTCGAGGAAGCCTCGCTCGATCTCGGCGAGAGCCCGTTGATGACCTTCTGGCGCGTCACTTTCCCGCTCACCATGCCAGGCATCGTCTCGAGCCTGCTGCTCTGCTTCACCATCTCCTTCGACGAGTTCATTCTCGCCTTCTTCCTCAGCTCAACCGAGACCACGCTGCCCGTCTACATCTGGGGCCAGCTCCGCTTCCCCGCCAAGCTGCCGGAGGTGCTGGCGCTCGGCTCCTTGATCCTCGTCGGCACCACCATCCTCATCGTCGCAGCCCAGTCGATCCGCGGCGAGGAGGGCATGACGCAGGGACGTTAGCCTCGCCCCTGCCGCCCGTTGCCCCGGTCGTCGGCGCGGACACCGGCCGGGGCAGGAAGTCGCCGCCATCCGCACTCATCAATCCGAGCAGAGCCCATGACGAAGCCCGCCGACGCCATCATCGAGATCCGCAACGTCTCCAAGATCTTCGGCACCGTCCGCGCCGTCGACAACGCCAATCTCGACATCGAGCGCGGCGAGTTCTTCTCGCTGCTCGGCGCCTCGGGCTGCGGCAAGACCACGCTCCTGAAGATCGTCGCCGGCTTCGAGCAGCAGAGCGCGGGCCGGGTCGCCATCGCCGGCGCCGACATGACCGGCGTGCCGCCGGCCAGGCGTCCGACCAGCATGGTGTTCCAGCGCCTCGCCCTCTTTCCGCACATGACGGTCGCCGAGAACATCGGCTTTCCGCTCAAGCTGCGGAGGGTGTCGGACAGCGAGCTCGAGCGGCGCGTCGCCGAGATGCTGGCCCTCATGCAATTGAAGCCCGAATATCTGACGCGCTATCCCCGCCAGCTCTCGGGGGGCGAGCAGCAGCGCGTCGCGCTCGCCCGCTCGATGATTTCCGAGCCGAAGCTGCTCCTGCTCGACGAGCCGATGTCCGCGCTCGACGTCAAGCTGAAGAAGGCCCTTCAGGCCGAGCTGAAGCGCCTGCACCGGCAGGTCGGTGTCACCTTCCTCCACGTCACGCACGATCTCGAGGAGGCGATGATGCTCGCCGATCGCATCGCGGTGATGCGGGCGGGGCGCATTCTTCAGGTCGGCCGGCCCGAGGAGATCTACTACCGGCCGGCGGACAGCTTCGTCGCCGGCTTCATCGGCGACACCAATTTCTTTCCCCTTGAGATCGAGGGCCGGAGCGGCGACCGTCTCGGCTACAGCTCCGAGGTGGTGAGGAGCCGCGAGCCCTTCCTCGATCCGAGCCTCGCCGAGCCCGGACTTTCGAGCGGACCGGCGGTGATGATGGTCAGGCCCGAGCTCATCGGCATTGCACGCGATGGGCGCGCCTTCGACTGCACGCTCGAGGCGGCGATCGAGGAATATTTCGTCAAGGGCGGCACCGTGCAGTTCCGTGCCCGATCCAGGGGCGGACGGGAGATCGTGTTCGAGATGCCGGGCACCTCGGTGCTTCCCGCCGCGATCGGCGAGACGGTCGAACTCGGCTGGCAGAAGGCAGACATCTACGTGTTCAGGGGTTGAGCACCATGGCTTCCGAGATCAGCCGGACCTGGAGCGATCCCGCCCTCGTCCTGAAGGCCGTGCCGGCAGCGGCGCTGCAGACGCTGTTCTTCGCCGCGCCGCTCGCCATGACCTTCGCGCTCACCTTCCAGCGCACCCGCAATTTCCGCCTCGAATGGACCTGGACCCTCGACACCTGGGCCGAAGTGTTCTCCAAGCCGCACTACTGGACGATCCTCGGCCACACGCTGGTCATGGCGTCGACCTGCGTGGCGCTTTGCCTCTTGATCGGCTTTCCGGTCGCCTACGCCCTGGCGACGCGGCTGGAGCGCTGGAAGACGGTGATCCAGATCCTGCTGATCTTCTCCTTCCTGACCGACGCCACCTTGAAGACCTTCGGCTGGGCGCTGTTCCTCGATCAGAAGGGAGCGGGCAACTATCTGCTCGGGCAGTTGGGGCTGCCGGACATCTTCACCGGCTTCCTGTTCTCCGACTGGGCGGCGATGCTCGGCATGGTCTACAATCTGCTGCCTTTCACGATCTTCACGATTTATCTCTCGGTCGATGCGATCGATCGCAGCCTCGTTCTGGCCGCCTACGATGCCGGCGCCTCGAAGCTCAGGGCCTTCTACGAGGTGACATTGCCGCTCAGCCGCCCCGGCATATGGGCGGGCGCGGTGCTCGTTTTCCTGCTCGCGGTCGGCTCCTTCCTGGAGCCAAAGGTGCTCGGCGGCGGGCGCTCGCCGATGATGGCAGAGCTGATCCGCCAGAGTTTCGAGACGCGGGTGAACTGGCCGCTCGGCGCGGCGCTGACCTTCGTTTTGATGGTGGTCGCAAGCTTCGTCGTGCTTCTCTACACGCGCGTCTATTCGCTGAAGCATGCGGGGGCCTGAGCGATGACGATCGAGGCGGAGCGACAGGTCGGGCCGGCGGGCAGCGCCGGACAGCGAGGTCTCGGCGGCGTCCGCATCGAGGCACGGCTCGTCGACATCGCGCTCTATGGCTCGGTGGCGGTGGTGCTGGTCTTCTTCTACGTGCCGATCTTCACGCTGATGGCCTTCTCGTTCCAGAAGGGACGCTATCTGACGCTGCCGTTCGAGGGCGTGTCGCTCGACTGGTATACGGCGCTTTTCGCCAATGCGGGGGCGCGCGGCGCGCTTCTCAATTCGACGCTGATCGCGCTCGCCTCCATGGTGATCGCAACGACGATCGGCACGCTCGCCGCCATCGTCGCCGTGCGCTACCTGTTCCGTGGCCGCGCCGTCTTCCTCGGCCTGACGGGCGCGCCGCTGGTCTTCCCGCAGATGCTGCTCGGCATCGTGCTGCTGCTGTGGTTCTCGGTGCTCGGCCGGCAGCTCGGCTTCAATATGGGCATGGTGACGGCGATCATCGGCCATGTGGTCTACATCACGCCCTTCGTGATGGTGGTGGTCGCGGTGCAGATCCACAATTTCGATCCTGCCCTCGAGGATGCCGCCGCCGACTGCGGCGCGAGCCCCCTGGAGATCTATCGCTACGTGACGATCCCGCTCTTGTGGCCGGGCATCTTCTCGGCGGCGATCTTCGCCTTCCTGCTGTCGTGGGGGAATTTCTATCTGACCTACAGCCTCGCCGGATCGGCGCGCACGCTGCCGACCTTCGTCTTCTCAGGCATCGCGACGGGCTCATCGCCGCTCTATCCGGCGATGGCGACGGTGATCTTCGTGCCGGGGATCCTGCTCGTCATGCTGGCGGAATGGCTGAGGCGACGGCAGGCGGGCGCCTGACCGGACGCAGGAGCGATCCGATCAGGGGCGCGGAACGCCAAAGACACCCTGAGGCTCGACGCTTCGCTGACACGGATGGCCGCTGCGACACCTCTTCAGGCGACCGTCAGCCGTTGCAGGTCGACGAGTTCCTTGATGCCCTTGCGGGCGAGCACCATCAGCTGGTCGAAGCTCTCCTGCGTGAAGGCGCTGGTCTCGGCGGTGCCCTGCACCTCGACGATGCCGCCCGAGCCGGTCATGACGAAATTGGAATCGGCGTCCGCGTTCGAGTCTTCCTGGTAGTCGAGATCGACCACGCAATTGCCGCGATAGATGCCGCAGGAGACCGCTGCCACCTGGTCCCGCAAGACGCCGTCGCCGACCATGTTGCGTGCCTTCATCCACTGGATGCAGTCGTGGAGGGCGACCCAGGCTCCGGTGATGGCGGCGGTGCGCGTGCCGCCGTCGGCCTGCAGCACATCGCAGTCGACGGTGATCTGCCGCTCGCCGAGCTTCTGGAGATCGACCACGGCGCGCAGCGACCGGCCGATCAGGCGCTGGATCTCCTGGGTGCGGCCGGAAGGATGGCCCTGCGTCACCTCGCGGCGCGTGCGCTCGGTGGTGGCACGCGGCAGCATGGCATATTCGGCCGTGACCCAGCCGCGCCCCTGCCCCTTCAGCCAGGGCGGCAGGCGCTCCTCGAGACTGGCCATGCACAGGACCTGGGTATTGCCGAACTTGATCAGGCAGGAGCCCTCGGCGTGCATGGAGATGCGGCGTTCGATATGGACGGGACGCAGCTCGTCGGGCTGACGTTTGGATGGACGCATGGGGAGGGGCTCGCTCGTTTGGCGGTTGCAGTCCGGCGGCCGAGCCCGACTTCCGCGCAAGGTCTCCCGAGGCGGGCCTTCGCACGGTGGCACGGGTGGCTGGAAGGGCGGTTCCCAGCCGGCGCGCGGGACCCGGCGGCACGGCGAGGTGCCGAACTCTAGTTCGCCATCACGGTCGTGTGAAGCAGGAATTCCGCAAGGGGCCGGGGCGGCCGCACCGGACACGACCCGCCTCGCCCGCCTTGCGGAGGACCGCAGCCTCAGGCATGAACGGAGCAAGGAACCGAGGAGCATCGCGCCGCCGTGGTCAAGGTCAGGACACCGTTTTCGGTGACGCCTCCGACGCTCAAGGACGGATCGTCGGAGCTGAAGGATCTCAACGCCCGCTCGCGCGAGATCTTCCGCCAGATCGTCGAGACCTATCTTGCAACCGGCGAGCCGGTCGGTTCGCGCAATCTGTCGCGCAACCTGCCGATGACGCTGTCGCCCGCCTCGATCCGCAATGTGATGTCGGATCTGGAGACGCTCGGCCTCATCTACGCCCCCCACACCTCGGCGGGCCGGCTGCCGACCGATCTCGGGCTACGCTTCTTCGTCGACGGCCTCCTCGAGGTCGGCGACCTCAGCGAGGACGAGCGCCGGCAGATCGAACGCCAGGTCGACGGCAGCAAGAGCGCCGGCTCGATCGAGCAGGTGCTCGGCGAGGCGAGCGAGTTGATCTCGGGCCTTTCGCATTGCGCCGGCGTGGTGCTCGCCGAGAAGCAGTCGGCGCGGCTGAAGCACGTCGAGTTCGTCCGCCTGGAGCCGACCAAGGCGCTGGTCGTCCTCGTCAGCGACAGCAACCGGGTCGAGAACCGCATCGTCGACATTCCCCGCGGGTTGCCGGCCTCGGCCCTCGTCGAGGCGTCGAATTATCTGAACGCGCAGATCCGCGGCCTCAGCCTGGCGGAAGCCCGCAGCCGGATCGAAGGCGACCTCGCCCGCTCCAAGGCCGAGCTCGACGAGCTGACCGGCAAGCTGATCGCGGCCGGCATCGCCACCTGGTCGGGCGACGAGACCGAAGAGAAGAGCCTCATCGTCCGTGGGCAGTCGAACCTGCTCGCCGACGTCACGGCACTCGACGACCTGGAGCGCATCCGCAAGCTCTTCGAGGATCTCGAGGCCAAGCGCGAGATGATCCAGCTTCTCGGCGCCGCCGAGCGGGCCGAGGGGGTGCGTATCTTCATCGGCTCGGAAAGCCAGCTTTTCTCGCTATCGGGCTCCTCGCTGATCGTCGCGCCGTTCCGCGGCACCGACAGCAAGATCGTCGGAGTGCTCGGCGTCATCGGTCCGACGCGGGTCAATTATGCCCGCATCATCCCGATGGTCGATTTCACGGCAAAGTTGATCGGCAAACTGATTTCCTGATTTTCTGCAACCATTGATTGTTGCGCCAAGCCGCGGCGGCGAAACGCCGTATGCCGTCACTCAGATGGCTGTATTTCACCGACTGGAATCTATTGATCTGGCGCATTGCGAATGAGATGTTGTTCATTATATTGATGCGCCCGATGTTGAGCGGGGCTGGCCTGCGGTGCCGATCGGATGCAATTGGTGAATTCGGACCACCGGCCGCCGCGCGCCAAGGTCGAGACCACGGGGCCCCCGGCAAGAGCGCCGGCGGTCGGGGCTGAAGCCATTCTTGACACCCGGACGGGCGAGCCATGATACCCATACCGAAACGCGAGAGGCCGTCGATCGCACCCGTGCGGGACGGTCACGCCAGACATAGCGCATCGGATGGAATGGACGACGTCATGGTGAACAAGGACGGTGAGACACGCCCCGGCGAGCAGCCGGCGCCCGGGGAGACGGGCAAGGGAGCGGAGCCCGAGAGCGGACCGCGTATGGCCGACGCCACCAAGCCGGAGGACGCGACCCCGGGATCGGACCCGACGCCTGCCGCCGCCCCGGAGGGAGAGCCCGAAGCGAAACCGCGCAGCGGCATCTTCGGCGACGTCCGGCGCAAGGCGATCGAGACCGCGCTCGCCGGACAGCTCGAGGAGGCGCGCAAGGCCCTCGAGGTGGCGCTCGCCGAGCGCGACGACATGCGCGACAGAATGATCCGCGCCGTCGCGGAGGCCGATAATGTCCGCAAGCGGGCCGAGCGCGAGCGGATCGACTACATGAAATATGCCGCGGTGCCGCTTGCCCGCGACGTGCTGAGCCTCGCCGACAACATCGACCGGGCGATCACGGCGGTGCCGCCGGAGGCGGTCGCGCAGGATTCGGCGCTGAAGGGCCTCGTCGAGGGTGTCGAGATTCTCGGCCGCGACCTGCATGCCATCCTCGCCCGGCACGGCGTCAAGCCGATCATGGCCGAAGGCGCGAAATTCGATCCGAACTTCCATCAGGCGATGATGGAGATCGAGGATCCCGACGTGCCGGCGGGCCATGTCGCCCAGGTCTTCTTCGGCGGCTATATGCTGGAAGATCGGGTGCTGCGGCCGGCAGCCGTGGCGGTGTCGCGGGGCGGCCCCAAGGTTGCAGCGGCGCCGAGTACAACCGGGGCTGGCGAAGCGCCAACTGCCGCGGAGGGCAGCTCCGGTCCGGCACGGCCGGAGGGCAGCGGCACCGGCCAGACGGACGGCGATTCGGGCTCGAGGGAGAGCTGACCGGCTGCCCGTCCGGTTGGACGCATGGCGATCGAGGGGAGCCGCAGCAGCATGGCGGCGCCACCCCTCGTGGACCTCGTCGCCCATGGTCTTTCGCGGCTCGCGTCTCTCGCCTCTGAAACCGTATGGGTTTTCGCCTGAGCGCCGACACCCGGCATCCCGGAACTCACGGGGCGCGAGCCCCGTTTCGCCGTGCCCCGCTGTCGCCGTGCCCCTGTCGCCGTGCCCCGCTGTCGCCGTGACCCAGTCGCCGTGACACCGACCGCCAATGCAAAGCCCCGCCGCCTCCCTTGGGACGCGGCGGGGCCGATTGCTGGCACGACGAGGGGGAAGACCGGTCAGGAGGTGTCACCGGGCGCATCGCGCCAGCGGATGCTCGCTCAATGCCAGAGGCCCGGTCAGGCCGCGGACTGCTCGATGAGCTTGTGGCGAGCCTCGCTCGAGCCGATGGCGATCGAACGCGGCTTCATGCGCTCGGGCAGTTCGCGCTTCAGGTCGACATGGAGCATGCCGTCCTTCAGGTCGGCGCCGACTACCTCGACATAATCGGCGAGCTGGAAACGCCGCTCGAAATTGCGCGCCGCGATGCCGCGATGGAGGAACTGGCGCTCCTTCTCGTCCTCGGCCTTCTCGCCACGGACCGTGAGCAGGCTTTCCTTGACCTCGAGCTTCATCTCCTCGGCCGAGAAGCCGGCCACCGCCATGGTGATGCGGTAGGCATTCTCGCCGGTGCGCTCGATATTGTAGGGGGGAAAGGTCGACTGCTCGCCATTGGCGCCGGCCATGGAGTCGAGCAACGTCAACACCCGGTCGAACCCGACGGTCGTCCGGTAAAGGGGGGAAAGATCGAACTGTCGCATGACAGGTCCTCCGTTGAGAAGCGACTTGTGCGTTCGGGCCCGCCCGCAGGCCGAGCCCTTTCATGGGTGCCGCGCCCCCTTGGAATGGCGGACGCTGCCCACCTGATGTAGGGTGGCGCAAGGCGGCTTCAAGCCCCGGGGACCAGGAATTTCGACAGCTCAACTCGGCCGGGCCGGCGGGCGGCAACGCCCCCGATGCCGGCAGCGAACGCGGAGACCTCCATGGCGAGCAATGTCACGCAGCTCAAGACCAATATCGACCACTGGGAGGACCGGGTCGACCTCGCCTGCGCGTTCCGCTGGACCGCCAAGCTCAACATGCACGAGGCGGTGGCGAACCACCACTCGCTCGCCGTCTCCGACGACGGCCGCAAGTTCCTGCTCAATCCCAATGGCCGGCATTTCTCGCGCATCCGGGCGAGCGAGCTGCTGCTGCTCGATGCCGACGACGCCGACACCATGAAGCAGCCGGGTGCGCCAGACGCCACGGCCTGGGACCTGCACAGCGCCATCCACCGCAACGTGCCGGGCGCGCGCTGCATCCTGCACGTCCACTCCAAATACTCGCTGGCGCTCGCCTGCCTCGCCGATTCGACGCTGCCGCCGATCGACCAGAACACCATGCGGTTCTACAATCGCATCATCATCGACGACGCCTTCGACGGCATGGGCCTCGGCGACGAGGCCGAGCGCGTCAGTCACGCCTTCCGCGACAATCCCGGCAAGACCGTGATGATCATGGGCAATCACGGCGTCATGATCATCGGACCGTCGGTCGCCTGGGCGTTCGACGAGCTCTACTATTTCGAGAAGGCGGCGGAGACTTATATCACCGCGCTCTCGACCGGCCGGCCCTTGCGGATCGCCTCGCACGAGGTGGCCGAGAAGACCTGCCAGCAATGGATCGACTATCCGGGCATGGGCAATCTCCACTTCAACGAGCTGAAGTCCATGCTCGATACCGACGAGCCCGACTATCGGCGATAGGGCAGGCTCAGGCCGCGTCGATACCGGTTGGCCGTTGGGACGTGCTTAAAATCGATGACTTAGAGCGGGTTCTTGGTCCCGATTGATCGGAACCCGCTCCAGTGTCGCCGGCCGGCCGCGTGGTCGGGATGGACACCCATGATGGCATCGTTGCAGAGAGTGCAGACGAAGCCGGCCTCCGAGCCGTCATGCGTGCCGCGATGGACGTGGTCGATCACGCAAGGGGCAAAGGCGAGCCTCGCCCGCAGTGCCGGAAGATCGAGCGGGCAATCGAAATAGACCCATTCCCGGCAGTTGCGGCTCCAGACCGCGCCGCGATGGACCTCCCTCACTCCCGAGGCGAGGAGTTCCGCCTCGAGGGTTTTCAGATGCTCGCAGACCATCATCGCTCGATTGTCGGCGGGGCCCGCGCCGGGCGCGGGCGTTCTGGCGCCGAGACGCGCCATATGGTGCGCCGTCCTCACGGCATCGGCAAGGCCTCGTGCTCGCGCAGCGTGCGGCCGCTCTCGGCATCGGTCTCGACGAGCTTGACGCGGAAACCCCAGAGATTGGCGACGTGCAGGAGCGTCCGCTCGCAATTCTCCTTGTCGAGCAGGATGCCATTGCGGACGCGATGGGCAAGCATCAGCCGGCGCGTGCCGGCGAGATCGGCATCGGTGACCTGGATGTCGGGATCCTGTGCGGCCACCTCGTACTGGCTGGCGAGGATGCGGCGCACGCGGCGATAGCCGCGCTCGTCGTGGATCGCCTTCACACGGGCGAGCGGCGCCACCGCCTCGTCGCGGATGTCGAACATGCGGAAGTCACGGATCAACCGCGGCGAGAGATGCTGAAGGATGAAGCTGTCGTCACGATAGTCCGACCAGGCCGATTTCAGCGTGCCGACCGGATCGCCATTGCCGGCGATCTCGGGAAACCAGTCGCGATCCTCCCCTGTCGGCTCGGTGCAGATGCGCTCGATGTCGCGCATCATGGCGAAGCCGAGCGCATAGGGATTGAAGCCGGAGAAGCGGCCGTCGCTCCAGCCCGGCTGCGTCACCACCGACGAGTGGCTGTGCATGAACTCGAGCATGGAGCCTTCGGTCAGCAGCCCCTTCTCGTAGAGGCGATTGAGAATGTAGTAGTGCGTCCAGGTGGCGCAGCCCTCGTTCATCAGCTTGGTCTGGCGCTGCGGGAAGAAATACTGCGCAACCATGCGGACGATGCGCAACAGCTCGCGCTGCCAGTCGGCGAGCTTGGGAGCGTGCTTCTCGAGGAAATAGAGGAGGTTCTCCTCGGGCAGGCTCGTCGAGCCGCCCTCGCCCGCCGGGCTGTCCTCGACATCGGCCGCCTGCGCGGCCACCGGAACCGTGCGCCAAAGGTCGTTGTAGGTCGCCTCCTCATATTCGCGCCGGCGCAACTCGCGCTCGAGCTCGTGCTTCAGCGAGCGCGATCTGCGTGCAGACGGGTGGCGCGAGACGCCGTGCGGCATCAGCGCATGGGCCGCATCCAGCACCGCCTCGACCGCCTCCACGCCATGGCGCTCCTCGCAGCGCGCCACATAGGCCTTGGCGAAATCGAGATAGTCGAGGATCGCCTCGGCATGCGTATGCTCGCGGAACAGGTAGTTGTTCTTGAAGAAGTGGTTGTGGCCCATGGCGGCATGGGCGAGCACCAGCGCCTGCATGGTCATGGAGTTCTCCTCCATGATGTAGTTGATGCAGGGATTGGAGTTGATGACGAGCTCGTAGGCGAGGGCGCGCGCGCCCTTCCTGTAGAGTGATTCCTCGCGGGCGAAATGCTTGCCGAACGACCAGTGGCGGTACATGCGCGGCATGCCGATCGAGGCGTAGGCGTCGAGCATCTGCTCGGCGGTGATCACCTCGATCTGGTTGGGATAGATGTCGAGGCCGAGCTCGCCGAGACCGATCTCGGCGATGGCGTCATAGGTGGTTTTCACGAGGTCGAACGACCATTCCGGGCCGTCGAACAGCGGCTTCGTGCTGCCGGTGCGCGCGCTCGTCGTCTCGGTCATCGGCCGGCGTTCCTCATGTCGTCGCGGTCTCGCTTGAGAACAGCTCGCGGAAGACGGGATAGATCTCGCCTGGATGCGAGACGCGGCGCATGGCAAAGGCGCGATCGGCGCCCTTCAGGTCCTCGTAGCCGCGCCAGACGATCGAATCGCCGATGGCCTGCTGGCCGTCCGGCTGAACCTCGATATAGGCGAAATACTGGCACATCGGCACGATCTGCTGCTCGAGCAGATCCAGGCAGTGGCTCATGTCGTCGGAGAAATTGTGACCGTCCGAGGCCTGGGCGGCGTAGATGTTCCAGTCGCTCACCGGATAGCGGTCGGCGACCACGGCAAGCATCTCCTCGAGCGCCGAGGAGATCACCGTACCGCCCGTCACCGTGCTCTTGAAGAACTCCTCCTCGGGAACCTCCTGCGCCTCGGTGGTATGGCGGATGAAGACGACGTCGACCTCGTTGTAGTGGCGCGTCAGGAAGACATGCAGCAGCATGAAGAAGCGCTTGGCGAGGTCCTTCAGCTCCTCGGTCATGGACGCGGAAACGTCCATCAGACAGAACATCACCGCCTGCGTGACCGGCTTCGGCGTACGCTCGAAACGATTGTAGCGCAGATCGAGCGGATCGATATAGGCGATGGTCCGGCGCAGGTGCTGGATGCGCTGCAGGCGCCGGCGCAGATCCTCGATGCGGCGCTGATCGGGCTTCTCCTCGCCTTCGGCCTCGGCGAGCTCGCGCTCCAGCCGCTCCAGCATCTGCATGCTCGGCCTCGACAGCGCGATGCGGCGCGCCAGCGAATTGCGCATGGTGCGGATGCGGTTGAGCTTGGCGGGCGGCCCTTCCGATTGCAGGCCGGCGCGCGAGGGTTTGGGCGACTTCTGCGCCTTCAGCTTCGCCTTGACGAGATTGGGCAGGCGCAGGTCCTCGAAGAAGAGATCGAGGAACTCGTCCTTGGTGAGCGTGAAGACGAAATCGTCCTCGCCCGAGCCGTCCGGGCTGCCCTTGCTGCCGCTGCCGCCGGCGCCCGGCGGCGGCTTCTGGATGACGTCGCCGACCGAGAAATCCTTGTTGCCCGGCAGCACGAACTCGCGCGTGCCGGTGCGACGATTGGGCGTGAATGTCGGCTCGCGCAGGCTCTTGGAGCGGATCGAGATGCGCTCGCTGCCCTCGACCTCGGAGACCTTGCGCTTCTTCAGCGCCTCGTTCACCGCCTCGCGGATCTCGGCCTTGGCGCGGCGGATGAAATGCTGCCGGTTGCCGAGGCTCTTGGACTTGGGATTGAGGCGGCGGTCGATGACTTGCATGGCTCGCTCCCTGGCGCGGGTCTGCCCGCGCTCGACAGGCGGGCGCGGCGCCCGGTCGTGCCGCCGGCCGCGCCGCGTCCAAGGACCCTCACCGCCTTGTCGTCGCCGGCGGTGAGCAGGTTTCGCGTCAGCTCGACTTCTTCACCCGCATGTACCATTCGACGAGCCGGCGCACCTGGCGCTGCGTGTAGCCACGATCGACCATGCGTGCGACGAAATCGAGATGCTTCTTCTCCGTATCGCTGTCCTTCTTGGCGCCGAAGCTGATGACCGGCAGCAGCTCCTCGACCTGGCTGAACATGCGCCGCTCGATGACCTCGCGGATCTTCTCGTAGCTGGTCCAGCTCGGATTCTTGCCGCCATTGCGCGCGCGGGCCCTGAGCGAGAACTTCACGACCTCGTTGCGGAAGTCCTTCGGATTGGCGATGCCGGCCGGCTTCTCGATCTTCGACAGCTCCTGGTCGAGGAGCGCCCGGTTCATGAGCTGGCCGGTGTCGGGATCCTTGAAGTCGTGGTCCTCGATCCAGGCGTCGGCATAGGCGACGTAGCGATCGAAGAGATTCTGGCCAAAATCGTTGTAGGATTCCAGATAGGCCTTCTGGATCTCGTTGCCGATGAACTCGGCGTAGCGCTGCGCCAGCTCCTCCTTGATGAACTCCAGATACTGGTCCTCCGTCGAGCGCGGCAGCTGCTCGCGACGGATCGACTGCTCGAGCACGTACATCAGATGCACCGGATCGGCCGATATCTCGAGCGTGTCGTAGTTGAAGGTCTCCGACAGGATCTTATAGGCAAAGCGCGTCGAGACGCCGTCCATGCCCTCCGTCACGCCGGCCGCATCGCGGTACTCCTGGATGGTCTTGGCGTGCGGATCGGTGTCCTTCAGGCTCTCGCCGTTGTAGACGCGCATCTTGGAGAACAGCGAGGAATTCTCGTGCTCGCGCAGCCGCGTCAGGACCGAGAACTGCGCCAGCATCTCGAGCGTGTGCGGCGCGCAGGGCGCCTTCGCCAGCTCGCTGGCAGCGAGCAGCTTCTCGTAGATGCGTTTCTCTTCGGTTGTGCGCAGGCAGTAGGGCACGGTGATGACGCAGATGCGATCGAGGAACGCCTCGTTGTTCTTGTTCGACTTGAAGCTCTGCCACTCGCTCTCGTTCGAGTGGGCGATGATGACGCCCTGATAGGGCAGCGCGCCGACATTCTCGGTGCCGACATAGGTGCCGTCCTGGGTCGCCGTCAGCAGCGGGTGCAGCATCTTGATCGGCGCCTTGAACATCTCGACGAACTCGAGAAGGCCCTGCGTCGTGCGGTTGAGGCCGCCCGAATAGGAATAGGCGTCGGCGTCGTTCTGGCCGTGATATTCGAGCTTCCTGATGTCGACCTTGCCGACCAGCGACGAGATGTCCTGGTTGTTCTCGTCGCCCGGCTCGGTCTTGGCGACGCAGATCTGGCGCAGCCGCGAGGGGTAGAGCTTGACGACGGTGAACTTGGAGATGTCGCCGCCGAATTCGTCGAGCCGCGACACCGCCCAGGGACTCATCGTCGAGGTCAGCTTGCGCCGGGGAATGCCGTAGCGCTCCTCGAGCACGCCGCCCATCGAGCGCTGGTCGAAGAGGCCGAGCGGGCTCTCGAAGATCGGGCTGACCTCGGTGCCGGCCTTCAGCACATAGACCGGGCATTTCTCCATCAGTTCCTTCAGGCGCTCGGCGAGCGAGGACTTGCCGCCACCGACCGGCCCGAGCAGGTAGAGGATCTGCTTGCGCTCCTCGAGACCCTGGGCGGCGGCGCGGAAATAGCCGACGATGCGCTCGATGGTCTCCTCGAGGCCGAAGAAATCGTGGAATGCCGGATAGATCTTGATCGTGCGGTTGAGGAAGATGCGTCCGAGACGCTGGTCGCGCGAGGTATCGACCATCTGCGGCTCGCCGATCGCGGCGATCATCCGCTCGGCCGCGCTCGCATACATCATCGGATCGTTCCGGCAGCCCTCGAGATAGGCCTTCAGTGAAAGCTCGACCTGCTTGTGGCCGTCGTAGCTTCTGGCGAAGATATCGAAAACCTCATTGTCGGACATCGGGTGCCGCTCCCCGTTCGCTACAGGTCCTGCCGGCGGTGGGCCGGTGCCATCTCTCGTCCCCTCCCCATGAGCAACATGTGGGCATCGAAGCCCGCGAGGAGAAGTCCCGCATGCCCGGACGCGTGCGTCACGGGCATACCGATGTAAGCCGCCGGCAGACGTCTTGTTCCGGTCGCCCCGGACCCTCCGGCGGACGAGCCGCGCTGGCCGCACGACAACCGAATCATGGTCGCCTACCGTGGCGAAACGAGGACGCTGCCGTGCCACCGACGTGACGGATCGCAGTCGTCGAACCATGCGGCCAAGTGGCCGTTCTCGCTGCGGCGGCGAGGCACCTGGCGCCTCGAGCCACCCTGTCGCGTCCGGCAGTTTGCGGCCACCCCGCCGGCCGCCATGGCAGCTTCGCCTGGGGAACTCTCCGCGCGCGGACCGACAGCTAAATTCGGTTCAATTCATATGTTTACATGATTCACCTCATTTTGCGCCTAAGAAATCGTGCTGCCGTGCCATGGCGTGCCCAATGCGTGGCCCCCGAGCCACGCGAGGCTGTGGCCGCGCCGACACGCTTGACCTGTCATCCCTGTTTTCCGACAGGCCGACGTCCTTCGCATTTGCAACAGCCGCCGCGGACGCTAGATTTGTGCCCGTTCAGCCGAAGCGGATCGTTCCTGGCCGAAAGGGAGCTCTTATGCCCTTCCGTCACCTCGTCATTGTGATCGTCGCCCTCTTTGTCACGACGCTGCCGGCCAAGGCCGGTCCCGCGCTCGTATTCGAAGTCGGAAGCGGCGAGGTGATCTATTCGGAGGACGCCGACACGGCTTGGCATCCGGCCTCGCTGACCAAGCTGATGACCGCCTACCTGACCTTCCAGGCGCTGAAGGACGGGCGGTTGAAGCTCGACGACAAGCTCGTCTGCTCGGAGGCGGCCAACAAGACCTCGCCGAGCAAGGTCGGCCTGCCGGTCGGGGCCGAGATGACCGTCGACCTCGGCATCAGGGCGCTCATCGTCAAGTCGGCGAACGACGTCGCGGTCATGCTCGCCGAGCGGATCGGCGGCAGCGAGGCGGGCTTCGCCACCATGATGAACGAGACGGCGCGCAAGCTCGGCATGACGCGCAGCCATTTCAACAATCCGCACGGCCTGCCCGATCCCGGCCAGATCACCTCGGCGCGCGACATGGCGCTGCTGACCCGAGCCATCATCCGCGACTTCCCCGAATATGCCGAGCTCTTCACCATGGAGAGCGTGATGATCGGCAAGCGGCGCCTCGCCTCGCACAACGGCCTTCTGAAGACGTTCGAGGGCGCCGACGGCATGAAGACCGGCTTCATCTGCGATTCGGGCTACAACATCGTCGCGAGCGCGACGCGCGAGGAGCATCGCCTCGTCGCGGTGGTTCTCGGCGAGGCTTCGTCGAGCACGCGCAATCTCCGCGCGATGATGCTGCTGCAGCACGGTTTCGAGAGCCGCGAGTGGAAGGAATATTTCGGCTCGGCGACGCTCGACAATCTGCCTGTCGAGCCCGGTGCGACCACGACGCCGGTCAGCATCAGGACCCAGGTGAAGGCCGCCGCCTGCGGCTATCGCGGTGCCTCGACGGGCAAGAAGTCGACGAAAAAGAAGAAGAAAAAGAAGAAGTAGCAGCCCCGGCATCAAACCGGCCAACACCGGTCCGCACACCATCGCGAGCGCGGCGGCCGCATGGCCCCCTCGGCGCCCCCTCTGCCTGTCGCCCGGCAGCCACCTCCCCGGGCGCATGCGATGGCGAGCGCGGACGGAGCATGCCTTGCACCGCGATGACGCGCCGCGCGAGGTTCCATTAAGCAAATCTTGGCCAATCGCCGCGAAACTCCGGCTTGAGAGTTGGTGCCGGCCCGGCCGGTCGGCACCGATCGTGTCGGCCTCTTGCGTATCGGTTGCGTCCCGTCATGTCCGAGTTTCTGCGTCCGCCGTTCCGGCGCGCCCATGCGCGTGCCCGTCGTCACCGCCTCGTGGCGGCCGCTCTTGCCTTCCTGCTCGCACTGCCGAGCGGTCACGCCCCCGCATTCGCCCAGCAAGCGGGCCAGGGCGGCCTCTTCGGCATCTTCAGCATCTTCAAGCCCAAGCCCCGCATGCGTCCCGCAAGACCGGCGTTCGATGCGACGCGGCTGCCGACAGCCGGCCAATCGGCGACAATTTCCGGCGGCTCCGATCTCGTCAGGGTGCGCGCGCTGACCGGCAACGGCACGGCCGATCCCACTGACCTCAGCCGGCCGCAGCACCGGCCGCGTTTGCGCGCCGGGGTCAGGACGGTCTGCGTCAGGCTGTGCGACGGCTACTACTGGCCGGTCAGCGACTTCGCCTCGCAGAGCCGCGTCCGCCGCGACAGCGATGTCTGCGAATCGAGCTGCGACGCCGAGGCGCGTCTCTATGTGCAGCCGACACTCGGCAGCGATCCGGAGGATATGCGCGACCTTTCGGGCAAGCCCTACAAGAAACTGAAGTCGGCCTTCCTCTATCGCAAGCGCTACCTGCCGGAATGCCGCTGCCGGCCCGAGCCGTGGTCGCAGTCCGAGCTGATCCGCCACGAGGAATACGCCATCCTCGAGCGCCAGCGCGAGCTCAACCAATCGACCGGTGACCGCGTCGCCGCCGATGTCGTCTCCGACAAGCGGACATCGCAGGGCATGCTGGACGAAGAGGCCGATCCCGACAGCGCCATGATCGCCTCCCTGCCGGCAGACGGCGAGGCCGGCGACGAGACGGCGATAGATCCGGCATTGCTCGAGGCCGCCTCCGAGACGGATCGGACCGCTGCGCAGTCTGCCGAGGCCCTGCCCTGGGCACGCAAACCCATGCGCCTGCGCGGGTCGGTGACGACGGCACGTCCCGCCACCCCGACGCTCGCCGCGATCCCGACCGCCAAGGTCGTCACGCTGCCGGCGGCGACCCCGACTGGCAGCGCTGCGACCGGGTCGGGTGCTACCGGCCCATCGACCGGAACGCCCGCGTCCGCCAGTCTGCGGGTGCCCGGCCCCGAAGTTCCCGAAGGCGTCTATTCGCGTCCTGGCCGCGCCATCGGCATCGGCCGCTACGAGACGAAGAAGCGCCGCGCTGCCGCGCTCGATGCGGCGCGGACGGCGGTTGACAAACCGGCCATCGCCGGCAGCGCGGTGAAGCCGCGCACAGGCGTCAAGGCGACGGCCCTCCCCGTGGCCGCCAAACCGACCCCGCCAGCCAAGCGCAAAACGGGCATGAAGCGCCGCGATATCCAGTAGCGGCCTGGGATGCGGCAGCGGGCCCCCGTCGCGGCGGGTGCCCGCTCAGCCCGCTCCACCATCGATCGCCGCGGCCAGCTCCACATCGAGCCGCGACAGCCCCTTTGCCGAATGGGTCGTCAGCACCACATCGACGCGGTTCCAGACATTGGTCCATTCGGGATGATGATCCATGCGCTCCGCGATGAGCGCGACGCGGGTCATGAAGGCGAAGGCCTCGGGGAAGCCGGCGAAGGTGAAGCGCTTCTGTATGGCGTCGCGCCCCGTGACCTCGCTCCAGCCATCGAGGCCGGCGAGCGCCGCGCTTCGGGCCTCGCCGCTCAGCTTTTCCACCATTTTCATCTCCACCGCTTTCGTGCCGCCCGAGGGTTGCGTTTCCGATCCGGGCGCTGCCTACTCGCCCTTGCACCATTGCCCGCGTTGGTCATGACACGGCGCCAGAAGCCGCCGCTCGGTCTGCCAGCGCCAAGCCGCTCTGCCAAGGAAACGTCCATGCGACCCTTCCGGATCCTGTTCGTATGCCTCGGCAATATCTGCCGCTCGCCGATGGCGGAAGGGGCATTCCGCAAGCGTATCGCCGAGATCGACCGGCTCGACGACTACATCGTCGCCTCGGCCGGAACCGGCCGCTGGCATGTCGGCGATCCGCCCGACCGGCGCGCGGTCGCGGCGTGCCTTGCACGCGGCATCGACATCGGCGAGTTGCGGGCGCGCCAGGTCGGCCCCGCGGATTTCGGCCGTTTCGACGTGCTCGTCGCCATGGACCGGTCGAATGCCGGGACGCTCTTGCGCATGGCGCCCGAGGGCGCGGCCCACAAGATCCGGCTGATGATGGAATTCGCGCCCCTGTCGGGCGAGGTCGACGTGCCCGATCCCTATCAGGGGGGCACGGAAGGCTTCGACACGGCACTCGACATGATCGAGGCGGCCTCGGACGGCCTGATCGCCGCCTGTCATGCGACGCTCGACGACATGAAGGGCGAGCGGCCGCCGGCAGCCGGCGACGAAGCGCTCGCCACCCTCATCGCGGCGCTCGATCCTGCTGGCGCCCGGCACGGCGGCTGACGGGACGAGGACGCGCGCCTTGGGCGGGCCCGATCGGACTCAGCCGCGCTCGCAGTCGTAGACGTCTTCAACCACATAGGGCGGACCGCCGGTCGACGGCCGCGACGACATCAGGCAGAAGCGCTCGACCAGGAACGGGCCGGCGGAGAGCCCGCCCTGCGCCCCCAGATAGGCCGCGACCTCGCGGGACCTCGTCCCTTTCAGCCGGGCGATGGTCACATGAGGCGTGAAGCGGCGCGATTCGGGTGCGAGCCCGGCGGCGCGGGCGGCACGCTCGTTGTCGGCCTGCAAGCGCTCGAGCTCGGGCGTGGGCTTCACGATCGCGTGAAGGCTGCGCGGCCGGTCGCCGCCGAACGCGCCGAGGCCGACGATCTCGAGCTGGAAGGCAGGGAACGCGATCTGCGCGAGCAGATCGGCGAAGCTGTCCGCCGTCCGGTTGTCGATGTCGCCGGCAAACCGCAAGGTCAGGTGCAGGTTTTCTTTCTCCAGGAACCGGCCGCCCACCAGATGCCCCCGTATCAGTGCCAGGCGCTCGGCGAGGAGGTCCGGCAGGGTGATGGCCGTGAATAGGCGTGGCATGGCGAGCTCCCGTTCAACGGCCGCGGGCGCGGGCGATCAGCTTCTCGACGGTCGGCAGCATACGCTCGACGATTACCGCGACGCCCCGCGCATTGGGATGGAGACCGTCCGGCTGATTGAGGGCCGGGTCGAGGGCGACGCCGTCGAGGAAGAACGGATAGAGCAGTGCACCGTGCTTCTCGGCGAGATCGGGGAATATGGTGCCGAACGCCTCCACATAGGCCTGGCCGAGATTGCGCGAGGCCTCCATGCCCGCCAGGATCACCGGCAGGCCGCGCCGGCCGAGCTCGGTCAGGATCGCGTCGAGCGCCCGCCGCGTTCCCTCCGGGTCGAGTCCGCGCAGCATGTCGTTGCCACCGAGCTCGACGATCACCGCCGAGGCGTCGTCGGGCAGCGCCCAGTCGAGGCGGGCGAGGCCATCACTGGCGGTATCTCCCGAGACGCCGGCATTGACGATCTCCACATCCGCGCCTCGTGCCTTGAGGGCCCGGCCGAGCTGGTCGGGAAAGGATTCGCCGGGCGCCAGCCCATAGCCCGCGGTCAGGCTGTCGCCGAGGACGACGATGGTGAGCGAGGCGGCCATTGCGGCATTCGCACCTGGAACGAGAAGACCGGGGACGAGAAGAACGAGGGCGAGGATCAGGCCGGCGAGCCCGGAGCGCACGACCGCGCAAGGCATCGTTGCCTCCCGTGCGGGATCGCGGGCGGGAGCTGTCGAGGACATGCGAGCGGGGTCATGGTGGCGGCGCATTCGTTCATCCTCATCCATCATCTGGCTGGCAAAGTGGCGAATCGCCATCCGATGCGCCAGCGTCTGCGACGCGGCCGGCGGAACCGGGCCACCCGCATCGCAATTGCGCGACGAGCACCTATCTAACGCACGGTCACCACATTCCTGACGGACCTTGAACGGATATGACGCAGCCGATCATCGAGATTTCCGGCCTCCATCTCTCGCTACGGAGCCGGGCCGGCGACGTCGCCATCCTGAAGGGCATCGACCTCTCGATCCGCCCGGGCGAGGCCGTCGGCATCATCGGCCCCTCGGGCTCGGGCAAGACCTCGCTCCTGATGATCGCAGCGGGGCTCGAGCGCGCGAGCGGGGGTGCTGTGCGCATCGCGGGCCATGATTTCGCCGGCCTCGACGAGGACCGCCTCGCACGGATCCGCGGTGCCTCGATCGGCATCGTCTTCCAGTCCTTCCATCTCGTGCCGACCATGACGGCGCTGGAGAACGTGGCGCTGCCGCTCGAGTTCGCCGCCCATCCCGATCCGTTCGGGGAAGCCCGCCGCGCGCTCGAGGCCGTCGGGCTCGCCGCCCGCGCCGACCATTTCCCGGCCGAGCTCTCCGGCGGCGAGCAGCAGCGGGTGGCGATCGCCCGGGCGATCGCGCCAAGACCGGCGATCCTCTTCGCCGACGAGCCGACGGGCAATCTCGACGGTGCGACGGGGGCCGACATCCTCCGCCTGATCGTCGATCTGAGGCGCCGCCACGGCATGACCCTCGTGCTCGTCACCCACGATATCGGCCTCGCCGAGCGGATGGAGCGGGTGGTCACGCTGCGCGACGGACGGATTGTCGAGGACCGGCCGACTGGCGCCGCGGACGCAGGGGGCGGGCTGGCGGACGGAGCGCCCGGACGGACCGCCGCGGCGGCGGTGTCGCAGACGGACGGCACGCGGTCATGAAGCCCCTGGCACGCCATGCTCGAACGGCAGCGGCCGCGACGCCGGCCGGCCGCCTGGGCCTCGCCGGCACGCTGAGGATCGCGATCCGGGATCTTCGCGGCAATCTCAAGCGCTTCGTCGCATTGGCGCTCTGCATCATGCTCGGCGTCGGCGCCATCGCCGGCGTCGGCACGCTCCGCGATTCGGTCGATGCCGGCTTCGACCGCGAGGGCCGGGCGATGCTCGGCGGCGACCTCTCGGTGTCGCGCATCCACGAACGCGCGGGCGCCGACGCGCGCGCCTTCCTCGAACGGCGCGGGGCCGTCTCGGAGGTGGCGATGCTGCGCACCATGGCGCGCGGGCAAGCCGCCACTGGCACAGCGGCGCAGGCGCTCGTCGAGCTGAAGGCGGTGGACGACGCCTATCCGCTGGTCGGCACGCTCACGCTCGCCGACGGCGAGGATCTCGCCGGGGCGCTCCGTCCGACCCCGAACGCCCCCCATCGCGCCGTGGTCGATCCGATCCTCCTTGCCAGGCTCGGCCTCTCGGTCGGCGACACGATCCGTCTCGGCGAGGTCGAGGCCGTGATCTCCGGCACCATCGCACGCGAGCCCGACATGCTCGCATCGCAGGCGGCCTACGGGCCGCGGGTGATGGTCACGATGGCGACGCTCGCGGCGAGCGGGCTCGCAGGCCCCGGCAGCCTCGTGCGCTGGCAGGTCCGGCTGCTGCTGCCGGATGAGCGCGGCGGCGGTGCCGAGGACCTCAAGACGCTCGCGGGGGCGTTCGAGGCAGCCTTTCCCGACGGCGGCTATCAGCTCACCGACCGGCGCGATCCCCAGCCCGGCCTCAGGCGGGCGATCGACCGCTTCGGCCAGTTCCTGACCTTGACCGGCCTCGCCGCGCTGCTGATCGGCGGCGTCGGCATCGCCAATGCGGTGGCCTCCTATCTCGACCGCAAGCGCCGGGTGATCGCGACCTTTCGCGCGCTCGGTGCCACATCGGGCGAGATTTTCCACATCTATCTCACCGAGATCCTGATGCTGGCGGGAATCGGCATCGGGCTCGGCCTCGCCATCGGCCTCGCGGTACCGCTGCTGGTCGGCGCCATCGCCGGGCCGGCGCTGCCGATCGGCCTCGTCTACACGGTCGGCCCGCTCAGCCTCGCGGTCGCCATCGCCTATGGCCTGCTCGTTGCGCTGATGTTCATGCTCTGGCCGCTCGGACAGGCCGAGCGGGTCAAGGCGGCGGTGCTGTTCCGTGACGAGATCGCCGCCGAGCGTGGCCGGCCGCGCCTCGTCCATGTCGCGGCGATCGCGGTTGCGGCGGCACTGCTGGCGGGCCTTGCCGTGCTCAACTCGCCGCAGCGGATGCTGGCGCTCTATTTTCTCGCCGGCATCGCGGCGCTGTTCGCGATCTTCCTGGCGCTCGGCTGGCTGATCGGGCTCGCCGCCCGGCGGATCGGCCGCGTCCGTAAGCCCGCCCTCCATCTGGCGCTGCGCAATCTCTCCGGACCCGGCGGGCTGACACGGGCGGCCGTGCTCTCGCTCGGCACCGGGCTCTCGCTCATGGTCGCGCTCGCGGTGATCGACCGCTCGCTGATCGCCGAGTTCGAGGCCGGCCTCCCCGAACGGGCCCCCGCCTACTACTTCCTCGACATCCCGAAGGGCGAGGCGGATGGCTTCGAAGCGGAGATGCGGCAGACCGAGCCCCGCGCGGCGGTCCGCATGGCGCCGATGCTGCGCGGTCGCATCGTAAGGGTGAAGGACCGGCCGGTCGGCGAGCTCGACGTACCCGAGAGCGTCAGGTGGGTGCTGAGTGGCGACCGCGGCCTCACCTTCGCCGACGCCCCGCCCGAGGGCGCAAAGCTGATCGAGGGCTCAGGGTGGCCGAGGGACCATGCCGGCGGGCCGCTGGTCTCCTTCGACGTCGAGGTCGCCCGCGGCCTCGGCCTCGCCCCCGGCGACACCGTCACCGTCAATATTCTCGGCCGCAACGTGACCGCGCGGGTCGCCAATCTGAGGACGGTCGACTGGGAGGACCTGTCGATCAATTTCGTCATGATCTTCTCGCCGGATACGCTCGCCGCCGCCCCCTACCGGATGCTCGCGACCCTGACCTTCGAGGGTGAGCCGAGCGCGGCTGAGGAGGGGCGGCTGACCCAGCGCCTCGCCGAACGCTTCCCCGATGTGACGATCCTCAGGGTCAAGGACGCACTCGCGGCCGTGGAGGCGATGTTCGAGAAGGTGATGATCGCGATCCGTGCGACCTCGCTCGTCACGGTGCTCGCCGGGGCCATCGTGCTCGCCGGAGCCCTGGCGACCGCAGAGCGGCGGCGGACGCACCAGGCCGTGGTTCTGAAGGTGCTCGGGGCGCGGCGCCGGCAGATCCTCGATGCCCATCTCGCCGAGTATCTGATGCTGGCTTTCGCCACCTCGGCCGTCGCCGTCGCGGTCGGCATCATCGCCGCCGTCCTCATCCTGAAGGGTGCGATGGACGTGCCGGTGGCGGTTCCGCTCGCGGCCGTGCTCGGCACGGTCGGGCTCGCGGTCGCACTCGTCGTCGGCTTCGGCCTCGCCGGCACCTGGCGTGTGCTGAAGGCCCGTCCCATGCCGCATTTGAAGGGGGACCGTTGAAGTGCCTGTGAACCGGCACCGGGACCACTTGAAGTGCCGCCCTCGCCGCCCCATCTTAGACCAAACTGATCGCTCACACAGTCCTGTGAGCGGCGGCGGATGGCATGGATCGACCGACGCGGCCAGATTTACATGCTGTGTCGCGGTTGTGCCGGCCGCGAAATCACAGTAGGACTGATAACTCAGCCGGCAAGCCACAGAGGAAACGGAGAAATGGCGCAATACGACAACAGGTACACAGCCCCGACGGTCGGCACGCGGGGTGCAGCGCAGGATGTAGACGCAGGTCTGCGCTCGTACATGCTTGCCGTATATAACTACATGGCCGGTGGCGTGGCGTTGACAGGCGTCGCCGCCTATCTGACCTATTCGATGGCCGCCTCGAACCCGGCTTTCGCGCAGGCCATCTACGGCAGCCCGCTGAAATGGGTCATCATGCTCGCCCCGCTCGGCATCGTCTTCCTGATGTCGGCTGGCGCCAATCGCATGAGCGTCGGGGCGACGCAGATCGCCTTCTGGGCCTTCGCGGCCATCATGGGCGTGTCGCTGTCCTCGATCTTCATCGTCTTTACCGGCCAGAGCATCGCGCAGGTGTTCTTCATCACCGCGGCGACGTTCGGTGCCCTCAGCATCTACGGCTACACGACGAAGAAGGACCTGTCGGGCTGGGGCTCGTTCCTGTTCATGGGCCTCGTCGGCATCATCATCGCCTCGATCGTCAACATCTTCCTCGCCTCCTCGGCGCTGATGTTCGCGGTCAACGTGATCGGCATCCTGGTGTTCGCCGGCCTCACCGCCTATGACACCCAGCGCATCAAGGAGACCTACGACGTGGTCGCCGGCGATGCGACGCTGGCAGCGAAGGCGGCGATCCACGGCGCGCTCACGCTCTATCTCGACTTCATCAACCTCTTCATCATGCTGCTCCAGCTCGTCGGCAATCGCGACTGAGGCTGGGCGGGCGGCGCGCAGGCGCCCGATCCCGCAGCGGCGACATGCGAGGGCCCCGCTCCGGCGGGGCCCTTTGTTTTTTGGGCGGTCACGGGGGTGATCCACAGTTCACCCGATCTGCCGTCTCCTCTATCAATATCCCGGATGCGGCGTGCTGGAGGCTCGGTCATGGCGGGCGAGACGGACTGGCTGAAGATGTTCCCAGGGCTCACCCGGCTCTCCGAGGAGATGCGGGACCGGCTGACCCGCAGCTCGATGGTCGTGTCGCTCGCCGAGGGCAGCCGAATCTACGGGCCCGGCCAGGCGCCGGAGGCTTTCCTCCTCCTGCTCGAGGGCACCGTCAGGGTCCAGCAGGTGTCCGAGAACGGCCGCGAGATCGTGCTCTACCGGGTGCATGCCGGCGAGAGTTGCGCGCTGACGACTGCCTGCCTGATGAGCTACGAGGACTATCTCGCCGAGGCGATTGCCGAAACGCTGGTCCGGGCCGTGGCGGTGCCGCGCCCGACATTCGACGAGCTGATCGCAAGATCGGCCGAGTTCCGCCAGCTCGTCTTCACCGCGTTCAGCCAGCGGGTCACCAACCTGTTCCGCGTGATCGAGGACGTGGCGTTCGGCCGGATGGATCTGCGCCTCGCCGACAAGCTGATCGAGCTCAGCCCGGGTTCGGACCAGATCTCGGTGACGCAGCAGCAGCTCGCCTCCGAGCTGGGAACCGCGCGCGAGGTGGTCAGCCGCCTCCTTTCGGAGTTCCAGCGACGGGGCTTCATCCAGTCCGGCCGGGGCAGCATCACCATCCAGCGCCGCGGCGAGCTCGAGGCGCTGGTGCGGATGGGATAGCGAGGGGCCAGGTCGGTGACATAGTCACAGACATTTCTGGGCGGGATGATTAAATGGTCGTCATCTACCCGGACGCGGCGGGCGGACCGGGAGAGGGAGCAGGAGGCGGCTTTGCGACAGGCGCGGCGGCTCGCGATCCACGCGATCGGGACCAAGTGCCTGAGGGCCGTCTCCATCCCGCCGGACGATACTCGCGCAAGCCTGAACCAAGACCCTTGGAGGGAACAATGACCCGCAATGTCGGCGGCCTCGACCGCATCATCCGCATCATCGTCGGCCTCGCCCTGATCGCCATCGTCTTCGTCGGCCCGCAGACGCCCTGGGGCTGGATCGGCGTCGTGCCGCTGGTGACCGGCCTCATCGGCTGGTGCCCGCCCTATTCGCTGCTCGGCATCAATACCTGCGGGACCAAGTCGCGGGCCTGAGCCCCGTCCGGCCTCATCGGCAGCGGGCGGCCCGGGCCAGCCCGTGACGCCACTCTCCCCTCGACCGCAGGGCGCCTGCCACGAGCCGCCATCGGCCTCGTGGCCGGCGCCCTTCTGTCAGGTGAGAGGAAACGACGGACCCGCATGGCGGCATGGCGGCACCGCGCCACCTGTTCCCGCATCAGCCTCCGGCCGGCCCCTCGACCGGCTTGCCGAGCCAGTCGGGCGTGAAGCCGTCGACCTCGCCGAGCAGGTCCAGAAAGCCCGCGACATAGTGATCGACCAGCAGGCGCCCCTTCTCGGGCGTGGCGGCGGCCGCGTTGCCGGCGGCACCGTCGGGGTTGAGATCGCCGGCGACCCAGGAGATCTGCGAGAGTGGCCCATGCGCCCTCAGCCGGCGCGCACGGCGGGCGAGATCGACCTGCAGCGTCGTGAAATGCCGGGCGCGGTCCATGCGGACGAGATCAGGTCGCAGAGCGAGCAGGATCGAGGTCTCCTCGTCGCCGGCATGAATGTCATAGCCCTGCTCGGCCGCCGGAAAATGGTCGGCCGCCTCATCCGGCCGCGACCAGCCGGCGGTGACGACGAGCATGCCCCGCCGCACCCGAAGCTCGCGTCCGGCAATGCCGATCGCCTCGCGGTTGCCGCCATGGGTGTTGAGGATGACGAGCTTGCTGAGGCCGGCCCGCGCCACGCTCTCGCCGATTTCGACGAGCAGCGAGACGAGCGTCTGCCAGGACAGCGACAAGGTGCCGGGAAAGGCGAGATGCTCGTTGGACTTGCCGATGGGCAGCACCGGCAGGAAGGTCACCGGCAGGCCCTCCGGCAGGCCGGCGATGGCGCGCTCGACCAAGGCCGCGGCGATCAGCGTGTCGGTCGATACCGGCAGATGCGGCCCGTGCTGCTCGATGGCACCGATCGGCAGCACCGCGACCCAGCGGGTGCGGTCCGCGCCCGAGAACTCGGCGCTCGTCATGTCCTGCCAAAGTGGCTTGGGCCATCTCGGCTTCGCCATCGTCTCCACGGCGCTCACCCCACGATCTCATCATGCATTGCCCGCGGGATCAGGCCCCGTTGCCGGCGGGTCCATCCCGCGACCGACGCCTCGTTCGCCGGGCGGTCATGGTCTAACCTAAGGCCTGATCGGCCGAGATGCGAGCATCCGCGCGAGCATCGAAAGCGTCAATGAGGGTGGTTCCCATGATTCCGACATTTGCTCGCGCGGGCTCTGACGGGGCCGGGCAAACCTTGGAACGGTACCACTCGACCGGGGGTGCCGGCCCCTCCGCCCATCGCCCCCGGCAACACATCTGAATAGGGAGTTGGAGACCCATGGACGACGATCTCTTCGAGAAGGGCCTGGAGCGCCGCAAGGCGACGCTCGGCGCCGCCTATGTGGAAAAGAACCTCGCCGCCGCCGACGATTTCACCCGGCCCTTCCAGGAGGCGATGACGGCCTGGTGCTGGGGCTTCGGCTGGGGCGACGAGGCGATCGACGCCAAGACCCGCTCGATGATGAACCTCGCGATGATCGGTGCGCTCGGCAAGATGCACGAATGGGAAATCCATTGCCGGGGCGCCATCACCAACGGCGTCAGCCGCGAGGAGATCCGGGCGATCATCCACGTGGTCGGCATCTATTGCGGCGTACCGCAGGCGCTCGAATGCTTCCGCGTGGCGCGCCGGGTGTTGGAGGAGAAGGAAATGCTCTGAGGCGCCGACATCCAAGGTCGTTCCGCCCCGACCGGTCTGCCCGCGAGCGCTTGTCGGAACGCCCCTGCGACCGCGGCCCCGGAACAATGCGGCCGATACGGACGTTGAGGAGATGTGAGCTTCATGGCACGTCGGCGATCCGCAAATCGTCGGCGGCGTTCAGGCTGGACAGGGCCCCCGGGGGATCAGAAGGAGAGTGCCCATGGCTACCATCGTGCATCTCAATACGGAGCAGGCAAGGTTCAACCCCGAATCCGTGTTCGCGCGGCCTGAGGATGTCGTCGCCGAGCCCGGACTGACGCTCGGCCAGAAGATCGCCACGCTGAAGCGGTGGGCGAGAGACGTCCAGGAGCGGCTGAAATCGGGTAGCGAAGGCATGCCGACGAACCGGCTGGCGACACCCGATGCGGCGCTCCTTCAGGCCATCATGGCAGCGCTCGACAGCCTCGCCAGGGCCGAGACTGCCGCCGGCACGGCACCCGGCGAGAAGAGCGGGACCGGTGGCGCGGCATAGTCGTTCTCATGATTCCGACATTTGCTCTCACCGGTTCTGAAACGGGATGCAAATGTCGGAATCGAACCACTGGCGCCGGCCGAGGGTCGGGGAGGATCGCCTCCCCGGCCGGCGCCGACACTGATCAGATGCCGATGCCGAGCCGGCGTCCCTCGAAAAAGGCGACATTGCCCTCGCGGGCCGCCACGCAATCGCCGATCTTGCGGACATCGACACCCTTGCCCTCGAGGCCCTCGAGGAGATCGCGCACCGGCGTGTTGGTGGTGGCGAGGACGAGCGCATCGGCGGGGATGGTGGTCTCGCCGCCGTCGAGGAAGTCGAGCACGACGGCGCTGTCGCCGGTCCATTCCTTGATGCCGGATTCGACGATGAAGCGGACGCCGAGCTTCTTCAGGTTGGTGCGGAGCTGGTAGTCGGAGTTGGTGCGGGCGATGTCGCTACCGACCTTGGTCAGCGAGGTCACGATCGTCACCTCGTGGCCCTTCTCGGCAAGGTGCCAGGCAGTGCCGCAGCCCTTCCAGTTTCCCTCCTCGTCGAAGACGACGACGCGCTTGCCCGGCTGGGCGGCGCGGCTCATCACGTCCTCGGGCGAGAACACATTGGGCTTCTCGATGCCCGGCATGGTGTCGCGCATCGGGAAGGCACGCTGGAAGCCGGTCGCCGAGGGCAGGGCGCCGGTCGCGACCACCACCACGTCGGCGCCATAGGCGGCGATGTCGTCGGTATCGAGATAGGTGTTGAGCTCGACCTTCACCTGCAGCTTCTGGAGCTGGCTCTCGTACCAGGCCAGCAGGTCGAGGATCTGCTGGCGGCGCGGCTGCAGGCCGGCGAGACGGAACTGGCCGCCGAGCTGGGAGCCCGCCTCGACCAGCGTCACCTGATGACCCCGCTCGGCCGCCACCCGCGCCGCCTCGAGGCCGGCCGGCCCACCGCCGACCACCAGCACCCGCTTCGGCCTGTCGGCCCGCACGAACCGGTCGCCGCCCCACTCGAATTCGCGGCCCGCCGAGGGATTGACCTGACAGGAGATCCAATAGTCGCGATAGCGCCGCCCCCAGCACATGCGGTTGCAGGAGATGCACGGGCGGATGTCCTCGGGCCGGCCCTCGCGCGCCTTGTTGGCGAGATGGGGATCGGCGATCTGGCCGCGCACGATCGACACCATGTCGGCCTGGCCGGAGGCGACGACATATTCGGCGTTCTCGGGCGTGCGGATATGGGCCTCGGCCTGCATGCGGGCATGCTTGAGAGCGGGCTTCAGGGCCTCGGCATAGGCGGCGCCGATCTTGTCGGGCTTCAGAAAGCTCGGAATGATGCCGCCGCTGGTGAAATAGCTGCCATTGCCGCAGGTGACATAGTCCATGAGCTGCCGCTCGTCGTGCCAGGCGAGGATCTCTCTGAGCTCGGCGGCCGACAGATGGGCCTCGGCGCCCGGATCCATGCTGACGGCAAGGCCGATGATGAAGTCGTCGCCGCAGCGCGCGCGGATGCGCTTCATGATCTCGCTGGAGAATCGCACGCGGTTCTCCAGGCTGCCGCCCCACCGATCGGTGCGGCGGTTCGACCAGGGGGTCCAGAACTGGTCGATGAGGGCGTGATAGGCGGCGAACAGCTCGACGCCGTCGAAGCCCGAGGCCTTGGCGCGCACCGCGGCGCCGACGAAACCCTCGATCAGGCTCTCGATGCCGGCCTCGTCGAGCGCCTCGCTGCCATAGCTGTCGTGAAAGGAGGGCAGGCCCGAGGGCGAGGGATAGGCCTCGAAGGAATTGTCCCACTCGCCGTGCTGGCCGACATGGTAGAGCTGGTGGACGATGACGGTGCCGTGCTCGTGCACGGCGTCGGTGATGCGCCGGAAATGCGGGATGATCGAATCGTCGTCGTGGCGGAAATTGCCGCGCGTCAGCACGCCGTTCTTGTGGACCGGCACGGGCTCGACCACGATCATCGCCGCCCCGCCGATGGCGCGCTCCAGATAATAGCCGAGATGGCGGTCCATCGGCAGCCCGTCGACCGACATGTTGGCGGTGTGGGCGCCGAACACGATGCGGTTCTTCAGCGTCTTGTGGCGGAGCTTCAACGGCTCGAAGAGATGGGGGAAGGCGGTCGACATCGGGGCACCCTCGGGCGAAGCCGGCGAAGGCCGGCTCTCAAAAGATCGCTGAACGATGGTTCTGATGATTCCGGCATTCGCCCGCGCGGGTTCTGACAAGGGCGGGCGAATGTCGGCATCGAACCACGAGTCTTACCCGAGCGGACGGCAGGCGCAAACCGCGAGGGATCGGCCGAAACGGCATGCCTCCGTCGCGTTCCTGTTGGATGGCGCCTCGTCGGGCCTCGCTTGCCCTCGATGAGGCACGCCGCTAAACCATGCGCTCGGTCAGCAGCAAACGACAGAGACGGCGGGGCCTATGACTTCGGTACTGAACCTCATCAGCACGCTTGCGAGCCTCTACGTCTATGTCATCATCATTGCCGTGGTGATGAGCTGGCTGATCGCCTTCAACGTCATCAACCGGCGCAATCAGATCGTCTACACGATCACCGACACGCTCTACCGGCTGACCGAGCCGGTGATGGGGCCGATCCGGCGGGCGCTGCCAAATCTCGGCGCGATCGACATCTCGCCGATCATCGTCCTGCTCGCGCTCATGTTCCTGCGCGATTTCCTGTGCCGCAATTTCGGGGCCTGCGGCCTCTGACCCGAACGGCGCCGGCATGCCCGTGACCCGCACCAAGGCCGGCATCCGCATCGCCGTCCGCCTGACACCGAAATCCTCGCGCGACGAGGTCGGCGGGCTCGAGACGGGCCCGGACGGGCCACGCCTTGGCGCGCGCGTCCGCGCCATCCCCGACAAGGGCGCGGCCAACACGGCGCTCGAGCGGCTGATCGCCGGCTGGCTCGGCGTGCCGCGCTCATCGGTCGGGTTGGCAGCGGGCGGAAAGTCGCGTTACAAGGCCGTCGAGATCGCGGGCGATCCGGCCGAGCTCGAGCGGCGGGCGCGGGACCTGATCGCACGAAACGGCAACTGATCGCCTGAAGCGACAACTGATCGCCTGAAGCGACAACTGATCGCCTGAAACGATAACTGATCGCATGAAACGACAGGGCAGCGCCGCCGGGCCGGATACCGAGCCATGGGGCGCGCGCGAGGGGAGACGAGCATGACCGCCAGGGACATCGACGGCAAGGCCATCGCACAGACGCTGCGCGCCAATATCGGGCGCGCGGTCGCCGAGCTGTCGGCCGGGGGCCTTAAGCCGGGCCTCGCCGTGGTGCTCGTCGGCGAGGATCCTGCCAGCAAGGTCTATGTGCACAACAAGGCCAAGCAGACCGTCGAGGTCGGCATGGCCTCCTTCGAGCACCGCCTGCCGGTCGAGACGCCCGAGGCCGAGGTGCTTGCCCTTGTCGAGCGGCTGAACCGCGATCCCTCCGTGCACGGCATTCTCGTCCAACTGCCCTTGCCAAAGCACATCGACAGCCAGAAGGTGTTGAACCTCATCGACCCCGCCAAGGACGTCGACGGCTTCCACCCGATGAATGCCGGCAAGCTCGCCACCGGCGAGAAGGGCCTCGTTCCCTGCACGCCGCTCGGCTCGATCATCCTCGCCAAGACCGTCCAGAAGGATCTCTCGGGCCTCGAGGCGGTGGTGGTCGGCCGCTCCAACATCGTCGGCAAGCCGGTCGCGCAGCTCCTCCTCATGGAGAACTGCACGGTGACCATCGCCCATTCGCGGACGCGCGATCTGCCGGCGGTCTGCCGCCGGGCCGATCTTCTCGTCGCCGCCGTCGGCAAGGCGGAGATGGTCAAGGGCGACTGGGTGAAGCCCGGCGCCATCGTCGTCGATGTCGGCATCAACCGCATCTCGACCGAGACCGGCAACCGGCTGGTCGGCGATGTCGACTACACCGAGGCGCGGCGCCATGCCGCCGCCATCACCCCGGTGCCGGGCGGCGTCGGACCGATGACCATCGCCTGCCTGCTGAGGAACACGGTGCAGGCGGCCTGCGCGCTCGCCGGCCGGCCGATGCCCGAAGTCTAGGGGCTCGGCGGCCCAGGGCGACAGCCGATTGACGCCGCGCGGGCGTGGGCCACATGCTGCAACGCATGGGCCTGATCGCTGACATCCTCGCCTCTGTCGCCAATGACGGCGCCATCGTCCGCGTGACGGTTGCCGCGACCGAGGGCTCGGCCCCGCGCGAGGTCGGGGCCGCCATGACCGTATCGGCCTCGGCGATCGCCGGCACGATCGGCGGCGGCGCGCTCGAGCTCGACGCGATCGCGGCGGCCCGGGTGCTGTTGCGCGGGGACGGCGGCAGGGACGGGCTCGGATTCGCGCGGCAGGTGCGGAAGGTGGCGCTCGGCCCGGCACTCGGCCAATGCTGCGGCGGCGCGGTGACGCTGCTTTTCGAGCGTTTCGGCCGGACCGAGACCGAAACGCTGAGGGAATTGGCGGCCGAGGGCGGCGAGAGTGTCGCGGCGGGCGAGACGGCTGCCCGGCCGGCCGCCATGCTCGCCCGGCCGATGGCGAGCGGCGGGCCGCCCCTCGTCCTTTCGACTGCACGGACGAGGACGGCCGGGCTGCCTCCCCCCCTCGCCAGGGCGCTCGAACGCGCGCTCATCGCCCCCGATGCCGCCGGTCGCGGCGCCGCTCTTCTCGTTCCCGCCCGCGGCGATCGGCCCGCATGGCTGATCGAGCCGATCCATCCGCCCGTTCATCCGCTCTTTCTCTACGGCGCCGGCCATGTCGGACGGGCGATCGTCCGCGTCCTCGAGGACCTGCCCTTCCGAGCCACCTGGATCGATGTCGCGACCGACCGCTTCCCCGATCGGGTGCGGCCGCAGGTGACGGCGATAGCCACGACCGATCCGGCGGCAGTCGCACGCGCTGCTCCCGCCGGTGCCGTCCATCTCGTCATGACGCATTCCCACCCGCTCGACCTCGCCATCTGCCATGCCGCCCTCTCGCGCGGCGGCTTCGGCCATCTCGGCCTCATCGGCTCGGCCACCAAGGCGGCACGGTTCCGCAAGAGGCTCGCCGCGGCCGGCATCGCTGCCGAGGCGCTCGCCCGGCTCCGCTGCCCGATCGGGCTTGCCGGCATCGCCGGAAAATCACCGGCCGTCATAGCTGTGGCCGTGGCGGCGGAACTCGTACTATGGTCAGAGGGCAGAGCGGCCAGCGAACGAGCCGCCGGCAGGGGCGAGGAAGCGCATGGCAGGCCAGCCGATCCTCGAGATCGATAGCATCTCCAAGGCTTTTCCAGGCGTTCTCGCCAACGACCGCGTGTCGTTCTCGGTCGGGGCCGGCGAGATCCATGCGCTGCTCGGCGAGAACGGCGCGGGCAAGTCGACGCTCGTCAAGATCATCTACGGCGTCAATCACGCCGACTCCGGCAGCATGCGCTTCCTCGGCCGGCCCTACAGGCCCGAGCGCCCGTCGGAGGCGCGCAGCACCGGCGTCGGCATGGTCTTCCAGCATTTCTCGCTGTTCGACGCCCTGACGGTCGCAGAGAATGTCGCGCTCGGCCTCGAGGACGGACAGCCCGGCACCGGGCTCGACCAACGTATCGTGGAGGTGGCGCGCTCCTACGGCCTGCCGCTCGATCCCTCGCGGCGGATCGGCACGCTCTCGGTCGGCGAGCGCCAGCGGGTCGAGATCGTGCGCTGTCTGTTGCAGCGCCCGCGCCTCATCATCATGGACGAGCCGACCTCGGTGCTGACACCGCAGGAGGCCGGGATGCTGTTCGCCACCCTCCGGCGCATCCGCGAGGAGGGCTGCTCGATCCTCTACATCTCGCACAAGCTGGAGGAGATCCGGGCGCTATGCGAGCGGGCGACGGTGCTGCGCGGCGGCCGCGTGGTGGCGAGCACCGATCCGCGCAAGGAAACCGCGAAGAGCCTCGCGGAGATGATGATCGGCTCGGCGCTGAAGGCCCCGGCGCGGCACGAGACTTTGACGGGCGCCAGCCGGCTGGAGCTCAACGGGCTGACGCTGCCGAGCAGCCATCCCTTCGGGGTCGATCTCGCCGACATCTCGCTCGAGGTCCGGGCCGGCGAGATCGTCGGACTCGCAGGCGTCGCGGGCAATGGCCAGGACGAGCTGATGGAGGCTCTGATCGGCGAGCGGCGAGTGGCGGTGCCGCGGGCGATCGTGGTCGACGGGGTGCCCATAGGCCATCAGGGGCCGTCGGCGCGGCGGGCGCGGGGCATGGCTTTCGTGCCCGAGGAACGGCTCGGCCACGCCGCCGTACCCGACATGGCGCTCACCGACAACACCATCCTCTCGGCGGCCGAGCGGATGCGACTCATCCGTGGCGGCCTGATCGACCGGACGGCGGCGGCGCGCTTTGCCGGCGAGATCGTCTCGGCCTTCGGCGTCAAGACGGCGGGCATCGAGCATCAGGCACGCAGCCTGTCGGGCGGCAATCTGCAGAAATTCGTGGTCGGTCGCGAGGTCTTGCAGGACCCAGGCGTATTGATCGCCGCCCAGCCGACCTGGGGCGTCGATGCCGGCGCGGCGGCGGCCATCCATCAGAGCCTCATCGACCTCGCCGCAAAGGGTGCGGCGATCCTCGTCATCTCGCAGGACCTCGACGAGCTGATGACCATCTGCGACCGCATCGCGGTCATCGCCGGGGGACGGGTCTCGCCGGCGCGGCCGACGGCCAAGGTCTCGGTGGAGGAGATCGGGCTCGCCATGGGCGGGCAGTCCGGTGCGGGCGTAGCTTCGGGGGCCGGCCATGCTTAGGCTCGAGCGCCGCAAGGAAGCCTCCCGCAGCATGCTCTATGCGACCCCTTTCCTCGCCGTGCTCCTCACCATGGCGGCGGGCATCGTGCTGTTCGCGCTGATCGGCAAGGATCCGCTCCGCGCCATCTCGATCATCTTCTTCCAGCCGCTGACCAGCGTCTATGGCGTGACGGAGCTGCTGGTGAAGGCGACGCCGCTCGTGCTGATCGCGGTCGGCCTCTCGCTCGGTTTTCGCGCCGGCATCTGGAATATCGGGGCGGAGGGCCAGTACACGATGGGGGCGCTGGCGGGTGGCGCGGTCGCGCTCGCCTTCTACGACCAGCCGGGGCTCTGGCTGCTGCCGCTGATGTGTGTGGCGGGCGCGGCTGGCGGCGCGGCCTGGGCGGCGATCCCGGCCTTCCTCAAGACCCGCTTCAATGCCAACGAGATCCTGGTCAGCCTGATGCTGACCTATGTGGCCGGTCTCATCCTCTCGGTGATGGTGTTCGGCCCCTTGCGCGATCCCGAGGGCCTCAGCTTCCCCGAGAGCCGGCTTTTCCACGATTCTGCGCGCCTTCCGGTGCTGATCTCGGGCACGCGCGCGCATGTCGGCATCCTCGTCGCGCTCGTCGCCGTCCTCCTCACCGCCTTCGTGCTGGCGCGGCACCGCTTCGGCCTCGTGATCAGGGTGCTCGGCGCGGCGCCGGCAGCCGCGCGTTTCGCCGGCTTCTCCGAGACGGCGACGGTGTGGACCTGTCTCCTCGTTTCGGGGGCGCTGTCGGGCCTTGCCGGCCTCTTCGAGGCGTCGGGCACGCTCGGCCAGCTCGTTCCGGCCCTGCCGGTCGGCTATGGATTCACCGCCATCATCGTCGCCTTTCTCGGCCGGCTGCACCCGGTCGGCATCCTCGCGGCGGGGCTCCTGCTCGGTCTCACCTATATCGGCGGCGAGGGCGCGCAGATCGCCATGAGCCTGCCGAGCGCGGTGACGAGCGTGTTCCAGGGCATGCTGCTGTTCTTCCTGCTCGCCATGGACGTGCTGGTGAACTACCGCATACGCCTCGGCTCCCGGCCGGCGGCGGCAATCGCGGCCGAAGCGGAATAGGGGGCCGCATGGATCTCGTCGTCAACATCCTCATCGGCATCGTCATCGCGGCGACCCCGCTCGTCTTCGCCGCGATCGGAGAGCTCGTGGTCGAGAAGGCTGGTGTCCTCAATCTCGGCGTCGAGGGCATGATGATCATGGGGGCCGTCGCGGGCTTTGCGACCCGGATCGAGACCGGCAGCCCATGGCTGGCGCTCGTCGCCGCCATGGCCGCAGGCGCGATCATGGCGGCCCTGTTCGGGCTCTTGACGCTGACGCTGCTCTCCAACCAGGTGGCGTCGGGCCTCGCGCTGACCTTGTTCGGTCTCGGCCTCGCGGCGCTGCTCGGCCAGGCCTATTCGGGCATGTCGGCGCCGGCCTTCCCGCGCCTGTCGATCCCCGGTCTCAGCACGCTGCCGGTGATCGGTCCGCTCCTCTTCGGCCACGATCTGCTCGTCTATCTCTCGGTCGCGCTCGTCGCCGGCGTCGTCTGGTTCCTCGGACGCACGCGGGCCGGGCTGATCCTCCGGGCGGTCGGCGAGAACCACGATGCGGCGCACCAGCTCGGCTATCCTGTCGTGCTCATCCGCTATCTGGCGCTGATGTTCGGGGGCGCGGCGGCGGGGCTCGGCGGGGCCTATCTCTCGCTCGTCCAGTCGCCGATCTGGGTGGAGAAGATGACGGCGGGTCGCGGCTGGATCGCGCTCGCGCTCGTCGTCTTCGCGGCCTGGCGGCCCTGGCGGGCCCTGGCCGGCGCCTATCTGTTCGGCGGCATCACCATCCTGCAGCTGCACAGCCAGGCTTTCGGCCTCAAGATCGAGGCGCAGTACATGAACATGCTGCCTTATCTCGCCACCATTCTGGTGCTCGTCGTCATCTCGAGCGACCGGCGGCGCCTGCAGTCCAATGCACCAGCTTCGCTCGGCAAGCCCTTCTATGCCGCGAGCTGAGGGCGTATGAAGACCAAGTCACGGCTCGAACGAGCCGGTCGATCCAAGGGAGGAAACATGCTCGGGAGCATCACACGCCGCGGTCTTGCGGGGCTCGCGCTCGCCGCCGGGCTCGCCGTCTCGGCGGGCGCCGCGGATGCCGGCCCCACCAAGGTCGCCTTCGTCTATGTGGGGCCGATCGGCGACCACGGCTATTCCTACCAGCACCATATGAGCGCCGAGGCGGTACGCCAGGCCTTCGGCGACAAGGTGGAGGTGACCGAGGTCGAGAACGTGTCGGAGGGGCCCGATGCCGAGCGCGTCATCACGCAGCTCGCCCAGGCCGGCAACGACATCGTCTTCACCACCTCGTTCGGCTTCATGAACCCGACGGTGAAGGCGGCCCAGCGTTTCCCGAACGTCAAGTTCGAGCACGCTACCGGCTTCAAGCGCGCGCCCAATCTGGGCATCTATAACATCCGCTTCTACGAGGGACGCTATGTGGTCGGCCTCATCGCCGGCCGCATGACCAAGACCAACACCATCGGCTACATCGCCTCCTTCCCGATCCCCGAGGTGGTGATGGGCATCAACGCCACCTATCTGGCGGCCAAGAAGGTCAATCCCGACATCAAGTTCAAGGTCATCTGGGTCAACACCTGGTTCGACCCTGGCAAGGAAGCGGACGCCGCCAAGGCGCTGATCGACCAGGGCTGCGACGTCGTCATGCAGCACACCGACAGCCCGGCGCCGATCAAGGTCGCGGCCGAGCGCGGCGTCTGGGTGGTCGGACAGGCCTCCGACATGGCCCATTTCGGTCCCGAATCGGTGCTGACCTCGATCGTCGACGACTGGTCGCCGCACGTGGTTGCGAGCGTCAAGGCGGTGATGGACGGCACCTGGCAGGCCGGCGACGTCTGGGGCGGCCTGAAGGACGGCCTGGTCGGCATCCCGCCGATCAATCTGAAGGTGCCCGAGGACATCCGCAAGATGGCCGAGCAGGCGATCGAGGACATCAAGTCCGGCAAGCTCCATCCATTCACCGGACCGATCAGGAAGCAGGACGGCTCGGACTGGCTGGCCGAAGGCCAGACGGCACCGGACGGCGACCTGCTCGGCATGAACTTCTATGTCGAGGGCATGGAAGGCGAATTGCCGAAATAGAGCGTCTGAGGCCGGGGTCGGGCGGCGCCACGAGCCGCCGCACGCCCCGGCCGGCAGCCGAGCCGACGCGTCGTCCGGGCTGGAGGCGCGGACGCCATGCTGGCGAGGACGACGGCGGAGCGTCATGGCGGGCGCGAGAGACAAACGGGCAAGTGACGAGGGGGCAGAGGCGACGCCCCCCATCCGCGCGCTGCGTGGGCAGGTGCTCGCATGGCGCGGCGATCCTTTCGAGGTCGGTAACGAGGCGGCCGCCGCCTTCGAGAGCGACGGCGTGGTCGTGATCTCGGGCGAGCGCATCGCGGCGGTCGGGCCGGCCGATCAAATCCTCTCGCGCCCCGAGCACCGCGGCATCGAGGTCATCGAACGGCGCGACCGGCTCATCCTGCCCGGCTTCGTCGACTGCCACGCCCACTATCCCCAGACCCGCATCATCGCCTCCTATGGCGAGCAGCTCATCGCCTGGCTGAACCGCTACACCTTCCCCGAGGAGCTGAAGTTCGGCGATCCGGCCTATGCCGCCGAGGTCGCCGGGCTCTATCTCGACGAGGCCTTGAGAAACGGCACGACCGCGGCCTCGCTCTACTGCACGGTGCATCCCCAGTCGGTGGATGCGCTGTTCGAGGCGGCCGCGCGGCGCGGCATGGCGGTCGCCGCCGGCAAGGTGATGATGGACCGCAATGCGCCGGCCGGGCTCCTCGACACGGCGGCGCGGGGCTATGAAGAGTCGAAGACGCTGATCGCGCGCTGGCACGGCCGGGGCCGCGCGGTCTATGCCGTGACCCCGCGCTTTGCGCCGACCTCGAGCCCCGAGCAGCTCGAGGCGGCCGGCGTGCTCTGGGGCGAGCATCCCGGCACGCTCATGCAGACTCATCTGTCGGAAAATCTCGACGAGATCAAATGGGTGAAGGAGCTGTTCCCGGATCGCCCCGACTATCTCGGCGTCTATGAGCATTTCGGTCTCGTCGGTCCGCTCGCCAATTTCGGCCACGCGATCCACCTCTCCGGGCGCGAGATCGGGCTGCTACGCGAGAGCCGGTCGGGCGTGTCGCACTGCCCGACCTCCAACAGCTTCATCGGCTCGGGGCTCATCAACCTGATGGGGCTCACCAACGCACCGAGGGGCGTGCCGGTCGGACTTGCGACCGATGTCGGCGGGGGATCGTCGTTTTCGATGCTCGCCACGATGAAGGCGGCCTACGAGATCGCCCAGCTCCGCCGCCACAGCCTCGCGCTCCACCCCTTCGCCGCCTTCCACATGGCGACGATGGGCAGCGCCCGGGTGATGGGATTGGAGAACGAGATCGGCAATCTCGCGCCCGGCTACTATGCCGACATCGTCGTCATCGATCCGCGATCGCGCGCGCTCGTCGCCGAGCGGGTGCGGCGCGCCGAGAGCATCGCCGACGTGCTGTTCGCGCAGATGATCCTCGCCGACGACCGGGCGATCGCAGAGACCTATGTGGCCGGTCGTCTCGCCCATCGCCGCGCAGAACCGGAGGCGAAAGAGGCGGCGCGCGCACGGCCGCGGCGGGCCGGCGGACGGGCACGGCGGCCGCCCCGAGGGCGACGCGGCCGCGACGCGGCGCATTGGGGGCAGGGACCGGGGGGGCGGGGACCGGAGAATGATCGCGGCGATCCTTCAGGACTGGCTCGAATTCGCGGTGCGCTGGCTGCACGTCGTCGCCGGCATCGCCTGGATCGGCTCGTCCTTCTACTTCGTCCATCTCGACCTCAGCCTGAAGCAGCGGCCGGGCCTGCCGGAGCGTGCCCATGGCGAGGCCTGGCAGGTGCATGGCGGCGGCTTCTACCACATGGTCAAATATCTGGTGGCGCCGGCGCGCATGCCCGACGAGCTCACCTGGTTGGCCGGGAAGCCTACACGACCTGGCTTTCGGGCATGGCGATGCTCGTGCTCGTCTACTATCTGGCGACCGGGCTGACGCTCGTCGATCCGCGCGTCATGACGCTTCAGCCCTGGCAGGCGGTGGCGGTCAGCATCGGCGGGCTCGCGGCGGGGTGGATCGTCTACGACCTCATGTGCCGCTCGGTCCTCGGCCGCAACGATCTCCATCTGGCGCTCGTCGGCTTCGTGTTCCTCGTCGCGCTCGCCTTCGTCTTCTCGCAGGTCCTCTCGGCGCGCGGCGCCTATATGCAGATGGGCGCGTTGATCGGCACGATGATGGTCGCGAATGTCGCGATGGTGATCATTCCCGGCCAGCGCAAGGTCGTCGCCGACCTCATCGCCGGACGAAAGCCCGATCCCGAGCATGGCCGGCGCGCCAAGCAGCGCTCCTTGCACAACAACTATCTGACGCTGCCGGTCATCTTCGTGATGATCTCCAACCACTACCCGCTCGCCTACGACGCGGTACAGCTGGCTGATCCTCGCCCTCGTGCTGGTGATCGGCGCCGTCATCCGCCATTTCTTCAATATGCGGCACAAGGGAGATCCCTCGCCCTGGTGGACCTGGGGTGTCGCTGCGGTATGTGGGCTTGCGATCGTCTGGCTGTCGAGCCTTGGTCCGGCCCATGCCGAGCGTGTCGGCGCGAGCCTGACGCAGCCGGCTGCGACGGTCGCCTACGCCGATGCCGAGGCGGTGGTGCTGTCACGCTGCAGCATGTGTCACCAGGCGGAGCCCTTGTGGGAAGGGCTCAGCCAGCCGCCCAAAGGCGTGTTGCTCGACACACCGGCCCATATCGAAGCGAACGCCCGCCGGATCGCGCTCGCAGCCGTTCTCTCCGACGCCATGCCGCCCGGCAATCTCACCGACATCACCCTGGAGGAGCGGCAGGTGCTGTTCGACTGGATCGCGGCGGGCGCGCCGGTGCCGGCGGAGAACTGATGCGATGCAGATCGGCCGCGATCCCGCCTATCCGCGCGACATGATCGGCTATGGGCCGGAACCGCCATTCGCCGACTGGCCCGGGCGCGCGCGCGTCGCGGTGCAGGTCGTGCTCAACTACGAGGAAGGCGGCGAGAACGCCATCCTGCACGGCGACCGGGCGTCCGAGACTTTCCTCTCGGAGATCATCGGCGCTGCGGCCTTCGAGGGTGCGCGGCACATGTCGATGGAATCGATCTACGAGTACGGCGCGCGCGTCGGCGTCTGGCGGCTCCTCGATCTCTTCCGCGAGCGCTGCGTGCCGGTGACGCTGTTCGCTGTCGCCATGGCGCTCGCGCGCAATCCCAAGGTCGCCGACATCGCATTGAAGGACGGCCACGAGATCTGCTCGCACGGTCTCAGATGGATCAACTATCATGGGCTGGCCGAGGAGACCGAGCGCGCACACATGGCCGAGGCGATCGCCATCCAGACGCGGCTCTGCGGGTCGCGGCCACTCGGCTGGTATACCGGCCGCACCTCCCAGAACACGCGCCGCCTCGTCGCCGAGGAGGGCGGCTTCCTCTATGATGCGGACGACTATTCGGACGACCTGCCCTTCTGGTCGCGCATGGTGGCAAGGCCCCATCTCGTGGTGCCCTACACGCTCGACGCCAACGACATGCGCTTTGCGACGGCGCAGGGTTTCAACACCGGCGAGCAGTTCTTCGCCTATCTGCGCGACGCCTTCGACTGTCTCTATCGGGAGGGCGAGACGCGGCCGCGCATGATGTCGGTCGGGCTGCACGCGCGCATCGTCGGGCGGCCGGGACGGATCGAAGGGCTCCGGCGCTTCCTCGATCACGTGCAGAAGCATGACCGCGTCTGGCTCGCGCGGCGCATCGACATCGCCCGGCATTGGATCGCGCGACATCCCTTTCCCGGCGCCTGAGCGACAGACGCGCCCCCACATCTGAACCCGCCTGACGGCCGAGGACCACATGACAACCGAGACGACACTCCCCGATTTCGCGCGCGATTGCGTCAATCTCGCTTCGCCGCGCCTCGGCACCCGCGTCACCTTCGCGACCGACGAGTTCTTCGCGCCCAAGGAGCGCATGCTGGACGACGCCCCCGCCGTTTTCATCCCCGACAAATACGACGACAACGGCAAATGGATGGACGGCTGGGAGTCGCGGCGCCGTCGCAATGGCGGTCACGACTGGGCAACTGTGAAGCTCGGCATGGCCGGCATCGTCAGGGGTGTCGACATCGACACCAGCCATTTCACCGGCAACTACCCGCCGGCCGCCTCGCTCGAGGGTTGCATGTCCGAGACGGAGCCGGGAGCCGACGCCCGATGGGTGACGCTGGTGCCGACCGCGCCACTCGGCCCGAGTGCGCACCATTTCATCGCCGTCGGTCATGAGCAGCCGGTCAACTGGCTGCGGCTGCAGATCTACCCCGATGGCGGCGTTGCGCGCCTCAGGGTCTATGGCGAGCCCTTCAAGGACTGGGGAACGGCCAGCCCGAGCGAGACGGTCGAGCTCTCCGCACTCGGCAATGGCGGCCGGATCCTCGCCTACAACAACGCCCATTATGGTACGGTCGGCATGCTGCTGGCGGAGGGACGCGGCCGCAATATGGGCGATGGCTGGGAGACGCGGCGGCGGCGCGAGCCCGGCCACGACTGGATCATCATCGCGCTCGGCCATCCGGGCACCGTGTCCGGTATCGAGGTCGACACGGCCTTCTACAGGGGCAACTATCCCGATGCCTGTTCGCTGCAGGCCGCGCGCGTCACCGCGGGCACGCGGGCGTCGATCGTCACCCAGTCGATGTTCTGGCCCGAGCTGCTGCCCCATACCAGGCTCGAGGCCGACCGCATCCACCAGATGGGCGCGGCACGCATCGCCGATCTCGGCCCGGTCAGCCACGTCAAGCTCAACATCCATCCCGATGGCGGCGTCTCGCGGCTGCGCATCTTCGGCCGGATCGTGCGCGAATGACTGCCCGCGCGCTCGTCGCCGAACCGCTGACCAAGGCGGCCTTCGCGCCGTTCGGCGAGGTCATCGAGACCGAGGGCGCCCAGATCAGGCTCATCAATGCGGGCACCACCACGCGCTACCACGATCTGTGCCGGATCGATGTCGCGGGTGGTAATGGCCGGCCCGTCCTGTCGATCTTCCGGGCAAAGCCGCGCCCGTTGCCGATCGCGATCGAGATTCTGGAGTGCCATCCGCTCGGCAGCCAGGCCTTCCTGCCGCTGGGTGGCGGCGACTGGCTGGTTGTCGTCGCCGAAGAACTGGAGCGGCACGGGCCGGGTGAGCCGGCTCCCGATCCCGCGACGATCCGGCTCTTTCGTGCACGCGCCGACCAGGGCGTCAGCTATGCGCCCGCTGTCTGGCATCATCCGCTGCTCGTGCTCGAGCAGTCCCAGGACTTCGTCGTGATCGACCGGGCAGGTCCCGGCACGGCGACCGTCGAGCATCGGCTCGCGGGCGCGGACCGATGCACGATCGCGGCCGATCCCCGTCGCCGCTGAGCCACAGGTGGTGGCCGGCACAGGCCACCGACACGGTGAGCTCACCGTTTCGCCACATGGTCGCCACAGATCGCCGAAAGCTTCCAGGGGGCGCGCTCAGGGGCGGGACAGTCCGCAGAGGGAGACGACGGCGCCGGGTGGACTCGAGCGGCCCGGAAGTCGCGAGAGGAGCGGGAATGACGAGGATCTTTCGGCACCGGCTGATCTTGAGGGTGCTCCTGGCGCTTGCCATCGTGCCGCCGGCACTCGGCCTCCTCGTTGCAGGTCCCGGTGCCTTCGGCGCCATCGGCAAGTTCGAGGTCTCGCTGAGACGCACCGAGCACCTCCTGCGCTGGCGGCTCGGCCTGCCGATCCGCGGCATGCCGGCGCTCGGCCGGCTCGACGAGCGGCTGGCGGAGAAGGGCCTTGCGCGCGGCGCGCCGGTGCTCGTCAGGCTGTTCAAGGAGGAATCCGCCCTCGAAATCTGGATGAAGAGCAAGGACGGCCGGTTTACGCTGTTCACCACCTATCCGATCTGCCGCTGGTCGGGCGATGTCGGCCCCAAGCTCGCCGAAGGCGATCATCAGAGCCCTGAGGGCTTCTATACGGTGTCGCGCAGCCAGCTCAATCCGCGCAGCCGCTGGCACCGCTCGTTCAATCTGGGCTTTCCCAACCGCTTCGACCGGGCGCATGGGCGGACCGGCACCTTCATCATGGTGCATGGCGGCTGCTCGTCGGTCGGCTGCTTTGCCGTCACCAACGAGGCGGTCGACGAGATCTGGCAGCTCGTGACAGCGGCACTGAAAGGCGGCCAGAAGCGTTTCCAGGTGCAGTCCTTCCCGTTCCGGCTCAGCGAATGGAACCTCGCGCTGCATGCCGACAGCCGATGGGCGGATTTCTGGCGGGAGCTGAAGGTCGGCCACGACCTGTTCGAGGCGAACCGATTGCCGCCGAGGGTCAGCGTCTGCGCCGGTCACTATGTGGCGAGCGCGGGCGCCGAAGGCAGCGACGGCAGCGAACCGATCGAGGAGAGCTGCAGCACGCGGCAGGCGGTCGGCCCTGAAGGCTGAGGCCGCGCGCAGACGAGGCCGGCGACGCCGGGCGTCGACCGGGGCCACGGTTCACCCTCCGGCGTCTTTCCAGGCGACAGATCATTGACCGGTCTTGGAAATCGGCGATAGTTCATCTCGAAGCTCCGCCTCCGGCCGATCCTGGCCGGGCGGGCGCGAGAATGTGCTGCTGGCCGCGACGAGTGCTGAGTTCCGTGTCGACATTTCCACAGTCCTGGCAGCGGTTGGCGGCAAGTCTCGCCATGGCGATGGCGATCGCCGTGCTTGCCGGCGTCTGTGGACATGCGGCCGCCCTCGAGCCCGTCGGCAAGCCGGTCGAGGACAAGAGAGCCACCGCGGGCGAGCGGGTCGAGGGGATGACGCCAGCGCTCGCAAGCCGGCTGCAAGCGGGCGGCTTCAAGGCCGGCGCACCGCTCCTCATCCGCCTCTTCAAGGAGGAATCCGAGCTCGAGATCTGGATCGCGAAGGACGACCGATTCGCGCTCTTCGCCACCTATCCGATCTGCAAATGGGACGGCGTGCTCGGGCCCAAGCTCGCCGAGGGCGACCGGCAGAGCCCGGAAGGCTTCTATCAGGTCGGCGAGCCGCAACTCCTCTTCTACGGCCGCTGGAACCGCGCGCTCGATCTCGACTATCCCAACGTCCTCGACCGGGCGCTCGGCCGCTCGGGCAGCTACATCTACATCCACGGAAGCTGCTCCTCGATCGGCTGCTTTGCGATGACCGATCCGGTGATCGAGACCGTATTCGAGCTCGCTGTCCTGGCAATGGATGGCGGCCAGAAGCGCATCGCCGTTCATTCCTTCCCCTTTCGCATGAGCGCGAGCAATCTGGCGCGCCATGCTGGCGGCCGCTGGAGCGGGTTCTGGCGCGAGCTCGCCCCCGCCTACGAGATCTTCGAGCGCACGCACGTTCCCCCGCTGATCGCCTATTGCGGCACGAGCTACCGGATCGGCGAGGGGACCGCGGGCTCGGACGGCAGCGCGACGCTCCGCGAGCAGTGCGGCGATGCCGACGGCCTGGCATCGGCCGCGATGCCGGCGCCTGAGAGGGTCACGGCGACGACCGGCACGCCGGCGAAAGCGGCGGACACGGCGGCGACATCGACATCGAGCGCCAAGGAGCCGGTCGGCACGGGGCGGCTGCTCGCCCGCCTCATCGAGGCGCGCAAATATCCCGTGGCGCTCATCCGGCGCGGCCGCATCGTCGTGCCGTTCTCGCGGCGGACCAGGTCGGTGGGTACAACGACGTCGGCCAAGCCCTCGATCCGCATTCCGTGCAACATGAAGCTGCCGAGCTGCCGCAAGTGGGTGACGCTCAACATGGACAAGCTGAGAGCCGAAGCGGAGAAGCGCGCGAAGGGCGGAGCGGGCGACAAGAAGGACAGGAAAGACAAGAAGAAGCGCGTCGCCGGGGGCTGAGCTGCTCGAGGACCGGCGGGCGCCGCTCGACAGCGGAGATTAATCAAGTTTTCGAAAAGGTTAATGGACCGGCTTCGGCGCGGCTAGACTGCAGCGGATCGAGCGACTTCGACTGCGAGCGCCTTCGACCGGGAGAGTCCGATGCCGACCATGAGAACCGCCATCACCCGTCTCGCCCTTGCCCTCTCCATGACCGCGGCCATCGTGCTCGCGGCGGCAGGACCGGCCGAGGCCGCCAAGCGCCATCACAAGCATCGCCACTGGCACGGCCACGGGCATGGCTCGGTCGTGAAGCTATGGCGGGGCTATGGGGATCGCGGCCGCGCAAGAGGGCTGGCGGTACGCTCGCGCTGCACCCTGGAGACCTTCGTCGTCGACGGCACCGCCTATCGCCGTCTCACCTGTCCGGCGACCGCGCTCGCGCGGCGACCTCAGCAGGCCTGGTCCTACCAGAGTTTCCACCGCCGCTCGCCCTTCGCCCAGAGCCGCGCCTTCGGCAGCCATTTGCGGCCGAGCCCGACCCTGCCGACCATCCAGTGGGGCTATTGAGGCGGCAGATACTAGGCTCGCCCCGTCAACCCTTGGCCGTCGCGGCCTTGCGAGCGGCGAGGGCGAGTTGGCGCTCGCGGAACAGCACGAAGAGCCCGGCGGCGATGATGAGCGCGACACCGCCGACGACGCGGACCGACGGCACTTCGGAGAACAGCAGAAAGCCGTAGGTCACGCTCCAGAACAGGCTCGTATACTCGAAGGGTGCGACGGTCGTCACGCGCGTGACCCGATAGGCCTGGGCGAGCAGCGTGAGCCCGACGAAGGCGATCAGCCCGCAGGCCATCATCAAGAGGAGATCGTGGGTGCCAGGTAGCGCCCAGGCCCTCAGCAGGAAGCCGAGACTGCGGTCGTCCTCACGCGCAAAGCCGCCATGGCCGAGAACGAGCCCCGACAATGCCGCGGCCGTCAGCACGCCCAGATTGCCGAACAGCGCGAGCTGGGGCGCATCGAAGCTCTGGCCGAGGCGGCGGGTGAGGGTCTGGGACGCGGCATAGCAGATCGCCGCCCCGATCGGCAGCACGGCCGCCCAGTGGAAGCTCTCCGAGCCCGGCGCCAGCACGACGAGCGCACCGAGAAAGCCGAGCAGGATCGCGCTGACGCGGCGGATGCCGACCTTCTCGTCGAGAAAGGCCGCCGACATCACCGTCACGAACAGCGGCGCGGTGAAATAGAGCGACACGCAGGTGGCGAGCGGCAGTGCGGCGATGGCGAGGTAGTAGAGCGTCGAGGCGGTGAAGACGATGCCGCCGCGCAGGGTGAGGATCGGCCAGGAGCCTGGCGACAGGCGACGGCGGCTGCCGGTCGCCAGCACGAGCGCGACGAACAGCGGCATCGCCGTGAGACTGCGGACGAACAGCACCTCGTGCACCGGATAGCTGCCGCTCAAGAGCCGCATGATGACGTCCTGGAGCGAGAAGAACGTGATGCCGAGCACGAGGCAGCCGATGCCGGTGAGCGGCTCGTCGCGATAGGCGGGTGGCACGCTGATCCCCGTCCCCGCCTTCTCCAGCCCGCCCGCCATCGACCGTCAGGCTCCTGAATGCAGGGGCCTCGTGGCACGCTCCAGAAAGGCATGGTCGGCGCCGTCGAGCTCGGGGCCGATCTCGCTCATCACCCAACGATGGTAATCGTCGAGCCAGGCGACTTCCTCGTCCGACATCAACTCCGGCACCATCATGGCGCGGTCGATGGGGGCGAGCGTCAGCGTCTCGAAACCCATCATCGCCCGCTCGCCGCCGGCCGGCACCTCGGGTTTCGTCACGACGAGCAGGTTCTCGATGCGGATGCCGTAGGCACCCTCCCGGTAGTAGCCCGGCTCGTTGGAGACGATCATGCCCGGCTCGAGCGGGACGCTGCCCGTCCGGGCGATGCGCTGCGGGCCCTCGTGCACGGACAGATAGCTGCCGATGCCATGACCGGTGCCGTGGTCGAAGTCGAAGCCGCGAGCCCAAAGGGCACGGCGGGCGAAGGGGTCGACATCGGACCCGCGCGTGCCGACGGGAAAGCGCAAGGTGGAGACGGCGATCATGCCCTTGAGGACCAGCGTGAAGCGCTCGCGCGCCTCCTCGGGCACCTGGCCGACGGCGATGGTGCGCGTGATGTCGGTGGTGCCGTCGCGGTACTGGCCGCCGGAATCGACCAGATAGACCGAGCCCGGCGTGATCGGCAGACAGCTTTTGCGGCTGACGCGATAGTGCGGCAATGCAGCATGCGGGCCGGCCGCCGAGATGGTCTCGAAGCTGAGGTCGAGCAGCGCGCCGGTCTCATGGCGCATCTCCTCCAGCTTCATGGCCGCCGCAATCTCGTCGAGCCCGCCCTTCGGCGCCTCGCGGTCGAGCCAGGCGAGGAAGCGGATGACGGCACGGGCGTCGCGACGATGGGCGGCACGGGCGCCGGCGAGCTCGGCCTCGTTCTTGCGGGCCTTGGGCAGGAGACAGGGGTCGCCGGCACGCGAGACGGTCGCACCCGCCGCCGTCAGGCGGTCGAGGAAGTCGCGCGCCGTCCAGTCCGGATCGAGACGGACACAGGATTTCGCCGCGCCGAGTGCGACGAGGGCTTCGTCCAGCGCCTCGGGCGGGCGGACGTCGGCGACGGCGGCGACATGACCGCGGATATTGTCGCCGACCTTGCCGGCGGCGACGAACCATTGCGGACGGCCGTCGCAGGGGGCGATCACGAAGGAGAGGGCGAAGGGCGTGCGCGGCACGTCGGCGCCGCGGATGTTGAGCAGCCAGGCGATCGAATCGGGATTGGTCAGCACGACCGCATCCTCGCCCGCCTTGGCGAGCGTCGCGCGAAGATCGGCGATCTTGTCGGCGGCGCTGCGGCCGGCGAGCGCGTCGGGATGGGGAACCACGGCCCCGAGGGGCGGTGACGGCCGGTCCGGCCATACGGCGTCCACGAGATTGCCGGCGACGGCGACGAGGGTGAGCCCCTTCTCGGCGAGCACCCGCTCCAGCGCCTCGACGGCCGCGATGGTGTGCAGCCGGGGATCATAGCCGATGCGGCCGCCCTTCGGTGCATTGGCGCCGAGCCACTCCGTCAGCTTCGCCTCGGGCACCTGCAGGACGTCGATGACCGTGGTGTCGACCTGGCCGCGGGCCTGGACCGTGTAGCGGCCGTCGACGAAGATCGCCGCCTTCTGGCGCAGCACGGCCGCCATGCCGGCCGATCCCGAGAACCCGGTCAGCCAGAGCAGCCGCTCGGCGGAACGCGGCACATACTCGCCCTGATGCTCGTCGGCGCGCGGCACCAGATAGCCCTCGAGCCCATGGCCGGCGATGGCGGAACGCAGCGCCTCGACCCGGGCGGCGACCTGCGAGGGGTCGGAACGATCCTCGAAACTCTGCAGCATGGCATCTCCTCAACGCGCTCGGGCGGGCGTCTCCATCTAGCGCATTTCCAGAACGAAGTGGATATCGGTTCGCCGAGAGAAGATGCGAAGAAACAACGAGCTAGAGCCTGATCGGCTGAGATGCGAGCGTCTGCGCGAGCATCGAAGGCGTGAATCGACTCTAAGACGAAGAGTTGGAGCATGTCGACACGCTCGAACCGATCCTAAAGTCGGACATGCTCCAAAGCCTGATCGGCTGAGATGCGAGCGTCCGCGCGAGCCTCGAAGGCGTGAATCGGACCTAAGACGAAGAGTTGGAGCATGTCCGACACGCTCGAACCGGTTCCCTAGAAGTCGGACATGCTCCAAAGCCTGATCGGCTGAGATGCGAGCGTCCGCGCGAGCATCGCGAGGTGAGCCGGAGCAGTGCTCCCCCGGGCGCGAAAAGTGACCGAATGGTGAAGATTCGCTCGATTGTGCGATGCACAAAACGCATTGCTGCGATGCGGGATGCCCCCTGCCGCGCATGGCTCCGATGCCTAGATTGCAGCCATCCAACGAGGCTAAAGCCCGATGAGGTGAAAGATCATGAGCCAAGACACCCACGCCGACCATCCCCACACGACCGCCCGCGACGAGGCCGCCGGAAGCACGTCCTTCCTCGTGCACTTCCTCGAGACGATCGTGCTGTGGCCACTCTTCACGGCCCTGCCGTCGAACGGGAAGTAGGTGGACCGGATCCTCGGATCCAGCGTCGCATCGGGACGCCCCGGCCGCGAGACCGCGCCGGGGCGTCTGGCGTTTTGGGGACGTTTGGCTGGCGGCTCAGTCCGGCCGCTCGGCGATGTCGATCAGATAGCGGCCATAGTCCGACTTGCCGAGCGCCTCGCCGAGCCGGACGAGGCCGTCGCGGCCGATGAAGCCCATTCGGAAGGCAACCTCCTCGGGACAGGCGATGCGGAAGCCCTGGCGCTTCTCCAGCGCACGCACGAAATCGGAGGCCTCCGCGAGGCTGTCGGGCGTGCCGGTGTCGAGCCAGGCATAGCCGCGGCCCATCTTCTCGACATGGAGCTCGCCCATCGCCAGATAGGCGGCGTTGACATCGGTGATCTCCAGCTCGCCGCGGGCCGAGGGCTTGAGGCCGGCCGCGATGTCGGCGGCGCGCCCGTCGTAGAAATAGAGCCCCGTCACCGCCCAGCGCGATTTCGGCTGAGCCGGTTTCTCGGCGAGCGAGAGGGCGCGGCCCGTGGCGTCGAGCTCGACGACGCCATAGCGCTCCGGGTCGTTGACGCCATAGGCAAAGACGGTGGCGCCGCGCGGACGTGCGGCGGCCGTCTGCAGGAGATCGACGAGACCGTGGCCGTAGAAGATGTTGTCGCCGAGGATCAGCGCCGAGTTGCCGCCGGCGACGAAGTCCCGGCCGATGATATAGGCCTCGGCGAGCCCGCCGGGATTGGGTTGCTCGGCATAGGCGAGCGAAAGCCCCCAGGCCTCGCCGGTGCCGAGCAGATTGCGGAATTTCGGCAGGTCCTCGGGCGTGGAGATGATCAGGATCTCGCGGATGCCGGCGAGCATCAGCGTCGTCAGCGGATAGTAGATCATCGGCTTGTCGTAGACGGGCAGTAGCTGCTTCGACGTCACCAGCGTCATCGGATGCAGCCGCGTGCCCTTGCCGCCGGCGAGGATGATACCCTTCATGTCTCGGACCTCGTTTGACGAGCGCGGCGGTGCAGACCCGGCGGCGCCGATGCTGGGCCTACTCGGCGGCGACGACCGGCTGGATGGGGGCGCCGGCCTCGTTGGCGGGCGACAGCCCGGCTGGCAGGCCCAGCCGGTCGCCACGATAGACACCCGTGCGCAAGGGGCCCCACCAGGCTTCGTTGGCCATGTACCAGGCGACGGTGCGGGCGATGCCGGTCTCGAAGGTCTCCTCCGCCCGCCAGCCGAGCTCGCTCTCCAGCCGCGTCGCGTCGATCGCATAGCGGCGGTCGTGACCCGGCCGGTCGGTGACGTGCCGCAGAAGGCGGCGGTGCGGCGCCCCCTCGGGCCGGTGCTCGTCCATCAGCGCGCAGATCGTCTCGACGACGGCCATGTTGGTACGCTCGTTGCGGCCACCGACATTGTATTTGGCGCCCGGCCGGCCACGCCTCAGGATCAGGTGAAGGGCGCGGGCGTGGTCGTCGACATAGAGCCAGTCGCGCACGTTCTGTCCGTCGCCATAGACCGGCAGCGGACGGCCGTCGCGGGCATTGAGGATCATGAGCGGGATCAGCTTCTCGGGGAACTGGCAGGGTCCGTAATTGTTCGAGCAGTTGGAGACGAGGACCGGCAGCCCATAGGTGCGGTGCCACGCGATGGCGAGATGGTCCGAGGCGGCCTTGGAGGCCGAATAGGGCGAGCTCGGATCGTAGGGCGTATCCTCCTTGAAAAGGCCGTCCGGGCCGAGCGAGCCATAGACCTCGTCGGTCGAGACATGGAGGAAGCGAAAGCGGTCCCGGTCCGCGATGGCGAGCCCGCTCCAATAGGCGCGGGCGGCCTCGAGCAGCGTATGGGTGCCGTTGATGTTGGTCGCAACGAACGCGCCCGAGCCGGTGATCGAGCGGTCGACATGGCTCTCGGCAGCAAGGTGGACGACAGCGTCCGGCCGGAAATCGGCGAAGGCCGCGTCCATCGCCGCCCGCTCGCAGATGTCGGCCTCGAGGAAGCGATAGCCGGGACGGGCGGCGATAGGATCGAGCGAATGGAGGTTCGCCGCATAGGTCAGGCTGTCGATGTTCAGCACCTCGGCATGGCCGCCGCCGACCAGATGCCGGCACAGCGCCGAGCCGATGAAGCCGGCCCCGCCGGTGACGATGATCCTCATGCCGCAGCGCTTCCCTCAACCGGTTTCCCACACAGCCCTTGCGTGAGCAGCCGGCGGCCCGCCCTCATCCGCCCCGCGATCGGCCCCGATCAAGGGCCCGCGAAGGGAAAGACCTCCGGCATGTCACCGAGCGGCGGCTGACGGCGGTCCTTGTCCGAGAGGATGGCCGCACCCGGATCGACCGGCCAGTCGATGCCGAGGGCGGGATCGTCCCACGCGATCCCTTTGTCGCAGGAGGGAGCATAATACTCCGTTACTTTGTAGATCACCTCGGTGTCGGGCATCAGCGTGCAGAAGCCATGGGCGAAGCCCACCGGGATCAGCAGCTGGTGCCAGTTCTCCTCGGACAGGATCACCGCGACGTGGCGGCCGAAGGTCGGCGAGCCGTGTCGGATGTCGACGGCGACGTCGAGGATGGCGCCGCGGACGACGCGGACGAGCTTCACCTGGGCGGCCGGCGGCGTCTGGTAGTGCAGGCCGCGCACCACGCCGACCTCGCGCGACAGCGAATGATTGTCCTGCACGAAATCGAGGTCGATGCCCGCCTCCGCCAGCGCGCGGCGGTTGTAGGTTTCCGAGAAGAAGCCGCGCGGATCGCGATGGATGCGCGGCACGACGAGGCGGACGCCCGGGACCTCCAGCTCTTCGATACGCACCATCTCGCCCTCCTGCCTCGCCGGCTCGTATCCGTGTGGTCCGACACTGTTGCGCCGGTCGCGTTACCCGAGCGTTGCCGCCGGCGACCTGCCCCCCGACTTGTCCCCGCCTGAGCGGTCTCGGGCAAGATCGTGGCTGAGCAGCATGACAGCGAGGACCCTCCGTCGCGATGGATACGACCCCCAATCTCGGCCTGCCCTATCTGATGGCCGCCCAGGCACAGAAGCACGTCACCCTCAACGAGGCGATCCGCAGCCTCGACGTGCTCGTTCAGACATGCGTCGCCGATCGCGACCTTCAGACCCCGCCACCCGACCCCGCAGATGGGGCGGCCTATATCGTCGCAGATGGTGCCACGGGCGCCTGGACGGGCCGGGAGGGGGCGATCGCGGCCTTCCAGGACGGCGCCTGGATGTTTCATCCGCCGCGCGAGGGCTGGCGGGCCTGGATCGCCGACGAGGATCTCATCGCCGCCTATGACGGCACGGCCTGGGTAGCGACCGGCAGCGGTGGCGGCGGCGGTTCCGGTTCGGTCAATCCGGTCGCGCTCGTCGGCGTCAATGCGACGGCCGACGCCGGCAATCGCCTGTCGGTCGCATCGCCCGCCGTACTCTTCAGCCACGAGGGCGCCGGCCATCAGGCGAAGATCAACAAGGCGGCCGCCACGGATACGGCGAGCCTCCTCTTCCAGACCGCCTTCTCGGGTCGCGCCGAGATCGGCACGGCCGGCGACGACGATCTCCACATCAAGGTGAGCGCCGACGGATCGTCCTGGAAGGAGGCGATCGTCATCGACCGGGTGACCGGGGAGGTCGCGCTGCCGAACACCTCGGGCGGCGGTGCGACGGCCTATGCCAAGCGCGCCGCGCTTCGCCAGACGGCTTCGACCACCGTGCCGACCAGCACCATCACGGCGATGAGCTGGCAGATCGCGATCGAGGATGTCGGTGGCTGGTTCTCGTCCGGCCAACCGACCCGGCTGACGGTGCCGGCCGGCGTCGGGCTCGTCGAATTGCGGGCACAGATGAAGCTGAACGCCGCCTCCGGCACCAACGGCGTCATCATCATCGAGCGCTTCAATGCCGCCGGTGCCCTGCTCGTCTCCTATCTCGACGGCCTCAACTACAATCTCCAGTACGCCGGCAGCATCACCACGCCGCCGATCGCAGTCACGCCCGGCGACTATTTCGTCATGAGCATCAACCAGAACTCGGGCGCGACGCGCACGACCAACACCGACATAGCAACCCTCACCATCGCGATGCTGGCATGACCATGGCAAGTTTGCAGATCGACATCGACCTCATCGAGCCCTCGCTTCTCATCGAGAGCCTCGGCTACCCGGCGCACCGGCTGGAGATGCAGGATGCGCATCTGGGCACGCTCACGCTTTCCGGCATCGACCAGGCAACGGCGGAAGCCGCCCTCGCGGCCTATCGCCCGAAAGCACCCGCTGCGCAGGATGTGCGCGCGGAGGCCGAAAGGCGGATGATGGCGCTGCTCGGCGCGCGCGACGCCCGCCATCTCGACCTCTTGATCGCCAATGGCACGCGGGAGGCGATCCGGCTCATCCGGCTGCGCGAGGAGCGCCCCTGGACGGCCGACGAGGCAGCACGCGCCGCCGCGCTCGAAGCGACCGACGCCGCCATCGAGGCGATACGTACCGCCAGCAATGCACTCGAGTCGATGGCCCCGGTGCCCGCCGACTACACCGCCGATGCGCGCTGGCCTTAGCCGGACGGCGGCCCGCGATCGTCAGGGCGCGCCCCGTTCACCGGCTGTCGGACGGCCGAGGTTCAGCCGCGCTTGCGGCGCGTCACCAGCACATGGTTGTTGCCGTGAAAGGCATAGGAGACGATCTCGATCTCTTCGGCCTTCCAGAACGGCGCGTGGAAGGTCTCGACCGTGTGGTGATATTTGCCGCCGGAGAAGTCGATCGTCTCGGTGCTGCGCGGCGCCCGGTTGAATGGCAGCGCGGCATTCTCCATCGGCGTGTAGGTGCCCATCAGCCGCGGCGTCGAGGCGAAGATGTTGTAGAACAGGCCGCGCTCGGACAGATATTCGTGCCACATCTCGATGACCCGGACACAGGCCGGCCGCGACATGTCGTGCTGGTTGAAGAGGCCGGGACCGCGCGCGAAGATAAGGTCGAATGACCCCTTCTCGAAGGGTAGCGAGGTCTCGACGTCGCCGACGACGAAGTGCGACCCATCGTCGCCGACCAGCTCGCGCGCCTTGGCGATGCCGCCCGACGAGATGTCGATGCCATAGAGGTCGAGGGCCGGGTTCACGGTCTGGAAGCCCTTCGACCAGATGCCGTCGCCGCAGCACAGGTCGAGCACGCGCCCCTTCTTTGGCACCCGGACATGCTGGCTCAGCCAGCCGGCGACCTTCTCCAGATCGTACCCGAAGCCCTCGCGGTTCCGGTAGAATTCGTCGGTCGCGGCAAGCGCCTCGGCGGCGGACATGTAGGTTTCGTGCTTGGTCATGGCAGCCTCGATCTTCGGCGCAGCCTCGGTCGTGAGCGGCATCTCCGCGAGCGGCATGGTCGCGGCCGGGGATGCTCGGGGGCGTCAGGTTGAGCGATTAGGGGATTCGGCGGCGGCCGGCGAGGTTCGGCGAGGGACTGTCCCCGCAATCCACCGGTCATGGTGCGGGGGAGGTCCTCAAAGCGACCAGCCGGACGGTCTCCGCCGCGGCTTGCCATAAATCGGTCCCGAATCGAGGTGCCGATGACAGCCCGTCCAATGCGACAGGAAGCTTCACATCCGGTCCCGCCCGCTCTATTCGGTTGCCGCCCCGGCGACCGGCCGGCGCTCCGAGCCGTCGGCAAACGACCGGCGTGCGGCAAACGGCCCGGCAGTCAGTAGCGACGCGACCAAGCGGCAGCACATGGCCTTAGACCCGCGCTACCAGCGCTATCTGGAGCATTTCGGCCCAACCGTGCCGGTTCGCGACCTCCTCGCCGACCGGCAGGCAAAGGACGTGGTCGCGCTCCGGCACGACGTCGACTACGACATCGACGTGGCCCTGGAGGCTGCCCATTGGGAATGGAAGGCGGGCCGGCGCGCCAGCTACTACATCCTGCACGGCGCGGCCTATTGGGACGATCCGCGCCTCATCGACAAATGCCTTCAGCTCGAGGACTACGGCCACGAGGTCGGGTTGCATGTCAATCTGCTCGCCGAGTGGTGGAGCGGGCGGATCGACGACGTGGAGGGCGGGCTCGCCCGGCTCATCGATCGCTTCCGCTCGGCCGGCATTCGCCTCACCGGCATCGCCGCCCATGGCGACCGGCTCTGCTACGAGGCCGGCTTCACCAATTACTGGCCGTTCGCTGAGTTGAGGCCGGCCGATCCCTCCCTCACCGAAGCGCGCGTCACGGCCGAGGGCACGCCGGCGCGCGAGGCGGACCGGGTGATCCACTATCCCCCGGACGGCGACGCGATCACAAGGCCCGATGGCGCGCGCTTTCCGCTCTGGTCGGTGAAGCTCGCCGACCACGGTCTCGACTACGAGGCCTCGCGGCTGCCGATCGACCATTATTTCTCCGACTCCGGGGGAACCTGGAAGCGTTCACCCGATCCCCTCTCGGTGCCTTTCGACGGCGGCCGGCGGCTCGTCCTCATGCATCCGCTCTACTGGCGGGGGCCCCAGCGGCACTTCTACATCCTCTCGACGGCACGATCGGGCTCCAAATGGCTCGCCCGCTTCCTCGACGAGGCGACCTCTCTCACCGCGCGCCACGAATTCGCGCTCAACCACCGGATCGTGGACGGCAAGCCGGCGCCCGAGAAGCGGACCGGGGCCGGCTTCACCGACCTTGTCGCCGATCCCGACACCGCGCGCAGCCTGATCCTCGAGGCGCGTGCCTGGTCGGAGGGCCTGCTCACCGACTATGCCGAGGCGAATGTCTATCTGGAGCGCTTCATCGCGCAGATGCCGAAGGGCGAGGAGACGACCTTCGTGCACCTCCACCGCGATCCGAAGGCGGTGGTGCGCTCGCTGGTCGAGCGCGGCTGGTACAATGTGCCCTTCGACGACCGCCATCCCGCGATCGCGGTCGACGGCTTCGAGGCCATGACCCAGGTCGAGCAGGCCGCCTGGTATGTGCGCGACACCAACGAGCGGATCGCCCGGGCGACGGCGCTCAGGCTGCCCTTCGAGCGGATGGTGTCGGATCTCGGCTTCCTCACCGATTTCCTGGCCGGGCTCGGCATCGCCGTCCATCCTCGGCTCGCCCGCGCCGTGTTCTACGAGAGCCTCAACCAGACGCGGAGCTGGAACGTCAGGCCGGTCGAGGAATGGCCGGCGGAGGATATCGCCCGCCTCGCGCGCATCCTCGAGCCGGTCGAGAGCGATCTCGGCTATCGGCCGTCGAGCCTCATGAAGCGGGCCGGCCGGCAGGCGGCGGGGCTCTTCAAGGCGCTGCGGGCCGAGCGGACGCCGGCGGCGGTGGCGCCCTCGGTGCTGGTCGATGCGCCGCAAGCCTTCCGCCCGGGCGCCATGACGCTGAAGAACGGCCGGCTCGATCTCGCCCCGCATCCCATCGCGGCGCGCTTCCCGGCGCGCACCGCCAGCCATCTGCTGATCGGCGGCGGTCATTGGCACGGTCGCAAGGAGCTCTCGGCCAGCTATCTCGCCGCCTTGACCGGCGGCGGAGAGGTTTCAGGCGAAACGGATGGGTCGTCGGGTGACGCGGCCGGGCAGGCAAGCGACACGCGAGAGGATCGCGCCGAAGGCGCTTCGAGTGGCATGTCGGCGATCGCCCGGGGGCTCAAGGCCCGGCTGACGCGCGCCCTTGGCCGGGAGACCGGAGGGGTCGCGGCCGAGCCGTTGCCCGAGCGCGCACCCTGGGGCGGATGGCCGGCCGAGCCCGATCACGTCTACACTCTAGGGCTCGAGGTCGACTTCAAGGACGCCGTCGGCTCACTGAGGATCATCTGCCTCTCCCACGATGCCGCCGGCAATCTGATCGCCCAGCGCGACATCGGCATGCTGAGCCCGAGTTGGCAGAGCTTCCGTCGCTTCTTCCGGCCGGACCGCAACGCCGCCACCTTCAACATCGCCCTCTATCGCTCCAAGGACGAGGATGCCGCCAGTCTGGCCTTCCTCGAAGTGGTCCTCGTCAGCCAGCCGGAGAACCGCACCAGCGCCGAGACCGCCGAGCAGGTGATCCTCAGGGCCCGCGAGCAGCACGCCGCGCGTCCGGCCGCGGAGCTGCCGCGGACTCAGCTCGTCGCGGGCGTGGGCGACCTCGCCGTCCACCTGGCGCCGATCGCCGGCTCTCCGGTCAAGCAATGGGGCGTCATCGTCGCCGCGCCGGCGGGCGAGCCGATCCGTGCGGCGGTGGTCGAGGGCAATAAGAGCGGCCATCTGCTGGCGGGCGGAGGCACCTGGCGCAAGGCCGGTGCCCCGCCCGTGACCGAGGCCGGCACGAAGGGCTCCCCTGCCATCTGGCGCACCGCCGACGGCTGCCGGGTGTCGGGCGCGGCGACGGCGAGACCCGAGGCGGCGGGTGGGCTCGTCGGACTGTTCGTGCTCTTCTACGACAGCACGGGGGTGCTCATCGCCGACATCTGCCCGGGTCGCTTCAGCGCCACACAGGAGACGGTCGCATCTCGACCTGGCGGTGCCGGCCGCCGCGACAGGCTTCAACGTCGCGTTCCAGGTGACCGCCGAGGCGGGCGCCGCGATCATCGAGGATCTGGTGATCGTGCACGCCGGCCTCGTGGCCGAAGCCGAGCCCGATGACGCCGCCGCCGGAAAGGTCGCACCCTCCCCCGGCTCGGCAAAGGCAAAGCAAGCCGGACCGGCCTCGTGAGAAGAAACGGCCTGGATCGGAGCCTCAGGCCCTGTCGATCAGTCGGCCCGGCCGGCTCCTGGCCAGGGCCTCCACCCACGCCAGCACCGCCGTCCGATCGCACGCCAGCTCGCGCCCGAGACCGCCGTGGAACGCCCGCCAGGCCTCGACATAGGGCTCGCGGACGGCCGTCAGCACCGGCAGGTCCAGGGCGAGGGCCCGCGCGAGACTGTGCACGAGGCCGCGGCCTTCCGATTCCGCGCGGCCGAACCGGTTGACGAGCAGGAGATCGACGCCCTGCACGATCGCCGCCTCGATCGCGCGCTCGGCGTCGTGCAACCCTGTCTCGTCGAGCCGGCAGCCGCGCGCCAGTAGACCGCGCGCCTCCAGGATCGGGAAGGTTGCGCCCGTCAGGATGTCGACGAGGCGGGCCTCGGCGGCACGCCCGCCCTCGACGCCGTCGGTGATCTGGACGACGCCGCCGAGGCGAAGATCCGGCCGGTGCGGCAGCGATCTCGCCGCCACGGGCCCGCCGGAAAGCGCAAGGTCATGGCCGAAACCGGCAAGGAGGGCACGAAACAGGCCGTCGATGTCGAAACCCTTCTCGAAATGAATGGCTGCCAGCCGCTGCATCCGCCTGCCCCGCTCACCTGCTTCGGCGTCTCGATGACGCCCCGTGCCCGCCGACACACGACACTTCACAGCCTGGGATCGACCGGCTCGCTCTCGAGGGCGAGGATCGCGAACACGCATTGGTGCACGCGCCGCAGCGGCTCGCCATCGACGAAGCGCGCCAGCGCCTCGTGGCCGAGCACCAGCTCCTTCACGGCGAGCGACCGCTTGAAACCGAGCCCGCGCGGCCTCAGCCGCTCGAGATTGCCCGGCGCATCATATTCGGGACCATAGATGAGGCGCAGATATTCGCGACCACGGCATTTGACCGCGGGCTGCACCAGGCCACGGCCGTTCCGCGCGATGAAGCTGCGCGGCTTCACCACCATGCCCTCGCCGCCTGCCTCGGTCAGCTCCAGCCACCAGTCGCGGGCGCGGGCCCGGCTCTCGCTATCGGACAGGTCGATCTCGACACGCCGGGTCGGCGCCATCACCGGCTGGCCGACCTCGGTGATGCGGCCGATCTCCTCCATGTGCCACAGATGGTCGCGCTCCATGTGCACGGCACCTTCGCTGGCGAGAATGTGGAACGGGGCGACGCGCAGATCGTCGATGTCCTCGACCGGCCAGCAATAGCGGCGATAGGCGGCGGCAAAGCCGGCGGCCCGCACCGCGGCATCGCCGAGCCGCCCGGCGAGGGCGGCCACCTCGGCCCGTGCCGCCTCGTCGGTGACGGCATTGCCGGCGAGCGCCTCCGCAAGGAGGCGGCTGCCCGCCCCCCTGGACAGGCGCGCGGCGGCACCGGCGGGGGCATATTGTTCGCGGATCAGCGCCTGGGCCTTGGCAGACCATGGCATGATCTCGGCGTCGAGCACCGCCCAGTCGCTGCCGAGCCGATCCCAAATCTCGGCCGCGTCCATCGCCTCGCGGATGCGCTCGAGCAGCATCTCGGTCAGCCGCTGGTCGCCCATGAAGCTGCGGCCGGTCCGCGTCAGGATGTGGCCGGTCTCGCCGCCGGTCGCGCCGAACCGGCTGGCGGCCGCCGCCTCGTCGCGGCAGATCACGACGATCGCCCGCGAGCCCATATGCTTCTCCTCGGCGACCAGGGCACCGATGCCGGCCTTCTCGAAATAGTCGAAAGCCTCGTCCGGATGCTCGAGAAAACCAGCCCGCTCGGAGGTCGCGGGCGGCGACATGGTGGGGGGAAGGTGCACGAGCCAGCGCGGCGAGACGGCGAACCGCGACATCGCCTCGAGCGCGGCCGCCGACTGGGCCTCGCCGACGAGCACGGTCGGGCCGAGGCGCGTCTGGATGCGTTGCCGTCCGATCAGATCCTCGATGTCGATCAGGTCGTCGAGCGCTGGCCGCTCGGCCCGGCGCGGCGAGGGACCGGCACCGAAGGGGCGGATCGGCTCGGCATAGACGCGCGCCGACGACACCGAGCGGATCTCGCGTTCGGGCCAGCGAAGGGCCGTCAGCCGACCGCCGAAGCAGCAGCCGGTGTCGATGCACAGCGTATTGTTCAGCCATTCGGCCGCAGGAACCGGTGTGTGGCCGTAGACGACCGCCGTCTCGCCGCGGTAGTCGGCCGCCCAGTTGTAGCGGATCGGCAGGCCGAACTCGTCGGTCTCGCCCGTCGTCTCGCCATAGAGACAGAACTCGCGCACCGCCCCGGAGGCGCGGCCGATCATCTCCTCGCGGATGCCGGCATGGGCGACGACGAGGCGCCCGCCGTCGAGCCAGAGATGGGACACGAGGCCATCGAGGAACTGGCGCACGGCCTTGCAGAAGTCCTCGCTCTGTGAGGCGAGTTGGGCGGCGGTCTCGGCGAGGCCGTGCGCCATCTTGACGTTGCGCCCGTCGAGATAGCGCACGAGCTTGACGTCGTGATTGCCGGGCACGGCGAAGCCTACGCCCGAGGCGACGGCCGCCATGGCGATGCGCAGCACGTCCGGCGAGCGCGGGCCCCGGTCGACGAGATCGCCGACGAAGACGAGCCGGCGCCCCTCGGGTGCCGTGATCACGAGCGGCCCGGCCGGATCGTCGCGCCGCCATTCGAGCCCATAGCCGAGCTCGGCGAGCAGCGCCTCGAGCTCGTCGCCGCAGCCGTGCACGTCGCCGATGATGTCGAAGCCGCCGGTCTCGCCGCGCCGGTCGGTCCAGGTCGGCTGGCGGATGATCGTCGCGGCCGCGATCTCGGCGGGTGAGCCGAGCCGGTGCACGGCCCGGAACCCCTCGCGCGACAGCCCCTTGAGGCCCCGTTTCAGCGCCCGGGTCTGGTTGCGCAGCACATGGGGGCCGAACTGGCGATCGGGCCGCGCGCGGTTGCGCTCCTCGCACAGCTCCTCTCCCGGATCGAGCACGATGGCTATTGCGAGGGCATGATGCTGGCGGGCGATGCGCACCAGATGGGCGCGATCCTCCGGCCGCACATTGGTCGCATCGACGACGACGAGCCGGCGGCGCTCGAGACGCTTGCCGGCCATGAAATGCACGAGCTCGAAGGCATCGCCCGTCGCCGACTGGTCGGTCTCGTCGTCGGCGAGCGCACCGCGGGCCCAGTCCGACGAGACGATCTCGCTCTTCAGGAAATGGCGGGCGGCGAAGGTCGACTTGCCGGACCCGGTCGTGCCGACGAGAGCAACGAGACAGAAGTCGGGAATGGTGATGGTCATGACGGCGATGGGCGCACGGGGATCGAGACGGTCGGAAGGGGACGGGCGAATGGGAGCGGGCGGAATGAACCGTTTCGCCCCAAATTAGAGCATGTCCCGCATCCTTGGAATCGGATCGTCGTTGCCCAAGCCGCCAGATCCCGGAACGCCGCCTCGCACGGCGTCCGGGCTGTCGGGTGGCCGGATATCCGTCCCTCGCCGCAGGCGGGCGATCCCGGGTCGTGGCACGCCCGGTCGCTCGGCCCCTGCCACAGTCACACGATCACCACGTCACAAGATCATTGGGCGTTCGCCGCCAGGATCGCCTCGACCGCGGTGCGGGTCTGCTGGTACTGGGTCTTGATCTTCGCCTCGTCGACATAGGGCGAGTAGAGCGCCACGTAGAGCACCTTGCCCTTGACGATGGTGATGCCGATCGTGCCGATCTGGACCTTCTCGGTGCCGATCTCGGTCCGCATCTTCTGCAGCATGGCGGCGTAGCAGCCGTCCTTGTTCTCCTCGAGCACGCCGAGGAACCGGACCTCGTCCTGACGCGCGCCCTCCATCAGCTTCTGGATCCGCTCGGCTGCGACGGCACCGGCCTCGGCGAGGATCTGCTCGCCCTGGCTGCGCACGGTGGCGCAGGCCGCCGAGATCACCTCCGAGCGCATTGCCGACAGATCCTGGTTCGCGAACTGGGCGCGCGTCTGGAACTGGAAGCTGTCGTCGAGCACGACATCGGTGGAATTGCGCCAGACCTCGAGCTGCTTGCAGTCGGCGGTCGCGCCAAGGAAGGTGTTGCCGCTCTGCTCGAGCAGACCGTTGACGATCTGGATGTAGCGGGCGTCGGCCGGGTTGGCGGCATCCATCACGCAATGCCCCGCCGGCGTCACCAGCTTGATGGTGGCCTCACCGATCCTGACCTCGGGTGTCTGAGCCTCGGCCGCTCCGCCCGCAACGGCAAGAAGCAGCAATCCGATCGCCAGTGCCCTCATGATTTCCTCCAGTTCTCGCTTTGCGCGTCACTCCGGGCCGGTGGCCGGCACCCTCGACGCGTGCCCTCGATGTGATGTCCGCGTACCGGCCGTGCAAGTCGCGTACCGGACGGTTTCATTGTTTCAGCGTGAACACCGCCATCTGCGAGGGCGCGCCGAGCGCAGGGTCCACCTCGCCGATGCCCTCGATCGCGACCTCGTAACCGCGCCGCGCACAGACGCCCTCCGCCCATGAGGCGAGCTCGCCGCGCGTCCACTCGAAGCGATGATCGGCATGCCGCCGCGCACCGGCTTTCAGGCCTTCGAAGCGGATATTGTACTCGCGGTTGGGCGTCGTGACGACGACGAGGCCGGGACGGGCCGCCTCGAAGACGACGCGCTCGAGCGCGGGCAGCCGGTCGGGCTCCAGATGCTCGATCACCTCGACGAGGGTCGCGGCATCGAAGCCGGCCATGCGCTTGTCGCGACAGGTGAGCGAGCCCTGCACGAGGCGGACCCGGGCACGCTGGCGCTCGCTCATCGAGGCGATGCGCAGACGGCGCTCGGCGGCCTCGAGGGCGCGGATCGAGACGTCGATCCCGAGCACCTCGGCGATGATGCGGCTCTTCAACAGGCGCTCGACGAGGCGACCCTCGCCGCAGCCCAGATCGACGACGCGCCGGACCTTGTGGGCAGCCAGCACCTCCGCCACGCGATCGAGCCGCACCTCGTGCAGCCGGATCGGCCGCTCCAGGCAGGCCTCGCCCTCGGCCGAGACCTCGTCGTCCGGCAGCGCCGTCTCGGCCTCCTCGACCTTCAGACGCTCGAGCGCCTCATCGGCAAGGGCGCGCTTCTCTTTCAGATAGCGCCTTGCGATCAGCTCCTTCTCGGGATGACCGGCGAGCCAGCCCTCGCCACGGCGGATCAGCTTCTCGAGCTCGTCGCCCCCCACGTAATAGTGCTTCCGGCGGTCGAGCACCGGGATCAGCACATAGAGTTGCGTCAGCAGGTCGGCGAGGCGGCACTCGCCTGTCACCTTCAGGCTGGCGAAGGGCCCCGTGCCCCAGTCGGGGAGCTCGGGGTCGAGAGGATGCATCACCACCTCGACGGCAAGGCCGAGCGGCTCGAACAGGCGGCGGGCCAGATCCTCGCCACCGCCGAGCGCGATCGGCTCGACGCTCGCCTCGAGCGGCAGGGCGATGCCGGCGAGCCCGGCGCGCTCCTTTGAGGTGCCGGCCATGGCGTTGCGCAGCGCGCGCGCCATGGCGACCGACAGCAGCGAGGAGGCGGCATAGGCCCGGTCGTTGACATAGTGGTCGATGAGCCGCTGCCCCCGCCGGCGATCGGAGCGCACGAGGCCGACGGCATCGACCTCGACCATCAGCGCGAAGGTGGCACGCGCCTCGCCGGCCTCGGTGAAGAGCATGTGAGCGGCACCGAACGGCAGCTCCAGCCGGTGCAGCCGGCCGGGGCTCTTGTGCAGCAGATAGCCGAGGTCGGTCGCGGGTCGGTACGTGGTGCTGAGCGTCAGGATCATGGCGGCGGCCCTCCGGCCGGCAGTATTGCCCGCCGACCGGACGGGGGATCAAGCCGGATCTCCGGGCCGGGCGCCCGCGGCCCGCGCCCGCGCCTTCGCCGGGTGCCTCTTGCCTTGCGGGCGATCCACACGTGGGATAGAACCCCGCGCACGAAAGCGGCCGCCCGAGAGGGGCGGCGAGACCGTCGGGCCCCAATGGCAAAGCAGAAGAAAGACAACCGCCCCAAGGCAGCCTTGCCGAAGGGGTTCCGGGATATTGGCGCCGAGGAGTTGCGGTCGCTCACCTCGATGGTCGCGACCATCCGCGAGGTGTGCGAGGTCTACGGATTCGAGCCGCTTTCGACTTCGGCGATCGAGTATACCGAGGCGCTCGGCAAGTTCCTGCCCGATCAGGACCGGCCCAATGCCGGCGTGTTCTCGTTCCAGGACGACGACGAGCAGTGGATGAGCCTGCGCTACGACCTGACGGCGCCGCTCGCCCGCTATGTCGCCGAGAACTACGACGCTCTGCCCAAGCCCTACCGGCGCTACCAGACCGGCAGCGTGTTCCGCAACGAGAAGCCGGGACCCGGCCGCTTCCGCGAGTTCACCCAGTTCGACGCCGATACCGTCGGCACCGACAATCCGGCCGCCGATGCCGAGTTCTGCATGCTGGCGCCGGACGCGCTGGAGCGCCTCGGCATCCCGCGCGGCTCCTACCGCATGAACGTCAACAGCCGGAAGGTGCTCGACGGCGTGCTCGAGGCGGCCGGCATCGACCCGGCCGGCGAGGCGGACGCCCGCCGCCGGCTGACCGTGCTGCGCGCCATCGACAAGCTCGACCGGCTCGGATCGGAAGGCGTCGCGCTGCTGCTCGGGCCGGGGCGCAAGGACGAATCGGGCGACTTCACCGAAGGGGCGGGGCTCGCGCCGAAGGCGATCGAGACCATACTCGGCTTCGTCACCATCGCGCCCGGCGAGCGCGGCGCGACGCTCGAGCGGATCGCCCCGCTCATCGAGCGCAGCGCACGCGGCATGGAAGGCCTCGCCGAACTCGCCCGCATGGACGATCTCCTCTCGGCGGGCGGCTATGGCGCCGATCGCGTCGTGGTCAATCCGGGCGTGGTGCGCGGGCTCGAATACTATACGGGTCCGGTTTTCGAGGCCGAGCTGACCTTCGAGGCGAGGGCCGAGGACGGCACGCTGGCGCGGTTCGGCTCGGTCGGCGGCGGCGGCCGCTACGACGGGCTGGTCGCCCGCTTCCGCGGCAACGAGGTGCCGGCAACCGGTTTCTCGATCGGCGTGTCGCGTCTCTATGCGGCATTGAAGGCGCTCGGCCGCACCGGCGAGGCGGCCTCCCGCGGGCCTGTCGTCGTTCTGGTGCTCGATCAGGCCCGCCTTCCCGACTGCCAGCGCATGGCCCAGTCGCTGCGCGCCGAGAGCATCCGCGCCGAGGTCTATCTCGGCACGTCGGGCCTCAAGGCGCAGATGCGCTATGCCGACAAGCGCGGTGCGCCCGTTGTGGTGATCGAGGGCGACGAGGAGCGCCAGCGAGGCGAGGTGACGCTGAAGGATCTGATCGAAGGCTCCCGCCTCGCCGGCGGCATCCGCGACCACCAGGAATGGAAGGAGGCGCGTCCCGCCCAGGTATCCGTTCCCGCGGCCGACCTCGTTGCCGAAGTGCGGCGCCTGCTCTCGCGTCACGGCTGACCGCCTGACTTCACCGAAACTCCAGAGCCCGGACGAACGCGCCGATGACGGCCGAGACCGCAGTCAACTTCGAGGCATTGGAGGCCCAGGCGGCCGCCATCATGGGCGTGTTCGGCCGCAGCGGCTATGAGCGCGTCGCGCCCTCGATCCTCCAGCCGGCCAATGTCTATCTCGACGCCATCGGCGAGGAATTGCGCTCGCGCACCTATGTCTTCACCGATCCCGATGGCGAGGAGCTGTGCCTGCGGCCGGACCTCACGGTGCCCTCCTGCCGGCTCTATCTGGAGCGCGTGCCCAAGGCCGACAAGCGGGCGAGCTACTGCTACAACGGCCCCGCCTTCCGATTCCAGCCGGGCGGCGGCGACCGAAGGCGCCCGCGCGAGTTCCGCCAGGCCGGCCTCGAGAGCTTTCATGCGACCGACCGGGAGAAGACCGAGGTCGAGGTGCTTGGCCTCGTCGTCGAGGCGGTCCGGGCAGCCGGCCTCAAGGGCTTCAAGCTGCGCTTCGGCGATCTCGGTCTCTTCAACGGCCTCATCGCCGCGATCGACCTGCCGAGCCGCTGGCGGGACCGCCTCGCGCGCTCGTTCTGGCGGCCCGACGCCTTCCTCGCCGAGCTGAAGGCGATGTGCGGCGGCGGTCTCAGGATTCCCAAAGGGGTGCCCGAGGAGCTGGTGCGGGCGATCGACCCGGCCGATCCGGTGGCGGCGGAGGATCTCGTCGCCCGCCATCTCGAGGCTGGCGGCATGCCGATCATCGGCACGCGGTCGCTGCGCGAGATCACCACCCATCTGGTCGAGCTCGCTGCCGACGCCCGCGCCGAGCCCCTGCCGGCCTCGGCCGCCGCGCTCATCGAGGCCTATATCGGCATCACCGCGCCGCCGCGGGCAGCCGGGGCACGCATCTCCGACATCCTGTCGGGCTCGGGCGTCGACCTGTCGGACGCGCTCGAGCACTACCGCCGCCGCCTGGAGCTGATGGGTCAGATCGGCGTCGAGCTCGGCAAGGCCGAGTTCTCGGCCGAGTACGGGCGCGGTTTCGAATATTATACCGGCTTCGTCTTCGAGATCGAGCTGCCCGATCTCGGCCGCGGCGGCCACATCGCCGGCGGGGGACGCTACGACCGGCTCGTCAGCCAGGTGGGGGGCGATCACGACGTGCCGGCCGTCGGCGCGGCCATCCACACCGAGCGTCTGCTCGCGGCCATCGAGGGGCTCACATGATGGCGCACCGCATCACCCTGGCGCTGCCCTCGAAGGGCCGGCTGATGGAGCGCTCGGTCGAGATCTTCCGCCAGGCCGGCCTCACCATCGAGAAAAACGGCCACGAGCGCGGCTATCTCGGCACCATCCGCGAGATGCCCGAGGTCGACATCGCCTTCATGTCGGCGAGCGAGATCGCCTTCTCGCTGCGCACCGGGCGCATTCATATGGGCATCACGGGCGAGGATCTCGTGCGCGAGTACGGTCCCCAGACCGAAAGCCATGTCGTGCTCTTGCGGCCGCTCGGCTTTGGTCGCGCCGATGTGGTGGTGGCGGTGCCCGGCTGCTGGATCGACGTCAACGAGATGGCGGATCTGGAGAACATCGCCGGCGATTTCGGCCGCGAGCACGGCCGGCCGATGCGGGTCGCCACCAAATACATGAACCTGACCCGCCGCTTCTTCGCCGAGCGCGGCGTCTCGCGCTACCGCATCGTCGAGAGCCTCGGGGCGACCGAGGGCACGCCGGCGGCGGGCAGTGCCGAGATCGTCGTCGACATCACCTCGACCGGGGCGACGCTCGAGGCCAATCACCTGAAGGTGCTGGCCGACGGCCTGATCCTCTCCAGCCAGGCCTGCCTGTTCGCCTCGCGCGGCGCCGACTGGCCGCCGCCGGCCTGCGCGGTGCGCAACGACCTGATCGGCCGGCTCGCCACCGGCCATTGAGGGCTCTCGCCGCGGCCCCCGGATGACCGCAAGGTCATTCAGCACAGGTTCATGACCGCTCCCTATATTCGGTATGCAACAACCGGCGATGAGACTTGGCCGGCGCCGTCGAAGGACGGGCGAGAGCCCTTGCAAACGCGGCCCGACTGGCGTCAGAATCGCCTTGAACGCATGCACACGAACCCGAGAGTGTCTCATGAGCGCGACTGGCAAGGTTCCGGCGAGGACGACGGCGGCGGGGCTTGCGGGCATCCTGATGGCGGGGATCCTGGCGATCGGCACGCCCGTTCTGGCCGATAACTGCGACGACTACGCCCTGAAGTCCGCCAAGCAGGGCCAGGAGAACGTCGACCGCAAATGCAATTTCTCCGGCGATGGCTGGAGCACGAGCATCAAGGACCACAAGGCCTGGTGCGAGAGCGTCTCGCCGGACGAGTGGCTCGCCGCTATCGCCAAGCGCGCCCAGCAGCTCACGACCTGCACGGGCGGCTGATCTGGGCGGGGCGCCGGCCCCCTCGGACGCAGGGTTCCTCGCCTCGCAGGGTCCCTCGCCTCGCAGCAATCTTTCCAGACGGTTTCAACAAAGGCGAGGCGCCGGCTTCCGATCAGGAACGAATCGGCAGACACTGACCCCACCTCTCCACTTGCTTCCGCAAGGCCGTGCCGGCTTCTCGGCGCGGCCTTGTCGTTTGATCGGCCCCGTCGTTTGATCGGCCCCATCTTTCGGCAAGGCCCCGTCGTTCAGCAAGGCCCGTCGTTTGGCCCGGCTGGTTCTCCAGATCGCGGCGCGGTTCGGGTAGTCGGCCGCTGGCTGCTATTTCCGCGCCGAGCGACGGTCCTGCCAGTCCCAGTAGGCCATCACCGCCGGCACGAACCAGGGGTTGCCGGTATAGCCGGGCACGGTCGTGAAACGTCGCTCGGCGAAGACCGTCTCCCGGTCCGGCCGGCCGAGCACCGAGGCTGCCGCCTTGCGCCCCAGATAGGTGCCCATCGGCACGCCGGCGAAGCAGTAGCCGAGCGCATAGTGGATGCCGTCGTGCCGGCCGAAATGGGGATAGAGGTCGAACGAGCCGGAGCAGCGGCCCGTCCAGGCATTGGCGATCCGTACCGGGCCGAGCTCGGGAAGCATGCGGTTGAGATCGCCGCGCAGCCGCTCGGCCATGACGGTCAGCGAGGGGAACCGGCTGCCGGTGCGGCCGCCGAACAGGATGCGGCGGCTGTCGGGCGCGCGGCGGACGAAGAAGATGTTGTGGGTGTCCTCCAGGTAGGTGCGACCACCCGGCAACAGGTGGTTGATGTGGTTGTCCGACAATTCCTCGGTGGCGATCATGTAGGCATCGAACGGGATGGCGCGGCGGGCGAGCCACGGCCAAGCCTTGTCGGTGTAGCCGTTGGTCGCGACGATCACCTCGCCCGCGGTGATCGGCCCCCGGCTGGTGCCGAGGGTGAAACCGCCGCGCCCGCCGCCTTCGCCTGTGCGCTCGATCGACTTGACCTCGGTCTCGGTGTGAATGACGGCACCGCGCGCCTCGGCACCCTTCAGCAGTCCGAGGTGATAGAGCCCGGGATGGATCGATGCGAGGTCGGGGATGACGGCCGCCGCGACATAGGAGCCGGTCGCGATCTCGCCGCCGAGCTCATGGCCCTCGACCATGCGGAAGGGCTGGCCGAGATGCTCGGCGCGCAGCGTCAGCTCGGCCTCGAGCGCCCGGCGCTGGCTCTGCGATTGCAGCATGATCAGGCGGCCGCAACGCTCGTAATGGCAGTCGATCCGCTCCTGCGTGATCACGTCGGCGACGGATTCGAAGGCGGCCTGCATCTCCCGATAGACGCGCTTGGCCTGCTCGAGACCGTTCTTGCGGGCGATCTGGCCGAAGCTGTGCTTCAAGGTCCGGCCGACGAAGCCGGCATTGCGGCTGGAGGCGCCGGCTCCTGCATCGCCTGCATCGAGGACGGCGACCGAGCGCCCCGCCTTCGTGAGCTCGATGGCGGCATTGAGCCCGGTGATGCCGGCCCCGACCACGACCACGTCGACCGCCTTTTCGAGGTCTTTGCGCGCGATCAGAGGCCGCGGCGCGGCCCGCCACCAATAGGGCGTGTCGCGGAAATCCTCGGTCAGCAGTCCCTCGACCTCGCGCATCTGCCGTCGCTCCCTCAGCTTTGACCGTCCCGGTCGGCCTTCAGCCAGCGGAACAGCTCGGCGCGGCGAGCCTTCAACAGCCGATCACCGTCGCGCTTCGTCCAATCATAGACGCCCCTGCCGGTCGACGGGCCGCGCTGGCCCTCCGCGACGATGCGGCCGACGGCCTCGGGCGGATCGGCCGAGCGGTCGAGATGAGGCTGCAGGAAGCGGGCGAAGTTGTAGAGCGTATCGAGGCCGCCGACATCGGCCGATTCGATCGGTCCGGTGATGCCGAGCCGCCGGCCGATGCTCGCCTTCACCACCGTGTCGATCGCTTCGGCCGAGGCGACGCCGGCCGCCCAGAGCGACCACGCCTCGCGCAGCGCCGCAAACTGGATGCGGTTGCCGATGAAGCCCGGCACCTCCTTGTCGATCACGACCGGCTCCTTGCCGGCGGCACGGATGAGGGCGACGGTGCGTCGGGTCACCTCCGGGTCGGTCTCGGGCCCGGCGCAGACCTCGACGAGCGGAATGAGCTGGGGCGGATACCAGAAATGCGTGGCGATCACCCGGGCGCGGTGCTTCACGCGCGGCACCAGCGCGGAGGCCGGCTGGCCGCTCGACGAGCCGAGGATGGTGGAGGCCGGGCAGATGCGGTCGAGCTCCTCGAAGATGCCGAGCTTCAGCGGCAGATCCTCGGTCACCGCCTCGACGACGAGGCCGGCGCCGCCGGCATCCTGAAGGCTGGTCGAGGTGCGGATGCGCTGGAGGGCAGCCGTCACGCCGGCGGCATCGGTGAGGCCGTTTTCGGCGAACTCCTCGAGACTGGAGCGGATATTGCCGAGAGCCCGTTGCAGACTGTCGGCATTGCGACCGATCATGACGACCGGATGTCCGGCTGCGGCGAAGATCTGAGCGACGCCGTGCCCGATGATGCCATTGCCGATCACCGCGACCGGAATTCTCTCCCCGCCTGCCATCAGCACCTCCGCCAGAAACCAGATCCGTCGAGGGCGAGGCCCGGCGGGCCGGCCGTCGACGGCGATCAAGGGTTGCAGCTAAGTGCGCCCCGTTCAAGATCGCGATGGACATGCCTGACCGGCCGGAGCCGGGCCCAACTCCGTCGCCGGCCCGTTCCAGGCGGCCAGCCGCTTCCCGCCATCGCACCGACGTGCGGCGCCCGGCCATCCTAGTCTTTCGGGTCGCGGGCGAGCCTGCGGCGGCCGGGGGCGACGGGATGGAGACCCTCGGGCGTATAGGGACCGGCACCTTCGGGGACCGTCGGCCGGGCCGCGCCGATGGCGACGGCGAGTTGGGGGTAGTCGCGCAGCCAGTCGACATCGGCCGCCTCGACCCAGTCGGGCGGCCCCGACTGGGCGATGATCCTCAGCTTCCGCCCGCCGATCTCGAACGCCTCGTCCACCAGGCTCTCGACGAAGGGCAGGCGCGACCCGCCGCCGGTCAGATGGACGTTCAGCTCATGACCGTAACGCTCGAAGGGCCCCGCGCCGATCGCCTCGACTACCTTGCGGTACTCCTGGCGAAGCCCCTCGGCGAGCGCGACGACGGCGGGCGAGGCGAGAAGCTCGTCGCGCGAGACGGTGACGACCTCGTCGCGGCTGACCGCCACCTCGACCTCGTAGGGCGGCTGGAACAGCGATTCCTTCAGCTCGCGCTTCTGGCGGGCGAGCGCCCTCGACGCCTTGGCGTGCTCCGGATCGCCCGGCGCGATGCCGGCCTTCACGAGCGCGAGCGCGACGAAGGCCTCGTCGAGCGCATTGCCGGCCAGCTCGTAGCCGCGCGCGGTGCCCTCGAGCTGGGCGACACGGAAGCCGGTCAGCGTGATGATGCGGTGCTTGAAGACGAGGAATCCCGCCATGTCGACCGTACCGGCGCCGACATCGACGACGACGAACAGCTTGGGCTTGCGCCAGCGCGGATTGAAGATCGAGTTGCCGGCGGCGGTCGCCTCGGCGAGGCCTTCGGCGACGAGATGACGGGGCGGGTCGGCGTCCATGTCGGCGAGCGCGTCGAGCGCCTCGCGGGCGAGGGCGAGTGGCAGCCCGTCGTGCCAGCGGTCCCTCAACGTGTCGGCGAGGATCTGCGCATTGGCGAGCAGCGTCGAGATCGCCCGGGCATAGCCGCGCGCCCGCTCGGGCGTCCAGCCCGGCACCGCATAGCGCCGCTCGATATGGCGGGGCTGGCCGCGCTCCTCCAGCGCCTCCGAGGCGATCGCCGTCAGATAGGCGAGATAGAGCTGGGCGAGCTCGAGCGCGGTGAAGCCGATATCGCCCGGCACCACATCCGCGCCGAGCGTGCGGCCCGCCGCTGCCTCCAGATCATCGCTGTTGAAGAGGCTTTTCGGACTCTCGAAGCGGGCACGGCCCTCGCCGGCGCGGATCCCCTCCTCGTAGGCGCGCGGGCCGAACAGCATGACGCCGTCCTTCACGAAGATGGTGGAGGCGAGGATGTAGGGGTTCTGCAGCTGCCGCGACTGCCCGCGCGCCGCGATCCGTCCGACCGGCAGCGGCAGTTCCTCGCCGCCCTTGCGGTCGAGGATCACCGCGACCTTGGAGAAGGCGGTGCCGAAATCGAAGGCGAGCAGCGGCGCCTGCCGGCCCTTCAAGGGCTTCAGCGCCGAGAGATCGAGCTCGAGCGACCGTGCCATCCTGTCCCCTCTGATCCCATGGCGGCGGTGACCGGCCCCGGCAATCCTGGTACCGGCGCGGTCCCCCGCTCTCAGCTCTCGTCGTCGGCCGGCTCGACCTCGCCCTTCTGCAACAGCTCGTGCCGGCCCTTGTCGTACTCGCGCGTCACCGGAGGATCGACGATGCGGACGTGACGCGGCGTCTCGCCTTCCTCTTCGAGGAGATGGAGGCGCGGATCGAACGCGACGATCTCCCCCGGCTCGCCCTCGGTCCTATAGCCGCGCTCGCTGGCGAGATTGCGGACGGCCTGCATCATGATGCGCTGACGGGCGGTCAGACGGCGGTAGCGCCGGGCGAGCGCGGGATCGGCGCCCTGGAGCGTGCCGAGCACGGCCTCGTGGATCGCGGCATCGCCGAGGAAATAGCCACGCGCCGCGGTCTCGAGCTGGAAGACGCGGGCGGCGAGCCGGTCGAGCACGTAGAGCGCGTCCTCGCCGCTGGCCGGCATCGTCGAGGCTGGGAGAGAGCCGACCGCGGAGGCGCCAACGGCATCGCCCGCGCCATCGCCACCGAGCAGCCGGGCGATGCGCTCGCCGAGCACGCGGTCGAAGGCCGGCGCATTGTCTCCCCAGCGGGCGAGCCCGAGCAGGATGTCGTAGGGCGCGCCGATCATCGGGCGGATGCGGGCGACGGGCTCCTCGGCGGCGGCGAGCTTCAGCCGATGACCGAGGTCGGGGGCGAGCGAGCGGATGGCGCCGATATGAACGAGCATGGTCTCGGCGAAGCGGCGGGGCGAGCGTTCCGGATCGGTCGCGGCACGCAGGGTCAGAAGCGCCGCGCCGATCCGGCCGGCCGGCTTGCCCCGGGCGATGCCGGGCTCGGCGGCGATCAGCGCCAGAAGCGGCCTCAGCCGGCCGGCGCGCTCGGCGATCCCGATGCCGCCGAGGGCGCCGGCGAGCGCTTCGAGGACGGCGGCGGCATCGCTGGAGGCGGCGATCAGACCTTCCACCAGGAAGCGCGCAAGCCTCTTGTCGGTCCGGCCGACCTCGAGGGCGGCGCGCGCCGCGAAATCCCGATACCAGTCGGGAGACGTGGCGGCGATCGCCTTGCCGGCCCGCTCGAGCTCGCGCCGCGTAACGCTCGCGCGTGGACCCGTCGTCGCCCCCGGCATCGCCAGCGGGACGGCGAGCATGGCGCGGATCTCGTCGTCCCGCCGGGTCGTCTCGAGGAAGGCGAGCCGCTTCAGTTGCGCAACGAGGCCCGCGGGCGCCGGAGCAAGGCCCGGACCATCGGGCTCGCCGGCTCCATCGGACTTCCCGGCTGCTGCCCTACGCGATGCCATGCCTGCTCTTTCTCCGGGGCCCCGCCGGTAAACCGGAGCCTCGGCCGACTGCCCCGGCGAACCCGCGCCATCCAGCCAATCCCGCCACCGGCCGTCACGCCTGGCCCATATAGTCCTTCTTGCCGATCTCGACACCGTTGTGGCGCAGGATGTCGTAGGCCGTCGTCAGGTGGAAGTAGAAGTTGGGCAGAGCAAGGCCGAACAGATAGTCGCTGCCGGCAAGATCGAGATCCCGGCCCCCGATCCGGATCGACACGCGCCGCTCGTCGCTGCCCTCGAAGCGGGCCGGATCGAGCCCGGCAAGGAAGGCGACCGTCTTCTCGATGCGGGCCTTCAGCTCGCCGAAGGTCTGCTCGTTGTCCTCGTATTTCGGCAGCTCGACTCCGGCGAGCCGGCCACCCGCTCCCTTGGCGAAATCGCAAGCGGTCTGCACCTGCCGGCTCAGCGGATGCATGTCGGCGAAGAGCCGCGCGCCGACGAGCACCGCCGGGTCGATCTTGCGGGCCGCCGCGAACGCCGCCCCCTTGTCGAGAACGCCGGCGAGCGCCTGAAGCATGCGGATCATCGGCGGCACGGCAGCGGCATGCATGGTGAGCTTGGTCATCCGGCAATCCCTGGATCAGAAGACAAGGCTTGAGGTTCACAGCAGGCGACGCCGCATCAGGCGGCCGCCTCGGTTTCGATGCGATAGCCGAACTCGAGCGCGGCGTCGGCCAGCCATTCGAAGGCGAAGAGCGCGAAAGTCCGCATCACATAGATGTCGAAGCGTCGCTCGCCCGGGCGGTGGAGCAGGATCGGCACATGATGAACGCCGGTCATGGCCGCGGTGCCGACGGGAAAGGCGCCCGGATCGAGATCGAGGGGGATGCCCTTGGCGAGTGTCGAGGCGGCCGCCTCGCCCTCCACGAACAGGCGGGTGCGGGCCGAGGAGAGGTCGGTCACGACGCCCTTGCCGGCCGGAATGGCGGCCCGCGCCTTCGCCGAGAGGTCGCTTCGCTCGGGGCCGATCACCCAGAGCTGGGCATGGCCGGTGCGGAAGACGAGCCCGGCCGCCGTCTTCTCGGGCGTGCGGGCGAGCTGGGGCACGGGACCGCCGAGAAGCGAGGCGATTTCGCCCTGCAGACCGGCGAAGGTCGAGGCGAAGCCGGCGATCTGGACGAGCGAAAAATGCGGATTTTCGCCGAGCCGGAGCCCCATGGCACCGCCGGCACCGGCCCGGCTCGCCGGCTCGAGGGCCCCCGCCAATGCACTTGCCCGCTCAAGCATTGAGACGCTTCCCTTCGCGGTCGATGAAATGCGGCGAAACGATCCTGAGGCGCACCTGCTCGTCCTTCAGCGGGAAGGCGGCGATGATCTCCTCGCCTTCGTGGGCGAGCCCGCCCTCATAGAGGCCGAGCGCGATGGTGCGGTTGAGCTCGGTCGACCAGGTGACCGAGGTGATGTAGCCGCGGCCGTGACCGCGGATGGTATCTGAGGCGGCAAAGAGGATCGAGCCGCCCCTGACCGGCGCGCCAGGCTCCAGGCTCTCCAGGCCGACGAGGCTCCAGCGATCCTTCCCGGCATGGGCCGGCCGGCCCGCCAGCGGCCGTCCGACGAAGGGCTTCGCCTTCGAGGCCATGCGGGCGAGCCCCAGATCGCCGAGCGTATTGCGATGGTCGAGCTCGAGGCCGGCGACATGGCCCTTCTCGATGCGCAGCGAGGCGAGCGCCTCGAGGCCATAGGGACGGATGCCTTCGGGCTCGCCCGCCTTCAGTATGTGCTCGAATAGGGCGATGCCGTAGTCGGCCGGGCAATAGACCTCGTAGGCGAGCTCGCCCGAGAAGCTGAGGCGCAGCACCCGCACGGGGACGCCCTCGTGATGGCCATCGACGGCGCCCATGAAGCCGAGCGCCTCTCCCGAGAGGTCGAAACCGGGCAGCGCGCGGGCGAGCACATCGCGCGAGCGCGGGCCGGCGACGGCCATGCCGGCCCATTCGTCGGTGAGGGAGGTCAGATGGACGTCGAGATCGGTCCAGGCGGTCTCGATCAGGAACTCCAGCCAGCTCATGACCTCGCCCGCCATGGCGGTGGTCGTCGTCATGAAGAAGGATGTCTCCGACAGCCGCGTGGTGGTGCCGTCGTCGAGCACGATGCCGTCGTCGCCGAGCATCACGCCATAGCGCGCCTTGCCGACGGGCAGCTTGCGGAAGCCGTTGACATAGACGCGCTCGAGCAGCTCGGCGGCATCGGGCCCCGCCACCTCGATCTTGCCGAGCGTCGAGACGTCGGCGATGCCGACGCCGCGCCTGACCACCTCCATCTCGCGGACATAGGCGTCGGCCGGCGTCGCGCCCGCCCAGTGATAGTACCAGGCCCGCAGCCAGGGCCCCGCCTCGATGAACTCGCCGCCATTGCGGACATGCCAGTCGTGCAGCGGCGAGCGGCGGACGGGACGGAAGTGCCGGCCGATGCCGCGGCCGGCGAGCGCGCCGATGGCGACGGGCGTGAAGGGCGGGCGGAAGGTGGTGGTGCCGGCCTCGGCAACGGCGACGCTGCGATGGCCCGCCATCAGCGCCAGCGCATTGACGTTCGAGGTCTTGCCCTGGTCGGTGCCCATGCCGAGCGTCGTGTAGCGCTTCAGGTGCTCGACCGAGCGATAGCCCTCGCGATAGGCGAGCGCGACATCGGAGGTGGTGACGTCGTTCTGCAGGTCGACGAAGGCCTTTCCCTTCTTCGGCGCGCGGATGTGCCAGGCGGGCTCGATGCGCAGATCGCCCGTCTCGGCGGCATCGACTTCGGGCCTCGGCACGGACCCCGACGGCACCCGCGCGTCGGCGGCGCCGGCCGCCAGCCGGCCGGCCGCCTCGCCCTCGGCGATCGCCGAGACGAGGCCGAACGTGCCGATGGCCGCGCCCGCCGCGACGATGCCGGCAGGCAGGCGGCCCGGCACGAAGGCGGCGATGTCCTCGCGGTAGTGCGGGCGGCCGCCGAGATGGGAAGCGAGATGGACGGCCGGCGTCCAGCCGCCCGAGACGAGGATGGTGTCGGCCTCGCGCCGCTCGAGCAGGAAAGCGGGCGTCTCGCCCTCGCCCCGGTACTCGGCGAGCACCGCCTGCTTGACGCCGCCTCGCCCGGCCGCCTCGACGACGGCTATGCCCGAGAGAAGCTCGACATTCTTGGCGAGCGCCCGCGCCCGCACGAACTCGTCGAGCCCGCGCCTCAGATCGGCGACCGCGACCGCAACGCCCGCGTCGGCAAGGTCGAAGGCGGTGCGGTAGGCGCTGTCGTTGTTGGTGACGATGACCGCGCGGCGGCCGACCGCGGCGCCGAAGCGATTGAGATAGGTGCGGGCGGCCGAGGCGAGCATCACCCCCGGCCGGTCGTTGTTGTTGAAGACGAGTGGCCGCTCGATGGCGCCGGTTGCAAGCACGACGGCCTTGGCGCGGAGCGTCACCACCACCTGCCGCGCCCGCCCGCTCGCCGGATCGGCCCGCTCGTGGTCGCGCCGCTCGACGAGGCCGAGTGTCATGTGGTCGTAGAGGCCGAACGCGGTGGTGCGCAGCGCCAGTGTAACGTTGGGCAGGCTGGCGATCTCGCCGAGCACCCGCGCGCGCCAGGCCGCTTCGACACCGCCCTCGGGCTCGGCGAGGAGCGAGCCGCCCGCCTCGAAGTCCTGCTCGATCAACAGGACACGGGCACCCGAGCGGCCGGCAGCGAGCGCTGCGGCAAGGCCGGCCGGGCCGCTGCCGACGACGGCGATGTCGGCGAAGGCGTGCCGGCCCTCGTAGCGGTCGGGATCGGGCTCGCGGCCGGCCCGGCCGAGACCGGCGGCGCGGCGGATGAACGGCTCGTAGCCCATCCACGCCTTCTCGCCCGGTCCCATGAAGGTCTTGTAGTAGAAGCCGGCCGCGAGGACCGGTGCGGCGAGCTGGTTGACCGCCATCAGGTCGAGGCCGAGCGAGGGCCAGCGGTTCTGGCTCTCCGCGACGAGACCGTCGACGAGCTCGACCGTCGTCGCCGGCAGATTGGGCTCGCGCCGCGCCCCCTCGCCGAGCGTGACGAGTGCTGCCGGCTCCTCCGGCCCCGCCGTCACGATGCCGCGCGGGCGGTGATACTTGAAGGAGCGTCCGGTCAGCGTGACACCGGCCGCAACGAGCGCCGAGGCGAGCGTGTCGCCGCGATAGCCGATGACCGGCCGGCCGTCGAAGGAGAAGGCGATCGGCCGGGTACGATCGATCCGCCCGCCCGTCGGTGTCCGGAAGCCGCTCACGCCGCGCCCCCTTCGCCCGTCCGGGCATGGCCAGCCCCGGCCGGCCGGCCGGTCCGGGCCGGCCCGGTCGCGGTGATCTCGTTGGTGAGGGTGTCGCGTTCGACGATCATCCAGTGCCGGCAGCCGAGCACATGCTGCCAGAACTCCAGATGGCGCCCCATTGGATTGTCGAACAGGAAGACGTGATCGTGCCAGGCCGCCGCGTCGGCATCCTCGTGGGCCGGCCGCTCCTTCGAGGCATCGCCGCCATAGCGGAATTCGGTATGGTCGCGCTCGCCGCAGAGCGGGCAGGTGAGGCGGATCATGGCGGTGCCTCCGGGAGCGGGGTGCCGGCGCCGGCCGGCCCGCAAGACCCTCTGTCGGATGAGCGGAGCGACATTTGCGCGTTGGCAGGACGAGTGGAAATTAAGAGCGGAAGCGCCCGAGACGGGCCGCCCGCCTCTATCGCACAGGCCGGGCCCGGAGACCAGATGCCGGTGTGCGCACCGGCCCCTCGGCCTCGTCGCGGCGGCCGGCGTCGGGCCCGGCGCCGGGCCGACCGGTGCCCGATCGGCTGCCGGTGGCCGAGCACTGCGCCCTCGTCGGGCTCTCGCCGAAGCGGCTACGGAAGGCCCGCGCGAAGGCCGAGGCCGAGCCGAAGCCGGTCGCATCCGCGATGTCGGCGACCGAATGGCCGGGATGGCTCAGCATGCGGCGGGCGGCGTTCAGCCTGAGGTCGAGATAGTAGCCGCCGGGACCAAGCCCGAGATGGCGGCGGAACAGCATCTCCAGGCTGCGTCGTCCGACACCGACCGATGCGGCGATCTCCTCGATCGGCAAGGTCGGCGACAGTCGCTCCTCCATCAGGCGGATCGCGGCGGCGAGACGGGGCTCGGCGAGCGCCAGATGGCCCATCTGCACGACGCGCTGCGGCTCGGCGGCCGGACGCGCCTCGTCGTAGACGAAGACGGAGGCGACATCGAGGGCGAGGCTCATGCCGTGCTGGGCGCGGATCAGGTCGAGCACCATGTCGAGCGCGGGCGCGGCGCCGCCGGTGGTGAAACGGTCGCGGTCGACGACGAAGCGGTCGGGCACGACATCGACACGGGGGAAGGCGCGGGCGAACTCCTCCAGATCCTCCCAATGTGTGGTCGCGCGCCGGCCATCGAGCAGGCCGGCCATGGCGAGCACCCAGCTCCCGGCCTCGACGCCGCCCATCGGCAGGCCGCGGCGGCCGAGCTTCCTGAGGCCGGGCAGGAGCGGCCGGGCCGTCCGCACGACGTCGAAGGAGGCGACGACGATCAGCGCATCGGCCGCCGCACCATCGCCAAAGGCGGCATCGACGGGCAGCGCGATGCCGCTCGAGGTCGCAACCGGGCAGCCATCGACCGAGACGAGACGCCAGCGGTAGAGCGCCTCGCCGGCCACGCGGTTGGCGGCCCGCAGCGGCTCCATGGTCATGGCGAGGCTGAGGAGCGAGAAGGAGGGAAGCAGCACGATATCGAGGGCGAAGCTCTCCGCCCGCGCATGGGGCTCGAACGGCGAACGCATCGGCCACTTCGCTCCTGGTATGGCGACTTGCGCGGAATGTATGGCACGGACCGATGGCTGCCGCTAGCTTTCCTGCCGAGCAAGACGGCCGGCGAGCCGTCGCCGTGCCTGAAGGAGGATCGCCTGATGAACTGGGACGTCTTCATCACCTGCGCCATCACCGGCGCCGGCGCCACCACCGACAAGAGCGACAAGGTGCCGGTGACCCCGGAGCAGATCGCCAATTCCGCGATCGAGGCGGCAAAGGCTGGCGCCGCCGTCGTCCATCTGCATGTGCGCGACCCCAAGACCGGCCGGGGCTCGCGCTCGGTCGCGCTCTACAAGGAGGCCGTCGACCGCATCCGCTCGTCGGGCATCGACGTCGTCGTCAACCTGACGGCAGGCATGGGCGGCGATCTGGTGCTCGGGGGCACCGAGAAGCCGCTGCCGGTCAAGGCGAACGGCACCGACATGGCTGGCGCCGAGGAGCGGCTCGCCCATGTCACCGAGCTCCTGCCCGAGATCTGCACGCTCGACTGCGGCACCATGAACTTCCTCGCCGGCGGCGACTACATCATGGTCAACTCGGTCGACATGCTGCGGGCCATGGCCAAGCGCATCCAGCAGCTCGGCGTGAAGCCCGAATGCGAGGTGTTCGACACCGGCCATCTCTGGCAGGTCAAGGACCTGATGAAGGAGGGGCTGCTCGACGATCCGGTGCTGATCCAGCTTTGCATGGGCATTCCCTATGGCGCCCCCTCGGAGGTCAACACGCTGATGTCGATGGTCAACACCATGCCGGCGGGCGCGGTGTGGTCGAGCTTCGCCATCTCGCGCATGCAGATGCCCTGGGTCGCCCAGTCGGTGCTGGCCGGCGGCAATGTGCGCATCGGCCTGGAGGACAACATCTATCTGTCGAAGGGCGTGCTCGCCTCGAACGGCCAGCTCGTCGACCGGGCTGTGACGATCCTCTCGGCGATGAACGTCAACATCCTGAAACCGGCGGATGTGCGCAAGAAGCTGAAGCTGCAGAAGCGCGGATGATCGTCGCGGCATGACCGGCCGAAGAGGAAGGGCGGGGCGGCCGGCAGGCCGCCGCATCGTCCGTATTCTCCCGCCGATGCCACTCGAAGGCACCTCGAGGCAACCTCCATGACCCACAAGGACAAGCGCGTGATCGTCACCGCGGCGGCGGGCGGCATCGGCCGCGTCACCGCCGGCGCCTTTCTCGAGGCGGGTGCGAAGGTCTTCATCTGCGATGTCGACGAGGCCGCTCTCGCCGCGACGCTGAAGGCCGAGCCGCGGCTCGCCGGCATCCCGTGCGACGTCGCCGAGGAGGCAGCCGTCGACCGGCTGTTCGAAGCGGCGCTCGCCCATCTCGGCGGCCTCGACATCCTCGTCAACATGGCGGGCATCGCCGGACCGACCGCCACCGTCGAGGACATGGACTTCGCCGGCTGGAAGCGCTGCCTCGCCGTCAATCTCGACAGCGCTTTCCTGTGCTCGCGGCGTGCCGCACCGATCCTGCGGCGCCAGCGGTCGGGCTCGATCGTCAACATGTCGTCGACCGCGGGCCTCTTCGGCTTTCCGCGCCGGTCGCCCTATGCCTCGGCGAAATGGGCGATCCGCGGTTTCACGCGCACGCTCGCCGAGGAACTCGGCCCCGACGACATCAACGTCAATTGCATCTGCCCCGGCGCAGTGTCGGGCGCGCGCATCGACGGCGTCATCGAGCGCGACGCGAAGGCCCGCGGCGTGCCGGTCGAGACGGTGCGCGCCGAGTACACGCGCCAGTCCTCGATGAAGTCGTTCATCGCGCCCGAGGACATCGCCGCCACCATCCTCTTCCTCACCTCGCCCGGCGGGCATCGCATCTCCGGTATGGAGATCGCCGTCGACGGCCATACCGAGACGTTGTGAGGCGGCAGGCGACAGTGTCGATCAGGTGCGCGCGGCGCCCGACGGGCGACATGACCTTCGCCTCATTCATGGCTTTGTCGAAACTGGGCTGTGGAGGTGATCGGGTGATCGCCCTCGGCCCGTCCCACGAAAACGCAATTCCACCCAACGGAGCCAACTGATGTCCAACGTCAAGAAAGCCGCCTGCATCGGCGCCGGCGTGATCGGCGCGGCCTGGGCCGCCCGCCTCGCCTTCAACGGCATCGACGTCACCGTTTTCGACCCGCATCCCGAAGCCGAACGGCGCATGAAGGAGGTGCTCGCCAATGCCGACCGTGCGCTCGCCAAGCTGACCGACGCGCCGAAGCCGGCCAAGGGCCGGATCACCGTCACCAACGACATCGCCGCCGCCGTCCGCGATGCCGACTTCATCCAGGAGAGCGCACCCGAGCGCGAGGACCTGAAGGTCAAGCTGCTCGCCGATGTCGACGCCCATTGCCGGCCCGACGTGCTGATCTGCTCCTCGACCTCGGGCCTGTTGCCGTCCAAGCTGCAGGCCGGCATGAAGCATCCCGAGCGCTTCATGGTCGGCCATCCCTTCAACCCGGTCTATCTGATGCCGCTCGTCGAGGTGGTCGGCGGCGGGAAGACTACCGCCGAGAACATCGACCGCGCGATGGCGTTCTACCGGACCATCGGCATGCAGCCGCTGAAAGTACGGAAGGAGATCGACGCCTTCATCGCCGACCGGCTGATGGAAGCCTTGTGGCGCGAGGCGCTGTGGCTGATCGAGGAGGACGTGGCGACGGCCGAGGAGATCGACGACGCCATGCGGTTCGGTCCCGGCCTGCGCTGGTCGTTCATGGGTACCTTCATGGTCTATCGCATCGCCGGCGGCGAGGAGGGCATGCGCCACTTCCTCGGCCAGTTCGGCCCCTCGCTGAAATGGCCGTGGACCAAGCTGATGGACACGCCCGAGCTGACAGATGCGCTCGTCGACAAGATCGCCGCCCAGTCGGACGATCAGGCCAAGGGCATGTCGATCCGCGAATTGGAGCGGAAGCGCGACGACTGCCTCGTCTCGCTGTTCCAGGCGCTGAAGGGTCAGGACTGGGGTGCCGGCCGCACCCTCGCCGCCTACGAGGCGCATCTGAAGGAGAAGGCCGGCAAGGCCTGAGACGGGCGCGGGAGCGACACTCTCGGGTCTCTCTCCCGCCACCTGCCGTCCGCCGCCCCCGTGGCCTTCCCAACCGAAGGCCGCCGCCCGAGATCTACCGGAGCACGAGTGAGATGGATTTCAATCTGAGCGACGAGCAGCGGATGATCGTCGAGACGACGCGCGCCTTCGTTGCGAGCGAGCTCTATCCCCACGAGAAGGAGGTGGAGGAAACCGGCCGGCTCCGGCCCGAATTGCGCGACGAGCTGAAGAAGAAGGCGATCGCGGCCGGGCTCTATGCCGCCAACATGCCCGCCGAGGTCGGCGGCGCAGGGCTCGATACGCTCACCTGGGTGCTCTATGAGAAGGAGCTCGGCCGCGCCAACTACGCGCTGCACTGGACCTGCGTCGCCCGGCCTTCCAACATCCTGATGGCCTGCGAGGGCGAGCAGCGCGAGCGTTTCCTTCTGCCCGCCGTGCGCGGCGAGAAGTCCGACTGTCTCGCCATGACCGAGCCCGGTACCGGCTCGGACGTGCGCGGCATGAAGACCTTCGCCAGGGCCGACGGCGACGACTTCGTCATCAACGGCACCAAGCATTTCATCAGCCATGCCGACGAGGCGAGCTTCGTCATCCTGTTCGCGGCGACCGGCGAGGAGGAGACGGCGCGCGGGCGCAAGAAGCTCATCACCGCTTTCCTGATCGACAAGGGTCATCCCGGCTTCGTCGTGCGCGATGGCTACCGCAACGTCTCGCACCGCGGCTACAACAACTCCGTCCTCGAGTTCACCGACTGCCGGGTACCGAGATCGCAGGTGCTCGGCGATGTCGGCCGCGGCTTCGAGGTGGCCAACGATTGGCTGGGCGCGACGCGCCTTCAGGTCGCCGCGACCTCGATCGGCCGGGCCGAGCGCGCGCTCGACCTCGCCAAGCAGTTCGCCGTCGACCGCGTGCAGTTCGGCCAGCAGATCGGCAAGTTCCAGGGCGTGTCGTTCAAGCTCGCCGACATGGCGCTCGAGCTGAAAGCGGCCGAATTGCTGACACTGGAGGCCGCCTGGAAGTTCGACCAGAAGACCGTCACCGACATGGACATGGCGATGGCGAAGTTGAAGGCGACGGAAATGCTCGCCATGGTCGCCGACGAGGCGATCCAGATCCATGGCGGCATGGGTCTCATGTCGGAGCTGCCGCTCGAGCGGATCTGGCGAGACGCGCGCGTCGAGCGCATCTGGGAAGGCACCAGCGAGATCCAGCGCCACATCATCTCGCGCGCGCTGCTTCGCCCGCTCGGTGGGTGAAGGTGGCAGGCCGATGACCGGGAAATTCGACGTCGATCTGCGACCGGAATATGTCGGCACTGGAGGAGCGGATGCACGCGGAGCGCCAGGCCTTGCGCGGCATCCTGCTCATGGTGGCCGGGATGGCCGTGCTGCCCTATGTCGACACCACGGCGAAGCTGCTGTCCGCCGACTTCCACGTCTTGCAGATCGCCTGGGGCCGCTATCTCTGCCAGACAGTGCTCGCCGTGCCGGTCGCTCTGCGTCTCTATGGCCTGCACGGCATGTGGCCGACCCGACCGGCGACGCAGGCTTTGCGGGCCTTCCTGCTGCCGGCCTCGAACGTCCTCTACATCGCCGCGCTCGGCTTCCTGCCTCTCGCCGAGACGATGGCGATCTTCTTCGTGTTCCCGTTCTTCGTGACGATGATGGCGCCGTTCCTGCTGAAGGAGCGCATCGGCCCCTGGCGCATCGGCGCCGTCGCCGCCGGCTTCGTCGGCGTGTTGTTCATCGTCCGGCCCGGCTTCCAGTCGCTTTCGCCGGGCATCGCCTTCGCTGCGACCGCGGCCTTCTCCTACTCGTTCTATGTCGTGGCGACGCGGCGGCTGGCGGGCGCGGATCCGGCCTTCCTCTCTCAGACCATCACCTGCGTTCTCGCCACGCTGGTGCTGTCGCTCGCCATGCCGGCATTCTGGGTGCAGCCGGAGCTCGGCGACTGGCTGCTGTTCCTCGCACTCGGGCTGTCCGGCGGCATCGGGCATCTGCTCGTGACGATGGCCTACGAGCATGTCGATGCGACGGTCATCGCCCCGCTCAGCTATCTCGAGATCGTAACGACCGTCGTTCTCGGCTATCTCGTCTTCAACGAGTTCCCGGTTCCCGCGACCTGGATCGGCATCGGGCTCATCTGCGCGAGCGGTATCGTCATCGGCTGGCGCGAGACGGTTCGGCAGAGATCCACCCGGTCGTGACGGCATGGCTGGACCTTGCTGCGGATACTCGACAGACCCCGTCGGCATCGACGATCGATTGGCCCGAATCGGCGCGACGCCGACCGCCGGGAACCACTCGACCGGCGCCGGCTTTGCAGGCTTGGCAATCGGACCCGCAACCATGACCACCTCCCTCTCCCGCCTTCTCGCGCCGCGTTCGATCGCCGTATTCGGCGGCAACTGGGCCGAGCGCGTCGTCGAGCAATGCCAGAAAATGGGCTTTCCCGGCGAGGTCTGGCCGGTCCATCCGACGAAGGACGCCGTGCATGGCGTCAGGTGCTACCGCTCGGTCGGCGAGCTGCCGGGCGCCCCGGACGCCAGCTTCGTCGCCGTCAACCGCAATCTCGCCGTCGAGGTCATGGGCGAGCTCTCGGCCAGGGGCGCGGGCGGCGCGGTCTGCTTCGCCGCCGGCTTCAAGGAAGCGGGACCCGAGGGCGCTGCGCTGCAGGATCGGCTGGTCGCCGCCTCGGGCGCCATGCCGTTTCTCGGCCCGAACTGCTACGGCCTCATCAACTACATCGACGGTGCGCTGCTCTGGCCCGACCAGCATGGCGGCCAGCGCACCGAGCGCGGCGTCGCCATCCTCATGCAGTCGGGCAACATCGCCCTCAACATGACCATGAACCAGCGCGGCGTGCCGCTCGCCTATCTCGCCGCGCTCGGCAACCAGGCCCGCATCGATCTCGCCGACCTCATCGTGGCGCTCGCCGACACCGGCCGCGTCAGCGCCGTCGGCATGCTGATCGAGGGCATCCCCGACACGACGAAATTCGCCGCCGCCGTCGAGAAGGCGCGCGCAGCGGGCGTTCCCGTCGTCGCGCTGAAGGCCGGGCGAACCGAGCACGGCGCGCAACTGGCGATGTCGCATACCGGTTCGCTCGCCGGGTCCGACGCGGTGATGGACGCCTATCTGCGGCGGCTCGGCGTCGCCCGCGTCGACAGCCTCACCGTGTTCCTCGAGACGCTGAAGCTCCTGCATGTGCACGGGCCGCTGCCCGGCCGCGACGTCGTCTCGATGTCGTGCTCGGGCGGCGAGGCGCTGCTGATCGCCGATGCAGCGCGCCATCGCCAGGTCGATTTCCGCCCGTTTACGCCGGCCGATGTGGCGCGCATCCGCCCGACCACCAATCCGATCGTCTCGATCTCCAATCCGTTCGACTACCACACCTTCGACTGGGGCCGCTTCGACCGGCTGGAGGCGACCTTCACCGAGGTGCAGCGCTCGGGTTTCGATCTCGGCATGATCGTCATGGACCTGCCGCGCGGCGATCGCTGCACCGATGGCGAATGGAAGCTCGGCATCGATGCCTTCGCCAAGGCCTCGAAAGCGGCGGGCGGGCGGGCGGCAGTGCTCTCGACGCTCGTCGAGTGCATGCCGGAATCCTATGCGCTCGAACTGATCGGCCAGGGCGTCGCGCCGATGATGGGGATCGACGAGACACTCACCGCCATCGAGCACGCGGCGTTCATCGGCACGGCGCCGGCCGACGGCTATCGCCCGCTCGGCTCGGAGGGCCCCGATCCTACCGCCGTCTTTGCCCTTACCGAATGGGAAGGCAAGCAGGCCTTGAAGGAGCACGGGTTGCAGATCCCCGCCGGCGACCTCGTCCATACCGAGCTGCAGGCGATCGCCGCCGCCAATGTGATCGGCTACCCGCTGGTGGTGAAGGCGGTGTCGGGCGAGATCCTGCACAAGACGGAGGCGGGGGCGGTGCGCCTCGGCATTCGCAACGAGGATGATCTCGTCGAGGCGATGCGCGCCATGGCGCATCTCTCCGACGAGTTCCTGATCGAGGAGATGGTGACGGATGCCGTCGCCGAGCTGATCGTCGGCGTGACGCGCGATCCCCAGATCGGACCCGTACTCGTGGTCGGTTCGGGCGGCGTTCTCGTCGAATTGATCGCCGATGCGGCAACGCTGATGCTGCCCGCGCGGCCCGAGGAGGTGCGACAGGCGATCGGCTCGCTGCGCGGCGCCAATCTCCTCAAGGGGTTCCGCGGCAAGCCGGAGGGCGACATCGAAGCGGTCGTCGATGCCGTCATGGCGATCGCGCATTTTGCCGTCGCCAATGCCGGCCGCATCGCCGAGCTCGACGTCAATCCGCTGCTGGTCCGCCCGAAGGGCCGCGGCGCCGTCGCCGTCGACGCACTGGTGCGAATGAGCGAGTGAGAAGTGAATTGTGAGTTGTGAGGCTTGGGAAGCGAACGGTGAAATGGTGAACCGTGAACAGTGATCGGAATTCGCCGGCGACGGACACCATCCGTATCTCCGGTCGCTTGCGCGTGAGCGGCAGCCATGCCGACTGCCCCCACCCCGACCGACCTCGCTGACCACACTCGGCCAGCTCCGCCGCGCATCACAACTCACAACTCACAACTCACAACTCACAACTCACAACTCACAACTCACAACTCACAACTCACCACCCGGAGGCCCGCATGACCGATCCCGTCAAGACCCACCGCAACGGCCGCATCCTCGAGGTCACTCTCGACCGGCCGAAGGCCAATGCCATCGACGTGCCGACCAGCATCCGCATGGGCGAGGTGTTCCGCGAGTTCCGTGACGATCCGGGCTTGCGCGTCGCCATCGTGACAGGCGGCGGCGAGAAGTTCTTCTCCGCCGGCTGGGACCTCAAGGCCGCCGCGACATCGGGCGAGGATGCCGACACCTATTACGGCTATGGCGGCTTCGGCGGCCTGCAGGAGCTGATCGGCCTCAACAAGCCGGTGATCGCCGCACTGAACGGCATGGCGGTCGGCGGCGGTTTCGAACTCGCCCTCTCGGCCGACATGATCATCGCCGCCGAGCATGTCTCCTTCGCGTTGCCGGAGATCCGCGCCGGCACCCTCGCCGATGCGGCGGCGTTGAAGCTTCGCCGAAGCGCGATCCGGCTATCACGTCGCCATGGATCTCCTTTTGACCGGGCGCTGGATGGACGTCGCCGAGGCCAAGTGAGCTCGGCCTTGTCAACGAGGTCGTGCCGAAGGGTGATCTGATGACGCGCGCCCGCGAGATCGCCGCGCTTCTCGCCGGTGGGCCGCCGCTCGTCTTCGCCGCCATCAAGGAGGTGGTTCGCGAGCGAGAACATGCCGTCCCACCCCGCCCTCACAACCCGCAGTCCCGACCGCAACTCACAACACAAGGAGGCCCGCGCCTCCCGAGAACGCACCCGTCCTCGAGGTACGCTCACCGGCCGCAGCCATCACGACCAACCGCCTGGCCGCAGCCTGCGACCGGAGGCTGGCCCAGGGCGCGCGAGATCCCCGCCGCTGGCCCAAGGCCGCCGCGACATCGGGCGAGATGCACACCTTTCGGCATGGCGGCGGGGCCTGCAGGAGCTGACGGCCCTCAAAACCTCGGCCCCGGCAGGCGGTCCGGCGGTTTGGGGCGACGATCTCGCCAGCGTCTTCCGGCCGGAGACCGCGCCGGACCCGGACGCGCAACCGACGCATCCCCTACCGTCGCCAGCCTTTGACGGGTGGGGTTCGCGAGCCAAGCTTTCGCCCATACGAGGCGGAGGGGACAGACCGCGCCCGCGGTCCCCGCCCCTGGCCCCGGCTCGCCGCCCGTGGTGAGCCGTGAACATGCCGTTCCTCACCGCCATGGCCCTCATCAACCGCCGCAAGTTCCCGACCGTCGATACCCTCTATGCGAGCGAGGACAACAAGGAAGGCCCGCGCGCCTTCGCCGAGAAGCGCGACCCCGTCTGGAAGGGGAAGTAGGTCACGCTCACCGGCCGCGAGCCATCACGACCAACCGTCTTCCCGGCCGCAACCTGCGACAGCAGGCGGAGAGCCTGAACCCAGGGCCACGCAACTGACGGTCACCTCGCAACCCCTCGGCCCCGGCTCAGGCCACGCCTGTCCGGGGTGACCGGAGCTGGGCGCCGGCGGGTCCACATGGTTTTCTGCATAGCGCCCCTGTCGTCCGTGAATTGAAAGAAAGACGCGGGCCGGCGAGGGTACGAGCCTGATCTCTTGCGATCGGCCGCCGTCATCGCCGCCCGAAAGGAGCACCGCCCATGCTGCCGCGCCGCCATTTCAAGCCGAAGGATCACTGGGTCATCGACGGCACGCTGCCGCACAGCCAGGGTCTCACCTGCGGCAAGCTGACTTTCATTTCCGGTCAGGTCGACCTCGACGGCCATGCCCGCGTCACGCGTCCCGGCGATCTCCCCGCCCAGACCGCGATCTCGATGCGCTACTTCGCCCGCGTGCTCGAGGAAGCCGGCCGCGACCTCGCAGATGTCGTGCATATGCGCGTCTTCTACGTGAACGCCGGCCGGGTCGAGGAAACCCGGCTCCTCGAAGACATCGCTGCCGCGATGGGCGACATCGAAGGCCCCGGCCCGGCCATCACGCTGGTGCCGCTCGAGGCGCTCGCCTTCCCCGGCATGCTGATCGAGATCGAAGGCATCGCCATGCGCGGCGAGAACGGCGAGCGGCTGGCGCGCACCGCCGCCTGGAGCCCGGACTGCGCGACCCTGCCGCGCCCCTTCGTGCACGCGCTGCGCGTCGGCGAGATGATCTTCACGAGCGGCATCAGCGCGCTCGGCCCCGATGGCGGCATCGCCGGAAAGGGCAGCCTGACCGACCAGAGCCGCGTCGTGCTCGCCCGTCTCGACGGCCTCCTCAACCAGCTCGGCGCCGACCTGCAGGACGTGGTCATGACACGGCTCTTCAATGCCGAGCCCGGCCTCATGGAGGACTGGAAAGCGCCGGCGCTGCTGCGCGCCAGCCACTATCGCGAGCCGGGCCCTGCCGCCACCGGCATCTCGGTGCCGCGGCTTTTCCCCGACGGCCTCATGCTCGTCAACGACGTCATCGCCATGCGCGGAACCGACGGCGCGCGGCTGCCGCGCCAGCATGTCTGGCCGCGCGACCATTGGGACTGGCCGGTGCACCTGCCCTATCGTCACGGCATACGCTGCGGCGATCTCGTCTTCCTCGGCGGCCAGGTACCGCTGACACCGGCTGCCGCCGTCATGCACGACGGTGATCTCGTCCGCCAGACGGGTGCCGCGATGGACTATATCGGCCGCGTCCTTGACGGCTTCGGCCTCGGCTTCGAGCACGTCGTCAAGGTCAATTCCTATTATGTCGGCGCGGCGTCAGAGGCGACGCTGCTGCAGAATGCCCGCGCAAGGTTCGAGCGTTTCGCGCATCCCGGGCCGACGACGACCGGCGTGCCCGTGCCCTATCTCGCCTATCGCGGCATGCTGACCGAGATCGACATCGTCGCCATGGCGTGACGGCAGCCGAGACGCGGCGCGCATCGAGAGACCCGGCAGGCCTTGCTCGTCCTGCCGGAGCCGTCACCGCTGACCTGGGCCGACGCCTCCACCATTGTGGCGAATGCTCCCACCGGCAGGGCAGATCAGCATCCGTCTGCCGAAGTCACAGCCGGTGACGCAGTTGCGATAGACGCGCCTGCGCTCATCCAGAGCGTTTTCCGATCATATTGCATCATAACCCGCCGCTGCGAAGTAGTTGGCGCACTCGTCTGGTGTGATGGCAGGAATGAACTGGCCGATCGCGTGGCAGAGGCCATCGATGGTGCGCTCGGCGCACTTGCGCAGATGGGCCTTGAGCTTGGCGAAGGCGTTCTCGATCGGATTGAAGTCGGGCGAATAGGGCGGCAGGTAGTCGAGACTTGCGCCCGCTGCCTCGATCAGCGCACGCACCGCCGGACCCTTGTGGCTCGACAGGTTGTCCATCACGACGATGTCGCCGGGCTTGAGTTCGGGAACCAGCATCTTCTCCACATAGGCTTCGAACGAGATGCGATCGATCGGGCCGTCGAGCACCATCGGCGCCGTCATGCCGGTGAGACGCAGGCCGGCCACGAACGTCGTCGTCTTCCAGTGCCCGTGCGGAATTCCGACGCGCAAGCGCTCACCGCGTGGCGCACGTCCGCGCAGGCGCGCCATGTTGGTGGACGCCCAGGTCTCGTCGATGAAGACCAGGCGCTCGGGATCGAGATCGGGCTGGGCGGCGAACCAGGCCCGGCGCCGCGTCAGGACGTCGGCACGCTCCTGCTCGGCGGCGTGCGCCGACTTTTTTTGAGCGTGATGCGGCGACGATCGAGGAACCGCCACAGGGTGCCGATGCCGAACCGTCTGCCATCTCCGGCGAGTTCATCCTGCAGTTCGGCCAGCGTGATGTCGGGCGTTTGCGCGATGATCGCCAGGATGTCATCGCCATGCGCCTCGATCCGGGCCGAACGCCGGTCGCCGCCCTGGGGGCTGGCCTCGGCCGTGCCCTGCTTGCGGCGTCGCTGAACCCAGCGGACCGCGCTCGCCGCGCTCACCCCGAAGCGTTCGGCCGCCTGCCGGCAGGACAATCCGCCATCGACGGCCGATTTATAGATCAATTGTTGCCTTCAAAAAAGGTAAAACGGCTTCGCAATAGGACTCTCCTGGGATGCAAATATCGAATAACCAGGCTTCATGCCAGGGCCCACGATGCCAATGGTAATGCTATCATAATACAATATCGCAATTTCAACACCATTGACATTCGCAAATACACAATAAAATCGATCTTGATCCATTTCGTTCATGACTTCTATGCTGCAATATTCGGCGGGATTCGAACAAGGCGGTTCTTTGATGGCATTCGTCCATGCGTTTTTTCTTGTATTCTTTATTGCAATTGTACAACCAAATATCTCCAACTATGTGTTTATTTACCGTATAGTATGCACTTAAACGCAATTATTTTCTTCTTCGAAAACTACATGACAATTTTCAGTTCCATTTGAAAATTCCAATAATAATTTCGCATTTTCATTGTTTGACATGGAATTGTTTGCCATTGCGATAAACTCTATAGATTTGTTGCGCTCTATTTCTGCCATTGTCGACTATTTTTTGTGAAACGGCCTGCATCGAAATCTTTAGACCAGTGCTCCCTTCTTCTCCTCGCAAATGCCCGTCTATCTATCTGGGATTTTTGCGCCGGTATTTGAGTGATTTTTTGAGAAATTACGATCAAGCCGGTGCTCGGTTCTTGTCATCTCGCAAACCACCGTTCAGCGTCTGACTCCTCAGGATGCAATTCCAAAGTATGACCATCTTCGCCGATCGGAGCATTGCCTCTCTTGGTCGGTTCAGACTTGATACGGCTCGCATCGATCCGGTACATCCAACTTTCTGCCAGATTTCTTGCCATCGGTTGGCGGCAGCGCGGCGACGCGATCTCCGTTCGGGTCTTTTGGTCCCCGCTCTGCGTGATCGTAGTCCACGCTCGGTGTCGCCGGAGTTGTGTCCGATTCCTGGCGTTGCAGTTGGTTCGTCCTCTCCCTCTTTGCTGAAAATCAGTCCGGATATGGGACCAGTTTGATTGAAACTCTGGTCGTCCGCAAAATCAATGGCTTGATCGGCAATGACGGCTCCGACCACGATACCGGCGACTGCAATACCAGCTGCGGGTGCGGCAACGGCACCGGCTGTTGCGGCAAAGCGATCCCGTGGTGACGCTTCTTCACTATGCCCGATCGGATCGGACCCGTTGATGGGATCGTTCCAGGCATAGGCGTAGCGGTTGGTGCCCACCCCTCGACTCCGGGTTCCAGTCGTCAGGCGTGATCAGCCAAGCAAGCACCGGATCGTAGTACCGGGCATGGAGGACCTGCAAGCCCGCGCCAGGCGCGGAGTGGCGGGCGGCCGCGCCCGCAAGAAGAGTTCATCCAGGTGGTGACCGGAGCCAGCACCGCCCCGGCGCCGACGCGTTTGGCGTCCCTGGTGGACATATTCGTCCAGACGCCGGCCTTCCGCTCACGGGCGCTCATGTAGCGAAATTGCGCGCGCCAAGATGTCGCCGCCCAGATAGGGCGTCTCGACAAGGTCGGTGCCGACCTTCCTCAGCCGCTCGGTATGATCTTTTGCGCTACTAGGTCGATCCCGCGACTCCACAAGTCAAACAGATACCACAATATCGTGCAACCTTCATCAAGATGCGAAATCATGGACTTCATTTTCTTGTCGATCTCCCAGCCATCGGCATCGAGTGTCAGCATACCGTCGAGGTCTATTGCAGCATAGTGCATCGTGGCCAGATCTTGAACGACCATATCGACGAAATCATCCTGGTTGCCTGCCAAGGCGAGAACCGTAGACATTCCTCCCTATCATTCCATCTGCATATTCCGGTGATGACGGCATAACGCGGAATTCCACTTTCGAGCACACCATATTTCACTGAGTTTTCTCACAATCAACACTCCTATGGGAATTCGTGGTGTACAGTTGGCGTCACGTTCTTGCCTTTACTGGTCTCGGCCTCGGCCGCGCCGTAGATGTAGGTGCCGACGCGGCTTTGGTGAAGGTGAGATTGCCGCCCGCGCGAAATAGGTGAACGACTGGTCGAGCGCGTCGTCGCCGAGGTGTCGGCGAGGAGGAGGTGGCCAAAGCCGTCGTAGCTGTAGCGCCAGCTCTCTTGGCGTCGCTGGCCTCGTCGACCCCCTTGAGTGCGCCCGGTCGCGTCGTGCTGGTAGAGGCGAGATCGAGGGCGAACCGGCGGCCCCGACGAGTTGTTGCCATGGGCTTAACGCCAAGGCCGAGGACGCCTGACCTCTCAAGATCGGAGAGGCGCAATGCTTAACATGGCTGTCATTACATCCTAAGTTATTGAAGCAGGGGTGCCTCTTCATCCCACAGGAACCCGACATCTAGCACGTTTCGATTGGCGCGAGCGATCAGATCCGCCATAGACTGGAAACATTTCCATAAATACCTAAAATCCTCGTCCTCTTCTTGGCGATGTAACTCACTAAAAATTCGACCTCCTTTAAGCAATTCGTTTTCAATTTTCATCTGCTCAGTACTGTATCTAAATCTATGTAACCAGTTCTAATAAATACTTCCGCCATCGTGATGCGGAAGTCTACCGCATAAATTAAAGAACATTCTGGAGACGTGACCGCTCGCGCAGATTCTCGATCCATCAAATATCTTAATGATTCACGAAAACAAGTGTTAGTTCTACCGGCGCACGTGTCTCAATATACAACCTGCAAATGGTCGGATAGGAGGAAAAGTACTATCAAGAAATTGTGAAAATCTCGCTGCGTTAAGGCGCCACATCAGCGCGCTGACCACGTACCACGATCGTCAGAAATTCAGCAAATCTTCCGCGTCGCCCGATTGCAGATCGGCATAGTAACGCGACAAGAATTGCGAATTCCTGACGCCTGCACACAATGATACGAGCGCTACTCCTTCGGCGGATGAATTCTGATATCCTTTTCAGCCTCAGATCGTCCCGATCTATCGGTCGCTGCTTTGGCATTCGCGCACTCGAACTCATGAGCAGGTATCAAGGCGTTGAGACATCATCAGTGCCATATTTCTCACATCGACTGCACATTCCCTCCGTCACTCCCAACCTTCCCGTATGATCGAAGTTCGCGTCCATTGCGTTGTCCTCAGCATGAGGCCGCGTCCCCTTCGGTTTTTCACGACCCTCTTGTCGGTGCAGGCGTTGCACCAACTCGCCTATCCTTGCACGTTGTCCCTTGTCGAAGCCATTGGACGACCCAACGGATACCTGACCTGTCAGCCTGTCTTCGCGAGCCGCCATGGTCCGCATGGTCCTGGACTTGGGGTTCGTCCCTGCCTCAGAGGACGTCTTCCTTTGCATGTCCATAGCTCAGCGGCAGCAATGGACAATTATGCACCCACAGGGCGCTGTCGCCAACGAAGGTATGGTGATCGGCGACTTCGAGGTTGTAGGCGGTGAAGGGGGTGGCGGAGGAGGAGGTCTTTCATGACGGCCGCGACACCCTCGTCGGTCGGGAGTTCGGCCAGATCGGGGAGATGCGCGGACGTGCCGATCCGATGGAGGAAGGCCCCGGCGCCGGGAAGGTCGGGAAGCGCTATCGCGCGCGACGCGCTCGCGAGCTCCGCCTCGGGGCTCGGCGCCCAGATGGCCGTGACGATCTCGTCACCGGCCGCGAGCCAGTACTTAAATCGCAGCCACGGCCGCGAACGAAGAACGGATGGCCGTTCGTCGCGACGACCGTCTCGCTCGCCGATCCACCCAGCCATGACGCGGATCGTCACCGACTGGGGATCATGTCCGACATACTGTTGCAGCACCTCCTTCCAGGCGAACGCGCCCGTCGCCTCGCTGCGCGCCAGGACGAGCATACCGGCGTGACCTGCTTGATGGGTATCCAGACCGGAAAGGTGACGACGGTCGTCTCGGCGGCGAAGCTGTTGCAGGGACCAGAGAACGACTGAACCTGCCATAGACATCCCTTTAGGGCGCCCCGCCGCTGCTGCTCTCGGTGCCTTGGCAACCGTTTTTGCGATGACCTTGCCGAGAGGGCCAGCCGCATTCGAGGCCAATGAGGCTCCGGCAGCGGCTAGTCCACACCGAGTACAGCTCCCCACCCAGTGGTCACAGCTCCAACTGCTCCCCATAGGCTGGCTCTAGTCAAACTTACTTCACTCCATGTCTTCCCTTCATAATAATGCTGCACCGCTACATCAACAGCAAACCCGAATGCGAAGCCTAGGGCGATGCCGAGGCCCCCATTGTGCCCGTTCGGATCACTCCCGTTGATGGGATCGTTCCCGGCATAGGCGTAGCGGTTGGTGCCCACGCCCTCGAGCTCGGGGTTCCAGTCGTCGGGCGTGATGAAGCGGGCAAGCACCGGATCGTAGTACCGGGCGTGGAGGTACTGCAAGCCCGTCTCGGGATCGTATTTCTCGCCGATATAGCCCTTGGATTGGGCAAGGCCGGGGATCGGCTCGCCATAGGGGCCGTAGTTCGAGCGGTCGATGGCGGCGCCCGCGGCATCCGTCAGGAGGCGGATGGTCTTCAGGTGGTCGCGATGCATCCAGGTGGTGACGGAGCCAGCACCGGCGCCGGCGCCGACGCGCAGCCTATACTTGCACTACCGCTTCGCTACTTGAGTGCGCCGCGTCCTGGTGGACATATTTCGTCCCGACGCCGGCCTTCCGTTCGATGTCGCCGCCCAGATAGAGCGTCTCGACGAGGTCGGTGCCGACCTTCCTCAGCCGCTCGGTATGCTCGTCTGCGCTACCGCTTCGCTACTTGAGCGCGCGGTCCATAGGCATATTGCGCGCCCGAGACCAGCACCGGCCGGTCGGCGCCGTCCGCGCTCCGATCGTTGCGCCGCCCGGCGCAACGTCAATCGGCAGCGCCGAGAGCATCCGAAGCTGCGCGTGCCGTCCGACAGCATGTTGCCGTTGGCATCGTAGGTGAACGCCTTGAGGACCGTGCCGTCGGCCGCCTCGATGCGTCGTACGGCATGGGGCCGCGGACTGCCGGCGGCGCCGTAGATGTAGGTGCCGACGCGGCTGTTGAGGGTGAGATTGCCGCCGCGCGTGAAAGTGAACGACTGGGCGAGCGCGTCGTCGCCGAGATTGTCGGCGAGGAGGAGATGGCCAAAGCCGTCGTAGCTGTAGCGCCAGCTCTCCTTGGCTGCCCGCACCGGGCCATCCCGATCAGTCATTCCGATTGATCCCGATCAGGCATTCCAGGGCCGTCCGATCAAGGGTTCCGAACGAACCCGATCAGCCGTTCCAGGTGATCCCGATCAGCGTCGGCAGGGGTGTGGATAGCGTGGATGGGCGTGACGGCGCCCGTTGGTGATCGAGCGAATCGGCATGGCCTCGGCTCCTTTTCATCAGGGAGCACGGCATGCCCGGAGCGAGATTACCCATGCGCAAGCTACGCGAGCTGCTGCGTCTGAAGGCGGCCGGTCTGCCGGGCCGTCAGATCGGCGCCAGCCTCGGCATCGGCCAGAGCACCGTCGTCGATTATCTGGCTCGTGCGCGGCGCGCCGGCGTCGCGTGGCCGTTGCCCGACGAGCTGACCGACGAGGCGCTCGAGGCGCTGTTGTTCCCGGCGCCAGCCAATGTGCCCAAGGGCAAGCGGCCGCTGCCGCACTGGCCGACGCTTTTCGCCGAGCTGAAGCGGCCGGGCGTCACGCTCCAACTGCTCTGGGAAGAGCACCGCGCAGCCCACCCCAACAGCTACGGCTACTCGCGGTTCTGTGAGCTCTATCGCGCGTGGGAGGGCAAGCTCGCGCCGACGATGCGCCAGGCGCACGTCGCGGGCGAGCGTGTGTTCGTCGACTACGCGGGCACCACGATCGACATCTTCGACGCCGCAACCGGCGAGGTCCACGCCTGCCAGCTCTTCGTCGCCGTGCTCGGCGCCTCGAGCTACACCTACGCAGAGGCGACGCGCACGCAGACGCTGCCCGACTGGATCGGCTCGCACACCCGCGCCTTCGCCTACTTTGGCGGCGTGCCGGGGATGACGGTGTCGGACAACCTGAAGTCCGGCATCACCAAGGCATGCTTCTACGAGCCGGCGGTGAACCGCTCCTACGAGGAGATGGCGAGCCACTATGGCACCGCGGTTCTTCCTGCGCGCCCCAACAAGCCGCGCGACAAGGCGAAGGTCGAAGCCGGCGTGCTGCTCGCCACGCGCTGGATCATCGCCAAGCTCCGGAACAGGAAGCTTTTCTCGCTCGCCGAGCTGAACGAGGCGATCGCCGACTGCGTGAAGGCGCTCAATGACAAGGTCTCGCGCTATCTCGGCGCCAGCCGCAGCGCGCTCTTCAACGATGTTGAGCGCGCAGCCTTGAAGCCGCTGCCAGCAGAGCCGTTCGAGTTCGCCGCGTGGAAAGAGGTGAAGGCGGGCTTCGACTATCACGTCGAGGTCGAGAAGCACTTCTACTCGGTGCCGCACGCGCTCATCAGAGAGAAGCTGTGGGCGCGGATCACGGCGCGCACGGTCGAGGTGTTCCACAAGGGCGTGCGTATCGCCGCGCACATGCGATCGTCGTCGAACCGCAAGCACACCACGATCGACGAGCACATGCCCTCGAGCCACCGGCGTTACGCCGAGTGGACGCCGGAGCGCATCCAGCGCCGCGCCGCCGAGATCGGCCCGAGCACGTCGGCGCTGGTCGAGATCATCATCGCTGAGAAGCGGCATCCCGAGCAGGGCTTTCGAGCATCGATCGGCATCATCCGGCTCGCCAAGGGCTACGCCCGCGAGCGCTTCGAGGCCGCCTGCGCGCATGCACTCGCCATTGGCGCACGCTCCTACCGCTCGGTCGTCTCGATCCTGAAGACCAACTCCGATCAGTCGCGCCTCCGGCGCGACGATCGCGATAGCCACGCCGACACCGCGGGCGCGGCCATTGCGCACGACAACATCCGCGGCCCCACCTACTTCCACTGAGGAGACAGCATGCTCATGCATCCCACCATCAACCTGCTGCGCGAGCTGAAGCTCGACGGCATGGCCGACGCGTTCGCCGAGCTGAGTGCCCAGGACAACGCGCGCGATCTCGGACACGCCGAATGGCTCGGCCTGCTCATCGACCGCGAGGCCGCGAGCCGCAACAACAAGCGCTTCGAGACGCGGCTCCGGTCGGCGCGCCTGCGCCACGGCCAGGCGTCGATCGAGGACGTCGACTATCGCGTGCCGCGCAAGCTCGACAAGGCGCTGTTCCAACAGCTTGCCACGTGCCGCTGGATTGTCGAGCATCGCAATCTGCTCGTCACCGGGCCGTGCGGCGTCGGCAAGTCGTGGCTCTCGTGCGCGCTCGCGCAGAAGGCCTGCCGCGATGGGCATTCCGTGCACTACGCTCGCGTGCCCCGGCTGTTCGCCGATCTCGGGCTCGCACACGGCGACGGCCGCTTCGCTAAGCAGTTCCGCCTCCTCACGCGCGTCGACCTGCTCATCCTCGACGACTGGGGACCGGATCGCCTGACGGCCGATCAGCGCCGCGACCTGATGGAGATCGTCGAGGACCGCTATGGCCGCGGCTCCACGTTGATCACGAGCCAGCTCCCCGTCGATGTCTGGCACGAGGTGATCGGCGAGCCGACCTTCGCCGATGCCATCCTCGACCGCCTCGTGCACAACGCCTACCGCCTCGCCCTCGACGGCCCCTCGATCCGCAAGATCAAGGCCGGCGAGGTAGACACGGCGGAGAGCGCGGGCGATACCGTCAGCTCTATCAGCACGAACGGCGCAAGCGCAGCGAAGCCGGCAAAGGGAGCCAAGAAATGACCGACAGCGCTCGTTGCCCGCCCGCCCCCGAGGGTCAACAGGGCCCTCCCATCCGCGCCGCTGCGTCAGACTCGTGGCGGTCACTCAGCGACGCGCATGGGTCCCTCCCGTTGACTTCGGGGACGGCCTCCCGTCGCAAAGAAAAAGACCACACCAACGACGTGCGGCGCCTTGACGCCGAACGCGAACACTGAGAGTCACCCGATCACATCAACGGAGCCGTCACACTATGCCCCTGCCAATGATCGGCATCGCCCGGAACGCCTGATCGGATTGCACTGGAACGGCTGATCGAGATCGCCGGAATGGGCACCAACTACTTCGCAGCGGCGGGGTATGATGCAATATGATCGGAAAACGCTCTAGCCGTCAAAGGATCAGCTCGCCACCGTCGACGGGAATGGCAGCGCCTGTGATTGAAGAGGCGGCGTCACTACAGAGAAACAGCACCGCACCTGCGATTTCTCTGGTCTCGACGAAGCGCTTCGTTGGATGCAAGTTAAGGAAATGATCGCGGACAACGGCCTCACGCGGCAGACCGAGGGCTTGAACTTTCCTCTCGACTTGGCCTGCAGCGAGCGGGGTCAACACCCATCCGGGCATGATCGCATTTGCGGTGATACCGTACTCAGCTCCTTCGAGTGCGGTGGATCGCATGAGGCCGATGATCCCGTGCTTAGATGAAACGTAGGCTGCCTTGTTCATTTCCGCTGTAACACCAAGGGTGGATGATGTCGCAATCACCCGTCCGAACCGGCGCTGCTTCATGCCGGGAAATGCCGCCTTGGTCGCATGGAAGGCGGCCGATAGATTGACCGCGATCAGAGCGTCCCAACGCTCGTCCGGGAAGTCTTCGAGCGGCGATACGTGCTGGATACCTGCATTGTTGACAAGGATATCGACACGACCGAAACGGGACTCGACCTCGCGGACCATAGCGGCGGCAGTGGGTGCGTCGGTTAGGTCATGCGCAAGATGAACAGCGGGCTTGCCTGAGAGCCCCTCGATATCCACTCGAATTTGTTCGATCAGCTCGGGCTCGCCGAGGCCGTGGATCGCGACAATGGCTCCGCTCGCGGCGAGCTGCCGAGCCACTTCTTCGCCCATGCCGCCGGTCGAGCCAGTGACGAGCGCAACGCGGTCCGAAAGATCTACGGAAAGGTTTCCAACGGCCATGGACGTGATCCTCGGTCTTAGTCCGGGAGATAAGTATCGTGGTTCGGCCAGGTGAACCGCCCCGGGTTCTCCGGAGGCTGTTTCGTTTGAGTCAGGCGGCGAGTTTGGCAGGCTCCTCCAGGGCTGCATAGTAGGCGGCTTCGGCCTCGGCCGGCGGCACGTTGCCGATCGGCTCCAGCAGGCGGCGGTTGTTGAACCAGTCGACCCATTCCAGCGTCGCCAGCTCGACGGCCTCGAACGAGCGCCACGGGCCCTTGCGCCAGATGACCTCGGCTTTGTAGAGCCCGTTGATCGTTTCGGCGAGCGCGTTGTCGTAGCTGTCTCCGACACTGCCGACCGACAGCACGAGACCGGCCTCAGCGAGGCGCTCGGTGTATTTGATCGAGACGTACTGCACGCCGCGATCGGAGTGGTGCACGAGCCCACCGCCGACGGGACGGCGCTCGTGCAGAGCCTGCTCCAGCGCATCGAGGACGAAGCCCGCATGCGCTGTTCGTGACGCCCGCCAGCCGACGATGCGGCGGGCGAATGCGTCGACGACGAACGCCACGTAGACGAAGCCCGTCCAGGTGGACACGTAGGTGAAGTCCGACACCCACAGCACGTTCGGCCGCTCGACGCGGAACTGCCGGTTGACGTGATCGAGCGGACAGGGCGCCGCCTTGTCAGGCACGGTCGTGCGCACGCGCTTGCCGCGAATGACGCCTTCCAGGCCCATTTTGCGCATCAATCGCTCGACCGTGCAGCGGGCGACGTCGTGGCCTTCGCGCAGCATCTGCCGCCACACCTTGCGCGCACCGTAGACACGGAAGTTCTCGTCGAACACGCGCTGGATCTCCGGCATCAATGCAGCATCGCGTTTGGCGCGCGGCGGCGCCGTCTCCGGATGTGCCCGGCGACGGAGGTGCTCGTAGTAGGTCGCCGGGGCGATCGGCAGCAACTTGCAGATCGGCTCGACCCCGTACGCAGACCGGTACTGATCGATGAACGCCGTCATGTCTTCGACCGGCGGTCGAGCTCCGCCTGCGCAAAATATGCGCTCGCCTTGCGCAGGATCTCATTGGCCTGGCGCAGCTCGCGGTTCTCGCGCTCCAGCGCCTTCAGCCGCTCGCGCTCGTCGGTGGTGAGGCCGGCGCGCTTGCCGGTGTCGCGCTCGGCCTGCTTCACCCAGTTGGACAACGTCTGCGCCGTGCAGCCGATCTTGGCCGCGATCGACGCGATCGCCGCCCACTGCGACGGGTAGTCGCCCGCGTGGTCGAACACCATCCGGACGGCGCGCTCACGCACCTCGGGCGAGAATTTCGGGGATTTGGTCTGCTGTGTCATGGCTCCAGTCTCTCAAGAGTTGGAGCCTCCGGCAAACCCGGGGCGGTTCACCTCTCGCGGATCAAGGACGCCTTAGGAGAGGCAAGAGAGACGAAACCTCAGCGCTCACGCCAGTGGGCAGTGGAGGAAATCTGACTCATGCAAAGCGTCGCGGACGCGAGATTGATGGATTTCCAGCTTCCCCCCTGCTTCCCCGAGAAATCAACCGCCCTATGCTCGCAGTGGGCGAGCGGGTAAGTTCTTGATTTTCATTAAAGAATTGGCGCACCCGAGAGGATTCGAACCTCTGACCTCTGCCTTCGGAGGGCAGCGCTCTATCCAGCTGAGCTACGGGTGCAGGCCATCGCGGCGCGGCGGCCGGCGGAGGCGATCACGGTCGGAACGACCGTTAGCGTGGCTATAGCCCATCGATCGGGCGCTGGCAATCGAGCGTTCGGGGGCCTAGGGGAGAGGGGCCCGCGCGGGCGTGCCGGAGCGGGAGGCGAGGGCATGTCCCGCGCAAGCTGGGTCCCGCATGGCATGCACTGCGACCCATCGTGATCGTATCTGGCGCCATGCTGCGCGATGACATTTTCCGAGGCCATGAGCCGCCTGAAGCCCTGGCTTTCGGTCACGAGATCATAGGCCAGATGTGTGGCGAGGCCGAGCGGCTCAGGCGACAAGGGCGGTCGCGAGTGCCGAGAACTTGAACGGCTTCTCCAGGCAGAGCAGATCGAGAAGCTCCGCCGGCATCATGTCGCAACGCTCGCCCGTCGTCAGGATGCAGCGTATGCCGAGCGATCTGAGCGCCTCCGCGAGCAAATGGCTCTTCTCGCCCGCCAGATTGACGTCGATCACGGCGCCGTCGAGCGGTTGCCCGTCCGTGACGATCGCCAGCGCCTCGCTGAGGCGGGCCACCGGCCCGATCACCACGGCCTCCTCGCCCTCGAGATAATCCTTCAGGGCAGCGCCAAGCATGTGCTCATCCTCGACGATGAGGATGCGCATGTCCCGCAATCGCGCCTGCGTCATGATGCGCCTCTCCCGGTCTGGCGGCCCCATCCTGGAACTTGCGCGCCCGTCGTGCGGGCACTCGAGCAGATGTCGGATGATCAGGACCATTCGCAAGCTCGAGAGTCCAGCGGAGCCTTTTCTTGTGTTCGAGATTCGCGAACGCATCCGGCCGCAGCCGGTACGCGTGTCACGCGAACGCCGCATGCATGTTCATGCAACGCATGGCGGTGCCCTGTCGTTCATGGGCGAGCCCGCCCCCGTCCTCGCCCCCGCTCGGGCCACCGGGCGCCCATTCGCAAAGGCCCATTCTGAGTGAAGATCAGGGTGCGCCATTTGGCGGACGGCCGGGTCATAAATGTGCCTCTTTCGGCGGAATTATCGCGGCGAGTGGGTTGATTGCATTTGCTCTGGCTGGATCGAAGGCTCGCCTGACGGGCCGCACGAAGGCGCCGTTCCGCGATCGAGTTCGCGCGTCGCGCCGTTCTGGCAACCGGGGGGAATTCGACCCATGCACAATATCCGCGCGACGACCGACAGGGGCACGGTCGTCTTCCATGCCCTACTGCTGGCGACCTATCTCGTCACTCTCGCGACGGGGCTGCGTATCGGCACGGACGATCCCCAATGGCAGGTCCTCGGCATGCTCGATGCCGTGCTGCCCGTCGAGAATCTCTGGTTCCGCCATCTCGTTGCCGGCCTCGCAGTGGCGGCCCTCCTCGCCGGCTGCCGGGTCTATGTGGCGAGGGCCGGGCTCGGGGCGCGGACCCGAATGGATCGCGCGCGGCTCATCGCCATGTTCTCGCGCTCGCGCAGCCGCTGGGCGGCGATCAACGTCCTCGCCTTCAAGCTGCTGCTCTGGTCGCTCGCCACCCTCGCCGTCTCCGGCGTTCTCGTCTTCGCTGGATCGGGGCGAGGATGGCTCGTCGTTCACATGTGGGCGACCTTTCTGTCGGTCGGCGCGATCCTCGCCCATGTGGGGCTCCATGCCGCCTCCGGCGGCGCGGCGCAGCTCCTGCGGATCGTGCGCCCGAGCCGTCTCGAGATCGCTCCGCCGCCGCCGGACCTCGCCGATCTGCTGGCCGATGTGCTGGCCCGCCAGGCCGACCGGCAACGACCGGCCGCCGAGCCTTCGCCTCCAAGGCGGGAGCCTGCCCCTGGCGCCGGCCGCGGCCGCGTCCGTGAGCGCGTCAGGAGTGGCAGCGAACTCCATGCGCATCCGCTCGCGACCGGCCTCGCCGTCGTCCTCGCCACCGTCATGCTCGGCCTCGGCGCCGAGCAGGCGACCCGCCCGACCCTCGCGATTGCCGAGATCACCTCCGCCGAGCATCCGCGGATCGACGGCGAGATCTCCGATCCGGCCTGGGCGAAGGCGGTGCCGGCGAGCGTCCTGACGACTCAAGGGGGCGATTTCGGCGGCACCCATCAGTCGCTCGTCGAGATCCGGGCGGTGCATGACGGCGAGTACGCCTATTTCGCCATCGTATGGGAGGATCCGACCCGGTCGCTGAAGCACCGGCCGCTGCTGAAGCGCGACGGCCGCTGGTTCGTGGTCGCCGACAACGAGCAGCTGGTGGACGAGCAGACCTACAACGAGGACAAGCTCGCAGTGCTGCTGACGCGGCCGGGCCGCGCATTGATCGGCGCCGCCATTCATCTGGCGGCGCGGCCGCTCGCCGATCGGCCGCCAGGTGCCACCGGTCGCGGCCTGCACTACACCGAAGGCGGCATCGCCGACATCTGGCTCTGGCGGGCGGCTCACGCCGGCGTCGTCGGCCATATCGACAATTGCCATTTCGGGGCGCCGGTCGGTGGGAGCGAGATGCCGGATGCGCCGCCTTCGTCCTATCCCGGCGGCTTCGAGGTCGATCCAGGACCGCCCGCCTATCAATGGAACGCCGTGACGACGACCTCCGCCGACGGAGCGCCCCTGCTGCTGCCGCGCCGCTTGCCACGCGATCCCGCCGATGCCGCGGCGCACTTTGGCCATCTGGCAGCCGCGCCCGGCGAGAGCGAGCCGGAGGATGCCCGCGCCTTTCTGACCGAGCGCGAAACGGAACCCTATTCCCCAGCCCTCGATGCGCGGTTCCCCGATGGAACGGTTCTGCCGAGCATCGTCGTCGCCAGCGAGCTCGCATTGACCAAGGCGAGCATCCGTGGGGTCGCGCGATGGGCGGCGGGACGCTGGACGCTCGAACTGGTGCGCCGGCTCTATACGGGCAGCCCGGACGACGTGCCGATCAAGTCGGGTGCCATGCTCTGGGTGGCGGCCTTCGACCACGCCGAGAAGCGCCACACCCGCCACCTTCGTCCCTTCGTCATCGAGGTCGAATGATGTCCAGGCTTCATCGCATCACCCTCGGCGATGCCACCTTCCATGCGCGCTCCGGCCAGAACCTGCTGGAGGCCGCACTCTCCGCTGGCGTCGATCTTCCGCACGACTGTCGCGCCGGTCGCTGCGGGACCTGTCTGACCCGCGTCTGCAACGGCATCACGCTCGGTGGCGACACCTTCGGGCAAGGCATGGTCCATGCGTGCCGGGCGATGGTCTTCTCCGACCTCTCGCTCGAGGTGGAGCCGCGCCCGCCGGTCGTGTCGCTGCGCGGTCGGGTGAGCGGCCTCAGCGAGCTCGCACGCGACATCGTCGAGGTTGCCATCATGCCGGAGAAGCCTCTGGCGATGCTGCCCGGCCAGTATTGCCGCTTCCGCTTCCGTGGCTATGCGGCCCGCTCGTTCAGCCCGACGGCGCCACTTGCTGCGATGCGCAACGACGGTCTTCTGCGCCTGCAGGTCAAGCGGGTCGCGGGCGGTCGGGTGACGCCTCAACTCGGCAAGGCGATCGGCCGCGGCCATCAGGTGCAGATCGAGGGACCGCTCGGCACCGCATATCTGCGTGCCGGATCGACGGGCCGCCTCGTTCTCGTCGGATCGGGCACGGGCTTTGCGCCGATCTGGGCGGTGGCGCAGGCCGCGCTGCGCGAGGATCCGGCAAGGTCCCTCGAGCTCGTGGCGGCTTCGCGCACACTCGACGCCTTCTACATGGCGCCCGCCCTGATGCAGGCGTCACGCTTCGCCGGGACGCGTGTCAAGGCCGTCATCAGCGAGCTTGAGCATTCACAGGGACGGCTGCTTGCCGGCCAACCGCTGGAGCATCTTCCCCACCTTCAATCGGGCGACACGGTCTATGCGGCTGGCGCGCCGGGGCTGGTCGAAGCTGTCGGCACCGCGGCGGCGGCAGGTGCGGCCTTCCATGCCGATCCCTTCGAGACGCCCCGGCCGACCGGGCCGAGCCTGGCCGAGCGGGCCTTGAGCTGGCTTTCTGCCGGGTGAGCCGGCAGGGCCGCCCGTCTTCGCCCGCTGTGGTGCGTCTGTCAGGCGGAAACACAACCCTCCGCCGATACCGCTGCGTGACGCACGACCGATCTGCTAGGCTCGGGGGGCGCCGCTGCGGTTTACGCCCGCGCAGCCCGTCCGCGCAGCAAGATCGCGGCTCTCCGCGGTCTGACGCCCGCTCCGGCCGGATGCCGGGTAGGTTGGGGATGGAGCGATCTGAGAGCCTGATCGGTTGGGATGCGAGCGTCCGCGCGCGCATCGAGAGTGATCGGCCTCAGAGACGAACGGACACGCTCGAGACGAGTGGGCCTTTGACGATGACCACCTGGTTCACCGCCGACACGCATTTCGGGCACGCGGCCATCATCCGTCTCGCCCGCCGCCCGTTCAAGACCGTCGAGGAGATGGACGCGAAGCTCATCGCGCGCTGGAACTCGGTCGTCGCCCCCGGCGACACCGTCTGGCATGTCGGCGACTTCTGCTACAAGGCGAGCCTCGCGGTCGATGCCTATCGCGAGCGGCTCAATGGCCGCATCCATCTGATCGCCGGCAATCACGACACCCAGACCATCAAGCATCACGCCCATCTCTTCGCTTCGGTCGACGACATCCGCGAGATCGAATCGGCGGGCCAGCGCATCCTGCTCTGTCACTATCCGATGCGCGAATGGCCGGGGGCCTGGCGTGGCGCCTGGCACTTGTTCGGCCATGTGCACGGCCGGCTCGACGGCGAGCCGCACGGCCTCAGCCTCGATGTCGGCGTCGACAGCCACGGCTATGCGCCGGTCGGCATCGATCGCCTGCGCGTCCTGATGGGCGGCCGCGACAATCCGTTCGATCCGAAGGCCGGCTCAGGCGGCGAGAGCGATGGGTGAGAGGATGGCGCGCGATCCGGCCGCCGCGCCATGGGCCCGCGCCTTGGCATAGGCGCTGATGCCGGCGAGCTCGCCGAGCAGCTTCTCGATGCCGAGCTCGGCCGCATCGAGCTGGATGGCGGCGCTGGTCTGCAGGCGTGCTGCCCGTCCGGTGCGCTCCGCCGCGATGACGATGATGTCGTCGACCCTGCGCCATTGCCTCTCGGGCGCGACTGGCTCGGGGGGCGGCATAGTCTCGCGAGCCTCCGCGACGGCGGCACGGGGCAGCCGGCGGCTAAGCCCGCCCGCCAGTGACGAGACGAGGCGCCGAGGGTCGAGCAACCGGGGGATCGCCCATGCGCGCGGCGCCCGCTCGAATCCGGGCGTCGCAACCGACGCGAAAACCCCGGCGAACGCCGCGGCAAGCATCGCCAACAGCGCGGCGATCATTCCCGGATCGATGAGCTCGGCGAGCTCGGCAGTCGCAATCTGATCCATCGGACCCTTGGCGCCGGCACGAGCGCCTGTGTCTGGCCGCAAGGCAGGAGCACCCCGGCCGGTCGGTTGATACGGTACGCCACCCAAGTGGCGGGAGCATCGGCCGAAAGCGTTAACTGCAGATTTACTCCGCAATGGCGCGCAGACGGACAATAAAACGACGGCCATTAGCTATATGTGATTTCCGGGGAGTAATAAACAATCGAAGATCAACATCGTTAAGCGGCGGTCGCCGGCTCTCACGGCTTCTGAAACGGGATGCAAATGTCGGATTTGGACCACTAAAGTCCGACCATCCGGCGGATGTCGGCGACCGTGGCGCCGTCCGCACGCAGGGCCGCGAGGCTCCGATCCTTGAGGCTCTTCGACAGCTTGCGGCCGTCCGGCGCCGTCAGCAGCCGGTGATGGTGATAGAGCGGCGCCGGCAGTCCGACGAGCGCACGGATCAGGCAATGCAGGTCCGTCGCCTCCAGCAGATCGCGTCCCCGCACCACATGGCTGACACCCTGCAGCGCATCGTCGACGACGACGGCGAGGTGATAGCTCGCCGGCGTGTCCTTGCGCACGATCACGGCATCGCCCCAGCGGGACGGATCGGCGGTGATGGTCTCGATCCCCGCGCCGAGCACGCCGTCGGGCGTCGCGGCGGCGAGATCGGGCTCGAAGGCCTGCCAGGTGAGTGGCAGGCGAGCTTCCGCCGCGAGCCTGCCGAGGGCGCGCGCCATGTCGATCCGCAGCGCCGGCGTCTCGCCCGCGGCAAGACATGCGGCCACTTCCTCCGCCGTCCGATCCTTCCACAATCCCGGATAGTGCGGCACGCCGTCGGGATCGCGCTCGGGCGGGGCCGCCGCCGCCGCGACCGCGGCCGCGATCTGGCTGCGCGTCGCAAAGCAGGGGTAGAGCAGCCCCTCGCGCGTCAGCCGATCGATGATCGGACGATAGTCGCCGAGATGCTCAGATTGGCGGCGCACCGGTATCTCGTAGGCGATGCCGAGCCAGTCGAGGTCATCGAGGATGCCCGCAACGAACGCCTCCCGGCAGCGGCCCGTATCGGTATCCTCGATGCGGAGCAGCAGTCGCCCGCCGACCGCGCGCGCCAGGTCGTCATTGAGCAGCGCCGACAGCGCATGGCCGAGATGGAGCCGTCCGGTCGGGCTCGGGGCAAAGCGCAGCACGGCGGGCGCGGCAGTCATGGGACGAGGCGGGCTCCGATCGGCGGGCGGCGAGTGCGGCCCATCCTGGCATTCCCACGCTTCATATCAGCCCGGCCGCCGATCCGCGCCGCCGGTCTGCGGTTTGGCAGCATCCGCTCATCTGCGGCATCGGGCCCTTCGGCCTCGTCCTTGCGCCTATCGGCCGGTCTGCGCATCGGGGCGGCTGCCAAAGCCCGGCAGCTCGAGCTTCAGCATCCGCCGGCACATGTCGATCGCGCGCTGGTCGACCGGCACGATCGCCATCACCATCTCGCGCCCGTAGTAGGGCATCGGCGGACCGATCGTCTCGAGCCGCACCTTCATCAGCCTCAGGAGCGCGACGAACCAGGGATCGGTCTCGAAGAAGATCTCACCGATGCGGGCGTCGCGGGCATGCTCGAGCACGGCGACGAGCAGATGCGAGCCCGGATTCCTGACCTTGGAGCCGCCGCGGATCTCCGTCGCGACGCAGAAGCGGCCGAGCCCGGCAAAGCTCGTTCTGCCGGCGAGCGCCTGCACCTTCTGGTCCGTGACGATATCGGGATTGAGGCCCGCCCCCGGTACGAGGCGGGCGCAGCCGATGACCTCGTCATGCTGGATGGCGAGAAATGTGGTCGAGACCTCGTCGAGGTGATCGCATTCTCGGTCGCCCGGCTTGGCGAAGCTCGTCCAGCCGCGCTCCTCGACGAAGATGCGGTGGCGGAGGCGATAGGATGCCTCGAGCTCGTCGCGAAACGCCTCGCGCTCCCCTGGTTCGATGACGACGATCATACCTGTTCCTGGCCTTTGCCCGCGCCTGTTCGGTCGAGCCGATGGCGGGGCCTGTTTGAATTGGGCCAGTGGTTCGATTCCGACATTTGCATCCCGTTTCAGAACCCGTCAGAGCAAATGTCGGAATCATGAGAACCACTAGCAAGCTTATGATTCTAGTGGAGTTTTTGAATTTGACACTTGAGAACGCACTTCGCAGCGACCGGGACTGAGGTGTCAAATCCGCTCCACTAGCATAGACTACCATCCGATCCCCCGCGCGGCGGCGGGCGATCGGCGAGAAGGTTGACGGCGCCGCTCGAGGCCCGGCTCGCACCGGCCCCTCAGGAGGCGATTACGGGCATGCAGGTGATCGATCGCCGGCAGGATCTGGAGCGCGCCATGACGGCGCTTTCGGCCACCTGTCCTCACATGAGCCGCCTCGCCGCCGCGCTCGGCTGCCCGCCCTTGCGCCGCGAACCGGGTGGATTTGCCGGGCTTTCCCGCATCGTCAATTCGCAGATGCTCTCTCTCGCCTCGGCCGAGGCCACTTGGCAGCGCCTCGTCCATCTGGTCGATCCCTTCGAGCCACCGGTCCTTGCAGGCCAGAGCGACGAGGCACTCCGCGCCGCCGGCCTGTCGCGGGCGAAGGTGAGGACCTTGCGGAGCCTCGCCGCCGCCCTCGCCGAGGGCCGTCTCGATCTCGACGGCCTCGCCGGCCTTCCCGACGACGAGGTCCGCCGTCGGCTCGTCGCACTGCCCGGCATCGGCCCCTGGACGGCGGACATCTATCTGATGTTCTGCCTCGGTCGCATGGACGGCTTCGCGCCGGGCGATCTTGCCCTGCAGGAGGCGGCCGGCCGGCTCCTCGGCCTCGACCGCCGCCCGGACGCGCGCGCCCTTTCAGCGATCGCCGAGCGCTGGCGGCCCTATCGCGGCGTCGCGGCCCGGCTGCTCTGGTCGCATTATCGCGAGCTGACAGGGACGCGATCGGGTGCCCCGCTATGACGGTGCCGCGCTTGTGGGCGCCCCCGATTGCTGATCTGATCCCCACGCCTTTCGGCCCATCCAACCTGTGAGCTGCCGCCATGACGCGCGCCATGCCGATCCCGGGTCTCACCGACCCGCGCCTGCCGCCAGCGCGCGATCTCCTCGCCGAAGGTCGCGCGCTCGCACGCGACTGGCATGTCGGTCCCTGCCCGTTCCTCGCCGAACGTGGCATCGCCTGCGAGGCCGATTGGAAGCGCCGGATGGCCGCCGCGGGGCGGGTGATGCAGCACGCCCAGATCGGCTTTCGCGATGCGGGAAAATCCGAGCGCGCCTATGCCGAGATCCACGAGGAGGTGGCCCGGCGCGGCTACACCGTCGACCGCTACGGCATCTGCCTCGACTGGGCCATGGGCTTTGCGCGTGCCGAGCGGCGCACCGAGCTGATGGGCACCGGCCTCATGCTCGATGGGACCGAGGCTTTCGTCCGGCTCGCCGCTCGGGCGCCAGTCGCGCCACATTTCGGCGACTTCGTGCTCGGCTTTCCCGCCGCCGTCGAGAACACCTGCTCGGCGCTCGCCGCCGGATCGACCTCGATCGGCAATCTCGGCCAGTATTTCACCTTCCGCCTGCCGGGAGCGGGTCCCGATCTCGACCTCGTCTCGACCCGCCAGACCGTCGTCGCCCTCGGCCTCATCGCCGCCCAGGAGGTCGAGGTTCTGGTCCACTCCAATCTCGACGACGGCTTTGCCGCGCTTTTCACCGACCTGTCCTCCGCCCTCGGTGCGGTGCTCGTCGAGAAGCACATCGTCGAAGGCCTGATCGGCGCCCGCCTCAGCCACTGCTTCGGCCATCATTTTTCCGATCCCCTCGGCCGTCTCGCCTTCCAGATCGCACTCGCCCGTGTGTCGCAGGCGCCCGGCACCATGGTCTACGGCAACACCGTCTCCTATCGCGGCAGCGATGCGGAGAACTATGCGAGCCTTGCCGCCTATCTGATGGTCGATATTCTCGGTCAGCGCCTCAACCCCTCCGGCCATGCCATCAATCCTGTGCCGGTAACCGAGAACAGCCGCATTCCCGACATCTCCGAGATCATCGATGCCCAGCTCTTCGCCGGCCGGCTGATCGAGCGGTCGGCCGAATGGCCCGCCCTCGTCGACCCCGCGCGGGCCTCCGCGCTCGCCGACGAGATCGTCGGGGGCGGCGAGATCTTCCGCGACCGAGTGCTGGAGGGCCTCGCCTCCGAGGGCGTCGATACCGGCGATGCCGGCCAGATGCTGCACGCGCTGCGCCGGCTCGGCGGCAAGCGCCTCGAGGAGCGCTATGGCGCGGGCACGCCCGATCCGGCGGCCTTCCGTGGCCGCAGGCCCCTGGTGCCGGGCTCCCTCGTCGCCGAGATCGAGCACATGGCGAGCGCCCACATGGCCCGAGTTCCGGCCGCCGCGGCCGTGGCCTTGAAGGGTGCCGGCCTCCGCGTGATGGTCGCGACGACGGATGTCCACGAGCACGGCAAGCTGCTGATCGAGAAGCTGCTCCGCGAGCTCGGCATCGAGCCGGTCGATGGCGGCGTCTCGGTCGATCAGGCGGGCCTTGCCCGCGCGGCCGGCGCCGAGGGCGTCGATGCCATCGCGCTGTCGACCTATAACGGCGTCGCCCTCGCCTATCTGAAGGGCCTGAAGGCCGAGCTGGCGGCGGCGGGGCTCGAGATTCCCGTTCTCATCGGCGGACGCCTCAACCAGATCCCCGAAGGCTCCAATTCGAGCCTGCCGGTCGATGTGACCGCCGAGCTGAAGGCCGCCGGGGCGATGGTCTGTGCGAGTGCCGAGGACGCCGGGCCGGCGCTGGCGGCGATCGCAGCGGACCGGCAGCGAAAAACGGGGGGACGCCATGGCCACGGCAAGATCTGAATCACCGCTTGTCGGCATTCTCGGCGTCGGCCATCTGATCAATCATCTGCTGCCGGGGCTGCTCCGCACCGATCCCGCCATGCGGCCCTCGGTCCTGCTTGGGCCGCGCAATGCCGAGCGTGCCGAGGCCCTGTCCCGGCGCTTCGGCTGCCCCGTCGCCGCCGACGCCGCCGATCTCGTCGCACGCTCCGACGTGCTCCTTCTCGCCGTCCGGCCGTTCCAGGTCGCCGAGGCGACCGCGGGCCTGCCGTTCCGTGCCGATCAGACCGTGGTCTCCCTCGTCGCCGGCACGCCCATCGCGGCCATCGCCGCCGCCGTCCGGCCCGCCCGCGTCCTGCGCGCCATGCCGGTGACGGCGGCCGAGTTCGGCGTCAGCCCGACCTGCCTCTTTCCTGCCGATCCGGCCATCGAGGCCCTCCTCGCGCCGGCCGGCCCCGTCATCAGGCTCGCCGCCGAGGCCGAGTTCGAGGCCGCGAGCGTGATCGCCTGCTATTACGGCTGGGTCCAGGCCCTGATCGGCGAGACGACAGGCTGGCTCTGCCGGCAGGGGCTGGGCGAGGAGAGCGCCCGCCGCCTCGCCGCCGAGATGACCGCCGCGGCCGCCCGCACCGTCGTCGAACGCCGCGACGAGCCGATCGATGGGCTCGTCGCCGAGCTCTGCCTGCCCGGCAGCTATACCGGCCAGGGCCTGCAGATCCTTGGCAAGGCCGATGCCTTCGGCCCCTGGCGCACGGCGGCCGAGGCCCTCCTCATGCGCATGAAGCGTGGCGGATGAGTGCGAGAGAAACCTAATATATGATGTGATTTCAATCGGTTGATTGGCCTGGTGGATGCGTCGGACCGGCAGCTTCACAGAACGGACACAGCCGGATAGTATCCGCGGTCGCGGGGAGTGAGACCTGTGTGACCCGATTCGTCGGGCCGCCAGACAGGAAGCACGACGTGTCCGTGAATGCGACAGCACCCGGGAGTTTTCCCGCCTTGGTCCTCAACGCCGATTACCGGCCGTTGAGCTATTACCCTCTGTCGCTCTGGAGCTGGCAGGAGACGATCAAGGCCGTCTTCCTCGAACGCGTGAACATCGTCTCCGAATACGACCGCGCCGTTCACAGCCCGAGCTTCACCATCCGCCTGCCGAGCGTCGTCTCGCTGAAGACCTATGTGAAGCCTGCCCTCTATCCGGCCTTCACCCGCTTCAACGTCTTCCTGCGCGACCGCTTCTCCTGCCAGTATTGCGGGCAGAAGTCGGATTTGACGTTCGACCACCTGATCCCGCGCTCGCGTGGCGGCATGACGCGCTGGGACAATGTGGTCACGGCCTGTGCGCCCTGCAATCTCGCCAAGGGCGGCATGATGCCGGAGGTGGCGCGCATGTGGCCGCGCCAGCATCCCACACGCCCCACGGTGTTCGAGCTGCACCGCAACGGCCGGCTGTTCCCGCCCAACTATCTGCACGAGAGCTGGGTCGACTATCTCTACTGGGATACCGAGCTCGAGCCCTGAGGCACTGCCGGACGCGGCGCTCCGTCAGCTCACGGCCTGCTTCCGCCGTGCCTCGCGATGCACGACATAGAGCGCCGCACCGATGATGATGGCGGCGCCGGCCCACAAGCTCGGCGTTGGCACGTCGGCGAACACCAGATAGCCGAGCCCGGCCGCCCAGAGCAGCGACAGATATTGCAGCGGCGCCAGCATCGAGGCCTCGCCCAGGCGGAACGCCTCGGTAGTCATCCATTGGCCGGCCGCACCCGTGACGGCGATCGCGGCCAGCATCCAGCCTGTCTCGGCGTCCGGCCAGCGCCATTCCGGAATCATCAGCACGGCCGCGACGATCAGCACGAGCAGCGAGTTCCAGAAGACGAGCGAGGGCACGCTCTCGGTCGCCGTCAATGTCCGCGTCATGATGAGGAAGACCGCATAGGTCGTGGCCGATCCGAGCGCCATGAGGGACGCCGGGCCCGAGCCGGCTCCGGAGGGCTGCATGACGACGACGACGCCGAGAAAGCCGATGGCGACCGCTGTCCAGCGCCGCCAGCCGACCCTCTCGCCGAGGAAGACGACGGACAGGATGGTCATGACCAGTGGAGCGACGAAGGTGATGGTGAAGACGTCGGCGAGCGGCGCAATCGCGATGGCGGCCACGAAGAGATACATGTCGGCCGCCCCGAACAGGCTACGGACGACGTGCATGCCCGGTCGCGACGGTCTCAAGGCCGCAAAGCCGCCCGAGCGCATGGCGAGGCCGAAGGCGAGTGGAATCGAGAGCAGCCGGCCGAAGAACAGGATCTGGAACAGGCCATAGCCGTCGGCGAGCAGCTTCAGCATCGTGTCGTGGACGGCCCAGATCAGATAGGCCGACGCGAGCAGGACGAGAGCCCGCACTGGCGCGTGTGCCTGCTGTCCTGTCGTCGCTGCCGTCTCGGCACTCATCGATCACCTCGGTCGTCGATCGTTGCAATCCGGGCGGCCGCTCGAGGCTCGACGTCGCTCGTGCGGCAAGGCAGGCTGAATGCCGAGCTCAACTGTCGAACCAAAGCACCACCCGATGCTCGCGCTCGGCGTCGTCCTCGACGCCGACGAGATCGTAGGCGGCACACTCGGGCCGCACCTCGGCGCCAGCCGGCTCCCGCCCGTCCTCGCCGTCATGGGCCCGGACCCAGGCGTCGACTAGCTCGCTCAGGCGGACATGGGTCGGAGTGTGAAAGCCGGCGGACGGCTGGGCGAACTCCTGTCGCGCCAACTCGCTCGCATCCTCGGGCAGGCCGCGAGGAGCGAGCGAGCAGGGCGAGCCATCGCCCCTCACCCGCGCGAGCTCGGCAAAGAAATCGTAGTCGCGCCGGCATGCGACGAGATCTGCCCGCAGCGGGCGGACAAGGCACGAGTAGAGCCCTATCCAGCCCCCGCCGGCACGGCTCCGGCGCTCGACCACGAAATGGATGTCGCACCCCATGGCGGGTCTCCTCGACAACCGGCTGGCAGGTGCTGCCCCAGATCCGAGACAGCTCGGACGGGACCTTGCACAGCGCACCGCCCAATTGGCAAGGCGATCGGACGGACACCGCCGCATGGCTCGCCTGCGCCCCCGTAACCCGACCTTAAGGCCGGCAAGATAGCACTCGTCGGATCGCCTGGAAGGCGGTGGAACGGCCCGTCGCCGGCCGGAGCGGGCTGGCGAGGGGCGGTGTGGCCGAAGTCGGGTTCTTGTGCGGGGAGCTCGCCATGACGGGCGATCTGGGATCGATTGACGAGGGCAAAGGCGGCGACCTTCCCGAGGTCTCCATCATCGTCGTCAGCTACAATACCCGGGAGATGACGGGAGCCTGTCTCGATTCGATCGCGGGGGCGCCCGGACACGGCGCGTCGAGACGATCGTCGTCGACAACGCCTCGAGCGACGGCTCGGCCGCCATGATCGCCGCCCATCCCGCCGTCGGCCGATTCATCGGCTCGGGCGAGAACCTGGGCTTTGCCGGCGCCAACAACCTCGCCGCGCGCGACGCCGGTGGCCGCTATCTGCTACTCCTCAATCCCGACACCGTCGTCCTGCCGGGCGCGATCGACGCGCTGCTCGCCTTCGCGGAGCGGACGCCCGAAGCGCGGATCTGGGGTGGACGGACGCTGTTCGCCGACGGATCTGTCAACGCGACCAACTGCTTCCGGCGCCTGACGCTTTGGAGCCTATTCTGCCGTGCGACGGGGCTTACCGGTCTCTGGCCGTCGAGCGGTCTCTTCAATCCCGAGTGCTATGGCGGCTGGCCGCGCGACACCGAGCGCGAGGTCGACATCGTCACCGGCTGCTTCCTCCTGATGGAGCGCAGCTTCTGGCAGGAGATCGGCGGCTTCGATCCGGCCTTCTTCATGTATGGCGAGGAGGCCCATCTCTGCCATGTCGCGCGTGCCCACGGTGCCCGCCCGCGTGACGCCGACAGCCACCATCATCCATCACGGCGGCGCCTCCGAGGCGACCCGGGCCGCCAAGGCCGTCAAGGTGCTGAAAGCCAAGGCGACCCTCATCCGCCGGCATTTCTCGCCGCCTCTGGTGTCGCTCGCTCTCGCGCTGAACGCGGTCTGGCCGTTCTCGCGCCGGATCGCCTTCGCCCTCGCCGCCCGTCTCGGCCTGCCCGGTATGGCGGGACGCGCCGCGACCTGGGCGGAGGTCTGGGCCGCCCGCGCCGACTGGTCGAAGGGCTATGACGCCGCCGCGACGCCGCCGCCGCGCGCAACGCCTGCCGCCTCGCCGCGCACCGCCGGAGCGCTCGATGGCTGAAACATCCGGCAGCGACGCACCGCGCGTCTCCGTCATCATTCCCCATCTCGACGATCTGGCCGGCCTCGCCACCTGCATGGCCGCGCTCGAGCGCCAGACGCTGCCGCGCGCCGACTTCGAGATCGTGGTCGGCGACAATGGCTCGCGGGCCGGTTGCGATGCCGTCGCGGCGGCGGCCGCCGGCGCACATGTCGTCGCCGTCGCCGAGAAAGGGGCGGGGCCCGCCCGCAACGGCGCCGTCGCGGCCAGCCGTGGACGCGTTCTCGCCTTCACCGACAGCGATTGCCTGCCCGATCCCGGCTGGCTCGCCGAGGCGCTCGATGCGCTCGAGGGCGCCGATCTCGTCGGCGGCGCCATGCGCGTGACCGCGGCCGATCCCGCACACCGCACGCCCGCGGAAGCCTTCGAGCTGGTCTTTGCCTTCGACAACCGCACCAATGTCCTGAAGCGCGGCTTCTCGGTCACCGCCAACCTCGTCACCTCTCGCGCCGTGTTCGAGGCGACCGGGCCCTTCCGCAATGGCGTCTCCGAGGATGTCGAGTGGTGCCATCGCGCCAGGGCGCGGGGCTTTCGCATCGCCTATGCCGAGCGCGCGCTCGTCGCCCATCCGGCGCGACGCAGCTTTGCCGAACTGACGCGCAAATGGCGGCGCGTGACACGCGAGAAGGTGCTGCTCGACCGCGATGCCGGCCTGCCGGTGGCCGCCCAGCTCCTGCGTGCGGCGGTCATTGCCGCTTCCCCCGTCGTCCACAGCGTTCGCATCGCACGGGCAGGAGGGCTCGGCGTCGCCGACAAGCTCGCCGCGCTCGGCGTTCTCGTGCGCCTCAGGCTCCTCAGGGCCTGGTGGACGGCGATCCATCTCTGCGAGACCCCAGCGAGGCGATCATGACCCTGACGGCGAAATTGCGATCGACGATGCGTGACGGGCTGCCGCGGCCGGCACTGATCAGGGTGAAGCGCCTGCTGAACGCAGGCGACGCCGCGACCTGCGTGGTCTGCGGCGCCAGCGTGCGCCATATGCTGACGCAGGGCCACGACTATCCCGTCCTGAAGGCACTCGACGTCGTCGGCGGCGAGGTGAAGCGGGACGACGAATGCCCGATCTGCCATGCCAACGACCGGGTGCGCCTCGTCTATCTCTATCTGAAAACCCGCACGCGCATGTTGAGCGGCCCGGGCCGGCTGCTGCACATCGCGCCCGAGCTCGGACTTGCCGACATTCTCGCCGCCGTCCCCGGTCTCGACTATGTGCCCGCCGATCTCGACCGCCGCCGCTACCGTCATCTCGACAATCTGCAGAGCTTCGATCTGCAGGACGCGCCCTTCGCCGACGGCAGCTTCGACTGGATCGTCTGCAACCACGTGCTCGAGCATATTCCCGACGACCGGCGCGCCATGCGCGAGATGTGCCGCATGCTGAAGCCGGGTGGCCTCGCCATTCTGCAGGTGCCACTCGCCATGCGCCTCGATCGCACCGAGGAGGATCCCTCCGTGACCGACGAGGCCGAGCGCATCCGCCGCTTCGGCCAGCGCGATCACGTCCGCATCTATGGCCGCGACTACTACGACCGGCTTGCCGAGGCCGGCTTCGACGTCGAGCTGTGGGACGCCTTCGCCGCGGAGCCGGCGCTGGCCGCCTCCTGGACGCTCAATCCCCGCGAGCGCCTTACGCTGGCACGGCGGCCGGCCTGAAGGCGGTCACACCGGCTTCTCGAAGACGGCGACGAGCTTGTTGCCGTCGAGATCGCGCGCATAGGCGCCATAGAAATTCTCGTGATAGTGCGGCCTGAGGCCGGGCGCGCCCTCGTCCCGCCCTCCCTCGGCGAGGCAGGCGCGGTGGAAGCGGTCGACCGCCTCGCGGCTCGGCGCCTCGAAGGCGACATTCGTGCCGTTGCCGAACGAGGCCCTGCCGCCATCGTACGGCGTCACGACATAGAAGCGGCTGTGCCGTTCGCCGGGCGTGCGCTCGGCGGGTCCATAGCCGATCTCGTGCGTGTCGGCGAAGATGCGGACGAGACCGAGAGGCTCGAGCGCGCGGTCGTAGAACCGTCCGGCAGCTTTGAGATCGTTCGCGCCGACCGTCACATAGGCGATCATCCTTCGTCCCCCTTCGGGCGGTTGTCGGGTCTGGCCGATGGTTGGCCGGTTTTGCGCATCCCCGCAAGCCGGCGTTAACCAGAGCCGGCGACACTGCCCCCAACGCGCGTGTCCACCCTGTCCCACGTCCGGTGCCGAGATGTCAGTCGCCTCTGAGCCCGCCCCCCGCCTGCCCATGCCGTTCCGTTCGCCCTACTGGTCGGCAGTCGCCGCCCTCTTGATGGCCGAGGCGGTCGTCGTTGCGGGCGCCGCAAGCCTGCTCGGCCTCGGCCTCGCCGATCTCTCGGCCGCCTCGGGCGGTATCGTCCTCCTCCATGTGGCGGCGCTCGCGCTGCTCTTCTGGCCGGCTGCCGCGGTCTCGATCCGCCGTCTGAAGGACGGCCGCTCGCTCGCCTGGCTCTGCCTGCCGCTCTACGCTCTCGCCGTCTTCGCCTTCATGGCGGTGTTCTTCGGCAAGCCCCTCGCGCTCGGCGGAACGGCCATCCTGCTGCCGCTTCCCGCCCTCATGGTGCTCGGGCTCGTCGCCTGGCTGACGGTCGATTGCCTCGCCGCCGGCAGCGACGCCGAAACTCGCATGGATCGGACGCCGCCGGCCGCCGGCGGCCCGGCCTGAAGGGGATCTCGAGGCCGGGCGGCCCGCCCGGACCTGTGCACGGAGGGAGACGCCGACGGCCATGGACCGCTACCGCACCCTCGATGCCGCCAAGGTCGTCGCCACGCTTCGCAAGCTCGACACCCGCATCCGCGAGCGCTTTCCCGAGGCCGGCCTCGCCCGCGTCTCCGCCGAGCTCGTTTCGATCGGCGTCAGGACGCGCGCCCGCGCCGACGCCATCGCACGCCCGAATCTGCTGCTGCGCGCCCTCGTCGTGCTGCTGCTGCTCGCCGGCCTCGGCATGCTCGCGCTCGTCGGCACCCTCGTCGAGGTGAAGCGCGACGCCGACAATCTCTACGGCGTCATGCAGGGCATCGACGCCTTCATCAACATCCTGATCGTGACCGGCGCCGGCCTGTTCTTCCTGGCGACGGTCGAGGAACGGGTGAAGCGCCGCGCCGCGCTGAGCGAGCTGCACGAGTTGCGCTCGATCGTCCATGTCGTCGACATGCACCAGCTCACCAAGGATCCGAGCCGCATCCTGAGGCCGGGCAGCCGCACCCATTCCTCGCCGACCGAGACGCTGTCGCCCTTCGAGCTCGAGCGCTATCTCGACTATTGCTCGGAAATGCTCTCGCTCGTCGCCAAGCTCGCCGCCATCTATGCCCAGTCCTCGCCCGATGCCGTCGTCATCAATGCGGTGAACGACATCGAGCAACTCGCCGGCGGCCTCTCGCAGAAGATCTGGCAGAAGATCATGATCCTCGACCGCGTCGCCTCGGCCGTCGGTGCCATCTCGGGCGATCCGGGCCGCGCGACCTCCGAGGCCGCGCCGCAAGACGATGGGGCCATGGCCGCCGAGGCTTCCTGAACCCGTGCGACGGAGTGCACGGACGATCGATCCGATTCCAACGCGCTCGAACATGTTCTAGAGGAGGGGCGGGCCGGCCTTCCCTGGATGGGGGGTGCTGCCGTCGAGCGACCCTCCGGAGCCGATCATGGCGAGAAATCAGGCGACCACACCCGTCGAGGCGCTCGACGAGCGCGCGGCCAGGGCCGAGCTGAAGCGGCTCGCCACCGAGATCGCCGGGCACGACCGCCGCTACCACCAGGAGGACGCACCGGTCGTCTCCGACGCCGAGTACGACACCCTCGTCGCGCGCAATCGCGCCATCGAGGCGCGCTTTCCCGGTCTCGTCCGCCCCGACAGCCCCTCCTCGCGTGTCGGTGCGGCGCCCGCCGGCCCCTTCGCCAAGGTGCGCCATCGCGTGCCGATGCTCTCGCTCGGCAACGCTTTCGCGGAGGAGGATGTCGTCGACTTCCTCGACCGCGTGCGCCGCTTTCTCGGCCTCGCCGAAGATGCCGAGGTCGAGGTGACCGCCGAGCCCAAGATCGACGGCCTGTCGATCTCGATCCGCTACGAGAAGGGCCGCCTCGTCGAGGCCGCCACCCGCGGCGACGGGGCAGAGGGCGAGAACGTGACGGCGAATGTGCTGACCATCGGCGAAATCCCGGCGCAGGTCACGGCGGGCGACTTTCCCGATCCCTTCGAGATCCGCGGCGAGATCTATATGGGCCGCGCCGACTTCCTGAAGCTGAATGCCGCGCAGGATGAGGAAGGCGCCAAGCTCTTCGCCAATCCGCGCAATGCCGCCGCCGGCTCCCTGCGCCAGCTCGATTCGGCGATCACCGCCAAGCGTCCTTTGCGCTTCTTCGCCTATGCCTGGGGCGATGTCGCGTCACTGCCCGCCGCCACCCAGAAGGGCGTCGTCGAGGCCTTCGCGCGCTGGGGCTTCCCGACCAATCCCTTGATGCGCCTCTGCCGCTCGGCCGACGAGCTCGTCGCCTATCACCGCGAGGTCGGCGAGGAGCGGGCGGGCCTCGACTACGACATCGACGGCGTCGTCTACAAGGTGAATCGCCTCGACCTGCAGGAGCGCCTCGGCTTCGTCTCGCGCTCGCCGCGCTGGGCGATCGCACACAAGTTCCCGGCCGAGCAGGCGACGACCCTCATCGAGGCGATCGACATCCAGGTCGGCCGCACCGGCGCGCTCACCCCCGTCGCCCGCCTCGCCCCCGTCAATGTCGGCGGCGTCGTCGTCACCAATGCGACGCTGCACAACGAGGACGAGATCGCGCGCAAGGACATCCGCGTCGGCGACACGGTGACGATCCAGCGCGCCGGCGACGTCATCCCGCAAGTTCTCGGCATCGTTGCCTCCAAGCGTCCCGCAGACGCCGAGCCCTATCAGTTCCCCAACCGCTGTCCCGCCTGCGGCAGCCATGCCGTGCGCGAGACGAACGAGCGCACCGGCAGGCAGGATGTCGTGCGCCGCTGCACCGGCGGCCTCGTCTGCCCCGCCCAGGCGGTCGAGCGGCTGAAGCACTTCGTCTCCCGCAACGCCCTCGACATCGAGGGCCTCGGCGAGAAGCAGATCGACGAGTTCCATGCCGAGGGCCGCATCAGGACGCCGGCCGACATCTTCCGCCTGCAGGAGCGCGACGGCCGCGGCTTCCCCCCGCTCGTCGAGAAGGAGGGCTATGGCGCACGCAAGGTCGAGAAGCTGTTCGCCGCGATCGACCAGCGCCGCACGGTTCCGCTGGCCCGTTTCATCTTCGCGCTCGGCATCCGCCATATCGGCGAGACCACCGGCCGCGACCTCGCCAAGGGCTTCGGCACATGGGAGGCGGTGCGAGCGGCCATCGGCCGGGCGGTCGCCGGGCGGCCCGGCTCGACCTATCTGCGCATCACCGGCCTGCCGGGCCTCGGCACCAAGACGGCCGAGACGGCGATTCACCGCGTCCTGGAGCGCGCCGCCGATCTGACGTCGCAAGGCCTCGTCGCCGAGCCGCTCGCCGGCCGGCTGGCAGCCCTGAAGATCGCACCCGCAAAGAGTGCGGCCGTCCTTGCCGACGCCTTCGAAGGCGATGCCGCCGCGCTCGTCGAGGCCGCCCGCAAGGCCGCCGGTGAATTCCCGGGCGAGGGGTTCCTCGAGCTTTCCGGTCTTAGCGGCGTCGGCGAAGTGGCGACCGAGGCGCTGTGCGACTTCTTCGAGGAGGCGCACAATCTCGAAGTGCTCGATGCGCTCGTCGCCGAGGTGAATATCGAGCCCTTCGAGCGTCCCTCGACCGATGGCTCGCCGGTTGCCGGCAAGACGGTGGTGTTCACCGGCACGCTCGAGCGCATGACGAGGGCCGAGGCGAAGGCGCGCGCCGAGCGGCTCGGCGCCAAGGTCTCGGGATCGGTGTCGAAGAAGACAGACATCGTCGTCGCCGGTCCCGGCGCCGGCTCCAAGCTCGCCGAGGCCGAGAAGCACGGCGTCAAGGTCCTGTCCGAGGACGAGTGGCTGGCGCTGATCGGCGCCGGCTGAGTGCGGCTCAGCCGAGCCCGGCCGACAGCACCGCCGAGCCGGCGACCACGAGCGCGATGCCGAGCCACTGGAACGGCGCCACCGGCTCCTTCAGGAAGACGAGAGCCAGCACCACGGCGACCGCGCCATAGCCCGAAGACACCACCGGCGCGAGCTGGGGATGGTCGTAGGAGCCCGCCGTCAGGATGGCGCCGAGGGCGATCACGTCGAGCGCCCCCATCACCGCGAGAGCCGGCAGCCAGCGCATCGTCGCCGCCGGGGACGGCCGATCCCTGAGACAGAACACGCCGACGAGCCCGAGCCCGGCCGCGCGCGCAAGCCATGTCGCCTCGACATCGCCGAGCAGCGGCGCCACCGTCTGTCCGGCCGACAGCGAGGCCGCGAAGGAAAGATGCGACAGGATCGACAGCAGCGTCGCCCGCCCGATCTGGTAGGGAGCCTCGTCCGCCCGCCGGACCGCTTGTCCCGCGGCCCCGACCACCAAGAGCGTTCCCGCCAACACTGCCGCCATGGCGATCCAGGTGACGGGGCCCGGCCGCTCGCCGCCGAGGATGTGAAAGGCGACGATCGAGGCCGGATAGGCCGCGACCACCACGCTGACGAGCGACAGCGGCCCGCACGACAGCGCCGCAAAGAGCAGGATGAGCGCGAGCGCATAGACGACGCCGGTGAAGCCGACGAGCATCAGCTCGCGCCCGCCCGGCATCGGCGGTATGCCCGAGCCGAGCGTCCAGACGGTCAGCAGCAGAAAGCCGCTCACCATCACGCTGAGCGTGGTGCCACCGGTGCCGACCCGTCGGGAGGCGAAGCGTCCGATGAAATCGTGTAGGCCCCATCCGAACGCGGCGACGAGGCCGAGCAGCGCCGCGTTCATGCCGCGCCGTCTCCCGCAAGTGCGGCGACGCGCGCGACGTTCGACCGGTGCACCGCCTCATAGGGCGCGTGATACTCGATCCACCCCGCCAGCAGTGGCCCCTGGATCAGTTCCTTCAGCGGCATCTCCCGCAGCTCCGGCTCGCGGCGCATGCGCAGCAGCATGCGGACATACTGCTGCGTCGCCCGGATGAAGGTGCGCTGATAGCCGCCCGCCGCGATCTGCTCGTAGCTGCCGTGGCAGGGCAGGATGCGGTCGAACGGCAGTTCCGCGATACGGTCGAGCTCGGCGATGTGGCGTTGAAGGCCCTCCGGCTCGGCGACATAGGTGATCGTGTCCTCGAGGCAATCGCCGGCGATGAGCTGGCGCGACTCCGGCAGCAGCGCGAGGGTCTCGTCGTCGCTGTGGATGTCGGCGTGGACGAGCACGACCGGCACCGCGCCGACCGTCAGCGCGAGCCGGTCGCGGAAAATCGTCGTCGGCATCACCAGCGGGTCGATCGCGGGATGGCGCGCACCCGACTGCAGATCGGCCCGATGCTCGATGAGCCGGTCGCGCGTCCGCTCGTTGGCGATGATCTCGCAGTCGGCGAAGGCACCGGCCCCCGCCACATGATCGTGGTGCCAATGGCTGTAGACGACGCGGATGCGCTCGACGCCGAGCCCGGCGAGTTGATCGCGCACGCGCGCGCCATGGGCGAGCGAGATGTGGGTATCGTAGACGAGCGCCTCCTCGCCCGAGACCACCGCATAGCTGGCGATGCCGAGCCCGAGCGTCTCGCCGTCGAAGCCCGCCGCCGTCGCCGCCGCGCAGTCGATGCGCTGATCGCGGCCGTCATAGAAGGCGAGGATGTTGCGGCCGGCGGCGACGAGCCGCATCGTCTCGGCCGGGCGGTAGCCCTCTTGTCCCGAAGGTGGCGTCGTCATGGGCTGTGCGCTCCGACGAGGTCGTCGCGCGCCTTGCCCAGATGCACGACGATGAGGTCGGCTGCCCGCTGCGCGTCGCGCAGCACCAGCGCCTCGTAGATCGCCCGGTGCTGGCGATTATAGGCGCCGATCTGCTGGGCCGACAGCACCTTCTCCTTGGCGGCGCCCCATTGCGCGCGCCGCCTGACCGCGTTGATCTGCTCGTAGACGTGCAGCAGCAGCGGATTGCGCGCCGCCCGCGCGATCGCGAGGTGGAACTCGGCGTCGCTCTCGGTGAAGAGGTCCTTGTCGGCACCCGCCCCCGTCAGCCGCATCAGGATCGCACCCATGTTGTCGAGATCGCGCTGGGTGGCGTGCAGCGCCGCGAGCCGCGCCATGTAGGGCTCGACCGCGAGGCGCGCATCGATGAGCTGGAGCGGCGAGATGAAGTCGGCGATCTCGCCGGTCTCGGCATCGAGCGGTCCCTGATAGCTGACGAAGGTGCCCGAGCCGACCCGGCGCACCACGAGGCCTTCGGTCTCGAGTTGGTCGAGCGCCTTCCTGACGGTCGAGCGGGCGGCACCGAACGCGGTCGCGAGCTGCCGCTCGGGCGGAATCCGATCGCCATCGGCATAGACGCCGGCCGAGATCGCCCGCCGGAGCCGCTGCACGATGGAACCGACACCGAGGCTCGGCGCCAGAACGTCTTCCCTGTCCTCGATCGCGGTCATGGCGGAACCATACATGCTCTGCGTGACAAGCGCATCTGCCATCAAACCAATGCGGCAATGATTGGTTCCAATTGGAGAGAATTGGTTTGCAATGGGCGCGGTCCTATGCAGAATTGGCCGCAACGTCATGGCCTCGGCCGGACCCTCCGTGCAGTCCGCGATTGAGACGCCGCGGGCGCCAGCCGGTGGGAGCGGGCCGTTGTCCGGGCGGCGGCGATCCGAGCTTGGGCGCGCCGCGCCCGCCTTCCGGAAATGGCGTGAAAGGCGCTTCAAGACGCCGAAATGCAGGCTTCGGGCAGGCATCGGTCCTGGGTGAGATCGCAACCCGGGGGCAAAGCTCCCGATACCGGCGAATAGCTGCGGCAGGCATTGCCGAGGGGAGGAGAAGCCGGCCGGCAGGTCGGCCGAGCCATGCAGGGAGTGCCGTTCCCGCGCATCCGGGATCGCCTTCCACCCGCCCCAAAGTGGTGTAGATTGGCCCTCGATCCGGCAGCCCGATGCTACCGGTCGCATCTGTTCATAATTCAACTGTAACGGAGAGGAAACGTACCGTGGCCACCGATTATGAACGCTTCATCGAGACGCCAGGCCGATCGGACATGATCAAGGCCGTCCGGGCCAAGATCAACGAGCTCGGGATCGAGTACCTCTACCTGCAGTTCGTCTCGATCACCGGCCGCATCATGGGCAAGGGTATCCCGGCCGACCACTGGGAGAACGTCGCCAATGGCGGCTTCCAGCTCGTCTACGGTGCGACGGTCAACCTGTTCATGAACCGCCGGGGCGAGTATCTCGGCTATGGTCCCGAGGCGGCCGAACTCGTCGGCGTCCCCGAGCCCGAGACGTTCATGCAGCTTCCCTGGGACAAGCGCGTCGCGCGCATGTTCTGCACCCTCTTCCGCAACCGTGAGGAGAAGCAGAATCCGGGCGCCTTCCTCACCTCCGACTGCCGCGGCAACCTGCGCCGCATCCACGACCAGTTCGAGAAGGATCACGGCCTTCGCATGCGTCACGGCACCGAGCCGGAGATGATGTGGCTGAAGAAGGACCACTCGGGCTATTCCAACCCCTACTGCTACCACATCGACCAGTTCGAGAGCCTGCGGCCGGTCTACATGCGGGTCATCGAATACGGCCGCAAGATGGGCCTCGACATGATCCAGGGCGATCACGAGGACGCGCCCGGCCAGCTCGAGTTGAACTTCAACTATGACGAGGCGCTGCGCACCGCCGATCGCCTGACCACCTATCGCCAGATCTGCGCCCAGGTCGCGCGCGAGTTCGACATCATCGCCTGCTTCATGTGCAAGCCCTTCATGGGCGTGTCGGCCAATGGCTGCCACCACAACATCTCGCTGTGGAAGGGCGGCACCGACGAGATGAAGGCGCTCGGCAACGACACCTCCAAGCTGCCGGGCATGGAGCACAATTACATGTACCGCCGCGGCGGCACCAACACCTTCATGCCCGAGGGCAAGGACCTGCAGATGCCGGGCCAGATCGGCCTCTACACGATCGGCGGCATCGTCAAGCATCTGGGCGCGCTCACCGCCATCGGCTGCTCGACGGTCAACTCCTACCGCCGGCTCTGGGACACCGGCTTCTGGGCGCCGGTCTTCGCCGACTGGGGCTTCCAGAACCGCACCACGGGCCTGCGCGTGTCCGCGCCCGGCCGCTTCGAGTACCGCGCCGTCGACTCCATGGTGAACCCCTATCTGATGGCGGGTGCCATCCTGCGCGCCGCCGACGACGGCATCCGCAACAAGATCGATCCCGGCCAGCCCGAGGAGCGCAACATCTATGCCGCCATGGAGGCCGGCAAGCAGGTGAAGAAGCTGCCGATGACCCTCGGCGACTCGCTCGATGCGCTGAAGAAGGACGAGGTCATCCTGTCGGCCATGCCCGGCGAGATGCATCGTCTCTACGACGAGTACAAGCGCGACGAGTGGGAGAAGTTCCTCCACACCTCGACCGAATGGGATCTCGATCAGTATCTGAACTGCCTGCCGTAACAGGTGTGAGGTTGTGAGTTGCGAGTGGCGCCTGCAACGGCGCTCCTCGGGCTCGCAACTCGCAACTGACAACTCGCAAGGGACAACAACATGTGCGGAATTGCAGGCCTCATACATCGCGGACGTGTCGGCGATGTCGGTCGCGAGATGACCGACATGCTGCAGGCGCTGAAGCATCGCGGACCGGATTCGACCGGTTTTGCGCTCTACGGCAAGCCCGGCGGCAATGATTTCGTCATGCGCTTCAAGGTCGCCGAGCAGGACGACCTGAAGACCGGTTTCAAGATTCACGACGAGATCAAGGAGCGCAAGGCGACCGTCGACAAGCGCCTGAAGGAGCTCGGCGTCAAGGTCGCCGACGCGGAGCCGGCGACCGAGTACGCCTTCCGCTATCGCATCCAGTACGACGGCGACCTGAAGAAGGTGGCCGACTACATCGAGGACATCGACGGCGCCGAGATCCTCTCGCTCGGTCACGCCCTCGAGCTCGTCAAGGATCTCGGCGACTCGACCACCGTCTCCAAGCAGTACGGTCTCGGCCGGATCAAGGGCACGCACGGCATCGGCCACACCCGCATGGCGACCGAGTCGGATGTCGACATCCGCTCCGCCCACCCCTACTGGGCCTACCCCTACAACGACATCGCCGTCGTCCATAACGGCCAGATCACCAACTACTGGTTGATGCGCCGGCAGATGGAGCGGCTCGGCCATCGTTTCATGTCGAACTGCGACAGCGAGCTGCTCGCCGTCTATGTCGCCCACCATCTGGAGCAGGGCGCCAAGCTCGAGGACACGCTGCGCGAGTCGATCAAGGAGATCGACGGCGTCTTCACCTATCTCGTCACCACCAAGGACGCGATCGGCATGGCCAAGGACTCGATGGCCGCCAAGCCGATGGTTCTCTACGAGAGCGACGACATGGTCTGTCTCGCCTCCGAGGAGGTCGCCATCCGCGCCGTCCTTCCCCAAGAGATCGACACCTGGGACCCTTATGATGAGGAGGTTCGCGTATGGCGGGCGTAACCACGGCGAAGAAGGACCATGCCTCGCACGGCATGGGCATGCACACCGAGCAGCTTCGGGGCCGCACGCAACAGCGCTTCTTCGACCTCTCCGAGGATCATGAGCGCCTGTCCTATCCCGACGCCTTCGATGTCGACTTCAACAAGCGCGGCGAGATCGACTGCGCCAAGCTCGATCCCAAAGACATCAACATCCGCCTGCGCGAGATGATGAAGCAGGGCTTCGGCACCATCGTGTTGAAGAATCCGGGCGCCAAGCATTCGGTCGGCGTCGGCATCCTCAACCGGCTGAACCTCATCGTCGAGGGCTCGCTCGGCTATTTCGCCGTCGGCCTGCTCGATGGTCCCAATGTGCGCATCAAGGGCCGTGTCGGCTGGGCCTGCGGCGAGAACATGCTCGCCGGCACCATCGTCATCGAGAAGAACGCCGGCAGCCAGTTCGGCGCGGCGCTTCGCGGCGGCGACCTCGTCTGCAAGGGCTCGGTCGGCGCCCGCACTGGCATCGACCAGAAGGGCGGCACGATCCTGATCGGCGGCTCCACCGGCGCCTTCTCCGGCTTCATGATGCAGCGCGGCCGCATGGTCGTCTGCGGCGATGCCGGCAAGAACCTCGGCGATTCCATGTATGACGGCATCATCTATCTCGGTGGCAAGGCGCAGAGCCTGGGCGTCGATGCGGTGCCCGCCGAGATGACGGCCCTCGACAAGGACTGGCTGACGCGCAAGTTGAAGATGTACGACATGCTCCCCGCCAAGGGCATCGGCCATTTCCAGAAGATCGTCGCCGGCAAGCAGCTCTGGAACTACGACAACCTCGAGCCGACCGAGAAGAAGCTGGTGCTGTAGCTCGCCAGGTCGTGAGATCGGAAGTCGCACGTCGACCTGCGGCCCGATCTCACCCGACTTGCGGCTGATCACTCACGACTTGCGAGAGCCCCATGGCAAAGAACCCCGCCAAGAAAACCACCACCAAGGCAGCAGCCGTCGCCAAGACGGCGAGCAAGAAGGCGCCCGCCCGCACCAAAGCGGCCGGCGACTCGAAGATCACCAAGCTCGAGCCCGCCGAGACGAAGAAGTACATTCTCGGGCACAGCCAGATCTTCACCCCGAGGTGATCAACGACATCCACATCAAGAGTCGGGCTCGGCCGCTACCGCATGCGCGGCTTCTCCCTCTTCAAGAAGATCCCGCACTGGGACGATCTCACCTTCCTGCCCGGCACGCTGACCCGCTTCGTCATCGAGGGCTATCGCGAGAAGTGCGAGACGAAGACCGTCATCGGCCCCAAGGCGAAGCGCCCCGCTCGTCCTCGACATTCGGTCTACGTCACCGGCATGACTTCGGCACTCTCCTATGAGGCCAGACCGCGCTCGCCCGCGGCGCCACCATGGCCGGCACCGCCACCTGCTCCGGCGAAGGCGGCATGATCCCCGACGAGCGGCGCTATTCAGGCGCTGGATCTGATGCATCCAGTCGCGCTACGGCTTCAATCGAACCACCTTCGCCTTGCCGATTGCTGCGAGTTCTTCATCGGCCAGGGCTGCAAGGTCGGCTCTTGGCCTTCATCATGGGCCAGAAGGTGACGGACATGGTGGCCGAGATGCGCTCGCGCCGGCCGGCATCGACCAGCGCTCGCCGGCTCGCCATCCCGACTGGCTGGGTCCCGACGATCTCGCCCTCAGATCCAGGATCCGCGAGGCGACCAACAACGAGATCCCGATCCAGCTGAAGCTCGGCGCCGCCCGCATCTGAAGCGACGTGCGCATGGCGGTGAAGTGCGGTCCGGACTCGATCTACATCGACGGCATGGAGGGCGGCACCGGCGCCGGTCCCCATATCGCCACCGAGGACACCGGCATCCCCGGCATCGCCGCCATCCGCGAGGCCCGTCGCGCCATCGACGAGCTCGGCAAGCGCGGCGAGATCAGCCTCGTCTATGCCGGCGGCATCAGGAACGGCGGCGACGTGGCCAAGGCGCTGGCGCTCGGTGCCGACGCGATCGCCATCGGTCATTCGGTGATGATGGCGCTCAACTGCAACAAGCACATCGACGGCGTCACCGACTACGAGGCCGAGATCGGCGTGCCGGCGGGCGAGTGCTACCACTGCCATTCGGGCCGCTGCCCGGTCGGCGTCGCGACGCAGGATCCCGAGCTGCGCAAGCGTCTCGATCCCGACGAGGCGGCCGAGCGCGTCTACAACTTCCTGCACACGCTGACGATGGAGGCCCAGCTCCTCGCCCGGGCCTGCGGCAAGACCAACATCCACTCGCTCGAGCCCGAGGATCTCGCCGCCCTCACCATGGAGGCCTCCGCCATGTGCAAGGTGCCGCTCGCCGGCACCAACTACGTGGTCGGCCACGAGGTGCTGCCGGGTGCCGGCAACTATCACAGGTATTGATGAACCGTAGGGGCGACCGGCGGTCGCCCCACTCGATCGAAACCAGGCAGATCGGAGCGATTGGTGCCGCGTCGTCGTCCGAAGACGGGCGACCACCGGTCGCCCCTACAAGAGGACGAGGCTCACTATGGCAGGCACATCCTACAAGGGTTCAGAGATCAAGGACGTCGACCAGTTCATCAAGGACAAGGACGGCCTCGGCTCGGAGCGCGAGAAGGAGATCGGTCAGCACATCGGCTACCGCTACGACGTCAACCTGGTGCCCGATTATGCAAAGGTGACGCCCTTCCTGAAGAAGTACATGGAGTTCATGGGCTGGGACGACCTCAACTGGCTCGAGGACGTCCATATGGGCTATGAGGAGGGCGAGCCGGCGATCTTCGATCGCAACGTCAACGGCTGGGTGCGCATCCCCAAGAATCTCAAGCTGCCGTCGAGCCAGCAGGACCGCGACATGATGGCCCGCGAGCTGCTCATCAAGTTCCAGATGAGCCCCAAGCACCCGCTCGTCGCCCTCAACAAGGCCTACCGCAAGTTCTGATGGGAGCGCATGCCGCGCCGTCGCCGTGACGGCCCGGCAGCAGCGCCTTGCGGCGCCAGGGTGTATGAGCGGATGCCGGGGTCGGCGCGCGCAAGCGCCTGTCCCTTGTCTCATGCGCGAGTCTCATGCGCGAGGCTCAGGCTGTCGGCCGCCCCGTCAGGCCGCACCCAACGCTGGCGGCGCCCCGCCGCACCCGCCGCCCGGCGATGCAGTCTCCGCCCTCACTGCCCGAGCCATGCCGAGGCAAGACCGGCGCCCTCGCCGTGTCCCATCGCCGTCACGGCCACATAGCCAGCCAGCATCAGTGTCAGCAGCGGCACGAGCACGAGCTGCGCAAGCCCGGCCAGGGTCGCCGTGCGCATTCGCCCGACACCGTGGTAGCGGGCCCTCAGGATCGACAGCGCCAGCGTCAGCGTGATGATGCCGTAACACGCGACGAATATCTTGTCGGACACCGTCGCCTCGTCATTGTCGACCTTGGGGATCGCCAGATAGAGCGCGATCGCCGACAACAACGCCGTCACCTGGATGGCGACGACCGATTCGAGCCGGTCCTCGGGAATGAACACCGACAGATAGGTGACGAGCAGGATGACGATCAGCGGCAGCACCACGCGCAGCGCATAATCGGTCGAGATGCGCGCCATCACCCAGGTGGCATTGTATTTGTAGAGCTGGATCAGCCGCTCCTCCGCGACATCGCTGCCGAGCGCGGTGATGACATCCTGATCCGCCCCGACATAGCGCGACAGCGGCCGCCAGCCGTCGGTGTCGAAGCTTCGCCGACCAAGCTCGGCCGGCGGCGGCTGGACGAGGAAGGGGTGCGATGCGTCGCTCGGCTGGAACGACAGCGAGAAGCGCTGCTCGTCGAAGGGATAGTCGCCGAGATCGGGCTCGAAATAGAACTTCCCCGCCACCTTGTAGAGCTTGAGGCCGCCATTGCTGCCGGGCGCCGCGTCGATGCGGTGGAAGCTGACGAGCGCGTCGCGCGACACCTCCGAGCGCACCGCATTGGTGAACTCGATGTCGGAAATGTCGAGCCCGGCATCGTCGCGGAACGACAGATAGAAATCGGCGTAGAAGGTGCGCTCGTTGCTGTCGACCTTGAAGATACGGATCATGTCGACGCTGATCGACATCACCGGCAGCGGCCTCAGCCCAGTCGCGCCGAAGGCATATTGCCGGGCCGCGAGCGTGATGGCGGCGCCCGGCGCCCGCCGCTCGGCGACCAGCATGGCATCCGACAGTGAGCGCCCGGCCGTGAACGCCCAATCCTGCCACCAGCCATGGAAGATCCGCCGCTCCGCCCGGTAGCCGGCAAGATCGCCAGCGATCGCACGGCGCAGCTCCGCCAAGTCGACCGCGGTGCCTTTCGCGATGGCGGCCGTCGCGATCATCTCGATCATGTCGGCATATTGCACGCCGCGACCGATCGCGCGCCGGTTGGCGTCGTCCTGCACGTCGGTGATGAGGCGCGTGTCCGGCTCGTCCTTGCAGGCCGCCGGCGCCGTCTGCGAGCGGCTGTCGTTGAAGATCCACGTCCCGTCGCGCTCTGCCCAGATGCGGCGCATCAGCCGCTCGTTGTAGGCGTTCGGCACGCCCTCGCGGGCGAGCTCGAGCATGGCGCCGGGATAGGGCGTTGCGCCCATGGCACGGTCGATCCGCCCGATGCGTCCGAGCACCACGAAGACCGGCACCGTCAGTCCGGCCTCGGCGAGCTTGCGGGCGAACTGCGCGCCTGGACCGCTGTTGAGTGCCAAGAGCACGAAATCGGCCCCCGACTGCCGGATGGCGGCGATCGCCTGATCGGCCGCGGCCTGGTCGAGCACGTAGTCGGGTCGTTCCGGCAGGAGATGGATGGCGGCAAGGCCGGGCCCCTCGCCCGGCTCGGCGAGCTGGCGGGCATATTCCGAGACATAGAGATTGCCGGCGAAACCGACGAACACCGGCCTCGTCGCGCCACGGTCGGCCATCAGCCGCCTGACGACGCCGACCTCGTCGCGGATCGAGGGCACGAGCGAGAAGATGGTCGGATGGGCGGCGTAGATGTCGCCCCGCGAGATCTCCGAGATGAACGGCACACCCGACCGGGCGATGTCGTCGACGACCGCCTTGCCGCGCGTCGAATCGGCAAGTCCGACCATGCCGATCAGCCGCTCGTCGGCGAGCGCGGAGGCGACATTCACCTTCAGCCGCTCCTCGCTCTCGAAGTCGTCGAGGAAGACGAGCTCGAGCCGATGACCGTCGATGCCGCCACGCCGGTTGATCTCGGCGGCACGCCGGGTCGCGAAATGCCGGATCGCCGCCACGCGTCCCGGCACGAAGCAGGCGGTGCGGTCCGAGCTGACGAGCACGGCGATGGCGAGCGGCTTGCCGGTCTCGATGCCGGCGGCGGCGGATGGCGCCATGCCGGCAAGCATCGAGACGAGCGCCGCCAGTGACAGGAGAAAGAGCACGGCGAGCCAGCCGCTTTTCTTCGCGATGCCCCATGTCGCACCGGCCGCCGCCCGACCAGCCCCATTGGCCGCGATCCGGCCGGCGTCCACGTCCATGTCTTCCCCCAGGATCGTTCCCCCGACGGCCCCGCTCGCCTGCGTCGCGGGCCTCGTCATGGCCCGGGCGCCGCCGGGTCCCGGGCAATCTAGGAGCAGCGACCGGGCCTGAGAACCTCGCATCGCCTTGTGCTGCTGCAACTTTGCGGTGGCTGGGGCATGACTGCCACGCCCGTCCGGCCGCAATGCACTACCGCCCGTAGGCGATCCGCCAGACGAGCCGGCCGATCAGCGCGCCGACGGCGATGCCGAGCGCCGAGACCATCGCGGCGCCCGTCAGCTCCGCCGCCGCGCAGATCTCCCCCGTTGGCGCTGCGCCCCGGCAGATCGGCCCGTGCAGCCTGTCGGCGATCTCGCCCGCCATGTTGAGAAACGGCGAGGGCAGCATCAGCGGATTGCGCTCGGCGACGAACGTCCAGCCGCCGAGCAGTGTGCCACCGAGACACATGGCAGCCGATACGCCCCGCCAGCGCGCCAGATGGAGCAGCAGCCAGGCCGGCCCCGCCGTCGCGAGCATCACGGCGAGCCATGCGACCGCGAGGAAGCCGACGAGGCTGATGAGCCCGCCGACATCCGCGAGCGCGCTGCTTGGTACCCGGCCCTCCGCCATCGTGAAACCGACGAGCGTCACCGCCGACACCATCCCTCCGGCGACGGCCCCCGCGAGGATCGCGCCGATCACGCGCGCCGGGTTCGTCTGTGGCAGCGATGTCGTTTGCGGCATGAGATTCTCCTTCGATGACCGGCGATGGCGGGGAAAGGCCGGGGCCGCCGGTGGCTCGGCCGTCTGCCCCGGGTCATGCCGCGATGCAAGATGCGCGCCGCGCCCTCCCGACGACCCTGACGCACAAGCCTTTTTTTCGTCGACGGAACATCCTATATTCAGAGCTGCCGACTCGTTCGGCTATGGCGATAAACGGTCATCGTAATAAGCTCATCGGACCCGGGGGCGGTACCCGGCGCCTCCACCAGATGCCCATTCCCCTCTGTCGCCCGGAGGGCCCGGCTGCGGTCTCGCAGCTCCGAGTGGGCATCTGATGGGGGCGAAATAGGATCGACGAGAGTGTAAAGGGTGTGCTTTTGCCCGGCATGGTTCCGCCGATATCGGGCCGAACATATAGTTGCCAACGACAACTATGCTGAGGTCGCTCTCGCCGCGTAATGCGGTGCGAGTCCTCGAATGAAAGTCCTGGTTCTTTTGCAAGGGCCAGGCGCGGTTCGGAGGGCACCGGGCAACAGAAGCCCTCCATTTTGCTTTTGTGCGACGGGGACGCCAAAGCGCAGGTCAGGAATGGCGGATCAGACCATCGACTACGAGGCGCTGCAGCAGGAAGCGCTGAAGAGCGTCGTGAGAACCGTTCTCTCGCGCGTCGCCGAGACCGGCCGCCTGCCCGGCAATCATCATTTTTACATCGCCTTCAACACCCAGTCCGAAGGAGTGGGCTTGTCGAAGCGGCTGCGCGAGCAGCACCCCGAGGAGATGATGATCGTCCTCCAGCACCGCTTCTGGGATCTGCAGGTGCACGAGGACCGCTTCGAGGTGAAGCTGACCTTCAACTCGATCCCCGAACGTCTCGTCGTGCCCTTCAAGGCCATGAAGATGTTCTTCGACCCGAGCGTCCACTATGGCGTGCAGTTCGAGGTGACGGACCCCTCCGGCGAAACGGTGCGGCGCGGTCCCCGCATCGCCGAGCCGGTCGGCGACGACCGCATGCGCCGGCCCGCCGGGCTCGACCTCGGCACAGCGCCGCGTTCGGTGCTGCCGCAGGTTTCGCCCATGGCTGCCTCCGCGGCCGATCAATCGGGGCCCGAGGGCGACGAGGAGCGGGAGGATGAGCTCGAGACCGAGGGGGATGACGCCGACGAGCCGCGCAAGGGCTCGGCCGAGGTCGTCTCGCTCGATTCCTTCCGCAAGAAGTAGCGCGCCTCGCCCGCAATCGAGGCACGGTGGCCTGCAGAAATGCGGCCTCGCGCGCCATGGCCCGCTTCGTCAGAAGAATATCAGCCGGTCCGGATCGCCACCGCGGAATGCCTCGGCGAACTCGATCGAGACGAACAGGCCACCCGCCACCAACGCACTCGTGCGCCGTGCCTCACAGTAGGCGCGCACCTGCCGCACCGCTTCGGCGATGGTCGGCGCGATCATGACCACCGCATCGGGGTTCGCGGCCCGCGCCGCCGCGGCAATCTCCTCGGCGGGGGCGCCTTTGTGTCGTGCCGAGGTGCACAGGATGTGCCCGAAGGCGGGCGCCAGCAGCCCCGCCATCTTGGCCGCCGCCTTGTCGCGCGACGAGCCGGTGACGAGCAGGCTGTCCGGCCGCCATTCGAGCGCCCTGAAGGCGGCGAGCGCGCGGGCCACCGCCTCCGGCGTGTGACCGACGTCGATGGTGATGCGCGGGTTCTCCGAGATCAGCTCCAGCCGCCCCGGCCAGGTGACATTGCGCGCCGCCCGGCGGACCGCCTCGGCAAGCGCATGATCGTCGCGGCCGAGATGCTCGAGCGCCCGACGGGCGAGGGCGACTGCGATCGCGAGATTGTGCACCTGGTGCGCGCCGCGCAAGGCAAGCTCGATGTCGGGGATCTCGAGATCCTCGACCTTCAGGAAGATGCACCGGCCCGTCTCGGTTCGCACCTTCGACGCCATGCCGGCGATGTCGCCGATGAACACCGGCGTGATCCCCCGCCGCCCTGCATGCGCCTCGATCGCCGGCCGGTAGGGCGCGAGCGCCGCCCCGAGCACCACCTCGCCGTCCTCCGCCACGATGTCGAGCTTGTCGAGCGCGATGCCTTCGAGGCTCGAGCCCAGGATTTCGGTATGTTCCAGATCGACCGTGACGACCGTGGCGATCGCTGCCCGGGCCATGCGCACCGCATCGAGGCGCCCGCCAATGCCAGCTTCAAGGACCAGCGCCTCCGCACCGAGCCGGCGGAAGGCGAGGAGGGCGAGGACGAAGAAGGCCTCGAAGGCGCCGACCCTGTCGCCCGGATTGGCCGCTTCATAGGCGAGGATCGACGCCATCGCCCCGTCGGCCTCCGCGGCGAGCAAGGCGTCCTCCACCGGCACGCCGTCGACCATGATCCGCTCGTTGAAGCGGTAGAGATGCGGCGAGGTGAAGAGGCCGGTGCGCACGCCCGCCTCGGTGAGGATCTGGGCGGTGAGCCGTGCCGTCGAGCCCTTGCCGTTCGAGCCGGTGACGGCGATCCGGGCGGTGCCATCGAGATAGGCGTCGAGCTCGAGCGCGCCGATCAGCGCCCCGACCCGGTGGAGGCCCGGCCCCCTGCCGAATTTCGGCAGGCGGAATATGGCATGCTGGGTGAGGTCGGTCATGCACCGCCCGTCGCGCCGAAGGCCAGGGCGAGCACCCGCCGCCATATCTCCTCGATGAGGTCCATCCGGCCGAGCGCCTCGAGCGTCATCAGGCCGGGTGCGCCGTTCACCTCCATGACACGCAGGTCGCTGAGGTCCTGGGCGGCGGAGCAGTCGATCACGTCGATCCCGGCGATCACGAGGCCTGTCGCCGCCGCCGCGGCGCGCGCGATCCGCGCCAGAGGGGGCGGAACGTCCTCGACCATCAGCCGTTCGCCATGGCCGGCCGCCGAAAGGTTCCGCCGCCCCGGCAGCACGACGACACGGCCCCGCGCCACCGGCTCCCCGGCCGTCACGCCGTTGGTGGCCGCGATCCGGGCGACGGCCGCCTCCGGCACCTCCGAGATGCCGGTTCCGCTGATCCCGGCATTGTAGGCGGCGATGAGACCAGAGAGGCTCGTCGCGCCGTCGCCCATCACCTGCGCATCCGCGCGCTCGACCGCGTAGATCACGGCGTTGTCGAGCGTCAGCACCCGGTACTCGCGCCCCGCCACGACATCCTGCAGGAGGATCGCGTCATAGCGCGTCGCCGCCTCCGCGAGATAGGCGGCGAGCCGCGCGCGGTCGGGAACGATCTCGGCAAGATCGCCGCGCGCGCCGAGATTTGGCTTGGCGAACAAGGGATAGCCGTGCGCGTCGGCATGGGCGAGCGCATCCTCCGCCTCCCGCCCGCCGCCGCGATAGCGCCTGTGGTGACCCGAGACGAAGAACAGTTCCCCGCCGAGATTGGCGATGCCGCGGTCGTCGAGCAGTGTCGCGGTGTGCCGCTTGTCCTTGGTGAGGGTGAAGGCTGCTGCCGAGTTGACCGGATAGATCGAGGCCCGTCCCGCCCCCACGACAATCGTTCTGTTGCCGTCCCCGATCTCTATGAGATACCCATCGCCATCGACGATGCGGAACCGATAGCCGAAGCGCCGGCAGGCCGCCGCGAGATAGCGTGTCTCCGATGGCGCGAGCCGATCCGGCCATGCCGGGCCGCCGTCCGCCTTCGCGGCCACGTCCTCGACCGTCATCGGAAGGCTCCTTCCGCTCGTTACGCCCCGTCGTCCGCCCCAAGCGGCGCCGGCCACGACACCATGACCGACCCGCCGGGCCGGCCCGCCACTTGAATATGAGGTTCGACCGCTCATGGCTACCCGCACCGAAACCGACACGTTCGGCCCCATCGAGGTCGCCGCCGACCGCTACTGGGGGGCACAGGCCGAGCGCAGTCTCGGCAATTTCCGCATCGGCTGGGAGCGTCAGCCGCAGCCCATCGTGCGGGCCCTCGGCATCGTCAAGCGCGCCGCCGCCGAGGTCAACTTCGCGCTCGGCGGCCTCGACCGTAAGCTCGCCGATGCCATCGTCGCGGCTGCCAACGAGGTCATCGAGGGCAAGCTCGACGCTCATTTCCCCCTCGTCGTCTGGCAGACCGGCTCCGGCACCCAGTCGAACATGAACGCCAACGAGGTGATCTCCAACCGGGCGATCGAGATGCTCGGCGGCGTCATGGGCTCGAAGAAGCCCGTGCATCCGAACGATCACGTCAATATGAGCCAGTCCTCGAACGACACCTATCCGACGGCCATGCACATCGCCTGCGCCGAGGAGATCCATCATCGCCTGCTGCCCGCGCTGATGTCGCTGCGCGATGCCCTCGACGAGAAGGCCAAGGCCTGGAGCGACATCATCAAGATCGGCCGCACCCATACCCAGGATGCGACGCCCCTGACACTCGGCCAGGAATTTTCCGGCTACGCCCGTCAGGTCGAGCTCGGCCTCGAGCGCATCGAGCAGACGCTGCCGCGGCTCATGGAGCTCGCCCAGGGCGGCACCGCGGTCGGCACCGGCCTCAACGCCCCCAAGGGCTTTGCCGAGAAGGTCGCCGAGCGCATCGCCGCCATCACCGGTCTGCCCTTCAAGAGCGCGCCGAACAAGTTCGAGGCCCTCGCCGCCCACGACGCCATGGTGATGAGCCACGGCGCCATCAACACGGTGGCGGCTTCGCTCTTCAAGATCGCCAACGACATCCGCTTCCTCGGTTCGGGGCCCCGCTCCGGCCTCGGCGAGCTGTCGCTGCCCGAGAACGAGCCCGGCTCGTCGATCATGCCGGGCAAGGTCAATCCCACCCAGTGCGAGGCCCTGACCCAGGTCTGCGTGCAGATCTTCGGCAACAATGCCGCCATCACCTTCGCCGGCAGCCAGGGTCATTTCGAGCTGAACGTCTTCAACCCGGTGATGGCCTACAACTTCCTCCAGTCGGTGCGCCTGATGGCCGATGCGGCGGTCAGCTTCACCGAGAAATGCGTGGTCGGCATCGAGCCGCGGCTCGACAACATCAAGTCGGGTCTGGAGCGCTCGCTGATGCTGGTGACGGCGCTCGCCCCCAAATATGGCTATGATCGCGCCGCCCGCATCGCCAAGTCCGCGCACAAGCACGGCACGACCTTGCGCGAGGAAGCGGTGAAGGACGGCATTCCGGGCGAGGATTTCGACGCCATCGTCCGGCCCGAGCGGATGATCGGTCCGGGCTGAGCCGCTTGACGCGCCAGAGGCTGCCATGACTGCCGAGATCGTCAATCTCCGACAGGCCCGCAAGCAGAAGGCCCGCGCCGAGAAGGAGCGGCAGGCCGAGGCGAACCGCGTCCATTTCGGCCGGCCGAGGGCCGAGCGCGATCTGCTGGCGCGCGAGGACGAGCTCGCCCGCCGCCGTCACGAGGGCGCGCGCCGCGAGGCGCCCGGGAACGGCGCGGATGGGACCGCCTGTGGTGATGGCGGGAGCCGTAGCCGCAACGACAACGGCGATGACCAGGGCGAGACCGGACCTTGACGCACGGCAGGTCTGCATCGGGCAGGACGCTGGCGGCGGATAACCCGCCGCGCTCCGGCCGGTCCTCGGGCCGCAAGGCCACCATCCGGGCGCCGGTCGGCCGTGGTTCCGAGGATGCGCCCGTTCTGCTCGCGACCGCCGGGCGTCCGGTGAAGCGGTCGCTCACCATCGCCGGCCACCGCACCTCGGTCTCGCTGGAGGACGGCTTCTGGCAGGCACTTGCCACCATCGCCGAGGCCGAGGCCCTGCCATTGGCCGCTCTCGTTGCCAGGATCGACGGCGAGCGCGGTGATATCGGCCTCTCCAGCGCCATCAGGCTGCATGTTCTCGCCTGGTTCGTCGCCAGGGCGGCGAGGTCCGGGCCGGTCGGTTGACATGCCACGCGGTCGCGCGCCCGAGGGCCTTGCCACGCCGGTGCCCCTGTCGCGGCGGTGTGCCGGACATGGCCATCGGGCGCTGCCGCGCGACGCGAGAATGTGCTGAAATTGAGGCGATGCGCCGCCCCTTCGGGCGACCGGATGACGGGACTGTGGCCCACTTCCGACACTTCCTGATTTTCACCACAGTGTCGGAGCAGTTCTTCCGCAATCGAGTTGTCGTCTCCGCATCGGGATCGGCAGGGTAGCTCGGGCCTTTGCTTCGCCGGGATGGCGGCCACGGGGGTGGTCGCAGGAGTTCGGCGGGCAGACGGACGGGCGCCGATCGCGAGGGCGGGGATCGTGCCATCTGCCGTCGCATCTTCGGATGTGAGGGCGCGGAAGGCACATAGGGCAGGCAGTTGTGCTCGAGGGGGAGCAGAATTGGCCAATTCCTGGGCTGAGGGAGCCGTCGCCGGCTGGCGGCGCAGCGCGAAGCGACTGGCATTCGCGCTCTGCGCGTTTGCGGTGACGCTGATTTTCGCCCGTGGCGATGCAGTGCGGCTGACCGACCGACGCAGCGCCTCGCCATTGGCCGTGCTCGCCGATCTGCTGCTGGCTGGACCCGGACCGGCCTTCGCGCGCCGCGATGGCAATGACCGCGACCGCGACCGCGATGGCCGCCGCGGTGGCCGTGGCGACCGGGACGGTTGGGGCAAGGGCCGCTCGGGCAGCAAGGGCGAGCGGAGCCGCGGCGACGACGGTTCTGGCGACAGTGGCTCGGGAGATGGCTCCGGCGACAGCGACTCGAGCTCGGGCGGCGGCAGTTCCGGTTCGGGTTCGGGTTCCGGCTCGAGTTCGGGTTCCGGATCGGGCTCCGGTTCTGGCTCGGGCTCTGGTTCTGGCTCGGGTTCCGGTTCCGGTTCTAGCTCCGGATCAGGTTCCGACTCCGGCTCGGGATCTGGCTCCAGCTCCGGTGGCGACAGCAGCCCCAGCAGCGGCTCCAAGGACAAGTCCGCCACGGACAAGTCGCCCTCCTCGTCGGGCAGCACCTCGTCCGGCAAGGCCAAATCCGCGGCCACCTCGAAGGCCGCCTCTACCCCCGCCGCCGCGACGTCGGCGGCCGCGACACCCTCCTCCTCGATCGGCCAGTCCTCGGCCCAGCGGGGGCTCAGCCTCTCTCGCGACCGCCGCGACGGTCGCGGCGAGGCGCGGCACGCGCGCGCCGGCGAGGTCATCGCTCTCAATCCCACGCGCGACATGCTCGCCCGCGCCATGGCGCTCGGCTACACGATCGAGCCGGTCGTCGATCTGCCGGCTCTCGAGGGCCGGATCGTGCGCCTGCACACGCCGCGACAGCTTGGAACCGGCGAGGCGCTCGCCGACCTCGCGCACCGCTTCCCGCAAGGCGATTTCGTCGCCAATCTCGTCTACCGCCATTACGAGACCGCCGAAGCCGCGAGCGGCGGCTGGACCGCGAAGGCGACCGCCCCCGCCTCGGGTGCGCCTTGCGAGCGCGATCGCTGCTTCGGGCACACGGTGATCCACTGGAAAGAGCGTCTGGCGGCCTGCGCAACCGGCCTAAGGATCGGTGTCATCGACACCGCGGTCGATCTCTCCCATTCCGCCTTCCGCCACCACCGGCCGGTCGTGCGCGACTTCGCGCCCGCGGCTACCGAGCGCAGCATGGATCATGGCACGGCGGTCGTCTCGCTGCTCGCCGGCGACCCCTCCGGCGCCACGCCGGGTCTTGTGCCCGACGCCGCGATCTTTGCCGCCAACGTCTTCTACCGCGAGGCAGACGGCGGTCTGACCGCCGATACCATGAGCATCGTCGCCGCGCTCGACTGGCTGGCGAGCCAGGGCGTGCGCATCGTCAATATGAGCTATGCCGGCCCTGCCGACCCCCTGGTCGAGGCCGCCATCGAGGACATGCGCCGCCTCGGCACCGTCTTCGTCGCGGCCGCCGGCAACAATGGTCCCAATGCCGAGCCGGTCTTTCCGGCTGCCTATCCGGGCGTCATCGCCGTCACGGCGGTCTCCTCGGATCTGTCGGGCTATCGCCATGCCAATCGCGGCAGCTATATCGACGTCGCAGCGCCGGGCGTCGGCATCTGGACGGCATTGCCCGGCGGCATGGCCGGCTACCAGACCGGCACCTCCTTCGCCGCCCCCTACGTCACAGCGATCCTCGCGGTCGACGCGCGCCTCATCGGTGTCGGCGAGCCGAAAGCCGACCTGCTCGCCCGCATCGAGATCCGCGATCTCGGCAAGCCGGGCCAGGACCCTGTCTATGGTCGTGGATTGTTGCTCGCCCCGCAGAGCTGCGAGGCTCCCGGCATGGTGGCGTTGCCGGGCGGCTGGTCGCCGATGAGGTCGATGTTCGGGGCCTCCCTCGCCGACGAAGGCGCAACCCTCGGCGGCATCGGTTTCGGCTTCGTGAAACCCGCCCGCCGCTGAGCATGATGGCATCGGCAGGCCGCGTCGGCGCTGCGTCGCTATCGGCGCGACCGGCGATCACCCATCTTGCGGAAGTCTTTCGGCGCCCGCCACGAGACCGGACGGACATCATCCATCGCTGCGATGACCCGAATGAATCTTGCCGGAGGTGCGACCGGCCGTAGCCGTTCCCGGTCACAGTTCGCAAGTCGCGACCAGCTCCACCGGCGGCAACGCGCGACCGCGTGGACGGCACGGCACACAAAAAATGGTCCGCTTCCTTCGTCGGTGCGGCAGCGGGGAAGCCGGTAACCGAACGGGGAAGCGGACCACAGAGCGGCCGGGATGGTGGGTTCGCGTCCCGGCCATTGGGTCCACCGAAGGTGGCTGCATTCCCTTCGGTAGACACACTTGCATCCCCGGCTTAAGGGGAATCTCCTCTCCTCAGTGCGACGGCACGCGCCAACCGTTGCCCCTCAGAACCTTCTCCTCGTCCGCGCCGAGCACATCGCCCGCGATCAGCGCCGACACATAGGCCTCGACCGTGCTCTCCGCTCCGGCAGCCGGAGCAATGGCACCATCGCCCGCCCCGGCCTTCGCGCCGGTCGTCTCGATCCGCGCGACGATCCGCCAGTCGGCTCCGTCGCGGCACGCCACGCCATCCTCGACGACATGCGGCGCCGAGATGGTGAACTGCCGGCAGACCGCGCCTGCCCGGCTGATGAAGGTGAGCACGGGCGTGATCGCACCCGCATCTTCTCCATCGGAGACCGCCACGCGCGCACCGCCCGTCTCGGTCTCGAGAACCTCGGCGAGATCGCCGGCCGCGATCGGCTGGCCGGCGGAGTTCACAGCAAAACGCGCACCGCCCTCGGCTATTCCATTCGGCCGCGAGATCAGATCGTGGGCGAGCCAGCCGCCGGCCGCCGCGATCGCGATCGCCGAGGCGAAGGCGAGCCCCGCACCCGCCACGCGCGGGCCGCCCGTCAGCCATTCGAGGATGTCGAGCGGCGTCCAGCTCGTGCGGCGACGATCGTCCGCACTGTGCAACAGCCCGACGGCGCCGCCCCCGGGCGTGCCGCGGCCGAGCACCTCGCGGGCGGCGGGCGCATGGCGATGGACTGCATCGATCAGGCGCTGCGGCACCGGCTCGTCGAGGATGCCGTCATAGAACGGCTTCAGCCCGTCGCCGGTCAGCCGAAAGACATGCAGGCGCCTCTCGAGCGTTGGATCTGCGGCTATCGCGGCCTCGACCCTCGCCGCCTCGGCAGGCTCCAGCATGCCGTCGGCAAAGGCCATCAACTGCTCGTCCGAAACTCTCGGCATGGCCTACTCTCCCTTGGCCGTCTTCAGGCTGCTGCCGGCCCGGCTCTCGCCCTCGATCGCCTGGTAGAGCGCCTGTCGCGCGCGGGCGAGCCGGCTCATCACCGTTCCGATCGGCACGCCGAGCTGGCTCGCCGCCTCCTTGTAGGAAAGGCCGTCGATGCAGACGAGCGAGACGAGAACCTGTTGGGCCTCAGGCAGCCTTGCGAGGCTGCGCGACACGATCTCGAAGGTCATCCGGCTCTCGACGACCTCGCGCCCGTCGCTCGAGGCGAGGTCGGGAACGTCGTCGATATTGGCGACCTCGCCCCGCACCCGCCGGGCGCGCGTCTGGTCGTACCAGAGGTTTTGCGCGATCTTGAACATCCAACTGTCCAGACGGGTTCCGGGCTGCCACTGCTCGATGCGCGACAGTGCGCGAACGATCGTGTCCTGTACGAGATCGTCTCCACGGTCACGGTCGCCGGTCAGCGCATAGGCGAACCGGCGCAGGCGCGGCAGGTGAGAGATGACTTGCTCGCTGATGTCTTTCGTCACCTGGCCACTCCGTGGGCACGGCGTCACAACTCGAAACCCAACGGATTATTCCGCTCGTGAGATTCGATGATGTGAAGCGAGGTCCAGAGGGCACCGGCAGGCGCCCCTGAAGGTGGAAACTGACCGGCGCCATCCTCGTCGCGCGCCCTGGTGCGGCCGCGCAGCGCCGCCGCGTCCCTCGGGGAGGCGCGGGGACGACACCATGTCCCAACTGCGCTGACATCTCGGCAGGAAGGTGGCCCCGACAAAATGAGCTTCCAGCTGCCGGTCGGGGTCGCGGGCGAGATCGGCACGACGGGAGCGGCGGCCGTTCCGCCGGCGCGCCGTCCCCATTGTCGTCTGGCTCAGTCGTCTGGCTCAGTGGCCGCCGTAGCCGATGAAGCTGAAGGGCGCCCAGTAGCGCGGATCCTGGTGGGCCGGATTGGCGTCGTTGTCGATGATCGCCACCATGGTGCGCCGGAGCGCCTCGGCGCGGCCGATGCCCGGCTCCGCCGCGATGAGACCGAAGGTGCCGGTCGTCAGCTTGACGGCCGCCTCGGATTGACTGCCCAGTGCGAGACGAGCAGCGCGCGGGCGCCTGCATAGAGGAAGGCACGCGCCAAGCCGGTCAGCGCCTCGGCACCCGGCTTCTCGCCCGCCGCCGTGTTGCAGGCCGACAGCACCACCCAGTCCGCATCCATCCTGAGGCGCGCGGCATCGCTGGCGGTGAGCAGCCCGTCGTCATCCGCGCTGATCGCGACCGGCAGAGTCAGCGCCAGCGCCGGCTCGGCCTCGAGCCGCGTCAGTGCCTCGACCTCGCCGGCGACGAGGCCGTGCGTGGCGAACTCGATCACGCGGTAGCGCTGCCGGCTCGCCGGTCCGGCTCAGCGACTTGACCGTCGCCTCGCTCGCCTTCGAGCCGACGATCAGCGCGTCCCGGCCGGCGCCGAGCACCGAGGCGATCTCGCCGATCTCTGCCGCCGTCTCGGGCAATTGCACGAGCCCGCGCGACAAGGCGAGGAGGTCGGGATGGCGGCCGCGGTAGAAGGATTCGACCGGCCCCGTCGTCACCTCCGCGTCGTGCGCGGCGGCAGGCCGCGCAAGGCTTTCGGTCTCGCCAACGCTCCCCTCAGCGTCCCCGCCGCCGCCCGCCGCATCGCCCGCGGCGTCTCCCTCGCCTTTGACGCCACGCGTCGTCTCCCCGCCCGCGGCATCGGCGGGCAGGCGGAACTCCGGATCGCCGAAGCCGAGGAACGGCAGGTCGGCCTTGCTCGCCGTCGCGCTCGACTTCAGGAGCTGGAGCGAGGAGACCGTCGGCAGCACCGAGATCGCGTGGTCGCGGATCAGCCAGTGCGCCTTGCGGAAGCGCTCGGCGCTCGTGGTGTCCTCCGGCGCTTCGGCGACGAGAACCTGGAACGGCAGTCCCGTCAGCACGCCGGTCGGCACCAGCAGCAGTTGACGCTTGTCCTTCAGCGAGCGCGCGACCTCCTCGGCGCCGAGCAGATGCGTGTAGAGCTCGTGCGCGAGCTGGAGATCGAGCGGTGCGCCCTTCTGCGTGTCGAGTGCCGTCCTGAGCTGACTTACGCGCTCGGCGATCCCCGCCTCGCCGATCTCGGCATTGGCCCACACCAGCCGCTCCTTGGTAAGCGCCCAGATGAGCGTGTTGCTGCGATTGACGAGATAGAAGACGAGCGCCTCGTCCGCGCCGAGCGCCGCCTGCGCCTCCGCGATCGATTGCGGCCGCGGCTTCATCAGGTCGGCGAATGCGGGGAAGGATTTCGCCAGCTCGGCGTCGATGGCGGCCGTCTCCTGCTCGGTCCGCGCCATTTCGGCTGCGAGCTCTTTGGTCGCCTCCGACGTCTTGCCCTTGGCGAGCTCGGCGATGAGCGACAGCTCGGCCGCCTGCCACCGTGCGGCGAGATCCTGCCGCGTGCGCATCTTCTCGGCGAGCGCCTCGTCGGCGAGCCCGACGCGGGCGCCGAGCTGCGTGAGCGCGACGCCCATGCGCGAATGCGCCGCGCGCTGGGCCGCCTTGAACACCTCGGTCGCAAGGCGGACGCGATCGGCCTCCTCGCGCTCGGCCCGCTCGAACCCGACCTCGGCGAAGCGGCGGAAGATCTCGCCGTTGCGCCGCGTCACCGGACCGTCCTCGACGCTGCCGGAGCTGCCGAGCGCCTCGCGCCTCTCCACCGTTTCCGAGGCCCGCTTCAGGAGGTCGAAGGCATCGCCGTAGCGCTCCTCCCCGGCGGCGAGCTCGGCCGCCCCCGCGAGCGTCTCGACGACTTCGGGATGATCGGGACCGAGCGCCCTTTCCTGGATCTCGAGCGCTTCCTTGAAGAGCCGCGCCGCCTCGGCACGTTCGCCGAGGTCGCGCAGCGCGCTCGCCAGCCGCGATTTCGTCTCGCCGACCGACGGGTGCCCCTCGCCGCGCTGTTTGATCTGCAAGGCGAGCGCCCGCTCGAGCAGTGGCTTGGCATCTGCCGGCCGGCCGGCGAGCAGCACGACTTCCGCCAGATTGCTGAGCGCGCCCGCCACCTGGCGCGACTGCGCGCCGAACACCTTCTCGCGGATCTGGACCGCGATGCGGAAATCCGCCTCGGCCTCGGCCAGGAGCCCCGCGCGCTTCTCGACCGTCGCCAGCTTGATGTGCCGTCGCGCCACCTCCGGATTGTCGGGTCCGAGCGCCTTCTCGGTGATCTCGAGCGCGCGCTTTGCGAGCGGGATCGCCTCGCCCTCCCGGCCCGTCTCGGCGATGAGATCGGCAAGGTCGGCGAGCGTGTCGCCGAGCTCGGCGCTCTCGCGCCCGAACACGCGCTCGCGGAGATCGGCCGCCCGGCGGATGAGCGGCTCGGCCGCCTCCAGATCGCCGAGCCGCTTGCGCGACTGGGCGAGATTGTCGAGCGACTGCGCGACGTCGCCATCGCCCTCGGGGGCGAGCCGGTCGCGGATGGCGAGAGCCGCCTCGTGGGATTTGACGGCGTCGCCATAGCGGGCGAGCGTGTTGAGGAGAACGCCCTCGTCGTTGAGCGCCTGGGCGAGCCTCGCATCCTCGCCGCCGGCCTTGCGCAGCGCCGCCACGGCCTCGCTCATCAGCTTCAGCGCTTCCTCGGCCCGGCCTTCTGCCGCCACCGCATAGGCGAGCACGTTCAGCGCTCCGGCGAGCTCGGCCTGGCCTTCCGGCGTGGTCGCGGCCTTGCGCGCCTGATCGAGCACGCTGCGGGCGAGTGCTTCTGCCTCGCCGAGCTTGCGCGCATCGAGCAGCGTCTGCGCCTTGCTGGTCGCCTCGGCCACCGGCGAGCCCTCGGCGAAAGCCGGCGGCGGCGTGAATGTCAGGATGAGCGCGATCGAGGCGGCGGCGAGTGGCGACAGGCTGTCCATGGTCACACTCCTTCTGGCCGGGCGAGGCAGGCGCCTAAGCGTGCCTTGAAGCATAGTCTCGTGCTTCGCACGTCTGTCCATCATATGAAGCGTCGCCGGATCGTCTGACCGGCCGTGTGATCCGCCGCGCCCCGGGTGCTCTTCGGTCGCCCGCACGGGATCGCCGTCAGCGGGTCGGTACGGACGGCTGTTCCGCATATGGGCCGGTCGGATTGGCGCGACAAGCCGGAGGCTGGCTCATGCCTGTCACGCCGGTGACAGCTCTCGGAGAGCGCGCGGCACCCGCGCGCCTCCGGACGATCCGCGAGTGCTCCAGACAGTCCGGCCGCCCGCTTGGCCGGAGATCAGAAATCGTCGTCCGTCAGCTCGTCGAGATCATCGGCATCGTCCTGCCGGCCGCGCCGCCGGCTCCAGCGCCGGATGTCCTTCGCCGCGCCCTCGAGGATCTCGGTCACAGCTCCCGCCGCGACCACCCGCTCCCCGTCCGACAGGACGGCAAGCGCGATGTCGGCACTGGCAGCCGGATCATGCTCGCTGCCCGCCATCACGATGATGACCCGCTCTCTGGCGAACGCTGCGAAGGCCTCGGTCCCTTTCGCGCGCCGGTACGCATCGCCGGTGAGCGCGATCGCCAGGGCCTTGGCGGGATCGAGCGGATCGGGCGCCAGCGCAAGCTCGATGCGTGCCCGTCCCTCCCCCGCGCTCATGGCCTCGGCGGCTCCCGGCACCGTCTCGCCGCGCGCGAGCGGACCGATGCCCGCCGCATCGATCAGCGGAATGAAATCGAGCATCCCCGCCGCCAGCGGCCGCGTCGGCGAGAGCTGGTTGGCGAGCGGCAGCAGATTGAAGGCGTGGTCCGTCTCCGGCGCGAGAAAGAGCAGCCTCGTGCCAAGGCCGATCGGCAGCTTGCCGGCATGCCCGCCCGCGCTCTCGGCGACTTTCGCTTCCTTGCCGGTCCGGGCCTTCTTCGGCTCCTTGCCGCCCGCAATTCTCAACACGAACGGCGCCGTTTCCTCGGAGTTCGGCTTGCGCGCATCCGGCCTTGCCGGCGGATAGAGCAGCGTGCGCAGCAGCGCCGCATAGGGATAGCCGCGCGACAGCCGCGACATCAGCTCGGCGAGACCGAGCACCGAGCGCAGCATGACGATCAGCACGACGAGGAACATCAGCTTCTTCGCTGACAGCGCGCCGAGTTCGTTCCCCTCGGCGAGGATCACCGCATAGACGCAGGCGAAGAAATGCAGGCCCGCCACCAGCGTGACGCCGACGAGGCGGGCCATCTGCTCATTGGCGAGGCGGTGCGGCTGCGAGAGAATGTCGCGCGCCTGCTCCGACAGGCTGGCCATGTCGAGCGTCGCGGCGCTCGACATGCCGAGCCGGCCGGTCATGACGTCGCGCACCGTCGCCATCAGCGGGCGCACCTGCGCATTGTAGCGGCCGCGCGCCCTGGCCACGCTCGCGATGATGAGGCCATAGGCCGGCAGGAAGACGAGCGTCGTCGCCGTCACCACCAGCATGTCGAAGCCGTCGAGCCAGATCATGAACGCGGTCGAGCCCACCACCAGAACGAGATGGCGGATGCCGTTGTCGATCAGCCGGCCGATCAGATAGCCCGAACGCAGCGCCGTCTGGAACGGCTTGACGATTCCGCGCGAGGTCGCGGGGACGCCGAGATCGAGCACGCGGTCGAGCCGGGCGATGCGCGGCAGGCGGGCCAACAGGCGGAGCTGCATTTCGTTCTGCCAGCGCGTCGTCTCACTGGTGACGAAGCGGCCGGCGAGGAAATTGAGCAGGAGCACGGCGACCGCGAAGCCGAGCAGCGCGGCGAGTGCCCCGCCGAACGGCATCTCGATGCTGGTCGTCAGCAGCCGCACCCGCGCCTCGCCGCCGCCGCGTTCCGCCGAGTTGACGATCCCGACCAGGGCGACGAAGGGCAGGGGATAGAGAAACGCCGACATCGAGACGAGCACGACCATGGCGGCAAAGCGGCGGCCGCGCGTCTGCGCGAAGTCGCCGATCAGCCGCAGATAGGTCTGAAGATATCGCGAGGCCCTGCCTGCGATTCGCCCGAGCATGGGGACCTGCCGCCTCCGCATTGTCAGGTCCCGGTGCCGGGCAGCCGCGGCAATCCGGGACGCATGACGCTTTGCACGCCGGCCGATGGGACGGGCCGGTCGCCTCAAATCCAGTTTGGCCGATCATACAGGATCGCAGGCAAGGGCGAGGCGCCGTCGGCTCGCTTGCTGTGGATAGTCCGTTGACGTGGTGTGGATGGTTGCCGGTGCCACGGTTTGCCGCTGGATGGCCGGTGGCGCGAGCGCCTAGAGTTGCCTGGAAGCGAGGTGATTCGTCTGGAGCCCCGTTTATCGAGTCCGGAACTCGCCCATCGAGGCTGCCGGAAGCTCCTGACGATCGCCCTCGGCGCCGCGGCCGGGCCGGGCGCCGCTCGCATGATCGGGCCCCGTTGCGGCCTAAAGGGATCGAAGGGATCAGATGACCGAGAGGATGCTCAATCCGATCTTCGTGCGCGGCATGAGCCGCTCGGGCGGAACCTTGCTCTGCACGCTGCTCGACGCCCACAGGGACATCGCCATGTCCTACGAGCTCTATCCCAATCTGCTCGAGACCGACGGCCATGTCGACCTCGACCTCCTTGCGCGGGCCCTCGAGCGCGAGAAGGTCGGCCCGCGCCTGGAGCGGCTGATGCCCTCGAGATCTTTCTACACGTTCTTCTCGCGCTGCCATCGCGGCGGGCTGGAGACCGTCGACGCCGCCCGCATCGTCCGCCAGCTCGCCGCCGAGGGCCAGTCGCTCGCCGGCGATGTCGGCCGCATGCGCCTCGTCGAGCTGTGCGGCCTGGAGAAGATGCACCGCCTCGGCAAGCGTCGCTGGGGCATGAAGTGCAACAACCGCTACCAGGACTATCTCGCCTATTGGCCCGACGCTCAGTTCTTCGACATGCTGCGCGATGGCCGCGACGTGCTGGCGAGCCAGCTCAACACCGGCAGCTTCAAGCATCGGCCCTCCGAGGTCGGCGAGGCCTGGGTGAACACTCACGAGCGATTCGAGAAATTCGCCGAGGAGCATCCCCGGCAGTTCCGCATGGTGCGCTACGAGAATCTGACCGGCGAGCCCGACCTCGAGCTTCCCGCCATCTGCGCCTTCCTCAATCTGCCGATGGATCAGGCGATGCTGCGCCATCACGAGATGGATTTGACCGTCTTCAAGGCGAGCCATCTCTCGCGCGACCGTGTCGCCTCCTCGATCGACACCACCAAGATCGGCCGCTGGAAGCGCGACCTCAGCTCCGACCAGCTCGCCGAGTTCATGGGCGCGGCCAGCGATAGCCTGCGCAAATACGGCTACAGCTGACGCCAGGTGGCGTGCGGCCCAGGATTTTCGAGACATCTGACGAGGAGATCGTCCCCGTGCTGACCGACAAGACCGAGATCGAGATCGCCTCGCGCGCCAAGCAGAAGAACGTCCGCGACCCGGCGCGCTCGCGCGAGCACTTCTTCGCCATCATGCGCGACTTCTTCGCCGGACGGACGCTGTCGGGCAGCTATGTCGACCTCGGCCCTGGCCAGTTCGATTTCGGCGAGATCGCCCGCAAGGAGGGCGGCACCTGTCTCGGCATCGATTTCGATCCGGCGGTGGTCGAGCTCGGCCGCTACAAGGGCTTCCGCGCCATCGAGCGCAACATCCAGCGTCTCCCGAAGGAGCCGCTCGGCGAGACCTTCGACGGCGTGTTCAACAAGTTCACGCTGAACGCCTTCTGGACTTGGGACGACGAGGCGGCGCACCGCGCCCTCATCGGTGCGCTCGTCGGCCTGATGAAGCCCGAGGGCTGGTGCTGGATCGGTCCCTGGAACGGCGTGCCGAAGAAGGTCGCGCTCGACGAGACGACCATCGCCGCGACGCTCGACCTGCAGCGCCGCATCTTCGAGGAGCACGGCTTCACCACCGTGCCGCTCACCGACGAGCAGTCGCGCCGCTACGGCATTCACGGCGATGTCGCCAACAATGTCGTCTTCATCCGCAATCTCGTGTTCAAGCCGGTGCGATGACCAGAGATAGGATGGCCGAAGGCAGAGCGATGGACATGATCGAGCAGCCCGATGCGACCAGCGACGACATGCTGTCGCGCAGCTCGGGCGCCTATTTCCCCCGCCGCTATCTGACGGATCTCTACCGTCTCGTCGGCGAGCGCGCGGATCTCTTCGAGGTCGTCACCTATGCCGATCTCCCTTGGCAGGACGGCGACGATGCCGAGGCCATGTATCCCAAGGAATGGGCGGCCTGGCAGGCCGATCTCGCCGCCGGTCGGCGCGATCGCGGCAAGATCCATCTTTTGGTCCAGTACGACGTCGATTCGCGACCCGAGCGCACGCTCGCATTGCTGCGCGACCCCGCGCATCGCGCCGTTCCCGCCAACATCATGGTGTTCAACCGCCGGATCGACCGGCGCGGCCTGATGTCGACGGGCGAGGTGCGCTTCACCGACTATGAGATCGACGAGCCCTATCTGCGGGCGTTGCAGGCGGAAGGCTTCCTCGTCGGCTATCACATCAATGCCAATGAGCAGGCCTGCTTCGATCGCACCCGCGCCCTCGAGATCCTGAACGACGATATCGCCGATCTGCGGCGGCGTTTCTCGCTGCGCTTCATGTCCGCCCATGGCGGTGTCGCCGGTCCCGACAAGCTGAACAACCGCGACCTGCCCTACGAGCCGCGCTGGCATGGCGACATGATCTGGGTGCACAACGGCCGCTCGCCACGCTTTGCCGCGACATTCAGCGACGGCGGCCACAACCGCTCGAAGATCGAGCCCGCCGATCGCGATCTGCGCGACTTCGTCCAGCGCATGAAGCCCGGCCAGCGCTATCGCATCCTGCTTCATCCGCAATACTACGATTGGCCCTTTGGTCAGTCGCAGCGCTTCACCGGGACGCCCTGGTACGACAGCATGGCCGCGATCGCGCGTGAGGACGGTCATGCCTCGCTCTGGAGCGATGTGGCCGAGGCCCTGCCGCCGCGCCGTGAGGTGGTGGCGCTCGGCGATATCCGACCGGGATTTGCCGAGCGGGTGAAGAGCTGGTGGCGCCGGCGCGCCGCCTGACGGCCGGGTGTTCCGTGTGCAGGAGTTGAGGAGACGGGCAGGGGCGATGAGTGTGATCGATCCCGCATCGGCGAGTGGCGGTCCCGTGCGTGTTGCGATGATCCTCGCCAATCCGTGCACCAACGATGCGCGGGTGATCAAGGAGGCGGAGGCCCTCGTCCGTCGTGGCTACGAGGTCCGCGTCTTCTGCCTCGCCGCGCCCGGTCTGCCCGATATCGAGCAGTCGAACGGCGTCGTCTATCAGCGCATCCGCCCGCCCCATCGCGCCGTCGTTCCAGGCGTGAGTGGGCGTCTGCCGGTCATTGCGCAGGCACCGCAGAGCCGAGCCGGCAGGATCGCCGTGCTCGCGCCGCGCCGCTGGGCCGCGAGCCTGAAGCGCCTCGTCGGTCCCTTTCTCGAGAACGAGTTGCTGGCATGGGCCTTCGTCGGACCGGTCGCGCGGTTCCGGCCGCGCATCGTCCATGCCCATGACTTCAACACGCTGACGGCCGCGCTGCGCGCCGCGCGAAAGACCGGTGCGGCCGTCGTCTACGACATGCACGAGATGGAGGAGGCGCGCCTGCCGATGGCCGGACCACTGCTCGCCCGGTTCAAGCAGGCGATCGAGCGCCGCGCCATCCGCCGTGTCGACCGCGCCATCACCGTCAGTCCCTCGATCGTCGAGCACTATGCGCGCAAATACGGCATCGAGCCGCCGGCGCTCGTGTTGAATGCGCCCGCCGTCGTGCTCGGCCGCGCGACGCCCGACGATGTGCGCAGGCGGGCCGGGCTCGGACCGCAGACGCCGCTCGCGGTCTATGTCGGTGTCGTCGGCGAGGGGCGCGGCATCGAGCACATGCTGGCCGCCGTGGCCGCGGCGCCCGGCATCCACCTCGCCCTGCTCGGCCCGGTCCGCGAGGCGATGCGCCCGGCACTCGAGCGCGCCATGCGCGACGAGGCCTCGAAGGGCCGCATCCATCCGCTCGGTCTCGTGCCGCACGGCGACGTCGTGCCGTTCATTCGCACCGCCGATCTCGGCCTCTGCACGATCCTCGGCACCTGTCTCAACTACGAATACTGCCTGCCCAACAAGCTGTTCGAGATGACCTTCGCCGGTCTGCCGGTCGTCGTCTCTGAGAATGTCGAGCTGAAGCGCTTCGTCGAGATGTCGGGAACGGGCATCGCCGTGCCGGCGGACGACCCCGCCGCGATCGCAGCCGCGATGCAGCGCATTCTCGCCGGCCGCGACGGCTTCCGTCCGGACGCCGAGCGGCTCGCCCGGCTCTATGGACGTTTCGGCTGGGAACGGCAGGAGGAGCGCCTCGCCGCCGTCTATGACGGCGTTCTGGAGCGCGCCGGCCGGCCGACGCAATCAGTAGGTTCCGCGGCCCGTGGGGCGGCAGGACTGGTGGGGAGCAAAGCGTGATGAGCATGACGACGCCAGCCGGCTCGATGATCGACAGGACGGCCGCCGCCGGGCCGAAATCGGAGGTCGGCGCCGCAGCACGAAGCCGGCCGCTCCGTATCCTGCTCGTCAATCTCGTCGACTGGGACCAGCCGACCGGTTCCTGCCAGCACCAGCTCGGCTTGATGGACTCCTGGCTGGCGCGCGGCCACGACGTGCGCATGCTGACACCCGCGAGCGGTGCCATGTCGGCCATGCCCGAGCGCCATCGCGGCCGTGTCAGCCGCACCGTCAGTCTCGGCCGCCGGCTCGGCCTGCCGCTGTCGGTCGACACATTGTCCCAGCTCGTCGCGCTCGTCTGGCTGCGCATCGTCTGGCGTCCCGACATCGTCTATTCGCGCACCAACAGCCTGACCTTCCTGCTCGCCGGCCTTGCCCGCGCGCTCGGCCTCAGGATCGTCATCGAGCACAATGGCTGGCTGTCGCGCGAGCGCCTCGAAGGGGGCGGCAGTGCCCGCCTCGCCCATCTCGAGGAACGGGCCCAGGTCCTCGCCGCCCGCCTCGCCCACCGCTCGCGCTGCGTCACCCGCGGCATCGCCGACCGCCTCGCCGACCTGGGCGTCGACGGCACCCGCCTCTTCGCGCTCGGCAACGGCTGCGACACGGCCTCCTTCGGGCCGCTCGACCGCGACGAGGCGTTTCGCGCCATCGGCCTGCCGCCGGAGCGCACCACTGTCGGCTTCATCGGCAACATCGTGCCCTGGCACGGCCTCGATATCGCGCTCGAGGCCTTCGCCACGGTGGCCGCGCGCCATCCCGACACCGATTTCGTCGTCTTCGGCGATGGTCCGGCGCGTGCGGGCCTCGAAGCCGATGCGGCCCGGCTCGGCATCGCCGACCGTGTCCGTTTCCTCGGCCGCGTGCCGGCGCCCCGTGCCAACCTCGCCATCAATTGCCTCGACGTCGCGGTTCTGCCGCTGACCCTGAAGCGCGACACCGCCTTCGGCTATTCGCCCATCAAGATCCGCGACTATGCCGCCGCCGGTCGCCTCGTGCTCACCGGCCATCTGCCCGACAGCACCGAACTGGTCGGCCGCGGCTGGCTGCATACCCACGTGGCCGACGATGCCGCCGACATGGCCCGTGTCCTCGACCGGCTGCTCGCCGTCCGGGCCTCCTGGCCGGCGGCCGGCCGAGCCGCCCGCCGCTTCGCCGAGGAGCATTTCGACTGGCGTGTCATCGCTGGCCGGATCGACGAGGAGCTGCACCGGGTCGCCGGCTGACCTTGCGCGCCGCCACCGTGACGCCGTTAACCTCTGCGGCCTTGACGGCAGCGGCGGTTGCGCGCATGGTCTCGCGCCATGAGGACCTTTTCGCCGCAGACCGTGATCGGCATTTGCTGCCAGATCATCATTTCGAGCTAGCTTCATCGAGCTGGCGCGCGGCCGTCCATCTTGCCCAATAGATCGGAAAGAACGCCCCGCCCAGACGAGGAGGGGTGTCATGTCGATTTCGCTCTACAACACGCTGACGCGGCGGAAGGAAACCTTCCAGCCGATCGATCCGGCCAATGTCCGCATGTATGTCTGCGGGCCGACGGTCTACGACTACGCCCATATCGGCAATGCCCGGCCGGCCATCGTGTTCGACGTGCTGTTCCGCCTGCTTCGCCATGTCTACGGCGCGGGCCACGTCACCTATGCCCGCAACATCACCGACGTCGACGACAAGATCAACGCCCGGGCGGCGCGCGACTTTCCCGCCGATGATCCGCTCGCCGCGATCGCCCGGCTGACCGAGACGACGGCGGCCCAGTATCACGAGGACGTCGCCGCCCTCGGCACCCTCGCACCGAGCATGGAGCCGCGCGCCACCGGTCACATCGAGGAGATGAAGGCGCTCTGCGACAAGCTGATCGCCGCCGGCTGCGCCTATGTCGCCGAGGACCACGTGCTCTTCCACGTCGCGGCGATGCAGGATTATGGCCGCCTCGCCAACCGCTCGCTGGAGGAGATGGAAGCCGGCGCCCGCGTCGATGTCGCGCCATACAAGCGCGATCCCATGGACTTCGTGCTCTGGAAGCCCTCGAAGGCAGGTGAGCCCGCCTGGTCCTCGCCCGCCGGCATCGCCGCGCCCGGCCGGCCCGGCTGGCACATCGAGTGCTCGGCCATGGCCTGGAAGCACCTCGGCGAGGTGTTCGACATCCATGGCGGCGGCATCGACCTCGTCTTCCCTCATCACGAGAACGAGCTCGCCCAGTCGCGCTGCGCCCATGGCAGTGCCGTCATGGCCAATGTCTGGATGCACAACGGCTTTCTGCAGGTCGAAGGCGAGAAGATGTCGAAGTCCCTCGGCAATTTCATCACCATCCACCAGCTCCTCGCCACGCCGGACTTCGGCGGCACGCCCTGGCACGGCCGCGTGCTGCGCCTCGCCATGCTCGCGACCCACTACCGCCAGCCGATCGACTGGACCGTGGAGCGGCTGATCCAGTCGCGCCAGACCTTGATGGATCTGGCCGACGTGCTTTCGGGGGTGAGTGGCGATCAACCGCCGGGCGAGGATTTCGTCGCGGCACTCTCCGACGACCTCAACACGCCGCAGGCGCTCTCCATTCTCTACGGTCAGCTCAAGTCGGCCAGAAAGGGCAATGCCGAGACCGCCGCCCGCGTCGCCGCCAACGCCCGCTTCCTCGGCATCTGGAACGGCGAGAGCCGGGCCGATCTCGCCGTCGGCCTCGCCGGCCGGCAGGTCGACGAGGCGAAGGTCGAAGGGCTGATCGCCGCCCGCCTCGCCGCCAGGAAGGCCCGCGACTTCAAGGAGGCCGACCGCATCCGCGACGAGCTCGCCGCCATGGGCATCGCCCTGAAGGACGGCAAGGATCCCCGCACCGGCGCCGTCGTCACCACCTGGGAGGTGGCGCTCCAGGGCGGGGGGGAGGCGAAGCCGTGAAGGAGCCCTATCCGCTCCGGCCCTTCCTTCTCGCCGACACGCAACGGCTGCAGGACCTGTTCGGCCAGTCGATCGAGGAGCTGACCGCGGAGGACTATGACGAGGACCAGCGCCTTGCCTGGATGTCGAGCGCCGCCGATGGCGAGGCCTTCGGTCGCCGCCTCGCCGCCGCGCTCACTCTCGTCGTCGAGGTCGAGGGGGAGATCCTCGGATTTGCGAGCCTCAAGGGCAATCGCGAGATCGACATGCTCTATGTGCATCCCTATGCGGCTGGCCAGGGCGTCGGCGGCACCCTGATCGATGCCCTCGAGAAGCTCGCCCGCGCCCGCGGCACCGACAAGCTCACGGTCGACGCCAGCGATACCGCCTACGATTTCTTCGAGTATCGCGGCTTTGCACCGGTCCGCCGCAACACCGTCACCATCGACGACGTCTGGGTCTCGAATACCACCATGGAGAAGGATCTCGCCGCCGCCCCCGCAGGCAGGTCCGGCGCGGGTCGCAGGGAGAAGACGGGCAGAACCGAACCATGAAAGACCGCCTCTATTTGTTCGATACGACATTGCGTGACGGTGCCCAGACGCAGGGCGTCGATTTCTCGCTCGAGGAGAAGGAGCGGATCGCGAGCCTGCTCGACGATCTCGGCCTCGACTACATCGAGGGCGGCTATCCGGGCGCCAATCCGACCGACACCGAGTTCTTCTCCAGGCGCCGCGGCTACGAGCAGGCCCGTTCCGTCGCCTTCGGCATGACCAAGCGCGCCGGCCGCTCCGTCTCGAACGATCCGGGCTTCCAGGCGCTGCTCCAGGCCGAGTGCGACGCCGTCTGCCTCGTCGCCAAGACCTGGGATTTCCATGTCCGCGTCGCCCTCGGCTCGACCAACGAGGAGAACCTCGAATCGATCAGCCAGTCGGTCGAGGCTGTCGTCGCCTCGGGCCGCGAGGCCATGGTCGACTGCGAGCACTTCTTCGACGGCCACAAGGCCAACCGCGCCTATGCGCTCGCCTGCGCCCGGGCCGCGCTCGACGCCGGCGCCCGCTGGGTCGTGCTCTGCGACACCAATGGCGGCACCCTGCCGCACGAGGTCGATGCCATCGTCCGCGACGTCGCCGCCGTCGTGCCGGGCAGCCGGCTCGGCATCCACACCCACAACGACACCGAGAACGCCGTCGCCAACACGCTCGCCGCCGTGCGCGCCGGCTGCCGCCAGATCCAGGGCACGCTGAACGGCCTCGGCGAGCGCTGCGGCAACGCCAATCTGACCTCGATCATCCCGACGCTGCTGCTGAAGTCGGAGTTCGCCGACGCCTTCATGACCCAGCTCACCGCCGAGCGGTTGCGTCGGCTGACCCATGCGAGCCGTATGCTCGACGAGATCCTCAACCGCTCGCCCGACCGCCAGGCTCCCTATGTCGGCGAGAGCGCCTTCGCCACCAAGGCGGGCATCCACGCCTCGGCCATCCTCAAGGAGCCCGAGACCTACGAGCATGTCGCACCCGAGACCGTCGGCAATCGCCGCCGCGTGCTCGTCTCCGACCAGGGCGGCCGCTCCAACATCCTCGCCGAGCTCGACCGGCTCGGTGTCGCGGTGAAGCGCGACGACCCCCGCATCAATCGCCTGCTCGAGGAGGTCAAGGCCCGCGAGGCGGCGGGCTATGCCTATGAGGCGGCCGATGCCTCCTTCGAGCTCCTCGCCCGGCGCCAGCTCGGCGAGGTACCGCGATACTTCACCGTCGACAGCTTCCGCGTCATGGTCGAGCGCCGCCACAATGCGCTCGGCAGCCTCGTGACCGTCTCGGAGGCGCAGGTGAAGGTCTATGTCAACGGCGACCGCGAGCCGCTCTGGTCGGTCGCCGAGGGCAACGGCCCGGTGAACGCGCTCGATCAGGCCCTGCGCAAGGATCTCGGCCGCTATCAGGACCTGATCAAGGACATCGAGCTCGTCGACTACAAGGTGCGTATCCTGACGGGCGGCACCGAGGCGGTGACGCGGGTGCTCGTCGAGACGCTCGACACCTCGACCTCGGAGCGCTGGTTCACGGTCGGCGTCTCGCCCAATATCGTCGACGCGAGCTTCGAGGCCCTGCTCGACAGCATCAACTACAAGCTGATGAAGGCGGGTGCCCCGGCCTGACCGGGCGCCTCCGCTCGTCCGCCGGACCGACCCCGGAGCGCAACGGCCCTGGCCCTGGCGATAGGGCGCCTCGTCTCCAGGAGTGGCCCGCTGTCCGCTGCCTCTTCGGCATCCTCCGGGACGTCGCCGTTTCCTTGACTGTCGCCAGCATCTCAAGTCATCCGGCCGATGAATGCTGGATGAACGCCATGTTCATGGAAAGAATAGAAAAAACAATATTGAATGATGGCCTCGGACGCCCATATCCGATGCAGAGGCGGCAAGCCTCGATCACTGAGGCGTCAGCCGGACGGCGGGGACGAGCCGGGCGGCTGACGGGATCGACATATCCGGCAAATTCGGAGGAGACGAAATCATGAAGAAGACCACGATCCTTTCCGGCGTCGGCGCATTGATGCTCGTCGTCGCAGCTTCCGGCACCGCTTCGGCCGCCTCGCCGAGTTTCTCGTGCCACGGCCGCCTCAACGCCACCGAGCGGACCATCTGCGACAGCTGGCGCCTCGCCAAGCTCGATCGCAAGCTCGCCTACTGGTACGGCAAGGCCCGCGAGCGCGCCGGCTACTTCCACCAGACCAGCTGGCTGCGCAACAGCCAGCGCGACTGGCTCGCCGAGCGCAATTCCTGCGGCTACGACGAGAGCTGCATCCGCTGGGCCTATGAGAGCCGCATCGAATGGCTGCGCAACTACTATGAGCACGTCTGAGCTGGGTGGAGCCGCATCGGGTCGCGACACGACAAAGGGGGCCGTCCGACCTGGACGGCCCCCTCTTTGTTGCACCGGACTTGCCCGGAACGCTAGCCGCTTCACATCGCCGATTCGGCCATCGCCTCGACGTATTCCCAGTTGACCAGGTTGTCGACGAAGGCCTCGAGATATTTCTGCCGGAGGTTCTGGTAGTCGAGATAATAGGAGTGCTCCCACACGTCGCAGCCGAGGATCGGCGTGGCGCCGTGGATGAGCGGGTTCTCACCGTTCGGCGTCTTGGAGATCTCCAGCTTGCCGCCCTTGACCGAGAGCCAGCACCAGCCCGAGCCGAACTGGCCGAGACCCGCCTTCACGAAATCGTCGCGGAACTTGTCGAAGCCGCCCAGATCGGCGTCCATGCGCGCCTGCAGCTTGCCCGGCAGCTTGGCTCCGCCGCCGCCCTTCTTCATCCACTGCCAGAAATGGATGTGGTTGTAGTGCTGGCCGGCATTGTTGAAGAGCGCGGCGTTCTTGCCGTGCGAGCCCTTGACCACCTTGGTCAGCGACTGGCCCTCGAACGGCGTTCCCTTGATCAGGTTGTTGCCGTTGTTGACATAGGCGAGGTGGTGCTTGTCGTGGTGGAACTCCAGGGTGCGCCGCGACATGAAGGGCTCGAGCGCTTCATAGGCATAGGGGAGCTCTGGGAGCTTGAATGACATGAGGGGGCCACTCCTGATCGGATTGTTCTTGGACGAGGCTTGAAGGTGCCGAACCCTAGCCAGTCGGCGGGGGCAAGACAAGGATGTGGGGCGCAATGCCCGTCCACTTCCCGTGCAACGTCGGGAAGACGCCGTTAGTTTCCTCGCCGTCTGCCAGCGAACTGACGTACCGGCCTCTGTATGTCGGCGAGTGCATCTCGAGGGGGGGATGGGGGTGAGCGGCGTCAGATCGGAGGGCGAGGTGGAGCGCGGCGACCTGAGCGCCGCGCCCCTTGGATCACGCAGGGAAGTTGATCATCAGATCAGGTAGAGCTGACAATGTACGCCCAGCTGAATGCCCTGAACCTGCCGTTCATCATCGTTCATTTCTGTACCCGCGGGAACAGCCCCGGCAGAACTAACCATGCAAATCATTACCAGGGTGCCGACCGACCAGTTTCAAGAGGGGCGTGAAGTTTTGCCGTTGAACCGCGACGCCTCCCCCAGATATCAGTCGACGAACAGCTGGCTCAAACGAGATAGTGGAGACTTCCCGGCCGCGGCGACCTTTGAAGACGATCCTCTCTGCGCATCCGCTCGCGGCATCACCGGCACCTCTCCTCCGGAGCGAGCCTCGCGGTCATCGCCGCCGTCGCTTCGCTACCGCAGCCAGCGCCCCCGCCGCCGCCAAGCGCGTGGTGCTGATCTCCCGCTGCCGGCACAGCCAACCGCCGTGAAGAAGGTCGACGAGGTGACCACCGTCGAGATCGTCGTCGAGGCGAGCGCCGTCGAGAAGGCCAGGCGACCCCCGCCATCATCCAGGTGAAGGCCGAGCCCCAGGTGGTCGCCATTGTACGACGCCCCACCGTGGTGACGAGCGAGCCGACCGAGCCCCGAGGTGGTGCTGGTCGGCGAGCCGAAGCTATCAACGACAGGCCCCGGCGTCATCGACAGGCCGGTCAGGCCCCGAGGTGGTAGCCAAGAAAGAAGCGGGTCGTGATCATCCGCAAGGTCGTGCCGAGACCTAGCAACACCACAGCGACAGCCATGTACCGAGGCGCCGGTCTGGCCCCACCGCCGAGAAAGCACTGCGTCGCCTCGAGCTACGGGGCCAGGCTGCAGCTATCACCTCGAGCAGCTACGCAGGCTGCGGCTCGTCGGGCTACAGCCTCGAGCGGCACGGACTACTCCTGCCACTGAGCAGGACCGCTTGACGATCATGAGCCAGTCGAACGGGGGCCGTCTGCCAAGACAAGGCAGGCGGTCTTTTCGTGCCGGCGGGCGCGACCACCCGCCGATCCCGCGCCGCTCCGCCGCCGGCCGCCCTCTCCAGGGCAGCAGGACGCCGGCCGTCTCGAAGGCTTCGTGCTGGCGCCCGGCGACCCGCTCGAAGGCTGAAATCCTCGATCGTGCAGTTGAACAGCGTATGCCAGTTGCGCCGCCGCGCGCCAGATGCACAGAACACGCCGCCAGGCCAGTCGCCGCCCGGTCCATGAACACGAACTCGCGCGGCACCCGCACCTCGGCCCTTTCTCGCGCAGGCCCTTGTGCACCGTGAAGGCCTCCCCGTCGGCCATACTCGCCCGGCGCCACGTCCTCCATGATCGCCCGCTCGCGGTCGTCGAGCCAGCGGCCCGTAGATGAACCGCGCCCAGATGTTGAGGATGTCGATCAGCTCGTTCGACGGCCCGGTGAACCCCAGGTCTCGTAGGCATGGACGACGAGATCGCGATCGCCGCGCGCTCAGGCCCCGATGAGGTCGATGACGCCGCCAGCGAATTTCGGCTGGAAGGTGCGGATGCAGCCATAGTCGAGCAGGTTGATACCCGCCGCCTCGCGCACCGTTCTCGAACACGGTGCTTCGTTGCCCAGATGCGGATCGCCGTGGATGACGCCCTTGTGCGAGAACGGATACCACCAGGCGCGGAACATCGCCTCCGCGATCGATTTACGATCCTCGATCAGCCGCGTCTGTACTCGGTGATGCGCCGGCCCTCGAGCCAGGTCATGGTGGTAGGCGCCGCGTCGACAGCTCCGCCAGCACCTCCCGGGCACGCGGATCGCGGATCGATCATGGGGTGAGCCCGTAGAGGCGAGTTAGCGGCCTTGCCCTCGAGATTGTAGTCGAGCTCCTCGCGAAGCGCGCCGCGATCTCAGCACGACCACCTCAACCGTATCGATCGCCGGCTCCTCCTTGTGGATCTGCGGGATGATGCGGAGCTGATTGAGGTCGGCACCATCGACCGCCGAGGCATCGGGATGCAGCTTGACCGCCGCCAGCACCCGTCCGTCGCAGAGCGACCGCGATGCACCTGGCCGAGCGAGGCCGATGCGCAGCTTCCTTCTCGAAGCTGGTGAAGCGGCCCTGCCAGTCGTCGCCAGCTCCAGCCGCCATCGCCGCCGGTTGAAGGCCACCCCATCGCCGGTGCACCTGGCTCTGGAGCTGCGAGAGCTCGGCGGCATATTCCGCCGGCAGCGCCTCGGGGGATCGTCGAAGGCTGCGCGACCTTCATGATCGGCGCAGAGGCCGCCGAGCGCCCGCGCCAGCTCGGCCGCGTTCTGCCCCTTGTCGAGCTCGAGCCCGAGCAGCCGCGCGCAACGATGCGCGCCGCCACGCGCCGACATTCGTGCCGACCTTCACATAGCGTGCAGCCCGCGCCGAGCCTGTTCTGCTCCTCGTCCGGCCGGTCACCATCCTCGCCCGTCACGTCTACGTCCTCGCTTTGCCCTGCGTGCTGCTTGCGGCAGCCGTCTTACCCTTGTCCGCTCGTCGGGGAACGCCGCGATCGGTCAGAACGATCATGATCTTGCACAGGTTCCAGCCTTTGGTCTTGCGCGCCGCCGCCGCTCCATCTTCAATCCGATCGGCATGAAAGCGCTGGGTTTGCGTCAGGCGACGGCGATCACTCGCCAGCATCGCCATCAGAGCGCTGTGATGCCGGCGACGCCGGTCACGAGGGGGTGCCGCCATGAAGCGCGCGCATCATCGCTGGCCCCCTCCTCTTGCGCTCTGGGCTCGGCCTTCGCCCTGCGGCCTCGCCGGCGAGTCGTCGGCTAAGGACGCCGAGGCCGAGGAAGCTCGGCCAGTCTGCGGCTCCAGGGGCGGCCGCGCTTCGTGTCATCGCCGGAACCGTCTCGCCGGACGGAGGCGCCATGCCTTCGCCTGGCGTCGCGCGGGCGGCGATCCTGCCGCCACCGGCGACGATGCCCTCGACTGTCGTCGGCTCGACGACGGGGCCGTCTCCTTCCTCATCGAGGGCAGCTACTGATTCTTCGACGGCATGGTCGCGCCAATCATACCGGCGAGCATGTAATATGGTCGCCGGATGGCCGCCGTCATCGAGGTGTGGTCGATGCCAAGTGGGAAACCCGCTCGCTCAACCTCGCACGCATCGGCGCGGCCGGCGAGTCGCGGGCGCAGCGACCTGCTCGCCTGGTGGACGCGGAGAGTGCGCGAAGATGTTGCGCGAGCATCGAGCATCGACCCGTCGCGCTATGTGCTCTCCGTCACCGGCGATCCCGACATCACCCTCGCTGACGACGGCACGATCCGCCTCGCCGTCGTGCTCGAGGTGCCGAAATCGAGCGACGATCCGCTGCTGGGCTTCGATCTCGTCCTCGGCCCTTGCCGACGGCAGGCTGGCGCGCCTCGTCTCGATCAGCCCTCCTCGACCGTCGAATAGGCAGGCCGTGGGCGCGCCCACTCACTCGGCCTCGGCCGGCGCCAGCTCAGACGCCGCACCATAGCGTTTCGCCACATAGTCCTCGACGATGGCCTTGAACTCGGCGGCGATGCCGGCGCCGCGCAGCACGCTCAGCCGCTTCTCGCCGTCGATGAACACCTACGGTACTGACCGGCGCCTCGCCGTGCCCGGCAGCGAGATGCCGATATCGGCATGCTTGGATTCGCCGGTCCGTTGACGATGCGGCCCATCACCGCGACCTTCAGCGTCGCCCCGATAGCTCCGCCGCCATTCGGCATACGCGTCACGGATATGGTCCTGGATGTCGCGAGCGGAAAGCTCCTGGAAGACCATCGAGGTGCCCGCATCCGGACACGCCGCGACGATCGGCACGGACGCGCAGGCCCATCACCTGCAGGAGCTCCTGGGCGACCCACACCTCCTGCGTGCGGTCGCCGCTTGCTCGGCGTCAGCGACACGCGGATCGTATCGCCGATGCCCTCCTGCAGAAGAATGCCCATGGCGGCCGAGGAGCGACGATGCCCTTCGATCCCATACCCGCCTCGGTGAGGCCAGAATGGGCGCGTGCTCCACGATCGCGCCGCCAGCAGGCGATAGACGGCGATCAGGTCCTGTACCGCCGAGACCTTGGCCGAGATGATGATGCGGTCGGGCTGAAGGCCGATCTCCTCAACCCCCGCGCCGCCGACCCAGAAGGCCCGACTGCACGATCCGCCTCGTGCATGACGGCGGTGGCGTCGAGCGGCGCGGCCGGCCGGGCGTTCTCGTCATCAGCCGCGTCAACGCTCTGGTCGAGCTGCCCCAGTTGACGCCGATCCGCACCGGCTTGCCGTGACGGATCGCCAGTCGGCGATCAGGAGACGGCGATCAGCGCTTGTCCTTGAAGCCGTGTTGCCCGGATTGATCGGTACTTCGCCAACGCCTCGGCTGCGGCCGGATGCTCCAGCAAGCGGCTGGCCGATATAGTGCCAGTCGCCGACGAGCACGGCACTTCGATGCCGATCCGCGCGAGGCCGTCGCGGATATGCGGCACGGCGGCGGCCGCCTCGGGCCGGTCGACGGTGATCCTGACGAGTTCGGAGCCGGCGCGCGCCAGCGCGCCGCGACCTGGGCGACCGTCGCCTTGATGTCGGCCGTGTCGGTATTGGTCATCGACTGCACGACGATCGGATGCGTGCCGCCGACCTTGACGCCGCCGACATCGACCGTGAGGGCAGTACGCCGCGGCGCGGGCTGACCTGTCGTCCACGTGCTTCGTCCTCTTTGCAGTGGCTGCAGCGCCGATGACCTCGCAGACGGCGCTGCAGGCAGCCAGCATCAGCTGCCGTCGTCGCCGCCGAAGGCCGTCTCGTCGGCGATCTCGGCGACCGCCCCGCACCGCTCGCAGACGAGCACCAGAGCAGACGTGCCGGGCCGGTGGCAGGATATGGCAGGCGAAATAGGCGTTGCGCGATTCGAGCGATGAACCACCACATCGACCAGCGCCTCGATGGCCCGGTCAGGCCGAGATCGGTGCCATGCGCTCGCCCCCTCGGCCATGCGGTCGAGCACGTCATAAACTTGATCGCGCGTGATGCGAGCGGCGATCTCGGTCAGCACCCGCTCGCGCAGGGGCGTGAAGCGCCAGGCCCCGTGCGCTGAAGGCCCGCGCGCGCTGGTCCAGCGTCTCGCCGAGGCAGCTCCGATGATCGTGGCCGGGATCGAGGAACGGCTGATCGCCGGCGGTCTGTTGGTCCAGCACATTCGGCTCCGGTTCGGCCAGGGGCCCGGACACTGCCGGGCGTCAGCGTCGTCAGCACGCAGGAACCCCTCGCCGAAGGCAACCACGGCCCGGTCGTGGCGGCGCTCCCTCAAGGCGCATGGGGCCAGTCGCCACGGCACCGCCCCCAAGGCCTGGCCGATCGCGAGGTTGTTCCTTTTTCGAGCCAAAAGAGAGTGACTTGACGAGGATTTGATCGAGCCGATCGAGGCGGCGACGAGCCCGATGCCGTCGAATTGCAAGCTCGCGGCGATCGAGATGTTGAACCGGCCGGGTCGCGCCTTCGCCGCCCGGCCCCAACTTGGCGTCGGGAGCGGGAGTGAGCGGGAGGCGGGCATATCTCGCACTCCGGCATCCGACCGACAGGAACCAAGCGCTCCATGACATCGGCCAGCCGCCCCGCCTATCGTCGCCGCCCGCCGTACGGCGATCGGACGGATCGGCGGCATACATCACAATCGCCGGGTCGAGGATCTCGCGGCCACGCGCTCGTCAACGCCATTGCTCACCGACGCCCCGCCTCGAGGCCGGGCGGCATCGACGAGGTCGTGCTCGGCAATGCCGCCGCGGGCAACAATCCCGCCCGTCTCGTCGCCCTCGGCGGGCCTCGCCGACACCGTGCCGGCGATCACCCTCGATCAGCAATGCGCCTCCGGCCTCGCCGCCATCCTCCAGGCCTTTCGCACCATTGCCGCGGAGAGGCCTCGATCGTCCTTGCAGGCGGCGCCAGATCCTATCGGCAGCCCCCTGGCCGTCGCCCGGCCGCGCACGGCCGGCCAGCTCCGCCTTCCTCAACTTCGGCGCCACGAACGCCGCCGAGGCCGACGCCGATCCTTGTCGAGGCGGCCGAGCGCTTGCCCCAAGTTCCAGATCACCCGTCCGCGCCAGGACGACTATGCGGCCGAGAGCCGCGAGCGCGCCCGCCGGACGCGAGGCGGCCAGGCGCTCCTTGCGCGACGAGATCGTCTCCTTGAAGGTCGCCGCCAGCGAGGTGCGCGACAGGCGCTCACCGCCTCCCACGGCCTCGGCGATCTTGCCGACCTGCCGACTCGCACTCGAGTATGGACGGCACGGTGACGCCCGGCAACTCCACCCGCCATCACGACGGCGCGGCACGCTTGCGCTCGTGGTCGACGCGGCGGTGTGGGAAGAGGCTCAGGCGCCCGCCGGCAATACCGCCTTCTCGCCTCGGCCACGACCGGCACCCCCGCCCGGCGCCGAGGCCGAGCTCGATCGCGGCCGTCGCGAGGCTGAAATCCCGGCTGAACGGCAGCGCGCCGCGCGGCTCGTCGGTGGGCTCGTCGAGCGCAGCGAGACCTCGGCCGCCAGGCGATCGCCTTCGCCGGCCCAGCCTCGGGATCGACGCCGCCCATATCAATCCTCTGGCGGCGGCCTCGCGCGGGCATCCCTATGGAGCCGCCGGTGCCGTGCTGGCGGTCAGGATGTTCTCCACACTCGCCCACCATCGCCGTCCCGACACGCCCTCGCACGGCACCGTCGTCCTCGGCGCCATCGGTGGCCTTGGAACGGCGGCGTTGTTCGAGGAGCGGTCTGAGGCCGCCGGGCGGCCTCGCCCTATCGGCGCCCGGCCCCGACATCGTCACAGCCCGCATCGTCCACTGTCGTCGCATTCGCCGACCACAGCAGCGTGGCTGGCGCTCGACGATCGCCGGCGAACTCGCCGCGCGCGCGCGCAGCGCCACCGACCGCGCGATCTATTTCCTCGACGATCTCCGTGGCGCGCGGATTGCTCTTGGCGACGATCGCCCTCGAGATCCCGCGTCGCCACCGAATCGGCCAGCATGTCGACGCCTTCGCCGATACCCAGGCCCGCTTGTTGGCGGCCCGGCCGGTCAGCCTCGTCGGCGACCACCGCATCGACCTCTCCGCTCTCGAGCAGCGCCAAGCAGCCCTCGAGGCTCGGCTGGCTGACGAGCGTGATGAGATCCTGGACCAGCCAGCCCCGGCCGCTCGCATCGAGCACCGAGCAGTCCGTGCCCTCGACGGCGCAGATCGCGCGGCCGATGACGTCGGCATCGCTCGTGAACCGGAAGCCGCCGTCACGGCGAGCGAACACGTCGAGCACGCTGAATGCCTCTTCGGTGAAGGAAGCCCTCGCACAGCGCGGCAGCGGCGGCCCTGCCCGCGCCGCCCGCTCTCCACGGCCGCACAATCGGGCCGGCTGAACGGAAAGGCCACGTCGGCCGCCCCATCCGCGAGCCGGGCGAGCGCCTCGGCCAGGGCCGCCACCCATTCTAGCTCGCCGCCCCGCGCCAGGAAGGCTCGCATTCGGATCTCGATCGCAAGACCGCCGGCCGGCATGCGCTCGTCGGCCACCGGACCATAGGCCAGGCAGCAGTCGTGGTGCAGGTCGGTCAGCTCGAACGCCGCGATCGGCGGTCTTCTCCAGCGAGCTTTGGCCGCTTCTGCCGGCCTCGCCGCGCCAGCCGCCGTCCGCCCGTGACATCCGCCCCCCGGCCTCGACGGTGACCTTCAGCGAGGCGACCTCGCGCGGCACGGCGGCGTCCTCTGCCGTTCCCGGCTCGCCGCCCGGTAGCCCCGGCGGGCAGTCGAGATCAGCCGAGCACGCCGCTACGGCCGTCGTAGCGAGCGGGCTTTCGCATCGGCGATCCCGGCGCGTCCATGGCAGGCTCGCCAGTGCCTCAGCCGCCGCCTGATAGCGCTCAGCCGGCGACCTCGCCATGCATGTCGACCGACTTCCAGATCGAGGGCCGGGAGCCGCCTTGACTTCGGCGATGGTCGTGAGCCTTCACCAAAGCGATCGACGCCGGCTTTGCGCGAATGACCGGCCGCCAGGCAGACGAGGCGAGCACCGTCAGCACCCGCGATATCGAGCCGCTGGCCTCCACGAGGCCCGGCGCCGCGGATTCGCCGGCAGTCTCTCCATCGCCGGTAGACCCGGTCGATCTCGGGCAGGAGCCTTCCTATCGCAGCCAGTCCTGCCCCAGCTCCGTCCCAGTTGCGGCCGAGCGAGACGAACGCCGCCGCCTCCTTCCGAGTCCCGAGCGCGACAAGCGCCCCTTCCATGTCGCGGTCGATGATGGTCGCCTCGACGCCAGCGAGGATGGAGGCAGCGCCCGTGCCGTCACATGGCTCGCTGTCGGCGCCAGGCGTAACGATGCGCTTGCCTTTGAGATCGGCGAGAGCTGATCTCGCCGCGCCGCGATGAGAGAGCGAGCTTGTCGGCGAGCCAGGTCGGTCACCAGCCTGGCCGCCGCTCGGCCTCCGGCATCTGCCCTCGATCCAGGATGTTCGAGAAGGATGTCGGCAGTGAGGATCGCAGGTCAATGCGCGCAGATAGAGCAGGTCGCCCGCACGCTCGCGGCCGAGCCGTAGCCGGCGGCACCGGCAGCACGCGGATCTGGCCTTCCTCGTCGACGGCGCTGGCGAGCCGCGCCGCCATCTCGGTCATCCAGGCCCGACGCCTCGGTGACGCCGTCGTCGAGAATAGTGACGCGGCCGCACACGGCTGATCACTCGGCGATGTTGTCGCCGTCGCCCGCGGCGAGCCCGGGGCTTGCCGCGGCCGATGGCGAAGCACGAACAGAATGGCGGCAGTCAGCATGCGCATGGGGGCCTCGCTGCACTCGCGTCGCGGGTCGCACCCCGTCATTTGAGGGCGTTGCTCAGCAGTTCACCAGCCAGGCACGCCCGCTGGCGGGCGCATCGTCCGGCATCAGGCGCGGAGTCGCAGGGATCGGGCGGATCGCACCGTACCGCCCGGGTACCAGGCCTGGTCGTTCTCGTTTCCGCCGCAGCAGGGGAACCGGCCTCTGCGCAATCTCGACACTTCCCCGTCTATGTGGCCATTCCATGACCGGGACAAGGCGGCCCTCCGGCTGCAGAACCGCCACCGGACGACGACGGACCTCCCAACGGTAGAAGCGAGCGGCGCCAGCGAGCGGGCGCCTGCGGAAGTCGGGATCGACGCGGTCGCCAGTTCGCGGCTTCCGCCCGTGGCGGCTATCTGGGACGACCGACGTCGGCGACGAACGAATGGCGCAGCCGTGCCGCGTTGTCTGTCCGCTCAGAAACGGTCACGCGGCACCGATCGCAAGCTCGCGAGGGAGGGAAATGTTCGACTGGCTCACTTCGGAACTCGGCGGGCGCGGCAGGCCGGCCTCGGCAGGATCGGCCTCCGGCAGGATCGGCCGGGCAGCGCCTGCATGCCCTTGGGGCGGCATGGCTCGCCCGTGGCGTGTTCCTCGCCAGCCGTCACCCGCCGCCGCCCAGGCTGCGGCACCGTACGATCAAGGAAGGTGATTCCCTCGCCAAGATCGCCACGGCCGCCTAGCGAAGGCGTCGCAATGGACGGTGATCTTCTACGCCATGCAGGATCGCCTCGGCGCCAACTCCTCGCTGCTCGTGCCGGGCCTGTCGATCCGCATCCCTGTGTCGGCGGCGACCCCCGCTGCCGCCACCGCCACCCTCGAGGCGACGACCGAGGGCGAGAGCCCGGCCACGGCCGGTGGTCACCGCTTAACTCACCCGCGCATCGAGTTCTGACCGCCGACGACTACACCCTTCGGCCGCCAGCTTCCCAATGGCGGTATGGCGACCGACGTCATCACCTCGGCCATGACCGCCCTGAAGGCGGCGACCGGCGATTCCTTCGACTTCAGCGTCTCCTGGATAACGACTGGTCAGCCCATCTCAATCCTCTGCTCGTCACCCGCGCCTTCGACATGGGCTATCCCTGGTACAAGCCCCGATTGCAGAGCATTTCGGCGATCTCGACAGGATGCGAAATACCGTTGCCAGTTCTTTGTTCTCGATCCGTTGTTCGAGGAGCGGTGCTGTTCTTCGTCCGCGCCGGCTCGGACTTCACCTATGAGAGCGACGCGGAGATCCCCGGCTGGGAATCGCTCTGCCGCCCGGCCGGCAACTGGACCTTCGATCTCGGCCAGAACAGCCGCAACTGGGTCAGGACCACCGCGTCGTGCTGATGCAACCCCAGACTGGGACGACTGCTTCCGCCTGTCGAGGAAGGCTCAAGTGGAGATGGTCGCCGGCAGCGAGCTGACCGGCCGCGCCTCGGTGATCCGCCTCGGTCTCCTGGCGCAGGTGAAGATCATCAGACGGCCGCTCGCCATCCTCACGCTGCACGTCATCGTGCCCAAGACCCATCCCAATGCGCGCACGCTGCTCTATTACGTGAACGATGCCCTGAAGCGGCTGAAGGAGGCGGGCGACTACGACAAGATCGTCGAGAAGCACCTGACCCTGTTCTGGGAGATCGCAGGCCGAGGTCGAGCGGGCGCCGGAGCCGACCGGCGAGACCGCCGCCGAGCGAGACAAAGGCTGCCGCCGGCACCGACGCCGCCGCGGCGACCGGGCGGCGGATCCAGACAGGACGCATCGGGTGCTGGCCGGGCGCGGGACCACCACCGCCCGGCCCGTTCCCATGCGGTGCTGCACTTCGTGCGTTCGGCCGTGGCGGGTGACTGTGAAACCGCTGCCGGATCGTGTAAACCCTCGGCCGGCGAAAGCCCGCGCGGGGAGCACTCCTGTCTCCTCTGGCGGCCCTTGTCGCCCCGCCCCGCCCGCCGGGCACGAGCCGGACATCAGCGAGGACGATGAAGCTTTACCGCGCCTTCGCCACCGTGGGTGGCATGACCATGGCGAGCCGCGTGCTCGGCTTCGTCCGCGACATCCTGATCATCGCCATGCTCGGCACCGGCCCGATCGCCGATGCCTTCTTCGTCGCTTTCCGTCTGCCCAACTTCACTGTTCCGCCCGCCTGTTCGGCGAGGCGCCTTCCCAACGCCGCCTTCGTGCCGATCTTCGCCAAGCGGCGCTGGAAAGGCGAGGCGCGCGCTCGGCCGAGCGGTTCGCCAGCGAGGCGCTGTCGGTGCTGTTCGCCGCCCTCATCCGTCACCACCGTGGCGATCCCGAGATCGTCCATACGCTCTTCATGATGGTGTTCGCCTACGGTTATCGCGACACGCCCGAGAAGTTCGATCTCGCCGTCATGCTGACGCGTATCATGTTCCCCTATCTGCTCTGCATGTCATCGTGGCGCTGCTCTCGATGCTCAGCTCGCTGCGCAAATTCGCCCTCGCCTCGGCGGCGCCGATCTGCTGAACGTCGTGCTGATCGCCGTGATGCTGGTCGCGACGCAGCTCGGCATCGGCAACTCGGTGACCGCCGGCGTCGTGCTCGCCGGCAGCATCAATGCTGTCAGGTGTCGTGCAGCTCAGCGTGCTGTACATCGCCGCGCGCTCGCAGGGCATGCAACCTTGCGCGCTGGCCGTATGACGGGCGATGTCGGCCCGGCTGTTCCGCCTCGCCGTTCCAGCATCATCGCCTCGGGCATCATCCCAGTTCAATCGATGATCGGCACGATGATCGCCTCGATGCAGAGATGGCGCGGTGTCGTTCCTCTACTACGCCGACCGCATCTGCTCAGCTCCCGCTCGGCGTCGTCGGCGTCGCCGTCGGCGTCGTTCTCCTGCCCGACATCGCCCGCCATCTGCGTGCCGGCGACATGTCGGCCGTCTCGAACGAGCCAGAACCGCGCCGCCGAGTTCGCGCGTCCACTCCTGACGCTGCCGGCCGCCGTCGCCATCGCCGTATCCACCGGGCCGATCGTCAAGGTGCTGTTCGAGCGCGGCGCCTTCTCCGACGACACGGTGGCGACGGCCGGTGCGCTCTCGCTGTTCGCGGTCTGGCCTGCCGGCCTTCGTCCTCATCAAGGTGCTCTCGCCGCCTTCTTCGCCTTGCGAAAGACTGAACGCCGATGTATGTCGCGCTCAACGCATGCTGGTCAATGTCGTCGTGTCGGTGGCGCTGTTCTGGTATTTCAGCCGTATCGGCATCCCGGCCCCGTACGGCATCGCCATCGCGACGGCGGCCGGCTGGGTGAACGCCATTTTGCTCTTCGTCCTGCTCCGCCGGCGCGGCCATTTCGAGCTCGACGCCCGCCTGCGCTGCCGCCGTGCCGACGAATCAGCGCTCGCCTCCGCCGTGATGGGTGCCGCGCTCTGGTTCCTCGGCGGTTTTCTCGCCCCCATTTCAACAGGCGAGCAGCAATCGTCAGGCGGCCGCCACTTGTCGAGCCTCGTCATGGTCGGTATGGTCGTGTTCGGCGTCGTCTGCGAGATGACGGGGGCGGCCCGTCACCCGGATCGTCGGCGGCCTGAAGCGCCATACAGACATCGTCCGCCAGGTCAGCGTCATTTTCCACTTGCGACCTGCGCCTCCGCGCGATGCGCGTCAGCCCGACCAGGATGTTCCTCTTCATCGAGCGAATCTGTCCAGACTGGCTCCGCAATACCAGTCTCGCTTTCCCTCGCCGTCGACGCGGCGCTCCTGCATCTTGCCGCTCGAGAAGCATCCATGTCCGTTCTCCCATCCGGGCGCCTCACTCCCGGCCTCACCCTCATTGCTGTCGTGCTGATCTGCGGCGCCTGTCAGCCGCTCCGCCCGCGCTGGCGATCTCCGCGGAAGAGTTCGATCGGCCTTCAGGGAAGGCATCTTCATCGACAAGCGCTGGGGGCGCTGCGCATCGACGGCGGCGTCGCGGCTTCGGCGGCCTGAATGGCGGGCGCACAGGCATCATGTCTACGAGCCGAACGGCCACAAGCTGTCGAGCTGATCTGGACCATGGACGACCTCGCCATGATCGGCGGCACCTTCGAGGTCTCCATGTCGCCCTGGTTCAAGGCCGGCGTCGGGGACCGGATCAACGGCTCCAAGGTTGACCGCTATGGACGACTTCGACCGAAGCTGGTGGACGATCCCGCTGATGGACACTGGTCGAGCCAAAACCGAGATCAGAACGCCCACCTGCTCGACCTCTATACGAGCCTCGCTCTATCGCGCGCCCTGGTTCGACCTGCGCGCCGTCGCCGGCTACTGCCGACCAGTTCGACTGGAATGTCCGCGGCAGCCCTTCATCTATTCCTCCGATCCCGAAGCACCGACGGCGTCAAGGATCTGCGCGACGTGGTGGGCGATTTCTGACCACAGACTCGTCATCAGCTACACCCAGACCTATTCGACCCCCTATCTGGGCGCGAGCGCCGCATATATGGGCCGCTCACCGTCGAGGGCCGTGTCGTCGGCTCGTCCTGGGCGAGCATCGAGGGCGACGACCAACATTGCTGCGCGGCCTGCCGCTTCCGTGACAACTTCGACCAGGGCGAGATGGTGACCAATATCCGCTGCGCTACCAGGTCACCAGCCAGCTCCGTCTCACCAGCAGCTACAAATACACCGACTACACCCAGGAGATCAACAGCCAGACCCGCATCCAGGATCCGAACGACGTCTTCACCTATCTGGTCGAGGGACGGGCCTCGGCGGGCCATCTCAGCGAAGAGTCCGGCTCTTCTCGGCGGGCCTCACCTACCTTCAACTGAAGGCACGGAATCGCCGGCACCACTTCGCACCGCTGCGTATCGAGCGGCCCGCCAATCGCCATGCCGAACGGCATCGGGCGAGCTTGCCCATCAATACGAGCGACCGGTGTGGAACATTCCGCCTCGGCCGCCTCGTCCAGGCCTGCCGGTCGTGACCGCCCCGGAAGCTTGCGCCGTCCGCCGTGGCGCCACCTTCGCGATCAACAGGGGTTCGACGCGGAAGCTCACCGCGCGTCTTCTCGGGCGTCCAGCCGACCAGCAATCTCCATCTCGGCAATTATCGGCGCCATCGGCGCTTCGTCCAGCTCAGGAGACCGACTGCATCTGTTGCGTCTCGATCTGCGATCACCGTCTGGCAGGACCGCTCGAGCTCGCCCGCAACACCCGCGAGAGTGACGGCACGCCAGCCTTCGCGGCGGGCTCCTCGATCCCAGGCGAAGCATCATCTTCAACCGAAATGGTTTCGGCCACGCCAGCGAGCTCAACCTGGATCTTCAACTGCGTCGCCCTTTCGGCTGGCTGAACCGCATGACCCAGTTCAAGGAGAGAAGGCCGGCAAGGACCGCGAGGCCGCATCAGTCGGCCTTTATACCTATCCGAACCTGATGGCGGCCGACATCCTGGTCTACCGCGCGACGCATGTGCCGGTCGGCGAGGATCCAAACAGCATCTGGAGCTCTCCCGCGACATCGCGCAGTTCAGCAACGATTTCGCCGTTCGATCCGCCGCGCCGGTTTCGCGGACAGCCTGTTCTTCCCGCTGCCCGAGCCCTTGATCCAGGGGCCGGCGACGCGCGTCATGAGCCTGCGCGACAGCGCCAGGAAGATGTCGAAGTCGGACCCCTCCGACCTCTCGCGCATCAACATGACCGACGATGCCGATCAGATCGCTGAAGTTCCAGAAGGCCAAGACCGATCGAGCCGCTCCCCCTCCGCTGTCGAGGGCTCGCCGCTGGCTTCGGGCGGACAATCTGGTCGGCATCTGCGCCGCGCTCGCCGGCGGCGACCGTGCTACCGTGCTCAGCCAGTATGGCGGCGCCGCTCTCGACCTTCAAGAAGGCTCTGGTCAGGCTTTCCGTCGAGACCATCGTGATCAGGTGCCGAGATGAAGCAGCTGGTCGCCGATCCCGCCGAGATCGACCGTATCCTGGCGGACGGCGCCGAGCACGCCCGCGCCCTCGCCGGCGGTGATGGAAGAAGGTGAAGGACATCGTCGGCTTCATCCGCAGTTGAGCACAGACGGCTGGCGAGGCGCGGATGGACACGAGGGCCAGGGCTGCGCCGCTCCTGGGCGCAGCGATGGCGGCGCGCTCGCCCGGGGCCATGGCCAGGGGCGGCGTTCACGCCGCGACCCGGCGACAACACCTCCTCAACGGGGGCGGCCGGAGCCCGCATCGCCATCGACGGCGTGAATCGGATTCCAGAACAAGGAGTTGGAGAAGGCTCGCGGCGATCCTTCCCTTTCCCATCGGACTCAACATGATCTAGAGTGCGGGTCAAGATCACATGGCAGGCCGCACGATGCCCGATCGCAGAAAACGCAGGTATTTGCCGCCGGCCACCACCGGAAATTCCTCGTCGTTGTCGACAGGAGCGCCCAGGTGGAGGTGCGCTCGTCTATGCCGCCAGCGCGCCCGGCGCACCGACGGCTGGTCGCGCTCCTCTATGTCATCGAGACCGAGGAGGCGGCGCGGTACGTGGATCGTCCGTGACATCTTCACTCGAGGAGCAGACCAACAAGGCCAAGGCCGTTTTCCGCCCTCGCCCGCCGCAAGCTGAAGAACTATGGCTGCGAGGAAGGCGCCGTCGAGACGTGATCCGCGAGGGCGTGAAGGCCAGAGCAGATCGTCGCAAGCTGATCGAAGGTGGACATTGCCGTCCTCGTGCTCAACGCCTCGATCGATCCCAAGGGTCGGCCGCTCGTCTCCTCGCTGGCGGTCAGCAGCTCGCCGGCAACTTCCCGATCCCGATCACCATCGTGCCCGGGACGCTTTCCGCCGAGGAGATCGAGGGCTCTGCCTGACGAGACCGGGGCTGACGCCGCGCATGGCATGCGGCTCGATGAGCCTGCCGGCCGCGCCTCGTCCCCGCTGCACCATCATCTGGTCGGACTGGCGAGCGGCTGCCTCAGGTTCCTTTGCCCTGTCAATCCCGACGGCCATGGTCAGGATTGTTTTTGACCGGCCTGAGCGGGATATCCTATAGAAGAGTTCCAAAGTTCGACGTCGGCCCTGGAGGCGGAGCGCTGCTCCTCCCTCGGCGTCACCCCCGTCAGGAGAGCCCGATGTTCATCCAGACCGAAGCGACCCCCAACCCGGCCACCCTGGAAGTTCATCCGGGTTAGCTCAGCTTCCTCGTTGAGGGCAGCCTGGCGACGCGGTCAGGCCAGGCCGAGGCCACCGAGTCCCCGCTCGCTGCCCGCCTGTTCGACATCGCTGGTGTGACGGGCGTGTTCCTCGGCCTTGATTTCGTCCTCGGTGTCCAAGTCCGAAGTCGCCTGGCAGCATCTGAAGCCGGCCATTCTCGGCGTCATCATGGAGCATTATCTGTCGGGCGCCCCGGTGCTCGACGGCGGCGCCGGCGACAGCGAGGCCGATGGCGACTATGCCGCCGAGGACGCCGAGATCGTCGAGACCATCAAGGAGCTGCTCGCGACCTCGCGTCCGCCCCGCCGTCGCCCAGGACGGCGGCGATCACCTCTTCCAACAGCTATCGGGACGGCGTCGTGATGCTGCATATGCGATATCGCGCGGGCTGTCCGAGCTCGACCGCCACCCTCCGCCACGGCATCGAGAACCTCTTTGCGCCATTTCATTCTGAGGTCCAGAGGTTCGCCCGGTCTGGAGGGCGACCTCACCGCGGCTTGTCTCGCGGCGCTCATCGCCCTGACGCCCAATCCGCCGTCGGCGGCGGCGGGCGTCAGGCGACCGGCGTCCCGCCATGCCCCCCGTTGCCTGCCCATTCCAAGGAGCCGATCCCCCTTGTCCGGGAGCGGACTTGACGACGCCGCCCTTGCGGCCCTCTTCACCGAGGCGCGCACCCAATGCCCGGCAGCAGCGCGACGTCCCCGATGCGCTTCTCCGCCAGCTCATCGACATTTTGAAGATGGGTCCGACCAGGCCAACTGCTCGCTGTGGGTTCGCTTGTTCCCTTCTGTCAAATCCTCCGAGGCTGTTGTGGCGGCTCGAGCCGCATCTCTTCAGCCCGGCAACCGTGCCAAGACCATGGCTGCACCGGTCACCGCCATCATCGCCTACGATCTCGACTTCCATGAGCATCTGCCGCGGCTCTTCATACCATGCCAGATCTGGCTCAACGATCTCCTGATGCTGAGCGCACGACGGCCTTTCTGCACGGCACCTCCGGCAGGAGCATCGATCTGCCGCCCGTGCCCTCGGCCTCGATTGCGGCCCGATGTCCGGCTTCGACAATGACGGCGTCGATCACGAGTTCTTCGCCGGCACCCGCATCCGCTCCAACTTCCTCTGCAACCTGGGCTATGGCGATCCCTCGGTGCTGTTTCCGCGCTCGCCGCGCTTCGATTTCGACGACATGGCCTCGATCCTTTGAGCGGACGCTCGGGAGAGTCCGCTGCGCCGCTTCGCCTTCGATTGCTCCATGGGCCGGCCTCGGTCGCCGTCCACCAGCGGGCATGACGACGGGCGCCACCGCGCCGACGAGCTCGGGCTTGTCGGTCCCGGCGGCAAGGCGGACGATCTCGTCGCCATGATCGCCGACGCCCTCGCCCATGCCGGAGTGGCGGTGACCGATCTCGACCGCATATGTGTGACGACGGGACCCGGCTCCTTCACCGGCGTGCGCGTCGGCCTTGCCGCCGCCCGCGCCTTTCGCATGGCCGGCGCCGGCCGGCTGACCGGGGTTTCGGGCCTTGCGGTCATGGCCCGCACCGCCGCCCGGTCGATGCGCGCGCAAGGCGGGTTCGCCCGGACAGGCGATGGAACCGTGCTCGCCGTCGCCGCCGAGGCCTATCGCGGCGAGATCTATCTGGGGCTCTTCGACGGCGACGGCCGCGAGGCCCTCGCCGATCCGCTGGCGCTCACGCCCGCCGACGCCGTCGGCGCTCTGTCGGCAGCCGGCGCATCCCGGCTCGTTGCCGTCGGCAGCGGTGCCATGCGGCTTGCCGAGGCTGCTGCCCGTGCCGGTCTCGATGTCGAGCCGGGGCAGGCCAGCCTCAGGCCCGACGCCCGCAATCTCGCCCTCTTTGCCCATGAGCTGCCCGACGCCGGCGACGAATCCCTGCTGCCGCTCTATCTGCGGCCCCCCGACGCCCGGCCCGATGCCGGTCGCTCGCTGGAGCGGGCCGGGGGCCGGCGCGGACCATGAGCGGGCCCCTCGAGATCCTGTCGGCGCTCCGCCCGGCGGTCGCGGCGGATGCTCGGGCGCTTGCCGGCCTGCACGGCCGCGCCTTCCATCGCGGCTGGAGTTCTGCCGCTTTCACCGACCTTCTCGGCCTTTCGACCACGAGAAGCCTCGTGCTGGCTGCCTCCGGCGAGGACGGCGCGATCACGGGGCTCGTGCTCGCCGCCCTCGTGCTCGACGAAGCGGAGATCCTGACGCTCGCCGTCGATCCCGATCATCGCCGCGCCGGCCTCGGCCGGCAATTGCTTGCCGCGCTCGCCGAACGCCTCCAGGGCGAGGGCGCCCGTCGCATCTTCCTCGATGTCGCCGCCGGCAATGCCCCGGCCCTCGCTCTCTACCGTGCCTGTGGCTTCGTCTCGATCGGCCGGCGACGCGGCTATTACGGCGGCGAGGCCGACGGCGCGGACGGCGACGCCGTGCTCATGGAGTGCGGTCTGGCGATCCAGGAAGGCTCTCCCGCCTGACGCCAGGCGATGGATCGTGGGGCCACATGCCAATCGGCGCTGGACCCGCCGTCGCGATCTGCTTCAATGACCGGGCCGGGAGACGAGGCTCGCCCATGCCGAGATTGCCCATGTCGAGGTCAGGCCGGCGCCCCCTCCTGGTGGCGCTCGCGATTCTCCTTGTCGGCGCCATCCTCGACATCGCGCTGCGCCAGGCGGGGGCCGCCGACCGCACGCCCGTCGATCTCACCCTGGTGCTCGCCGTCGACTGCTCCTACAGCGTCGACGACGAGGAGTTCCGCTTGCAGATGGACGGGCTCGCCCGCGCCTTCCGCACGCCCGAGGTCGTCGAGGCGCTGAGGAGCGGCCCGCGCGGGGTGATCGCCGTGGTGCTCGTGCAATGGTCGGGCGTCGGTGCACAGAGCGTCGCGGTGCCCTGGCGCAGCGTGGCGAATGCAGCCGACGCCTTCGCGCTCGCCGCCGAGATCGCCGCCGCCCCGCGCCTCACCAATGGCGGCTCGACATCGATCTCCTCCGCCATCGATGCCGGTGTCGCGCTGATCCTGTCCTCGCCCTATCGCGGGTCGCGCGCCACGATCGACGTCTCCGGCGACGGCGACAACAACAACGGCGCGCCGCCCGATCTTTCGCGCGACCGGGCCGTCGCGCTCGGGCTGACCGTCAACGGCCTCGCCATCCTCAATGACGTCTTCTATCTGGACAAATACTACGAGAACCACGTCGTCGGTGGCCCAGGCCATTTCGTCATCACGACCGACGACTATCTCGATTTCGCCGGTGCCATCCGCCTGAAGCTGCTGCGCGAGATCGTCTGGCCGACCTCGTGATGCGCGCGCCGCCCCGCACCGCCGGCCCTTTGGCGATCACATTGTAACGGATCGATTTTCATCCGCCGTTCATGTCGCTGCGGTGACCATGGTCGTGGTCACGCCGGACCGTTTTGGCACGGATGGTGAATGAGACACCGGACGGAGCCGGGCGCAACCGAGGCGGCATCGCCGGGACAATCCGGCAGCGCTTCCCCGGCTGACCGGTATCCCCGGGGACCTGCCGCAGTCGGCGGGACAGAAAAACAGAGGAGACATCACTTGAACAGGCTGTTGATACTCTTTGCCGGCCTCTTTTTCCTCGCACTTGCACCCTCGGGCGCGAGTGCGGCGCCGCAGACGCCGGTTACCCAGTCGATCCTGGCCGGGCAGACTTCCGGCGATGCCATGCTCCAGGAGGTCGGCTATCGCTGGTGCGAGCTGCGCCGCAAATGCCATCGCAAGTGGCGTTGCCACTGGTCCTACGGCAAGCTGCGCTGCGGCTATCGCTGGGTCTGCCGGAAATACTGCGTGTGGCACTGGTCGTCAGGCAAGAAGAAAAAGAGAAAGTACTACTACCACTACTGACCGATCTGGGTGGGGCACTCTTTAGGGGGTGCCCCTCTTCAATTCCGCTTCTGCACGTTGTCGGCAGGATCGGGGGCGCCCTCCCGCACCCCTGGCGGCCCCGGTGTCGCGGCCGGCTTCAGCGCAGTTCCTCGGCTGGATAGACACCCCACAGCCGCGTCTGCTCGACATAGCCGCGCTGCTCGCTGATCGAGACGAGGCACCAGGTCTTGTCGCAACTCACCACGCTGGCGAGCGCTCCTGCCTCCACGAGCGCCGTCACCCTGGCGTCCGTCGCGGGCGCATCGTGGACTTCTGCGGTCGGCAGGCTCTCGGCCTTGGCCTTGATGGCTTCCTGCATCTCCCAGGGCATCACCAGCGCTGTCCGCCGGCCAGAGAGCAGGTTCTGCAAGACCCAGCCCTCGGCCCCCTCACTGTCGCGGATCTGCCGCCAGTTCTCGAATTCGCGGATCACCTCCACCGGCAGGCCCGCCCGCGAGAACACCCAGGCGATCGGATAGTTGGTGCCCGGCCCCTTGCGCACGTTCACCCGGTCTGATTTGAGGCTGACGAAGCGCGGCAGCGGCAAACCGCTCGGATTTGCGACATCCTCGGCCCGAAGTGGGCTGCTGGCGAGGGCGAGCATGGCCCCGACAAGCCAGGGCCAGGCTAAGACGCGAAGGGCGCCGGCGGGACGGCCCCGGAGCCGTCCCTGCGGATTTGCCCCGATCGGACGAGGAGTGCTGGCGCGCATTTGGGTCTCCCCTTCCGGTCGGCCGCCGTATCGGGCGCGCCGGCGGATGTTCCGCCCGCCGATCCCGTTGCATTCTCGGACCCCTGACGCAGTCGGCAAGACCATGAATCGCGGGCGCTTTCAAGGCCCTGCTGGTGCTTGCGCGGCATTCCCCACCTGCCGCCGCCACTCGGGTTGCCTTGCGCCGTCTCTCCGTGTCACTTAGAGCCTGATGAGCCGGAGCATGTTGGGCACGATCAACCGGATTCCATCCCGGTCGAACATGCTCTAGTGGTCGTCGGCGGGGCGGGTGCCGCTCCGCCGCGCCCCTGTCACCTCCGCCATCCGGTAGCATGTCCACGATCCGGCCCCGCGCGTCCGTGTCCGGAGCGACGATCCAGACGGAACCAAGACCATGACCGCGAAGAAGCCCCTCGTCATCGTCACGCGGAAGCTGCCGGATAGCGTCGAGACGCGGATGCGGGAGCTGTTCGACGCCCGCCTCAATGTCGACGACACGACCCTGACCCAGGCCAAGCTGATCGAGGCCGTGCGCTCGGCCGACGTTCTCGTGCCGACCGTCACCGATCGCATCGATCGCGCCGTGCTCTCCCAGTCCGGGCCCCAGCTCAAGCTGATCGCTCAGTTCGGCACCGGCGTCGACAATATCGACCTCGACACCGCCCGCAATCGCGGCATCATCGTCACCAACACGCCCGGGGTCCTCACCGAGGATACCGCCGACATGACGATGGCGCTGATCCTCGCCGTGCCGCGCCGCCTCGCCGAGGGGGCGATGTACATGAAGGACCCGAAGACCCACTGGACCGGCTGGTCGCCGACCTGGATGCTCGGTCACCGCATCTACGGCAAGCGCCTCGGCATCATCGGCATGGGTCGGATCGGCCAGGCGGTCGCCCGCCGCGCCCGCGCCTTCGGCTTGCAGATCCACTATCACAACCGTCGCCGTGTCGCCGAGCAGACCGAGCGCGACCTCGACGCCACCTACTGGGACAGCCTCGACCAGATGATCGCCCGCATGGACATCATCTCGGTCAACTGCCCGCACACGCCGGCCACGTTCCACCTGCTCTCGGCCCGCCGGCTGAAGCTGCTGAAGCCGGCCGCCTACATCGTCAATACCGCCCGCGGCGAGGTGATCGACGAGAACGCGCTCGCCCGCATGATCGATGCCGGCGAGATCGCCGGTGCCGGTCTCGACGTCTTCGAGCACGAGCCGGCCGTCAATCCGAAGCTCTTGGCCAATCCTCATGTCGTCGCGCTGCCGCATATGGGCTCGGCGACCCTCGAGGGCCGCATCGACATGGGCGAGAAGGTCATCATCAACATCAAGACCTTCATGGACGGTCATGCCCCGCCCGACCGCGTCCATCCGGCGATGTTCTGACGGGATGGCTCAGGAGGCGCGGCGGCCTCCCCGCCATTCGGGTGCGCGTGGCGGACGGGCCGCAATTGCGGGCCTTTCCGCCGGCCGCGCCGGAACTATTTGAGCAGGCCCTGCAACTCCTTGAACTCGGGCGTGCCGGCGCGCTCCAGCCATTCGAACATGGCCATCTCCCAATCGACGATCTCCGCGCCCTGCCGCGCCATGCGCTCGAGCGCGAGACGGCGGCTTTCCATCGACCGCGAGCCGACCGCATCGGCGACGACGAACACGTCGAAATCGGCCGCGATGAGGTCGAGCACGGTCTGTGCGACGCAGACATGCGCCTCCATGCCCGCGACCACGATCTGCCTGAGCCCGCCGCCGCGCAGCGTCTCGAGCCGCTCCCGCAATCCCGCATTCGCCATGCACGAGAACTCGACCTTGTCGAGCCTGACCGCCTCGTTGCCGGCCGCCTCCAGGATGACCGGCGAGGTGCCGCCGAGACCCCTTGGATATTGCTCGGAGACGGTCGTGGTCACCGCCAGCCGCCGCGCCACATGGGCGAGCTGCACCGTCGTCCGCTCGACGCGCTGCCACTCGGCGATCGTCGGCAGCAGCCGCTCCTGCACATCGACGATCAGCAGTTGTGACGTCTGACGCATCATCCGCATGTCGCTCGGCCTCCTCGCCATTCGCTCCCGGCACAACCTGTCATTTCGCGGGCGTCGGGAGAACCCCTATCCGCGCGCTCGCGAGCCGGTTCAACTGACGAGGAACAGCGGGCAGTCGAGCGCGGCGAGCAGGGGGCGCAGCTCGGTCCCGTGCGCACCGAGCCGGCCGCCGACCGCGACGACGACGAGGCCGGCCGAGGCGCGCCTTGCAAGGTCCAGGACCGGCCCGGCCGTGCCGCGGCTGGCATCGACAGAAGCGACCTCGACCGTGCCGGACACCTTGCCGGCGAGCGCGGCACGCGCCGCCTCGGCGATGGCGCGCCGCTCCTCTGCCGTCTCGGCGGCGACGGCCAGGGTCACCCCGCCGCCCGCCGCCCGTGCCACGAGGCTCGCCCGCTCGATCAGGCGGTCCGCCGTCGCCACCGCGTCGAGCACCACGAGCACCGGCCCCTGCTCGCGCCGCGCCTGCGGCCCGATGCAGACGCAGCCGAGCACGCCGCCGCTGTCGTGGGCGAGCACGCAGGCCGCCGCCCTCTCCGCGTCCTCGCCCGTCATCGGCTCGGCAAAGACCAGCACGTCGCCCGACCGGCAGGCGCTCTCGATCGCCTGCCAGCGCTCCTCGCGCAGGATGCCGAACTGGAAGGGAATGCTGGCGAGCCTCGCCAGCCGCGCGATCTCGCGTTCGACCGAGGCCGATGCGAGGGCGAGCTCGCGCCTCAGCCGCTCGAGCGAGACGGCGCCCGTGCGCCGGCCGGAGAACGACACCTCGCGCGCGCATGGCAGGCTGGCGAGCGAGATGAGCTCCTGGTCCTCGAGGAAGTGGCTGCGCATTTCCGCCTCGAGCCCGCGCGCGAGGCGGATCGCCGCGGCGAGCGCGATCGGGCTTGGCCTGCCCGAGCGCACCTCGACCACGACACCCGTCCGCCGGCTGCGGCTGTCCCTGTTCCTGCTCGTCTCGGCCATCTCGGTCATGGCGATTTCCTCACGCGCTACGAGGTCGGCTTGCCGTCGGCTGCCCCGGCATGGAAGGCCTTGCTGGCCCTGGCGAAGGCGCGCAGCCGGTCCTCGACCAGACGATTGACCGTGCCCTCGGGATACTGCCCGCTCTTGTCCCGCTCGCCGCTGGCGACCCCGGTCAGGATCTCGATGCCCTCGTCGATCGAGGAGACTGCGTGCACCGCGAAGCGGCCCGCGCGCACCGCCTCGACCACGTCCTCGCGCAGCATCAGGTGCTGGATGTTGGATTTGGGGATGAGCACCCCCTGCTCGCCTGTCAGCCCGCGCCTGGCGCAGACGTCGAAGAACCCCTCGATCTTCTCGTTGACGCCGCCGATCGCCTGCACTTCGCCGTGCTGGTTGACCGAACCGGTCACCGCGAAGGACTGGCTGATCGGCACTTCGGCGAGCGCCGACAGGAGGCAATAGAGCTCCGCCGAGGAGGCGCTGTCGCCATCGACGCCACCATAGGACTGCTCGAAGACGAGGCTCGCCGCCAGCGCCAGCGGCACGTCCTGCGCATAGCGGCCGGCGAGGAAGCCCCAGAGGATCATCACGCCCTTGGAGTGCAAGGGGCCGCCGAGCTTCACCTCGCGCTCGATGTCCGTGACCCGGCCCGAGCCCATCCTGACCCGCGCCGTGATGCGGCTCGGCCGGCCGAAAGCGAAATTGCCGAGCGAGAGCACCGACAGGCCGTTGATCTGCCCGACCTTGGCCCCAGCCACGTCGAGGATGACGATCTCCCGCGCGATCGTCTCCTGCGTCTTGTCGCGCGCCCGGTCGGCCCGGTGCGTCGCCTCGTCGACCGCCTTCTGGATGTCGGCGCGTCCGATCGTCTCCCGCCCCGCCGTTCCGGCCCAATAGTCGGCCTCGCGGATCAGGTCGCCGAGCTTGCCGATCTCGAGCGAGAGCCTCTCGCTGTCGTCGGCATAGCGCGAGCCCTGCTCGATGAGCCGCGCCACCCCCGAGGCGTCGATCGGCTTCAGCTCGTGCGTCCTCACGATCGAGGCGATCACCGCCGCATAGGCCCGGTCGTTGTCGCCGTTGCGCTCGATGGTCTCGTCGAAATCGGCCTGCACCTTGAACAGCCGGTCGAAGTCGGGGTCGTGGGCGGCGAGGAGATAGTAGAGCTGCCGGTCGCCGAACAGCACCACCTTGACATCGAGCGGGATCGGGTCGGGCTCGAGCGTCTGCGTCGAGACGAGGCCCATGGTCTCGGCCGGCGGCTCGATCTTGATCTCGCGCGATTTCAAGGCCCGCTTCAGCGCCTCCCAGGCGAACGGGCTGAGCAGCAGTTTGCGCGCGTCGATCAGCAGGTAGCCGCCATTGGCCTTGTGCAGCGCGCCGGGCTTGATCAGCAGGAAATCGGTGAGCAGCGCCCCCATGCGCGCGATGTGCTCGACCCGGCCCATCAGATTGCCATAGGTCGGATTGAGCTCCTCGACGATGGGCGCGCCGTCGGCGCCATGGCCGTCGGCGATCACGACATTGACGAGATAGCGCCGGAAACGGGCGTCGCGCACCGTGTCGACGGGCTGGCTGACCATGCCCTCGCCATCCTCGCCCGAGCTGAGGAACACCCCGACATTGCGGATGAGATCGCTGCGCGCCTCCTCCAGATGCGCGGTGATGTCCGGCAGATCGGCGAACTCGGCCTCGACATCGCCGATCGCCTGGCGGACGGCATGCCCCGCTACCTCCTCGTTGAGCTCCATGAGCCGCCGCCGGCGCTCTTTCTGTCCGCGCGGCATCTGCTCGAGCGCGTCCTGCAGCTCCTTCTGCAGGGCTTCGATCTTGCTCTCGAAATCCTCCTGCGTCTCCTTCGGCAGCGCCTCGAACACCGGTCGCTCGATGACCTTGCCCTCGTGCATCGGCGCCATGGCGAAGCCGGTCGGCGTACGCATCAGCGCGATCGACTGGCCGCGCGCCTTCTGCGCGATATGATCGAGCTGGCTCTCCTGGACCGAGCGGAACTCCTCGTCGATCGCCCGGCGCCGCGTCTGGTAGTCGTCGCCCTCGAAGATGGCCGGCAGCGCCGTCTTCAGCTCCTCGATGGTCTCGATCATCGCCCGGGCGAGCCGCTCGGCCCGGCCGCGCGGCAGCGCGATGGCCTTGGGCTTGTCGGGATCCTCGAAATTGTTGACATAGACCCAGTCGGACCGGCCGGGCTCGCGCCGTGCCTTCTCGCTCAGATGCGACTTCACCGCCGTCGTCTTGCCGGTGCCGGTCGGGCCGAGGACGAACAGGTTGAAGTCGGACTGGCGGATATTGGCGCCGAACTGGATGGCCCGCAGCGCCCGGTCCTGGCCGATCAGGCCCGAGGCCGGCGTCACGCTGCGCGTGGTGTCGAAGCCGAGCGAGGCCGGATCGACCGTGCGCCTCAGCGTCTCGGGTGGCAGTGCCGTCGATTTCTGCGGTCCCTGCCCCTTGCGTCCTGTGAGTGCCATGACGAGTTTCGATAGTCCGGTGGAAGGCGGCATGTGTGCGGCGATCCTGTCTTGCGTCCCTTGCCAATCCCCCAGCCCCCCGCCAGCATAGAGCGAAGTTCCCCGCGAGGCGAGCGGAGGGGACCGCGAGGCTTTCCGGTACGGCGTGAGGAGAGGTGATGACGCGCGAGCCGACAGATTTGCCGCCGCCCGACAGCCCGCTGATGACGATCGCGGACGGCGCGCTCGAGGATGGCCGCCAGTCGGCCCGCGCACTCGAGATCCAGCGCGGCGCCTGCCGCCTGCTGCGCGCGCTCGGGGCCGCGCCCCTGACCGAGCTGACGCTCGCCGACGGGCGCAGGGCCGACATTGCCGCGCTCTTCGACAATGGCGACATCTGGATGGTGGAGGTGAAATCGAGCCTCGCCGACTTCCGCGCCGATCAGAAATGGCCGGACTATCTCGCCTGGTGCGACCGGCTCTTCTTCGCCGTCGCGCCCGACTTCCCGCGCGAAATCCTGCCGGCGGAGGCCGGCATCCTGCTCGCCGACCGCTACGGGGCGGAGATCGTGGTCGAGGCGCCTGTGACCCGCCTGCCGGCGGCCCGCCGCAAGGCCGTCACGCATCGTTTCGCCCGCGCGGCCGCCTTGCGCCTCATGACGGCGCTCGATCCCGAAGGAGCTGTGCCCGAGCGCTGGGCATGATTGCGCCGGACGTGAGGGCGCCGGACGTGAGTGCGCGGGTCGTGATTGCGCGGGACCTGGGCGAGCCTTGGATCTGAGCGGCCAATGGAGGACAGCATGGGCTCGATCCCGGCAGCTCGCCTCGGCGGCGCGGCCTATTTCGGTGCCCGTTTGGCGAGGATGCGTTGCAGCGTCCGCCTGTGCATGTTGAGCCGCCGCGCCGTCTCCGAGACATTGCGGTCGCACAATTCGAACACCCGCTGGATATGCTCCCACCGCACCCGGTCGGCCGACATCGGATTGGCCGGCGGCTCGGCCTTGTGGTCGCTCTGGGCAAGCAGCGCGGCACAGATGTCGTCGGCATCTGCCGGCTTCGACAGATAGTCGATGGCGCCCATCTTCACCGCCGAGACTGCCGTCGCCAGATTGCCGTAGCCGGTCAGCACGATGGCACGGGAATCGACGCGCACTTCCTTCAGCGTTTCGATCACGTCGAGGCCGTTGCCGTCCTCGAGCCGCATGTCGACGACGGCGAAGGCAGGCGAGGTCTCGCGGATCACCTGCCGGCCCTCCTCCACCGAGGACGCGGTCCTGACGAGGAAGCCGCGCCCTTCGAGCGCCTTGGCGAGCCTCGCGAGGAAAGCCTTGTCGTCGTCGACGATGACGAGCGTCCGATCCGCGGGCAGCTCGAAGTCCTGAATCTTGTCGTTCACGTCATCCTCCGGTCGCGCCGGATCATAGCCCCGCCGCGAGGTCCGCGCCAAGCACTTGCGCATAAAGGCCGATCGCGCGTTCGGTCAAGGCTCGATGGCGACCGGTCGCGTCATCTGGCTCATGCCGGCCGCCGGCCCTCCTTCCCGTCCCGGCCCTCCTCGGCCGCACCGGGCTCGAACACCTCGCGCGGCCAGGAGATGCGCACGAGCGCTCCCTGCTCGGGATGGGCCCGGTTGGCGAGGTCGATGCGGGCGCCTGAACGCTCGAGCAGAGTCTTGGCAATGAAGAAGCCGAGACCGAGGCCGCCGGCGCCATCCTCGCCGTTGTTGCGGGCCTCGAGCCGGCGCGTCGTCACATAGGGCTCGCCGAGACTGTCGAGGACACCCGCAGGAAAGCCCGGGCCATCGTCGGAGACCGTCACGATGACGTCCTCGCCATTCCATTCCGCGGTGATCTCGACCTCGCTGCGGGCGAAATCGACGGCGTTCTCGACGAGATTGGCAAGACCGTGCACCACGCCCGGCAGCCGTCGCCCGACCGGCTCGGCCGCCGCCGCTCCCTTGGTGCCGTCGGACGGGCCGGCGATCACCCGCACCGGCGTCTCGAACACGCTGTAGGGCTCGACCGCCTCGTCGATGAGATGAGTGATCGGCAGCCGCTGGTGGAGTGGATCGCCTTCGTCCGATCGCTCGGTCAGCGTGCCGAGGATCTCCCGGCAGCGCTGCGCCTGGCTGCGCAGGAGCGCGATGTCCTCGGCGATCGGGCTGTCGGGGCCGAGATCGCGCTCGAGCTCCTTGGCGATCACCGTGATGGTGGCGAGCGGCGTGCCGAGCTCGTGCGCCGCCGCCGCCGCGAGCCCGTCGAGCGCGTGCAGCTTCTGTTCGCGCGCGAGAACGAGCTCGGTCGCCGCCAGCGCCTCCGACATCTGGCGCGTCTCCTTGGCGAGACGCCTCGCATAGAAGCCGATGAAGACGATGCCGCACAGCACCGCCGCCAGCATGCCGCCCCGGTAGAGCATCGGCGTCTCGAGGCTCTCGCCGGCATGCCACGGCAGCGGCAGATAGTAGAGCGTCGTCAGCACCGCCGCCGCCCCGCCCGCCCCCCCGACGATGAGCGTGCTCTTCAGCGACAGCATCGCCGCCGCGACCGTCACAGGCGCGATGATCAGGAAGACGAAGGGGTTCTGCACGCCTCCGGTCAGGTAGAGCAGCGCCGCCAGCTCGGCGACGTCGTAGACCAGGAGCACCGTGGCGAGACCGTCCGACAGGCGGTGCCGGGCCGGATAGCGTATGCGCAGCAGCAGATTGACCCAGGCCGAGACCGAGATGACGCCGAGCACCGGTCCGAGCGGCATCGGGAAGCCGAGCCCATAGGCGACGATCAGCACCGCGAGCGTCTGACCGGCGACGGCGATCCATCGGAGCCTGACGATGGTCTGCAGGCGGAGCCGGCTCGTCGAGCCGGAGCGGATCATGTGGCGGGGCGTATAGGGCATGTTGATACCGCCGGACGAAACGAGAAACACGTCATACGTCTTAGGGGCCGCCCGCTCAGGCCACCGGGAAAGGCAGCGACCGGCCGTCGAAGAAGGCGTCGAGATTGTCGAGGGCCTCGAACCCCATCTGGTTGCGCGCCTCGACGGCCGCCGAGCCGAGATGGGGCAGCAGGAAGGTGTTGGCGAGGCCGCGATAGCGCGGATCGACCCGGGGCTCGCCTTGATACACGTCGAGCCCGGCATAGCCGACCCGGCCCGAGGCGAGTGCATCGATCAGGTCGTCGTCGGCGACGAGATCGCCCCGCGCCGTATTGACGATGATCACCCCGGGCTTCATCCACGCGATCGTCGCGGCATTGACGATCGCCCGCGTCTCGCTTGTCGAGGGAGCATTCAGCGAGATCACGTCGGCGACCGCGCACAGCGATTGGAAGCTCTCGTGGTAGACCGCGCCCTGCTCCTCGGATGGATCGAGCCGCCGGCGGTTGCAATAGTGGATCGCCATGTCGAATCCGCGCGCCCGCCGGGCGAGCGCCTGGCCGATCTTGCCCATGCCGAGAATGCCGAGCACGCGATTGTCGAGCCGCCGGCCGACGAGCTGGGTCGGCGTCCACCCGGTCCAGGCACCGGCCCGCATCAGCGCTTCGCCCTCCGAGGCCCGCCGCGCCGCCCCGAGGATCAACAGCATGGCGATCTCGGCGGTCGCGATGGTGACGCCGTGCGGCGCATTGCCGACCCTTATGCCTCGCTCGCGCGCCGCCTCGAGGTCGATATGGTCGGTGCCGACCGAGAAGGTCGAGATGATCCGGACTTCCGGCGCCAGCGCCTCGACGACATTGCGGCCGATCCGGTCGGTGATGCAGACGAGGGCGCCATCCGCCTTGCCGATATGGGTGACGAGCGCGTCGGCATCCAATTGCCGGTCGTCGTCGTTGAGCACGGCGTCGTAGTCGCGGACCGCGCGCGCCAGCACGGCCTCGGGCAGCCTTCTCGTGATGGCCAGCCTCTTGCGGATCCTGGACACGCGGGAACGATCTCCATGCTCTTCGGCCGCTTCGGGCCTCTCTCCTTGCCCGAGCCCCTCGGCCGGTGCAAGCGCGGAGCCGGAGTTTGACTTCCGGCTTGCCCGCCTCGTCCGTCCCGTCCCGCCCCGGCCGTCCGCGTAACGCTTCCTTCACCAAGCCCGCCGAAGCTTGGCCCGACAGGCCGCATGCGGACGGGGACCCGCGGCGCGCCGCCTGTTGGCCGGCTCCGGGCGGGAGCGGCCCGAGGAGGAGAGATGCGCAGTCTTGTTCTGCTGGTCATGCTGCTGGCGGCCGGCAAGGTCGGCTATCAGGATTGGGTCTATCGCCGGGCCCTGTCCGAGACGCTCGTCATGACCTATCGCAGCGACGCCGTGCGCGCCTGCCAGCGCGAGGCGACGCGGGTGCAGCTCACCGTCTCTTACGTCTCCTGGACCGAGCCGGCCGCGATCGAGGTGTCGGTCGGACGGCTGGCGGATCGCGCCGGGCTCATCGGCCGCGACCTGTTCGACGAGAATGCCCGCCGGCCCTATGTCGTCATCACCGCGCGCGAGAAGCCGTTCCGCATCGTCTGCGAGTATGACGTCTCGACCCAGGTCGCGAGCGTCTTTCGCATGTGAGCCGCGCGCCCGGCGCCCGCGCCGGCGCTTTCCCGCAGCACCGCCGCCGTTCTCAGCTCCCCCGCCTTGCCGGAGAGAAGAATGGCTGCCGAGACCGATGACCGAGATGCCGCCGACGCCGGCGTGATGCCCCTGCCGGATGCGGCCGCCTCGGGCGGTCCGCCGGCCGTCGTGCCGTCCGCCCGGCCCGGCCTCTCGCCGGTCGCCGCCGCGGCGCTCTTCGCCATTGCCGGCTTCGGCGTCCTCACCGTCATGGACGGCCTCATCAAGGAACTCGCCTCGCGCTATCCCGCCCCCGAGGTGGCGCTCCTGCGCTTCATCTGCGGATTGATCGCGGCCTTGATGGCGGCTCTTTACCTGAGGCCCGGCTGGCCGGCGCGCGAGACCATTTTCGCCAATCTGACCCGTTCGGTGGTCGTCGCGGTGACCGCCGTCAGCTTCTTCTACGGTCTCGGCGTGCTGCCGCTCGGCGAGGCGGTGGCGCTCAGCTTCGTCTCGCCCTTCTTCACGGTGCTGCTCGGCCGCTTCGTTCTCTACGAGACGCTCGACGGCCGCATCGGCCTCGGCCTGCTGGGCGGCTTCCTCGGCATGCTCGCCATCGTCGGCGGCCGGCTCGGCGCCGGCATCCACGACGAGCGCGCCCTCTGGGGCGCTGCCGCCGTCGTCCTCTCCGCCTTCACCTATTCGCTCTCGACGATCCTCCTGCGCTCGCGCGCCACCCGCGATCCGATCGTCACCATCGTCATCTTCCACAGCCTCGGGCCGGCATTCATCCTGCTGCTGCCGGCCTATCTGGTCTGGGTACCGCCCACGTCCGGCGACCTCATGCTCGCGCTTGCCGTCGGCACGCTCGGGGCGACCGGCCACTCCATGCTCGGCCTCGCCTTCAAGCGGGCCGAAGCGGCGCGTCTGGCTCCTCTCGAATACACCGCCCTCGCCTGGGCCGTGGTCATCGGCTACTTCGCTTTCGGCGAGGTTCCGAGCCTCGCGACGCTCGCCGGCGCCGCTTTGATCGTCGCCGGCGCCTGGGCGGCCAGCCACCGCTGATGCCGGCGCGCATGAGGTTCGCCTCGTGATCCGGTTGGATGCACCGGTATCTCCTCTTGCTTGCGCGCGGCCGCCCCGCCATCCCCGCGCGCTTTGCGGCCATTGCCCCGCTCCGCAACGGCTCTCAACACTTCCTCAACCATACCGGCGCCGGGCAAGTCCGGGTTAAGGTTGACGTAACGTGCGCGGACGAACCTGCCTGGACGGCGGTCCCGATCCGGGCTGCCGGGGCCGGGACGCGCCCCGTGTTCGACCCTCATACCTCCAGATGGAGCTCCGTCGTTTCCGTGTCGGCTCTCTTATCCGCGTACCGGCGCATGACCGCCGCCGCCCTCCTCGTTCTCGCGCTTGCCGGCTGCTCCGGCCAGCCCGCCACTATCGCCAGCGGCCTGTCCAACGACCAGGCAGCCGCCCTGGAGCGCGTCTATCGCCTCGGCATCGGCGACAAGCTGCGCGTCGAGGTGTTCGACGAGAAGGACCTCTCGGGCGATGTCGAGGTCGGCGCCGACGGCAATGTCACCATGCCGCTCGTCGGCCCGATGCCGGCCAAGGGCAAGACGCCGGACGAGTTCGCCGCCCTTCTCGTCGCCCGCCTCGAGCGCGGCTACCTGAAGAGCCCGAAGGTCGGCGTGCAGATCCTCAACCAGCGCCCGATCTACGTCCACGGCGAGGTCCGCAACGGCGGCGAGTTCGGCTACAAGCCCGGCCTCACCGTCGCCGACGCCGTCGCCATGGCGGGCGGCTACAGCTACCGGGCCGAGCAGGGCTACGTCCTGCTGCGCCGCGAGGGCTGGAACGGTGAGAAGGCCATCGCCAATGACGGCGCGCTGGCCGTGCTGCCCGGCGACAATATCCGCATCCCCGAGCGCTTCTTCTGAGGTGAGGCGCGCCATGACGTCGGATGCCGATAACGGCCGGCCACCGCTGCCGGGCATGGACGACCGCGCCCAGCCGCGCCGCGTCGGGCCCGTCTCCGCCGGGCGCCTCTCGCTCGCGGCCCTCGCCGGCGTATCGGCCCTTGCGCTCTGCCCCGGCCCTGCCGCCGCGATGGACGACGACAGCTCGGGCCTCACCACGCTCGCCCGCCGCGACGCCATGGACGACTGGATGAAGCGCAAGGTCTACGGCGTCTCGACGGTCGACGAGCGCACCCGCGCCGAGATCGCCAATCTCGGCCTCAAGGTCGGCCCCTATGTCGTCCTGCCCTCGGTGACCGCCTCGACCGTCTATGACGACAATCTCTACGACAGCCCCGACGGCGAGGTCGGCGATTTCCGCTACGAGGTCGCCCCGACCCTTATGCTGAAATCCGATCTTCCCCGCGGTGCCCTCGACTTCATGGCCGGCGGCCGCTTCGTGCGCTTCCAGGACCACGAGGAGGAGAACTTCGCCGACGCCTTCGCCTCGCTCACCTGGTCGCTCGACATCGACCACGCCAATGCCATCGGCGGCGAGATCGGCTCGCGCTACACCCATGAGGAGCGCTATTCGCCCGAATCTCCCGCCGAGGCCCGCGAGCCGGTGCCGAGCTGGGTGAACGAGATCTCGCTGCGCTTCATCCACGATGCCGGCCGGCTCGCCCTCAGCGGCGGCGTCGATGCCGCCGACGTCGACTTCTACGATGTCGAGGCCTTCGACGGCTCGATCATCGACCAGGATTTCCGCGACAACCGGCGCTTCGGCGGCTTCCTGCGCTTCGACTATCGCTTCTCGCCGGGCTACGAGGCCTTCGTCTCGGCCCGCATCGACCACCGCGACTATGACGGCGGCGACGGCCCCGGCCATACGGAAATGAGCTATGTCGGCCGCGCCGGCATCAATTTCGAGCTGACGCCGGTGCTCTGGATGGGGCTCGCGGGCGGCTATGCGCTGACCGATTCCGATGCGTCCGGTTCCTCGACCGTCGGCAGCACCGTCGGCGAGGCGAGCCTCAAATGGCTGCCGAGCGAGGTGGTGACGGTCACGCTCACCGCCAGCCGCTCACTCGCCGAGACGACCTATGTCAACGCCCCCGCCATCCGCGAGCAGGGCCTCGATCTCACCATCGACTACGAGATCATGCACAACCTCACCGCCAAGCTCTCCCTCGGCTACGAGGAGGCCGACTTCCTCGAGACGACTCGCATGGACGAGATCATCCGTGGACGCATAGGTCTTGACTACACCTTGAACGACAACGCGGTGTTTACCCTTTCATACGAGCATCGGGAGCGCGATTCCTCGCTCGACGCCTACGACGCCGACGACAATCGCTACATGGCCGGCGTGACGCTGCGGTTCTAGGACATCCCGTGGCGAGGCGCTTGCCCGCGACAGGCTGGCGGGCGTGGGCTGTCGTCATGGATGCGATCCGGCAGTGCACCGGCGCGTCTGCGGCCGGAAGGCATCGAAACCACAGCGGGCCTCAAGGTGTGGCCGGCTGATTTGTGCTGGAAGCGGGATCGGTTCGACCGATGGAGCGTTACGAGGACGACGGCGAGCAGGAGGCGCGGGGAAGCATCATCCCGAGCCTGGCCGACATCGTGCGCATCCTGAGGAAGCGCGCGCGTCTGATCGCCGTGATGACGGTGCTGGTCGGCCTCGTCGGCGTCGCCGTCGCGATCATGCTGCCCTCGAAATACCAGGCCTTCGCCTCGGTCCTCGTCGACCCGCGCGACAGCACCATCACCGAGTTCCGGCCGGTCACCTCGTCCATGCCGAACGGCAATACGACGATGGAGAACGAGGTCGAGATCGTGCGCTCGAGCGCCATCGCCGCTCGTGCCGTCGCTTCGCTCCGCCTCTACGAGGACCCCGAATTCGTCGGCGGCTCGTTCATCGGCTCGCTGAAGCGCCGGCTCGGCTTCGGCCGGACGTCGAAGCCCGCCACGGACGCGACCGTCGACCCGGCGGCCGCTGCCGCCGATCCCGCGCGTCCCGCGCGGGACGTGGCCGCCGCCGGTGTGGGCGAGGGCACGGCCGCATCGCCCGCGGCCGCCCGACCTGCCGTCCTGCCTGCCGGCTCGGGTGCCGCGACAGGCGCCGTCATGGCCGGCCTCGACGTCCGCCGCGTCGGCTTCACCTATATGATCGGCATCACCTTCACCTCGCGCAATCCCGAGACCGCGGCCGCCGTCGCCAATGCCGTGGCCGAGGCCTATCTGCAGGACCAGATCGACGCCAAGATGAAGGCGGCGGAGTTCGCCAACGGCTGGCTGAACCGTCGCATCGCCGAACTGAAGGGCCGCGTTTCCGACGCCGAGAACGCCGTCGAGCGCTACAAGGCCGAGCATGGCCTCGTCGCCAGCCAGGGCGAGCTGCTCGACCAGAAGGAGCTCGCCCGCGTCATGGAGCAGCTCGTCACGGCCCGCGCCGCGGCGACGGCCGCCCGTGCCAAGGTCGAGCAGGCCGAGACGCTGACGGGCACCGACCTCGGCGTCGAATCCTCCGGCGACGTGCTCGGCAGCCACTCCGTCACCCTCGCCAAGGAGCGCTTTTCGGCGGTGGCCGGCACCGTCGCCGAGCTGCGCACCAAATATGGCCCCATGCATCCCCAGATGATGAAGGCCGAGGCCGAGCTCGCCGAGGCCCGCCATCTCCTGAAGATCGAGGTCGAGCGCGTCATCGCCAATCTGCGCAACGACTATCAGGTCGCCCGCGAGCATCAGCTCGCCCTCGAGGGACAGCTCGACCGGTTGAAGAGCGACACCGGCGATTCGAGCCAGGCCCTGGTGCGGCTGCGCGAGCTCGAGCGCGAGGCCGAGGCCGCCCGCGGCGTCTACGAATCCTTCCTGAAGCGCGCCGAGGAGACCGAGCAGGCCCAGAGCCTGCAACTCGCCGACGCCCGCATCGTCGAGCATGCGAGCGTGCCCGGCCGCCCCGCCGCCCCCAAGCGCCTGCCGATCGCGCTCGGCGGCTTCGTCGCCGGCCTCATCCTCTCTCTGGTGATTGTCGCCGGCCTCGAGCTTTTCTTTCCGACCATGGTCCGCCCCGAGGCCATCGAGCGCAGCTTCGCCTCGCGCCATCTGGCGACACTGCCCGAGATCGGCGCCGTCGCCCGCCCGGCCGCGGCGCCCGCCCCGCTCGGCGGCCTGCGGGCGATCCGCCACATCCTCATCGAGCCGCAATCGGATTTCGCCGAGGAGGTTCGCAGCCTTCGCGTCGGCATCGAGGCGGCCGGTCGCGGCCTCGGTCCCCAGATCGTGCTCGTCGCCTCGGCCATGCCCGGCGAGGGCAAGTCGCTCATCGCCGCCAATCTCGCCCATCACTATGCGCTCTCGGGCGTGAAGACCCTGCTCGTCGATGCCGATCTGCGCCGGGCGGCGCTCACCCGCGTCTTCATGCCCGGCGCCGGCCGCGGCCTCATCGACAGCCTGATCGACCGCACGCCGGTGCGCGAGGCGGTGGTGCGCGAGACCGTGTCGGGGCTCCATTTCCTGCCGGCCTCGGCCGAGGGCGGCTCGGCCGCCGCCGCAGCCGAGCTGCTGGCCTCCCCCGCCATGGCCGAGTCGATGGAAGAGCTGCGCGCCGAGTTCCCGCTCGTCGTCGTCGACTGTCCGCCGGTCATGCCGGTCGTCGATGCCCGGATCCTCGCCGATCTCGTCGACCAGATCGTCTTCGTATTCAACTGGCAGCGAACGCCCCGCCCCCTCGCCCGGCGCGCCCTGAAGCATCTCTCCGGCCGGCACGGACGCGTTACCGGCATCGTGGTCAACGAGGTGCCGGCCGACCAGCTCGAGACCGACCGCACTTTCGCCTACGCCCCGGTGCCCAGCCGCCGCGCCGGCTGACGGCGTAGCGTCCGACGCTCTGTCTGCGATCTCGGCCGCTGAAAATCGAAGACCCCGCCACCCGCAGACCGGATGACGGGGCCTGTCGTCTGAGCCCGACCGTGCCGCCCGCGCGGCAGGTGGCTTACTGAGCCGGCGAGAACGTCTTCAGATAGGCGATGACGTCGTTGCGCTCCTGCTCGTTGGCCAGCTTGAAGGTCATCTTGGTCGCGCCGGTCGCCTGGTCGGCATGGCCGTTGTCGGTCAGATATTTCTTCAGGAAGCCGTTCGGATCGGCGAGATAGGCGAACATGTTCTCTTCCGTCCAGGCGAGGCCCGCCTCGCCGGCATGGTGGTTGAGGGGCGAGTACTTGTAGCCCTCGCTGGTGCCGGCGACCCGGCCGACCACGCCGTTGAGCACGGGGCCGACGCCCGGCTTGGCATTCTCGCCGACCTTGTGGCAGGCCATGCACTTCTTGAACACCTTCTCGCCATTCGCCGCATCGCCGTCGGCGAAGGCGGGGGCGGTTGCGGCGAGCAGGGCAAGTCCGCCGATGAGGGTCGAATGCAGCCTCAGCATGGGTAGTCTCCGGTTCCTGTGTCTACGGCCGCACGACCGGCCGACCCGTTGACGGGTATCAGGCCGCGGCGACCCTCTTGGTGCGCACACGACCTTATCAATTCGGATCTGGGCCCGATCGCGACCAATCGCAGCGATTTGTCGATTTGGCTATTATGTCGCAACGCCGCGGACGGGCCGCGGCCGGCCAGGGCTCGCCCCTGCGCCCGGGACTGTGCCGGATCGTTCCGGCCCTATTGGATGCTGCGGCCGAGCGACAGCTCGCCGGCCTGGATGCGTTCCGCGAACCCGCTGGCGAGCCGGCCGACCGCATCCTCGCCATAGGCCTCGACCAGTTGCGAGAAGGCCGTGAACAGGGCGGCATTGGCGAGCAGGTCTGGATCGATCCCGGCCTCGACCGCCTCGGCCCAGACCTCGCGCACGAAGTCGAGCGCCTCCCGGCTGGCGAGATAGGCCTCAGTCCGGTCGGCCGTGCTCGTCTCGCGCATGGGGGGATCCTCTCGGCTGGAGCATCTTCCGACCGACCGCCTGCCGGTGCGTCGAAAGAAAGTGGGAAGGAAGGCAAGAACCTGGAGCACCGCTCCGACGAGAACGGGCGGCGGGCTCCGTTGGCGACATCGACCCGGGGCTTGGGCCTGCCTCGCCTGCGAGACAACAGCTAGCACGCCCGCCGTCGGAGGCGAGGAGGGCCGCGATTAAGAGTGAATGTTCATGCGGCTTTGCCATCCGCGCGCAACGACACGTGGCGGCAAGGCGGGGTCACGGCTTCTGATCGGCCACCGCGCTCGCGATCTCGGCACCCTCGACAAGGAAGTGCCCGATGGCGGTCTCCGCCGACTTGGTGCAGGTCTGATAGGTTCGCTTGTAGCCGCGATAACCCTTGTTGAAGCTGCCGATGAAGCGCGCCCGCCGTATCGCCGTCGCTCCTTCCGCCTCGATCAGCTCCTCCATGCGGTCCCGCCACTTCATGCCGTCGCCGGCCCCACACAACTCGCGCAGATAGTGGACGGCTCCGAGGATCTCCGCGAGTCGGATGAGCTGATCGTCATAGGGGCGCTTGTCCTCGGCATGGACGGGAGCGGCGAGGCTGCCGGCGACGAGGAGGGAGAGGCAAAGAGCGAGACGAAGCGCGACCGCACACATCCTTTGGCGAGCGACGCTTGTCCGTCCGGCGCACCGCCGGCCGGCGTTCGGCTTGCCCATCTGCCATCGCGGGAAGCTGAGAGCCATCGACCCGTCCGACCTCTTGACGTCCTGCTGTCCAACCGCGCCGCCGATCCCGCCGGCCTGCCTCAGGTGCCTTCCACGTCGAGCGGCTGTGTGCCGCCCGGCTGCCCGCTCGCATCGAGCGTCAGCTTCTCGACCCGTGCCTCGGCCTGCTTCAGCACGCGGTCGCAATGGACCCGCAGGGCCTCGCCACGCTCGTAGATCGTGATGCTCTCCTCGAGCGCCACGTCGCCGCGCTCGAGCCGGCCGACGATCTGCTCGAGCTCCTTAAGCGCCTGCTCGAAGCTCAGCGTCTTGATGTCCTGGTGGTTCGCCGCCTTGGCCATCATGCCGGTCATCCTTCTCCTGGGACGCGCCCCTCCGCCTCGCCACCGGCCGCCATCAGCATGCCGACATGGACCGCGGTCGAGCGGGCGAGCCCTCGCAGATCATATCCCCCTTCCAGGAGCGAGACGACCCGCCCCCGGCAATGTCGCTCGGCGACCTGCGCCAGCGCGTCGGTCACCCAGGCGAAATCCGCCTCCACCAGCTCCAGCCCGCCGAGCGGATCGTCGCGATGGGCGTCGAATCCGGCCGAGATGATCACCAGATCGGGGCCGAAATCGTGAAGGGCCGGCAGGATGCGCGATTCGACCGCCGCGCGGAACTGCTCGCCGCCGTCGCCCGAACGCAAAGGCGCGTTGAAGATGTTCCCGACCCCCGTCTCGGAGAGTGCGCCGGAGCCTGGATAGAGCGGCATCTGATGCGTCGAGCCGTAGAACAAGTCCTTGTCGGACCAGAAGATCTCCTGCGTGCCATTCCCGTGATGGACGTCGAAATCGACGACCGCCACCCGCTCAGCGCCATGATGCCGGCGGGCATGGTGGGCCGCGATGGCGGCATTGGAGAACAGGCAGAATCCCATGGCGCGGGCCGACTCGGCGTGATGTCCGGGCGGGCGCGTCGCGCAGAAGGCGTTGCGCACCTCCCCCGTCATGACCGCGTCCACCGCCCGCTCGGCGGCCCCGACCGCCCTCAGCGCCGCCGTCAGGCTGCCCCTGCACACCGACGTGTCGCCGTCGAGCGGCACCACCCGCTCATCGTCCTCCGGGATCGCCCGCTCGATCATCGCCACATAGGCTTCCGGATGGACGAGCAAGAGCGACGAGCGGCGCCCGAGCGGCGCCTCCTCGCGCTTCAGCCCCTCGAACATCGGATCCGACAGCACCTTCCACACGGCGCGCAGCCGATCCGGCCGCTCGGGATGGCCATAGCCCATATCGTGCCCGAGGCAGTCCTCGTGGGTGATGTAGAGGGTGGTCATGGCGTCTGGCATCCCCTTCGTCAGGAGACCGGAAGGGCAATCTCGCGCAGGAGCTTGCGGCGGATCTGATCCCTGTAGTCGAGTGCGTCCCTGGCCGTCATCACAAAACTGCCGGGCCCCCCGGCGATGTGCTCGAGATAGTAGGTGCCCAGTTTCGGCTCGTCGCTGAGAATGGCAAGACCGTTGATGACGATGCCGAGCCGCACCGCCCGGTCGCGCTCGGGCTCGGGCGGCCGCCAGTCCGAGTTTACGCCGTCGCCCGAGATGTCGACCACGCGCTTGAGGCTCCTGTAGGGGTTCTCGCTGTGGGAGCGCGCGACGGCGTATTCGATCGCCCCCGAGATCGACGTCTCGCCGGTGACGTAGCGGACATGGCCGGCGATCCGGCCGGCGGCCGCCTCGGCCTCCGCCGCCCCCCCGATCGGTGTCCAGGGCAGCACCAGCTCCTGCACCCGTCCGCCCGCCCAGTGGAACACCGAGATGACGATGCGCCGGCTGGGCAGCGCCGCGATCGCCTCGATCACCTCCGCCGAGCGCAGCGCCTCGGCAAGGCCCTGCATCTGCAACTCGTATTCGGCGCGGATGATGCTGTCCGAGCAGTCGATGGCGAGCACGAGCGCCACATCGGCGCGCCGCTCTCCCTCGTCGGCGGTGAGCATGCCCGGCAGGCACAGCATGGCGGCGATGAGGGGCGCGAGCACCTTCGGTCTCATGCCCTATCATGCCGCTCGCCGACCGCTTACGAAAGGGCCTTCAGGCTGACCGGCGGCTTCGATTCTGCCGGCACGAAGAAATCCTCCGCCAGATCGACCGTCGGATCGACGCGATAGCGGTCGAGATCGGTGACGCCATGGGCATGCAGCAGGCTGTCGTCGATCTCGAAGCGGCCGGTGAACTCTCGCCGTGACGGGCTCGTCAGGATGACATGGGCGGCGTCCGCCATGATCTCCGGGCGGCGGCTGCGGCGCACCATCTCCGGGCCGCCGACGATATTGGCGATCGCCGCGGTGGCGATCGTGGTGCGCGGCCACAGCGCGTTCACCGCGATGCCGTCGCCCTTCAGCTCCGCCGCAAGCCCGAGCACGCACAGGCTCATGCCGAATTTGGCGATCGTATAGGCGACATGCGGCGCGAACCACCTCGCCTTCATGTCGAGGGCGGCGACAGCATCAGGATATGCGGATCTCCGGCCTTCCTCAGATGCGGGATGGCGTATTTCGACACCATGAAGGTGCCGCGCGTATTGATCTGCTGCATGAGGTCGTACCGCTTCATCTCGGCCGCCTCGGTGCCCGTCATGGCGATGGCGCTGGCATTGTTGATGACGATGTCGAGCCCGCCGAAGGTCTCGACCGTCGCCTGACTGCCGCCTTCACCTCGTCCTCGTTGCGGATGTCGCAGCGGATCGCCAGCGCCTCGCCGCCTGCCGCCTTCAGCTCCTCGGCGGCCGAGTGGATCGTGCCGGGAAGCTTCCGGGTGCGGCTCCGTGGTCTTCGCCGCGACGGCGACCTTCGCCCCGTCCCGCGCCGCCCTGAGGCCGATGGCGAGGCCGATGCCGCGGCTGCCGCCGGTGATGAGGATCGATTTGCCCTTGAGGCTCGCCATCGCTGCTGCCCTTGTCGTTGAGTGCTGCCCGGGATGCCGTCGCGTCCCGTCCCGTCTCGTGGTCAGGCCCCGCTATCGTGCGCCGCCGAGCCGCGCCAGCCAGCGGAACGGATAGGTGGCGATGACGAGAATGCCGACGAGCACATGCCAAGTCGTGAGAGCGTAGTGCACCGGGGTCGCAAGGATCGCAACCGCCGGCAGGAATAGCGGCCAGAACACCAGCGCGGATGCGAGACGCCGGCCATAATGGCCGAGGGCTCCCTCGCCCGCCGCCCGTGGCCGTCGCGGCACCAGGCGCTGCCACCACGCCGCGGCGGTCGGCAGCCCGAGCACGCCGATGACGAGGAGGCCGAGATAGCCGAACTGCAGGTCGCTCGGAATGCCGGGCACCAGCCTGAGGTCGAGCTCGCGCTGGCGCTCCTCGCTTCTGAGCTCCGCCCGCACCGCCGCCGCCACCACCCGCCCGGTCAGCTCCGAGACGAGATCGCTCATCAGATTCTCGACCGGGCCGAGATCGAGAGCGCCGCCGCTGTCGCCCGCCGCATCGGGAACGCCCGCCGACGCCGGCCGCGCCGAGAGCCTGACGCGCCCGCTGCTGCCGCTCTCGACGGCGACGAGGATCCGGTCGCCGGATCGGCCGAGCGCGGCGAGGAAGTCGCCCATCGTCGCCGCCTTGAGTGCTTCGCCGAGCCCGCCGACTTCGATCCGCTGCCACAGCATGTTGCGCACGCCCGGCTGCAACGCCTTGTCGCCCTCGAGGACGATGAGATTGACGTCGGCATCGGCGGCGGCCGCCATCAGATCGTCGATCACCACGGTCTGTTCGGCCCCGCTCGCGGCCTGAAACCGGAGCAGCCGCCCGTCGATGCGGCCCGTCACGATCACGTCCTGGCCGCCGAGCCGGCCGAGCGCCTCGCGGATCCTGTAGGGGTTGACGGTCTCGGGCAGCGGCAATCCCGTCCCGCTCTCCCGCGCACCGATGCGCGGCAGCGACGTGCTGCCCGCCGCATCGAGCGAGAGGATGCGCACGGCGCCCCGGTTCGCCGCGCGGCCGAGCTGCCAGGCGGCCTCGGCAAAGGCGGCCTTGTCGCCGAGCGCCACCAGGACGCGCGGCCGCAGCTCGGCATAGGCACGGATCTGACCGGCGGAATCGCGCCCGCCGAGGATCACGCGGTAGCTCTCCCGCCCGTGCACCAGCCGCACCGAGCCGGCCTTCGGCAGATCGGCGAGCGCCTCGGACCGGCCGAACACCGTCGCCTCGTCGATAAAGAGCGCGATCTCGCCCGGCCGTGCATCGCTGATGTCGGGCGCGAGCCATCGCAGCGCATTGGAGATTTCCTCGGGCGTCGCCGCCGTCACCGTCTCTCCCGCGGCATTGGCGAGGCGCCAATGTCCCTCGGGCAGCGCCGAGGCGGCGATCGCGCCGCGCCGGCCGGCTTCCGGCAGGCTGCCGAGATGCCGGACGAGCCCGCCCATCTCGCCCGACGCCGCCCGCAGCGCCGCGCCCTTGCCGTCGTCGATATGGTGGGCGCCGAATTTGAGCAGGCTCGAGAGGATGCCGGCCTCTCCGGTGGCTGGGCAGGCCAAGAGCAGGAGGCTGAGCATCATCGCGAGGCGGGCGCCGCGCCCGGCCCGGCGCAAGGCCCGGCTCTCACTGCCTTTCGCCCGCTCGGCTCTCCCCTGCCCGGCTTTCGCCCGTCTCATGCTCCGCCCTTCGTCCGCCTGAAATCGGCCGGTCGCTTCTCGAGGAAGGCGGCGAAGGCCTCCTGCGCCTCGGCCGAGGAGAGCCGCTCGGCAAAGAGCGCGATCTCCGCTTCCATCCGCTCCGCCACCGCGGCCGGATCGCCCTTGACCAGCCGTCGCGCCGCCATCAGCGCCGCCGGGGGTTTGGCCGCCAGCCGCACGGCCGCCGCCACCGCTTTCGCCTCCAATTCCTCCGGCGGCACGATGGCATTGATGAGGCCGGCGGCGAGCGCCTTCGGCGCGTCCAGCGGTTCGCCGAGCACCAGCATCTCGAAAGCGCGCGCATGCCCCATCCGCATCGGCGCCAGCAGCGATGAGGCCGCTTCCGGCACGAGGCCGAGATCGAGGAACGGCGTGCGGAAATGCGCCCGCTCGCTCGCATAGACGAGATCGCAATGCATGAGCATCGTCGTGCCGATGCCGATGGCGAGGCCGTCGACGCCCGCGATCATCGGCTTCTGCGTTGCCGCGAGCCGGCGTATGAAGCCGGTGACGGCATCGCCGAGTGCGCTGTCGGCGGCAGGGCCCGGAATTCGCCGATGCCGTTTCCGGCGCTGAAGGCGCCCGGCAGCCCGAGGATCACCGTCGCCGCCACGTCGTCGCGCGCGTCCCCTTCCGCGAGTGCGCGCGTCAGCGCCTCGTACATCGGGCTCGTCAGCGCGTTCTTTCCGGCCGCGCCAGACGGACGATCTGGATGCCGTCACGCCGCTCGATCCTCACATGCTCGCTCATGCCGCCTGGTCCCCTTGCCTTGCCGGTCCTCAACTCCGCGCACCGAGCGCGCCGGCACCTCCAGCACGCTGCCGCTACCGGCCTCGATGCGCGAGGCGAGTCCCGGCGCTCTGTTGGCGATGTTGGTGGCAAAGAAGCGCGCGAGTGCGCCGAGTCGGCCGCGGGCCGCCTCCGAGGCGCCCTTCCCATAGGCGCACCGGGCGAGCAGGCAGCCGCCGGCGGTGATGCCGAACAGCCGCTGATAGGCGGTCGCCCCGGCGAGCGCGGCGTCGATCTCTCCGGACTTCAACCGCTCGCCCATCCACCGGCTCGCCTCCGACAGCGCGGCGATCGCATCGGCGAGCCGGGCCGCCGTCTTGGCCGCACCCGGCTGATTGGACGCCTCGACCTTGTCGGGTATGCCGGCGAGCTCGCCGACATAGCGTTTCAGCACGGCCCCGCCCTCGAGCGGCAGCTTGCGCGTCACCAGATCGATCGCCTGGATGCCGTTGGTGCCCTCGTAGATCGGCAGGATGCGGGCGTCGCGCAGGAACTGCGCCGCCCCGGTCTCCTCGACGAAGCCCATGCCGCCATGCACCTGGATGCCGAGCGAGGCGACCTCGACGCTTCCCTCGGTGGCGAAGGATTTGGCGACCGGCGTCAGCAGCGCCACCTTGTCGGCCGCCGCCTTGCGCCGGGCGGGGTCCTCGGCCCGCTCCGAGGCGTCGAGCGCTCCTGCCGTCTCGTAGCAGATCGCCCGGGCCGCCGCCGTCATCGCCCGCATGGTGAGCAGCATGCGCCGGACGTCCGGATGCTCGATGATCGGCGCAATGCCATCGCCCGGGGCCGAGGCGGCCCGCCCCTGGCGCCGCTCGCGCGCGAAGGCGACCGCGTGCTGCGTTGCCCGCTCCGCCACCCCGACGCCCTGGATGCCGACGGCGAGCCGCGCCCGGTTCATCATCACGAACATGGCGGCAAGGCCCCGGTTCGGCTCGCCGACCATGTAGCCGGTCGCGCCATCCCTCTCGCCATAGGTCATCACGCAGGTCGGGCTCGAATGGATGCCGAGCTTCTCCTCGACCCCGGTCGGCCTCAGATCGTTGCGCGCACCGATCGACCCGTCGGCATTGACGAGATATTTTGGCACGATGAACAGCGAGATGCCGCGCGTTCCCTCCGGCGCGTCGGGCAGCCGGGCGAGCACGAGATGGATGATGTTCTCCGTCATCTCGTGGTCGCCGTAGGAGATGAAGATCTTGGTGCCGAAGATCCGGAAAGTGCCGTCCGGCTGCGGCATGGCGCGGGTCTTGACGACCCCCAGATCCGAGCCCGCCTGCGGCTCCGTCAGGTTCATGGTGCCGGTCCACTTGCCGCTCACCATGTTCGGCAGGTAGCGCGCCTTCAGCTCATCGGACGCCGCCGCCTCGATCGCCTCGATGGCTCCTTGCGTCAGGATCGGGCAGAGCCCGAAGGCGAGGTTGGACGACTGCCAGACCTCGGCGACCGCCATGGCGACGAGGTGCGGCAGGTCCTGCCCGCCATGCTCGCTCGCGCATGGCAGCGCGCTCCAGCCCGCCTCGCACCATTGCCGGTAGGCGTCCGGCCACTCGGCCGGCAGCGTCACCCGGCCGTCTTGCAGATGGGAACCGATCTCGTCGCCCCTGCGGTTGAGCGGCGCCAGCACGCCCGAGCCGAACTTCCCGGCCTCTTCCAGCACCGAGCGCACCAGATCGCGGTCGAGTCCCTGAAGCGTGCCATCGCCGATCAGCCGGGAGAGCCCGCCGGCCGCTTCGAGCGTTGCGATCATCTCTTCGATCGGGGCCTCGTAGCTCATCCTTGCTCTCTCCAGATTCTCGAATGTGGCGCCCGGCCGGGACCACCTGGTCGGCGGGAAGTCTAGGCTGATTGCCGGTTTGCGGAAAGCGACACCGAGCCGGCGATCGTCCCGGTCGCGGGCTGAAACCGGGGCGAGCCGTTCACCGGGTTTAGTCGCTCGTCAATGCGTCGATCGTCGCCGGGCGGGCGCGGCAATCCCGGGCTCCTCGTCCTCCGGCGCCTCGGCCGCTCGACGGCCCGGCCCCGTCGCCGCCGGCTGGGCGTCGCCGTCCTCCTCGGTATCCTGATGACCGGGGATCGCATAGGACCCGCCGAGCCAGCGGGCGAGATCGACATCGGCACAGCGCTTGGAGCAGAACGGCCTGAACGCCTCGGCCGCCGGGTTGCGGCAGATCGGGCATCTGAGCTTTGGTCTTCGGCTCTCTGCCGTCATCGTTGATCCGCTCCCATGCCGCCGTGCCACGCCACTCGGCCGGCAAGATCCGGCCCGCTCCTCTCCTAATATCGGCAGCCCGCGTGGGATTGCAGCCCCTCTTTCCGGCCTATCCACCCTTCCCTCCGTCGATCGGCGGCTCACCATCGCACCTCACGGAACCTCATGCCCGTTTCCGGCAGCCCCGCCATGCGCGTCCCCCCGCCCCCTTGACGGGCCGGCGCCCGACCTGTCCATCTCAGGCCCGGCGCGGCCGAGCGATGGCCGCGACCGGCGAACGTGGCGCCTGCCGGGAGGTCCCGATCCGATGGAACCCTGCGTCGAAGTCGAGGACCGCGGCGCGGTCCGCATCATCGCCATCAACCGTCCCGAGGTCCGCAATGCCATCAACATGGCGGTGCTCGTCGGCATGCAGCAGGCGATCCGCGAGGCCGAGGCCGCCGGCACGGTCCGCGCCCTCGTCCTGACCGGCCGCGGCGGAGCCTTCTCCGGCGGCGCCGACGTGAAGGAATGGGCCGACAAGCTGAGCGGCATCGACCCCTATCCCGACCGCGATTGGGTCGACGAGGCGAGCCGCCTCGTCGCGGCCGTCTTCCGTCTCGCCATCCCCACCATCGCCATGATCGACGGCGCGGCCGTCGGCGCCGGGCTCGACATGGCGCTCGCCTGCGACTTCCGCATCGCCTCCGAGCGCGCGAAGTTCATCTGCGCCTATACCCGCGTCGGCTATCCGCCCGACTGCGGCGGCAGCTGGCTGATGCCCCGCCTGATCGGCATCGAGGCCGCCAAGATGTTCGCCTATACGGGCGAGAGCTGGAGCGCGGCGAAGGCGGCGGCCGCCGGCCTCGTCGGCGAGGTGGTGGCGGCCGAGGCGCTCGAGGCCCGCACCATGGAGCTGGCCGGGCGGCTGGCGAGCGGACCCACCATCGCCATCGGCCTCACCAAGCGCCTGATCGACAGCGCCGACCGGCGATCTCTCCTCGAGCAGCAGGTGGAGGAGCAGCGCGCCGGCCGCATCTGCGCGCGAACCGAGGATCATGCCGAGGGGCTCGCCGCCGCCAACGAGCGCCGCCAGCCCCGCTTTAGCGGACGCTGACCGGCGGCCGGCCGCGAGCCGGGGCAGCAAACGGAGTGCGAATGTGGACTTCTCCCTGACCTTCGAGCAGCAGGCGCTCGTCGATGCGCTGACCGCCTTCGTCGAGAAGGAGCTCTATCCTCACGAGGCGATCGTCGAGGAGCTGCGCGCCGTGCCCGAGGAGATCGCCGCCGACATCCGCCGCAAGGGGCTCGCCGCCGGCTTCTATGCTCTCAACATGCCCGCGGAATACGGCGGCGGCGGCCTCGACTACCAGACCCAGGCCCAGGCCGAGCGCGTGCTCGGCAAGCCCGCGACCGCGCTCGGCGTGCTCTTGAAGCGTCCCGCCAACATCCTGAAGGCCTGCACCGGCGACCAGATTGCGGAGTATCTGATCCCCTGCATCACCGGCGAGCGGACCGACTGTTTCGCCCTGACCGAGCCCGACGCCGGCTCGGACGCCCGCGCCATCATCACGAGCGCCCGTCAGGATGGCGGCGACTGGGTGCTGAACGGCGTCAAGCAGTTCATCTCCTATGCCGACGTCGCCGATTTCATCATCGTCTTCGCCGTCAGCGGCACGCGTGAGGGCAAGCGCGGTCCCGAGAAGGAGTTCACCGCCTTCCTCGTCGACAAGGCGACGCCCGGCGTCACCGTCCAGCCGATGAAGTCGATCTGCACGCGCGGCTACAACCCGAACATGGTCTATCTGGAGAATGTCCGCGTGCCCGCCCGCAAGGTGCTCGGCGAAGTCGGCGCCGGCTTCGGCTTCGCCAACGATTGGCTCTATTCGGGTCGCGTCATGCTGGCGGCACACTGCGTCGGCCGCGCCGAGCGCGCGTTCGAGATGAGCTGCGAATGGGCGGCCACCCGCAAGGCCTTCGGCCGCACCATCGGCGAGTTCCAGGGCACCGGCTACAAGATCGCCGACATGGCGATGGACATCCGGCTCGGCAATCTCCTGCTGATGGAGGCGGCCTGGAAAATGGACGAGGGCACGCTGACCCGCCACGAGGCCTCGATGTGCAACCTGTTCGGCTCCGAGCTGGTCGGCCGCGTCACCGACCATGCGGTGCAGATCTTCGGCGGCCTCGGCGTCATGGAGGATCTGCCGATCCAGCGCTTCTGGCGGGATTCGCGTGTCGAGCGGATCTGGGAGGGCACCTCCGAGGTTCATCGCGAGCTGATCGCACGCGACATCCTGAAGCCCTATCGCAGTTGAGGGTGCGCGGGCCAACCGGCATGGCACGAGACAGGGAACGACGACGGGCATGAGCGACGAGATCGCTTCGAGCGGTGGCGAGGTGCCGGGGGCAATGACGCCGGCGCGCCGCGCCAACATGGCGCGGTTGTTCGAGCCGCGCAGCATCGTCTTCCTCGGCGGCCTGCGCGCCTCCGCCGCCATCCGCACCACCCGCCAGTCGGGCTTTGGCGGCGAGATCTACGCCGTCAGCCGCACCCGCCGCGAGATCGAGGGCATCGCCACCGTACCGACGATCGCCGATCTGCCGGGCGTGCCCGATGCGGCCTTCGTCGGCATTCCCGCCGAGGCGACGGTCGAGGCGGTGCGGGATCTCGCCGCCATCGGCACCGGTGCTGCCGTCTGCTACGCTGCCGGCTTCTCCGAGCTCGGCGAGGTCGGGGCGGCCCGCGCGAAGGCCCTTGTCGCCGCCGCCGGCGACATGGCCGTCGTCGGCCCCAACTGCTTCGGCGTCATCAACTACGTGACCGACGGCAGCCTCTGGCCGCTGCCCTATCCCCGGCTCGAGAGCCGCCGCGGCGCCGCCATCATCGCCCAGAGCGGCAATGTCTGCATCAATCTGACGATGAGCCAGCGCAGCCTGCCCTTTTCCTACATCGTCAGCGCCGGCAACCAGGCCGTGCTCGGCTTCGAGGACTATATCGACTATCTCGCCGACGATCCGGCCGTCACCGCCATCGGACTCTTCATGGAAGGGATCCGCGACGTTCCGGCCTTTGCGCGGGCCTGCCAGAAGGCGCGGGCGAAGGGGCGGCCTGTCGTCGCCTTCCGCGTCGGCACCTCCGAGCTCGGCGCGCGCCTCGCGGCGAGCCACACCAGCTCCCTCGCCGGCCAGAACGAGCTCTACGAGGCCTTGTTCGAGCGGCTCGGCGTCATTGCGGCGGTCTCGGTGCCCGAGTTCCTCGAGCTTCTGAAGACCGCCTCGGTCTGGCGGCCGGTCGCCGGCCGTCGTCTCGCCGTCATCTCCAGCTCGGGCGGCGACAACGGCATGGCGGCCGACGCCGCCTCCGGCGCCGGGCTCGCGATCCCGCCGCTGTCGTCCCGCCAGGCAGGCGTCATCCAGGCCCTGCTGCCCGATTTCGGCATGGCCTCCAATCCGCTCGACTTCACGGCGGGCTACTGGGGCGACGAGGCGCGCCTGACGCCGATGCTCGCGGCGATGCTCGCCGAGGGGGTCGATATGGGGCTCCTCGTGATCGACCATCCGCTCCCCGAGCTTGGCCCCGATCTCGGCAAGGCGATCGCGGCCATGGTGCGGGCGATGGGCAGCGCCAGCCGGTCGAGTGGCGTTCCGGCCGCCGTCGCCTGCGTCAATCCGGAATCGATGCCCCGGCCGATGCGCGAGCACGTGCTCGCCGAGGGGCTCTTGCCCCTGCAGGGTCTCGACGATGCCGGTCCCGTGCTCGGAAAATGGGCCACCCATTGCGAGCGTTTGCGTGAGGATCGGGCCGGCCTGCCGCTTCCAGCCCTCCGGCCCTCGACCGGCGCGCCGCGGACGCTGAACGAGCTGGAAAGCAAGCGCCGCCTCGCCGCATCCGGCCTGCCGGTGCCAAGAAGCGTCGCCTGCGGTCTGACGGAGCTCCCGGACGCAGCGGCGGGGCTCGGCGACCGCCTCGTCCTCAAAGCCCTCCACGACGACCTGCCGCACAAGACCGAGGTCGGCGGCGTCGTCCTCGGCCTCGCCCCCGGCGATCTCGAGGTCGCCGCCCGCGACATGGCCGGTCGGATCGCGGTGAGGCGCCCCGGCCTCGTCGTCGATCGTTTCCTCATCGAGCCGATGCTCGCATCTCCGGTCGCCGAGCTCATCGTCGGCATCAAGCGCGATCCCCAGTTCGGGCTCGTCCTCGTCGTCGGCGCCGGTGGCGTGCTGGTCGAGCTTCTGCGCGATGCCGGGCGCCTGCTCTTGCCCGCGACGGCCGCTGAGATCGAGGCGGCGCTCCGGCGCCTGCGGACCTTTCCGTTGTTCGAGGGTTTCCGCGGCCGCCCGCGCGGCGACCTCGCCGCCACCGTCCGCGCCATTCTCGCCGTCGCCGACCACGCCCTCGCCCATCGCGACAGCATTCTCGAGATCGACGTCAATCCGCTGATGGTGATGGCCGAGGGCGAGGGCGCCATGGCGGCCGACGCCCTCGTCGTCACGACCGAGTGACAGGGTCCGCAAGGACGGCCGCCGCCCCTCGGCTCCGGCTGATTGACGCCGGCCGCCGGCGGCGTCACCATGCGGAGCAGGCAGTACCGGCGGCGGGGCGGACTGCACGATGGCCGATGGCTCCGAGGCCGGACCGTTGAGGCCATCTCCGGGGGCGATGCGTTCTGGGGGCTCTCCTTGCCGAATATTCCGATTCTCTTCGTGCTGGTCGCCTTCATGGCCGATGTGCTGGGGCGCTTCGCACGGCACATCTTCCTGTTCCTGGTTCTCTACGGTGGCGCCTGCTTCGCCATCGCCGGCGGATTCGGCACCAGCTATGGCGTGCCCTATCTCTTCCGCGAGGACAGCCCGATCGCCGGCGTCGACCCCGGCTCGCTGATCGCCAGTCCGGCCTTCTTCACGCAGTTCTTCGCCACCCTCTTTGCCGGTGCCATCTGGTTCTTCGCCGCCGCCCTCGACCCCAAGGAGGCGCAACGGCTCGATCACCAGGGCTACATGAAGGAGCTCGGCTATTTCGGCATCCGCGTCATCCCGACGGCGCTCCTGCCGATGATCGCCATGGCCTATCCGCTTGTGCCCTCGATCGAGCCCCTGTCGCGCGGCGAGTTCGACCGCGCCGTGATCGGCATGATGCTCGGCCTCATCTCCTGCGCGCTCATCATGTCGCTGACCCGGACCATCGAGGACATCCCGAAGTCGCTCCTTTATGCCGTCGTTCCGGAGCGCAAGCCCGGCCGCCGGCGCCGTGTGCGCCGTCCCGGGCCAGGCGTCACTCTGGTCGAGCTGGAGGACGAGGGGGATGGCCTGCCGACGCGAGCCGAGCATGAGGCCGGGCCCTCCCCCGGGGCCGAACCCATTCGGCACGGACGGATGCGCCGGATCGTCGAGAGCGGCTGGCTCGAATGGCTGTTCCGCCGCGGCAGCGTCCGCCGCTATGTGCTCTGGGGGCTCTTCACCGTCTATATCTGGGTGCTGACGCAGCTTCCCTCGCTGATGCCGGCGCTCGCCATTTTCGGCCTGCTCGGCATCGTGCTGTCGATCTATGTCGCCCTCAACTTCTTCGGCGAGAACTGGCGCGCCATCGTCATTGCCGTGCTGGTAGCCTTCCTCGCCTTCCAGGGCATGAACGACTTCCGTTATCGCTATCCGGGCATGGACACCTATTACACCGGTCCGCTCGTCCACTTCGAGAGCGACAGCGTGCTGAAGCCGCGCGCCGAGCGCGTCGCCCGTCGGCCCGACCGCATCAACTGGCGCGAGCTCGCCATCGCCAGCCGCATGGCCCGCGAGCAGGTCGATGTCCGCCGGTCGTTCTCGGTGTCTGGCGTCAGCGCCAAGCCGAAATTCGTCGTGGTGACCACCTCGGGCGGCGCCTACCGGGCGGCGTTCTGGACCGCTCTCGTGCTCGATCTCCTGAAGGAGCAGAGCCTGCCGGGCGGCGAGCTCGAAGGCCTCGCTCCGAGCATCCGCCTGATGACCGGCGCCTCAGGCGGCATGGTGGGGGCCGCCTATTTCGCCGTCATGCCGAAATTCTACCCCGACCCCGACGAGTTGGCCCGCAAGAGCGTCGTCGACGTCATGACCGACGACATCGACGGGCTCTCGCGCGGCCTGCGCACCGGCGACGTGACGCTGCGCTCGCGCGGCCGTCGCGACAGCCTGACGCCGGTCCTTCAGCAGCTCATGCAGTCCGACATCTTCCATCTCCTGTCGCGCCGCTACGCACCGCGCGATCGCGGCAAGGCGCTGGAGGAGCAATGGCTGCGCCTCGAGCAGACCACCTTCAAGGAGTTGCGCGATCTCGAGCAGCGCGGCCTCAGCCCGGCCCTCGTCTTCTCGCCGATGATCGTCGAGACCGGACAGCCGCTGCTCATCTCCAATCTCGACCTGTCGGAGATCGCGCGCTCCTCCAAGGGCGAGACGCTGAGCTTCTTCGACGTGTTCCCGAAGGCCTACGATACCTTCAAGGTCTCGACCGCCGCGCGCATGAGCGCGAACTTCCCCTACGCATCGCCGACGGTCAATCTGCCCATCGAGCCGACGCGCCGTGTGGTCGATGCCGGCTATTTCGACAATTTCGGCATGAACATCGCCCTGTCCTATCTGCGCCAGGGCGCGGTCCGGCAATGGCTGAAGGCGAACACGGCCGGCGTCATCATCGTGCAGATCAACGCCTATCCGCTCGATCCGGGCAAGCCTGCCGCAGTCTCCGAAGGCTGCGAGGAGGAGACTGCACCGGCCGAGCGCTCGAGCCTTGCGCGGGCCTTCGCCTGGTTGACGAGCCCCCTCGAAGGTCTCGCGGCCGCGCGCCAGGCGAGCATGGTCTACCGCAACGAGCAGGAGCTCGAGGCGCTGAAGCTGATCTATTCGGGCGAGAGCATCCCGCTCGATCGCGTGACCTTCGAGAATGCCGGGCGCGCGAGCTTCTCATGGTATCTGCGCGACCGCGAGTTCGACTGCATGCGCCGCCAGCTCTCCTGGAGCGCGCCGGGCTCGTCGGTTCCAGGCGACTGGGAGCGCAACAAGAAGGAGTACGAGCGGCTCGTCTCGCTCTGGAAGCGCTGACGCGGCCGTCCGGCCCCATGCGCGCCCGAACCGACGCCTGTCCGGCGCCGTGCCGACCTGTGCGGTGCCGCCCGGCAGTGCCCTCATCCGCCGTCCCCGACGCCGATCGGGCGACGGCCTCGGGCCGCCCGCCGCGCCTCTCGGGGGTGCTGCGATGCTCCCTTTGGCCCCATTCCGCATGCGGCAAGAATGCCACTACGGTTAACCCTTGCTTTTCCATGGGTTGGTAGTTTCTCCTCACTTCCGCTATCATCTGGTCGCAATTCTGTCCAATTGGGGAAACTTGGTATGTGGTGCGTAGGCCGTGGGTCGTCGGCGTCGTCGGCATGGAATGCTAGAAAATGGATCGTCGGCGGGCTGCTGCTGACCTTGCTCGCGGGCGTCGCCGATCCGGCGGAAGCCGCCAAGAAAAAGAAGAAGCGCAAGAAGGCCTCCTCCTCGGGCCAGGTCGAGAAGGTGGTGACGCCGAAGCTGCCCGATGGCCCGATCAACATCGTCGTCTCGCTCGGCCGCCAGCGCATCACCCTCTACGGGAGCGACATGAAGGCCTATGCCACGGCGCCGATCTCGAGCGGTCGCAAGGGTCTCGACACGCCGATGGGCGTCTTCTCGATCCTCGAGAAGAAGAAGCATCACGTCTCCAATCTCTACAATGCCGAGATGCCCTATATGCAGCGGATCACCTGGTCGGGGATCGCCATGCACGCGGGCGCGCTGCCCGGCTATCCGGCCTCGCACGGCTGCATCCGCCTGCCCTACGATTTCTCCCGCCGCCTTTTCCAGATGACCGAGCGCGGCGCCCGGGTGATCGTGACCCGTGACGACACGGCTCCGACCGCCTTCTCGCATCCCACGCTCTTCACCTACCGCGAGAAGGCCGCCCCGGTGCCGGCCGACGTCGCCTATGCGGTGCTGCCGCCGCTGGCTCGCACGGCCATGGTCGAGCGCAACTGGCACCTGACGGCCATCGCCAATCACCGCGAGGACGGCCCGATCGGCAACGACGTGCTCGCCGATCCCGTGCCCGCTTCCGCCGCGGCCGGCGAGGTGCCGGTCGTCAAGGCGAGCGCCAGCACCGTCGCATCACTCGACGATGCCGTGCCCGACACGCTGGCGACCCCCTTCACCATGGCCGATATCGATGGCGAGCTCGGCTATGAGCGCAAGGGCGCCATCACCGTCTTCGTCAGCCGCAAGGACAAGAAGGTCTATGTCCGCCAGGGCGGCCGCACGCTGTTCGAGGCCCCCGCCTCGATCGCCGACCCCTCGCGCCCGATCGGCACCCATGTCATCACCGCGACGGCGCTGAAGGCTGGCGGCACCGAGGTCGACTGGATGGCCGTCACCGTGCCGAGCAGCTACAAGAAGGCGAAGAAGGCCGACAAATACGTGACCCGCAAGGTCAAGAAGAACGGCAAGTGGGTGAAGGTGAAGGTCAAGGTCGAGGACAACTCGGCGCCCGAGGTGGCGACCGGGAACGCGTCGACGGCGCGCGAGGCGCTCGACCGCATCACGCTGACGCCCTATGCGGTCAACCGGATCAGCGAACTGCTGACCACCGGCTCGACCGTGATGATCTCCGACAACGGCATCAGCTACGAGACCGGCAAGGGCACCGACATCATCGTGCTGACGCGCTGATCGCAACGAGGCTCGCCGCACGCGTGCGGCGTGCGCTCTCGGGCGCGCGAGGGCCGGACTTGCTTTGACTATTGAAAAGCATCAGGGGCATCGGGGCCGATCGGTTCCGGTGCCCTTTTCTCATTGCAAGGGGTCGTCCGGGGCACGGGCCATCTGCCCCATTGCGGCGGAGGCAGCCCATCGAGCCCCCATCGAGCCGCATCCCGCAACGGGGCCGGCAAGCCAGATCCGGCCTGGCGCTCACGCCATCGCCCGCCGCCGCTTGGCCCGCGCCCTGAGTGCCATCACGACGAGGAAGCTCGCCAGCACGATCGACAGCGCCCGCGGGAAGGCGTCCGGCCCGAACGCCTCGAACACCCAGCCCGTCAGCAGCGCGCCGACGAGGGCCCCACCGCCCCACATCGTCGACATGGCGGCTGTGCCCGCAACCAGATCGGCGCCCTGGAACCGTTCCCCGAGCTCGGCCAGCGCCACCGTGTAGATGCCGACCGAGGTCGCGCCGATGATGACGAGCACCACCCACATCCACACCGTGCCGACCGTCTCGGGCAGGATCATCGAGAACACGGCCGTGAGCACCGCGCAGATCGCCATGATCGTGCGCTTTGGATAGAGGTCGGCCAGCCAGCCGATCGGCGGCTGCAGCAGCACATTGCCGAAGGCGAGCGCGGATATGAGGATCGCCGCCGTCTCCTCGCCGAGCCCCTTCTTGACGCCATAGACCGGCAGGAAGCCGAGGCAGGCGGCATCGAACACCGCGAACACGCCGACGGCCGCGAGCAGCACCGGCGCCTTGGGTGCGAAGGTGAAGAACGAGGCGGCGTGGTCCTCCTCCTCGCTCGGCCGCTCGATCCTGACGAAGAAGATCGGCACCGTCGCCGCCAGCAGGACGCACGAGCCGATCACGAAGGCGAGGATGCCCTCGGTGCCGGCGAGATAGATGACGGTCGGGCCGAGCCCGAAGCTGACCGCGAGGACGCTGCCGTAGATCGCGACGATGCGGCCGCGATAGGCCCCGTCGGCATATTGCACGACCCAGGCCTCGCTGATCGAGAAGAGCGTTGCAACCGCAAGGCCGTGCAGCACCCGCAGCCCGAACCATCCCCAGAAGATCGGCGCGAAGGGATAGGTGAGCACGATGAGCGCCGCGAGCACGGCGGCGGCGAGCACGACCGGCCGCGCCCCGAACGCCCTGACGGCCGGCGGGATGACGAAGCCCGCGAACAGGATGCCGATCGGCTGCATGGCGCTGTTGATCCCGATCACCTCGGGGCTGACGCCTTCCCGCTCCATGATCAGCGAGAGCAGCGGGAACATCTCGCCGAGCGCGAAGCCGAACACGGTCACGCAGGCCGTGGCCGCGATGAGGTTCTGCCAACGGTGCCTGCGCGAGAGGGTGCTGGTGGTGGGGGCCAGGGGCGTCGTGTCGTTCATGGCCGAGAGCGGTACCTGCACCCCGCCCGGCCGGCAAGAGGGCCGGGCGCCGGCGCGCAGCGCCCATGCGTGGCCCGAGGAGCCTGATCGGCTGAGATGCGAGCGACTGCGCGCATCGAAGCCGTGAATCAGCCTCCCGAGCAAGGAACCGAGCCTGATCGGCTGAGATGCGGGCGAAGAGCCTGATCGCTCGAAGGCGGCCCCGACAGGGGGCCGTCGCCGAGGGCGTCAATCAGTCTCTGAAGCCGCCAATCCCGCGCCTGATCGGCCTCGCTCAAGACTTGCGCGGCGGTGATGGCAGCGGGGTGAAACCCTCCAGGTTCTCGATGCGGCGGATCCATTTGCGGATGCCGAGATGCTTGTCGAGCGCCATCCCGCCCTGAGGTGCCATGGCCGCGTAGGGAAAGCAGGCGATGTCGGCGACCGAAGGCTTGCCCGCCACCAGCCACTCGTCGACCTTGAGCCGGCTTTCCAGCGCATCGAGCGCCTTCCAGCCGATCGGCTCGAGCGCCGCAGCGTCACCCTGGCGGAAACCGAGGCGGATGGCGCGCGTGATGGCGAGGCCGTGGAAGATCTCGTTGGTCGACAGCGCCAGCCACTGCTGCACCTTGCCGATCGCCTTGGGGCTCTTGGGGTACCACTTGCCCTGGCCGTATTTGGAGCCGAGATAGACGAGGATCGCCGCCGAATCGCGGATGATGACGCCGTTGTCGTCGATGACCGGCAGGTTGCCGAGCGGGTTCATCTCCAGGAAGTCGGGCGCCTTGTGCGCGCCCGATGCCGTGTCGACGGGCACGATCTCGTGTTTCAATCCAAGCAACGAAAGCATCAGCCGGGCCTTGTAGCAATTGCCCGACCGCTCGATGTCATAGAGCCTGATCATTGTTGTGCCCTTTTCCCATCCTGGAGGCTCGCATTGAACGCTGACGCCTCGGCGTTGGCAAGCGGTCGGCGGCTGGCGTGGTGAAGGCGGCTGGCGCCGCCGAAACCGAGCCATGCGCGCGCCCACGTTGCAATCCGGTCTCGTCTGCGCCAACGTCCGCCCGACCACCTGTTTGGGGGGCGGACCGGACCGTCGGTCCGCCGTGCGGCTTGGAAGGGACAAGGCGAAGGGCGATCCGTGCCCTCTTCGCCCTGGTCCAGAGCCCATCCGGCCTCGAGCCCCCCGGGTTCCGTGTCACGACCGAGAATGAGGGAGACCGTCCGCATATGGCAGCAGCAGCAAATGCCGGGAGCGCCACGATTCCTGACACCATGAAAGCCGCGGTGTTGAGCGAGCTGCGCACGCCGCTTCAGATCCGCGACGTGCCGGTGCCGAGGCCCGGTCCCGGCGACATCCTCGTCAAGGTGACGGCCTGCGGCGTCTGCCACTCCGACCTCCATGCCGTCGACGGCGACTGGAGCCCGCCGCCGGTTCTGCCGCTCATTCCCGGCCACGAGGTCGCCGGCCATGTCGCCGCGCTCGGCGAGGGGGTGACGGATTTCAAGGTCGGCGACCCGGTCGGCGTGCCGTGGATGTTCTGGTCCTGCGGCACCTGCGATCTCTGCCTTGCCGGCATGGAGACCATCTGCAAGCGCACCGAGGCGACCGGCTACACCAAGCCCGGCGGCTATGCCGAGTACATGGTGGCACCGGCCGCCTTCTCCGCCCATCTCGCCCCGAGCATCGATCTCTATGAGATCGCGCCGGTATTGTGCGCCGGCGTCACCACCTATCGCGGCCTGAAGCGCACCGGCGTGCGGCCCGGCCAGTGGGTGACGGTCATCGGCGTCGGCGGGCTCGGCCACATCGCCATCCAATATGCCCGCGCCATGGGGCTGAGGATCGCCGCCGTCGACATCGCCGACGACAAGCTCGCCCTGGCGAGCAGCCTCGGTGCCGAGCTCGCCGTCGATGCGCGCGCGTCCGACCCCGGTGCCGCCATCCAGGAGGCGACCGGCGGCGCCCATGCCGCCATCGTCACCGCGGTCTCGCCCAAGGCCTTCGAGCAGTCGATGACGGTGCTGAGGCCCGGCGGCTCGGTCGCCTTCATCGGCCTGCCCGGCGGCGACAAGGACATCATCCGCGCCTCGATCTCGGCCATCGTCAATGCCGAGCTGTCGATCAAGGGCTCCAATGTCGGCACCCGCGCCGACCTCGCCGAGGCCGTCGACTTCGCGGCCCGGGGTCTCATCCGGCCGCGCATCGAGAAGGAGCCGCTCGCCAACGCCAATGCCATCCTCGAGCGCATGAGGAAGGGCGGCATCACCGGCCGCGTCGTGCTCGCCATCCGCTGAGCCGCCGCCGCGCCCCTGCAACCCCCGGCCGCCTGGTTCATCGCCCGCGGCCGGGGGCACCACAGCAAATGCCCGAGGATCTGCCGATGCCCAAGGCCTACTGGATCGCCCGCGTCACCGTCACCGACCCCGACCGCTACAAGGGCTATGCCGACCTCGCCCCCGAGGCCTTCCGCAAGTTCGGGGCGCGTATCCTCGCTCGCGGTGGCCGCGCCGAGCAGATGGAGGGCGAGGGCCGTCCGCGCAATGTCGTGATCGAGTTCGACAGCTACGAGGCCGCCGTCGCGTGCTACAATTCGCCGGAGTACCAGCACGCCCGGCAGAAGCGGCAAGGCGCGGGAACCGCCGAGATCGTGATCGTCGAAGGCGTGTGACCATCTCCCCTGCGCCGCCCGCCGCGAGGGGCGACAGCCAAGGAGATGTCGATGCCCAAGGCCTATTGGATCGTCCATCTCGACATCACCGACCCGGCCGCCTATCCCGCCTATATCGCCGCCCAGGGCGACGTCTTCGCTCGCCATGGCGGCCGGTTCATCGTCCGCGGCGGCGCCTTCGATGCCCTCGAGGGAGCGGCACGCGCCCGTCACGTCGTCATCGAGTTCCCCTCGATGGAGGCGGCCCGTGCCTGTTACCACTCGCCGGACTACCAGGCGGCGCTGAAGCTTCGTCTTGCCGCCTCCGAGGGTGAGGCGATCATCGTCGAGGGCGTGCCGTGACCGTTTCCGCGCCGCGACCGCCGGCGGGTGTGCTCGAGACCGTGCTCTATGCCGACGATCTCGCCGCCGCCGAGGCCTTCTACCGCGACGTGCTGGGGCTCACCGTCTATGCCCGCCACGACGGCCGCCAGGTGTTCTTCCGGCTCGAGCGCCAGATGCTGCTGATCTTCGATCCCTCGGTCACGTCCGTCCCGCCCGCCCCCGGCAGGCTGCCGGTGCCGCCCCATGGCGGCCACGGCCCCGGCCACCTCTGCTTCCCCGCCTCGGCCGAGGAGATCGACGCCTGGCGGGCCCGTCTCGAGGCCCATGGCGTCGCCATCGAATCCGACTTCGAATGGCCGGGCGGTGGCCGCTCGATCTATTTCCGCGATCCGGCCGGCAACTCCCTCGAATTCGCCGAGCCGCGCATCTGGGGGCTTCGGGAATGACGCTGACGCTGCGGCCGGGCGAGCGTCTCGTCGTCGCCAGCCACAATCAGGGCAAGGTTCGCGAGATCGCCGAGTTGCTCGCACCGCTTGGTCTCGACGTCGTTTCGGCGGGCGCCCTCGGCCTTGCCGAGCCCGACGAGACCGAGCCGACCTTCGCCGGCAACGCGCGGCTGAAGGCCGAGGCGGCGACCATGGCGTCAGGCTTTGCGGCATTGGCCGACGACAGCGGCCTCGAGGTCGCGGCGCTCGGCGGAGCCCCCGGCATCTATTCGGCGCGCTGGGCGGGGCCGGGAAAGGACTTCGCCAGCGCCATGGCCCGCGTCGAGGAGGAATTGCAGGCGAAAGGCGCAACCGCGCCCGCCGACCGCCGCGCCAATTTCACCTGCGCGCTCGCCCTCGCCCGTCCCGCCGGGGCGTCCGAGGTCTTCGAGGGGCGCGTGTTCGGCCACCTGGTATGGCCGCCCCGTGGCTCGAACGGCTTCGGCTACGATCCTGTCTTCGTGCCGGACGGGCACGACATCACCTTCGGTGAGATGGCGCCGGAGCGGAAGCACGCCATGTCGCACCGTGCCGCGGCGTTCCGTCTCCTCCTCGAGGCGCTCCGGCGATGACCTCGGGCCAATCCCGCACGAGGCCGGCCGCGACCGCTCCGGGCTTCGGGGTCTATGTGCATTGGCCGTTCTGTGCCGCCAAATGTCCCTACTGCGACTTCAACAGCCATGTCCGCCACGGCGGTGTCGACGAGGCGCGCTTCCTCGCCGCCTACGAGGCCGAGATCGCGCAAATGGCACGGCTCCAGCCGGGATCGGCGGTCGCGAGCATCTTCTTCGGCGGGGGCACGCCGTCCCTGATGTCACCGCGCACCGTCGCGGGCATCCTTGGCGCCATCGCCCGTCACTGGACCATCGCGGCCGATGCCGAGATCACGCTCGAGGCCAATCCCGGCAGCGTCGAGGCGACGCGCTTCGTCGGCTACCGCTCGGCCGGCGTCAATCGCGTCTCGCTCGGCGTCCAGGCGTTGAACGATGCCGATCTGAAATCGCTCGGCCGCATTCACGATGTCGCCGAGGCACGCCGCGCCCTCGACATCGCCTTTGCGACCTTTCCCCGCGTCTCCTTCGACCTCATCTACGCGCGCCCCCGCCAGACGCTTCGGCAATGGCAGCACGAGCTCGGCGAGGCGCTGGCGCTGGGGCCGGGCCATCTCTCGCTCTACCAGCTCACCATCGAGGACGGCACGCCCTTCGCCGCGCTCCATGCCTCGGGCAGGCTCGCAGTGCCGGACGGCGATCTCGCCCATGATTTCTATGCGCTTACCGGCGATCTGTGCGATGCCGCCGGCCTTCCCGCCTACGAGATCTCCAACCATGCCCGCCCGGGCGACGAGAGCCGCCACAATCTGCTCTACTGGCGCTATGGCACCTATGCCGGCATCGGACCCGGCGCCCATGGCCGTCTCGACGTCGCCGGCCGGCGGCGCGCGCTGCGCACCGAGCGCCACCCCGAGACCTGGCTCGCGGCCGTTGAGCGCGACGGCCACGGCATCGTCGAGGACGAGGTGCTCGATCCCGCCGCCATGGCCGACGAGATGCTGCTGATGGGCCTCAGGATCGCCGAGGGCCTCGATCTCGACCGGCTGCGCGCGACGACCGGTCACGAACTCCCGGCAGCCGCCCTCGCCCCCTTCGCGGCGGCAGGCCTGCTCGCGGCCGATGCCGGCGGCTGCATCGTCCGCGCCACCCGCGACGGCCGCATGGTTTTGAACCGCCTCGTGCTGGAGCTGTCGAGCGCGCTCCGGCCGGCCGTGCCGGATCCGGCCTCGGCTCGCCCGGGCGTCGGACGAGGAGGCCCCGCGTGACAGCCGCCGACGAGCCCGATGGAAAGCGCGCTGGCACGCCGGCCGGCGGTGCATCCCCCGAGGCGGGCGGGCGGCGCGAGGCGGCCGAGCGGCTCGCCGCCGCCATCCATCGCCAGGCACTCGGCCTCGCCGAGACCCCGCTCGCATCCGGCCTCCACATCGTCGCGACGCCCATCGGCAATCTGGGCGACGTGACCATCCGGGCGCTTGCCACGCTCGCCCGCGCCGACCTCGTCTGTTGCGAGGACACCCGCCATACCCGCCGCCTGCTCGAGCGCTACGGCATCGACCGGCCCATGCGCCCCTATCACGAGCACAATGCCGAGCGCGAGCGGCCTCGCCTCATCGCCGAGCTCGGCCGCGGTGCCCGCATCGCGCTCGTCTCGGATGCCGGCACGCCGCTGGTCTCCGATCCGGGCTTCAAGCTGGTGCGCGAGGCGGCCGCGGCCGGGCTCGCCGTCTGGACGCTGCCCGGTCCCTCGGCGGCGCTCGCCGCGCTGACGCTCGCCGGCCTGCCGACCGACGAGTTCCTGTTCGCCGGCTTCCTGCCGGCAAGGCAGGGGGCGCGGCGTGAGCGCATCAAGGCCCTCGCCGCGCAGTCTGCGACGCTCATCTTCTACGAGGCACCCTCGCGCATCGCTGAGACGCTCGCCGACCTCGCCGAGCTGCTCGGCGCCAGCCGGCCGGCGGCGCTCGCCCGCGAACTGACCAAGATCCACGAGGAGGTACGTCGCGGCCCGCTGTCGGAGCTCGCCACCGCTATCAACGGCCAGGAGGTGAAGGGCGAATGCGTGATCCTCGTCGGTGCCGGTGAGGCGGCGGGTGCCGGAGCGGAGGAGATCCGCCAGGCCCTTGGCGCGGCCTTCGCGCGTGGCGCGACGCTGCGCGACGCCGTCCGCCAGGTGACGGGCGACCTCGCCGTTCAGCGCAATCGCGTCTATGAGATCGCCATCGCGCTGAAGGACGGGCGCAGCGACGGTCGCGCCGACCAGGACGGGGAGGAGGGCTGACGCGCATGCCAGCTGAGGGCCGCCACACGAGCCCCGCCGCCGATCCCGAGCGCATCCGCCGCTACCGCCGAGGCATCGGGGCCGAGTGGCTTGCCCGTCTCCTGCTCGTCGCCAAGGGTTATCGCATCCTCGCCGCGCGGGTGAGGACACCGGTCGGCGAGATCGATCTCATAGCCCGCCGCGGCCGCCGCCTCGCCTTCGTCGAGGTCAAGCGCCGGCCGACCATGGACGAGGCGCTCGAGAGCGTGACGCCCCGACTGCAGACGCGGGTGATGCGCGCCGCCGAATGGTGGATGGGCGCGGCCGGCCGTCGCCATGCCGCTTGCGAGCCCGCCTTCGACGCGGTGCTCGTTGTGCCGGGACGCCTGCCCCGTCACCTCGCCGACGCCTTCGAGTTCCGCACCCGCAGTGCGTGATCCGCATCGGGCGTGCCTGCGATGCTCAACGGTGGAACGGATTGGGATAGCGGACGCGGGATGGATCGGCGTCGAGCCCGGCATTGATCCGATCGAGCGCGGCCTGCATGCGAGCGCGCAGCGTCGCCGTCAACGCCGCCGTCTCCTCGTGCGTCAGGCTCGCGCGTGTCCCGAGGATGTTCGAGATCTCGAGCGGCTCGGGCACGCGCACGATGGCGATCCGCGCGCCCGCCGGCCGCGGCACCATGCGGTCGGCATTGTCGCGGAAGCTGCCGAAACAATAGTCCGAGCGCAGCCGCTTGATGTTCTCGGCCACCTGCTCCTGCGTCATCAGCCGCGCCGGATAGAGCAGGGGCCGGAAGCGCAACAGCCGTCGCATGTCGCCGACGAGCCGGCGCGCCGCCTCGGGGACCTCGACGCCCTCCTGCCGGCGCCGCCGCATCAGCCGGTCGGCCGCCCTGACGATCTCGCCATGGCGGATCGCCGGATCGCCGCTATCCGCTTCGGGCACCGGCGCGTGGGAAGTCTCGAAACCGGTGAGAAGTCCGTGCAGCCGCTCGGTCATATGCCCGAGCAGGCGGCGTTGGCGCTGGTCGTAGTCCCCGCCGATCTCGGCATCGGTCAATCCGTACGCCGTCTCGTCGCGTGCAAGGAGGATGCGGTAGGCGGTCGCGACCCGTTCCGCCGGCGTCGCATGGCGCGGCGGTGCGGGAAGGCCGAGCTTCGCCTCGACATAGCCGATCTCGCAGCTGAGCGCGGCCTCGACGTCGCGGCGGAATGCGAGCTTCCAGACGACCGGCGCCACGACAGCGCCGCGCGACTCGCCGGCCTCGCGCGCGCGCCGGGCCGCCTCGGCCGCCATCTCGATGGCGCCTGGAAAGAGTGGGCCGATCGTGTCGCCGTGCCAGCCGACGGTGCCCTCGGGATGAAGCAGCACGCCGTGGCCCTTCAGCGCCCATTCGACCGAATAGGCCTTGCCCTCGGCCCCGCCGGTTCCAGGGATCTGCGCGATCAGATTGTTCTTCAGCCAGAACCGCTGCATCGCCGGTCCCATGCCGTTGACGATGACATTGGTCGCCCAGGAGGCCGCCAGCGGCGAGATGCGCGCCGTCAGCTCCTTGTCGATCATCCAGTCGGTGAAGAACTCGGGATGATTGGGCGTGACGAAGGCGGCCGTCAGCGGATTGACGCTGCTTCTGAGGCGCAGCGCGTCCTCGGCCGGCAGGTCGAGCTGGGTGATGTCGGCAAGGCCGCGTACGCCGGGAATGCGGTCGATGAGCGGCACGCGCCTCAGCCCGGCGATCCCCGAAAGGCACAACAGGCGATTGACGGGCACGAGCGCCGAGATGAGCAAGGGGCTCGGGCAGGGCCTGACGAAGGTCTCGAGCCGGCCCTTCGGGTGCTCCGCGACCTCATCGACGGGGCTCGGCATCTCGGCCATGTCTCTCACCGGAAGCATCCCATTTGTGCTGCGATCTGAGGAGGATGGCATCGAACTGCTAACTCCGCGTATGCGCCGGCGTCGCCGGCCCGGCCATGCCCCGGCGGCATCGATCCCATTTGACAAGTGGCCCGCTCACCCCCCTTTTGTCGCGCCATTCCCCTCCGGCCGTCCGGCCCCCGCCGGCCCGCCGTCGCAACCGCCAGATGGAGACGCGCCGATGGCCCTGAAAGTCGCCATGCAGATGGACCCGATCGATCGCATCGACATTTCGGGCGATTCCTCCTTCGCGATCCTGCTCGAAGCCCAGCGTCGCGGCCACGAGCTGTTCTACTACATGCCGAAGGATCTCACCCTCGACCGCTCGCGGCTGATGGCGAAGGGCGCGACGCTCACCGTCAAGGACGAGGCGGGCGACCACTACGCGCTCACCGATCACCGGCGCGAGGATCTGGCCGGGATGGATGTCCTGCATCTGCGCCAGGATCCGCCCTTCGACATGTCCTACATCACGACGACGCATCTGCTCGAGCGCATCCATCCGCAGACCCTCGTCGTCAACGATCCCGCCCATGTCAGGAACGCGCCGGAGAAGATATTCGTTCTCGAGTTCCAGGATCTGATGCCTCCGACCATGGTGACACGCTCGCCCGAGGAGGTGCTCGCCTTCCGCCGCGAGTACAAGGACATCATCGTGAAGCCGCTCTACGGCAATGGCGGCGCGGCGGTTTTCCGCATCACGCCCGAGGACACCAATCTCGCCTCGCTGATCGAGCTCTTCCACACCGTCTTCCGCGAGCCCTTCATGGTGCAGCAGTTCCGTCCCGAGGTGCGGCGCGGCGACAAGCGCATCATCCTCGTCGACGGTGTCGTCGGCGGTGCCATCAACCGCGTGCCCGCGCCCGAGGAGACGCGCTCCAACATGCATGTCGGCGGCCGCGCCGAGCCCGTCGAGATGACGCGGCGCGATCACGAGATCTGCGAGCGGCTGGGGCCGGAATTGCGCAAGCGCGGCCTGCTCTTCACCGGCATCGACGTGATCGGCGACTTCCTGACCGAGATCAACGTCACCTCGCCGACCGGCATCCGCCAGGTCAAGCGCTTCGGCGGCAATGATATCGCCGCCATGATCTGGGACGCCATCGAGGCCAAGCGCTGAGGCGGGAAGCATGTAGCGGCGGCGGCACCGGCGGCGGCATCAGCCGCCGAAAGCCGCACGGATCGCGGTCGGCAGCCGGATTGGCCGGCCGGCCGTCGTGACGACGAGCACCAGCACCTTCGCCTCCGCGAGCGCAACGCCGTCGCGGTGGACGCTCTGCACGAGTTCGAGCGTCGCCGCCGTCGTCTCGCCGACCCGTGTGACGATCTCGAGCTCGTCGTCGATGCGTGCGGGTTTCAGGAACTCGATCGCGAGCCGCCGGACGACGAAGGCTGCCGGTGGCGCATCGGCCCGGTCGATCAGTGCCTTGTGGCTGATGCCGAGCAACCGCAGGAAGTCGGAGCGCCCGCGCTCGCACCAGCGCACATAGCTGGCGTGATAGACGACGCCGGAGAAATCGGTGTCCTCGAAATAGACGCGCACCGGCAACACGTGCCGCCGGCCGCACTCATCGTCGATGATGTGGCCCGCAAGATCGGGCCAGCGCCGGCTGCCGCTGTCTCGCTCGTCGGTCATGTCCTGCTCCGCGCCCGGCCTCGTCACCGTGATATGACGGCGACCGGGGGCGAAGGGCAAGCGGCAATGCCCGTCGCCGCCACCCATACCGGCGCGCATGAGTTTCGCCTCATGAGAGCTGGATGCGCCGGAAGCTTCCTTGCTTGCGCGCGGCCGCCCCGCCAACCCGTGCGCATACTTTGCTTGCGCGCGGCCGCCCTACCAACTCCGCGCGCGCAGACCGCCTCGCGAAAGTCAGGACTTTCGCCAGGTGGTATCAGTCGGCGGCGAACTTGTGCTTGTAGTCCTCCGCCAGCGAGGCGTCCTGATCGGATTTCGAGAGCACGCAATTGCCGACGACCAGCGTCTCCATCTCCGTGCCCATGAAGCAGCGGAAGGCGTCCTCGGGCGTCGCAACGATCGGCTCGCCGCGCACGTTGAAGCTGGTATTGACGAGCACCGGCGTTCCGGTGCGCTCCTTGAAGGCCGAGATCAGCGCGTGATAGCGCGGATTCGTCTCCCGGTGCACGGTCTGGATGCGCGCCGAATAGTCGACATGGGTGACGGCGGGAATGTCCGAGCGCGGCACGTTGAGCTTGTCGATGCCGAACAGCTGCGCCTCCGCCTCGGTCATGCGCCGCCGCCGGTTCCGCTTCACATCGGCGACGATCAGCATGTACGGGCTGTCGCTATCGAGCTCGAAATAGTCCGCCACGTCGTCCCTGAGGATCGAGGGCGCGAAGGGCCGGAAGCTCTCGCGATACTTGATCTTGAGGTTCAGCATCTTCTGCATGGCGGAGCTTCGCGCATCGCCGAGGATCGAGCGGCCGCCGAGCGCGCGCGGACCGAACTCCATCCGCCCCTGGAACCAGCCGACCGCATCGCCGCGCACGAGGCTCGACACCGTGAGCTGGTCGACATCGTTGTCGTTTGCGATCTGGCGGAAACGCGCGCCGGCCGCGGCCAGCCGCCGCGCCACCTCGTCATCGGCGAACGAGGGGCCGAGATAGGAGCCCTGCATCAGGTCGCCGGACGCCGGCACCTGCCGCGCGCCGTCGGCGTGAAGATGATAGCCAGCCAATGCCGCGCCGAGCGCGCCGCCGGCATCGCCCGCCGCCGGTTGGATCCAGATGTTCTGGAACCGCCCGTCGCGCATGATCCGGCCATTCGCCACGCAATTGAGCGCGACGCCGCCGGCGAGGCAGAGATTGGGAATGCGGAACGTCTCGGCGAGCTCGCGCGTCATCCGCAGCATCACCTCCTCGGTGACGGCCTGGATCGAGGCGGCGAGATCCATCTCGCGCTGCGTCAGCGGCTCGTCGGCCCGCCGCGGCCGCCCGCCGAACAGCTCGTCGAACCGCCGGCTCGTCATGGTGAGCCCGGTCGCATAGTCGAAATAGCGCTGGTCGAGCCAGAACGAGCCGTCCTCTTTCAGGTCGATCAGCTCCTTCAGGATGAGATCCTTGAAGCGCGGCTCGCCATAGGGCGCGAGGCCCATGACCTTGTACTCGCCGGAATTGACCTTGAAGCCGGTGTAGTAGGTGAAGGCCGAGTAGAGCAGGCCGAGCGAATGCGGGAAGCGGATCTCGCGCACGGTGTCGAGGCGGTTGCCGCGCCCGATCGCGACCGAGGTCGTCGTCCACTCGCCGACGCCGTCGAGCGTCAGCACCACCGCCTCCTCGAAGGGCGAGGCGAAGAAGGCCGAGGCCGCATGCGCCTGGTGGTGGCCGGCGAACAGCAGCCTGTCCTCGACCTGCCCGCTCGCGCCGAACGGCTTCAGCGCCTTCACGAGGTTCGACTTCTGGAACAGCTTCTCCTTGATCCAGACCGGGATCGCCGTCTTGAACGAGGAGAAGCCACGCGGCGCGTTCGCCAGATAGGTCTCGAGCAGACGCTCGAACTTGATGAGCGGCTTCTCGAAGAAGGCGATGTGGTCGATGCCGTCGAGATCGCAGCCGGCCTCCTCGAGGCAGTAGCGGATCGCGTTCTCGGGAAAGCGCGGATCGTGCTTCCGCCGCGTGAAGCGTTCCTCCTGGGCGGCGGCGAGGATGCGGCCGTCCTCGATGAGGGCCGCGGCACTGTCGTGATAGAAGGCCGAGATGCCGAGAACGCGCATGGGACGGACTTTCCTTTTCTGTCGGACGGCGGTGCCTGAGCCGGGCGCGGGGCTGCACGGGAGTAGGCCCGGCGCAGCCCCGGCCGATCTCAGAACACCGTGTAGATGAAGGGCGCGACGGCCGAGCCCTGGGCCAGCACGAGGATGCCGCCGACGATGCCGAGCATGGCGATCACGGGCAGCAGCCACCACTTCTTGCGCGCGCCCATATAGGCGCCGAGTTCCTTGACGAGCGAAAGCATCGGGGTCTCCGGTTGGATCTGATGGCGGGTTCACCGTTCGCGGGCGACAGGTCGGCCGGTGAGCTCTGGAGCGCAAACTTGCAAGGCGGATGCCAGAACCCGGGCCGGGACGCTGTTGCAGCCCGGGACGGCCTTTCGGCTCAGAACTGCTGGCGCATCGCCCCGTCCGTCCCGTCGGCCGGCACGCCGGGGCCGCGGGCGATCCTCGACCAGTAGGTCGCGGCCGAGGGATCGCGCCGCCGGCGCAAGGGATCGTGACGCATCTGCATGAGAAGGCCGGCCGGCACGATCACGATGGCGAACAGCACGCCCATGACGACCGGATTGACGATGCGGCCGATGGCGAGGCCGAGCCTGAACCACGCCATGTTGAGCGGGCCGAGCAGCTTCGGCGCCGCAAGGCTGGTCGCCGCGAGCACGCCCGACAGCCCGAGCGCCACCGGCATGACGGCCCCCTGATCGCGGTAGAGATAGGCGGCGATGGCGGCGACGGCCGCAAAGACCAGTCCCGTCGCGCGCGGGCTCGGTGGCGCGACATCTGCTTCGTGATAGCTTTCGTGGAAATTTTTGCTCATGGCATTGGCACCCCGGAACGGTCGGCAACAATCGGGAAATGCCGGTCTCTCGGCGAGTTGACCGGCTTTGACGGCGCTCCTATACTGTGCAAGGCCTGTGCCGCTCGCGCCGACGCGCGGGCGGTTTTCTATTGCAGCCGTTTTCCCGCCCGCAGAGCGTCGACCGGAGCACGGACCAAGCCGTCCGTCCGCAAACGGCCGGGCGCGACGCCGGCGGCCGCCGCCGATGGGCGGCACCGCTGTTCCGGGGAAGACGGCGACCGGTCTCAGAAGGAGCCGGAACTCAGCCATAGCGACGGACGCCCGATCGGGACGGCCGCCGGGATTTGACCAGACGACGGCCCGGGCAGGGTCGGGAACGAGGAGACGAGATGGCCAATACGACTTCGGCCAAGAAGGCGGCCCGCAAGGCGATCCGCCGCACGGCGATCAACAAGGCCCGCAAGAGCCGCATGCGCACCATCGTCAAGAAGGTCGAGGAGGCGATCGCCTCGGGCGATGTCGCCACCGCCACGGCGGCTCTGAAGGCGGCCGAGCCGCAGATCATGCGCACCGCCCAGAAGGGCCTCATTCATAAGAATGCCGCGTCGCGCAAGGTCTCGCGCCTGACGGCGCGGCTGCGTCGCATGAGCGCCGCGGCCACGGCCTGAATGCCGGCCGGCCCTGTTGCGCTGCAGCAGGGAGCCCGTCGCCGGCAAGCCCTTCTTGGGTCGCTTCGGGCGGTTTGCGGGTCCTGGTGTGGCGGCGTTGCATCGAGTCGGAAAGGCGGGTTCCGGACCAACCGGAGCCCGCCTTTTCATTTGGAGCGATGAATCAGGGCGTTACGATCTGGCCGTCGGATCGGCTGCCGCCGCCCTCGTGTCACGTGGCCGCAGCAAGGCGAGAAAAATGACGCCTTTGCGACGCTTCTCGAGGCCCTCGCGGGCGCTTTCCCAACACCTTACGCTTGTGGATTCAGTGTTTTCAAAGAAGGGGTTATCCACGCCATTGGCAATCCATCCACAGCCCGCCGGCGCTAGCGGGAGCGGCCGGCTACGTAGAACTTCACCGTTGCGAGTCCATGTCCCGTAGTGGTACGAAAAGGGCCGAGGGAGAGGAAAACTCCCGGGCTGCAGCATAGGTCGTGTTTCGCGTCGAGCAGCACGTGCGGCACAGAGGCGGGGTGCTTCTGTAGAGCGTAGAAAGACCAGTTGCTGATCCGAGTTGGGACAGCAACGCCGCACGCTGTTTTTGACCATTGCTTGCGAAAGGCAATGCTCGTCTTTGCACCATCGAGGTGCCACGGGCGAACGGCACGACGTCGAAGGGGGCTCAGTAAAAGTCATGTCTCGCGCGCGCCGCAAGGTGGCCGCTCTTCCGCTGTCCGCCGATGTGATCGGTGGAAACGGTAGCGGTTGGTCCTGTGGCGTCGCAAGTGGAGGCTGGTCCAAGGGCCACGCCCCACCCCGAGTTGAAGACCCGCTCCATCTCGGCTGCGTCGGGCGGCTGGATGGAGGCTGACGGGCCTCGACAGATCCCCGCGCGATCCCGGGGACGACATCGGATCGCACACAGGTGGGAGATCGGAGCGTTTGGCAGGTCTCGCCCGAGGGCGTCGGGCCGAGCCTGTCCGCGTGCCGGTCGGGCAAGAGTTGCAACAGCAGGGTATGTGCACATGACATCGAACGTCAAAACATCGGGCGCGCTCAAGATCGGGACGAATGCGGCGGACGCCGTGGAGAGCCCGGACAATGCCGGTGCCGATGCGCGCGAGCTCGATTTTGCTCGGGTTCAGGCCCGCTTGAAGGCCTCGCTCGGCGAGGAGCTCTATTCGAGCTGGTTCGCCCGGCTGGAATATGAGGGATTGATCGCCAGCATCGTGCATCTGTCGGTGCCGACCCGCTTCCTCAAGACCTGGCTCCAGTCGCACTATCTCGACGCGCTCCTCGAGGCCTGCCGCAGCGAGCAGCCGGCCGTCGACAAGGTCCAGATCGCGCTGCGCCAGCCCGGTCAGCCCGTTCAGGGGCGCAGAAGCGCCGCAGCCGAGGAGGCCGAGAAGCCCCAGGAGCAGACCGTCGCCCATCTTCGTCCGGTTGCGGGCGGCAATGTCATGCGGCGCCCCGCGAGCGACACCACGATCGTGGCCGCAGCCGGCGCGACCGACGGTGGCGGCTTCCAGGGCTCGCCGCTCGATCGCCGCTACACCTTCGAGACCTTCGTCGTCGGCGGCTCGAATCGCCTCGCCCATGCTGCCGCAAAGCAGGTGGCCGAGACCGCCCTGTCCGAGCCGCTGCGCTTCAACCCGCTCTACATCCATTCCGCGGTCGGCCTCGGCAAGACTCACCTCCTGCACGCCATCGCCTGGGAGGTGAAGCGCCGCAACCCGCTCGCCCAGGTGCTCTACCTGACCGCCGAGCGCTTCCGCTATCGCTTCGTGGAGGCCCTGCGCTCTCAGGATGCGATGTCCTTCAAGGAGCGGCTGCGGTCCATCGATCTCCTGCTCATCGACGACATGGAGTTCCTGCACGGCGAGAAGACGGAGCAGGAGTTCGATTCGACGCTGAACTCGCTGCTCGACGGCGGCAAGCAGGTGGTCGTCGCCTCGGCCCGCGCCCCCAGCGACCTCGAGACCCTCGACCAGCGCATGCGCTCGCGTCTGTCCGGCGGCCTCGTCGCCGAGATCAGCACCCTCGATTACGAGCTTCGCCTGAAGGTCCTGGAGCGCCGGGCCGAGGAGAAGCGCGCCGCCGACCCGACCTTCCATGTCGGCGAAGAAGTGATCGGCTATCTCGCCGAGAAGCTGACCGAGAGCGGGCGCGAGCTCGACGGCGCCATCACCCGCCTCTATGCGGCCTGCCATCTGACCGGCACGCCCATCACCGTCGACTCGGTCCAGCACATCATCCGCGACCTCGTACGCGGCATGGAGCCCAAGCGCATCAAGGTCGAGGACATCATCCGCGTGGTGTCGAAGCACTACGGGGTGAGCAAGGCCGACATCATGTCGCAGCGCCGCCACCGCTCGGTCGTCTGGCCCCGTCAGGTCGGCATGTATCTCGCCAAGACCCTGACGGCGCGCTCGCTGCCCGAGATCGGGCGCCGGTTCGGTGGTCGTGATCACACTACGGTCCTTCACGCGATCAGGAAAATCGAAGGAGAACTGAAGAATAATTCTCGCCTGCGGGCGGAGATCGAGGATCTGAAAAAGCTTCTCAACAGTTGAGGCAAAGTCGTGCACGGGCCTTTAGCGGGGGACGTGCACACCTCGGCTCGAGAGGTCGAAGTGGCGCTCCGAAAGGGCGCCACTTTGGCGTTCGAGAACTTCGGTGCGTCGGATGATGCGCATTGGCAGCGGCGGCCCTTTCCACACGGACCCCGCGAATCCCCGTCGCCCGTCATGCTCCCGCCTTGAAAAGCGCGGCCGTTGGCGTCAGTTTGGCGCGCGGCGCTGGCGATTCTGTCGCTCCAGTCGGGTCCCGTCGCCGGCGGGCGCCGGGTGACGGCCGTAATGCCGGCCGCGCACGGCTCGCAGCCCGCAAGCCTGCCCCCATGCGGTCCGCTCGGGCGAGCGGGCCCGGCGGCGGGAAGGATTTCACCGAACGAGGCCGGAGGGTGCCATGCGGCTCCTGATCGAACGTAGCGAGCTTCTGAGAGTCCTCGGCCATGTCACGAGCGTGGTCGAACGGCGCACCACCGTGCCCCTGCTCTCGAACGTGCTGCTGCGCGCCACGCCCGGCAATCTGGCCTTGAAGGGCACCGACCTCGAGCGGGAGGTGATCGAGACGGCCGCCGCCGATGTCGAGCAGCCCGGCGCCACGACCGTCTCCGCCCATATGATCCACGACATCGTCAGGAAGCTGCCCGACGGCATGCAGGTGGTGCTCGATACGGGCGGCGCCGACGGCAAGCGCCTGACTGTCAGCGCCGGCTCCTCGCGTTTCTTCTTGCCGGTCCTGCCGGGCGACGAGTTCCCCGACCTCTCGGCCGGCGCCATGCCGCACGAGTTCGAGCTGCCCGCCCGCGACGTCAAGCGCCTGATCGAGAAGACACGGTTCGCCATCTCGACCGAGGAGACGCGCTATTATCTGAACGGCATCTATATGCACGTCCACGCCGCCGGCGGCGGCGAGGGCGGACCGCCGATGCTGCGCGCGGTCGCGACCGATGGCCATCGCCTGGCGCTCGTCGAGCTGCCGGCCCCAGCCGGATCCGAGGACATGCCCGGCGTGATCGTGCCGCGCAAGACCGTCCATGAGCTGCACCGCCTGATCGAGGACAGCGACACCCCGCTCACCGTGGCGCTCTCGCCGAGCAAGGTGCAGTTCCGCATCGGCACCGTGGTGATGACCTCCAAGCTGATCGACGGCAGCTTTCCCGACTATCAGCGCGTCATCCCGCAGGGCAACAACAAGGTCCTGAATGTCGCCAATGCCGACTTCGCCACCGCCGTCGATCGCGTCTCGACGGTCTCGACCGATCGCGGCCGCGCCGTGAAGCTCAACATCGAACAGGAGCGGCTGACCCTGACCGTCACCAACCCCGACGGCGGCAGCGCCACCGAGGAGGTCGTGGTCGACTACAATGCCGATCCGCTCGAGATCGGCTTCAATGCCCGCTATCTGCTCGACATTTCGAGCCAGCTCGAGAGCGACACGGTGCATTTCTTCTTCGCCGATCCCGGCTCGCCGACCACAGTCCGCGATGGCGACGATCGCTCGGCGCTCTATGTGCTGATGCCGATGCGGGTGTGAGGCTCGCCCTGTCCTCGATGCGACCACGATGGCTTTGGCGCTCGGCCCGGGACGATGCCGGACCGGCAAGGAACGGGCTCGACAGGTGATGCGCACGGCCGACGCAGCGATCGGGGGCGACGAGGAACCGATGCGCGAGGCACTTCGGCGCGGGCCCGCCGTCACTCATGTCGAGCGCCTGAAACTGCATAATTTCCGCAACTATCAGAGCCTTGCCCTCGATCTGTCTCCCGGCCCAGTCGTGCTGAGCGGCCCGAACGGCTCGGGTAAGACCAATCTTCTGGAAGCGCTCTCGCTGCTGGCGCCGGGCCAGGGCTTGCGTCGCGCGCCCTATGCCGAGCTCGGCAATGTCCGTGGCGGTCGCGACTGGTCGGTCGCCGCGACGGTCTCGACCGCGACGGGGCGCGTCTCGATCGGCACCGGCCTCGGTCGGGGGGCGGAATCCGGCGGACCCCAGGGCCGCGTCGTGCGCATCGACGGCGAGACCCGCTCGCCCTCCGCCCTCGCCGAGCTTGTCGAGCTGGTCTGGCTGACGCCGGCCATGGACGGGCTCTTCACGGGGCCGGCCAGCGACCGTCGCCGCTTTCTCGACCGTCTCGTCGTCTGCTTCGACCCCGAGCACCGCACGCGCCTCAACCGGTTCGAGCGGGCCATGCGCCAGCGCAATCGGCTGCTCGACGAGCCGCGGGCGCGATCGGGCGAGTTCGATGGCCTCGAGCTGCTGATGGCCGAGGCGGCCGTGGCGATCGCCGCCGCCCGCGTGACGGCGGTTGAGGGGCTCGGGCGCCGGATCGCCGCCCGTGCCGCCGCCGATCCCGGCTCGCCCTTTCCCTGGGCCGAGATCGCGCTCGAAGGCCGCCTCGAGCAGATGCTCGCCGCAAGCCCCGCGCTCGAGGTCGAGGATCGCTACCAGGCCCTTCTCGCCGGGATGCGCCAGCGCGACCGCGCCGCCGGCCGCACCCTCGAGGGCCCCCATCTCAGCGACCTCCTGGTTGGCCACGGTCCCAAGGAGATGCCGGCCAGACTGTCCTCGACCGGCGAGCAGAAGGCATTGCTGATCGGCCTCGTCCTCGCCCATGCCGAGCTCGTCGCCGACGGCCAGGGCCGCGGTCCGCCCATCCTCCTCCTTGACGAGATCGCCGCCCATCTCGACGACCGCCGCCGCGCCGCCCTCTTCGCCGCCATCCTCGGGCTCGGTGCCCAGGCATTCATGACGGGTACGGATGAACTGCCCTTCGCGGCGCTGCGAAACCGTGCACAATTCCTGCATGTCAGCGAGGGAATCGTATCGCTTTCGACCGGAACATGATATGAACAATGCGGCTGCGGAGGCTGCCGCGAGGGTGGCGGGCCGATAGCATGGCGGCCATGCCGGACACCGTCCGGCACCCCCGGAAATAGAACCGGAATCCCGGAAACCACACCGGAATCGACGAGATCATCATGAGCAAAGACCGGTCGAATGGCGCTGCCGCCAGCGCCTACGACGCCAAGTCGATTACTGTTCTGAAGGGCCTGGAGGCCGTGCGCCGCCGTCCGGGCATGTATATCGGCGACATCGGCGATGGCTCCGGCCTCCACCACATGGTCTACGAGGTGGTCGACAACGCCATCGACGAGGCGCTCGCCGGCTATGCGACCGAGGTGCGGGTGACGCTGAACCCCGACCATTCGGTGACCGTGTCGGACAATGGCCGCGGCATTCCCGTCGACATCCACCCCGAGGAGGGCGTCTCCGCCGCCGAGGTGGTGATGACCCAGCTCCACGCCGGCGGCAAGGGCCTCAGCGACGACCAGAACGCCTACAAGGTGTCGGGCGGCCTGCACGGCGTCGGTGTCTCGGTGGTGAACGGCCTGTCGAACTGGCTGCAGCTGCGCATCTGGCGCGATGGCAAGGAATACGCCATGCGCTTCGCCGATGGCGTGCCGACCGCCCCGCTCGCCGTCGTCGGCGAGGCCGGCGATCTGAGCGGCACCGAGGTCACCTTCCAGCGCAGTACCGACATCTTCAAGAACGTCACCGAGTTCGACTATCAGACGCTCGAGCATCGCCTGCGCGAGCTCGCCTTCCTGAACTCGGGCGTGCGCATCCGCCTCGCCGACGAGCGCCATGCCGACCACAAGGTCGAGGAGATGTGCTACGAGGGCGGCCTCGTCGCCTATGTCCGCCACATCGACCGCTCGCGCAATCCATTGATCGCCGAGCCGGTCTCGATCCGCGCCGAGCGCGACGGCATCACCGTCGAGGCCGCGCTATGGTGGAACGACGGCTATAACGAGAACGTCCTCTGCTTCACCAACAACATTCCCCAGCGCGACGGCGGCACCCATCTCGCCGGCTTCCGCGGCGCGCTGACCCGTGTCATCGGCAAATATGCCGACGAGTCGGGCATCGCCAAGAAGGAGAAGGTCTCGCTGACCGGTGACGACGCGCGCGAGGGCCTGACCTGCGTGCTGTCCGTCAAGGTGCCCAATCCGAGCTTCTCCAGCCAGACCAAGGACAAGCTCGTCTCCTCCGAGGTCCGGCCCGTCGTCGAGAGCGCGGTCGGCGAATTGCTGGCGCAGTGGTTCGAGGAGCATCCCACCGAGGCGAAGGCGGTCGTCCGCAAGATCTGCGAGGCCGCCGCCGCCCGCGAGGCGGCGAGGAAGGCCCGCGAGCTGACCCGCCGCAAGGGCGTGCTCGACATCAACAATCTGCCGGGCAAGCTCGCCGAGTGCCAGAATCGCGACCCCTCGGCCACCGAGATGTTCATCGTCGAGGGCGATTCGGCGGGCGGCTCGGCCAAGCAGGGCCGCGACCGCGAGTTCCAGGCCGTGCTGCCGATCCGCGGCAAGATCCTCAATGTCGAGCGGGCACGCTTCGACAAGATGCTGTCCTCGGAGACGGTCGGCACGCTCATCACCGCGCTCGGCACCGGCATCGGCCGCGCCGGCGACGGCGAGGGCTTCGATCTCTCCAAGCTGCGCTACCACAAGATCATCATCATGACGGACGCCGATGTCGACGGCGCCCATATCCGCACGCTGTTGCTGACCTTCTTCTATCGGCAGATGCCCGATCTCGTGGAGAAGGGCCACCTCTACATCGCCCAGCCGCCGCTCTACAAGGTCTCGAAGGGCAAGACCGAGACCTACCTGAAGGACCAGCGCGCCTTTGAGGACTACCTCATCAATGGTGGGACCGAGGATGCGGTGCTCGTGCTCGGCTCCGGCGAGGAGCGGGCAGGCGCCGATCTGCGCGACATCGTCGAGCGTGCCCGCCAGGTCCAGGCGATCATGGCGCCGATGCACTCGCGCTATCCCCGCTTCGTCGTCGAGCTGGTGGCCGCCGCGGGCGGCTTCGGCCTCGCCGAGCCGTCCGAGGCTCAGGCTGCTACCACCGGCGAGGCCGCGGCCGAATGGGTGGCCGCCCGCCTCGACCTCCTCGCCGAGGAAACCGAGCGCGGCTGGCAGGGTCGCTACAACCCCGAGCGCGGCTTCTCCTTCATCCGCGAGGTGCGCGGCGTCAAGGAGGCCTATGTCGTCGACCGGGCGCTGATCCAGAGCGCGGATGCGCGCAAGCTCAACGAGCTGGCGCCGCATCTGAGGGAGATCTATGGCGAGCCGGCGCGGCTGAGACGCAAGGATTCCGAGCAGCCCGTGCTCGCGCCCGCGGGCCTGCTCGATCTCATCTATGCCGTCGGCCGCAAGGGCATCGGCCAGATCCAGCGCTACAAGGGCCTCGGCGAGATGAATGCCGAGCAGCTCTGGGAGACGACGCTCGACCGCAACAGCCGCACGCTGCTGCAGGTCAAGCTCGGCGACCTGTCGGAGGCCGACGAGATCTTCTCCAAGCTGATGGGCGACATCGTCGAGCCGCGCCGCGAGTTCATCCAGGACAACGCCCTCTCGGCCGCCAATCTCGACGTCTGACGAGGCGTGCGGGCGCGTCACGGCCGGGCGACCCGCGCGTCGCCCGCCGCATCCCGCCAAACCGGTAGGCTCGAGGCCCTGGCAAGCCTACGGGGCCGCCGCCTCGGTCAAACGCCGGCCTTGGCGTTCCTGAGCGCCGAGGCGAGCGCCACCGAGGCGAGCCTGGCCGCCGGCGCATCGGCCCGGCTCGTCAACACGATCGGCACCTTGGCGCCGAGCACCACGCCGCCGAGGCAGGCGCCCATATAGCGGATCATCATCTTCATCAGCGCATTGCCGCAGACGATCTCCGGCACGATCAGGATGTCGGCCTGCCCGGCGACGCGCGAGCCCTCGATCCCCTTGATCCGCACGGCCTCCGGCGAGACGGCGAGGTCGAAGGCGAGCGGCCCCTCGACATCGGCCTCCGGCACCGCATCCACCGCCCAGCGCGCCAGCTCGACCGCCTCGCCAGTCGAGGGGATCTTCGGCGAGACCACCTCCGTCGCCGACAGCAGCGCCACCTTCGGTCGCGGATTGCCGAGCGCCCGGGCGAGATCGACCGTATAGCGGATGATCGCCTTCTTCTGCTCGATGTCGGGATGAGGATTGAGCGCGCCGTCCGACAGGATGAGCGAGCCGTTGCGGCCGGGCACGATCAGATAGGCGATATGGGCGAGCGGCTGGCCCATGCGCAGCCCCGCCTCCTTGTTCAGCACCGCCTTCATGAAGCTGTCGGTGTGCAGGTGCCCCTTCATCAGCGCCTCGGCGCGCCCCTGCCCCGCCGTCATCGCCGCCGCCATGGCCGCCGCATCCTCGCCATCGGCGTCGATGATCTCGTAGACGCCGATATCCCAATCCGCCGCGTCGGCCGCCCGGCGGATGTCGTCGTACTTGCCGACCAGGATCGGCTCGATGAGGCCGGCATCCGTCGCATCCCGCGCGCTCTCGATGGCGACCGTGTTGACGGCGTTGACGATCGCGGTGCGCATCGGCCGCGCGCCGCGCGCCGCCGCGATGAGACCATAGGGACACTCGACGATCTGCTCACCCAACATGGCGCCACCCTCCCCTTTCGACTGGCGCCTGTCGCGCCCCCTCGTTTCATGGTGCGACGGCGGCGCGGCGCCGGCAATCCGCAATTGGTTGCTTCCCGAGCACGTTCAGGCGAAGTGGTCCCCGGTTCGCCGTGAGAATGGGCTCAAGGCCAAGGTCAGCGGCACGCCGAGGCGAAAGACGCCCTTTGCGATCGCCTCAACGGTTGGGCACGGCGAGCATTCGGCCCGGATAGGGGGGCGCCCTCGTGTCGTCGACCGCCGCGACGTAGAGCGTGCCGCCGTCCGGAGAGAAGCACAGATTGGGCGCCGCCATCGTGTCGATCTCGATGGTCCGCAGATGCCGCCCGGCCTCGTCGACGACGACGATCGCCCCGCGGTTGAAGAGGCCGATATAGAGATGGCCGTCCGGCCCGAGCTTGATGCCGTCGGGATAGGCGTCCGGCCCCTCGCCGGCATCTGAGAGGCGCAGGAACAGCCGCCGGTCGGCGAGTGTGCCGTCGGGGCGCACCGTGAAGGCGACGACGCGGCCCGCCTCCGATTCGTTGACGTAGAGCCTCGCCCCGTCCCCCGAGAGCGCGATGCCGTTGGCGAAGTGGAGATCGTCCGCCACCTCGACGAGCCGGTGATCCGCCGAAAGGTGGACGACGCGGCCGGCGATGGGCGCCCTCTCCCAGGGGCCCGACAGCGTCGCATAGAGCCCGCCGCGACCGTCCGCCACCGCATCGTTCGGCCCGTTGAGCCGCCGTCCCGCCGCGTCCTGGTCGAGGACCCGCAAGGTCTCGCCCGCTCGGGAGGCGAGCACGATCTCTCCCGCCGAGAAGGCCATGATGGCGAGATGATCGCCGAACGGCACGACCGCCGAGGGACCCGATCCGGCCTTTTCCCACAAGCGCGCGACCGTGCCGTCCTTCGCACGGGCGACGCAGTCCCCGCCGAACTGGGCGTAGTAGAGCGCGCCGTCATCATCGAGGAACGGCCCCTCGGGGAAGCATGCCGCCGGATCGATGACCGTGACCGTCTCCCCGCCGCGCGTCATCCCGCCGTCACCCCTCGATGCGCGAGAAGTCGGCGACCTTCATGGTCGCGGCGCGGATACCCGAGAGCAGCCGCAGCCGGTTGGCGCGCAGTTTCGGATCGTCCGCATTGACCGTCACCTTCTCGAAGAAGGCATCGACCGGCGCCCGCAACTCGGCGAGCGCCGCCATGGCGCCCTTGAAGCTCTCGACGGTGATCGCCTTCTCCGCATCGGTCGCGGTCTTGGCGACGGCGGCGGCGAGCGTCTTCTCCTCGGGCTCCTTCAAGAGCGCCGGATCGACGGTGCCGTCGTGGCTCGCCTTGTCCTTCTTCTCCTCGATCCTGAGGATGTTCTGCGCGCGCTTGACGCCGGCGAGGAGGTTCGCGCCATCGTCGGATTTCAGGAACTCGCCGAGCGCCTCGACCCGCTTGACGACGAGCGCGAGGTCGTCCTGATGGCCGAGCGCGAAGACGGCGTCGATGAGGTCGTGCCGCGCGCCCTTCTCGCGCAAGTAGACCTTCAGCCGGTCGGCGAAGAAGGCGAGGAGGTCGTTCGCCACTTTGCAGCCCTCGGCGAATTTCGACACCCAGGAATGGCCGAACATCTCGTGGAACTGCGCACTTTCCGACAGGCTCTCGAACTCGGGCAGGCTGCTCAGCTCGCCCGGCAGCGCGTAGAGGGCGCGCATCTGTTGATCGAACTTGTGGGCGTCCTTGGCCTCGGCGAGCGCGATGGCGTGATTGCGCATGCGGGCAAAGAGCGGCAGCCTCAGATCGTTCTCGAGCACGATGCGGATGACGCCGAGCGCCGCCCGCCGGAGCTGATAGGGATCGCCCGAGCCGGTCGGCTTCTCGCCGATCGCCCAGAAGCCGACGAGCTGGTCGAGCTTGTCGGCGAGCGCCACCGCCACCGACACCGGCTCCATCGGCGTGCGATCGCCCGCGCCCTTGGGCCGGTAATGATCCTCGATCGCCTGCGCGATCCGGCCGTTCATGTGCTCGGCCTCGGCGAGATACCGCCCGATCAGGCCCTGCAGCTCGGGAAACTCGCCGACCGTGCCCGAGACGAGGTCGGCCTTGGCGAGCTGCGCGGCGCGGCCCGCGAGGTCGGGCTCGGCATCGACCGCGCCGGCGATCTGGCGGGAAAGCTCGGTGATCCGCTCCATGCGGTCCCATTGCGTGCCGAGCTTCTCGTGGAACGTGATGCCCTTCAGCTCGAAATGCATCGGCTCGAGCCGCCGCTTCAGATCCTGATCGAAGAAGAACTTGGCGTCCGACAGCCGCGCCCGGATCACCTTCTCGTTGCCCGCGACGATCGCCTCGCCACCGTCCTTCGCCCTGAGATTGGAGACCATGAGGAAGCGGTTGGCGAGGCCGTCGGTCTTGGGGTCCCTCAGCGAGAAGCATTTCTGATGCGCCTTCATCGAGGTGGTCAGCACCTCGCCCGGCACCTGCAGGAACTCCTGGTCGAACTTGCCGATCAGCACCGTCGGCCATTCGACGAGGCCGGCATTCTCGCGGAGCAGCCCCTCGTCCTCGACGAGCTCGAGCCCGTGCTCGTCGGCGATCCGGCGCGCCTCGTGCAGGATGAGCTCGGCGCGCTTCACCGCATCGATCTCGACCTTGGCGGCCTTCAGGCGCTTCCTGTAGTCGGCGAACCCCGTCACCTCGATGGCGGCCGGCGCCAGGAAGCGGTGGCCGCGGGTCACCGCGCCGCTGGCGATGCCGCCGACCTCGAAGGGGACCACCCGTCCATCGAGCAGGCAGAGGATGGATGTGAGCGGGCGTACCCAGCGCAGCCGTCCCGCGCCCCAGCGCATCGATTTCGGCCAGGGGAAGCGCTCGACCACTTGCGGCACCAGGGCGGCGACGATGTCGGCCGCCTCGCGCCCCGGTTTCACGATGTCGGCGACGTAGAAATCGCCCTTCTTCTCGTCCCGCACGATGCGGGCCTCGGTGATGGCGGCAAGGCCGGCCCCGCGCAGAAAACCCTCGATCGCCTTGTCCGGCGCCCCGACACGCGGTCCCTTGCGCTCCTCGCGGACATCGGCCGAGCGGAGCGGCAGGCCATCGACCGCCAGCACCAGCCGGCGCGGCGTCGCATGGGCCTCGGCCTCTCCCGGCGCGAGACCCTGGTCGGCGAGGCCCTCGAGCATCATCAGACGCAGGTCGTCGGCCGCGCGCGCCTGCATGCGGGCGGGGATCTCCTCGGAGAAGAGTTCGAGCAGGAGGTCAGCCATTTTTTCTGCCGGAGGTGGGGAGGGAACCGTAGACCCCGTGCCTAGCATCTGACGCCCCGCACCGCCACCGCCTCTTGCCGGGCCGTGCCCTGTCGCGCGTTTCAGCCGCGCCGCGTTCGCGCGACCAGCGTGCGGATCTCCTGGGCGATGGCCGCGAGCGTGCGGTCGCGCTCTGGAACCTTCATGCTGGCGAGCGATTTTGGTCCCTCAGGCCGCATCTGCAACTCCGAGAGCCAGCCGACGCCCTTCCAGTCGCAGTCCCGCACGAGGATCGGGTAGACGCGCTTCACCGCCGCGATCGCCGGCTCGACCTCCTCGTCGAGGATGAAATCGGAGGTCAGCGAATGCTGCGAGACCAGCAGCACCACCATGTCGGCGGCCATCAGCCGGGCCTTGATCTCGTCGCGCCAGCGGTCGCCGCCGTGGATCCGCCGGTCGGTCCAGGCCTCGATCCGGTGATGGCGGGCGAGCACGCCGAAATGGTCCGAGACCTGCCGGCGGAAATGCTCGTCCCGATGGGAGTAGGAAAGGAAGATCAGGGCCATGACGGCGGTGAGAATGGGGCGATCGTGGTTACCGGCCGGTTAGAGCATGTCCGACTGGGTTGGAATCGGTTCGACCGTGTCGGGCATCCTCCAATTCTTCGCCTTGGAGCCTCGTTCACCCCTTCGATGCTCGCACGGAAGCTTACACCCCAACCGGTCAGGCTCCAGCGATCGTCAGGCCGAGGAGGGACCTGTCCGGCGTCCGATCAGATGGGCTGGAGCTCGGCTCCGAGCACCATGGCACCGATGTCGGAAAGCGCGCCTGTGACAGCGAGATAGCCTAGGCCGACCGCGAGCAGGGCGACGGTGAAGAAGAACACCGCCCGGTTGCGCGGCCACAGCATGAGCCGCGCCACCGCGAGCACGGGCAGGCCGACGATCAGGGCGCCGAGAGCCAGCGACGACCACATGGATTGGATCCTCTCCCCGCTGCGACCGGTCGCTCGTCCGTACGTCGCGCCCTGCCGCCTTGACCTGGATCAACCCTACCGCGACTTTCGGCTGAGTGGGTACGGAATGTCGCGTTGCACATGCGCAACAATTCGACTTTTTGGCGGCACGAGCCCCCGGTCCTGACAAAGTGTCATTGTCGAAGGTGCCCCGATCGCGATTGTAGGCAACGGAAACAAGAAGAACGATTCCGGCCGAACGGTCGGTATCCGGACTGCGACGGGGAACTTCGACATGATCAACATGCGCAATGTACTGGCTTCTGTTGCCATCGCCGGCGTGGCGATGGTGGGCGCTGTCCTCCCGGCTGCGGCCGGCAGCGAGACCGGCAACTTCATGGTCCGCCTGCAAGGCACCGTCGTGGCGCCGGACAGCTCGGCCGACGTGACCGTGAACGGTGCGCCGCTCGCCGGCGCCGACGCCGAGGTGAGCAGCGAGTTCGTTCCGACGGCGACGCTGACCTACTTCCTCAACCAGAACCTCGCGGTGGAGCTGCTCTGCTGCTTCGCCAAGCACTCGATCGACGGCAAGGGCACGATCGCCGGTCTCAACGAGATCGCCGACACCTGGATCTTCCCGCCGGCCGTGACGGTGCAGTACCACTTCAACGATATGGGCGGCTTCAAGCCCTATGTCGGCGCGGGCGTGCAGTATATCGCCTTCTTCGACGAGGGCGTGGGCGACAACGCGCTCGGTGCCTCGCACGTCACCATCGACGACGCCTTCGGCTTCACCCTGCAGGCCGGTGTCGACGTCTCCCTCGGCGGTGGCTGGTATCTGAACGCCGACGTCAAGAAGACCTTCCTCGACACCACCGTGACCTGGCACGACACCGCGCTCGGCACCGTCCGCGGCGATGCCCAGATCGATCCGCTGATCGTCTCGGCCGGCATCGGCTACCGCTTCAACCTCGAGGACATCTTCGGCCATCGCGGCAGCGACATCCCGCTGAAGTGAGATTTGGCTGCACCCTGAGGGGGCCAGCGGCGGGATGGGCTGGTGGCTTCCCCGGGGCGGTCGCCCAAGGGCTCTGAGATCCACAATCGAAAGGCCCGCCACGGTCAAGTGGCGGGCCTTTTGCCGTTTGCCTTCTTCGATTGCACGGCAGATCGACCCTCGAGGCGTTGGCCGTCGGGGCGTTCGCCCTCGGGGGCGGCTCTCCTGCCACCCGCTGCCGCCCGGCCCGGCCAAGCCCAGCCCGGCCCCCAGCCCATCAAGCCCACCCCCGCCAAGCTCGGCCCGACAGGCGTCGCGTCACCGCCCCGTGCCGGCCCCGCCCGCGCGCCGCTCCACCATCCGGTTCGCCGTTGGACCGTGCTCCGAAAGACACTGACTTAGCGTGGGTTCATGAGTCCGGTCGATCTGAACCCGCTCCAACCTCACGCGCCCCCGCCCTCGGTCCGCAGCCACGCCCCGCAGCACGCCTTGGCCAGCTCGCGCACCCTGAGGATGTAGCTCTGCCGCTCGGTCACCGAGATCACGCCGCGTGCGTCGAGCAGGTTGAACAGATGCGAGGCCTTGATGCACTGGTCATAGGCCGGCAGCGCCATCAGGTGGCGTGCACCTTCGCCGTCGCCCTTCCCCTTCTCGAGCAGGGCCTGACATTCTGCCTCGGCATCGCGGAAATGCTGCAGCAGCGCCTCGGTATCGGCGTGCTCGAAATTGTAGCGACTGTATTCCTGCTCCGCCTGCAGGAACACGTCGCCGTAGAGGATGCGCTTGTCGTCGTCGCGGCCATTGAAATTGAGGTCGAACACCCGGTCGACGCCCTGCACATACATGGCGAGGCGCTCCAGCCCATAGGTCAGCTCGCCCGAGACCGGCTCGCAATCGAAGCCGCCGACCTGCTGGAAATAGGTGAACTGCGATACCTCCATGCCATCGCACCACACCTCCCAGCCAAGGCCCCAGGCGCCGAGCGTCGGGCTCTCCCAGTCGTCCTCGACGAAGCGGATGTCGTGCTCGAGCGGATCGAGGCCGATCGCCGCCAGCGAGCCCAGATAGAGCTCCTGGAAGTCCGGCGGGCTCGGCTTCATGATGACCTGGTACTGGTAGTAGTGCTGCATCCGGTTCGGGTTCTCGCCATAGCGCCCGTCCTTCGGCCGGCGCGAGGGCTGAACATAGGCGGCGTTCCAGCTCCTAGGCCCGAGCGAGCGCAAGGTCGTCGCGGGATGGAATGTGCCGGCGCCGACCTCCATGTCGTAAGGCTGCAGGATCACGCAGCCCTGGCCCGCCCAGTAGTTGTGCAGCGTCAGGATGAGATCCTGGAACGAGCGGGTGGGCTCCAGCGCCCGGGTCTTCGGCCCGGCGGTCTTCGACGCAGTGCGTGGCATGGCGAGGGGGTTCCGGATGTCCGATGGCAGGTTGGGTCGCTGCTGAGGGGTTAGCATATTCGCACGGGCCTGCCAGCAGACAAGGACGCCGCGCGAGCCCGGCAGTCGACCTCGGCGAGGCTTCGGCGGTGGGCACCGCCATGGCCCGCGGCGCCCGCCAGGACAACTCGAACAACCGCGAATTGAAGGTCGTATAGAGCGACAGCGGTGTCGGCATCGAGGATCTCTCGGCGATGCGCGTCGTCGGTCTCACTTTCAAGACCGACAGCCATCGGAAGCGCGGGCGCTTCGGGCGCGGCTGCGGCAGGCAGATCCGCTTCCGCGTCGCGGCCCAGCTCACCGCCGAGATCTACGATGCCGCCTCGGCGAGCAGGCAGAAGCCGCGCCGCAAGACGCGCGTCGAGCTCGTCCCGCGCACCGCATGATCGGTCGATGGCCTGAAGGTCGAGCGCCGAGGCCGGAGGGGTGGCGAGCGGCTCGTCGTGTCCGCGACCGCCTCTCCTATTCCTCGTCCTGCTCGATTCGGCGACGGGTGGCGGCGGCCTTGGCGAAGCGGCGGTCGACATAGTCGCCGACCGTCGACATCAGATCGTCGATCCGATCCTCGAAGAAGTGGTTCGCCTGCGGCACGATCTTGTGCTCGATGGTGATGCCGCGCTGGGTCTTCAGCTTGTTGGCGAGCTCGCCGACCGAGGCCGAGGGCACGACGCGATCGCGCTCGCCATTGACGAACAGTCCCGAGGAGGGGCAGGGCGCGAGGAAGGAGAAGTCGTAGAGATTGGCGGGCGGCGCCACCGCGACGAAGCCCTCGATCTCCGGCCGGCGCATCAGCAGCTGCATGGCGATCCAGGCGCCGAAGGAGACGCCGGCGATCCAGCAATGCTGGGCCTCGGGATTGTAGATCTGCAGCCAGTCGAGCGCCGAGGCGGCGTCCGAGAGCTCACCCGGGCCGTTGTCGAAGAAGCCCTGGCTGCGGCCGACGCCGCGGAAATTGACGCGCAGCACCGAGAAGCCGCGCTCGGCGAAGGCGTAGTAGAGGTGATAGACGACCTGGTTGTTCATCGTGCCGCCGAATTGCGGATGGGGATGAAGAACGAGGGCGATGCGCGAGTTGGCGGGCGCGTGATGGTAGCGCGCCTCGAGGCGGCCGGCCGGTCCGTTGATGGTAACTTCAGGCATCGTCGATGATCGCTCGCTGGCTCTCGTGGATGGCGGCAGGCCGATCGGTTTCGGGCGCCGGCACCGTCGGGTTGAGGCCGTCGAAACCCTCCGCGCCCGGCGGAGCGGCCCTATTGTCCGAACGGCCCCGGGCGGGGGCAACCGATCGGCCGGCAAAAGATACTTGACTGCCCCGCTCGGGATTTCTATACCGAGGCAAGATTTAGAACGTTTCAAAGGAAACGCCGGCCGCGGCGAAGCATGTCTCGAAGCTCCAGGAGCCCCGGCGCCCGGATATTCGAGCGGCCTCATAGCACGGCTGGACAGGTGAAGCGCAAGGAAAACCGCTGACGACCGCGATCCCGCCGACATTGGCGGGGCGGTTGCGCGTCTCGGTGGACGGCGCGACGGTGCCGGTCAGCGGGCCGGCGACACATCCGGGCAACGCCGACGGCGCATCCCGGCAACGATGGCAGGGAGCGCGGGCGCCGCGCTCGCTGGAGGATCGGACATGGAGCTCAACACCCGCGGCCGCTATGCCGTCATGGCGATGGCGGACCTCGCCAAGCACGGATCGGAGCATTCGGTGCCGCTCGTTGCGATCGCCGAGCGCCAGCAGATCTCGCTCGCCTATCTGGAGCAGTTGTTCTGCAAGCTCCGCCGGTCGGGGTTGGTAGAGAGTGTCAGGGGACGATCGGGTGGTTATCTGCTGGCCCGCCCGGCGCAGTCGATCGCCATCGCCGAGATCCTTGTCGCGGTCGAGGAGCCGGTCGAGATGACACGCTGTGCCGGCCTTCTCGAGGCGGGATGCGTCGGCCAGGAACGGTGCCTGACCCACGACCTGTGGCACGCGCTGGGCGTGGAGATCCGCAGCTTCCTGTCGCGCGTAACCCTGCGCGACGTCCTCGACAGGCGGATCGGCACGGCGGGGGAAGCCCGCCCGGCCGAGATTGCCTCTTCGAATGCCCCGGTCCTTGGTCTCGCCGCGGAATGAGCATCGTGCGCGTCTTTGTCGATCACAATGCCGGAACGACGCTGCGGCCCGAGGCGCGGGAGGCCGTGCTGGCGGCGATGGACCGCGTCGGCAATCCTTCCTCGGTCCACCGCGAGGGCCGGGAGGTGCGGGCGATCCTGGAGGATGCGCGCGAGTGCGTGGCTGCCATGCTGGCGGCCGATCCCGCCGGCGTCGTGCTGACGAGCGGGGGAACCGAGGCCAACGCCATGGCGATCGCGGCCGGCTGGCAGGCGATCGCGCTTACTCGGACCGAGCATCCCTCGGTGATCGAGGCGGTGAAGGCGAGCGGCGCCCGCATCCTCTGGCTCGCGGTCGATGGCGATGGAGTGGTCGATGTCGCCGAGGCCGGTCGGCAGATGGCGATGCTCTCGGCCGAGCTTGGCGGACGCGGCCGCGTCCTGCTGAGCCTGGCGCTCGCCAATGGCGAGACCGGCGTCGTCCAGGATGTCGGGGCGCTCGCGGCCATCGCCAGAACGCTCGGGATCGCCGTCCATTGCGACGCGGTTCAGGCGCCCGGCCGCATGGCCGTCCGTATCGGCGATCTCGGAGTCGACATGCTCTCGGTCTCGGGCCACAAGATCGGTGGCCCCAAGGGTGTCGGAGCACTGGTCCTCGGCGAGGGCGTCGAGATCCCGCCGCTGATCCGCGGTGGCGGCCAGGAGCGGCGGCGGCGCTCGGGGACCGAGGCGGTGCCGGCCATCGCGGGCTTTGGAGCGGCGGCGGCGGCGCTCACGGACGAGGCCGAAGGCGAGGCCCGGCAGCTCGCGGCGCTGCGGGACGAGCTCGAGCGCGGGCTCATCGCCCTGGCGCCCGGCGCTGTCGTCATCGGTCGGGGTGCGCGACGCCTGCCCAATACGACGATGATCGGCTTCCCGGGCCGGCGCTCGGACCTGCTCGTCGTCGCATTCGATCTGGCGGGAGCCGCCGTCAGCGCCGGGTCGGCCTGCTCCTCGGGCAAGGTCGGCCGCAGCCACGTGCTGGAGGCGATGGGCGTGCCGGGCGAGATCGCCGGCGGCGCCGTTCGCTTCAGCCTCGGCTGGTCGAGCGGCGAGAGCGACGTGGCGCGGCTCCTCGAGATCGCCCGGGCCGTCGTCGGCCGGACGGCGGGCGCGACGATGGCTTCAGGCATGGCGGCAAAACCCGTTGCCGCGGGCGAGCCCAGAGCCGCCGAGAGAAACAATCTGCGTGTCCGGTCCGACCGACGGATCGAGGGCGTCGCAACACAGTCGAGCGGAGAGTTGAATGCCCGCAGTTCGTGAGACGGTCGAGCAGGTCAGGAAGATCGACGTCGACCAGTACAAATACGGCTTCTCGACCGAGATCGAGACTGTCAAGGCGCCCAAGGGCTTGTCCGAGGAGATCGTCCGTTTCATCTCCGACAAGAAGGGCGAGCCGGAGTGGATGCTCGAATGGCGCCTCGAATCGTTCCGGCGCTGGCGGACCATGTCCGAGCCGACCTGGGCGAAAGTGCGCTACCAGCCGATCGACTACCAGGACCTCTACTATTATGCCGCGCCGAAATCGACCGAGGGGCCGAAGAGCCTCGACGAGGTCGATCCCGAGCTGCTGCGCACCTACGAGCGGCTCGGCATCCCGCTGAAGGAGCAGGCGGTGCTGGCGGGCGTGCAGGGCGCGCGCGTCGCCGTCGATGCGGTGTTCGATTCGGTCTCGGTCGTCACCACCTTCAAGAGCGAGCTGAAGAAGGCCGGCGTCATCTTCTGCTCGATCTCCGAGGCGCTGCGCGAGCACCCGGAGATCGTGCGGAAGTATCTCGGCTCGGTGGTGCCGCAGTCGGACAACTTCTTCGCCGCGCTCAATTCGGCGGTGTTCTCCGACGGCTCGTTCGTCTATGTGCCAGAGGGCGTGCGCTGCCCGATGGAGCTGTCGACCTATTTCCGCATCAACGAGAAGAAGACCGGCCAGTTCGAGCGCACGCTGATCATCGCCGACAAGGGCGCCTATGTCTCCTATCTGGAGGGTTGCACGGCGCCGATGCGCGACGAGAACCAGCTCCATGCGGCGGTCGTCGAGCTCGTCGCTCTCGATGATGCCGAGATCAAGTACTCGACCGTGCAGAACTGGTATCCGGGCGACAAGGAGGGGCGCGGCGGCGTCTACAATTTCGTGACGAAGCGCGGCGACTGCCGCGGCCGCAACGCCAAGATCTCCTGGACGCAGGTCGAGACCGGCTCGGCCATCACCTGGAAATATCCCAGCTGCATCCTCAGGGGCGACGGCAGCCGCGGCGAGTTCTACTCGATCGCGGTGTCGAACGGCCATCAGCAGGTCGACAGCGGTACGAAGATGATCCATCTCGGCCGCAACACCAGCTCGCGCATCATCTCCAAGGGCATCGCCGCCGGCTTCTCGCAGAACACCTATCGCGGCCTCGTCTCGGCGCACAGGAGGGCGAGCGGCGCGCGCAACTTCACGAACTGCGACTCGCTGCTGATCGGCGACAAATGCGGCGCGCACACCGTGCCCTATATCGAGGCGAAGAACGCGAGCGCGCATTTCGAGCACGAGGCGACCACCTCGAAGATCTCCGACGACCAGCTCTTCTACTGCACGTCGCGCGGCCTCAGCGAGGAGGAGGCGGTGGCGCTCATCGTCAACGGCTTCGTGCGCGACGTGCTGCAGCATCTGCCGATGGAGTTCATGGCCGAGACCCAGAAGCTGATCGGCATCAGCCTCGAGGGGAGCGTCGGGTGATGGACGAGGCAGCAGGCGGGTAGACGGCAACGGGCCCAACGTCATGCCGGCGGCGAAGGGCGGAACAGGAGAAGACGAGCCGGCGAGCATGAGCGACAGGCGATTTGAGACGAAACGTGGTGTCGATTTCGACATTGATTGATGGAGACGTGTGATGCGTGACGGCGGGGAGTTCGGTGTTTCGGCGGTCGGGCGGCTGACGAAGGAGATGGACGAGCAGGAATGCCGGCGGCGCAATGCGCTGTCGCGGACCCTGCCGGGCTTCCGCCTCAAGGTCGGCGACGTCGTCAACATCGTCGACACGTTCGAATCCGGCAACGCCTTCCTCGTCGAGGTCGGCGACCAGCGCACCAACGAATGCCGCTGGATGGGCGTGCTGACACCCGGCGAGATCGAGATGGACCGCACCGGCGGTCGCAACTGAGCAGTCCGAAATCGGGGCCGGCGGACCGATCCGCCGGTCCGGTCATGAGCCAGGAACGACGAAGCATGCTCGAGATCAAGAATCTGACGGTCGCGGTCGAGGACAAGGTGATCCTCCGCGATCTCTCGCTGACGGTGCCGGCCGGCGAGGTGCACGCCATCATGGGTCCGAACGGTTCGGGCAAGTCGACGCTCGGCTATGCGCTCGCGGGCCGGGATGGCTACGAGGTGACGGGCGGCGACATCCTGTGGAACGGCGAGAGCCTGATCGGCATGGAGCCGGACGAGCGTGCGGCGGCGGGTGTCTTTCTCGCCTTCCAGTATCCGATGGAATTGCCCGGCGTCGCGACGATGACCTTCCTGAGGACGGCGCTCAACTCATTGCGCAAGAAGCGCGGCGAGGCCGAGCTGTCGACGCCCGACTTCCTGCGTCTCGTGCGCGAGAAGGCCAAGGTCCTCGAGGTGCGCGACGAGATGTTGAAGCGCCCGCTCAATGTCGGCTTCTCGGGCGGCGAGAAGAAGCGCATGGAGATCCTGCAGATGGCGCTGCTCGAGCCGACGCTGTGCATCCTCGACGAGACCGATTCCGGCCTCGACATCGATGCCATGCGGATCGTGGCCGGCGGCGTCAACGCGCTGCGTGCCGCGGGGCGCGCCATCGTCGTCATCACGCACTACCAGAGACTGCTCGACTACATCGTGCCCGACCGTGTGCACGTGCTCGCCCATGGTCGCATCCAGCGCTCGGGCGGCAAGGAGCTCGCGCTCGAGCTCGAGAAGAGCGGCTACCAGGATTTCACCGGGAAGGCGGCGTGAGATGTCGGTTGCCTTGAGGAAATCGTTCGGCGACGAGCGGCTGCGCGACGATCTGGAGCGCCTCGCCGAGCGCATGCCGGCCGGCCGGGCGGGGCTCGCCGCACGCCGGGACGCGCTCGCCGATCTGAATGCCGCCGGCCTGCCGAGCCGGCGCAGCGAGGCGTGGCGCTATACCGATCTCGCATCGCGCCTGCGCGATCTGCCGGCGCAGGCGGGCGAGCCCGGCACGCTCACGCGCGCCGCGCTCGATCGTGCGCTTGGCCCCCTCGCCGCGATTCCCGCTGCCCGCATCGTGTTTGTCGACGGCTGGCACGTCGCCGAGCTTTCGAGCGGGGAAGGGCTCGACGCGGCCGCCGATCGCATCCGTCTCCATGAGGCGATGCCGACGGCCCCGGCGGGCGACGACGACGCGGCCGGACGCGACGGCGCGACGGCGATGATCGAGGCGCTGGCGACCGACGGTGCGCATGTCGTGCTCGGCGCAGACGGGGACGGCGCGCGTGCGGTCGCGGTGATGATCGTCTCGGTCGCGACCGGCAGGACGCCCGCGCGCTCGGTGCTGCGTCATCGCGTCGAGGTCGGGCCGGGTCGCAACGCCCAGGTCATCGAGGTGGTACTCGAGACGGAAGCCGCCGGCGGTCTGATGGCGAACGAGATCGGTATCGACGCCGGCGCGGACGCGCGCGTCGAGCATGCGCGGATCCTGATCGGACCGCTGCCGGGAACGACGATCCTGAACGCGCGCTGCACGCTCGCCGAGCGGGCGCAGCTCACCACCATCCAGCTCGCCGCCGGTCTTTCCTTCGGGCGCAGCGGCATCGCCGTCGCCTTCGCCGGCGAAGACGCGGTCTACGAGTTCGCCGGTGTGACGCTCGGCACCGAGCGCGAGCATTTCGACACGACCATGGTGATCGACCATCGTGTGCCCTCGTGCACCAGCCGCGAGCTGTTCAAGGCGGTGCTCGACGGCGATTCGCATGCCGTGTTCCAGGGCAAGGTGGTGGTGCGGCCTGGCGCGCAGAAGACCGACGGCAAGCAGATGGCGCAGGCGCTGCTCCTTTCGGAGGCGGCCGAGTTCTATTCCAAGCCCGAACTCGAGATCCATGCCGACGACGTGGTCTGCGGCCACGGCGCGACGACAGGCGAGATCGACGAGGACATGCTGTTCTACATGCGCGCGCGCGGCATTCCCGAGGCCGAGGCGCGGGCGCTGCTGATCGCGGCCTTCGTTGGCGAGGCGATCGAGCGGGCGAGCGATGGACCACTGAAGGACGCCCTCGGCGAGATCGTCGCCGGGCGGCTGAAGGCGGTCGGGAGGTGACACCATGAGCGACAGGGTCATGACCGGCGCCGAGGCGAGAGGCACGGCGGGCGAAGCCTATGACGTCGAGCGGATCCGCGCCGACTTCCCGATCCTCTTCCGCGAGATTTATGGCAAGCCGCTCGTCTATCTCGACAACGGCGCGTCGGCGCAGAAGCCGCGGCCGGTGATCGATGCCATCTCCAACACCCTCATGCTCGACTATGCCAATGTGCATCGCGGGCTGCATTTCCTCTCGAACCAGGCGACGGCGGCATTCGAGAAGGCGCGCAAGACGGCGGCAAGCTTCATCAACGCCCATTCGGAGAGCCAGATCGTCTTCACGCGCTCGTCGACCGAGGCGATCAATCTCGTCGCGGATTCCTATGGTCGGATGGCGATCGGTCCGGGCGACGAGATCGTGCTCTCGATCATGGAGCACCATTCCAACATCGTGCCCTGGCATTTCCATCGCGAGCGCAATGGAGCGGTGCTGAGATGGGCACCGATCACGGACGAGGGCGTGCTCGACATTGAGGCCTTCGAGCGGCTGCTCGGGCCGCGCACCAAGCTCGTCGCGATCACGCACATGTCGAACGTGCTCGGTACTGTGGTGCCGGTGAAGGAGATCTGCCGGATCGCGCATCAGCGCGGCATCCCGGTGCTGGTCGATGGCAGCCAGGGCGCCGTCCACCTCAAGGTCGACGTCGAGGATCTCGACTGCGATTTCTACGTCTTCACCGGTCACAAGGTCTATGGCCCGACCGGCATCGGCGTGCTCTACGCCAAGCGCCATCTGCTCGAGGCGATGCCACCCTACCAGGGCGGCGGCGAGATGATCGAGCATGTCGGCACCGATCGCATCACCTATGGCGTTCCACCGCACCGCTTCGAGGCCGGCACGCCGCCGATCGTCGAGGCGATCGGGCTCGGCGCGGCACTCAACTACATGATGCAGGTCGGGCGCGACCGCATCCGCGCGCATGAGGACGAGCTGCTGCGCCATGCCGAGCAGCGTCTCTCGCAGATGAATTTCGTCAGGATCCACGGGCGCGCGCCCGGCAAGGGCTCGATCCTCGCCTTCTCCGTGGATGGGCTTCATCCGCACGACGTCGCCACCATCGTCGATCGTTCGGGCGTCGCCATCCGGGCCGGGCACCATTGCGCGCAGCCGCTGATGGACCGTCTCGGCGTGACGGCCACCTGCCGCGCCTCGTTCGCCATGTACAACACCATCGAGGAGGTCGACGTCCTCGCCGACTCGATCAGGAAGGCCCATGACTTCTTCGGCTGACAACGACATGCCGGCACCGGCCGTCGCGGACGATGCGCACGTTGCGGGCGGAGCCGCGAGCGGCGAGGCGGCGCCCAACGCGGCGGCCATCACCGCGCCCGAGCTGCCCGCCGAGGAGCTCGACCGGCTCGCCGGCGACATCGTCGCCGCGCTGAAGACCGTCTATGATCCGGAGATCCCGGCCGACATCTACGAGCTCGGCCTCATCTACAAGGTCGATGTCGACGGCGAGCGCAATGTCGCGATCGAGATGACGCTGACGGCGCCGGGCTGCCCGGTCGCAGGCGAGATGCCGCTCTGGGTGCAGGATGCCGTCGCCGCCGTGCCGGGCATCAAGGACGTCAAGGTCGAATCGTGTTCGATCCGCCCTGGGACCAGAGCCGCATGTCGGAGGAGGCCCGGCTCGTCCTCAACATGTTCTGAGCACCGTCGCCCGCGGGGTGCGTGCAAGGCATGGCATTCGCGCTCGCCGCCCCCATATTCCGATATGCGACCTCTCTTTCACGGGTTCTGAAACGGGATGCAGATGTCGGAATCGAACCACTAGATGCCAATCGGGTGAGATCACATGAGCCGCATCCGCAACCGCCCCAAGATCATGACCTTGACCGAGGCTGCCGCCGAGCGTGTGCGCGCCATCATGGCGGCGAAGGGCGACAGCGTCTCGGCGCTGAGGATCGGCGTCAAGAACGGCGGCTGCGCCGGCATGGAATACACCATGGGCTGGGCGAGTGAGCCCGGCCCCTTCGACGAGGTGGTCGAGGACAAGGACGTCCGCATCCTGATCGACCAGAAAGCGGTGCTGTTCCTGCTCGGCGCGGTGATGGACTACAAGGTCGAGACGCTGAAATCCGGTTTCGTCTTCGACAATCCCAACCAGACCAGCGCCTGCGGCTGTGGGGAATCGGTCGAGCTGACGCCGCGCACGCCCGAGTCCCTTGCCGAGTTCGATACGGGCGCCCAGAATTGATTCCCTGAGGTCCGGCCGGCCGGTCGTGAAGCGGGCATCCGTGCGCGCATCACCAGGGCTGGCGGGCCCGCAAGGCACCGGCAGGGGGCCGGGCCAGCTCGCGGCCGAAGCGCCGACAAGGCGACGCGGCACCGCGATACCAGGGGGATCTTCGCATGGGACGTCTCATTCTTTTTCTGCTGCAGCTCGTGGTCGGCTGGTTCGCCGGCCAGGCCATCGTCGAGAAATGGCTGTCGTTCGGCGGGCCGCTGCAACTCTTCATCTACGCGATCATGTTCGCGGTGCTCGCCTGGATCTGCGGCCTCGTCGCCGCCGAGCTGCTGCAGGGCGTGGCGAAACCGTCGCAGCAGACGCTGCTCGCCTCGGTGGTGATCGCGGCGATCGTCGCGGCCGTCATCATCTTCGTGCCGCAGGTGAAGAGCCTGCTCGCCGGCATCCGCGGTGTCGACTCGACGCTCCTCGTGCTCATCGCCGCCGTGCTCGGCTATCACGCGCGACGCTGACGATCCCGCGGTCGACGGCCGGTCGCGGGCGCCGCCGATGTGAGCGGCCCCGCGACCGTCTCCCGTCAGGCGACTGGCCGCCATTTCGCGTCCGGCTGCATCACCAGCTTGCCGACAAAGCCCTTTTCCCTGAACTCGCTCTGCGCCTCGCGGATGCGCGACAAGGGGTATGTCTTCCACAGCAACGGCTTGATCCGCCCTTCCTCGATGTAGCGCACGAGGCGGCGGAACGCGGTACGCGTTCCCTGCGACGAGCCGTGGATCTCCAGGTGCTTCAGATAGACGGTGCGCAGGTCGAGCGACACGACCGGCCCGGCGATCGCACCCGCCGTCACATAGCGCCCCTCGGGCCGCAGCAGATTGATGAGGTCGGTGAACATCGGGCCGGCGACGAGGTCGGCGACGACGTCGATCGGCTGGCCCTTCGTCGCTTTCGCGACGGCTTCGGCGAGGCCGCCGGTGCCGCGCGTGATCACGCCTTCGGCGCCGAGGGCGCGCACGGCCTCCTCCTTGCCGGCGCCGACCACCGCATAGGGTATCGCGCCGCGGGCCCGCGCGAGCTGGACGAGGCCCTGAGCCGACGCCTCCCGACGCACCGGTGATCAGCACCCGCTCGCCGGCGGCGAGGCGGGCGCGATCGATCATGTGCTCGCCCGTCAGATAGGCGCAGCAGAAGGTGGCGAGCTCGGCATCGCTCATGGCCGTCTCGACGGCATAGGCATTCTCGCCCGGCACCACCATGTACTCGGCGAAGCCGCCGTCGCGGCCATGGCCGAAATAGTCGATGTCGGCGAGATGCTCGCCGTCGCCGTTGTAGATCGAGAAGTCGACCATCACCCGCTCGCCGATGCGCGCCTCCGGCACGCCCGGACCGACGGCGACGATGCGGCCGGCGGTGTCGGCGCCCTGGATGCGCGGAAAGACCAGCGTGCTCTCGCTCGCCGCCCGCCGCCAGGTCGCCACGGCGTTCGGGTCTGCATCGGTGCCGTAGGCGCCCTCGCGCACCCAGATGTCGGTATTGTTGATGCCGCAGGCGGAGACCTCGATCAGCACCTCGCCGGCGGCCGGCTGCGGCACAGGAACGTCGTCGCGGATCTCGAGCTTCTCGGGTCCGCCGTGTCCGGTCAGCAGCACAGCCTGCATGTGGGTCTTGATCGCCATCGTGCTCCGTCCTTCACTCGCCGTGAACCCTCCGCACATGCTTTCCCGAAGGGGCGACCGGATCAAGAGCGAAGGCGCAGAGCGCTCATGCATCAGGAAGGACCGTCATGGCCGTCAGTGCATCGTTCCGCGAATTCGTCTTCGAGCAGCTCTCCGTGGTCGGGCCCGTCAGCCTCAGATCGATGTTCGGCGGCGCCGGCGTCTTTCGCGATGGCCTGATGTTCGGGCTCGTCGTCGCCGACACGCTCTATCTGAAGGCCGACGAGGAAAGCCGGTGCCGCTTCGAGGAGGAGGGCATGGCGCCCTTCAGCTACGGCACGAAGGACGGGCGCAACACCATCATGTCCTACTGGCAGTGCCCCGAGCGGCTCTACGACGATCCCGACGAGATGCGGATCTGGCTCGAACGGGCCTACGCGGCCGCGGTCAGGGCACAGCGCGCAAAGCCGGCACCGAAGCCGGGCGGCACGAGGAAGGCGAAGGCCAAGCGAGCCGGGCGGTGACGCGGCACGAGACCTCCGACCCGTCACGCGGGACGGCGGGGCGATGGTGTCACGCCGGAGCGCCGGCGAGGAACGGTGCCACGGCGGTGAGGCTCTTCTCCAGCTCCTCGCCGAGCCAGATGCGGAAGGCGCGCATTGCCGGCGTCTCGGCCCGTCCCTTGGCGCGGACGAGATAATAGCCGCCGATCTCGACCATCGGTGCGAAGGGCTTCACCAGCGTGCCCTCCAACAGATCGTCCCCTGCCACGACCTGGTCGCCGAGCGCAAAGCCCTGGCCGGTCGCAGCCGCGCTGAGGGCCAGATAGCCGCGGAAGACGGGGCCGGCCTGCCAGTCGACCCGCTCGGCACCGGCGACGGCCAGCCAGTCGGCCCAGTATTCCTTCTTCGCCTCGTGCAGGAGCGTGGTGCGGTCGAGGTCGGCGGGCGCCCTAATGCCGGTCTCGGCCAGTAGGTCGGGACAGCAGACCGGGAACATCTGCAAGGTCACCAGATGCTCGGCGCGCACGTCGCGCCAGTCGCCGCGGCCGTAGCGGATGCCGAGGTCGACGCGCTCGCCGTGGAAGTCGACGACCCGGTCGGTCGGATCGAGTGCCAGCTCGATCTCGGGATGCCGCTCGGTGAAGCGGCCGAGGCGGGCGATCAGCCACCAGGAGGCGAAAGCCTCCTCGACCGTCACGAAGAGCGCCGGCGCCTCCTGATCGTCGATCAGGCTGCGCGTCACCTCGTCGAGGCGGTCGAACAGAGGGGTGAGGGCGCGGCCATACTGCGCGCCGCCCCTCGTCAGCACGACACCCCGGCCGGTGCGCTCGAAAAGGGCGAGGCCGAGCCGCTCCTCGAGTTCGCGAATATGACGGCTGACGGCGGCATGGGTGACGTTGAGCTCGGCCGCCGCCTTGGTGAAGCTGGCATGGCGGGCCGCCGCCTCGAAGGCGCGAAGGGCATTGAGGGGAGGCAGCTTGCGGCTCATGCCGGCACGCTCTCATATGTAACAAAAACTTACAAGAGAGGGTAGGAAACGGCGTTTGTCCAGCGCCCGGGGATCGATCATTTTGTGTTTCAAGACAAGGGCTTCACGGCCCAGGAAGCGAAGGAGGACATCATGATCTGGCTCACCCACGCCTATGCCGGTCTCGTCGATTTCGTGTCGATCATGACCAGCGCCGAGAGCGGCCGGCCGCAGCCGCGGGAGGAATCGCCGGAGTGGTTCCGGCGCTTCCGCGACGAGGAGCGGATCGGCTGAGACGCTGGCTTCAGCACCTCGGATCCGGCGGCGGCCGTGCGGGCATCCTGACGGGTGCCCGCTTTTCTTTCTCGCACCGGACGTGCTCGCGCGTCCCCTATCGCACGTAGCTTGCACCGTTGACGTCGAAAGTGGCGCCGGTCAGGTGGCGGGCGTGATCGGAGGCGAGGAAGGCGGCGAGCGCACCGATCTCCTTGGGGGCCGCCATCGTGCCCAAGGGAATGTCGGCGAGGATGCGGGCGATCGCCGCCTCGTCGGCGCCCTCATAGGCCATGTCGGTATCGGTAAATCCCGGGGCGATGCCGAAGGCGAGGATGCCATCCCGTGCATAGCCGCGGGCGATGGTCTTGGTCAGCGTGACGAGTGCGCCCTTGGATGCCCCATAGGGCCATTGGTCGGGCGCCTCGCCGCGAAAGGCCGCCCGGCTCGAGACATTGACGATCCGCCCGCCGCCCGTCGCCTGGAAATGCTGGATGGCGAGACGGCAGAGCTCGGCCGGAGCCATCAGATTGACCTGCAGAACCGATCGCCATGCCTCCCGCCATTGCGCCATCGGCAAGTCGAGCGGCGCCGCCGCGGTGATGCCGGCATTGTTGACCAGCACGTCGATGCGCGGTGCGAGGGCAAGTGCGGCCGACCAGAGCCGCTCGGGCCCGTCCTCGGCGGCGAGATCGGCCTCGATGAGGTGGCAGCGCGCCCGCCCGATCCGGCCGGCCACGGCCTCGGCCGCCTCCCGGCTGCGTCCGTAATGTGCGATCACCGTCGCGCCGCAGCTCCCGACCGCCTCGGCGATCGCCGCACCGATACCGCGCGAGGCGCCGGTCACCAGGATTGTCCGTCCGGACAGATCGATCATGCTCACTCTCCTCTTGCCGCCGGCCTGCGCCCGCGCCTAAGCCGTCGCGAGGCGAGGTGCAGATCCGGTCCATCTCGGGTGATCCACTGCGCCAGCGCCGGCCGGCGAGCGGAGGGCGCGTCATCCGATCGAGCGGAGTTGGGCCATGGCTGCATCAAGTTTCCCGCACCTGTTCTCGCCGCTCCGCATCGGCGGTACCAGCATTCGCAACCGCATCATGTCGACCGGCCACGACACCTCGCTCGCCCATCAGGGCGAGGTGTCGGACGCGCTCATCGCCTATCAGGAGACGCGCGCGAAGGGTGGCTGCGGCCTCATCGTCACACAGGTCGCGGGCGTGCACCATACCGCGCGCTATTCATCGCATGTGCTGATGGTCGACGACGACCACTTCATCCCCGGATTCCGGCGGCTGGCGGCGGCGGTGCATCGCCATGGTGCGCGGATCGTCGGCCAGCTCTTCCATCCCGGCCGCGAGATCATGGAGGGCCAGGACGGCTCGATCCCTGCCGCCTATGCGCCCTCCGCGGTGCCCAACGAGCGGTTCCACGTGCTGCCGGTGCCACTGTCGCTCGGCATGATCGGCGAGATCGTCGCCGCCTATGGCGAGGGCGCGCGGCGGCTCGAAGAGGCCGGCTACGACGGCTGCGAGGTGGTGGCGAGCCACGGCTATCTGCCCGCCCAGTTCCTCAATCCGGCGCTCAACCTCAGAACCGACGGCTATGGCGGCTCGCCCGAGAACCGCCTGCGCTTCCTGCAGGAGACCATCGCGGCGATCCGCGCCAGAGTGGGTGCCGGCTTCGTCGTCGGCGTGCGGATCACGGGCGACGAGAAGGACCACGAGCCGCTCGGGGAGGCGGAGGCGATCGGCTTCTGCCGCATGCTCGAGGCGGCGGGCGGGATCGATTATTTCAATGTCATCGCCGGCACCTCGGCGAGCTATCAGGGGGCCGTGCACATCGTGCCGCCGATGTCGATCGGCACCGGCTATGTCGCGCCCTTCTCGGCGGCCATGAAGCGCGCGGTCGGCGTGCCGGTCCTCGTCGCCGGCCGCATCAACCAGCCGCAGATCGCCGAGCGCATCCTGGCCGCCGGCGAGGCCGATGTCTGCGGCATGACGCGGGCGATGATCGCCGATCCGCAGATGCCGGCGAAGGCGGCGGCCGGCCGCATCGACGACATCCGGGCCTGCATCGCCTGCAACCAGGCCTGCATCGGCCATTTCCACAAGGGCTACGGCATCTCCTGCATCCAGCATCCAGAGACCGGGCGGGAGCGCCAGTACGGCGAGTTGCGGCGAGCCGAACCGGCGAAGCGGGTGCTGGTCGCGGGCGGCGGGCCGGCGGGTCTGAAGGCGGCCGCGGTGCTGGCGGCGCGCGGGCACGAGGTCACGCTCTATGAGCGGTGCCGCCAGCTCGGCGGTCAGGTGCTGCTCGCCCAGCTCCTGCCGACGCGGGCCGAGTTCGGCGGGCTCGCCACCAATCTCGCCCGCGAGGCCGAGCTTGCCGGCGTCAAGCTGGTCAAGGGGCGGGCGGTCGACCGCGCCCTCGTCGAGGCCGAGGCCCCCGACGCGGTCGTCGTCGCCACCGGCGGGCGGCCGCGCCGTCCCGATTTCGAGGGTCGGGACGAGGCCTATGTGGTCGATGCCTGGCAGGTGCTGAAGGGCGAGGTCAATGTCGGGCAGCGCGTCGTCATCGCCGACTGGCGGTGCGACTGGATCGGGCTCGGGCTCGCGGAGAAGCTGGCGACGGAGGGCTGCAGCGTCCGGCTCTGTGTCGACGGCGTCATGGCCGGCGAGACCCTGCCCTGGTACGTCCGCGATCACACCGTCGGACGGGTGCAGAAGCTCGGCGTCGAGATCCGCACCTATCACCGGCTCTACGGCGCCGATGGCGGCACGGCCTACTTCCAGCATGTCGCCAATGGCGAGCCGCTCGTGCTCGAGGACATGGACACGCTCGTCCTCTCGCTCGGCCACGACCGCGAGGGCGGGCTCGAGGCCGAGCTCGAGGGCTGGCGGGGCGATGTCCACGTCGTCGGCGATGCGTTGACACCGCGCACCGCCGAGGAGGCCGTGCTCGAGGGGCTGAAGATCGGCGCCCGGCTCTGAGGCATGGCTCGGCCGCCCCTGCAACCAAGCGGCGGCGGCGCGCAAGCATGCGCTTGCCCCGTTCGCGGATGCTGCGGCGCAACATGAGCCGCCGGGAAGCGGCGCCGCGACGGCCCGGACCCCTGTCCGCGTGGAAGCGAACAGGCCTCGCCGTTAAGCTCGCGCACCAAGCCACTGGCGCTGGAACATATTTGTGATTGCGAGCGCGGACCCATTGTGTAACCTAGTCCGAAACAAGAACGAAATTGGGGGAGCAGGGAGCGCGCATGCTCAAGTTCTTTGCGAAGCGCCTGGTCGGCCTCGTGCTGACGATGCTGATCGTGTCGTTCCTCATCTTCCTGACGTTCGAGCTTTCGCCGGGCAACGTGGCGCGTAGTGCGCTCGGCCAGTTCGCAACCGAGCTGCAGCTCCAGAAATATCGCGAGCAGCATGGTCTCGACCGGCCGTTCCTCGTTCGTTACGGCTCCTGGCTCGGCGTCGTGCCCGACCATACCGGCAAGGTCGACGGCATTCTTCAGGGCAATCTCGGCTATTCGCCGCTCTGGAAGACGCAGGTCAACACCTTCATCTGGGACCGCATCGGCAATACCGGCCTGCTCGCGCTCATCGCCTTCTCGATCATCGCGCCCCTTTCGGTCATTCTCGGCGTCTTCGCCGGCATGCGCGAGGGCTCGCGGCTCGACCGGACCATCTCTGTCTCGAGCACGGTCCTGACCTCGATGCCCGAATTCGCCATGGGCGCCATCCTCCTGACGATCTTCGTCGTCGGCTTCGGCATCCTGCCGGGAACCGCGCCGCTCGATTCCTCGGGGCCCTGGCCGATCTGGATGCAGCTCGTCCTGCCGGTCGGCACGCTGATGGCCTATTATCTCGGCTATCTCGTGCGCATGGTGCGCGCCTCGATGGTCGAGGTGATGACGAGCCCCTATATCCGCACCGCCATGCTGAAGGGGTTGTCCTTCCGCGAGGTGATCGTGCGGCACGCGCTGCGCAACGCGCTCATCACGCCGTTCACGGCGATCCTCCTGCAGCTCAACTTCCTCTTCACGAGCGTCGTCGTGGTCGAGTCGGTGTTCGCCATGCCGGGTTTCGGCCGCATGATCGTCGAGGCCTCGCTCTACAAGGACGTCGCGACCGTGGAGGCCGCCTCGCTGTTCGCCGTGCTGATCGTCGTCGTCTCGCAGATGCTCGGCGATTTCGCCTACATGATGCTCAATCCCAGGATCCGCTTCAGTTGAGGCCGCCACCGATCGGCCCGGCCGAGACAGACGAGATTCCGCTTCAAACGACAGGCCGCGAGACATGAGCGTCGAAACAATTCCAGCCGGAGCCCGCGCGCGGACCACCTCCATCGTGCCGGGCTGGCTGAAGTCGGTAATGCTGATCCGCGAATCGAGCGTCGGCACGGTCGGCGCCTTCATCGTGCTGTTCTGGGTGATCATCGCGCTGACGGCGCCCTTCCTTGCGCCCTACGATCCCAACCAGAACATCTTCGAGACCGGCGTGGCGGCACCGCCCTCGGCCGCCCACTGGTTCGGCACCGACGATCAGGCTCGCGACATCCTCTCGCGCATCATGTGGGGCTCGCGCATCGTGCTCTCGATCGCGCCGCTCGCCACGCTGTGCGGCTACGTCGCCGGCAGCGTTCTCGGGCTCCTCGCGGGCTATTACCGCGGCTGGTTCGACACCATCATCATGCAGCTCTGCAACGTGATCCTGTCGTTCCCGGTCCTCGTGCTCTACGTCATCATCATGATGAAGTTCGGCCCCTCGGCGCTCAACATCATCGTCGCCGTCACCTTCATCGCAGCGCCGCAGGTGGCGCGCCTCGTCCGCAGCCAGACGCTGGAATTGCGCGAGAAGGACTATGTCGCGGCCGCCAAGATGCGTGGCGAGCCGGGCTGGTACATCATGCTGGTCGAGATCCTGCCGAACGCGCGCGGGCCCCTCATCGTCGATGCCTGCCTCAGGATGGGCTACACCGCCATCACCATCGGCATTCTCGGCTTTCTCGGTGTCGGCCTGCGGCCGCCGGATCCCGATTGGGGCGGCATGATCAGGGATACCTACAGCTATCTGCTCGGCGGCCAGGTGCACATGGCACTCATTCCCGCATTCGCGCTTTCATCGCTCGTCGTCGGGTTCAGCCTGCTGGCCGACGGCATCCGCGAGATCAGCTTGAAGGATTGACCTCAGATGGCGAATGCGAAATCTGCGGCCCCCCCGGTCCTCGAATGCCGCAATCTCTCCATCTCGTATTTTACGAGGACGGGCGAGATCCCGGCGGTCAAGGACTTCAACCTGAAGCTGATGCCGGGCGAGGCGCATGGCATCGTCGGCGAATCGGGCTGCGGCAAGTCGACGGTCGCCTTCGCCATCATGAACTATCTCGGCAAGAACGGCGCCATCGTCGGCGGCGAGATCCTGTTCGAGGGCCGGGACATCCGCAAGATGAGCGAGCCGGAGCTGCGCGCCATCCGCGGCTCGCAGATCTCGATGGTCTATCAGGAGCCGATGAGCTCGCTCAATCCCTCGATGCGGATCGGCGACCAGCTCGCCGAGGTGCCGATCTATCACGAGGGCGTCAGCCGGCGCGAGGCGCGCGAGCGGGCCGAGGCGATGCTCTCCAACGTGCGCATCCCCGATCCGGCGCGCATCATGCACTCCTATCCGCACCAGATCTCGGGCGGCCAGCAGCAGCGCGCCGTCATCGCCATGGCGCTGCTGTCCAATCCCAAGCTCCTCCTGCTCGACGAGCCGACGACGGCGCTCGACGTGACGGTGGAGGCCGGCATCGTCGAGCTCATCAAGGAGATCTCGGCCAGGTTCGGCACCTCGATGATCTACATCTCGCACAATCTCGGCCTGATCTCCGAGACCTGCGACCGCATCACGGTGATGTATTCGGGCCAGGCGGTCGAGGTCGGCGAGATCGGCGATGTGTTCCGCCGCATGCGCCATCCCTACACGCAGGGCCTCTTCTCCTCGATCCCGGTGCCCGGCGCCGACAAGAATGCCCGCCCGCTGATCGCCATTCCCGGTCAGTTGCCGCTGCCGCATCAGCGTCCGCCCGGCTGCACCTTCGGTCCGCGCTGCGCGCATTTTTCCAAGGGGCGCTGCGACAAGGGCACCATCGACATGATGGGGATCGGCGGCGACGACGATCATTTCTCGCGCTGCCTCAGGATCGGCGAGATCGACTGGGCGGCCGCCGCCGCCAGCGACAAGAAGCGGGCGCCGATCAAGACCGGCGAGGTGGTGCTGCGCGTCGAGGAGCTGAAGAAGCACTACGAGATCGAGGTCGGCGGCCTGTCGCTGATGGGCGGCGAGAAGCGCACCATCAAGGCCAACGAGGAGCTGACCTTCGAGGCCCGCGAGGCCGAGACGGTCGCCATCGTCGGCGAATCGGGCTGCGGAAAATCGACCTTCGCGCGCGTGCTGATGGGCCTCGAGGAGGCGACCGGCGGCCAGGTGCTGCTCGGCGATCTCGATCTCGGCCAGGTGCCGGTCAACAAGCGCGACCGCAAGACCATCGCCAACCTGCAGATGGTGTTCCAGAACCCGTTCGACACGCTGAACCCCAGCCACAGCGTCGGCTCCCAGGTGGCGCGCGTGCTCAAGCGCTTCGGCACCGAGCCCAATGCGCGGCGCCGGCGCGAGCGCGTGCTCGAGCTGCTCGACATCGTCAAGTTGCCGCGCGACTTCGCGCATCGCCGGCCGCGCCAGCTCTCGGGCGGCCAGAAGCAGCGCATCGGCATCGCCCGCGCCTTCGCCGGCAATCCCAAGGTCGTGATCGCCGACGAGCCGGTATCGGCGCTCGACGTGTCGGTGCAGGCCGCCGTCACCGAACTGCTGATGGACATCCAGCGTGACAATCGCACGACCATGCTGTTCATCAGCCACGACCTTTCGGTGGTGCGCTACCTCTCCGACCGCATCGTCGTCATGTATCTCGGCCGGATCATGGAGCAGGGCACCACGGATGAGGTGTTCGCGCCGCCCTATCATCCCTATACCGAGGCTCTGCTCTCGGCGGTGCCGATCGCCGATGTGCGGGTCTCGAAGCGCAAGGTGCTGCTGACCGGCGAGCTGCCCTCGCCGTCCAATCCGCCGAAGGGCTGCCCGTTCTCGACGCGCTGCGCCTATGCGATCAAGGGGACCTGCGACACGACGCTGCCGCCGGTCCGCGAGTTCAGCGGCAAGCATCGCATCGCCTGCCATCTGAGCGCCGAGACGCTCATGGCGATGAAGCCTGTCATCACCGTCGACGCAGGCCCGGACGACACCAAGGGCGGCCCGGGCGCCACGGTGGCGAGCGGTGGTGGCATGTCGGCGGGCCTCGGCGCCAAGGCCGAGGAAGTCGCGACCCAGGTGCGGGCTGCGCCGGCTCGCGATGAGCGCCGTCTCGAGGATGAGCGCCAGCATGTCGCCCATGCGGCGGCGGAGGCCGAGGCGGCACGGCTGCCGGACACGGCAAAGCGGGCCGATCGGCCGGTCGAGCCCCAGGTGGCGCGTGGCGGCGAGGGGCACGTCGCCGAGAAGCGGGGCGAGGCCGGTCACATGAACGGCCACGCGACCGGGCTGAAGGTGCTCGAGAGTGCGGCGCGGGAGGCCCGGCAGGCGTCCTCGGCCGCCATGGCCGCTGCTGCGGCCGCCGCCGCCGCCGCTGCGGCCTCGGGCTCCGCCGTCGGCCGCGCCACCGACGATCATGCGGGCGATGCCGGCGCCACGGTCGCCGGGGCGGCGGACGAGGCGCTCAGCATCGAGGAGCGGGCCCGCCGCGCACTTGCCGATCTCGTCGACATGAAGGACGGCTCGGACGGTAGCGTGGAAGCCAGGAAGGCTTTGGAGCGGCTGCTCGGCAAGAAGAAGAGCTGACGCCCGGCGCCCGGACGTCGTGAGCACGGTCGTCGTGAATGGTTGTGCGGGTCTGATCGACGTCTCCGGCGGCCCTGGACGGGGCCAGCCTCGAGCGATCAGGCGCGCGCGGTGCCACGTCTGATTGACGCTCGTGGCCGGCAATTGACGGACCCCGCGGGGCCCAC